>OZ248396.1:0-140847 GCA_965234425.1 Flavobacterium neuenschwanderi (SeqCode) | reverse complement strand
TTAAAGGTAGAAAATTTATAGATCCAACTGTAAATTGAAGCATTTGACACGCTATAAAGCTTTTCAAGTTGAAGAACACTGAATTTACCACTCTCATAAATAGCTACAATCTCTTTTTTAAAATCATCCGAATAAATTCGAAGTTTCCTAATTTGTTTTAAATTTGCTTTCATATAATTTGACTTTTATGGTCAACCTATATCAGGGACGGACAACGATTTTAAATCACAAATCTAAAATCGTTAATCTTCAATCTAAAATAATAAAGGCTGCGTAGTTCAACTGGATAGAATATCAGATTTCGACTCTGAGGGTTACAGGTTCGAACCCTGTCGCGGTCATAAATAAAGCCTATTTATATGGGTTAACAAGGTTTTTACTAAAAACATTTACTAGGCAAAGTCAAAAGAACACTCTATTTAGAGTGTTTTTTTATATCTTCATTTCATATTTAAAAAATGGAGGAAATGGTTTAAAATAAAATATTTTATTCTTTTTTGGACTTTATATATTCTAATGGTGTACATCCCATTTGTTTTTTGAACACAGAAAAAAAAGAGGATCTACTTCCGAAGCCTGCATTAGCTCCAATTGCTTCGATTGTGTTGTTTTTTAGGGTTCTATTTTCAAATTCTGAAATTACAAATTGAAGGCGAAGTGAATTGATATAATTTTGAAATTTCATTTTTTTATAATAATTAATACAAAACGACAACTGTCTACTTGAAATATTTAACTCGATTGATAATCGTTCGATTGACATTCCTTGTTTTTTAAAATATTCTTTTTCAAGAATTAGGTGTTCTAAGATTGCCCATTTTTCGGAACTAATTGTTGGTTTTATTTCAATTCCCTCTAATTCGATGTTTTTTAAATCCAATTTATTTTGGTTTTCTCCAATCTGAAAATCAATAAATCCATACAATACATTGGGATGAAAAAAGACATGCAAGCATAATGCAAATATTGAAAATGCAAAAACTAATGAGGTTAATTCTGAATAAATTCCTGTAATTTTAAAAGTAGGATTTATAAAGGTTAAACCAATTAAAATTATAAATGTTACATAGGAAAAAGTCATCCAGGCACTAATTGTAATTAGCCATTTTTTTACCTGGTTTATCTGAGAAGTTATGGCTAAATCTTGATAATTAATTTTTTTAAAAATCTTATTTTTATATAATAATTTCCATATTAATATTAGATATATAATTGCTTGTAACTGTTTAAATACATAATGAAACCATGCCGGTAAAAATCCAGCATCTATTAAATAAGTATTTGATAATTCGTGAAGTAAATTAGATACAATACTGTTTTTGTCATTTAATGGCATAAAGTAAAATGGCAGCAAATCTATTATGGCTAATAAAAACGGCACAAAATGCAGCCAGTTTTTTTTTGAAACTGAAGTTTTATTGTTAAGAATTAATTGTATGTATAAATATAGGGAAGGATAAATTAAATAGCTAAATGGCAGAGGGGTTTTGTATAATAATGGTAAGTAAGCAATCCATTCAGAGACAATTAATAAATAGCCAAAAATACTATAGCCAATAGAAAAGAATAAAAGTGATAAAATCTTATTTGCTAAAATATTATAGTTTTTGGAATTCTTCCATAACAATAAAGAGGCAAGAAAGGAAAAGCAAGCACTGCCAAAATAGAAAAGGTTGATTAAGTTTGTATTTATTGGCATTATTTTGGGGGTTTAGTTGCAAATTTATTTATTTTTTTTCAAAAAGTCGTATTTTATTAACAAATGTTCATGTTTATTTCAAACGGTAACTTATTTGTTTCCGAAAAATTAGTCCATTGTGAGGTAGTTTGGACTTTTCTCCCACCTCTTTGTAATAATTTAGTTAATGATTCATAATATTTTTGTAAAAATTTTTTTATTATGAAAATAGTGCCCCTCAACAAAAATATCTTTTCTTTACTATTTGTTTTTTTACATTCAAATGCAAATTGGGCTCAAGTAACATCCCGTTCCAGGACTACAACTGCCGTTTCGTTGCCTTACTCTCAATTTTTAATTGTAGTACTACTGTTTTTAGTATCTAGTAGCTCATTTTCCCAAAGTTTCACTATAAGTAGTGGTGCTAGTATGGTTACTACCGGCGCTGTGAATATTGACTACAGCGGTGGTACTTTGACAAACGATGGAACCTTAACCAATACAGAAGGAACACTTCGTTTTTCAGGTCTTGTTGCGGTTGCAGGTGCAAACACAATAAACACCAAAAATTTAACTGTAGCACATTCGGGAACTAGTACATTAAATAATAGAATAAATGTAACTGGTGCTTTAACGGTTTCTAATGGAACGCTAAATGCCAACAACAACCTAACCTTAGTTTCTAATGCAGCAGGTTCGGCAGTAATTGCTCCTGTAGCTGATGGAAGTAGCATAATAGGAAAAGTAACGGTGCAGCGTTATATTGCACAAGGAAAACGAGCTTTTCGTTTTTTAACCCCTAGTGTTACTACTGATAATTTCATTAGTAACAACTGGCAATTAGGTACTCATATTACAGGTTCTACAACAGGAGCTAATGGTTTTGATACCACGGTTTCAGGGAGTCCTTCTATGTACACCTACAATAATCAACAAGCAACTGGTTCGGGTTGGGCAGCTATCGCCAATACAAATGCCACCAACCTTAACGCGATGCAAGGCTATAGATTATTGATTCGTGGAGACAAAACCTCTACATTAATAACACAGGCATCTCAGGCAAGTATGAATGTACCTGTAACACTATCTGCTAAAGGAACCGTGACTACGGGTCAAGTAACTTTTAATAGTACTTCCTCTCCCGCACCAATAAACAACACAAGTAATACTGCTACAGAAGGCTATAGTTTAATTGGAAACCCTTATGTGAATACACTAGATTGGAATAATCTAACCAAAACAGGATTAACAGAGACTTATTATACTTGGGATTCCAATATGGGCACATCAGATCAACGAGGACGTTATGTAGCATACAATTCGACAACATTTTCAAATAATACATTTTCTAGTGTAAATCAATACATACAACCTGGACAAGCTTTTTTTGTAAAAAACACCACTTTAGGAACAGCAGGATCCATAACTTTTAACGAAACAGATAAACTAGGAACCAATATCAATAACTTTTACAGAACCACGACTACTAATTTTTCAAGGTTAGAATTGCAAGTCTATCAAACCAGCGAATTGGCTTTAGGCGGTTATCCTATTGATGCTGCCGTATCGGTTTTTGACAACCAATTTACCAACGCAATCGAAAATGGCGATGTAACTAAGTTAAGCACTGGAATAGAAAACATTTCTTTTTTAAACAGCAACCTTACTTTAACCATTGATGCTAGACCACAAGTAGTAGCTACTGATGAATTGCAAGTACAATTACAGCAATTTCAAGCCAATAAAAACTACACGTTCAGAACTCATTTCAATAATTTTGATCCAGCAACTACACCGTTTTTAGTAGACACGTATCTCAATCAATATACTGCTTTGGCAAATACTGCAACAACAGACGTTGCATTTACCACCACTACTGATGCACTTTCTTATAGCACCAACCGTTTTAAAATTGTGTTTCAAAACAATGCATTAAACAATCCAAATTTTAGTGCAGAAAATATAGTAGTTTATCCTAACCCGTTAACCAACAACCAATTTAATATTGCTTTGCCAAGCTATCTAACAGGAGAAGTTGCCATAAAAATAATTAATACCATTGGGCAAATAGTATATGAGACGAAAACCGAAGCTCAAAACACGATAACCATTACACCTAAAATTACCTTAACACAAGGGTTGTATTTTGTGGAGCTAACAAACCAAGGAAAAAGCAGTACTAAAAAAATAACAATTCAATAATATGATACCAAAAACAAGCACCTCAAACCTTAAAAAAGGGTATTGTTTTCTTTTTTTAGCACTCCCTTTTTTTGCAATGGCACAAGATTTATTTGATGATAATATAAACGACGTAGAACCACCAGCACCTATTGACAATTATATACTACTGGCACTATTGTTAGGAATCTATTTTGCCTATCGTTTTTTGCAAAACAAAATCAAACAATGAAAAAACTATTTATTTTACTTGCTATTTTCACCACAGTTGCTACAACAGCACAGTCGGTAGGAATTAATGACGATGGCAGTGCTGCAAACGCTTCGGCAATATTAGATTTAAAATCAACCACGCAAGGATTTCTACCACCACGGATGACGGGAGCTCAAAGAGCTACAATTACATCACCCGCACAAGGTCTGATGATTTATTGCACTGATTGTGGAATTTCTGGAGAACCCCAATATTATGATGGAACTCAATGGAAAAACTTGATAGGAGGAACAGCAACAACGTCAACAGCAAGAGTTACGATTGGCACCCAAGTTTGGGCCACCGTTAATCTCGATGTGACAACCTATAGAGATGGAACCACAATACCCCAAGTAACCGACCCAACACAATGGTCTAACTTAACCACTGGTGCTTGGTGTTATTACAATAACAATTCCTCCTCAGGCACCACTTATGGCAAATTATACAATTGGTATGCTGTTGCAGGCATACACGACGCAGATCCAAATACTCCAAATAAGGTTTTAGCCCCTACAGGATGGCATTTACCTACCGATGCAGAATGGACCACCTTAACCAATACATTAGGGGGAACGACAGTTGCTGGCGGAAAATTGAAAGCAACAGGCACATCGCTTTGGGACACGCCTAACACAGACGCTACCAACTCCAGTGGTTTTTCAGGTTTGCCGGGTGGTCATCGCGACAACTATGGAACGTTCACCTACGTTGGCACCTACGGATACTGGTGGAGTTCGTCACAGGGCAATATTTCGAGCGCCTGGTTACGCTACCTGGCTTGGAACTTCGGCGATGCCGTCAGTTTCAACGGCAATAAGAGGCACGGTTTCTCGGTGCGCTGCCTCAGGGATTAATACTGCCTGCCGGCAGGCAGGTTTGTCACTTTGACCCTTTGACCCTTTGAAAATATATGGGGGCGTGAGCCCCTTTTTTGAAATAAAACAAACCCAACCCTCATGAAAAAACTATTTATTTTACTTGCTATTTTCACCACAGTTGCTACAACAGCACAGTCGGTAGGAATTAATGACGATGGCAGTGCTGCAAACGCTTCGGCAATATTAGATTTAAAATCAACCACGCAAGGATTTCTACCTCCGCGGATGACTGGAGCTCAAAGAGCTACAATTACATCACCTGCACAAGGTCTGATGATTTATTGCACTGATTGTGGAATTTCTGGAGAACCCCAATATTATGATGGAACTCAATGGAAAAACTTGATAGGAGGAACAGCAACAACGTCAACAGCAAGAGTTACGATTGGCACCCAAGTTTGGGCCACCGTTAATCTCGATGTGACAACCTATAGAGATGGAACCACAATACCCCAAGTAACCGACCCAACACAATGGTCTAACTTAAGCACTGGTGCTTGGTGTTATTACAATAACAATTCCTCCTCAGGCACCACTTATGGCAAATTATACAATTGGTATGCTGTTGCAGGCATACACGACGCAGATCCAAATACTCCAAATAAGGTTTTAGCCCCTACAGGATGGCATTTACCTACCGATGCAGAATGGACCACCTTAACCAATACATTAGGGGGAACGACAGTTGCTGGCGGAAAATTGAAAGCAACAGGCACATCGCTTTGGGACACCCCTAACACAGACGCTACCAACTCCAGTGGTTTTTCAGGTCTTCCGGGAGGACGCAACGGCAATGGTACATTCAGCAACGTTGGCGGCTACGGTATCTGGTGGAGTTCTTCGCAGTACGGTTCAACCTACGCTTGGATCCGCTTCCTGTATTACAGCAACGGCTATGCCTACAGAGACTACTACAATAAGCTTTACGGTTTCTCGGTGCGCTGCCTCAGGGATTAATACCCTTTTGCCCTTTGACCCTTTGAAAATATATGGGGGCGTGAGCCCCTTTTTTGAAATAAAACAAACCCAACCCTCATGAAAAAAATACTTATTTTACTTGCTATTTTCACCACAGTTGCTACAACAGCACAGTCGGTAGGAATTAATGACGATGGCAGTGCTGCAAACGCTTCGGCAATATTAGATTTAAAATCAACCACGCAAGGATTTCTACCACCACGGATGACGGGAGCTCAAAGAGCTACAATTACATCACCCGCACAAGGTCTGATGATTTATTGCACTGATTGTGGAATTTCTGGAGAACCCCAATATTATGATGGAACTCAATGGAAAAACTTGATAGGAGGAACAGCAACAACGTCAACAGCAAGAGTTACGATTGGCACCCAAGTTTGGGCCACCGTTAATCTCGATGTGACAACCTACAGTGACGGTACTGCTATACCCCAAGTAACTGACCCAACCACATGGGCAGCCTTAACCACTGGTGCTTGGTGTTATTATAACAATGTATCTGTTAACGGCACGACTTACGGAAAGTTATACAATTGGTATGCTGTAGCTGGCATATGGAACGAAGCCTCAAAAACAGATGCGACTCTCCGCAAAAAACTAGCCCCAACAGGATGGCACGTTCCTACGGATGCCGAATGGACCACCTTAACCACCTTTTTAGGAGGAGAAACCGTTGCAGGCGGAAAAATGAAAGCCACCACATTATGGAATAGCCCCAATACTAACGCTACCAACTCCAGTGGCTTTACAGCTATTCCGGGTAGTTTTCGCATAGATGGTCCGTTCGAGATCATTGGCAACACCTGTCGTTGGTGGAGTTCGTCAGAGTTCCTTACTACTAAAGCCTGGAGCCGCGGCCTGAGTTACAATAACGACGATGCCATCAGGTACGATACCCTTAGGGGATACGGTTTCTCGGTGCGCTGCCTCAGGGATTAATACCCTTTGTTTGCTAGCAGGCAGGTTTACTCTTTCACCCTTTGATTGCTTCGTTCCTCGCAATGACAAACAATGGGCGTGAGCCTCTTTTTTTAAAAATAAAAACCCAAACCTAATGAAAAAACTAATTATTTTACTCGCTATTTTCACAACATTTGCTACAACAGCACAATCGGTAGGAATTAATGCCGATGGCAGTGCGGCAAATGCTTCGGCCATGCTGGATGTAAGTTCAACCACTAAGGGGGTTTTTACCTCCACGGATGACTTATGCGCAAAGAGAAGCCATCACTTCTCCAGCAACAGGTTTAATGATTTTTTGTAAGGATTGTGGAGTAGTTGGTCAACCCCAATTTTACAGTGGTTCTTCATGGTATAATATGCTTGGTCAAGCACCACTACCTCCACTTACTGTTGGACTTTCCGCATTTGGAGGGAAAATTGCTTATATACTTCAACCAGGTGATCCAGGGTATAATCCAGATGAAGTTCATGGCATAGTCGCCGCTACTACTGATATGTATGACAATGCTATTGAAGGCACTGTTAATGCGATGTGGGGATGTTGGGAAACACAATAGTGGGCGCAGACGGAATTGCAATTGGAACTGGAAACCAAAACACAAGAGATATTATAGCAGGTTGCGACGAAGTTGGTATTGCTGCTAAACTTTGTTCGGACCTTTCGATTACAGATGTTGATGGTACTGTCTATGATGATTGGTATCTTTCATCGAAGAATGAATTATTAAAACTTCATGAAAACAGAATTGCAATTAGGGGGTTTAATATGTCCGTTGACTACTGGAGCTCTACAGAGGGTGGTTCAGGGGGGTGTTAATCCAATAGTAGATGCATGGTTATATAGCTTTAATAATAATAATGGTTCAGATATCATGAAGGATGCTCAAGATAGTATCTATGTTAGAGCCATTCGAGCTTTTTAAAACATACAAATCAATAAAAAAAAACTAAAACAATTTCTTCATGTCTAAAATCATAAGGTATCGTGAAACAGACTTTTCAATACACCTAAAAGTATATTAATTACCAATAATTAGAATTAGAATAACTTTTGTACATTTGGGTATGAAAGATATTTTGAATACGGATGATTTATATTTATTGGTTGAAGATTTTTATCGGAAATTATTATTTGATAAATCTATAAGTTATATTTTTACGGATGTTGTGAAAATTAAATTGGAAGAACATTTGCCTATTTTAGTTACTTTTTGGTCGCAAGCTATTTTTAATACGGGTGGATATTTCAAAAATTTAACGCAAATTCACTTAAATATTAATGAAAAGGAATACTTAACGCCTGAACTTTTCGCAATTTGGCTCAAGCATTTTAATGCAGCGGTTGATGAAAATTTTATGGGGACAAATTCCGAAAAAATAAAAACCCAAGCTTTAAGTTTAGCTACGGTGATGCAAATTAAAATCAATTTAAATGGTAAAAAGCTAGATAATTAATATTTTTTAGGCTCAAAAAGAAATTATTTCATAATTATATGCACGCATAGTATTTTTTTTATTTAAATAAGAAAAATTATACCTAAATTAGCTTTAATAATATACCGATTCCATAATGAATATAAAAATAACAGGTTCTGGGAGTTACATTCCAGGATTGAAAGTCAGCAATACGGATTTCAGCGAACATCATTTTATGAATGAAGACGGAAGTCCGTTTGGTTATAGCAACGAAATTGTAATTGGAAAATTCAAAGGAATTACTGGTATAGAAGAAAGACGGTACGCCGAACCCAATATTGTTACTTCGGATATGGCTTTTTTAGCCGCTGAAAGTGCAATAAAAAACTCAGGAATTGATTCAGAAACATTAGATTATATTATAGTTGCACATAATTTTGGCGACATAAAAAACGGAACTATTCAATCGGATGCTGTGCCTTGTTTGGCTGCACGTGTGAAGCATAAATTGCAAATTCAAAATCCAAAATGTGTTGCTTTCGATATACTTTTTGGTTGTCCTGGTTGGATTGAAGGAATGTTACAAGCATATTCTTTGATAAAATCTGGGATGGCTAAAAAATGTTTGGTTATTGGTGCAGAATCATTGTCACGTGTTGTAGATCCGCACGACAGAGATTCGATGATTTATGCTGATGGCGCTGGAGCAACAATTGTAGAAAATACAAATGAAATTGGCGGAATTTTATCTCACGAAAGTGCTTCTTATACTTACAGTGAAAAAGATTATCTGTTTTTTGGAAAATCATTCAATTCAGAAATGAATCCCGATGTAGGTTATATAAAAATGCACGGTCGAAAAATATATGAATTTGCATTAAGCCACGTGCCGACAGCTATGAAAAGTTGCTTGGAGAAAAGTGGTGTTGCGATTGAGGATGTTAAGAAAATTCTTATTCATCAAGCAAATGAAAAGATGGATGAAGCTATAATCAATCGTTTTTATAAATTGTATGACCAAAAAGCACCTGAAGGAATTATGCCAATGAGTATTAATTTTTTAGGAAATAGTAGTGTTGCAACGATTCCAACGTTGTTTGATTTATTGGTAAACGGAAAGCTTGATAATCAAGAAATTAAAAAGGGCGACGTGTTACTTTTTGCTTCTGTTGGTGCCGGAATGAATATTAATGCCTTCGTTTATAGGTATTAGAATTTGAGTTTTAACATCGTTTTTTCTACCCAAAAATTATAAGAAAACACTAATTTTAGTTTGTAAATAAGCAATAGATTTGTTGCCAAACAGAATATCGTCTTGTAGATTAAATTCCATAAAACAGTTTCAAAATTTGGTAGATTGAAGCTTATAAAAAGCACAATACAAAACACTAAAATCAATTTTAGATAGGATTTATCAAAGGGAAGTATTCTGAATTTTCGATATATAAACAGTAGTTTAGAAAAATTAAACAGCAACATTGATATTAACGAAGCAATTGCAACTCCTTCAATTCCGTAATGAAATACTTTTATGAAAATGATGTTTAGGGAAACATTCAATAGGATTAATATTCCAATTGCAATTAAATTAAACCTATAATATTTAGAATATGTAATAATTTCTCCATTAAATCCAGTTCCCATATTGACTAAAACATTGAATCCTAAAA
Source organism: Flavobacterium neuenschwanderi (SeqCode) (assembly GCA_965234425.1). GTDB lineage: Bacteria > Bacteroidota > Bacteroidia > Flavobacteriales > Flavobacteriaceae > Flavobacterium > Flavobacterium neuenschwanderi. The sequence continues at coordinate 130,827 of OZ248396.1, read as the reverse complement.
TCAATATTACTGGAACGGATGCCATTAAGTTTTCGTGTGTTGGCAATAATAAAAATAAGTTTTCAATCCCTAAGAATATGCAACTGTAAAGCAGTGCGCCAATGAAAAAAAGTAATTTTGAAATTTCTTTGTACTTTAAATCAAGTTCGGTAATGGCATTATTTTTTATGTAATTTGAGATTATTGGTGCGTATAAAATAAAAATTCCTGTTGCAGGAACCGCAAGTGCCGAAGCCAATGTTACGCCAATACTAAAAGTCCCGTTGTCTTCCATTGAAAGAAATTTGGGAATCATAATAGAATCAATTCTAAATGCAAATACAGAACCTAAACTTCCCGCAAAAGCATATAACGAAAAGCGATACATTTCGGTTTTGCTAATTTCTGTAAAAAGTGATTTGAAATTGAAATTGAATTCAGGTTTGAAATAGTAAAAAAGATAAATGGCTATAAATAGCGCAATCGAACTGTATGAAATAATGTAAAAAAACAATGCGTCTTCTGTAGAATAGAAGTTGTTCAAAACCATCAAAAACACTATTGGCAATGCTATTTTTGGAATTATATTATCAAAAAAAGTTGGTACTGCAATTTTCTGAATAATTGTAGCTTGCTTTTTAAATAAATCTATAAAAGCCAACGAAAAGGCAATTGGAAATGCCAAATAAATGTATTTAAATCCTTTCAATGCTGGAAAAAATGAAAACAATCCGATTGAAGATAATAATAACAAACTCATTGCAATTACAGATAAAACGCTATAATTAAATAATTGTTTTTCTTGTTTATTATCTAATTTTGGACCGAATTTTATCAATGTTTGAGAAGCGCCCAAGAGCATTATTGGAAACAAAATTTGAGCTAAAGATTCTACATATCTAAAAATCCCAAGCATTTCTTTATTTTTTGGATAGATAAAAAGTGTAGAAACAATTCCTATTAAGATACCCACATAATTAATTATGGTAAAGAAAAAAGCTTGTTTGTGTGTTGCTTTATTTTGCATAATTACTGGCTGTAAATTCCATTTATTCCTTTTTTTGAGTTGAATCGAATCAGCTTAATCGTTTTAATATCCAAAAGTAATCTAAAATAATAGCGTTTCAGTTTATAAAAGAGAAAAATAGATTTAAGTAATCCTTGAGATTTAAAATGGAATTTAGATAATCCAAAAACAGATTTTAACCCCAGCAATAGTGCTGTAAATAAAGAATTATTGCAATTTATTAACTGAATTAAAACTAAATACTGAGATTGTAATAGGATCTTATTACTATTTAATTTAACAATTCTATCGTGACAAATTGCGGCATTTTTAACAATTCCAATTTTGAATTTATGATATCGAACTCTATCACAAAAATTTCGATCTTCACCATAATGATTGAAAATGGGTTCAAAATAGCCCGCTTTTTGAAAACATTCTTTTGAAACTAACCAAGCCGCTGCATTTACAAATGTAACGATTCTAATCGAATTCGAGTCGATTTCTATTTTGTGTTCATTGAAATAAGTGCTGAAACTACTGTCTAAAATGGTTTCGTCTGCGGAATAATGCATTGGACTTACAATTCCCAAATCGGGGTTTCCAAATAATTTCTCAGCTAAGTTTGTAATTGTGTTTTCAAAAATCCAAGTGTCTTGGTTTAATAAAAAAATAGCATCCGCACCATTCTTAATTGCAATATCAATTCCGATATTATTGGCTTTGCCAAAACCTAAATTAGTATTGTTTTGAATTATTTGGATGTTCTTGTATTCATTTAAAAGAGCAATTGATTGGTCGGTTGAAGCATTATCCACAACGATAATATCAATTGGATAATTGGATTTTAATAAAGAATCGATATTCTTTTTAATCCAAATTTCACCATTATAAGTTACTACAACAACGCTAATTTTCTTTTCCAATCGAAAGTATTTTTTTTAATCAGTACAAAAATAATGATATTTGCACTAGACTTTGAAAAAAAATGAAATATTACATTATTATTCCTGCACATAACGAAGCTGATTTTATTGCATTGACATTAAATTCAATTGTTTCTCAAACACTATTGCCGTCAAAAGTGGTGGTTGTCAATGACAATTCTACGGACGAAACGGCTTCTATTGTGACTGAATTTAGTAATGCGCACAACTATATTTCATTGGTAAATAAAACTTCTGAAGCCATTCATTTGCCTGGAAGCAAAGTTATTCAGGCCTTTCATAAAGGATTTGAAACTATCGATGCGGATTATGATATTATTGTAAAATTAGACGCAGATTTGATTTTGCCTGACAATTATTTTGAAACTATTATAACTCATTTCAAGAAAGATAACAAAATCGGAATGGTTGGTGGTTTTGCCGATATTGAAAAAAACGGACAATGGATATTAGAGAATTTAACCGATAAAGACCATATTCGTGGTGCTTTTAAAGCCTATCGAAAAGAATGTTTTTTGCAAATAGGAAATTTAAAACCTGCAATGGGTTGGGATACTGTGGATGAATTGTTGTGTAAATTCTACGGATGGAAAGTAATAACTGATGCTGATTTGAAAGTAAAACACTTGAAGCCAACTGGCGCGAACTACAATAAAACCGCAAGATTCAAGCAAGGTGAAGCTTTTTATTCTTTAGGATATGGTTTTGTAATTACTGCAATAGCTTCTGCGAAATTGGCAATTATGAAAAGGAAACCACTTTTGTTTTTTGATTATATTCAAGGTTTTTGGAAAGCCAAATTAAGCAAAAAACAACTTTTGGTTTCTGATGAACAAGCCAAATTTATTAGAAATTACCGTTGGAATAAAATGAAAGAAAAGTTGTTTTAATATTTCATCTAACCGAAATTAAAAACAAAATCTAAAATCCCAACAAAATAGAGTATTTTTGTGTATTGGTATTCTAGGCTAAATACTGTAAACCGTAAACTGAACACTAAAAAATGATGCTCATTCGCTATTTATCGCAAATTGGAAGGTACTTTATAATGTGGAGAGAAATTTTCAAAAAGCCAACAAAATGGTCCGTGATGAGAGTTCTTATTTTCAAGGAAATCGATGATTTAATTATCGGTTCACTCGGAATTGTAGCGTTCATTTCGTTTTTTGTTGGTGGTGTTGTTGCCATTCAAACCGCATTAAATTTGACCAATCCATTAATACCAAAATATCTAATTGGTTTCGCCACAAGACAATCTGTAATTTTAGAATTTGCGCCTACTTTTATTTCGGTAGTTATGGCCGGAAAAATGGGTTCATTTATTACGTCAAGTATTGGTACAATGCGTGTTACAGAACAAATTGATGCTTTAGAAGTTATGGGTGTGAACTCTTTAAATTATTTGGTATTCCCTAAATTAATGGCCTTGTTATTATATCCTTTTTTAATAGGTATTTCAATGTTTATAGGTATTTTTGGCGGTTATATTGCTGCTGTTTATGGTGGTTTTGGAAGTGAATCCGATTTTATATCTGGTTTGCAACAACAATTTATTCCGTTTCATATTGCGTATGCATTCATCAAAACCTTTCTTTTTGGTTTAATTTTAGCAACAATTCCATCTTTTCACGGTTATTATATGAAAGGCGGCGCACTCGAAGTCGGTAAAGCAAGTACCGTCTCATTTGTTTGGGCATCGGTTACAATTATTGCAGTAAATTATATATTAACGCAACTTCTTTTGACCTAATGATAGAAATAAAAAACATCGAAAAGTCATTTGGTGATAGTAAAGTTTTGAAAGGCGTTTCTACGATTTTTGAAACTGGTAAAACCAATTTAATCATTGGACAAAGTGGTTCTGGAAAGACAGTTTTGCTTAAAAGTTTACTTGGAATTCATACGCCGGAAGTTGGAACAATTTCATTTGATGGCAGAATTTATTCTCAATTATCCGCAGATGAAAAAAGAGAGTTAAGAACAGAAATTGGAATGGTATTTCAAGGAAGTGCACTTTTTGACTCAATGACTGTGGCTGAAAATGTTGGATTCCCATTGAAAATGTTTACCAATAATTCAAAATCTGAAATTCAAGATCGTGTAGATTTCGTTTTGAAAAGAGTTAATTTAGTTGATGCGCACATAAAATTCCCAGCCGAAATTTCAGGTGGAATGCAAAAACGGGTTGCCATTGCAAGAGCAATTGTGAATAATCCTAAGTATTTATTTTGTGACGAACCTAATTCTGGTTTAGATCCAAATACTGCCATTTTAATTGACAATCTTATCAAAGAAATTACCGAAGAATACAATATTACAACTGTAATAAATACGCACGATATGAATTCGGTTATGGAAATTGGTGAGAAAATTATTTTTTTGAAAAATGGTTTAAAAGAGTGGGAGGGAACCAAAGAAGAGATTTTCAGAACGGATAATGAAGCGATTGTTGATTTTGTATATTCTTCCAATCTATTTAAAAAAGTTCGAGAAGCGTATTTAGTAGGATAAAAAAAGGCGAAAATTAAATCTAATTTTCGCCTTTTTTATAATTTATACTTTCAAACTTGCCACAATTCCTTTAATTTCTTGCTCTTTAGATTTTGGATAAATGAGCAAAACATTGTCTTTATCAACGACTATAAAATCTTCCAAACCATCAATAATTACCAATTTATCTTTTGACGTACTGATAATATTGCTTGAAGAGTTTTTCAATAAAACAGTTGCATTTACAACGGCATTATTATTTTCGTCTTTATCTAATTTTTCGTGCAAAGAACCCCAAGTTCCAAGGTCATTCCAATCGAAAGTTGCGGGTAAAACATATACGTTTTTCGCTTTTTCTAATATGGCGTAATCAATAGAAACGTTTTCTGAATCGGCATAATTTTCATTAATGAAGGTAGTTTCTGAATTGGTATTATAACTTTCAATACCTTTCAAAAACAAAGCATTCATTTGAGGTTGGAATTTTTCAAATGCACCTAAAATTGATTTCACAGACCAGATAAATATCCCACCATTCCATAAAAAATTCCCACTTGCAAGAAATGATTTTGCAGTTTCATAATCTGGTTTTTCTCTGAATTGACTTACTGTTTTTATAGTCTTTTCATCTGATTTATCAAATTCTATATAACCAAAACCAGTATTTGGAAACGTCGGTTTTATCCCTAAAGTCATCAATGCATCTTCATTGGAACAAAAGTCAAAACACTGTTTCAAATTATCCGAAAAGGTAACTTCATCTTCAATCCAATGATCGCTTGGCGCAACGACCATAACTGCATTTGGATTTAGTTTTTGAATTTTTAAAGAAGCATATAAAATACAAGGTGCCGTATTTCGCATTGCTGGCTCAAGCAAAACTTGTGCTTGTTTCACCATCGGCAACTGCTCTAAAACCAAGTTATTGTATCTTTCGTTGGTTAAAATATAAATATTTTCAACGGGAATTAATTTTGATAATCGGCTAAATGTTTTTTGAATTAAGGTATCGCCAGAACCCAACATATCGTGAAATTGTTTTGGAAATTCAGTGGTGCTCACTGGCCAAAATCTCGATCCAACGCCACCTGCCATTAAAATTGCGTAATAATTTGTATTCATTTTCTAATTGGTTAATACCTCTACTTCGGCATTTGGATTAAATAAATAAATTCGACCTGAATTTACTTCTATACATTCATATCTTTTTACTCTTAAAGCTATTTTTTTGAAAATTTTCCCATTTGGAATCCTAAAAACACAGCCGTAAGGAATTTCAAAGATATAGTTTTTATCGTTTTGTGCATCATATTGTTTTAATGCCAATGCTAATGTTGCATCGGTATCGCTACTCGCTGATGGATTTTTAAAATGTCTCGCCAGTAAAGGTAATAAATTTGACGGAAATATTTCTGGACGAATAAAAGGAACCATCATTATTTGGAAACTATATTTCCATTCATTTCCGTGTGGTTTTATATTTCTGCCAAATTTTTCAAAAGCCACTAAATGAGAAATTTCGTGAATTAATGTAATCAGAAATCGGTATTTATTCAAACTTGCATTTACAGTAATTTCGTGTTTCCCGCTCAACCCTTTTCTATAATCGCCGTGTCGCGTTACTCGTTCATTGACGATTTTTAAATGAACTTGATTGGTAACAATAAGTTCAAATACTGGTTTTACAGCGTGTTCTGGAATATATTTTGATAAAGTATCGTTCAAGAATGAAAATAATTATGGGTTTGATGATGAAACTTGTAACACTTTTCCGTTGTAATATTTATTTCCAGTAAGCGTGAAATCAAAAATATAATTTGCCATTTCAATAGCTGTTAATGGTGCTTTATATCCTGGAAATGCTTCTTCCAACATTTCTGTTTGAACCGAACCCAATGCCAAAACATTGAATGCAATTTCCTGTTCTTTATATTCTTCGGCAAGTAATTCTGAAAGCGTAATTACCGCCCCTTTACTGGAACTATAAGCTGATAATCCTGCAAATTTTAGACTTCCTTGAATTCCCCCCATACTACTTATGGTTACCACATGACTTCCTTTTTGTAGAAATGGTAAACAAATTCGAGTTAAATTAGCAACCCCAAAAACATTTACTTTATAGATATTTTCGAATTCTTCGGGTGTAGTTTCTGAAAATGGTTTTAATAATAAAGCCCCTGCATTATGAACAAGGGCGTCTATTTTTTTCCAAGAAGTAGTTAAAAATTGTTCTACTTGCGTCAAATCTTCCTCTGTTGATAAATCTACGGAAAGACACGTTATATTGGGATTTTCAATTAATATTTGTGGGGTTTTTCGAGAAATTGCCAAAACTTGATGTCCTGCATTTGCAAATTGTAAAGCCAATTCAAAGCCAATTCCTCTCGAAGTTCCTGTAACTATAATGTTTTTCATACCGCTAAATTAAATAAAATTTCATAAATAATACTTGGTTTCCACCATAGAATTAATATTTTGCTTGTAATTATTTATCTAAATCCTTTTATAAATTAAAGTATTTCTAATCTTATTTTCTTATTTTTGACAAGCTTGAAATTATCTGAAGAAATTATAATTAATGAAACGTTTTTTATTTCTAATATTTATAGTAATGCCAATGTTTGCAATGTCTCAATCTGATTTTGAGAAAGCGGAGAAATTATTCAATGCCAATAATTTTGATCAATCTCGTATTTTATTTGAAAGTTACCTAAAAGACAATCCCAACAATCTCAAAACATTGGAATATTTAGGAGATATTGAAGGACACAATAAATCTTGGGATAAAGCAATTTATTATTATCAAAAACTGAAACAAATCAAGCCTTCCGAGGCAAATTATTATTATAAATACGGAGGCGTTTTAGGAATGAAAGCCAAAGATAGCAATAAGTTTGCAGCACTTGGAATGATTTCAAATGTGAAAGCAGCGTTTGAAAAAGCAATTATTCTAAATCCAAAACACCTTGAAGCGAGATGGGCATTAATTGAATTGTATTTGCAGTTGCCAGGAATTGTTGGTGGAAGCGAAAGAAAAGCACTGCATTATGCCAATGAATTATCCCGATTATCAACAATTGACGGATATCTTGCCAAAGGGCACATTGCAGAATATTTTGAAAGATATTCGGAGGCAGAGAAGTACTATAAAAAAGCGGTAGAAGTTGGAAAGTCGAAAAATTCCTACCAGATTCTTGCTAATTTGTATAAAAATAAAATGCGACAACCAGAAAAAGCGAAGTCAGTTTTAGAAGATTTTGAAAGACTAAAAATATAATTTAGACATATAATATTCATAAATAAAAGGATAAATAATGCGTACTCATTTTATTGCAATAGGTGGAAGTGCAATGCACAATTTAGCATTGGCGCTACATAACAAAGGTTACAAAGTTACAGGTAGTGATGATGCTATTTTTGAACCTTCAAAATCAAGGTTAGAAAAAAAAGGAATTATGCCTGAAGAATTGGGTTGGTTTCCTGAAAAAATAACTTCGGATATTGATTCCGTAATTCTTGGAATGCACGCTAAGGAAGACAATCCTGAATTGTTAAAAGCACAAGAATTGGGACTTAAAATTTATTCGTATCCTGAATTTTTATACGAACAATCGAAAAATAAAACACGAGTTGTTATTGGTGGTTCACACGGAAAAACGACTATTACTTCGATGATTTTGCACGTGATGCATTTTCATAATATTGAAGTTGATTATATGGTTGGCGCACAATTGGAAGGTTTTGATACGATGGTTCATTTAACGGAAGAGAATGATTTTATTGTTCTTGAAGGAGATGAATATTTGTCTTCGCCAATGGACAGGCGTCCGAAATTCCATTTATACCAACCAAATATTGCTTTGATTTCAGGAATTGCTTGGGATCATATTAATGTTTTTCCAACGTATGAAAATTACGTTGAACAGTTTGAAATTTTCATTAAAATGATTACCAATGGTGGGATTTTGGTTTATAATGAAGATGATTCAGAAGTGAAACGAGTGGCTGAAGCAGCAACGAATCCAATTCGTAAATTGCCGTATTCAACGCCTAAATATGCTGTAAAAGGCGGAGTAACTTTGTTAGAAACACCGGAAGGCGCAATGCCAATTGAAGTTTTTGGAGCGCATAATTTAAATAATTTGGCGGGTGCAAAATGGATTTGCCAAAATATGGGTGTTGATGAAGCCGATTTTTATGAAGCAATTGCAAGTTTTAAAGGGGCTTCAAAACGATTGGAAAAAATTGCCGAAAGCAAAACAAAAGTAGCCTATAAAGATTTTGCACATTCACCGAGTAAAGTTGCCGCAACTACAAAAGCTGTAAAAGAACAATATCCAAATCGCACTTTAGTGGCGTGTTTGGAATTGCACACGTATAGCAGTTTGAATGCTGAATTTCTAAAAGAATATCAAGGAGCATTAGAATTTGCAGATGTTGCCGTAGTTTTTTATTCACCTGATGCGGTGAAAATAAAACAATTGAAAGAAGTAACATACGAACAAATTTCACAAGCGTTCAACCGTGAAGATTTGATTATTTATACCAATCCGTCAGCTTTTAAAGACTATTTATTCAATTTGAATCTTGATAATTCAGCTTTATTATTGATGAGTTCTGGAAATTACGGAGGATTGAATTTTGATGAAGTTAAAGGATTGATTGAATAATAATCAGAATTTTTTCACCTACTGTTTCAACGCCATTTAATTATATAAATATGGAAAATAATTCGTTCCCAATTACAAATTGGTCAGAAGACGACCGCCCGCGAGAAAAATTGATGTTAAAAGGGAAAGCTGCATTAAGCGATGCCGAACTTATTGCAATTTTAATTGGTTCTGGAAGTCGGAATGAAAGTGCAGTTGAATTGAGCAGACGTATTTTGTCAAGTGTCGATAATAATTTGAATGCATTAGGAAAATTATCGATTGCACAATTGGTAAATTTTAAAGGAATTGGCGAAGCGAAAGCAATTTCTATAATTGCAGCGATGGATTTGGGACGACGAAGAAGGGGAGAAGTAGCGGCAGAATTAAAGAAAATAACTTCGAGCAAGATGATTTTTGAAATTATGCAACCCGTAATTGGTGAATTGCCGCACGAAGAATTTTGGATAATTTATGTCAATAATTCCAATCTAATTATCTCAAAATCGCAATTAAGTAAAGGTGGAATTACTGCAACTTTAGTAGATGTTCGTCTGATTTTTAAAAACGCGTTGGAAATTGGGGCAACTGGAATCGTTCTGTGTCACAACCATCCATCGGGAACTTTGAAGGCGAGTGATGCAGATATTAAAATTACAAGGAAAATTAAATTAGCCGCCGATAGTTTGGACATTACAATTTTAGATCATATTATTGTTGGGGAACACGGATATTTTAGTTTTGCAGATGAAGGAATTTTATAAATTTATAATGAAAAAAAAAATAATTGTATCGCTGTTTATATTCTTTAGAATTGCCTTATTTTCTCAAGAAATAAAAAAGACATTTACTATAAATGGGAATGTTGAAGGCGATTATAGTGGTATGATTTATCTGCATTCTAATAGCATTGACAATATAAATGATAGTTGTTTGGTGGTTGATAAAAAATTCAAATTCAATGGTAAATTAGGGGATGCCGCTAAAATTTCCCTGACTTTAAAACCAACTTCAACCGTTGCTTTTTTCTATTTAGAAAACAGTATTGTAGATTTGACAATTGCTACAACCGTTTTTAAAAACGGAAATGAAGATATTAACGATTTAGAAATCAAGAAAATTTCTGGTTCTAAAACCAATGATTTGATGACTTCAATAGATGAATATCAGAAAACAATTGAAAAAAGTGGACTTTCTAAAGAGGAGAAAAGCAATAAAATTTATAAGAAGTATTTTGAATCTATAATCGGAAATCCTGAGTACCCTATTTTGGATTTTCTATTAAAAAAAGCACCAAAAAATCAGATTTTATCAGCGGAGCAAATCAGCGATTTAATGTTGGTTGCACCTATAAAAAAGAAACTCGAAATTGAAAAAGTACAAGACACTTTAAAAATAAATAACAAAACGGTACTTTCTAAAAAGTTGAAAATTGGTAAAAAATTGGAGAATTTTAGTTTGCCAAATCAATTAGGAAAATCAGTAGCAATTGAGGATTTTAGAGGGAAAGTTGTACTAATTAATTTTTGGGCTTCGTGGTACAAACCAAGTAGAAAAAACAATGCTGAATTGATTGAATTATATAATAAATACAAAAACAAAAATTTTGAAATTGTGAGTATTTCCATTGATACTTACGGAAATAACTGGACGAAAGCCATTGAAACTGATGGTTTGAGTTGGACGAATCTTATTGATATTGGAGGCTGGCACGGAAAAGTCACCAATCAATTTGAGATTAAAGGCATTCCGTTAAACATTCTTTTGGACAAAAACGGAAAAATAATTGACGTTAATTCAACGGGAGATTTACTTCAAAAAAAATTAGATTTTATGTTAAATGTAGATTCAAATAATTAAAATACGACTATGAAAATTTCTGATGTTTTCTTTGATTTAGATCATACACTTTGGGATTTTGAGAAAAATTCTGCGTTGGCAATTGAAACTATTTTCAAGAAACACGCTATTGATGTTGACTTGCATTTATTTTTAACTCATTATGTTCCAATAAATATTAAGTATTGGGAATTGTATCGAGTGGATGAAATCACGCAATACGAATTGCGATTAGGAAGATTAAAAGATACATTTATACTTTTAAATTACGAAATCGATGATGAAAAAATATTGTTTTTATCAGAAGAATACATTGAATATTTGCCAAAATTCAATCATCTTTTTGAAGGGGCAATTGCAATTTTGGACTATTTACAACCGAAATACAATTTGCATATTATAACCAATGGTTTCCAAGAAATACAAGGAAATAAATTACGAAATTCAAATATTGGACATTATTTCAAAACCATTACCAATTCAGAAACTGCAGGTGTGAAAAAACCAAATCCTAAAATTTTTGAATTTGCTGTAGGTTTTGCCAATACCAAAAAGGAGCATAGCATTATGATTGGCGATTGTATCGAAGCAGATGTAAATGGCGCCTTGAATTTTGGTATGGATGCCATTCTATTTAATATTGATCCATCGAAAACACATATAAATATCAAACAAGTTTCTCATTTATTAGAATTAAAAAATTATCTTTAGATTATGAAAAAATATATCATCTTACTTGTAGTTCTGGCTTCAAGCCTTGGTTTCTCTCAAACTGTCAACGATTATAAATACGCTATCGTTCCTTCAAAATTTGCTTTTTTAAAGGAAAAAGATCAGTACCGATTGAATACACTGACTAAATTGCTAATGGACAAATACGGATTCGTCACTTTTTTTGACACGGACATTTTACCTGTTGAAGTAGCTGAAAACAATTGCAATAAGGTTTTTGTAGAAGTTCAAAGCAATGGAAATATGTTTATGACCAAGTTGTCCGTTGTTTTAAAAGATTGTAAAAACACTATTTTATTTAAATCTGTAGAAGGTAAAAGTAGGGAAAAAGAATACCAAACTTCGTATAATCAAGCGTTGAGAGAAGCATTTAATTCATTTGAAACATTGGGATATAAATACAATGGAAATAGTAATGACAATGTCAACACAAAAGAAAATAGCGATATAAAAGTTAGTAATTTAAACGATGACAATAAAAAAACCAATGATTTGATTTTATTTGCACAACCCATCGAAAATGGATTTCAACTAATAGATTCAACACCAAAAGTGATTATGAAAATCTATAAAACTTCAAGTCCAATTTGCTTTATTGCTAATAAAAACAACATTCAAGGGGTTTTGATTTCAAAAGAAAATCAGTGGTTTTTTGAATATATTAGTAACTCAAAATTAGTTTCGGAAAAAGTAGAAGTGAAGTTTTGATATCGAATAATTATTTTTATGCTTGATTTTAAAATCACTCTTTTACTGAAAATAATGTCTGCCTTATTTTTTCTTCTTTCAGGTTTTATTTGGAAAAGAATTTTGATGGATGGCGGTAGAAATTATCATTTCATATTTTATAGAGTAGTTTTTACTCTTTTTTTCTTTGGGCTTCTTACACTTTATTATGAAGATGATTGTGTCGTTGGTTTTTCAATTTTTAAGCTTCCGTTTGTTGATTGGATTACTTGTTTAATCGTTTGTTTATGTAGTTTTTGGGGACTTTATTTTTATACAGAAGCCTTGCAAAAAGGACGGTTTAGTTTTATAACGCCTTTGATTGTCATTTCTTCTGCTTTTTCCTTTCTAACATCTTTACTCCTTTATAACGAAGCGTTAAGTATGTCTAAATACGTTGCGCTTTTTTTGATTTTAGCTGGTTTATTGTTTCATCAAAAAGAAAAATTGGTAGCTTTTCAACTTTCTAAAGAAGTGCTTTTAATACTTTTGTTTAGTGTTTTTTGGGGCGTTTCTTTTGTGTTTTATCTCATTCCAATTAAAAAGTTTGGAGTCCTCAATTTCAGCATATTGCTCGAAATTTGCGTTTTTGTTTCCTGTATGGGATTGCTTATTTTTAAAGAGAAACGAATTATTCCGCCAAAGTTGGATGCCAAAAACATATATTATTGTTTGCTTATGGGTTTCCTTGTGGCATTTGGGAGCTTGCTGAGTAATTTTACATTAACACAATTGCCCGTAAGTTTGAATATATTAATTGGATTATTTTTTGAACTCCTCGTTTTAGCAATTGGACTTTATTTTTTTAGAGAAAAGCTTAACGCAAAAGATTGTATATTAATTATTTTTGCAACCATCGGTGGGTTTTTAATGTTGTTTTGATGCTTTTATACTTTAATTTTTTGACTTTAAAGAACTTATTCCAGTAGTTAATAGAATTTGTAAAGCCTTATATTCACTATTCATTCTAGTATTGAAATTCAAGTCAAATCGGTCTGGAATAATTTGATTAAAAATCATAATGCCCTCTTCTTTTCTGTTGTTTTTAACCAATGAAAAAGCGTAATAAACTTTCAATTGATTGTAATTAAGTTCCGCCCAATAACCTAATATAGAGGAATATTTTGCTGTTTTTTGTTCAAAAAGCGTGATAATTACTTCAAAAGCTTCAATAACAAATAAATAATTACAAATCATAAAAATACTACTCACTCTATCTCCCGCATCTTTGGCATTCGTACACGGATTTTTTATTATTTCAACAACTAATTTTTTTCGATTTAAACTTTTTTCAAATTGATTATCATAGTAAAGCTGCACACCTAACCAGCGCATTTCAAGCATATTGTTTTTTGGAGAATTTTCTATTTTATTGTAATGTTTCAAAAATGAATCCCATTGATTGGTTTCGGCAAAATGAGTGCAATGAATCAAATGATAAAAAGCCGCTGTTGCCAAGTTATTTTTATAACAATTCTCTAAAAGCGGTAAATAATAATTCATTTTAGGTACAACTAGCCATTCTACCATATAGTTTTCTTTGAAGGGTAAATTATGATAGTTCGCAATTGCAATTTCAGAAAGCCAACTCTGTAGTTCACACAAACTACCCAACAAATGAATCGTGTGATAAATAGCATATTTATAGGATTCTTCAAATTCAAAAATAGTATGCAATTCAAATAGTCTGTTAAAGAAAACCTCGTCTTTTTGGAGTGATTTATAAAGGATAATTTGGTTTACAGTTTCATATAAAACAGGAGTTTTAGAACAGGCATTGAGCTTGCTAAATAACTCTTCTAATGAAATGGTCTTTTGAATAACGGCAAATAAAATTGCTTTTTGATGCAAACCATTTTGCTCTGAAAAGCTATTTATCAAACCTTGCCAATTGTCATAACCTACATAATTCGAACACGTGTTAAGAGTGAAAATTGATGATGCTGAATTGCTTTTTTTTATAAGAAATAATCTTGCAATAGTATCAATTGATAATCTTTTTTGAATAGTTTCTTGGATTTGCTTTTCCAAAATTTTACAATCATAGGTGTTCACAATAGGTTTGGTGAACTTATTTATTATGAGTAATCTCAAGTAGTCTAAATGCTCTTCTTTGTTCGGTTGAATCAGTTTTGCCATACAACGAAAATAGTCACATTTTTCGAATTATCAAACAATGGTTTTATTTGCCTTTATTTGCTTTAGGGAGTGGGTTTATTATTGAGGTATTTTTGTGGCATTTATTAAACCAAAAACTATGAAAAAACTTTTATTTCTACTTGCGCTTACAGCAATTCAATTCACAAATGCTCAAGCACCAACTGCTATATGGCAAAAATGTTTCGGCGGTTCTAATGATGATTATATTGCGACTGCTCCAATTCAGACTTCAGATGGGGGTTTTGTTGTAGGTATTCAAACTGGTTCAAATGATGGTGATATTTCTGGAAATCATGGGACTTTGGATATATCATTAATGAAAATAAACGCAACAGGAATCGTGCAGTGGCAAAAATGCTATGGAGGTACTGGTCAAGAAAGTATTAGAAAATTAATTCAAACAACCGATGGGGGTTATTTAATCTTTGGTACGACAGATTCAAATGATGGCAATGTATCTGGAAATCATGGGTCAAATGATTTTTGGATAGTTAAAACAAACGCAGTAGGCACTATTCAATGGCAAAAATGCATTGGGGGTAATAATACAGATGATGTAGAGGATATTATTCCAACTTCAGATGGGGGTTACATTGCTTGTGGCGAAACGTATTCAATTAACAATGGCGATGTTTTAGGGAACACAAGTTATGGAGGTTGGGTTATTAAAATAAACGATTTAGGAGTAATTCAATGGCAAAAGGTTTATGATACTGACAGTGCTACTACTGATTTTTCTAGAATTTTGCAAACCTCAGATGGAGGCTATGCCCTAGCTGGATTTACACAGTTGGCAAGTTTTCCTGGATTTCACGGTGTAGCTGATATTTTGGTTGCTAAAATAAATCAAGCAGGAACTATTCAATGGCAAAAATGTTATGGAGGTTCAGGAGGTGAAGATGGTTTGCATGCCTTTATAACAACAAATGATGGTGGCTATATTTTTTCAAGTCAAACGGAGTCTAATGATGGCGATGTATCTGGTTTACTTGGTATTTCTGATTGTTGGCTTGTAAAATTAGATGCTTCAGGCACAATTTTAGAACAAAATTGCTATGGAGGTTCAGGCGGTGAAGGTGGCGGTTATATTCAGAAAACCCTAGATGGTGGGATGGTTATGTCTGTTGGAACCGATTCAAATGATGGTGATGTATCAGGTAATCATGGGGGTTCTGACGCTTGGACAATTAAATTTAGCACAACAGGAGTTATTCAATGGCAAAAATGTTTTGGAGGAACAGGTGACGATGGTGGAGGTATTTTTCAATTGGCTGACGGGACTTATATGACAGCTGGCGCAACTTACTCAAATGATGGAAACATTTCTGGAAATCATAATACAACTTCATCGGATGGGTTTCTTATCAAACTAACAGCAGCTAATCTTGAAACAGAAAATTTTGCAAATAAGGAAATTAAATATTATCCAAACCCAATGCAAAATGTTTTACACATTGATTATGACAATGAATTTTCCGGAAAAATAACTGATTTAGCAGGTAAAACCTTAATGACAATTAATACAAAAGATATTGATGTTAGTTCATTAAGTGCTGGAATTTATTTGTTAGATATTGTTTCAGATGAGACGCATTATACTCAAAAAATTATAAAACAATAACATGAAAAAACTTTTATTACTACTTGCATTTACAGCAATTCAATTCACAAATGCTCAAGCACCAACTGCGATATGGCAAAAATGTTACGGTGGTTCTAGCGATGATAGTATAAGTACATTTCCAATAGCGACATCAGATGGGGGATTTGTTATAGGACTAGGTACTCATTCAAACGATGGAGATATTATAGAGAACCATGGGGGTGAGGTTGATGTTTCATTAATGAAAATAAATTCAACAGGTATTGTGCAGTGGCAAAAATGTTATGGGGGTATAGGGAATGATAATATTAGAAACCTATTCCCAACTTCTGATGGGGGGTATTTAATTATAAGCCAAACAAGTTCTAATGATGGTGATGTATCTGGAAACCATGGCGGTGATGATTTTTGGATGGTTAAAATAAATGCCATTGGCACCATTCTATGGCAAAAATGTATTGGTGGCTCTGGAAATGAATATTTAGAGGAAATTATACCAACTTCAGACGGCGATTTCATTGGGGTTGGAAAAACTACATCAATCAACAATGGAGATGTGCTCGGAAATTCAGTCGGTGGGGCTTGGATTTTTAAAATTAATAATTTAGGAGTAATACAATGGCAAAAAGTATATCAAGACGTCAGAATTACAAGCGTCTTACAAACACCTGATGGTGGTTATATTTATTCGGGAGAGGGAATGTTTTCAAATTTGCCAGAATATCATGGAGGTTTTGATATTTGGGTAGCTAAAGTAAATCAGGGAGGCAATATCCAATGGCAAAAATGTTATGGTGGCTCTGGAACGGAAGAATATTCAAAAATTATTGCATCAAATGATGGCGGCTACTTCTTTACAAGTCGAACTTTTTCTAACGATGGAGATGTATATGGAAACCATGGAAGCGTTGATTGCTGGGTAGTAAAATTAGATGCTTCGGGCACTATTTTAGGACAAAATTGTTATGGAGGGTCTGGAGATGAAGGTGGAGGTTATATTCAGAAAACTTTAGATGGCGGAATTTTAATAATGAGTTCAACCAATTCAAATGATGGTAATGTTTCAGGAAATCACGGGGGTAGTGACGCTTGGTCAATTAAGTTAAGTTCAACAGGAGCTATTCAATGGCAAAAATGCTTCGGAGGAACCAACGATGACTATGGAGGTGCATTTCAACTGGCTGATG
This sequence comes from Flavobacterium neuenschwanderi (SeqCode), assembly GCA_965234425.1. Taxonomy (GTDB): domain Bacteria; phylum Bacteroidota; class Bacteroidia; order Flavobacteriales; family Flavobacteriaceae; genus Flavobacterium; species Flavobacterium neuenschwanderi. The sequence goes on along the minus strand of OZ248396.1, from coordinate 113,509 downwards.
GTACTTATATGGTAGGAGGGTCAACATATTCTAATAATGGTGATATTTCAGGAAATCATAATACAACTTCTGTTGATGGGTTTCTCATTAAACTTACAGCAGAAAATCTTGCTACAGAAAATTTTGCAAATAAGGACATTAAATATTATCCAAACCCAATGCAAAATGTTTTACACATTGATTATGACAATGAATTTTCCGGAAAAATAACTGATTTAGCAGGTAAAACCTTAATGACAATTAATACTAAAGACATTGATGTTTCATCATTAAGTGCGGGGATTTATTTGTTAGATATTGTTTCAGATGAGACGCATTATACTCAAAAAATTATAAAACAATAACATGAAAAAACTTTTAATACTTCTTGCGCTTACAGCAATTCAATTCACAAATGCACAAGCACCAACTGCTATATGGCAAAAATGCTATGGCGGTTCTAATGATGAAACCCTTTCAGGTCTCCCAATTGCGACTTCAGATGGAGGATTTATACTTCTTTCTAGAACAAACTCAAACAACGGAATCGTAACAGGAAACCATGGTGGCGAAAACGACGCATGGATTATAAAAACAAATAATGTAGGAACCGTTCAATGGCAAAGGTGTTACGGTGGTTCAGGAAATGATGAAATTAGTTCAATTATACCAACCTCTGATGGGGGTTATTTACTTGCTGGGTACACAGATTCTAATGATGGTGATGTATCAGGTAATCATAGTTTGTTAAATGATGCTTGGGTTGTTAAAATAGATGCTGTCGGTACAATATTATGGCAAAAATGTCTAGGGGGTGATTATTATGAAACCCTATCTACTATAATTCCAACTTCAGATGGTGGTTATATAGCTTGCGGTCATGCTGATTCAATTAACAATGGAGATGTAATAGGAAATACAAATTCTGGCGGATGGGTTATTAAAATAAATAACTTAGGGGTCATTCAATGGCAAAAGGTTTATAATAACGATTGCAAAGTTATTCAAAGTATTTTGCAAACAGCAGACGGAGGTTATGTTTTATGCGGAGATTTAGAAAATTCGTCTTTAGCTAATTATAATGATGATGTTATAATAATTAAGGTTAATCAAGGAGGTAATATTCAGTGGCAAAATTCTTATGGTGGTTCTAACAATGACCGTGGTCTAAATGTCAACTTGACAAATGATGGTGGATATATGATTACAGCTATTTCAGATTCTAATGATGGAGATGTATATGGAAATCACGGAAACTTTGATATATGGGTTTTTAAAATTAGTGCTACTGGCGTTATATTAGGTCAAAATTGTTATGGGGGTAGTGGAGACGAATATGGTGCTACTCAACAAACTATTGATGGTGGGTATTTAATTTTTGGATGGTCAACTTCAAATGATGGTAATATTACAGGGAATAATGGAGGAGGCGATGTGTTTGCAATAAAATTTAGTGCTACAAATATAATACAGTGGCAAAAATGTTATGGAGGCACGGGTGATGAGTTTGGCTTACTAGTGCAATTGGCAGATGGAACTTATTTTGCTGCTGGACGAACAAATTCTAATTATGGAGATGCTTTTGCAAATCTCACTAATGCAACATCTGATATGTTTCTTATCAAACTAACGGCAGCTAATCTTGCTACAGAAAATTTTGCAAATAAGGACATTAAATATTATCCAAACCCAATGCAAAATGTTTTGCACATTGATTATGACAATGAATTTTCCGGAAAAATAACTGATTTAACAGGTAAAATTTTAATGAATGTTAACACAAAAGATATTGATGTTAGTTCATTAAGTTCTGGAATTTATTTGTTAGATATTGTTTCAGATGAGAAGCATTATGTTTCAAAAATTGTAAAAGAGTAATTTCAATAAAATTCCAAACTAATAAAAAAATTAGCATTCAAAATCCATTCCCCAAATAATTGCGTTATTTCACAAATCTAATGATTATAATTTTAGAAAAAAATAAGGTTTGTAAAAGTGCGGTTTTAAATTAACAAATGGATATCTGCTGATATCCTTTTTGTTTTTGGAAAGACCTTCAATAGAATGATTATAGCCTATTAATATCTAATTAATGACTCAGAGTCAATAATTATACTCTTTTTGCTTATAATTATAAACTAATAGTATCTAATTAATGACTCAGAGTCTATAATTATACTCTTTTTGCTTATAATTATAGACTAATAGTATCAAATTATAGTGTTAGAACTTAAAATCACTATTTTAAACTTTTTATATCGGCATCACCCAACTCAAAACTTATAATTCATAATTCATAACTCTTCTAATACCCATATTTATCCTTCCAACGATTTTTCAAAAACTCACGAGTTCCATTTTCCCTTGAATTATTCCCAGGATTATAAAGCAAAGTTTCCGCTATTTCATCAGGTAAAAATTCTTGTTCGGCAAAATTATTGGCAAAATCGTGCGAATATTTATACTCTTCGCCATAACCCAATTCCTTCATTAATTTTGTCGGTGCATTTCTCAAATGAATCGGAACAGGCAAATCCCCAGATTGTTTTACCAATTGCTGCGCTTGATTTATCGCCATATAACTCGCATTACTTTTGGGAGAAGTAGCCAAATAAATCGCACATTGACTCAACAAAATCCTACTTTCAGGATAACCAATTGTCGAAACTGCCTGAAAAGTTGTATTCGCCATAATGAAAGCCGTTGGATTTGCATTTCCAATATCTTCACTCGATAAAATCAACATTCGCCGGGCAATAAATTTCACATCTTCACCGCCTTCAATCATTCTCGCCAACCAATAAACCGCCCCATTTGGGTCACTTCCACGTATCGATTTTATAAATGCCGAAACAATATCATAATGCTGCTCCCCAGTTTTATCATACAAAACCGTATTTTGTTGCACTAATTGCAATACTTTTTCATTCGTAATCAAAATCTCGTCTTCATTAGAAGCGTTTACGACCAATTCAAAAATATTCAATAACTTACGTCCATCGCCACCCGAAAGCCGTAAAATCGCCTCAGATTCCTCCAACACAATATTTTTAGTTTTCAAATACACATCTTCCCGCATCGCCCTTTGCAGCAAATTTTCCAAATCCGACTTTGAAAATGCGTTCAAAACATACACCTGACACCTTGATAACAATGCAGGAATTACCTCAAAACTTGGATTTTCAGTCGTAGCGCCAATCAATGTTATCCATCCTTTTTCAACCGCCGCCAACAATGAATCTTGCTGCGATTTACTAAATCTGTGAATCTCATCTATAAACAAAATCGGGTTTTTCGTCGTGAATAATCCGCCACTTTGCTTCGCTTTTTCAATCACATCGCGAATATCCTTCACCCCAGAATTGATGGCACTCAAAATATAAAACGGGCGTTTCGATTCCTGTGCGATGATTTGCGCCAACGTCGTTTTCCCCGTTCCTGGCGGTCCCCAGAAAATCAATGATGGGATAATTCCCTTCGCGATTTGCTGCGTCAACGAGCCGTTTGGTCCCACCAAATGCAACTGACTCAAATAATCTTCCAATTTCTGCGGGCGAATTCGCTCTGCTAACGGTGCTTCCATTTTGTAAAATTACTATTTTTTTGAGACTATTTTTCATTTTTTTTAGAAGCATTTTCCAGCTCTCCGTTACAAGTCCTCGCCAAAACAAGCATTTTTCTAACCCAAAAAGGAGCTTCCTTTGGTCGCTCTTTTTGGCCAAGAAAAATTGCTCGTTTTTGGCTGTGGGCTTTCCACTTCGATCTGGGCTAAGCATCCAATTAATTGTACAGTTTTCAATTTCAATGTCGTTTTTTGTATGACAAAATAGCACAAATTTTATTTGGTTTTATTTTTGATTACTATTTTTCGTAATTTTAATAAACCGAACATCCCTTTCTCAATGAACGACAATCACTTCAAATTTTCACCTTCCGTAATTCTAATTCCATTTTTATCGGTTGTATTACTTTGGTTTGTCTTTTGGATTGATGTGCGTTTTCATTTCAATTTCGATCATTTAGGAATTTATCCAAGAACAGTTTCGGGTTTAATAGGAATTATTTGCAGTCCATTTCTACACGGAAATATGGAACATCTTTACAATAATTCCATTCCATTGCTAATATTAATTGCCGCTTTACGCTATTTCTATCGAGATTATATTTTCAAGATTTTAGGTTATGGCATTCTAATATCAGGATTTATAACCTGGATTATTGGTCGTGAATCCTACCATATTGGCGCAAGCGGATTAATTTATGTCTTAGTAAGTTTCATTTTCTTCAAAGGAATAATGACTAAATATTACCGATTAGTAGCGCTTTCACTTCTTGTAGTTTTGATTTATGGAAGTATGATTTGGTATGTTTTTCCTAACATACAAGAAGGAATTTCCTGGGAAGGGCATTTGGCAGGTTTGGTTACAGGATTTATTTTTGCAATAAGTTTTAAAACCCCTGAATATAAAAAACTCATAAAATACGATTGGGAACACTCCGATTTTAATTCTGAAGATGATAAATTTATGCAGCGTTTTGATGAAAACGGTAATTTTGTAAACCTACCGAAAATTGAAATTGAAGAAGAAACAGAAGTTGAAAACTCCTTTTTCTACATTTCAAATCCAAAAATAAATTACGAATATATTGAAAACAAAAACGGGTTAAACTAATTAGTTTAACCCGTTTTGAAATTCTTCCTTGAGGGATTAGGAAGCTTATTTTCGTTGGCGAACGGCTTCATATAAAAATGCACCACACGCAACCGATACATTCAATGAGCCAATAGTTCCAAACATTGGAAGCTTCGCTTTTTCATCAACAATTTTCAATACCGAAGGATTTACACCTCGATCCTCCGATCCCATAATAATTGCTACGGGTTCATTCAATGAAATATCATATATATTTTGATCTGTTTTTTCAGTAGCCGCAACCGTTTTTATTCCGCTTGCTTGCAATAAAAAAATCGCATCCTTTATGTGTTCAACTTTACAAATTGGAATATTAAAAACTGCGCCAGCCGATGTTTTTACCGTGTCGCCGTTTACAGGGGCAGAACCTGCTTTTTGAACAATAATACCATTCACACCAGTGCATTCAGCAGTTCTGATAATTGCGCCAAAATTTCTCGCATCGGATATTTGATCTAAAATTAAAAACAAGGGCGTTTTGCCGTTTTCAATTACAGTTTCTATTAATGTTTCTAAATCATAAAAAGAAATTGGCGAAATACTTGCCACAACTCCCTGATGATTATTTGGCGTCAAACGATTCAATTTTTCAACAGGAACATACGAAAAATTGATGTTATTTCTTTTCATCACTTTCATTAAATCCTTCATCAATTCTCCAGAAATTTCTTTTTGCACAAAGACTTTGTCAATTTCTTTCCCAGATTGAATCGCTTCAATTATCGCACGTATTCCAAATATAAGGTGTTCTTTTTCCATTTTGCAAAGATAGGATAAAGTTGGCAAGCTACAAAGTTTTTAAAAATTGGATTTAAAACTGATGTGAACAATTGAATTTGAGAGTTTTATTGCTTGGTCTTTTGCGCTTCCATTGGCATATACAATATTAAAAAGTCCGTTTTTTGTAAGCAATCCAAAACCAAATCCAAGACCTAGTAAAGTGCCACTTTTTGAATTCACAGTATCTTTATAATAGCCGTAATCCATAATAGAATGGACATAAATACTTGGCGCAAGAACATAGCGGTACTCGGTCAACAAAGACGAAAACAGATTGGCTTGAAGGCTATTTTCATTAAATCCTCTAATGGAATTTATTCCGCCAAAACGGTATAATTCATTGATAATATATTGGTCGCTTTGCAAATAGTAATTCCGACTTTTGATATTGACACAATTTTTTTCATTTAAAAATAAAGAGTGACTTACATCAATATTTGCGAAAAATTGTTGGTAAGATTTTAAATTTGAATTCCGAGAACCAAATCCAATTTTGGCGCTAATTTTTGATTTTTCGGGAAATAGAAAATTCGAGTTTTGGTAGTCAACAAACTCATAATTCGTGGTTACAAACGAGTTTTTATAATCGCTAATAATAGCGCTATTTTTATTTTGAATATCACTCGATTCTGCCGATTGATACCCTAAATAAAGGCGGCTATTGTAATTGAAAAAGTAGCCGAGATCAATGTTCGTTCTTGTATTTTGAAAGATACTGTCTTGTTTGAAAATATTTAAACTTGCTTTTATCCCAATAGGACTTTTGAAAATATACGGCACTTCAACCCCTAAATTAAATGTTTTTTGATTGCTGCCATCGCTTTTCCAATAGAGCGAAAATTCTTCGCCAGCATTCATAATATTCACCAATAGTAAATCCAAATACCCATTGAATATCAATTTGCTTTTTTCATCATTTGAAAATCCAATATAACCATCAAATTTATTTGGCTTTGACTTTTCCAAATAAACATAGACTTTGGTAGTATCTTTTGTGAACAATATTTCAGGATATTTCGTTTGATTTACAAATCTAAATTTCTCAAAATCGCTATATATTTTCTTTAGATTTTCCTGATTGAACGTTTTGTTTTTATGAAGCCGTACTATTTCTTTTTTATGCCCTTCAGGAAATTTATCATAACCATTAATTACAATATCATTCAGTTGACGTCGGTTTCCAGTTTCTAAAACTAATTCTGCGAAAAGTGAATTTTTAATTTTTCTAAAATTAACGAGCTTCAATTTGGAAAGGGAATATCCATTCGTTTCTAATTTGCCTAAAGTTTGATTTAAAAAAGATTCGGTTTCGCCGATTTTCATTATTAGTGTATCGCTTTTAGATTCAAAATTAGCAAACGATTTTAATGTAGAATTTCTACCTATATATATATGTATAAAATTCGTTCTAGTTCCAAGCTGAATTTGGAACAGAAAAGTGCTGTCATTGTCTTTAGAATTCTTCAAAATTTCGGTATCTATAAAACCGTGCTTCATTAATTTATCGGAAACCAATTGAACTTCATCAAAAATACCTTTAACATTGGAATGTTTTTTATTGTATCCAATGGAATCTATCGTTTTATTTTCTAATTCTGATGCGCCAGAAATTTTCAAATAGCTATTTTGAGCTGAAGTCGAATAGCTTATGAAAATAAATAAGAATAAAAGTAGCGTCCTTTTCAAATTGTTACTAAGTTTTTTATAAATGTAACGTAAAAATACTAAAATAGTATAATAAAAATTAGGGTTAACAAAATGGTTTGAAAATTAATGTGTTATGATTTGGATAGAAAAAAATAATTTGTATATTTGCAACCCCGTAAAAAGCGGGAAATTTAATATATAAGTAATTTTTAGTATTAATTATGCCAACAATTCAACAATTAGTAAGAACAGGAAGAACTCAGATAACTAAGAAGAGTAAATCGGTTGCTTTAGATTCTTGTCCTCAAAGAAGAGGGGTTTGTACGCGTGTTTACACTACTACACCAAAAAAACCAAACTCTGCAATGCGTAAAGTAGCGCGTGTACGTTTGACAAATGGTAATGAAGTAAATGCCTACATCCCTGGTGAAGGACACAATCTACAAGAGCACTCGATAGTATTAGTTAGGGGTGGAAGGGTAAAAGATTTGCCAGGAGTAAGATATCACATTGTGCGTGGTGCGCTTGATACGTCAGGAGTAGCAGGAAGAACACAAAGAAGATCTAAGTACGGAGCAAAACGCCCAAAGGAAGTAAAAAAGTAATTTGAAACGTTAAAAGTTGTAAGTTAGGAGTTAGCAGTTAGGAGTTGGATACGGAAGTTGAAAACAAATAACACATAACAAATAACGCATAACGTATAACTTTCTAAAAAAAAAAGAAATGAGAACAAGAGCGGCAAAGAAAAGACCACTTTTACCAGATCCAAGGTTTAATGACCAATTGGTAACACGTTTTGTGAATAACTTAATGTGGGATGGTAAAAAATCAACAGCTTTCAAAGTATTTTATGATGCAATTGACATTATAGAAACTAAAAAGCAAGATGCAGAAAAATTATCATTAGACATCTGGAAAGATGCTTTAACTAACGTTATGCCTCACGTAGAAGTACGTAGTCGTAGAGTAGGTGGAGCTACATTCCAAATTCCAATGCAAATTCGTCCAGACAGAAAAATTTCTATGGCAATGAAGTGGTTAATACTTTATTCTAGAAGAAGAAATGAGAAATCTATGGCTCAAAGACTAGCGTCTGAGTGTTTAGCTGCGGCTAAAGAAGAAGGTGCTGCTGTTAAAAAGAGAATGGATACTCACAAAATGGCTGAAGCAAATAAAGCATTCTCACATTTTAGATTTTAATTAATAAGAAATGGCTAGAGATTTAAAATTTACAAGAAACATAGGAATTGCTGCTCACATTGATGCTGGTAAAACAACAACAACAGAGCGTATATTATTCTATACTGGAAAATCACACAAAATTGGTGAAGTACACGATGGTGCTGCAACAATGGACTGGATGGCACAAGAGCAAGAAAGAGGTATTACAATTACTTCTGCTGCTACAACTTGTGAATGGAATTTTCCAACGACACAAGGTAAAATTTTACCTGAAACATTACCGTACCATTTCAATATCATTGATACCCCAGGACACGTTGATTTTACTGTTGAAGTAAATCGTTCTTTACGTGTACTTGATGGGTTGGTTTTCTTGTTTAGCGCAGTTGATGGTGTAGAACCACAATCTGAAACTAACTGGAGACTTGCAGATCAATATAGAGTGCCACGTATCGGTTTTGTTAATAAAATGGACAGACAAGGATCTAACTTTTTGATGGTATGTCAGCAAGTAAGAGATATGTTAAAATCAAATGCAGTTGCAATCACTTTGCCAATTGGTGAAGAAAATGATTTCAGAGGTGTTGTCGATTTAGTTAGAAACCAAGCTATTGTTTGGGATGATGCTGGAATGGGAGCAACCTATGAAGTTGTTGATATTCCTGCAGATATGCTTGACGAAGTAAAAGAATACAGGTCAATTCTTATTGAAGCAGTTGCTGATTATGATGAGAATTTGCTTGAAAAATTTATGGAAGATGAAAACTCAATTACTGAGGAAGAAATCAACATAGCTTTAAGAGCAGCTGTTATGGACATGGCTATCATTCCTATGATTGCTGGTTCGTCTTTCAAAAACAAAGGAGTTCAATTTATGTTGGATGCGGTATGTAAATACTTGCCATCACCAATGGATAAAGAAGGTATTGAAGGAATTCATCCTGATGATGCTGATTTATTAGAAGAAGATCAAACTAAAATTATGCGTAAGCCAGATGTTAAAGAGCCATTCGCTGCTTTAGCATTTAAGATTGCTACTGACCCATTCGTAGGTCGTTTGGCTTTCTTCCGTGCGTATTCTGGTCGTTTAGATGCTGGTTCTTATGTATTGAATACACGTTCTGGAAATAAAGAAAGAATTTCTCGTATTTACCAAATGCACGCTAACAAACAAAACCCAATCGATTATATCGAAGCAGGTGATATTGGAGCAGCAGTTGGATTTAAAGATATTAAAACTGGAGATACATTGTGTGATGAAAAACACCCAATTATACTTGAGTCAATGAAATTCCCTGCACCTGTAATTGGTATTGCAATTGAGCCTAAAACAAAAGCTGACGTTGATAAAATGGGTATGGCTTTAGCTAAATTAGCTGAAGAGGATCCAACATTTACAGTTAGAACTGATGAAGCTTCAGGACAAACTATTATCTCAGGAATGGGTGAGTTACACTTAGATATTCTTGTGGATAGAATGAAACGTGAATTCAAAGTTGAAGTGAACCAAGGGGAGCCTCAAGTTGAATACAAAGAAGCTTTTACAAAAGTAGCTCAACACAGAGAGACATACAAGAAACAATCTGGGGGTCGTGGTAAATTCGGTGATATCGTATTTAGACTTGAGCCTGCTGAAGAAGTTGACGGTAAAACTCCAGTTGGATTGCAATTTGTGAATGCAGTAAAAGGGGGTAACGTTCCTAAAGAATATATCCCATCTGTAGAAAAAGGTTTCAGAGAAGCTATGAAAACAGGTCCTTTAGCAGGATACCAAGTAGATAGTTTAAAAGTAACTTTATTAGACGGATCTTTTCACCCAGTCGATTCTGACGCACTTTCTTTTGAACTTGCTGCAAGAATGGGGTACAGAGAAGTAGCTAAAGCTGCTGGAGCTGTTATTCTTGAGCCTATCATGAAAATGGAAGTTATCACACCTGAAGAAAACATGGGAGATATCGTAGGTGATATCAACCGTCGTAGAGGTCAAGTGAATGACATGGGTGACAGAGCAGGTGCAAAAACAATCAAAGCAGATGTGCCATTATCAGAAATGTTCGGTTATGTAACTACATTAAGAACACTATCTTCTGGTAGAGCAACATCTACAATGGAATTTTCACACTATGCTGAAACACCAGCAAATATTTCAGAAGCAGTTATCAAAAAAGCAAAAGGAAACGCTTAATCTTTAAGAAAATGAGTCAAAAAATCAGAATAAAATTGAAATCTTACGATCACATGTTGGTAGATAAGTCTGCTGAAAAGATTGTAAAAACTGTAAAAAGCACGGGTGCTGTAGTAACTGGACCAATTCCATTACCAACTCACAAAAAACTTTTCACCGTTTTGCGTTCTCCACACGTTAACAAAAAAGCGAGAGAACAATTTGAAGTAATGTCATACAAGAGATTAATTGACATTTATTCCTCTTCATCAAAAACAATTGACGCTCTAATGAAATTAGAGTTGCCAAGTGGTGTTGAAGTAGAAATCAAAGTATAATTTTAGTTATAAGTTGTAAGTTATTTGTTATACGGTCGTAAGACTTTTAACGAATAACTTTTAACGAATAACGATTATAAATATCTTATAATAAATAGAAAAAGCAGCGCAATTCATTTTGTGCTGCTTTTTCTTGTTTAACTTGGAGCTATTTCCAGCTTTCCGTTTCAAGTCCTCATTCAAAAAGGTGTTTTTCTAAGCCAAAAAAGGAGCTTCCTGCGGTCGCTCTTTTTCGGCAAGAAAAACTACCTTTTTTCATTCCGGGCTTTCCACTGCAATCTGGGCTAGGACAACTCGAATCTCGAGAACTTTCTATTTTTCATTATTACGTCTCGTTATTCACAAATAATATTTTTATTTAGGTTTTTTGGAATTAATTATTTTAAATGTTAATGAAACAGATGTTTTAATTTATATTTGTAAGAATTTTAACAAATAAATTAATTAATATGAAATTAAAATTTTTCATTCTATTCTTCTTTGGATTGGCTTTTATGAGCGTCAAAGCCCAAACAATGTATGTGCGACCCAATGCTGGAGCGCAAACAGCATATACAGTAGCCAACATCAAAAAGCTTACCTTTTCAAATGGCAATTTAGTGGTAACCAACCTCACGGGAGCTAATGGTACGTTTGCTCTTTCTGGCAATCGGTATTTGAATTTCACCGATTTGACCTTAGCAACAACCACTCATGAGGTGGCTAAAAGCAGTTTTTATGTCTATCCCAATCCGGTGACGAATGTTTTGAATATCACCAATGAAGATCCAACTCAAACTATTTCGCATCTTGAAATTATTTCATTAGAGGGGCGCGTAGTGATAGCACAAAACACACCACAAGTATCATTAGCAGCCTTGCCTCAAGGGATGTATTTCTGCAAAATCACTTCAAAGAGCAACCAAACACAAACTATTAAATTTTTAAAACAATAAACCATGAAACATTTATATCTTTTACTAAGCTTATTTTTAGTTGCAATAACACAAGGGCAAACCACACAAGACACACTTTATGTTTGGAAAGCAGGGCAATTGGTCATCAAACAGTCCATAAAACCAGTTGATATTGACAGCATCACTTTTAAACGACCAGTTGTAAACATACCACAAGTAACTATTTGCAACCAAGTATGGGCAACTAGAAATTTGGATGTTACTACCTACAGCGATGGCACTGTTATACCACAAGTAACCGACCCAACGGCATGGTCAAACTTGACCACAGGTGCTTGGTGCTATTACAACAATGACCCCTCCAAAGGAGCGGTTTATGGCAAGTTATACAATTGGTATGCTGCCGCAGGCATTTATAACGCTGCTTCTTTAACTAACCCAACATTAAGAAAAAAGCTTGCGCCAATGGGCTGGCACGTACCTACTGATACTGAGTGGACAACACTTACAGACTGTTTAGGCGGAGGAAGTGTTGCAGGAGGCAAAATGAAAGCTACGGGAACATCTCTCTGGTCAAGCCCCAATACCGATGCGACTAACAGTAGCGGCTTTACAGGTCTTCCGGGAGGGTCTCGCAACGGCAGTGGAGCATTCCTCAACATTGGCAACTACGGTAACTGGTGGAGTTCATCAGAGGACGTTACAGCTTACGCCTGGTACCGCTACCTGTATTATGACTACGGGATTGCCTTCAGAAGCTACCTCAATAAGACTTTCGGTTTCTCAGTGCGCTACCTCAGGGATTAATACCCTTTTTTCCTTTGACCCTTTGACCCTTTGAAAAAGCAATACCGCGCAGCGGTCGATTTTTTATTAAAATGAAACTACATTCAGACTTACCGGTTTACAAAAGCACGTATGACTTGTTGTTGGGTATATTTGAGTTTACCAAGAGCTTCAGCAAGGAATATAAATATACGGTGGGCGAGAGTTTAAAAAAAGAAACCTTCTCCATATGTCAATCTGAATTTATTTCAATAGCAAAAAGGTTTATTTGTTTAATCATTGATTCGGTTATCTGCGAAAATCCGTTTAATCCGTTTAAATCTGTGGCAAAAATCCTATCCCCAGCCTGTCATCGCGAGGTACGTGGCAATCAAAGGGAAAGGGTGCCAGAGCGGGAAGTTGTTAGCGGATAATTATATGACCTTATTTGCCTTATATGGTAAGAAAAGTTTAATCGTTTATTTGTTTAATCGTTGATTCGGTTATCTGCGAAAATCCGTTTAATCCGTTTAATCTGTGGCAAAAATCCTATCCCCAGCCTGTCATTGCGAGGCACGTGGCAATCAAAGGGAAAGGGTGCCAGAGCGGGAAGTTGTTAGCGGATAATTATATGACCTTATTTGCCTTATATGGTAAGAAAAGTTTAATCGTTTAATCGTTTATTTGTTTAATCATTGATTCGGTTATCTGCGAAAATCCGTTTAATCCGTTTAAATCCGTGGCAAAAATCCTATCCCCAGCCCTGTCATTGCGAGGTACGTGGCAATCAAAGGGAAAGGGTGCCAGAGCGGGAAGTTGTTAGCGGATAATTAGATGACCTTATTTGCCTTATATGGTAAGAAAAGTTTAATCGTTTAATCTGAATTTATTTCAGATTCTTTTTCAATTTTTTTAACCTCAAAGTGCGCAAAGTAAAAAATCTGTGAATCTGTGGCAAAAAACCTAGCTGTGAGGAACAGTAACAATTTCTAAGCTGTATGAATTCCTATTTGGGTATTATGAAACATTATAAAACCTATAAATTGAGAAAAAGAATGCTTTTTAAATATTTGAGTGTTTGGTAGTGGAATCAAGCGTATTTGAGTGGTGGTGTTGCAAAATTTGTTTTAAAAACAAAAATAACAAGATTGTAATTACGAGATAAAAATAGAAGTTTTACAAATAAGAAAAAAATTTCATTTATAAAGTATTGATATTCAAAAAAAAATATTACTTTTGCACCCCTTGTTTGAAGTATCTGATTATTTCAAATTGAAAGGGGTAGTAATTAATAAATAATAATTATGTCTGGGTTAATTGGTAGAAAAATCGGCATGACTAGCATTTTCGACGAGAACGGGAAGAACATTCCTTGTACAGTAATCGAAGCTGGACCATGTGTTGTTACCCAAGTCAGAACCAAAGGTGTTGACGGGTACGAAGCGTTGCAACTAGGTTTCGATGACAAAAACGAGAAACATTCCACAAAAGCGGCTTTAGGTCACTTTAAAAAAGCGGGAACTGTAGCTAAGAAAAAAGTCGTTGAATTCCAAAGTTTCGCAACAGAACAAAAATTAGGAGATCTTATTGATGTTTCTATTTTTGTTGAAGGAGAGTTTGTAGATGTGCAAGGTGTATCTAAAGGTAAAGGTTTTCAAGGGGTTGTTAAACGTCACGGTTTTGGTGGTGTTGGACAAGCAACTCACGGTCAACACAACCGTTTAAGAGCGCCAGGTTCTGTAGGAGCTTCTTCTTATCCATCTAGAGTATTTAAAGGAATGCGTATGGCTGGAAGAATGGGAGGAGACAATGTAAAAGTTCAAAACCTTAGAGTTTTAAAAGTAGTTGCTGAAAAGAACCTACTTGTTATTAAAGGATGTGTTCCTGGATGTAACAACTCTTATGTAATCATTCAGAAGTAATGGAAATAAAAGTATTAGATTTCAACGGAAAAGATACTGGAAGAAAAGTTCAACTTTCTGATTCAGTATTCGGTATAGAACCAAACAATCACGCTGTATATTTGGATGTTAAACAATATTTAGCAAACCAAAGACAAGGAACTCACAAAGCTAAAGAAAGAGCTGAAGTTGCCGGAAGTACACGTAAGATTAAAAAACAAAAAGGTACTGGTACGGCTCGTGCTGGTAGTGCAAAGAATCCATTATTCAAAGGTGGAGGAACAGTTTTCGGACCTAGACCAAGAAGTTATTCATTCAAATTGAATAAAGCTGTAAAACGTTTAGCAAGAAAATCTGCATTCTCAATCAAAGCAAAAGAATCCAACATTATTGTTGTTGAAGACTTTACTTTTGACACTCCAAACACTAAAAATTTCATCAATGTTTTGAAGGCTTTAGGATTAGAGAATAAAAAATCTTTGTTTGTGTTGGGTGATTCAAATAAAAATGTATATTTGTCCTCACGTAATTTAAAAGGGTCTAACGTGCTAAGTAACTTAGAATTAAGCACTTACGCTATTTTAAATGCTAATAATTTAGTATTGTTAGAAGGCTCATTAGAAGGAATTGAAGATAATTTAAGTAAATAACTAGGATATGAGCATCATAATTAAACCTATAGTTACAGAAAAAATGACCAAACAAAGTGAAGTTTTAAATCATTTTGGTTTTTTCGTTGACAAGAAGGCAAACAAAGTACAAATTAAGAAAGCTGTTGAGGCTGCTTATGGAGTATCTGTTGTTAGCGTGAACACAATGAACGTAAGACCAGATAGAACTACAAAATTCACCAAAAGTGGTTTAATAAGTGGAAAGACAAATGCTGCTAAAAAAGCAATTGTACAAGTACAAGAAGGAGAAACAATTGATTTTTACAACAATATCTAGACTAGAAAAATGTCAGTAAGAAAATTAAAACCTATTACCCCAGGTCAGCGATTTAGAGTTGTGAATGGTTATGACGCCATTACAACTGATAAGCCGGAACGCTCTTTGATAGCGCCGATAAAAAACTCTGGAGGTAGAAATAGTCAAGGAAAGATGACCATGCGTTATACGGGTGGTGGTCACAAGCAGAGATATCGTATTATTGATTTCAAAAGAACTAAAGAAGGAATTCCTGCTTCAGTGAAATCAATAGAATACGATCCAAATCGTACTGCGTTTATCGCATTGTTAGCGTATGCTGATGGTGAGAAAACTTATGTTATTGCTCAAAACGGATTGCAAGTTGGTCAGAAATTAGTTTCTGGTCCTGATGCGCAACCTGAAATTGGTAATACATTGCCTCTTAGCAGAATTCCTTTAGGAACTGTTATATCTTGTATCGAATTAAGACCAGGTCAAGGTGCTGTAATCGCACGTTCAGCTGGAACATTCGCTCAATTAATGGCAAGAGATGGAAAATACGCAACAATTAAAATGCCATCAGGTGAAACGAGATTAATCTTGTTAACTTGTTCAGCAACAATTGGAGCAGTATCTAATTCAGACCACCAATTAGTTGTATCTGGTAAAGCAGGTAGAACAAGATGGTTAGGAAGAAGACCTAGAACAAGACCTGTTGCAATGAACCCTGTCGATCACCCAATGGGTGGTGGTGAAGGACGTTCTTCTGGTGGACATCCACGTTCAAGAAATGGAATACCTGCTAAAGGTTATAGAACGCGTTCTAAGAAAAACCCGAGTAACAAGTATATTGTAGAACGTAGAAAGAAATAATAAGATATGGCACGTTCATTAAAAAAAGGACCTTTCGTTCATTATAAGTTAGACAAGAAAGTTCAAGAAAACATTGCAGGTGGTAATAAAGGAGTTGTAAAGACATGGTCTAGAGCTTCAATGATTACTCCAGACTTTGTTGGACAAACAATCGCAGTTCATAACGGTCGTCAGTTTGTACCAGTTTACGTAACAGAAAACATGGTAGGTCACAAATTAGGAGAATTTTCACCAACTCGATCTTTTAGAGGTCACGCTGGAGCAAAAAATAAAGGTAAAAAATAAGAAGCAATGGGAGTTCGTAAAAGAGAAACAGCAGATGCGAGAAAAGAGGCTAATAAGTCTTTAGCTTTCGCGAAATTGAATAACTGCCCTACTTCACCTAGAAAAATGCGCTTAGTAGCGGACTTGGTAAGAGGTCAGAAGGTAGAGAGAGCACTAAATATTTTAAGATTTAGTTCTAAAGAAGCTTCAAGAAAATTAGAAAAATTGGTTTTATCTGTTATTGCCAACTGGCAAGCAAAAAACCCTGACGCTAATATGGAAGAAGCAGGCTTATTCGTAAAAGAGATTAGAGTAGATGGTGGAATGATGTTAAAAAGACTTCGTCCAGCTCCACAAGGTCGCGCACATAGAATTAGAAAACGTTCAAATCACGTAACAATCGTGTTGGGAGCTATTAATAACACACAAGCAATTAATAATTAAGATGGGACAAAAGACAAATCCAATAGGAAATAGACTTGGTATCATCAGAGGATGGGACTCAAACTGGTATGGTGGAAATGATTACGGTGATAAACTTGCCGAAGATTTTAAAATCAGAAAGTATATCCATGCTCGTTTATCAAAAGCTAGTGTATCAAAGGTATATATCGAAAGAACTTTGAAACTTGTAACCGTTACTATCACTACTGCTAGACCTGGTATAATTATCGGAAAAGGTGGACAAGAGGTAGACAAGTTAAAAGAAGAACTTAAGAAAGTTACCGACAAAGAGGTTCAAATCAACATCTTTGAAATTAAAAGACCTGAATTAGATGCTTATTTAGTTGCTACAAGTATCTGTCGTCAAATCGAAAGCAGAATTTCTTACAGACGTGCAATCAAAATGGCTATTGCTGCTACTATGCGTATGAACGCAGAAGGTATCAAAGTTTTGATTTCTGGACGTTTGAATGGTGCAGAGATGGCGCGTTCAGAAGGTTTCAAAGAAGGTAGAATTCCTCTATCAACTTTCAGAGCTGATATTGATTACGCACTTGCTGAAGCACATACTACTTATGGTAGAATGGGAATCAAAGTGTGGATTATGAAAGGTGAAGTTTATGGAAAGAGAGATCTTTCTCCACTTGCTGGAATGGATAAAAAACAATCTGGACCAAATAGTGGTAAAGGTGGAGATTCTCCAAGAGGAGACAGAAAGCCTTTTAATAAAGGTGGTAAACCAGACGCTCGTAAACGAAAGTAAATTTTTAAACTAAAGAAAAATGTTACAGCCTAAAAGAACAAAATACCGAAAGGTACAAAAGGGTAAAATGAAAGGAAATTCTCAAAGAGGACATGAACTTTCTAATGGAATGTTTGGAATTAAATCTGTACATGAAGATGGAATGTTCTTAACCTCACGTCAAATCGAAGCTGCGCGTATTGCTGCAACTCGTTTTATGAAAAGAGAAGGACAATTATGGATTAAAATATTTCCAGACAAACCAATCACAAAGAAACCTCTTGAGGTACGTATGGGTAAAGGTAAAGGAGCAGTTGAGTATTGGGCTGCCGTTGTTAAACCCGGAAGAATTATGTTTGAAGTTGGAGGAGTACCTTTGTCAGTTGCAAAAGAGGCGTTACGTCTTGCAGCTCAAAAGCTTCCAGTAAAAACTAAATTTGTCGTTGCTAGAGATTTCGAAGCATAATCTATATTATATTATGAAACAATCAGAAATAAAAGATCTTTCTGCAGCGGAGTTGCAAGAAAAACTTAGTCAAACTAAGAAGATATATGCTGACCTTAAAATGGCACACGCCATTTCACCAATTGAGAATCCACTTCAAATTAGAAGTGTAAGAAGAACAGTTGCAAGATTAGCTACAGAACTTACTAAAAGAGAGTTACAATAATTGTAATCTGCTGAAAGATGGAAGAAAAAAGAAATTTAAGAAAAGAAAGAGTTGGTGTTGTTACTTCAGACAAAATGGATAAATCTATTGTTGTTGCAGAAGTGCGTAAAGTTAAACACCCGTTATACGGTAAGTTCGTGTTGAAAACTAAAAAGTATCACGCACACGACGAAAAGAACGACTGTAACATTGGAGATACTGTAAGGATTAGCGAAACGCGTCCTTTAAGTAAAACAAAATGTTGGAGGTTAGTTGAAATCATTGAAAGAGCTAAATAATTATGGTACAACAAGAATCAAGACTAAAAGTAGCAGATAACACAGGAGCAAAAGAAGTTTTGACTATCCGTGTTTTAGGAGGTACCAAAAGAAGGTATGCCTCTGTTGGTGACAAGATTGTAGTTTCAATAAAAGATACATCTCCAAACGGAAGCGTTAAAAAAGGAGCTGTTTCAACTGCAGTTGTTGTACGTACCAAAAAAGAAGTGAGAAGAGCCGACGGTTCATACATTAGATTTGACGATAACGCTTGCGTATTGTTAAATGCTGCTGGTGAAATGAGAGGAACTCGCGTTTTTGGTCCAGTAGCAAGAGAACTTCGTGAAAAACAATTCATGAAAATTGTATCATTAGCACCAGAAGTGCTTTAATTATTTTAAGATGATAAAGCTAAAAATAAAAACAGGAGATATTGTAAGGGTTATTGCTGGAGACCATAAAGGTTCTGAAGGTAAAGTTCTTAAAGTAGACCGTGAGAAGAACAAAGCGATTGTTGAAGCTGTAAATATGGTTTCAAAACATACCAAACCAAGTGCTAAAAGCCCTCAAGGAGGAATCGTTAAGAAAGAAGCTGCAATTCAAATTTCAAATTTATCTCTTATAGATCCTAAAACTAAGGAAGCTACAAGAGTTGGAATTAGAGTTGAAGGAGATAAAAAAGTAAGATTTTCAAAAAAATCTAATCAAGTACTATAGTAATGGCTTATATACCTAGACTAAAAGATGAATATAAGAACAGAGTTATCTCTGCTCTTAAAGAAGAATTCGGTTACACAAACGTAATGCAAGTTCCAAAATTGGAAAAAATCGTTTTGAGTAAAGGAGTTGGTGCAGCAGTATCTGACAAAAAACTAATTGACTATGCAGTTGATGAGTTAACAAAGATTACTGGACAAAAAGCAGTTTCTACAATTTCAAAGAAAGACGTTGCGTCATTCAAATTGAGAAAAGGAATGCCGATTGGTGCAAAAGTTACCCTTCGTGGAGAAAGAATGTATGAGTTTTTAGATAGACTCGTTACTTCATCTTTGCCACGTGTTAGAGATTTTAGTGGTATCAAAGCTACTGGTTTCGACGGAAGAGGTAATTATAACTTAGGTGTTTTAGAACAAATCATTTTCCCTGAAATTGATATTGATAAAGTTAATAAAATTTCTGGAATGGATATTTCCTTTGTTACTTCTGCAAAAACAGATAAAGAAGCAAAGTCGTTATTAGCCGAACTAGGATTACCTTTTAAAAAGAATTAAGACATGGCTAAAGAATCAATGAAAGCCCGTGAGGTAAAAAGAGAAAAAACGGTAGCAAAATATGCTGAGAAAAGAAAAGCTTTGTTAGAAGCTGGAGATTTCGTAGGTTTGCAAAAGTTGCCGAAAAATGCTTCGCCTGTTCGTTTGCACAATCGTTGTAAATTAACTGGTAGACCAAGAGGTTATATGCGTCAATTTGGACTTTCACGTGTTACATTTCGTGAAATGGCAAATAACGGATTAATCCCAGGCGTTAAAAAAGCATCTTGGTAGAAACGTAATTTACGTTTTTTTATAAACATTTATAAATTGGTTTCAGGTTCGAATAAAAGTTATTTGAAAACCAAAACCGCAAATCAATAAACATGTACACAGATCCTATTGCGGATTATTTGACAAGAGTTAGAAACGCCGTGGCTGCAAACCACAAAGTTGTCGAAATTCCTGCATCTAATCTAAAAAAAGAAATAACTAAGATCTTATTTGATCAAGGATATATCTTAAGTTACAAATTTGAAGACAACGCCGTTCAGGGTTCAATCAAAATAGCTTTGAAGTATGATAAAGATACCAAAGAGCCAGTAATCAAAGACATCCAAAGAATTAGTAAACCAGGTTTACGTAAGTATGCAGGTTCTTCTAAAATACCAAGAATCTTAAACGGTTTAGGTATTGCGATTGTTTCCACATCAAAAGGTTTGATGACAGGAAAACAAGCGAAACAACTTAATGTTGGTGGCGAAGTAATTTGTTACGTATACTAATTTAAAGTCTAGTAAGATGTCAAGAATAGGTAAAAACCCAGTTGTAATCCCTGCTGGCGTAACTGTTGAAGTTGCTTCAGGAATCATTACAGTAAAAGGAAAAAAAGGTCAACTAACACAGGAGTTTTCGGACGTAACTGTAACAGTTGAAGGCGATCAAGTTCAAGTTGATAGATCGTCTGATCATAAAGATCATAGAGCAAAACACGGATTATACAGATCTTTAATCAATAATATGATTGTAGGTGTATCTGAAGGTTTTACTAAAGAATTGGAATTGGTTGGTGTTGGTTATAGAGCATCTAACCAAGGACAAAAATTGGACTTAGCGTTAGGTTATTCTCACAATATTGTTTTAGAAGTTGCTTCTGAAGTAGTTGTTGAAACAATATCTGAAAAAGGTAAGAATCCAATCGTTAAATTAACATCATTCGACAAACAACTATTAGGGCAGGTAGCTGCAAAAATTAGAGGTTTTAGAAAACCAGAACCTTACAAAGGAAAAGGTGTTAAATT
This sequence comes from Flavobacterium neuenschwanderi (SeqCode), assembly GCA_965234425.1. Lineage (GTDB taxonomy): Bacteria > Bacteroidota > Bacteroidia > Flavobacteriales > Flavobacteriaceae > Flavobacterium > Flavobacterium neuenschwanderi. Next base: position 92,452 of record OZ248396.1, on the reverse strand, counting down.
CGTAGGTGAAGTATTAAGAAGAAAAGCGGGTAAATCAGCTTAAAAAATATAAGATTATGTCATTAACAAAATCTGATAGAAGACAGAGAATTAGATATAGAATTAGAAAGACAATTAGTGGGACTGCTACTAATCCAAGACTTTCTGTATTTAGAAGTAACAAAGAAATTTATGCTCAATTAATTGACGATGTTTCTGGAGTTACTATTTTATCTGCATCTTCAAGAGAAAAAGAAGTAAGTAAAGGTACAAACGTAGATGTTGCAACTGCAGTTGGAAAACTAGTTGGAGAAAAAGCGTTAAAAGCCGGTATTGATGTAGTAACTTTCGATAGAGGAGGTTATTTATATCACGGTCGTATTAAATCATTAGCTGAAGGCGCGAGAGCTGCTGGACTTAAATTCTAATATAGTATGTCTAATAGTAAATACAAGAATGTAGAGTTAGTAAAGCCTAGTGGTCTTGAATTAAAAGATCGTTTGGTAAGTGTAAATCGTGTTACTAAGGTTACAAAGGGTGGTAGAGCTTTTGGTTTTTCCGCTATTGTAGTTGTAGGTGATGAAAACGGAGTAGTTGGTCACGGATTAGGAAAATCTAAAGACGTTTCTGAAGCAATTGCGAAAGCAGTAGAAGATGCTAAGAAAAATTTAGTAAAAATTCCTTTGAATGGAAAATCTGTTCCTCACGAACAAAAAGGTAAATTTGGTGGTGCACGTGTATTCTTAATTCCGGCCTCTCATGGTACTGGAGTTATTGCTGGTGGAGCTGTTCGTTCAGTTCTTGAATCAGTAGGAATTCATGATGTATTGTCAAAATCACAAGGATCATCAAATCCTCACAACGTAGTTAAAGCAACTTTTGATGCTTTATTACAAATGAGAAGTGCTCATACTGTTGCAAAACAAAGAGGTATTTCTTTAGATAAAGTTTTTAAAGGTTAATTCAAGGAAATTATGGCTAAATTATTAGTAAAACAAGTAAGAAGCAAAATCAACTGTCCACTTACTCAAAAAAGAGGATTAGAGGCTTTGGGACTTCGTAAAATGGGTCAAGTTGTAGAACATGATTCTAATCCAACTATCCTTGGAATGATAAATAAAGTTAAACACTTAGTTTCTGTTGAAGAAGCTAAATAACAAATACTGTTATGAATTTAAGTAACTTACAACCTGCTGAAGGTGCTACACATAATCAGAATAAAAGATTAGGTAGAGGAGAAGGTTCTGGCAAAGGTGGTACCTCTGCAAGAGGTCACAAAGGAGCAAAATCTCGTTCTGGTTATTCTAAAAAGATTGGTTTTGAGGGAGGGCAAATGCCACTTCAAAGACGTGTGCCTAAGTTTGGTTTCACAAACATCAATCGTAAAGAATACGAAGGTGTTAATCTTGATACACTTCAATTACTTGTTGATAATGGTGTAATTACAGATACTGTTGATATGACAGTTTTTGTATCAAACCGTTTGGCTACCAAAAATGAAATCGTAAAGATTTTAGGTAGAGGAGAATTGACAGCAAAATTAAAGGTAACCGCTCACAAATTTACTGCAACTGCAAAAGCTGCTATTGAAGCTGCTGGTGGAGAAGCTGTAACATTATAATTTTCGTAAGATGAAGAAATTTATTGAATCATTAATTAATGTTTGGAAAATCGAGGAACTAAAAAATAGAATTCTAATAACTTTAGGATTACTTTTAGTATATCGTTTTGGAGCACATGTAACTCTTCCAGGTATTGACGCTACACAATTAAACAGTTTAGCAGGCCAAACTAAGAACGGTATTGGTTCAATTCTTGATATGTTTACAGGTGGTGCTTTTTCAAAAGCTTCTATATTTGCTTTAGGTATTATGCCTTATATTTCAGCATCTATTGTAGTTCAGTTAATGGGAATCGCAGTTCCTTATTTACAAAAATTGCAAAGTGATGGTGAAAGTGGAAGAAAGAAAATTAATCAAATTACACGTTGGTTGACTATAGCAATTACACTTGTTCAAGGTCCTGGTTATATCTATAACTTGTACAGAACTTTGCCTCAAGGAGCTTTCTTATTAGGTTCAGATTCTTTTGCATTCTTATTTTCATCGGTAATAATTTTAGTTACAGGGACAATTTTCGCCATGTGGTTAGGAGAAAAAATTACTGATAAAGGAATTGGTAATGGTATATCACTATTAATAATGGTCGGTATTTTAGCAAGATTTCCCCAAGCTTTTATTCAAGAATTTACAACTAGAGTTACAAACAACAACGGAGGTCCAATGTTATTGGTAATCGAAATTATTGTATGGTTGTTAGTTATTATTTCTTGTGTATTGTTAGTAATGGCAATTAGAAAAATCCCTGTTCAGTACGCAAGACGAACTGTTTCTGGAGATTTCGAAGAAGATATGATGGGCGGAAACAGACAATGGATTCCTTTAAAGCTTAATGCATCTGGTGTAATGCCAATTATATTTGCTCAAGCGATAATGTTTATTCCAGCTGCTTTAGCAGGATTGTCTAAATCAGATGTTTCATCATCTATTGCAGGTGCATTTAGTGATATGTTCGGTTTTTGGTATAATTTAGTATTTGCAACTTTAATCGTTGTATTTACATTTTTTTACACTGCTATCACTGTTCCTACAAACAAAATGGCAGATGACTTAAAAAGAAGTGGTGGATTTATTCCTGGTATTAGACCTGGTGTAGAAACGTCTGACTTTTTAGATAAAGTGATGTCTTTAATTACTTTTCCAGGCTCTTTATTTCTTGCTTTGATAGCTGTGTTCCCAGCGATTGTTGTAAGTGTAATGGATGTTCAACAATCTTGGGCAATGTTCTTTGGAGGTACGTCACTTATAATTATGGTTGGTGTAGCAATTGATACAATTCAACAAATCAATTCATATCTGCTAAATAAGCATTATGACGGTTTGATGAAAAGTGGAAAAAATAGAAAAGCGGTAGCTTAATTTATGGCAAAACAATCAGCAATAGAACAAGACGGATCAATTATTGAAGCATTATCAAATGCTATGTTCCGTGTAGAATTAGAAAATGGACATATTGTAATTGCTCATATTTCTGGAAAAATGCGAATGCATTACATCAAATTATTACCTGGTGATAAAGTGAAACTAGAAATGAGTCCTTACGATTTGTCAAAAGCAAGAATTACTTATAGATATTAATAAAGGCTATTCACAATGAAAGTTAGAGCATCAGTTAAAAAGAGAAGTCCCGAGTGCGTTATCGTGCGAAGAAAAGGGAGATTGTACGTAATTAACAAAAAGAATCCTAGATTTAAACAAAGACAAGGATAGTTATGGCAAGAATTGCAGGGGTAGATATCCCGAAAAATAAGAGAGGTGTTATTGCACTAACCTATATCTTCGGATTAGGAAGAAGTAGAGCTATTGAGATTTTAGAAAAAGCTCAAGTTAGCCAAGACAAGAAAGTTCAAGATTGGAATGATGACGAAATCGGAGCAATTCGTGAAGCGGTATCAACATTCAAAATTGAAGGTGAATTGCGTTCAGAAGTTTCTTTAAACATCAAACGTCTTATGGACATTGGTTGTTATAGAGGTATTCGTCATAGATCTGGTCTTCCATTAAGAGGACAAAGAACTAAAAACAACTCTAGAACAAGAAAAGGTAAGAGAAAAACTGTTGCCAACAAGAAAAAAGCAACTAAATAATAAGTAGTATGGCTAAGGCAAGTGCAAAAAAACGTAAAGTAATAGTTGAATCAACAGGAGAAGCGCATATCAGTGCAACTTTTAATAACATCATTATTTCTTTAACTAATAAGAAAGGTGAAGTTATTTCATGGTCTTCAGCTGGTAAAATGGGCTTCAGAGGTTCTAAAAAGAACACTCCGTATGCAGCTCAAATGGCAGCAGAAGATTGTAGTAAAGTAGCTCTTGAAGCAGGACTTAAAAAAGTAAAAGTGTATGTAAAAGGACCAGGAAACGGACGTGAGTCTGCAATCCGTTCTTTACATAACGGTGGAATTGAAGTTACAGAGATTATCGATGTTACTCCAATGCCGCACAACGGATGTCGTCCTCCTAAAAGACGTAGAGTTTAATAATATATTTAAGTATAACTAGGTAGAATAAACGATTATCGAAGGATATGACCTGAATTCATAATCTCTACCTTAATTTAATTTTTTAAAATGGCAAGATATACTGGTCCAAAAACTAGAATTGCTCGTAAATTTGGCGAAGCAATATTCGGAGATGACAAATCTTTCGAAAGAAGAAATTACCCACCTGGACAACACGGGATGGCAAAAAAAAGAGGAAAAAAATCTGAATATGCTATCCAATTAATGGAGAAACAAAAAGCTAAATATTCTTACGGAATTTTAGAAAAGCAATTTAGAGGTTTATTCAAAAAAGCAGCAGCTACTAAAGGTGTTACTGGTGAAGTTCTTTTACAATTGTGTGAAGCAAGATTAGACAACGTTGTATTTAGAATGGGTATTGCTCCTTCTAGAAGAGGCGCTAGACAATTAGTTTCTCACCGACACATTACCGTAAACGGTGAAGTTGTTGATATTGCTTCTTACCACCTAAGAGCTGGTGATAAAGTTGCAGTTCGTGAAAAATCCAAATCATTAGAGGCTATTGAACGTTCTCTTTCTAATTCAAGTCATGTATATGAATGGATTACTTGGAACAACGATGTTAAAGAAGGTACTTTTGTTTCTGTTCCTGCTAGATTGCAGATTCCAGAAAACATCAAAGAACAATTAATCGTAGAGTTGTACAATAAATAATAATTGACTTAGTCGAAATTATGGCAATATTTAATTTTCAGAAGCCCGATAAAGTTATCATGATCGATTCTAACGATTTTGAAGGTAAGTTTGAATTCAGACCTTTAGAACCTGGTTACGGATTGACTGTTGGTAATGCACTTAGAAGAGTTCTACTTTCTGCTTTAGAAGGATACGCAATCACATCTGTTCGAATCGAAGGTGTAGATCACGAATTTTCTACTATTCCTGGTGTTGTTGAAGACGTTACCGAAATTATTCTTAATCTAAAACAAGTACGTTTCAAACGTCAAATTGAAGATGTAGATAATGAAACTGTTACAATTTCTGTAACAGGTAAAGACCAACTTACAGCTGGTGATTTTCAAAAATTTATTTCAGGTTTTCAAGTACTGAACCCAGAACTTGTAATCTGTAATCTTGATAAAAAAGTTAATTTGAATTTCGAATTAACAATTGAAAAAGGTAGAGGATATGTTCCTGCAGAAGAGAACAAAAAACAAAACGCAGCAATTGGAACAATTTTTACTGATTCAATTTTTACTCCAGTAAAAAATGTAAAGTATGGAATTGAAAATTTCCGTGTTGAGCAAAAAACGGATTATGAAAAATTAGTTTTTGAAATAAAAACTGACGGTTCAATAAATCCAAAAGATGCTTTAACTGAAGCTGCAAAAGTTCTAATTCACCATTTTATGTTGTTTTCTGACGAAAGAATAACACTTGAGGCTGACGAAATTGCTCAAACTGATTCGTATGACGAAGAGTCATTACACATGAGACAATTGCTTAAAACTAAGCTTGTTGATATGGATTTATCTGTTAGAGCATTAAATTGTTTGAAAGCGGCTGAAGTTGATACATTAGGAGACTTAGTATCATTCAATAAAAATGACCTAATGAAATTCCGTAATTTCGGTAAAAAATCTTTAACTGAACTAGATGAACTAGTTGCAATTAAAAATTTAACCTTCGGAATGGATTTAGCTAAATACAAACTAGATAAAGAATAATCTAGTCCCGATTTTTAATCGGGATTAAATTTAACATACCAATGAGACACGGAAAAAAATTCAATCATTTAGGCAGACAGACTGCTCATAGAAAATCTATGTTAGCCAATATGGCTTGTTCTCTAATCGAGCACAAACGTATTAATACAACTGTAGCCAAAGCAAAAGCGCTAAAACAATTTGTTGAGCCTTTAATTACAAAATCAAAAGCGGATACTACTCACAATAGACGTATCGTTTTTTCATACTTACGTAGCAAATATGCTGTAACGGACTTGTTCAGAGACGTAGCTGCTAAAGTTGGGGATCGTCCAGGTGGATATACGCGTATCATCAAAGTTGGAAATCGTTTAGGAGATAATGCCGATATGGCAATGATCGAATTGGTAGATTTCAATGAACTTTACAACGGTGGTAAAAAAGAAGTTAAAAAAGCAAAAAGCCGTAGAGGTGGAAAAGCTAAAAAAGCCGACGAAACTTCAGAAGAAGTTACTGAAGCCCCAACAGCTGAAGCCGATACTACTGACGCTGCAGAATAATGAATTTCATTATTTAACAAATAGAAATGGACAAACTTTAATTAGTTTGTCCATTTTTTGTTTACTTTTACACCAATCAATTATACATTCAAACAATGAAAAATTTATTTTTAGCCTTATTCGTGTTTTTTATTACTTTTCAATCTTTCAGCCAGGCAACTGATACTAAAGAAAACTCAGCAAATTTCAATACTGGATTTCAAGGAAACATAAATACTTCTGGCATGTGGGTTCCGAGTTCTTCTAAAAACAACAGTATTACTGGTTCAGTTTATTTATTCCCGAATTTTACAGGGCAATTTACTGTTGTAACTAAAAAAGGAGATTCACGTCAACTTTTCAATTTGAATTACAACCTTAAAACCAAAACTTTAGAATCCTTTATTTCAAAAGACTCTGTTTTTCAATATGATTTAGATCAATTTGACTACGTTATAGCTTCAAATAAAAAATATAAAATTATAAATGAACCACAATTAAAAGGACTAGTTCTTGAAATTTTTAACGGTCAAAAATTGAAATTATTCAACGAAATTAATATTGAAGTTCAAAACGGTGTTTTAAATCCGATGACTCAAACGATGATAAACGAGGATAAATATATCAGAATTTCATCATATTATTTGTTTCTAAACGGCAACCAAGTTAAAATCAAACTCAGCAAAAGCGATATTCTAAAACAATTAATTGATAAGAAAGACCTATTAAAGGAGTTCGCTTCCAAAAATGATTTGTCTTTCTCGAAAGAAGATGACGTCAATAAGATTCTGAAACATTACGATTCTTTATAAAACAAAAAGGACACACTTTAATTAGTTTGTCCCTTTTTTTTTGGAGCGAATTTTTCGGCATTCTAAACCTATCGTATTCCTGCTGTACATTGCAATCCTCAAAATTGCTTCGTGCCTCACAATTTTGAGGGATTTCCATTTCCATCAGGGCTAAACTGTTTTTTTTGGCTTCTCGAGGAATTAAATTTTCATAGCATCATATTTTAAATTAAATTTGCAACCACAACACAACAACTACAACAAAAATGAAGTACTCAAACAGAAAACCTGCAATTCTACTACTTAGCGATGGAACAATTTTTCACGGAAAATCCATCGGAATCGAAGGAACTGCATTCGGAGAAGTTTGTTTTAATACCGGAATTACTGGATACCAAGAAATATTTACCGACCCATCGTATTATGGTCAAATAATGGTAGCCACCAATCCACACATAGGAAACTACGGCGTTCACGAACAAGAAGTTGATTCCGATGGAATTAAAATTTCTGGATTAGTTTGCAAAAACTTTAGTTTCAATTATTCAAGACCCGATGCCTCAGAAAGCCTTTTCGACTATTTTGAAAAAGTAAATTTAGTTGTCATTTCCGATGTCGATACAAGAGCATTAGTGAGTTACATACGTGAAAACGGCGCAATGAATTCTGTGATTTGCACCGATGGAACTGCAATTGAAGAATTAAAAGCAAAATTAGCTTTAGTTCCTAATATGAAAGGATTAGAATTGGCTTCTAAAGTTTCCACCAAAACGCCTTATTTTTTCGGAAACGAAAACGCAACCTATAAAATTGCAGCATTAGACTTAGGTATAAAAACCAATATCTTAAGATGCTTGGACACCAGAGATTGTTATATCAAAGTATTTCCATATAATACCACTTTTGAAGAATTGAAAGCCTTCAACCCTGATGGGTATTTTCTTTCCAACGGTCCCGGCGATCCAGATCCTTTGAAAGAAGTGCAAGAAGTGACCCGTCAAATATTACAAACCAACACACCCGTTTTCGGAATTTGTTTAGGTCACCAAATGATTGCATTAGCCAATGGAATTTCAACCTACAAAATGTTCAACGGTCATCGAGGAATTAATCATCCTATTAAAAACCTAATTTCAGGAAAGGGAGAAATCACTTCTCAAAATCACGGGTTTGCCGTAAATAAAGAAGAATTAGAACAACATCCTGATTTTGAAATTACCCATTTACATCTAAATGACCGAACAGTTGCAGGAATGAGAATGATCAGTAAAAGCTGTTTTTCAGTTCAATACCATCCCGAATCAAGTCCTGGACCTCACGATGCAGCCTATTTATTTGACCAATTCATAGAAAATATAAAAACTTCAGTAAACTAAAACGTTTGAGTTAATAACATTAATTTGTTTCAAATAATCATTCCGATAGATATGATATATTTGCAATACAATTTAGAAACTATTATAAATCAATTATAAAAAAAAGAAACAAATGAGCATTATTATCAAAATTCACGCAAGACAAATTTTCGATTCAAGAGGAAATCCAACAATTGAAGTAGATGTAGTTACCGAAAATGGCGTTTTAGGAAGAGCTGCGGTTCCTTCTGGAGCATCAACAGGAAAATACGAAGCGGCCGAATTACGTGATGGTGGTAAAGCATTTCTTGGAAAAGGAGTTTTAAAAGCAGTTGAAAATGTAAATACTAAAATTGCAGAAGAATTATTAGGAACTTCTATTTTTGAACAAAATCTAATCGATCAAACTATGATTGCTTTAGATGGAACACCTAATAAATCAAATTTGGGTGCCAATGCAATTCTTGGAGTTTCTTTAGCAGTAGCTAAAGCAGCTGCCAATGAATTGGGATTGCCATTATACAGATATATTGGTGGAGTTTCTGCCAACACATTGCCCGTTCCAATGATGAATATCATCAACGGTGGTTCTCATTCTGATGCGCCAATCGCGTTTCAAGAATTTATGATTATTCCAGTAAAAGCGACAACTTTCACGCAAGCAATGCAAATGGGAACGGAAATTTTCCACAACCTTAAAAAAGTATTACACGACAGAGGTTTGAGCACTGCCGTTGGTGACGAAGGTGGTTTTGCCCCAAATTTAGCTGGAGGAACTGAAGATGCTTTGGATACAATTAAAAAAGCGGTTGAAGCTGCTGGATATTCATTTGGTGATGAAATTATGGTTGCCTTAGATTGTGCTGCTTCAGAATTCTATGTAAACGGTAAATACGATTATACAAAATTTGAAGGACCAACAGGAAAAATCAGATCGTCAGAAGAACAAGCAGATTATTTGGCTGAATTGGCGTCTAAATATCCAATTATTTCTATTGAAGATGGGATGGATGAAAATGATTGGGACGGTTGGAAATATTTGACAGATAAAATCGGACATACAACACAATTAGTTGGTGATGATTTATTTGTTACCAATGTAGAACGTTTATCAACAGGAATTGAAAGAAGAATTGCCAATTCAATATTAGTAAAAGTTAACCAAATTGGTACATTAACAGAAACAATTGCTGCGGTTAATATGGCCAAAAATGCTGGATTTACTTCAGTAATGTCGCACCGTTCAGGAGAAACGGAAGACAATACCATCGCTGATTTAGCGGTTGCATTGAACTGCGGACAAATCAAAACAGGTTCGGCTTCAAGAAGTGATAGAATGGCAAAATACAATCAATTGCTTAGAATCGAAGAAGAATTAGGAGATACCGCTTATTTCCCAGGTGTGAAAGCCTTCAAAACGAAATAGTTTTTCTAAATAAATTGTAAACGTCCAACAAGTAGAAATACTTATTGGACGTTTTTTTTGTCTTAATTTTTGAGATAATATAGATATGTATATTAATTTTACAATTTTTATACTTAATTTAACGAAATCGTTACCGTATTTATTTTATAGTTAACCTTAAATGACTTAATTTTGTTAATTATTATTTAATAAGATTATTTCCCATATACTATGTCAAAAATAGCTGTTTTAGAATTAGAAGGTAAAAAATACGAATTTCCAGTAATTGTTGGAAGTGAAAATGAAGTTGCCATCGATATTAATAAATTACGTGATTTAACAGGTGCAATCACATTGGATCCAGGATATAAAAATTCAGGTTCTTGCAAAAGTGAAATCACTTACCTTGATGGCGAAGAAGGAATTTTGCGTTACAGAGGCTATTCAATTGAAGATTTAGCGGATAAAGCAAACTTTCTTGAGGTTTCCTACTTATTGATTTTTGGTGAATTGCCAACAAAACAAGAGTTAGAGAAATTTGAAACCAACATCAGAAAATATACTTTGGTTAACGAAGAAATGAAAAACATCATTGATGGTTTTCCTAAAACTGCTCATCCAATGGGTGTTTTATCTTCTTTGACAAGTGCATTAACAGCATTTAACCCTAAATCAGTGAATGTTGAAAATGAAAAAGAAATGTATGAAGCGGTTTGCAAAACAATGGGTAAATTCCTTGTAATTGCAACGTGGACTTACAGAAAAAGTATGGGTTATCCTTTAAATTATTACGATAATACCCAAGGATATGTTGAAAATTTTATGCGTTTAATGTTTGAAATCCCTACAGGTCCTTATACTTCAAATCCAGTTGTAATCAATGCATTGAACAAGTTATTTATTCTTCACGGGGATCACGAACAAAACTGTTCCACTTCAACCGTAAGGATGGTAGGTTCTTCTCACGCAGGTTTATTTGCTTCTATTTCCGCAGGAGTTTCTGCACTTTGGGGACCACTTCACGGTGGAGCAAACCAAGCTGTTCTTGAAATGTTAGAAGAAATTCAATTGAATGGTGGCGATGCCGATAAATATATGGCGAAAGCCAAAGACAAAGACGATCCATTCCGTTTGATGGGTTTTGGTCACAGAGTTTATAAAAATTTTGATCCAAGAGCCAAAATCATCAAGAAAGCTGCCGATGAAGTATTATCAACTTTAGGGGTAAACGATCCAATTTTAGAAATCGCAAAAAAATTAGAAGCTGCCGCATTAGTTGATGATTATTTTGTTTCTAGGAAATTATATCCAAATGTAGATTTCTATTCAGGAATTATTTACCGTGCTTTGGGAATTCCGACAGATATGTTTACTGTTTTATTTGCAATTGGAAGACTTCCGGGTTGGATTGCACAATGGAAAGAAATGCGTGAAAACAAAGAACCAATTGGTCGTCCGAGACAAGTTTATACGGGACATCCTTTGAGAGATTTCAAATCTATTGACAAAAGATAGATTTTTTGGTTAAAAAATGAGAAAGCTTCACTAATTGTGAGGCTTTTTTTTATATTTGTAGGTAGTCAAACTAAATTATAATAATGTTGCAAATCAAAGTACAAAACGAAACATCAAGATTAAGAGCCGTGGTTTTAGGTTCTGCAATAAATAATGGACCTACTCCAAGCGTAAATGAAGCGTACGATCCAAAATCATTAGAGCATATTTTAGCGGGAACGTATCCCGTAGAAGCGGATATGGTTAAAGAAATGGAAGCTTTTAATGCTGTTTTTCAAAAATACAATGTAACCGTTTTTCGTCCTGAACAGATTGAAAACTACAATCAAATTTTTGCCCGTGACATCGGTTTTGTAATTGATGATATTTTTATAAAAGCAAATATATTACCAGATAGAGAGCGTGAATTGGATGCTATTCAATATGTAATCGATCAAATAAATCCGTTAAAAGTCGTTCGTCCTCCAGAAGAAGTTCATATTGAAGGTGGCGATGTAATGCTTTGGAATAATTATATTTTCATTGGAACCTATAAAGGCAGCGATTATAAGGATTATATTACCGCAAGAACCAATTGGCAGGGCGTGGAATTTATAAGAAATTTGTTTCCAAACAAAATTGTAAAAGAATTTGATTTGGTGAAATCGAAAATTGAGGCTCGGGATAATGCCTTGCATTTAGATTGTTGTTTCCAGCCAGTAGGTGTTAATAAAGGGATTATTTACAAAAGTGGTTTCCGTGAAGAAGCCGATTATTCGTATCTTTTAAATCTATTTGGAAAGGAAAATCTGTTCCATATCACCAGAGATGAAATGTATAATATGAATTCAAATGTCTTTTCTATAGCACCTGATGTAGTAGTTTCCGAAAGAAATTTCACGAGATTAAATTCGTGGCTAAGAGAAAATGGCTTTACCGTTGAAGAAATTCCGTATGCAGAAATAGCAAAACAAGAAGGATTGTTAAGATGTTCGACCTTGCCGTTGATTAGAGATTAAGAAATTAGATAATAGACGAAGAGATAATAGACGGATAGATAATAGACGAAGAGATAATAGACGAAGAGATAATAGATAGATAGATAATAGACGAAGAGATAATAGACGGATAGATAATAGACGGATAGACGATAGACGAATAGATTTTAAAAATTCGAGATAATTCGTGTAATTCGTGGCGAAAAAAGTTTTATTTCTTTTGTGGTAAAAAATAGACTAAAAAAGTAAAGAATATAAAAATATAATTTGTTCTAAGTCTGGTTTTAAGTTTTACAACTTTTGACTTTATGACTTTTGACTTTAAGACATAAAAAATATGAATCAAACTACCAATTCCATTTTAATGATTCGCCCTGTTGCGTTTCGAATGAACGAGCAAACTGCCGTTAATAATTATTACCAAAAAGTGATTGATGGTTTATTGCCAGAAACTGTAAATGCTAAGGCGCAGCAAGAATTCGACACGTTTGTCTCTAAATTGACAGCTGTTGGCTTGGACGTAATTGTTGTTGAAGACACTTTAAATCCAGACACCCCAGACAGTATTTTTCCGAACAATTGGATTTCATTTCACGAAAATGGCGATGTGGCTTTGTATCCTATGTTTGCGGAAAATCGTCGTCAAGAACGTCGTGAAGAACTATTGGATATTTTAGAAGAAAAAGGATTCATCATCGAAAATATTGTCGATTATACTTCTGCCGAAGAAGATGGTTATTACCTTGAAGGTACAGGAAGTATTCTTCTTGATAGAGCCAATGGAAAAGCATATTGCGCTTTGTCTCCAAGAGCTGACGAGGAATTATTCATCGAATTTTGCGAAGATTTCGATTTAAATCCAATTATTTTTGAAGCCTTTCAAACCGTAAATGGCGAACGAAAATTAATTTACCATACCAATGTAATGATGTGTTTAGGCGAAACCTACGCAGTCATTTGCGCCGATTCAATCGATGACAAAAAAGAACGAAAAATGGTTTTGGATAGCCTTAAAGGCGATGAAAAAGAAGTGATTTTAATTACGGAAGACCAAGTCAATAATTTCGCAGGAAATATGCTTGAAGTAAAAGGTGCCAATGACCGAAGATATTTGGTTATGAGTTCATCGGCACATAAAAGTTTGACTAAAAAACAAGTCGCACAATTGGAAGAGCACGTCACTATTTTGAGTTCAAGCCTTGACACCATTGAAGCTTGTGGTGGTGGAAGTGCAAGATGTATGATGGCGGAAATTTTCTTACCACGAGAAGATTAGGTTTTTTGCCGCAGATTTTACGGGTTTTGATTTGATGTTAATAGATTTGGATTTAGGCGCTTCGCACCTTTGTATAAAGGGAAGTTTTTTTGCCACAGATTACTTCGTCTGTTCGACCTTTGGTCTCGGGTCACAGATTTTAAAAAGGATTTTTATTTCGGAGAAACAGGAAATGAGAACAAAAACTTCGAAAGTTAAATTGATTGCTATTTTGCCTTTGTCAAAGTTATTTACTTGATGAATATAACTTTGACAAAGGTTGTTGAAAGGATTTAATTTTGATATTAAATATCTTTGTCAAAGTTATTTACTTGATGAATATAACTTTGACAAAGGTTGTTGAAAGGATTTAATTTTGATATTAAATATCATTGTCAAAGTTATTCACTTGATGAATATGACTTTGACAAAGATTGTTGAAGTGGTCTTATTTCGATTTTGCTATGTTCCGAATCATACCTCCAAAAATGAAATAATGAAAAGGAACGATGCTATACCAGTACAATCTTCCCATTAAACCTCGGGGACGAAAAGTGGCAATTTGGTGTAAAACGTTATTTTCGTCAATTCGAAATTCAAGCCACGCCTCGCCAGGCAATTTCATTTCTGCAAAAAGTAAAAGCCTTTTTTCATCTCTGTTCGCCAACAAAACGCGCCAAAAATCTAATGAATCACCCGAGTGTAATACGAGAGGATTCGTTCTGCCCCGCCTCAATCCCACGCCTCCAAAAAGTTTGTCAACATTTCCTCTCAAACGCCAGAGCCAATTCCCATAATAATATCCTTTCTGACCTCCAATAGAGAAAATATTGTCTAATATTTGTTCTGTATTTTCAACCTTCATACTTTTACTATCTTTCAAACATCCAAAAGTTGGCACCTGAATATATCCGTTTAAATCACCAGTTTTCCGACTGCTCGATAAGCTGTCTTTCCAACTTGAAATTACCAAATTTTGTTCTATTTTTATAAAAGCCAATTTAATTGCATCTACATACGAAATTGGTTTTATTTTCAATATTTTCTGAAGCCGATTGTCTCTACAAACTACTTCCATTTTCATACTTCCAACTAAGTTTGTTGCCAATTTATAAGAAGTTGATGTTACGAAATACAACCAATACGATGAAAATCTTGGAGTCATAACTGGCATTACATAAATCCATAATTTTATCTTCCTCGTTTTGGCATACAACAACATCATTTGCTTGTAGGTGATGATGTTTGGACCTCCAATATCAAAGGAGTTATTATAGCATTCTTCTCGCAGCATCACGCCAATCAAATATTTCATTACGTCCCGAATAGCAATGGGTTGCGATTTTGTTAAAACCCATTTTGGGGTAATCATTACGGGTAGTTTTTCACATAAATCACGTATAATTTCAAAAGATGAACTTCCAGAACCCACAATTATTCCAGCCCGTAAAACGGTCAATTGAAAGTTTCCTTTATACAAAATATCTTCTACATCGCTTCGGGATTGCAAATGTTTTGACAAATTAGAATCGTTAATAATCCCACTCAAATAAACCACTTGCTTTACTCCAATTTCATTCATATAACCGTTAAAATGCAAGGCTGAATTGGCTTCCAATACATCAAATTCAGTCGTTGAAGTTGTCATAGAATGGATTAGATAGAAAGCAACATCAATATCTTTTGGAATAGAATCGTAATTTGGATCATTTAAAAAATCAATTTCCCAAATAGTAACTTTTGAAAGCGTGGCAGCATCTAATCCAAGTCGGTTTTTATCACGAACACAACAAATGACTTCGTGATTTAGTTGAAGCAGTTCAGGTAACAACCTTTTTCCAACGTATCCATTGGCACCAGTGAGTAAAATTTTCATATTTGGTAATTTCTATAAAAATACGCATTATAATTCAAACTTGGTATTGCTAATTAATTTTAGAATAATTTAAAAGTAAGCCACGAATTTACTTCGTCTGTTCGCTTCGCTCGGGTCAAGAATTTTCACTAATTATTTTAAAAATAATTAAAAAAGTTTGCCACAGATTGCACAGATTTCCACAGATTTATTTCAAAATAATAAAAGCCACGAATTGCTCGAATTTTCACTAATTAATTTTAAAAATAATTAAAAAAGTTTGCCACAGATTGCACAGATTTCCACAGATTTATTTCAAAATAAAGTAAGCCACGAATTTACTTCGTCTGTTCGCTTCGCTCGGGTCACGAATTTTCACTAATTAATTTAAAAATAATAAAAAAAAGTTTGCCACAGATTACACAGATTTTCACAGATTTTTAAAAGAATGGTTTTGCCAAAAATAGCACAGATTTATTTCAAAATAAAAATAGCCGGATTCGCTCGAATTTTCACTAATTTTGTACCCAATTCTATTATCAAATGAAAAATAAAAAAACCGTAGTACTCGGAGCGTCAACAAAACCTGACAGATATTCCTTTAAAGCAATCACAATGCTTGTCGAAAAAGGGCATACGGTAATCGCCATCGGGCAAAATACAGGCGAAGTTGCGGGAGTGAAAATCTATACAAAAGCCATTCCTTTATCGCAAATCAATACCGTTTCCCTGTATCTGAACCCAGCCAGACAAAGGGATTATTACAATTATATCGTCGACGCAAAGCCAAAAAGAGTAATTTTTAATCCTGGAACAGAAAATCCAGAATTTTATCAATTACTGAAATTGAACAACATAAAGGTAGAAATTGCCTGCACATTGGTTTTATTGACAACCAATCAATATTAGTTTTTTTTGGAGCTATTCCTGCTGTACGTTGCAATCTTTGCTTTTTAAAGAAAAAAAGCAAAGGATTTCCACTGCCATCAGGGCTAAAAATTAGAACCGCGTTTCAGAAGTCGCAGGTTTGCTAATCAACAACAATCCAATGAAAGTTATAAGCCCATTGATGATGATAAGTTCATTGTCAATCACATAATCACCTAATAAAGTTGCTGAATTGTAACTTATCAAAAAGCAAATTGCTGGCGAAAGTAAACAAATAAATGGAACCAATTTGTCGTGAACGGTTTTTGTTTTCATAAACAATCCAAAACAATATAAACCCAAAAGTGGTCCATAAGTATAGGAAGCAATTTTGAAAATCATACTCACCACCGAAGCGTCATTAATTGCATTAAAAATAACGATAACCAAAAACATCAAAAGCGAAAATCCAATATGAACGAAATGTCTTGTTCGTACCATATTTGCTTTAGCAGCGTTTTCAATTTTGTCCATTCCAAGAAAATCCACACAAAAAGAAGTCGTTAAAGCCGTTAATGCGGAATCTGTAGTTGCAAAAGTTGCGGCTGTTAAACCCAAAAGAAATACAATTGCAGGAATTAAAGTCAAATGATTAAAAGCAATTTCCGGGAATAATAAATCCGTTCGGGGCTTTCCTGTAATTAAATCGTTAGGAACTGAAATGCCATTCTTTTCAGCATAAATATAAAGTAACGCACCTACACTTAAAAAGAAAATATTAATTACCACAAAAATCCCTGTGAACGTGAACATATTTTTTTGGGCTTCGCCAATGGTAGCACAACTCAAATTCTTTTGCATCAAATCTTGGTCAAGTCCTACCATTGCAATGGTCACAAATATTCCGCCCAAAATTTGTTTGATGAAATAAGTTCCTTTCATATAATCATCAAAGAAAAATATTTTAGAATAATTACTGTTTTTCACTTCTTCAAAAGCTTCAAAAACATTCAGGTTTAGACTGCTGCAAATAAAATATATCGTTAAGAAAACGGAGGAAACTAAGAAAACCGTTTGTAAAGTATCGGTAATAATGATTGTTTTTAAACCTCCACGATAGGTATAGGCAAATATCAAAAGCAAAGAAATTAGGACTGTTGCAGCAAATGGAATATGGTAAAAATCAAAAACATACCGTTGCAAAACGATTACTACCAAATACAATCGGAAAGACGATCCAATAGTTCTACTAATCAAGAATATTGAAGCGGCGGTTTTATAGCTAATTGTTCCCAAACGTTGCTCGATGTAACTATAAATAGAAGTGAGGTTCATTCTATAATATAAAGGAAGTAGCACTTTGGCAATAATTATAAATCCAATGGCATTTCCCAAAACAAATTGAAAATACTTAAATTGATTTTCAGGATTGCCCACTTCGCCAGGAACAGATATAAAAGTCACGCCAGAAAGTGCGGTTCCAATCATCCCGAAAGCAACTAAATACCACTTCGAGTTTTTATTGGCTTTAAAAAAAGCTTCGTTTCCAGTATTGTTTTTACTCACAAAATGAGAAATCAAGAATAGGATTCCGAAATATACAATCATTAAGGAAACTATGGCTATTGGAGTCATAAAGTATAATATTAGTAGGGCAATTTACAAAAAACAGTTTATATAAACTTAAAAAAAATAAAAGTAGCAGTATTAAATGCTTTTTGTAATCTACTAATACCATAAGAATTTACATTTGTTTAACGATATAGCTGTGTTTTAGATTTGAAATAATATTAAATAGTTATAAAATTGTGATTATTTCTTGTAAAATTTGTTTTTGTCAAAAAATCGAGTACTTTTGTTACTCAATATTTATGCATTTTTAATGTTAGAAAGTCTCATTACATCTAAAACCCGTATTCGAATCTTGGTAAAGTTTTTTATAAACACTGCCAATAAAGGATATTTGCGTGGTTTGGCAGAGGAAATGAATGAGTCTACAAATTCTATTCGCAAAGAACTTAATAACCTTCAAGAAGCAGGTTACTTAGAAAAAGAAGCTGTTCAAAACAGAATTTCTTACAGAGCAAATACCAAGCACCCTCTTTTTGAAACTTTAAAAAAAATTATTTCTCAGTACATCGGTTTAGATGCTATTGTTGAAATGATTTTGGATAGAATGGGTGAAGTAAAAAAAATTATTGTGATTGGGGATTATGCTAACGGAATTGACTCAGGCATTATTGAAGTTATAGTTATTGGCGATGAATTAAACACTGAATATATTGAACAACTTTCTGATAAAATTGAAAATGAAATTAAAAGAAAAGTACAATTTTTTATTGCTAAAAGCTATGATGGTAAAGGATTAGTAATATATGAAGATTTTGATTTATTGAAAAAAGAAAGCTTAATAAACAAAATAAAATCAAACTAATATGAGTTGGTTTGCTCTCTATACGCGTCCAAAAAACGAAAAAAAAGTCACAGAACAATTGACCAAATTGGGAATTGAGGTTTATTGTCCTTTAGTTACTCAAGTAAAACAGTGGTCAGATAGGAAAAAGAAAGTTCAAACGCCATTAATTTCTTCTTATGTTTTTGTAAACGTAGAAGAGTCAGAAAGAAATAAAGTTTTTGAAGTACACGGAGTTGTTCGTTATTTGTTTTGGTTAGGAAAACCAGCCGCAATAAGAGATGAAGAAATTGAAGCTTTAAAAAACAGTTTAAAAGGAGTAATGTCTTCAGTTGAGGTAGCTGCTATTAAACCAGGAGATACAATAAATATCTCTACAGGACCTTTCCAAGGAAAAGAAGGAGTTGTCTCGCAAGTTGGAAAAAATCAAATCCGTTTGGTTTTAAAAGAATTAGGGGTTATGATAACACTTACACGGGAGGAAGGGTTGTAGGTTGTTGGAGGAAGGGTTATAAGTTGTAGGTTGTAGGAGGAAGGGTTGTTGGTTGTTGGTGGAAGCGTTTCTTGATATTTTAAAATTGGCATTCCTTAAGAAGAATTGTGTTTTTTTAGTCTTATTGTTTGGTTTGTTAGTCTTTTAAATGGGACTGACGGTGCGAAGCCGTGGGGGAAGGGTAATTGGTTTTAGGTTTTTGGTGGAAGCGTTATTTTGATATTATAAAAATGTCCCTCATTTTATTTTATTGATTAGTATAAAAAACTAAATATAAAATATATGGCGAGAGTAATAGGTGATATTAAAATTAAAGGAACACTTGATGATTTGGTTTTTTATGAGACTCAAACAGGAGAAAATCTGGTGCGAATGAAGAGTAGGGCTTTTCTAACTTCTAAGGAATTTCATAGTAATCCTATTTATCAGCCCATAATTGACCAGGGAAAGGAATTTGGATTTGCGGCTAAACTCTCAAAAACATTTCGAAGCCTAGTTCATAATTTCAATGAAAAAGCAAAAGATCAAAGTTATGCGGGGCGAGCCATAAAATTATTACTTGAAATAATTAAGGAAGATACTTTAAATATTGCTGGGCAACGCACTATGGCTGAGGCTATGAAAGAGCATGAGGTTGCCTGCTATTTGGAAGGTTTTGAAGGAAATAAACTTCGTCCATTGTCTAAAGTGTTGTTACTTCCTTGGCATTGGAATGCTGCTGCTTCTCAAGTTGAACTTGTTGGATTTAATGCTTTGGAGCACATCGATTGGCCAGCAGAAGCGAGCCAAGTTACCCTTTGTGTTGGTAGAACCAAATGGGATTTTGAAAGTCCTGATTTTGTTACTCATTATAGTGAAATGGTTACATTTGAGAAATTAAGTTCGGTAGCTGATTTGAACTTACACGTTGTTGAACCTAGTGGTGCTGGTCATTCCCTTTTGTATTTTTATATTGGTTTTTCTGAAAAGCAACGAAAAATAATAAAGCCCTTAAAAAGGATTCATAATACAGTTAGTTTGTGTAAGGTTTTTGACGAAAAAAATAATTTAAAAGAAGCACTTTAAATTTTGTCGAATATTATTAATGGTTTGATAGTTAAATATACATGTCGCTAAAAAAACAAGCCTTATCAGGAGTATTTTGGTCAACTATTCAACAGTTTAGTTCTCAAGGCATTGGATTTATTGTTTCTATAATTTTAGCACGTCTTCTAGTACCTGCTGAATTTGGACTTATCGCAATGTTGGGAATTTTTATAGGGATAGGAACTGCTCTAATAAATGGTGGTTTAACAATGTCATTGATTCGCTGTCAAGATCTTGACGATGAAGATTATTCTACTGTTTTTTTTTTCAATCTAGTAGGCAGTATAATTATTTATAGTGTTGTTTTTATAGCGGCACCCTTGATTTCGGATTTCTATAATCAAGACTTATTAACCTCTATCATTAGAGTTTATAGCATAATATTCATAATAAATGCTTTCTCTGCGATACAAACAACTAGACTTTCAAAAAATATGGATTTCAAAACCCAAATGAAAGTTTCCATCCCATCCTTAATTATTGGAAGTATTGTTGGGATAACGATGGCTTATAATGGATATGGAGTTTGGAGTTTAGTTTGGAGTGCTATCATTCAGTCATTTGTTGCGACAATTCAATTGTGGTATTGGTCAAAATGGATGCCTTTGTGGATTTTTAACATAGAAAAATTTAAATATCATTTTCATTATGGAGTAAAATTAATGTCCTCGGGAATTCTTGACATTATTTTCACCAATGCCTATACTATAATTATAGGAAAGTTTTTTGCCCCAGCTCAAGTTGGCTATTACAATCGCGCAGACACTTTACAAATGTTGCCTGTAGGAAACATAAGTTCCATAATAACTAGAGTTTCCTTTCCTTTGTTCTCCTCTATTCAGGAAGACAATATTCGATTGAAGAGTGTTTACAAACGAATCATGCAAATGGTAATTTTTCTGGTAGCCCCAACATTAATAATTATGGCAGTTTTGGCCGAACCAATGTTTCGGTTATTATTCACTGACAAATGGTTACCAGCAGTTCCCTATTTTCAAATCCTTTGTTTTAATGGAATTCTTTATCCAATTCATTCCTATAATTTACAAATATTAAATGTAAAAGGACGAAGTGATTTATTTTTGAAATTAGAAATCATAAAAAAAGTATTAGTGGTATTAGTAATTCTAATTTCTTTTCAATTTGGAATTTATGGATTGTTATATGGGGGAGTTTTTACCTCGATACTATGTTTTTTTATAAATACCCATTACAGCGGAAAATTTTTGAATTATAGTGTTTGGGAACAAACGAAAGATCTTTTGCCTATAATTTTATTAAGTGTAATTATTGGAGGCATATTATATTTCTGCGACCAATTCCTATTGAACTACTTCCCCTTTGATTTTATAAGGCTTTTCATCGGAGGAATTATAGGGTCTTCATTATTTATTATATCCGCCTATTTTCTTAAAATGAACTCTTTATTCGAACTAATTAAAATTATAAAACGACAATGATTAATGTAACTAAAACTTTTTTTCCGCCAATAGAAGAATACAACCTGCAAGTACAACGCATTTGGGACAACCAATGGTTAACTAATAGAGGAGAATTAGTTCTTGAATTAGAGGAAAAATTAAAAGAATATCTTTCGGTTTCGAATATCATTATTATGAATAATGGAACGATTCCAATTCAAATTGCTCTGAAAATTCTAGGCAAAAATGCTGAAATTATTACCACTCCTTTTAGCTACGTAGCAACTACTGCTGCCATTGTTTGGGAAAATTGTACGCCAGTTTTTGTTGACATTCATCCAGAATATTTAACTATTGACGAAACTAAAATTGAGGACGCTATTACACCACGTACAACGGCGATATTAGCCACTCATGTTTTTGGAAATCCGTGTCATATTAAAGCTATTGAAGCCATTGCCAAAAAACATAATTTAAAAGTTATTTATGATGCAGCACATGCGTTTGGGGTAACTTACGAAGGAAAGTCAATTTTTGATTATGGAGATGTCAGTACCTGTAGTTTTCACGCTACAAAATTGTTTCACACTGGAGAAGGTGGAGCTGTTTTTTGCAATGATACCATTTTAAGGGATAAAATATTTTACAGCCATAATTTTGGTCATAATGGCCCACATGAATTTCATGGATTGGGGATTAATGGAAAAATTTCTGAATTGCAAGCCGCTATGGGATTGGCTGTTTTTCCTCACATGGGAGAAATTATTGCGGGTAGAAAAAAAGTAGTTGATTATTATGAAGCACATCTTGACTTCACGAAGCTTTCAAAAATTAAAATTAGAGAAAATACCCAATGGAATTATAGTTATTATCCTGTTATTTTTGAAACAGAAACTGTTTTATTGCGGGTTCAAAAAGCATTAAATGAACAACAAATATTTCCAAGACGTTATTTTTATCCGTCTTTGAATACAGTAAATTATGTGAATAGTAAAGAAATGAAAGTTTCAGAAAGTGTGGCTTCAAGAATATTATGTTTGCCTTTGTATATGAATTTAGATTTATCAAGTGTAACTAATATTATAAATATTTGTAATTTGGTAAATAATTAAAATTATGAAAGTAGCGATAATGCAACCTTATTTTTTTCCTTATATTGGGTATTTTCAATTAATCAATGCTGTGGATGTCTTTGTGGTTTATGACGATGTGAATTTTATAAAACAAGGCTGGATTTCAAAAAATAGAGTTTTAGTAAATAAGCAAGTTGTAGATATTATTTTACAGTTAAATGGAGCAAGTTCTTTTATAAAAATAAATGAAATTACTTTAGGAAAAAACAGATTAAAGTTGTTAAAGACAATAGAACAAGCATATAAGAAAGCTCCATTTTTTAATTCTGCTTTTCCGATAGTTTCTGAAATATTAACATTTAATGAAAATAATTTAGCGGTTTTTCTAACTAATTCATTAATAAAGATTTCTGGATATTTAAAAATAAACACCAAAATTATTATTTCCTCAGATATTAATAAAAATAACTTACTTAAGGGAAAAGATAAAGTTTTAGAAATTTGCAAAAAACTAAATGCATTAGATTATATCAATGCTATTGGTGGAATAGAATTATATAAAAAAGAAGATTTTATAGAAAATAATATTAAGCTTTGTTTTATAAAGACTAAAATGGAAGGATATAATCAGTTTGATTACGATTTTGTTCCTGGGTTAAGCATTATTGATATATTAATGTTCAATAGTGTAGAAGAAATAAATTTGATGTTAAATCAATACGAATTAATTTAAAATATAAGGATTATAAAATGGCCATAGGAGGATATTTTGAGTTAGAAATAAATGATAATAGTAGTAGTTTTCATTTGAATGCAATAGCATTAAACACAGGAAGGAATGCTTTGGAATATTTATTGAAGTCAAGGGAAATTCAAAAAATGTATTTACCTTATTTTACTTGTGAGGTTTTATTGGAACCACTTCACAAATTAAAAATATCCTATGAATTCTATTCTATAAATGAGCAATTAGAACCTTTATTTGATTTTTCTGTTTTAAAAAATGAAGATGCTTTTTTATACACCAATTATTTTGGAATAAAAGATAGTTACATTAAGCAATTGTCCATGATTTGTAAGCAATTGGTTGTTGATAATGCGCAAGCATTTTATTCAAAACCCCATAATAGTGAGCCAACAATATATTCAGCCAGAAAGTTTTTTGGTGTTGCAGATGGAGCCTATTTGTATTGTGATGAGAAATTAGAACAGGTTTTTGAAAAAGATAGTTCTCATGATAGGATGTCCCATTTGTTGATTAGAAAAGACATATCTGCAGAGGCTGGATACTCCAATTTTGTAGCCAATGATAAATTATTGGAAAATCAATCTATCAAAAAGATGTCTACTTTGACAGCATTTTTTTTAGGTAAAATAGATTACGAAGTTGTTGCAAAAAAAAGAATCGAGAATTATAGATTTCTAGATAATGCATTAAAAAGCAGTAATAAATTTTCTTTACAATTAGACTCTGATAGTGTTCCAATGGTTTATCCCTATTGGACAAAAGATTTGACATTAAGAAAAAGGTTGTTAGACAACAAAATTTATACCGCCACTTATTGGACAAATGTTAAAGAGTGGTGTGCTGAAGGTAGTTTAGAATTTAAACTCACCAATGAAGTTGTTTATTTGCCAATTGATCAACGATACGGAAATAAAGAAATGAAAATAATTATTAATTTAATAAATAATTAAGTTATGAATATAGTAGGTAATATAGTTACTTTAAAAGCGATTGAATTAGAAGATTTAGATTTATTAAATAAATGGGGCAATGATCCAGAAATTCAATATTGGTTAGGGGGATGGCATTTTCCAACAAACAAAAATGATATTCAAAAATGGCATTCGAGTCTATCTGTAAGTTCTACAAACCAACGTTTTTCGATTTATACCGATGATTTAGGATTAATAGGAACAGCTAATTTAGTAGATATAGATTGGAAAAATAAAAATGCATTTCATGGGATGCTATTGGGAGATAAAGAAATTAGAGGCAAAGGATTTGCGGTAGATACTGTAATGGCTATTATGAAATATGCTTTCGAAGAACTTGGATTAAATCGACTGGATGGTTCAATGATTGAATATAATGAAGCGTCTTTAAAAATGTATATTGGAAAATGCGGCTGGCGAGAAGAAGGACGTCAAAGGAATTGGTATTTTAGAAAAAATCAATATTGGGATAGAATATTAGTTGGAATTACTAAAGAAGATTATTTTGAATTAATTAAAAAAAATGGATTTCATAAAAAATAATATTACTAACATGCCAAAAGTCAGCATTTTTTGCATGGTCTATAATCACGAACCATTTATAAGACAATGTTTAGAAGGATTTTTAATGCAAGAGTGTAATTTTGATTATGAAATCGTATTGGGGGAAGATTGTTCTACTGATAATTCAAGAGAGATAATAATGGAATATGCCAATAAATTTCCGGATAAATTTAAATTATTACTTCATGATAATAACATTGGTGCGGCTCAAAATCAAAGAATAGTTTTTGAAAATTGTACGGGAAAGTATATTGCTATGTGCGAAGGTGATGACTATTGGACAGACCCATTAAAACTTCAAAAACAAGTTGATTTCTTGGAGGCAAATGAGGATTATGTTCTAAGCTTTCATAAAGTTGATATATTAAAAACCAATGGAGATATTGTAGACGATTTTATTACAAAGGTTCCAGAAAATTATGAAACTATAGAAACATTAGCAAGATCAGGAAATTATATTCATACGCCTTCAGTTGTTTTTAGTAACATAATCAAAGAATTCCCTTTTGAATTTGAAAAGTCACCAATAGGCGATTATTTTTTATATATGTTGTTAGCCCAACACGGTAAACTAAAATATTTAGAAGAAAAAATGGCTACTTATAGAGTAGGAGTTGGAGTATGGAGTAATAAATCTAACTATTATCGAAATTTTAATACGGCTTTGCTTCATAAATACTTATTTGATTATTTTTCATTTCAAAAAAATCATTTAATTTCGGGAATAATGATTGAAAAAATAGGGCAATTTATCAAGAATTTTGAGGGTCAAATTTCAAAAGAGGAGTTCACTATTCTAAGTTCCAATGAAGCAATTAGAAATTTAATATTTGATGAATTGTTGATACAATTAAAACAACTAAGTAATGAATATATTGATAAAAAAACCACAGCAGCTTTGGTATATATAATTTTTGAGAGAGCCAAAAAAAGAATATGGAAAAACTGAGTCCTTTAGTTTCTGTAATAGTTCCCAATTATAATCACGAAAATTATTTGGGACAACGCTTGGATAGTAATTTTTAATCAAACTTACCGTATTTTTGAAGTAATTTTGTTGGGTGATTTTAGTACAGACAATAGTAGAAAAATAATTTCTGAATATGCTAGTAATGGAAAAGTCAGTCATTGTGTTTATAATGAAATAAATACTGGAAATACTTTTATACAATGGAATAAAGGAATCGAATTAGCTAAAGGGGATTTTATCTGGATAGCAGAATTAGATGATTTTTGTGAATTGAATTTTCTGCAAGAATTAATTCAACCATTAGTAAAAAAAAGGAAGTATTTTTGTCTTATGTCAGTCGAATCGAATGGATGAAAATGGGATTTTAACTGGTAGTTGGAAAACACATACCGATAATTTAGATTTAGACTTATTTGATTCAGACTTTATTTTGGAGGGTAATTTATTCATTGAAAAATTCTTAATTTATAAAAATGTCATTCCCAATGCAAGTGCGTTATTAATCCGAAAAGAAGAGTTAAATATTTTGGGCACAATTAACACAGATAATAATCTAAGATATTGTGGCGATTGGTTGCTTTATTTTAAAATTGCATTGAATCAAGAAGTGTCTTTTCACTCTCAAAATCTAAATAATTTTAGATTTCATTCAAAAAGTGTTATTGCAAAAGTTAAAGAAAATGATATATATTCAAACAGTCTGTATGTTTTAATGCAAAAAAAGCTAATATTTTTTATGAAAACCCTAAATCCAAAAAATCTAAAAAAAATAATTGAAAAAAGTAAATTAAATATTAACGAGTTATATTATTTAATAGCTTATTATATAAAAAAAAAAGAAGTTGGTTTAATGTAATTAAAACATTGGCATTAATTCCTGTTTTTTTATGAAGAAATTTTTTTAAAAGAAAGTAAATGCAAAATACTAAACAATTAATGCCCCTTGTTTCCATATGTATTCCTATATATAATGGTGATAAATATTTAAAAGAAGCCCTTTTATCTGCCGTTAATCAAACCTATTCCAATATAGAAATTATTATTTCAGACGACAATTCAAAAGACAATTCGTTATCTATTGCCAAAGAATTGTTAGCGGAAAGTACTATTAAGTTTGAAATAATAAACCATCATCCTAATGGAATTGGTGCTAATTGGAATAATTCCATAAAGAAAGCCAACGGAAAATATATTAAACTTCTTTTTCAAGATGATGTTTTAGACTTAGATTGTGTTGAAAAAATGGTGTTTTTAGCAGAACAAGAAACCAATGTTGGAATGGTTTTTTGCAAAAGAAAATTTATTTATGACGATACAGAGGTAAACCGTAATTGGCTAGAAAAGTATAAAATACTTCATAATTCTTGGGGTTTTTTGATAAATGAAAAAATTTATCCTGGAACTAAATTTTTAAAGAGTCTTTTTTTATATGAACAACCATTAAACAAAATAGGCGAGCCTACAGCTACTTTGATTTTAAAGGAATGTTTTGATAAAGTAGGATATTTTAACGAGTTATTAACTCAGGCTTTAGATTTAGAATATTATTTTAGAATAATGACAAAATATCGTATTGGATTTGTAGATGAAGAGCTAATTTTTTTCAGACTACACGAAGAACAACAAACCAGTAAAAATCAAAATAGAAAAATTAGTGATTTTGAAAAATTGCCTCTAATTTTATTAAAAAAACTAAACTTTAATCTTTCTCCAAAAGTTTTTTTTCAATTAATTAATTTAGTTTTAGCACAAAAAATATTTAAAGTTATGAAAAAATGATTGCAATTGTAATACCCTATTATAAGTCTGATTTTTTTGAAACTACTTTGAAATCATTATCCAATCAAACCAATAAAAATTTTAAGGTTTATATTGGTGACGACAATAGTTCGGATGACCCAACAACAATTATTAAAAAATTTGAGAATCAAATTTCAATTCAATATAAAAAGTTTGACACTAATATGGGTGCTAAATCATTGCCAAAACAATGGCAGCGTTGTATAGAACTTACAAATAATGAGGAATGGTTAATAATTCTTGGTGATGATGATGTTTTAGGTATAAAATGTATTGAAAAATTTTATGAATCTTTACAAGAAATTAATCGAAATAATATTAATGTTGTAAAATTTGCAACTTACATTATTGATGAAAATGACAATATAAAGTCCCGAAAATTTGAACATCCACAAATTGAAAAATCTACAGATTTTTTATATCGTAAATTAAAACAAGAAACAAGAAGTTCAATTAGCGAGTATGTTTTTAAAATGAATATAGTAAAAAAATATAAATTCAAAAATTATCCTTTGGCTTGGCACTCAGATGATTTTGCATTTTTACAATTTAGTCAATTTAATAATATTTTTTCTATAAACGAAGAGGTTGTTTATTTTAGATACTCAAATGTTAACATCTCTGGACAAAAGTCAATAAATCAATATAAAAAACATAAAGCAACTTTTTTATTTTATGCGGATTTAGTATTTAAATATTTTAGCAAGTTTAATTTCAATCAAAAAAAAATTATTTTCAAATATTTTATATTAAATAGTTATTTTATTGTAAAATTTTACCTTTTAAAGCAGTTGTGTAAATTATTATTTTGAGCTTAATTTATTAAAATGATACCAATAGATATTAAAGCAAAAACCATAAACTTACCTGAAAATGATAATCACCATATTGTCATAATAACGGCAAATGGATTGAAGCATAAATGCTTTGCGTTAAAAATTCAAAAGCACTTCCCTGATTTAGTAATAGCTTATTATGAGTTAGATAGCTCCATTGTTGTAAATGGAAAAGAAAATGAATTAGAAAATCAATTAAAAACTTCAAAAAGTCGAAATATTAAACAAGATTTATTAAGCTATTATGAGGTTTTTGGTATTAAAAATACAATAATTAAAATTTTTACTGAAATAAAAAGCAAACTTATTGAAAGAAAATATAATAAAATTAAAAGCGATTCAGAAAAAAATATTTTTTCATCAGAATATGATATGCTTAAAAAATATAGGAGTTTAGAACCTATAAAAATTCATCCTAGTGAAATCAATTCACTT
This sequence comes from Flavobacterium neuenschwanderi (SeqCode), assembly GCA_965234425.1. GTDB lineage: Bacteria > Bacteroidota > Bacteroidia > Flavobacteriales > Flavobacteriaceae > Flavobacterium > Flavobacterium neuenschwanderi. The sequence continues at coordinate 63,318 of OZ248396.1, read as the reverse complement.
GAAATTATTGCAGCTATAAAAGAATGTGATCCTTATTTTATTTTGACACTCGGTGGTCCATTATATAGTGAAGCTCTTTTTAAAACTGCCAAAGGATTAACAATTAATCAACATGCGGGTCATTCACCATTATATAAAGGAACCCGAACAACCGAATGGGCTTTGTATAACAGAAAACTAAAATATGTGTCAAACACAGTTCATATTACCGCTAGTGGTGCTGATAGTGGTGCCATATTAAAACGTTCCAATCCTTGTATTTTTCCTTCAGATAATTATGGTGACATAATTAATAGGGTCGTTGCACTTGGGACAGAATTGATGATTGAAGTAGTAGAAGAGATTATTGAAAATAAAAAAATCACTATTTTTGAACAAAATAAATATGAAGGAGAAACTTTCTTAGCTAAAGATTTAAACATAAAAAAAACAAAATTTATTTTTAATGATTTCAAAAATAATTGGTTACAAGCAGAATTAGAAAGTAATAGAAATTATTAGTTTATGAAGAAAGGTTGGTATATATTAAATTATCACGATATTAACTGGGAAGAAAATGTCTTTATGAAAGGCATCGGCGGTACCTATCCACCAGATATTTTTTATAAACAAATGAAATTGTATGCTGATAACGCAAGGTTGATGAGTGTAGAGGACGCTTATAAACTTTATAAAAACAATCAAATAACCGAACCTATTTTTAGTATTTGGTTTGATGATGGACTTGCGGGTAATAGAAAATATGCCTTGCCCATTTTAGAAGAATTTAATACTAAAGCAGCAATTTCATTAAATTCAGATTTTTTTTTGCATCAGGATATTTTTTATGGCAACAAACTTTCCTATATATTATTTAATGATGGAATGCGTTTTTTAAGAACAAAATTAAAAACAAATGGCTATTATCTAAATGTCAATACATCAATTAAGGATTTTTCAAAATCAAATTTCGATTTAAAATTAAATAAAATTATTGATGATTTATACAATGAAATGACGAATGAAAATATAAGAAAAGAGGCATTTAAATTGTATGACAATGTGGAGAATATTAAAACATTAATAGATCATAAATGGACAATAACCAATCATACTAAATCTCATTTTCCGATAACAAATGCTAACTGCATTCACCTTTTTGAAGCACAATTTAATTTGTGTGAAATGGAAATAGAAAAAGCATTTAATGTAAATACCGAATTTTGGGTATTGCCTTTTGATCGACCTGATAAATCAGATAATTTAGAATTTATTTTTAATACAATTAACAACAATAATAATCGAAATCTTGTTTTTGTTGAAGATAAAATTAATTTGAATAATTTTAAATCAAATTTGTTGTTCAGAATTAGCGTTCCATATTTAGAAGAAAAAAAATTATTAGATTATATTAAAAATAGAAAATTTGCATAAAAATAACTTTGATTTTTTAAGACTATTATTTGCCACACTAGTTATTTTTACTCATTCCTATTCTCTTTTGGGTTTTGTCGAGAATGATTTATTTATGCAAATAAGTAAGACTCATACTTTTTCATATATTGCAGTAAGAGGATTTTTTGTAATTAGTGGTTATTTGATATTTCAAAGTTTAGTTAGATCTAATTCTCTAGTTAGTTATTTTTGGAATCGATTTTTACGATTATTCCCGGCACTGCTTGTTGTTTTATTATTAACAGTTGTTTTTGGTTTTTTTCTGTTTAATGGTACTTTATATGATTACATAAATACATCAACTGTTCAAACTTATATTCCAAAAAATCTCTCCTTATATTTTTTGCAATATCCATTGACCAATGATGTTTTTAAAGATAATCCGTTGCCTTTAGTAATAAATGGATCTCTTTGGACATTAAGATTTGAATTTTCAATGTATCTTATTTTGTCTTGTTTATATTTTTTTAGAAAAAATAAAAATGTTATTAATATAAGTTTGTTTTTTCTATTTTTTATTACTTTGACAGGGGTATCTTTTTTTGAAAAATATTTAATAAGTATAAAGTTCTTATTAAATTGGTTTCAGTTTTTTGAATTAGGTAATTATTTTATTGCAGGTTCAATATTAGCTTCTCTTAACATTGATAAATTCAAATATAAAAAGCAATTGCTTTTTGTTTCATTAGTGTTATTTCTAATTTTTATACTAATTAATAAATTAAATTATATTGTATATATAATTTTACCTCTATTAGTAATACTTTTTGGTTTATATCCGCTAAAATACATTGATAATCTGACAGTTAAAAAAGGAGATTTATCTTACGGTATTTATATTTATGCTTTTCCTGTACAACAAACCTTAATTTATTATTTTCATCCGAGTATAAATGAATTAATCTTTTATACTATATTCTTGGTTTATATTCTTGCTTTTTTATCATGGCATTTAGTAGAAAAAAATGTACTTAAATTCAAATCTATATTTTCTAAAAGAGTTTTATGATTGATAAAAACGCTATATTTTTAACCATAATTATACCTGTTTATAATTGTAAAAAATATCTAAAATTCGGTTTTCAAAATTTAAAATCATTATACAACTTTGATTTTAAATTTGAGATTATTTATGTCAATGATGGTTCAACCGATGAAAGCCTTTCAATAATTCATCTGATTGCTGAAGAAAATGAAAATATTATAATAATTAACCAAAATAACTTAGGTGCTTCTCAAGCAAGAAATGCAGGCCTAAAGATCGCTAAAGGAAAATACATTTCTTTTTTAGATTCCGATGATTATATAGATATTAAACCATACCTCAATTTATTAACAAAAATTGACCAATTCAATTTAGATGTTTTGGGTTTTAGATTAGATTACAGAGATGAAAACAATAATTTAATTGGAATAAGAGCAAAACAGAACGTTTTATTTAATACAATAATTTCTGGAAAACAAGCGTTAATTCAAGGCTATAATCCATCCTCTTTTTGTGTTTTTATATTTAAAAAAGAATTGTTTTTAAATCATAATTTGTCAATCACACCTAATGTTTCACATGAGGACGTAGAACTTACCACAAGAATAATGCTGGTTGCACAAAAAGTAATGTTTGTAGATGAAGTAATTTATCATTACTTGCAAAGAATAGGTTCGTTTTCTAAACCCATTGAGAAACATAAAATTGAAAAAAACTTAATAGATGAAATTATTATAGCTAATTTAGTAAGGAAAAATATTTTATATTATAATTTAAAAGATAAAGACCTAATAAAAGCCATAAATAAAAATTACAATGCTATTATTTGGAATTTATTATATCGTTTAGTAACAAAAAAAGAAACAGATTATAATTTTAAATTAAAATGTTTAAATAAATTAATCGAACTAAATTTATATCCAATCAAAGGTTCATTGAAAACAAATTTTCAAAAAATAACTACTATTTTTTTTAACTTTCCTTTGTTATATAAGTTACTTCTTAAATTTAAGGATTAGAATTATGAAATTATCCATAATTATTCCGGTTTACAATGCTGAAAAAACAATTAACCACACGGTTCAAAGTATTTTAAATCAACTCAATAATCGCTTTAACATTGAATTTATAATTTGTAATGACGGTTCTACGGATAATTCATTAGATATTTTGAATAATCTTGCAAGTGAGCATCATGAAATAAAATTGTTTGATAATGAAAACCAAGGCGTTTATAAAACTAGAAATTTTTGTTTTGAGCAAGTAAGTGGTGATTATGTTTGGTTTATTGATTCAGATGATTTAATAATCGAAAATGCACTATCCATTATTTATGAAAAATTTAATAAAGAAGAGTTTGATGTAATGAATTTTGGATATGTCGTTGAAAAACAAAAAGATAAGATAGAAAAAAAATTTCCACCTTATTTTGAAAACTGTATAGATGGCATCACCTTTTTAGAAAATAATGATGGTCGTTTATATCTCTGGAATAATATTTATAGTATAAATTTTCTTAAAGGACATTCGATTCGGTTTTTAGCAAAATCCGTTAGTTTAGAGGATTCTTTATTTAATATAGAAGTTTTTTCGAAAGCTAAAAAAGTTATTTGTTTACAAAAATTACTTTATACCTACTGTTTTAATCAAAATTCAATTTCAAGGACAAAATCAATCCATCATTTAATCAATCAAGGAACAAGTTCTTTTAATGTTCATAGCAGTATTCAAGATATAAGAAATAATTACAAAATAAATAGTAAAGAATTTAATGTAATTAATGTTAGGCTAATGCATTCTGTATTAGGTTTTTTTTATAGTTTGTTAGTAGAAAAATATCCGTTAGATTATATAAAAAAAATGTATGTTTTATATAGAGAAAATAAATTTTTACCCGTAAAAATGAAAAACATATCATTACAACTGTTCTTATTTCAATACATTATCAACTTAAGACATCCTTTTTTATTATTGTGTAAAATAAATAAAAAACTATAAATGCTAGTATATCTATTAATATTTCTATTTGCAGCTTTTCTTTACTTTAAATCTGAGAAAGAAAATCAATTTATTTTGTTTTATGTATTCGCAGCTTTTTATATACTTGTTTCTGGATTCAGGGACATGATTGGTGGTTTTGATGTTTATATTTACGGTGAAGTTTTTGAAGCTCCTAAAGAATTCATTTTAGCATACAAGTCTTTTGAAAAAGGATTTGCCTTTTATTTTGTTTTATTGAAAGGCATAAGTAACAATAGGAGTTTTATGTTCTTTATGACTGCATTAATTATGACATTGCTACATTTTAGAGCAATTAAGAACTTAAGTCCCTTAGTTTATTTTTCTGTTTTCATATTTTTCTGTAAGTTTTTTTTAATGTCATTTGTATATCTTAGGCAAGGATTGGCTATGGGAATAATTTGGCTGGCAATTCCATATATTCAAGATAAAAAATATATTAAGTTTTTTGGTTTAGTATTTATTGCCTGTTTCTTTCACAAAAGTTCTCTTGTATTTATCCCACTTTACTTTTATGGGAATACAAATATCAAAAATATACAGCTGCTATTGTTTACAATTATTCTAGCTATTATTACCATATCTCCTTTAGGAAATTTAATTACAACAGCGTTTTCCGAAGAAACAGATAACGCTCAGTTATTGCTATATAGCAGTCAAAGTTCAGGTGTTAATTTTTTTTATTTAATTGAAATAATAGTGCTCACAATTTTAACTTTAAATTTCAGGAATGAATTTTATAAAAATAAAGAATCTACCATTGTTTTAAACGGTTTAGTAGGTTATATATTGATTGTTATTATGGGTGTTACTAATGCTACTTTCATTCGTTTTTCTTGGTATTATTTAATTTTTGTTGTACTTGCATTTCCCTATATGTATACATTTATTAATGATCAAAAAAATAAACAAACATTTAAATTATTGGTTTTCTTTTATTTTGCGTTGTTGTTTTTTAGACTATTGATTTCTTATGATGGAGGGGATTTACTTCCCTACAAGTCAATATTTCAAGATTTTGAAAGAAATGGTATGTGGGAATTTATGGAATACAGATAAAATAATATTGAAATGATAATAACCGTTTTTACGCCAACATACAATCGTTCTAATTTATTAAATAGAGTATATGAAAGTTTACTAAGCCAAACTAATTTTAGTTTTGAGTGGATACTTGTTGATGACGGAAGCACGGATGATACCGAATCAGTAATCAATAATTTTATTGATCAAAAAAAAATATCAATTACGTATTTCAAGCAAGAAAACAAGGGAAAACACTTTGCCATAAATAAAGGCGTAGAATTAGCGAAAGGGGAATACTTAGTAATTTTAGACTCGGATGATGCATTAACTTCAAATGCTATTGCGTCAATAATAGAAAGTGTGAAATCAATTAATGAAGATTCAAATATAGGCGGAATTGTTGGAAGGAAAATTTATTTTGATCAAAAGCTAATTGGCAAGTTGATTGGGGAAAACATTATTTCTAATTCCTTAAATATTAGATTTAAAAACAATATCATTGGCGACTTAGCAGAGATATATAAAATTAAGGTACTTAAAGAATTTCCATTTCCAGAAATTGAAAAAGAAAAATTTTGTCCTGAAGCCCTAGTTTGGAATAGAATAGCTCAAAAATACAATTTACTTTTTACAGACGACATGGTATATCAAGTAGAATATTTGCAGGATGGGCTTACGGCAAAAATCGTAAAAATAAGAATGACTTCTCCCGTCGCTTCAATGCTATGTTATTCGGAATTAGCATCGTATAAAATACCATTAATACAAAAGATGAAGGCGACACTAAATTTTTGGAGATTTTCTTTTAATTCGGATAGGAGCTTTACTAAAAAAGTTGCAGTTGTAAATCCATTTTTGTCTTGTATTTTTTTGCCAATTGGCTATTTGATGTATCTAAACGACAAGAGAAAATGGCTTTAAAAGTTTTACAAATAATTAATTCCTTGTCAACTGGCGGGGCTGAGAAACTAATAGTTGAAACCCTTCCATTGTATCGTGGACTTGGAGTAGAAATGGATGTATTATTATTTGATGGTACTCAATTTCCTTTTTACAAAAAATTAGAAGAAACAAAGTGCTGTGCTATTTTTTCTTTAGGATTAAAATCAGTTTACAACCCAATTGCTATTTTTAAAATAATTCCTTATTTGAGAAAATATGATGCTATACATGTTCATCTTTTTCCAGCACAGTATTTTGTAGTTTTAGCAAAATGGCTGTCTTTTTCTAAAACTAAATTGATTTTTACTGAACATAATACTTCCAATCGAAGATTAGAAAATCCTTTATTTAAGTGGATTGATCAATTTATATATAGAGGATATTGTAAAATAGTATGTATCACAGAGGAAATCCAAAAAATTATATTATTTCACACACAATTACCAAGTAGTAGATCAGAAGTAATATTAAATGGAATTGCACTTTCAGAATATACTCAAACAGCACCTTATGAAAAAGAATTTTTAAAATTTAAAGAAACAGATAAAATAGTGATTCAAGTTTCGGGTTTTAGAGAACAAAAAGACCAATCTACTTTAATTAAATCACTATTGCATTTGCCACAAGAAGTGAAGTTAGTATTAGTTGGAGATGGTGTTTTAAAAAACTCTTGCGAGGATTTAGTAAGCCAATTTGGACTTCAAGATCGTGTTTTTTTCTTAGGAGTTCGGACTGATGTTCCTAGATTATTGAAAACTGCCGACATTGTGGTTTTATCTTCAAAATATGAAGGATTGTCGTTGTCTAGTATTGAAGGAATGGCATCTGGAAAACCTTTTATAGCCTCTAATGTGCCAGGACTTTCTGAAGTTGTTTCGGGTGCTGGTGTTTTATTCACTCAAGGAGACGAAAAGGAATTATCCCAAAAAATAATGGAATTACTCAATGATAAAAAATTATATCAAGCTGTTGCTAAATCTTGCGAAATTCGAGCCAATCAATATGATATAAAAAAAATGGTAGCACAACATATTACTTTATATAAAAGCCTGAATTAAATTAATAAACATGAAAAATAAAATGCTATTTCTCCCAGGATTAAATGGTTTAAGAGCTATTGCGTCTTTGGCAGTAGTTTTTTCACATACTACTTTAGGATTAAGCGCTTTTAATTTGGACTCACATCTATTAGGAACCGGTCGAGGGGGTAGTGGTCAAGGATACAGACTTGCAGAATATGGCGTAACCATTTTTTTTGTATTGAGTGGTTTTTTAATAACCTATTTGTTACAAATCGAAAATGATAAACAAGAAATTAATATTAAAAAATTCTATTTGAGAAGGATTCTTCGTATTTGGCCTTTGTATTATTTATATTTAATTTTAGTGTTACTTACAGTATTTGTTTTTAAAAATGAATTTTTATCTTTTTATAAGTTGATTTTTTATGTTTTTTTTGCAGCAAATATTCCTTACATTTTAAATTTTGCACTCCCTTTTTTGCATCATTTTTGGTCTATTGGTGTTGAAGAACAGTTTTACTCCTTCTGGCCTTGGATTATTAAAAAAGTTAAAAATAATTTGATTTTAATTTTAATCGGTCTAATTTTCATTCAAAATCTTGTTAGAGTTATTCTCTGGAATTATTTTCCTTTTTCAGCGATTGCAACATTTTCAATTGTTAACCGATTTGATTGCATGATGATTGGTGGTTTGGGTGCAATTTTATTTTTAAATAAAAACAGTTTATTTTTAAAAGTTGTTGACAATGCATATTCTCAATTTATCGCATTATTTATTTTAGGATTATTGATTATTAACAAGTATCATTTAAATGCAATTGTCGATACCTTCATTATTTCAATAGTTACATTGACAATCATTATTGGTCAAATAAATATAAAAAACAGATTAATAAGTTTAAATACTTCATTTTTTGATTTTTTTGGTAAAATTTCATTTGGAATATACGTTTATCATCCATTAATAATTTTTTATTGCGCAATGTTTTTAAAAGATTTAAAAATGCAGAATTCAATAAAATATTTAATAGTTTACAGTAGTGTATTTATAATTACGATAATAGTTTCTTACCTTTCGTTTAATTATTTTGAAAAGGGATTTATTAAATTAAAAGAAAAATTTACAGTTGTAAAAAGTTCCGCTTCTAAATTTTCTATTAATGAGTAAACCAAAACTCATCAGAACCTCTACTGTTTCAATGTCTTTAGATTATTTACTAAAGGGACAGCTTTCTTTTTTGCAAAATTACTATGAAGTAATTGCAGTTTCAGGCAATGATATTCATTTAGAAGAAGTGGCTCATAGAGAAAAGGTTAGAACAATTGGAATAGAAATGCAACGCAATATCAGTCCGCTAAAAGATTTACTTTCATTGTGGAACTTGTATGTTCTTTTTAAAAAAGAGAAGCCATTAATTGTGCATTCTATTACACCAAAAGCGGGTTTATTAACCATGACAGCAGGTTTTTTTGCGGGTGTGCCTATTAGAATACACACTTTTACAGGTTTGATTTTTCCCTCTAAAACGGGATTATTAAAGCGACTTTTAATTCTTATGGATAAATTACTGTGCAAATTTGCAACTCATGTTTATCCTGAAGGAAATGGCGTAAAGCAAGATTTAATTAATTTTGGAATTACCCGTAAGCCACTAAAAGTTATTGCTAACGGAAACGTTAATGGAATTGATACCGATTATTTCAATAATAATAACCTTTCAGAATTAGAAAATCAAACTTTAAAAAATGCTTTGGGAATTAATCCTAATGATTTTGTTTTCATTTTTGTTGGTAGGTTGGTTGGAGACAAAGGAATTAATGAATTGATTACAGCTTTTAAAAAATTTAATTCTACAGATGCCATCAAATTATTGCTTGTAGGCCCTTTTGAACAAGAACTCGATTTCTTGTTAGTAGAAACGTTGCATGAAATTAAAGTAAATGTAAATATTATTTCAGTTGGATTTCAAAAAGAAGTTCGTTCTTATTTCGCTATTGCTGATGCTTTGGTATTTCCGAGTTACCGCGAAGGTTTTCCAAATGTCGTTTTGCAGGCTGGAGCAATGAACTTACCCAGTATTGTAACTGACATTAATGGTTCAAATGAAATCATTTCTGATGGAATTAATGGAATAATAATTGCTTCAAAAAATAGTGTCGAACTTTATGAAGCCATGTTAGAGTTGGTAAATGATGCCGAATTAAGAGAAAATCTTCAAAAGCACTCTCGTGAAATGATTGTTTCTCGTTTTGAACAAAAAATGGTTTGGGAAGCAATTTTAGAGGAATATAAAAGAGTAGAAAGTAATGTATGAGATTTTTTTTAAAAGAATGATAGATTTTATAGGTTCTTTAATTGGACTTCTTTTTTTGAGTCCAGTTTTTGTAATTGTAACTATTGGTTTATTTTTTGCTAATCAAGGAAAACCATTTTTCTTTCAAATACGTCCAGGGAAAAACGAACGCCTCTTTAAAATTATCAAGTTTAAAACTATGAATGATAAATTAGATAGTGAAGGAAATTTGCTGCCTGATTCAGAAAGATTAACAAAAATCGGTAAATTTGTTCGCAATGCTTCTATCGATGAAATCCCGCAGTTGATTAATGTGTTGAAAGGGGATATGAGTTTAATTGGGCCAAGACCTTTATTACCTCAATATTTACCTTTGTATAATGAACTACAAAAAAAGCGACATGATGTAAAACCTGGGATTACTGGTTGGGCACAGGTTAATGGTAGGAATGCCATTTCTTGGGGTGAAAAATTTGAATTGGATATTTGGTATGTAAATAATTGTAGTTTTATTTTAGATTGTAAAATAATTGCAATTACCATTAAAAAAGTATTTATTTCGGAAGGGATTTCTTCTAGTGATAATGTAACAATGGATGAATTTAAAGGAAATTAGATATGGAAAATATAGTTATTGTTGGTGCAGGGGGGTTTGGTCGTGAAGTTAAGATGTTAATTGACCAAATTAATAATGTAATTCCAAAATATCATTTTCTTGGATTTTATGATGATGGATTTGAAAAAGGACATATTATTAATGGCTACCCTATTTTAGGAAGTATTAATGATATAAACAATATTAATAACAAATGTTCGGTTGTAATTGCAATTGGTGATCCTCTTATAAAACAAGCATCATATAAAAAAATTGAAAATAATAATATTAACTTTCCAAATGTTATTCATCCAAATGTCTTATTTTCAGATGATTTTGTTGAAATTGGTATCGGTAACATTATTTGTGCTGGTTGCATTATTACTTGTAATATTATTATTAGAGATTTCGTGCTTTTAAATTTAATGTGTACTGTTGGTCATGATACAATTATATCTTCTTTTGCATCATTTATGCCTTCAGTTAATATCTCAGGTGAAGTTATGATTCGAGAAAAAGTTTATGTGGGAACTGGAGCGAAAATAATAAATAACTTAGAAATCGGAGAAAATACTATTGTTGGTGCAGGAGCTGTTGTTTCTAAATCTTTGCCGGAAAATTGTACAGCTGTTGGGATTCCGGCAAAACCAATTAGATTTCATAAAGCATAATTTTTTGATGAATAAACGAATTTTCGATATTTTATTATCCGTTATTGGACTTGTATTCACAACTTGTTTTATATCAATTTTATGGATTTTAGCAACTATCGACACAAAATCAAATGGTTTTTTCTTTCAAAGTAGAATTGGTCAATACGGAAAGGTTTTTAGAATTTATAAATTAAAAACACTGTGTCCTTTAACTGGTAAAATATCTAAACTTGGCGCTTTTCTAAGAAAAACCAAAATTGACGAATTACCACAATTATGGAATGTTTTAATTGGCGATATGAGTTTTGTAGGGCCGAGACCTGATATTGCAGGATATTATGATCTTTTAGAAGGAGAAAACAGAAAGATTTTAGAATTAAAACCGGGATTGACTAGTTTGGCAAGTATAAAATATGCGAACGAAGAAGAAATTTTAGGACTTCAGGAAAATTCATTACTTTATAATGATACCATAATCTTCCCGGATAAGGTTAAAATGAATCTGGATTATTATTACAATCATTCTTTTCTTAGCGATATAAATATTATAATAAAAACAATTTTTAGATAAAATGACACAATCAAAAATTTGGCTTTCCTCTCCTCACATGGGTGGGACAGAACAACAATTTATCAAAGAAGCGTTTGATGCCAATTGGGTCGCGCCTTTGGGACCTAATGTAAATGGTTTTGAATCGGATTTAGAGGATTATCTTAAAGAAAATATTTTTATAGGAGCTTTGAGTTCTGGAACTGCGGCACTGCATTTAGGACTCATCATTCTTGGGGTTCAAGCAGGAGACGAAGTAATTTGTCAGAGTTTTACTTTTTCTGCTTCTGTAAATCCAATTTTATATTTAGGTGCGATACCAATATTTGTGGGCAGTGAAAGTAAAACTTGGAACATGTGCGCAGTTACTTTGGAAGAAGCAATTTTAGATCGAATTTCAAAAGGTAAAAAACCAAAAGCAATTGTAGCTGTTCATTTATATGGAATGCCATTTGATGCAGATGCTCTTTTGACAGTTGCCAATAAATATGAAATCCCAATTTTAGAAGATAGTGCCGAGGCTTTAGGAAGTACTTATAAAGGACAAAAATGTGGAACTTTTGGAACTATCGGAGTACTTTCATTTAATGGAAATAAAATTATCACTACTTCTGGAGGTGGAGCATTAGTTGCAAAAACGAAAGATATTAAAAACAAAGCAGTTTTTTTAGCTACCCAATCTCGAGATAACGCACCCCATTATCAACATTCAGAAATTGGATACAATTATAGAATGAGCAACATTTGTGCAGGAATTGGAAGAGGTCAAATGGAGGTTTTAGATAATCACGTGGCACTTCGCAGAAAAATGCATGATTTTTATGTAGATTATTTCAATAACATTGAGGGTGTTACAGTGTTTTCAGAACCTTCTCAAGATTATTATTCAAATCATTGGCTAACAGCAATTGTGTTAAACCCAGAAAAATTGGGTGGAAAAACAAGAGAAGATTTAAGATTGGCTTTAGAACAAGCAAACATTGAAAGCAGACCACTTTGGAAACCAATGCATTTGCAACCTATTTTTGAAAAATATCCTTATTATGGTAACCAAGTAGCCGAAAATTTATTTGAATTTGGCTTGTGTTTACCTTCAGGCTCCAATAGTACAGCACAAGAAAAAGCAAGAATACTTGAAAGCTTAAACCTTTTTTTTTTAAGTAAAAATAGGTTTTTCAAGAATTAAAAAACTATTTTTGAATAAATAGATTAAATTTACAATCAAACAACAGTTAAATTAATGCATTTACTTCAGTATTTAAAAAAACACTTAAATATAATCTTTTTGAGCAATAGTATTAGAAACAATTTAATCACAATGCGCTATTTGCCAAGATGGATTGTTTTTTTTATGGATATTTTTTTGACAATATGTTCAATTGGTATTTCATATATAATTATTCGCAGTCTTAGAGTAACTTTCTATACTACTTTGGATTTTACGTATAGATTTGGTTTAATATTATTTGTTAATATTATATTTTTTTTAGTTTTTAAAACCTATTCAGGGATTATTAGACATTCCACATTTTTAGATGGAATAAAATTGTTGTATGCTACCATTTGTTCTTTTATAGTGTTGGTAATGATTAATTACAGCACCTATTTTAGTATAGGAAAAAAAATATACGTATTACCATCACTGTTTATTCATTTAGTTATTATATTTTCCGTATTATTTTTATTCCGAATTTTTGTAAAATTTTTGTTTGAAAATTTCATTAATGAAAAAAGAAAAGCCAATTTAGTTAGAGCAATTATTTACGGGTCAGATGCAAATGCTATAAGTGTAGTAAATGCATTGCGTTCTGAAAAACCTACTCGTTTTAGAATTATAGGATTTGTAGATAAAAACAATCAAGACATTTCAAAACGAATATTAGATATTCCGATTCTAAATTCGAGAAAGAAAATTTCGGTTATAATGCGATCTTTAAATGCAGAAGCTATTATTATCGCTGACAACAGTCTTACTAAAGAAGAAAAATTATTGATTGTTGACGATTGCTTGGAGTTTAATTATCAGGTATTTACAGCGCCAACAGTAGCTAACTGGGAAGATCAAGTTGAAATATCTAAGAAAGTAATGAATTTTCAGATTCAAGATTTATTGGATAGAAAGAGTATTGTATTAGATCAAAAACAAATTTCAAATCAGTTAAAAAACAAAACCATTCTAATTACTGGTGCTGCCGGATCTATAGGGAGTGAAATTGCAAGACAAATCGTGGATTTTGACCCCAAAAATATAATTATTTTAGACCAAGCAGAAACGCCGTTACATTTTTTGAAATCTGAACTTGAGATGCAAATATCAGAAGTAAAAATAAAAACATTAATTTGTGATATTAGAAATAAAGAATCGTTAAATGAAATTTTTTGTAAATATAAACCACAAGTAGTTTTTCATGCTGCAGCATATAAACATGTGCCAATGATGGAAGAAAATCCATCTCAAGCAATATTCGCCAATGTTTTAGGCACAAAAAATGCTGCAGATTTGTCGTTTGAACATGGAGTTAAAAACTTTGTATTCGTATCAAGTGACAAGGCTGTTAATCCAAGCAATGTGATGGGAGCAAGCAAAAGAATCGCTGAAAAGTATGTCCAATCTTTATTTTTCAATATAAAAAATGAAAATAGCGGAGCAACAAAATTTATTACGACCCGTTTTGGAAATGTTTTAGGCTCTAACGGTTCTGTAGTGCCATTATTTACTGAGCAAATTAGAGTTGGCGGCCCGATAACAATTACGCATCCTGATATTATTCGTTATTTTATGACTATTCCCGAAGCTTGTCAGTTGGTTCTTGAAGCTGGTGCAATGGGAAACGGAGGTGAAATATATATATTTGATATGGGTAAGCCCGTTAAAATAATTGATTTGGCAACAAAGATGATTCGATTGGCAGGATTAATTCCTGAGAAGGATATTAAAATTAAAATAGTAGGATTACGTCCTGGAGAAAAATTATATGAAGAACTATTAAATGACACTTCAAAATCAATACCTACACACCATGAAAAGATATTAATTGCAAAAGAAATTTGTAATGATTATAGTAACTTTTCAAATGAAGTTGATGAATTAATAACGATTGCAAACTCCTATAAAAATGATTTAATTGTTTCCAAAATGAAACAAATTGTCCCCGAATTTATAAGCATGAATTCTGAATTTAATGAATTAGACAATTAAGTTTTAATATAATTATTTACAGAAATTAGTATCATAAGTTAAAACTCATTATGTCAGAATTTTAACTATTAACATTCAGCAGTAATAAACTAATAATTAAAAATTATCTTTGTAAAATAGTATCATCAAATGAAATGTAAAACCGCCTTAAATAAAACGTTCCTAATTCTTGTGCTCGCTGCACTTTCATCTTGTTCTTTCAGCAAGAAAATCGTTTACCTTCAATCAGATAAAGATTTAAAAGCAACTTCAGAAATTACCAATTACGAACCTTTAATCCAGCCTGATGATGAAGTAATGATTATAATTTCGGCAGAAAACCCTGAAGTTGCGGTACCTTATAACATTGTTACTACGGGCAATGGAGTTGCAAGTTCTGCACAGCAAGGATATTTAATTGACAAAGAAGGAAATATTGATTTTCCAATACTTGGAAAAATTAAATTAGGAGGGTTTACTCGAATTCAAGCGGTAAACAAAATTAAGAGCCTTTTGGCAAATGATATCAAAGACCCTACAGTGAACCTTAGAGTAACTAATTTTAAAGTTTCTGTATTAGGAGAAGTTGGTAGCCCAGGTTTGAAATCGATACAAAGTGAGCGACTAACATTATTAGATGCTTTAAGTATGTCCGGTGATTTAACAGTTTACGGGAAAAGAAATTCAATAATGATTATTCGTGAAAATGAAGGAATTCGAACAATTGAAAAAGTAGATATTACCAAAAGAGATTTCATGACTTCACCTTATTATTATTTGGCACATAATGATATTATATATGTTGAACCGAATAAAACAAAAATCAATTCTTCTGCTATTGGACCTAATGTTTCTATTATAGTTTCAATATTATCCTTACTAACTACAATACTATTTTTAGTTATCAAATAAATTAATTCATGGAAAACAAACAAACCCAAGCGCCAAATACTATTGGAGAAGATTTTAATATCAACGAACTCCTTGAGAGATATTTAAATCAATGGATTTGGTTTTTGATTTCTGTAACTATAGCAATTTTGATTTCATTTACCTATTTGCGATATGCTGTATCGCAATATAAAGCAACTACTTCTGCGCTAATTATTGATGATAGAAAGGGCGGTATGAATGAACTTTCTGCATTTTCAGATTTAGCCGTAGTATCAGGAGGTAAAAGTAGTGTTGATAATGAAATAGAAATATTAAAATCACGAACTATAATTAGTGGAGCTGTTAAGGAATTGGCGTTAAATGTTTTATACATAAATAAAGGACGTGTTAAAGAAGAAGATATTTATAAAAATTCTCCAATAAAAATTATTTTTTCAGAAACACCTGTTAATTTTGATAAAAATAATCATGTTTTTTTTGTTAAAGGAATAACTAATTCTACGTATGCTTTATTTAATAATAAAGAGGTAAAAATCGGTGATTTTAAGTATGGGCAATCAGTAGAAGAAGAAGGCGCAAAATTTAGTATTCTTAAAAAAGTATTTTTTGAAAATACTAGTTGGGGAGATGATTTTAAAATTAACATTACAATTCTCCCTTTAGAGGATGTTGCTATTAGTTATAAAAAGAGAATGGTAATTACTTCGTTGAGTAAATCTTCCAGTATAATAGAAATTTCAATTGTAGATCCTGTAAAGGAAAAAGCAGTCGATTTTTTAAATCAATTGATTGTAGTTTATAACAACAGTGCGATTTCCTATAAAAACTTAGTTTATGAGAACACCTCTAAGTTTATCGAAAAACGTATTAATTTCATTACAGAAGAATTGGGCGGCGTTGAAAAACAAACTGAAATTTTTAAGAAAAATAACCGTGTAACAGACATTGCAACAGAAGCGGGATTGTTTGTAGGAAATGCTGCTAGTATTGAAAAACAAGGAATTGAATTGGAAACACAACTGAAAGTACTTCAGCTGATGACTGATTATGTAAAGAAATCGTCAGTTTCAGAATTGATTCCACCAAACGTTATGTCTGCAAATAATACTTCTTCAGGATCTATAGATCAATACAATCAATTAATTTTGGAGCGTAACCGTCTGTTGAAAAATGCAGGGTCTAAAAATGTTGTTGTTCAGAATATTAATAAAAAACTGGAAACATTAAAAATAAATTTGATTTCTGGTTTAGAGCAACAGAAAAATACATTAAAAATTACTATCAGTGATTTATTGAAGCAAAATAATTTGGCAGTTGGAAAAATCTCTCAAATTCCCACACTTGAAAAAGAAGCTCGTTCTTTAGGAAGACAACAACAAATTAAAGAAACATTGTATCTGTATTTATTGCAAAAGCGGGAGGAAACAGCAATTAAATTAGCCGTTACAGCTCCAAACGCTAAAGTAATTGATGAGGCAAAAGCAGAAAACAATAGAGTTTCGCCAAATAGTCAAATAATTTATCTCGTAGCAATCATTTTAGGATTATTAGTGCCTTTTTCAATATTATTTCTTTTGGATTTATTTGATACTAAAATAAAAGGTCGTTTTGATATTGAAGGGAAAATGTCAATTCCTTTTTTAGGAGATGTACCACATTTAGATACTGATAAAGAAATTGTAAATGCTACTTCAAGAACAGGAACAGCAGAGGCATTAAGAATTATTAGAACCAATTTGGAATTTATGCTTAATCAAGTTCCTGAAGGTACTGCAAAAGTAATTTTTTCAACCTCTACTGTCCCAAAAGAAGGAAAAACTTTTGTAGCAGTAAATTTAGCAGCTACAATTGCTGCTTCTGGAAAAAAAGTTTTACTATTAGGTATGGATATTAGAAATCCAAAAATTGACGAATATATGCAAATTCCAGATAGAGGGGTGACTAATTATTTAACTTCTAAAGACGGAAAATTAGAGGATTATATTGTTAAACAATCAGGATTTGAAGCGTTTTACGTTCTTCCATCAGGAATTATTCCTCCAAATCCAGCAGAATTATTGATGGGAAAAAAAGTGGAATCCCTATTTAATCAATTAAGAAAAGAGTATGACTATGTAATTGTTGATACTGCTCCAATTAGTTTAGTTACCGATACCGCTATTATTGCAAAATTTGCTGATGCTTTCGTTTATGTTGTCCGTGCTAATTATTTGGATAAAAGAATGCTCAATATTCCTAAAAATTTATATAATGATAACAAATTGCCGAACATGTCAATATTATTAAACGATACTGTTTCTAAGAAAGGTTATGGTTATAGTTACGGCTATGGCTACGGTTATGGAGTAGAGGAAGTTAAAATTCCGTGGTATAAAAAAATAGCAAATAAATTTGCAAAAGAAGTAAAATCCTAATTATCTAAATATAGAATTATTGTTCATCGAATTTACTAATGATTTTGAATCTTTTATAATGATTTTATTGTAGAAAGCTTCGACATGAATTTTGTGATGTATATCAGAACCTGCAAAATCAATCATGCCTAATTGCAATAACTTTTGAGCAGCTTCCGCAACCTCTTTGCCATAGAATCCAACTGTTGATAAAAGATTTATTTGGAAATAACACCCTGCTTTTTTTAGTTTTTTGTAAATATCAAAACTATTATGATAAAAATTGTAACGTTCAGGATGTGCTAAAATTGGAATATAACCAGCTACTTGAAGTTCAAAAATAATGTCAAATAATTGAATTGGAGGATTCAAATAAGACATTTCTACAATTACATAATTATCTTTTAAAGTTAATAACGGTTTTGATTTAAAAAGTTTTACAAATCCATCGTCCATTAAGTATTCTGAAGCGACTCCTAAATTTAATTTTGAAACTTGTTCGGGAAGATTTTCTCTAACAGTTTCATACGATTTAAGGATTGTTTCAGTAGTATTTTCCCACACATAAGTCATCGTATGTGGAGTTGTTATAGATTTTGAAAATTTTAAATCAATCATAGATTGAATTAAGAATTCAGTATCTAATATTGTTTTTGCGCCATCATCAAGACCAAATAATATATGTGAATGAATATCAACATAATTTTCTGGAATTAATTCAAATAGCTTGGGTTTGGACTTTAAAAATGAAATCAATTTTTATAAATTTAAAATACAAATATACCAATAAATTAATCGAATTATATTTATTTTTCCTTAATTTGCATCATGGAATTCTCATCAAAATTATTAGAAAAGGCTGTAAATGAAATGGCTCAATTACCAGGTATTGGAAAAAGAACTGCTTTGCGATTGGTGTTGCATTTGCTAAAGCAGCCTTTAGAACGAACTGTTTTTTTATCGCAATCTTTGTTAAAAATGCGTGAAGAAGTTAAGTTTTGTGAAAATTGTCACAATATTTCTGATTCCCCTACATGTGAAATCTGTTCTAATAATAAAAGAGATCATAAAATAATTTGTGTTGTAGAAGATATTCGTGATGTTATGGCTATTGAAAATACGGGGCAATTTCGAGGAATTTACCATGTTTTGGGAGGTAAAATTTCTCCAATGGATGGAATTGGCCCAAGCCAATTAAAAATTTCAACCTTAGTAGAAAAGGTAAGTAAAGGATTGGTTCATGAAATTATATTTGCGCTAAGTTCAACTATGGAAGGCGATACTACCAATTTTTATATTTACAAACAAATTAAAATTTTTAATGTAATTACTTCAACAATAGCTAGAGGGATATCTGTTGGAGATGAACTAGAATATGCCGACGAAGTGACTTTAGGAAGGAGCATATTGCAAAGGGTACCTTTTGAAAACTCATTTAATAATAATTAATAAAAGTTTGCGCTCTTTCTTTTTTTATATATTTGAAAAAACTATATTTGCTTAATTAAATTTATAAGATGATTAATAAATTATTTTACTTAACATTTATTTTTGTTCTTTTTTTTACTTCTTGTATTCCAAGAAAAGATATAATTTATTTGCAAAATAAATCAAAAACGACTACAAATGATCAAGTTACGCAACTTGAATCAAGACCGTACAGAATTCAAACTGGAGATATATTAAATTTAACGATTAAAGCACTTGACCAAAAACTAGTTGAAATGTTTAATTCGTCCTCAACTAATTCTAATACTAATTCTAATAATTCACAATCAGAAAGTAATTCGTATTTTACAGGTTATAGTGTTGATATCCATGGAGATATTAGAATTCCAGTTATAGGAAACATAAGTGTTTTAGGTTTAACGGCTGATGAAATCCGAGTTAAAATTGAAAATTTACTTTTGACCAATTATTTTAATAAAGAAGCAGATATATTTGTCACTGTCCGTTTAGCAGGTTTTAGATATACAATTAGTGGAGAAGTTGGTTCTTCTGGATCAAAAGTTATTTACCGCGACAAGTTAAGTATACTGGAAGCAATTGCTAATTCTGGTGATATTGCCATAACTGGTGATAGAAAAAATATTGTCATAATGAGACAATTTCCTCAAGGAACTGAAATGTACTCAATAGATTTAACAGATATTAATGCGGTGAAATCACCTTATTATTATCTTCAACCTAATGACTTTATATATGTTAAACCTTTGAAACAGAAAACTTGGGGAACGGGAACTATTGGACTTCAAACATTCACTACAATAATGTCTATTTTTTCTGCCATGGTAACAACATTTTTTATATTCCAAAGATTTTAAAATTCAACGTAAATGCTTGACACTAAAGATTTCTTATCATTTGAAACACAAAATAATTTTGATTTTAAAGGTTTTCTTATCAAAATACTAAGTTACTGGAAGTTGTTTATTTTGAGTTTTATAATTGCTTTTACAATTGCATATCAGGTAAATGTTCGTAAAGAAAAAATTTACGGTGTGGAAAGTCAAATAAATATTAAAGAAGAAAATAATCCTTTTTTTACATCAACAACGAGCTTAGTATTCAATTGGGGAGGAACATCGGATAAAGTTCAAGCTGTTGAAACAATATTAAAATCGAGATCTCATAATGAAGCAGTAGTCAGAAAGTTACATTATTATATTCAATATTTAATAAAAGGAAAATACAATTATTTGGATGTTTATGGTTCAGTGCCTTTCATTGTTAATTGTGATAATTCAAAAGGACAAATTCTAAACGTTCTTATTAAAATTAAATTTCTGAACCAAACTAATTATGAAATTAGTATTCCATTTGAAGGTAATCAAGTAAAATTGTTTAATTACTCTGACAATTCATCTAGGTTAATGAATTCGCCTGATACTGATTTTGTTGGTAATTATAAAATTGGACAACAAGTTAGTTTGCCTTATTTGAATTGGAAATTAGAGCTTACAGATTTTCCGTCAGATTATGTTGGCAAGGAATTTTTTGTTAAATTCAATGATTTCGATGGAACTGTTTCAACGTATAAAAACATTGATATTTCTCCTGTAGATGCAAAAGGAGGAGGGTCACTCCTAAAATTAGGATTACAGGGAACCAATAAAGCACGATTGGTAGATTTTTTAAACACGACTGTTGTTGTACTTAGAAAAAATGAGTTGGATTCCAAAAATGAATTTGCTAAAAACACCATACATTTTATTGACAGTACTTTGGTTGTAATGGAAAAACAATTGAAGACTTCAGAAAATGATTTAGATGAATTTAGACGGGGCAAAAATATTGTTGAAATAGAAAGTGGCGGGGCAACTATTGCTGCCAAATTATCGACACTTGACAATGAACGGGATATTATAAAAAGAAAAATTGCTTACTATAATAGACTAAATTCTTACCTTAAGAACAGTACTGACTATTCAAAGCTTCCAGCGCCAGCTGTTGCCGCAATTGAAGATCCAAATATTACAGGAGGTGTTTCTAAGTTGATATCTCTTTCGGTAGAACGAGCAGCAATGTCATATACCACAAAGCAACAAAAATTTTACAAGGATTTTGACAATCAGATGGAAGCAATTAAAAATGTTCTTTTTGAAAATATTGTCTCTGCTAAAGTTGGAATTATATCTGATTTATCTGATGTAAATAAAAAAATTGTTGAAACAGAATCGTTATTAATGCAATTGCCGGAAGATCAGCAAGCATTGTTAAAAATAAAACGGAAATATGATTTAAATGATGCGGTCTATAATACTTTTCTTCAAAAAAGAAGTGAGGCAGATATAGTTAGAGCTGCAAATGTTTCCGACATTCAATCTATTGATCCTGCAAAAGATACAGGTGGAGGATTACTTGGACCTAAAACAAGTGTAAATTATATTCTTGCTTTGTTTTTAGGTTTTTTAATTCCATTATTATTAGTATTTGTCTTAACATTGTTAGACAATAGTATCTTAAACACTGCTGATATTCAGAAATTAACGAATATTCCAATAATTGGTGTTACAGGACAAAGTCAAAGTGTTTCTAATTTACTTGTATTTGAAAATTCAAAATCAGCAATTGCAGAATCATTTAGAGCTATTCGCTCATCGCTTCAGTTTTTATATAAAAATCAAAATGTTGATGGTGCAAAAACATTGATGATTACTTCCTCTATAAGTGGAGAAGGGAAATCATTTACAGCTGTTAATATAGCGACCGTATTTGCTTTAAGTGAAAAAAAGACTGTTATTGTTGTAATGGATTTAAGAAAACCTAAAGTGGTTGATGACTTTAATCTTTCTAATGAAATAGGTGTCGTGAATTATTTAATAGGTCAAAAATCTATAGATGAAGTTATTCAAAAAACACAAGTTCCTTTTCTAGATATTATTAGTTCAGGTCCAATTCCTCCTAATCCAGCAGAATTATTGCTTGGTGATAGAATGAAAGAATTATTTGCCGAATTGAAATTAAAATATGACTATATTATTATTGACACACCTCCTATTGGTTTGGTCTCAGATGCTTTAGCTATAAATCAATTTACTGATGCTGTTCTTTATATTGTAAGACAAAAAAGAACCAAAAAAAGTATGTTATCTGTTGTTAATGAAAAATACAAAAACAAAGAGTTAAATTCGGTTTGTATTATTTTAAATGGCTTCGAGAATAAAGCTAAATATGGATATGGTTATGGCTACGGGTACGGTTATGGCTACGGGTACGGATACGGTGGATACTCGGATGGTTATTACCAAGAAGAAAAACCACTTACTTTTATGCAAAAAATAAAAAAGAAATTCAAAAAATAATATAACTATTGAATAAGTTAAATGATTAAAGAAGTTAATCTAAACCGGATTTTGATTACTGGTGGAGCTGGATTTATTGGTTCAAATTTATGCGAATACTTTTTGTCAAAAGGATATTATGTAAATTGTTTAGATAATTTTGCAACGGGTCATCATCATAATTTGATGACTTCTGTAACATACGATAAATTCAATCTTATAGAAGGAGATATTAGAGATTTAGCAACGTGTCACAAAGCTGTTCAAGGGGTAGATTATGTATTTCATCAAGCAGCTTTAGGTTCTGTTCCCCGCTCAATAAATGATCCAATTACAACCAACGAAGTTAATATTTCAGGGTTTCTTAATATGCTTGTTGCCTCAAGAGATGCTAAAGTAAAAAGATTTATTTATGCGGCAAGTTCTTCAACTTACGGAGATTCTGAAGCATTGCCAAAAGTGGAAGAAAACATCGGCAAACCTTTGTCACCTTATGCAATCACTAAATACGTAAATGAATTATATGCAGAAATATTTAGTAAAACGTATGGTTTAGAAACAATTGGACTTCGATATTTTAATGTTTTTGGACGTAAACAAGATCCAAATGGTGCTTATGCAGCTGTGATTCCAAAATTTGTAATGCAATTAATGCAATATGAAAGCCCTGTTATTAATGGTGACGGAAATTATTCGCGTGATTTTACTTACATTGATAATGTAATTCAAATGAATGAATTGGCAATGTTAACAGAGAATAAAAACGCATTAAATACAGTTTTCAATACGGCTTTCGGAGATAGAAACACGTTAAATGATTTAGTGCATTATCTCAAAAAATATTTGAGTGAATTTGACGAAAAAATCAATGAAGTCCCAGTGATTTATGGTAAAAACAGACTTGGCGATATCCCTCATTCGTTAGCAAGTATTGTAAAGGCAAAAAACCTGTTGAACTATAATCCAAAATTTTCAATGCAAGATGGTCTAAAAGAAGCCGTTACTTGGTATTGGAATAATTTAAAATAATCTAACTAAAAATTTCCAAATTAAATAAAACTATTAATTTTGGAGCTGATGTTATATATTAGGAAAAATTAGAATTCAGAATTTATGGAAATAAAAACTATTTGTTGTATTGGAGCAGGTTATGTTGGTGGTCCAACAATGGCTATAATTGCTCAAAAATGTCCCCATATCAAAGTTATCGTTGTTGATTTAAATGAAGATAGAATTTCGGCTTGGAATGACCCTAACGTTGAGAACATACCAATTTACGAGCCTGGACTGAGTGATATTGTTGCAGAAGCGAGGGGTAGAAATTTGTTTTTTTCAACTGATGTTGAAAGTGCAATTGATGAAGCGCAACTAATATTTATTTCTGTAAATACTCCAACCAAGACCTATGGTTCTGGAAAAGGAATGGCAGCCGATTTGAAATACATTGAGCTTTGTGCGCGTCAAATTGCTAAAGTTTCTAAATCAGACAAAATAGTTGTTGAAAAATCTACACTTCCTGTAAGAACTGCCGAAGCAATAAAAAGTATTCTTACACAAACAGGAAATGGGGTTCAATTTCAAATATTATCTAATCCAGAATTTCTTGCTGAAGGAACTGCCGTTCAAGACTTATTGAATCCAGATCGGGTTTTAATTGGCGGCGATACAACTCCTGAAGGACTAGTTGCCATACAAAAGTTAGTTGACATATATTCAAATTGGGTTCCTGCAGCACAAATTTTGACTACAAATGTTTGGTCTTCGGAATTATCTAAATTAACAGCTAATGCGTTTCTTGCGCAACGTGTATCTTCCATAAATGCGCTATCAGAACTTTGTGAAAAAACAGGTGCTGATGTAAATGAGGTTGCTCGTGCAATTGGAATGGACAGTAGAATTGGTTCTAAATTTCTAAAAGCATCTGTTGGATTCGGTGGTTCTTGCTTTCAAAAAGACATTTTAAACTTGGTTTATATTTGTCAATCGTTTGGTTTAAATGAAGTCGCTGACTATTGGGAACAAGTAATTATAATGAATGATCATCAAAAAAATAGATTTTCAAAAAATATCGTAACTACTTTATACAATACCATTTCTGGCAAGAAAATAGCGTTTTTAGGTTGGGCTTTCAAAAAAGACACAAATGATACAAGAGAATCAGCAGCTATATATGTTGCAGATCATTTGTTAAATGAGCAAGCTAAAATAGCTGTTTATGACCCGAAAGTTTCCGAGAAAAAAGTACTTTCCGATTTAGATTATTTAGAAACGCGACCTTCTGATTTAAATAGAAAAGGAATTTCTGTTTCCGAAAATCCTTATGAAGCTTGTGATAAGGCGCACGCAATTGCAGTTTTAACAGAATGGGATGAATTCAAGAATTATGATTGGCAAAAAATATACGATGCTATGCAAAAACCTGCTTTTGTTTTTGATGGTAGAAATGTTTTGGATGGTAAAATGCTTACAGAAATAGGTTTTGTTTATAAAAGTATCGGACGTTAGATTTTTAAAACATTTAAATCTTTGATTGAAATTTAAACTTCTTAATTACAAATTCAAATAAAAACTTATAATAACCAAATTTACATACATAATATTATGCTTATAAATGAAAATCAAATAGTGTCAAAAGACGCTAAAATTGCAGTAATTGGCTTAGGATATGTAGGTTTGCCTTTGGCAAGACTTTTTGCAACTAAATATCCTGTAGTAGGTTTTGATATTAATCAAAAACGAATTTCAGAATTACGTTCCGGGAACGATGCAACGCTTGAAATTTCTGAAGATGTTTTGAAAAATGTCTTGGTAGAAGCTCCTTCAGACGCAAACGGATTATTTTGTAGCAATAATTTGCAACACATTGAAAACTGCAATTATTATATTGTTACTGTTCCAACTCCTGTTGATAAAAATAACCGTCCAGATTTAACGCCGTTGTATAAATCTAGTGAAACTGTTGGGAAAGTCTTAAAAAAAGGAGATATCGTAATTTATGAATCTACTGTTTACCCAGGTGTTACTGAAGAAGAATGTGTGCCTGTTTTGGAACGAATTAGTGGTTTGAAATTTAACATTGATTTTTTCGCAGGATACTCTCCTGAGCGAATTAATCCTGGGGATAAGGAACATACTGTAGAGAAAATATTAAAAGTTACTGCTGGTTCTACACCTGAAATTGGACAGAAAGTAAACGAACTTTATAAATCTGTTATTACTGCTGGAACGCATTTGGCACCATCTATAAAAGTTGCTGAAGCAGCCAAAGTAATTGAAAATTCTCAACGAGATATTAATATTGCTTTTGTAAATGAATTGGCTAAAATTTTCAATATTTTGGAAATTGATACTCACGCAGTTTTAGAAGCGGCAGGCACAAAATGGAATTTTTTACCCTTTAAACCAGGTTTAGTTGGTGGTCATTGTATCGGAGTTGATCCTTATTATTTGGCGCAAAAAGCACAAGAAATGGGGTATCATCCTGAAATTATTTTAGCAGGAAGAAGATTAAATGATAGCATGGGGGAGTATGTTGCTTCACAAGTTGTTAAACTAATGATTAAAAAAGGAATTGCAATTCACGGTTCTTCTTTATTAATGTTAGGAATCACATTCAAAGAAAATTGTCCAGACGTTCGAAACACAAAAATTATTGATGTAATAACGGCTTTAAAGGACTACGGAATTCAAGTAACCATTCACGATCCTTGGGCTAATCCAGCAGAAGTTACTCACGAATATAAATTAGAAACCACTAAAATAGTTCCAAATGCTACTTTTGACGCCATAGTTTTAGGCGTTTCTCATAAAGAATTTATGGATATTGATTTCCAGAAATTAAAAAATGAGAAGAGTATTATTTTTGATGTCAAGGGTGTTTTAGGTGAAATTAGCGATGGAAAATTGTAAATTTATTTCTGTCAAAAAAGAGTTTTAAAATATAAATAGCATAATGAAAAAAATATTAATTACTGGCGGTGCCGGTTTCATAGGTTCACACGTTGTGAGAAGATTTGTTAAGAATTATCCAGAATATCATATTTATAATTTGGATGTATTGACTTATGCAGGTAATCTAGAAAACATTGCTGATATTGAAAATGAACCGAATTATACTTTCGTAAAAGGAGATATTGTTGATGCACAATTTATTGATGCTTTGTTCAGCCAACATCAATTTGAAGGTGTTTTGCATCTTGCGGCGGAATCGCACGTGGATCGTTCTATAGAAGACCCTTTGTCTTTTGTTAAAACCAATGTTATTGGGACGATGAATTTATTGAATGCTGCAAAAACCCAGTGGAAAGGTAACGAATCAGGAAAGCGTTTTTATCATATTAGTACCGATGAGGTTTATGGAAGTCTTGGTGCGGAAGGATTATTTACCGAAACCACAGCTTACGACCCAAATTCTCCTTACTCGGCTTCTAAAGCAAGTTCAGACCATTTTGTTAGAGCGTATGGCGAAACGTATGGTTTGCCGTATGTAATTACAAATTGCTCTAATAATTATGGGCCTAATCATTTTCCTGAAAAATTAATTCCACTTTTTATTAATAATATTATCAATAACAAACATCTGCCTGTTTATGGTGATGGGAAATATACACGCGATTGGTTGTTTGTAGAAGATCACGCAGTTGCTATTGATTTGGTATTTCATAAAGGTAGAAATCACGAAACCTATAATATTGGCGGGTTTAATGAGTGGCAAAACATAGCTTTGGTCAAATTGCTTTGTGGAATTATGGATGATAAATTGGGACGAAGTTCAGGTACATCAGAACAATTAATTTCGTATGTAAAAGACAGACCAGGTCACGATTTACGCTATGCCATTGATGCTTCAAAAATAAATCAAGAGTTGGGTTGGAAACCTTCTGTTACTTTTGAACAAGGTTTGGAACGCACTGTAAATTGGTATTTGAATAATGAAACTTGGTTGAAAAATGTTACTTCTGGAGAATATGCGAAGTATTACGAAAAGCAATATTCTTAGATTTTCATTTGGCTATTAAAACATAGCTTTCAAGCGGAGAAATAATCCGTAATACAAATAAATTACTACAATTATATTAGTTTAAAGTTTAAGGCTTAAAGTTTCACAACCTTAAACTTTAAATTTTAAACTTTTTTTTATTTATGAAAATACTACTTTTAGGTTCTGGAGAATTAGGGAAAGAATTTGCAATTGCCGCACAACGCATTGGACAAATCGTTATAGCCGTTGATAATTATGAAAATGCACCTGCAATGCAAGTCGCTCACGGTTTTGAAGTTATTAATATGCTCGATGGTGCCGAATTAGATAGAATAGTTGCAAAACACAAACCTGATTTTATAGTTCCTGAAATTGAAGCTATTAGAACCGAACGTTTTTATGATTACGAAAAACAAGGGATTACAGTTGTTCCTTCTGCGAAAGCTGCAAATTTCACTATGAATAGAAAAGCGATTCGTGATTTGGTTGCCAAAGAATTGGGTTTAAAAACGGCAAATTATCGGTATGCAACTTCAGCTGATGAATTGGAACAAGCTGTTTTGGATGTTGGGATGCCTTGCGTGATAAAACCATTAATGTCATCTTCTGGAAAAGGACAATCGACAATAAAAACAGCATCCGACGTTGAAAAAGCTTGGAACTATGCCGTTGAAGGTTCCCGTGGTGACGTGGTAGAAGTAATTGTAGAAGCCTTTGTGAAATTCAATTCAGAAATCACTTTATTGACGGTAGTTCAAAATAATAATCCAACTCTTTTTTGTGCTCCAATTGGGCATCGTCAAGAGCGTGGTGATTATCAAGAAAGTTGGCAGCCAGCAAGAATTTCTGATAAAGATTTGTTTGAAGCGCAAGATATGGCTGAAAAAGTTACGGAAGCTTTGGGTGGTGCAGGTCTTTTTGGTGTTGAATTTTTCCTTGCTGACGATGGTGTTTATTTTTCTGAATTGTCGCCAAGACCTCACGATACGGGAATGGTTACATTAGCGGGAACACAAAATTTCAATGAATTTGAATTGCATTTACGTGCGATTTTGAGTTTGCCGATTTTTGAAATAAAATTAGAAAAGGCTGGTGCAAGTGCCGTAATTTCTGCAAAGGAAAATAGTGAAAATCCAACGTATTCTGGTATTGAAAAAATTGCTGCTTTGCCAAAAACAGATTTCAGAATATTTGGAAAACCAACTTCAAGACCTTATAGAAGAATGGGTGTTTCCTTGGTGTATGATAGTTTAGAAACTCCAATTGAGGAAATTGTTGAACGTGCAATTGCTGCTGCAAATGTGGTAAACGTTCATCATTAACGGGATTAGAAAAACGTTGTTAGAAAATATAAACGTACTTGGTAGCCCCGATGGAAGTGGCAGCTCTTGCGTAGGAACGGAGCAAGACTATAACGGACAGCGGGACAAATTGTTATTATGAAAGGGGATTGATTTGCTCCAAAAAAATACTATTTTTGCATTCCAAATTAAGTTAATTAAACATATAAAATATGAAAGCATATATATTTCCAGGTCAGGGCGCACAATTCACGGGGATGGGCAAAGAATTGTACGAAAATTCAGAATTAGCCAAAGAATTATTCGAAAAAGCGAACGAAATTTTGGGTTTTAGAATCACCGATATTATGTTTGAAGGTACGGCTGAAGAATTGAAAGAGACCAAAGTAACGCAACCGGCGGTGTTTTTACATTCAGTAATTTTGGCAAAAACATTGGAAAATTTCAAGCCAGAAATGGTGGCTGGACATTCATTAGGTGAATTTTCGGCGTTGGTTGCCAATGGAACTTTGTCGTTTGAAGACGGATTACGATTGGTTTCAAAAAGAGCTTTGGCGATGCAAAAAGCCTGTGAAATTAAGCCTTCAACAATGGCAGCGGTTTTAGGATTGGAAGACAAAATAGTGGAAGAAGTTTGCGCATCAATAGACGGAATTGTTGTTGCTGCGAATTATAATTGCCCAGGACAATTGGTGATTTCGGGAGAGTTTTCGGCAGTTGAAAAAGCGTGTGAAGCAATGAAAGTTGCTGGTGCAAAAAGAGCATTATTGTTGCCTGTTGGAGGAGGATTTCACTCGCCAATGATGGAGCCAGCAAGAGAAGAATTGGCGGCTGCAATCGAGGCTACCACTTTTTCAAATCCAATTTGTCCGGTGTATCAAAATGTAACGGCAAGTGCGGTTTCTGATCCATCAGAGATTAAGAAAAACTTGATTATTCAGTTGACTGCCCCAGTAAAATGGACGCAATCGGTGCAACAAATGATAACAGACGGTGCTACTTTATTTACAGAAGTTGGTCCCGGAAAAGTATTGGTAGGCTTGGTTGGAAAAATTGATAGAGAGGCGGTTACGGCAAATGCGTAATTGTTATTATATTTAAAAATATATCTTATAAAAGTGTAAGGGTGGAAGTAAATTTCCACCCTTTTTTATTTAGAAAATAAAGGAAATTGAGTGCTTATTTATTTTGATTTTAAGAAAACTATAAGGTATAGCATTGCGATAATAAACTCAAAGCCGTACCTTTGGAATCGCAATGAATGTAATATCTCAAATAAAACAGCCAATTCTTCAGGAGATGGAACTTTTCGAAATAAAATTTCGGGAAGCGATGCTTTCTAAAGTGGCGTTGCTCAACAGAATTACGTATTATATTGTCAATAGAAAGGGAAAACAAATGCGTCCGATGTTTGTTTTTCTTACTGCAAAAATGCTTTCAAAAGGCAGCGTTAACGAACGAACTTTTCGTGGTGCTTCTGTAATTGAACTGATTCATACGGCAACTTTAGTTCACGACGATGTGGTGGATGATAGCAATCAAAGACGAGGTTTCTTCTCTATAAACGCCCTTTGGAAAAATAAAATTGCGGTTTTAGTTGGCGATTATTTATTGTCAAAAGGATTACTACTTTCTATTGATAATGGCGATTTTGACTTGTTGAAAATCATTTCAGTTGCTGTTCGAGAAATGAGTGAAGGCGAATTACTTCAAATAGAAAAAGCCCGAAGATTAGACATTACCGAGGCTATTTATTACGAAATTATCCAAAAGAAAACGGCTACTTTAATTGCCGCTTGTTGTGCACTTGGAGCAAAATCAGTACTTGACGATGCCGTGCAAGTTGAGAATATGAGGAAATTCGGAGAACTTATTGGAATGGCATTTCAAATAAAAGATGATTTATTTGATTATTCTGATGAAGCAATTGGAAAACCAACAGGGATTGACATTAAAGAACAAAAAATGACGTTGCCATTAATTCACGTTCTCAATATTTGTACTTCAAAAGAGAAAAATTGGCTTATCAATTCCATAAAAAATCATAACAAAGATAAAAAGCGTGTCAAGGAAGTAATTGCTTTTGTGAAAGACAATAACGGACTTTCGTATGCCGAACAAAAAATGATTCAATTTCAACAAGAAGCCTTGCAGCTTTTAGAAAATTATCCAAAATCAGAGTATAAAGATTCTTTGATTATGATGGTAAATTATGTAATTGATAGAAAAAAGTAATGTATTAGATTACTGAAAAACTTTGTAACTTTGAACCTTAACCTTTGAACCCCTAAAATAAATTGATTTCAAAAGCAACCATTGATACCGTTTTCGAAACTGCTCGAGTAGAGGAGGTTATTGGCGATTTTGTACAATTGAAACGTGCGGGAAGTAATTTCAAAGGCTTGAGTCCTTTCTCTGACGAGCGTTCTCCATCTTTTATGGTATCGCCTGTGAAGCAAATTTGGAAAGATTTTAGTTCTGGAAAAGGCGGAAATTCTGTTGCTTTTTTGATGGAGCACGAGCATTTTACGTATCCAGAAGCCATTCGATATTTGGCTAAAAAGTACAATATCGAAATTGAAGAAACCGTTCAAACAGATGAAGAGAAAGTAAATACTGACGTTCGCGAAAGTATGTATTTGGTTTCGGAATTTGCTAAAAATTACTTTCAAGATGTGCTTTTAAATTCTGAGGAAGGAAAAGCCATTGGATATTCTTATTTTAAAGAACGTGGTTTTACCAATGAAACTATCAAGAAATTTGCATTGGGTTATTCGCCCGAAACTTGGGATGCCTTTACCAAAGAAGCTTTAGGCAAAGGGTATAAATTGGAATTTTTGGAAAGTACAGGATTGACAATTCCAAGAGACGACCGTCCATTTGACAGGTTCAAAGGGCGTGTGATGTTTCCAATTCAGAGTATGTCGGGTAGAATTTTGGGTTTTGGTGGAAGAATTCTTACCAATGACAAAAAAGCGGCAAAATATCTGAATTCACCTGAGAGTGATATTTACCATAAAAGTAAAGTTTTATATGGAATTTTTCAAGCGAAACAAGCCATTGCAAAACAAAATAACTGCTTTTTAGTTGAAGGTTATACCGATGTAATTCAGTTCAATCAATCAGGAATTGAAAATGTGGTTTCTTCTTCGGGAACGGCTTTAACACCAGACCAAATCCGTTTAATTAACAGATTAACAAAAAATGTCACGGTACTTTTTGATGGTGATGCGGCAGGATTGCGCGCTTCTATTCGAGGAATCGATTTGATTTTGGAAGAAGGAATGAACGTTCGTGTTTGTGCTTTTCCTGATGGCGAAGATCCAGATAGTTTTGCTCGAAAAACGCCTTATGAAGATTTGGTTTTGTATTTAGAAGAAAATTCTAAAGATTTTATTCAGTTCAAAGCGTCTCTTTTGATGAAAGATGCAAAGAATGATCCAATCAAAAAAGCAGAATTAATTCGGGATATGGTTTCCAGTATTTCTAAAATTCCAGACCGAATTCAACGTGAAATATACATCCAAGAATGTTCTCGAATTATGGATATTTCCGAGCAAGTGTTGCTGAGTACTTTGGCACAATTGGTTCAGAAAGACATTACAGAAACTGGAAAAAAAATCAAACAAGAGCAAAAAGCTTTTGAAATTGTAAAAAGTGATACTTCAATTGCCATTGAAAAAGTGGATGTTTTGTATCAATTGGAACGAAAAATCATCGAAATTTTACTTTTATATGGAAACATAAAAGAAGAATTTGAAGATGTACTTTTGAAAACGAATGCTGATGGAGAATTGGAAAATAGCATCGAGAAAAAAGAATATTTCGTTTATCAAAGAGTCTATTTAAGTTTGCAAGAAGATGAGGTTGAACTTGCAAATGAATTATTTAAAGGAATTTATACGAATCTAGTTGACTATTTCAATCAAAACGAAAGCTTTAATATTGAGCAGTATTTGATGCAATTGCCGCAAGAATTTGCACAGGAAGTTACGGATATTTTAATGGAAGATGAAAAGTTAGCGTTGCACGATTGGAGTGGACAAAACATCTTTGTCAAGCAAAAAAATGAAACGATAAGTCAGTATGTTTCCGAAACAATTCTAACGATGAGATGGTATTTAGTAGATAGAATTATTGAGGAATTAAAAGGCTCAATTTTGCCAGAACCAGACGCTGACAACACAGATTCATTGTCATTAGCGATGGATTACTACAAATTAATCAATTCTTTTTCGAATAAATTAGGACGCGTGATGTCACGATACAACTAAACTATTTCTAATTTTTTAGCTTTATTTACCAAATCAACTAAATTGGTAACGTTCAGTTTTGTCAATAATCTTAATTTGTAAGTACTGATTGTTTTTTCGTTCAGATGAAGAATTTTAGAAATTTCATTGTTCTTTTTTCCATCACTTAAATAGCGCAAAACCTCAATTTCTCTATTGGAAAGTTTACGATAAAGGCGTTCACTTTTATTTTGGCGACCAATTAACGCCAAGTTTTTCTTTACAGAATCGCTCAGAACAATATCGCCGTGACTCACTTTTTGTATTATTGTTCCAAGAGTTTCTAATTTTTCTGACTTATGAACATAAGCAGAAATACCAGATTTTATTGCATTTGGAGCATAAATTTGTTCTGAAAGACCAGAAAAAATAATCACTTTTGTATTCGGATTATTTTTTAAAATTGCTTTTACATCAAAAATACTTGAAAGCCCATTAAGCTCAAGGTCAAGTATTAAGACGTCAATTTTTTTCGTTTTAAGCGCATCTTGAATCATAGAAAAGTTTCCAATATTAGAAACAATACTGATGTCGGAATGGTCTTTAAAATACGATTTTATCCCAAAATGAACTACTGGAAAATTATCTGCAATACAAACATTTATCATAATTTCTAGTTTTTAAATTATTATAACTATTTGAGGGTTAGTAAAGTTACTAAATTTATATTGTAATTGTATTAAAAAATAAGTTAATAATTTATTTAAATTCTGAAGGTATCAAACAAACAGGAATCGGATTCATTTTATGCTGATTTATTGTATTTAATCTTCTATAAATTGAAAATACAATTTGTTCTCTTTCTGAAAAATCAACTACAGTTTTTCCCTTTTCATCTTCAAGCATTGCCCATTCCAACTCATCATAACTGGCTCCAAGTTGCTCCTCGTCCGTTCTTGCATCTCCAAAAAGTCCGTCCGAAGGTTCCGCTTTCAATATAGATTCGGGTATTTTCAAAAATTCTCCAAGCGCAAAAACATCCGATTTCATCAAATCCGCAATTGGACTCAAATCTACGCCGCCATCACCATATTTTGTGTAGAAACCAACGCCAAAATCCTCGACTTTATTCCCAGTTCCAGCTACTAAATACCCATAAATTCCTGCGTGATAATACAAAGTTGTCATTCGCAATCGCGCCCGAGTATTTGCCAAAGCAAGATGTTTTCTGTTTTCATCAGCTCCAGTCGGCACTAAATCTACAAAACTGTCAAATACCGAAGTCAAATCTGCAATCGTGCTAGAAACATTTGAAAACCTGTTTTTAAGTTGCAAAATGTGCTCTTTCCCGCGACTTACGTGACTTTCTGCCTGATGAATCGGCATTTCCACACACAAAGTTGGCAATCCCGTTTGGGCACATAATGTCGAAGTAACCGCCGAATCAACTCCGCCAGAAATTCCTATTATAAATCCATTCGTTTTTGAAGCAATCGCATATTCTTTTAACCAATTGACAATGTGATTGTTAACTTTTTCAACTTGAATTGTACTTTTTTTAGACATATTTTGTAAAATTTTAAAATACTGCAATGTATCTTTGCAAAAATAATAATTATTTGGAGCTATTTCCTGCTTTCCGTTCCAATCTTTTTTTTCGTGCCTCAAAAAAAGGATTTCCACTGCACTCAGGGCTAAAAAATGTCTAATATGAAAAATTTGTTGTCTTTATTCTCATTATTGGTGCTTTTAGCATCTTGCGATAAAAAAAGTAAAATCGAAAAAGAAGTCGAAAACATTCCCGTATCTGTAAAGGTAGAACGTTTCGACAAAATTTTCTATGAAACCCCAGTTGCAAATCTTTCGCAAATCAAACAAAAATACCCGTATTTATTTCCCGTTGCAACGCCAGATTCTGTTTGGGTTAATAAAATGAAAAATCCATTAAACAGAGAATTATACACGGAAGTGCAAAAAAAATATTCTAATTTTGAAAAGGTAAATGCCGATTTAGATCATCTTTTCCAACATATAAAATATTATTTCCCCAAAACGAAAACACCAAAAGTAATCACACTGATTTCAGAAATGGATTATCAAAACAAAGCAATTTATGCAGATAGTTTGGTCGTAATTTCTTTGGATTTATATTTAGGTAAAAATCATAAATTTTATGAGTTTCCAGAATATCTAAAACAGAATTTCGAGGAAAATCAAATTATGCCGGATATTGTTTCCAGTTTTGCAGCAACAAAAATTCCTAATGTTTCAGATAAAACCTTGCTTTCGCAAATGATTTACGCAGGAAAAGAATTGTATCTAAAAGACGTTTTATTACCCGAATCTACCGATGCTGAAAAAATTGGTTACACACTAGAACAAATAACGTGGTGCCAAGAAAACGAAAGTTATATGTGGCGTTATTTTATGGAAGATAAATTATTGTACAGCACCGATTCCAAATTACCGAACCGATTTATTAATGTTGCACCGTTCTCAAAATTCTATTTGGAAATCGATAATGAAACCCCGGGAAGAGTAGGAACGTGGGTCGGATGGCAAATTGTTCGTTCTTTTATGAATAATAATGATGTAACTTTGCAACAAGTATTGCAAATGGATCCAATGGAATTATTTCAAAAATCAAAATATAAACCTAAAAAATAATGGCAAATTCAACCTCTGAAATTAAATTTTTCGTAGAATTAGACGAAAATAAAGTACCCGAAAAACTAAGCTGGACAGCACAAGATGGTGGCGTTCAAGCTGAAGATGCCAAAGCCATTATGCTTTCTATTTGGGATAGTAAAGCACAAGAATCTTTGCGAATCGATTTGTGGACAAAAGATATGCCTGTTGACGAAATGAAATTGTTTTTTCATCAAACTTTAGTTGCGATGTCTGATACTTTCAAACGGGCTACTGACGACGAAAAAATGTCAGACACAATGAAAGATTTCTGTGATTATTTCGCTGAAAAATTAGATTTGAACAAATAGTAAGTCGAAAGTTTAATGTCTTAAAGTCGAAAGTCCCGAGAAAGTAAATGATTATTTATTATTAGCCAATTACAATAAATTGCACATTTTAAATACGTACAATATTACACTTACTGCTTGATTCTAAATTAAAAAAATCCCAAAACACATTGTAGACTGCCCCCAAAAAGTTAGACACTATTTGGGGGTATTTTTATGGAAAGAAAAGTCAAGTATGATTATGCGTTTAAACTTGAATGTGTAAAATTAGTTTTAGAAAAGCATTATTCTTGCAACTATGCTTCAATAGAAAAAGGTGTAGAGAGATCAAACCTTCGTAAATGGATTGGCTTTTATAAGCAATATGGAGCCATTGGTTTATTGCCAAGAAAGAATCAAAGTTATTCGTTAGATTTTAAATTGAAGGTTTTAAAAGCAATTGATAACGATTCATTATCTTTGAGAGTGGTCAGTGTTAAGTTTAATATACCTGACACTAGTATTATTGTTAAATGGAAGAAAGATTTTACTACTTTTGGTTTAGTAGGCTTACAACCAAAAACTAGAGGCAGACCAACATTTATGGACACCAATAAACGAAAAAAGCGAAAATCAGACAAACCCCTAACAAGAGAAGAAGAACTTCTTTTGGAGAATGAAGCACTGCGTTGTGAGAACGAATTGCTAAAAAAGTTGCAAGCCTTAATTCAAGCAGAAGAGAAAGCCAGAAAGCGCAAGCCATAATGGAATTAAGGCATAAGTTTGATTTGAATTTACTTTTAAATCAAACTAATATGGCACGCAGCAATTTTTATTATCATCAAAAAAAGGTAAAATCAGCCGATAAATATCAAGTGATAAAAGAATTAATAAAATCCATTTATCACAAACATAAAGGTCGTTATGGTTACAGACGAATTACTGATGAACTCAATAGTAAGGCAATAATTATCAACCATAAAACCGTTTTAAGATTGATGAAATTATTAGGATTAAAAAGTCTCATTAGAGTCAAAAAATACAAATCATACAAGGGAGAACAGGGTAAAATTGCACCAAATATTCTAGCAAGAAAATTCAAGGCAAACGCGCCAAATCAAAAATGGGCAACCGATATAACCGAGTTTAATGTCTCTGGAAATAAATTATA
Source organism: Flavobacterium neuenschwanderi (SeqCode) (assembly GCA_965234425.1). GTDB lineage: Bacteria > Bacteroidota > Bacteroidia > Flavobacteriales > Flavobacteriaceae > Flavobacterium > Flavobacterium neuenschwanderi. Next base: position 25,907 of record OZ248396.1, on the reverse strand, counting down.
TTTAAGTCCAATAATTGACTTATTTAATCAAGAAATAATAAGTTATGAACTTACCGAACGCCCCGTTTTTAATCAAGTGGTAATGATGTTAAATAAGGCTTTTAAGAAAATACCAGACAATACAAACCTAATCCTACATTCGGATCAAGGCTGGCAATATCAAATGAAACGATATCAAAATCAGTTGAAAGAAAAAGGTATAATACAAAGTATGTCAAGAAAAGGAAATTGTCTTGACAATGCAATTATTGAAAATTTCTTCGGAATATTAAAATCAGAATTGTTTTATTTAAACAAATACACCTCAATAGACCAATTAAAAAAGGAAATAAATGAATATATAAAGTATTATAACAATGACAGAAGTAAGTCAAATTTAAACAAAATGAGCCCGATACAATATCGAGCTCATTATTATCAAAATTAATTATAAATTTGTCCAAACTTTTGGGTGCAGTCCATCAAAGTGTTTTGGGATTTTTTATTGGGTAAATTATTTCTAAAACTGATTGTTATTTTTGAAAACCTCTTGATTTACTTCAGCAATATAATTCAATAATTCCATTTTTCCAGTTGATTCTGTTGCGGAAGTCACAAAATGATTTGGCATTTCAGCCCAGTTATTTGCGAACATTTGCTTTTTGTAAGCTGCAATATGGGAATCAATTTTTACTTTACTGATTTTATCAGCTTTAGTGAAAACAATGCAAAAAGGAATTTCACTTTCCCCCATATACGACATAAATTCGATGTCAATATTTTGCGCTTCGTGACGAATATCTATCAAAACAAAAGCGCAAACGAGTTGTTCTCTTGTTTCAAAATAGTCGGTTATAAATTGTTGAAAAACAGATTTCGTTTTTTTGGAAACTTTCGCATATCCATAACCAGGCAAATCGACTAAGAACCAATTATTATTAATCAAAAAGTGGTTTATCAATTGGGTTTTCCCAGGTCTTCCCGAAGTTTTTGCTAAGTTTTTATGATTTGTCAGCATATTTATCAAAGAGGATTTCCCAACATTTGAACGACCAATAAAGGCATATTCTGGCAAGAAATCTTTCGGACATTTATCAACTTCAGAATTGCTGATTATAAATTCGGCGGTATTAATTTTCATAATCAAATTTGATTTGTGCAAAGGTAGTTAAAAAAAACACCACAACAATTCCAGTAAATACTCGAAATATTGTGGCTTATCTGTTTTGAAATATTACAAATTTACCTTTTGTAACCATTCAAACATCAGTTCATTGAATTCGTCTGGTCTTTCCATCATTGCGGCGTGACCACATTTATCAATCCAATATAAAGTTGAATTTGGTAGTAATTTATGAAATTCTTCTGCCACATCTGGTGGCGTTACATTGTCGTTTTTTCCCCAAATAATACACGTTGGAATGTGCATTTTCGGCAAATCTTTAGCCATATTATGACGAATGGCACTTTTGGCAATCGTTAAGGTTTTGATTAATTTTATTCGGTCGTTTGCCATACTAAAAACTTCGTCAACCATTTCTTTAGTAGCAATTTTTGGGTCGTAAAAAACAGCTTCTGCCTTCTTTTGAATGTATTCATAATCACCACGTCTTGGGTAACTATCGCCCATTGCGCTTTCGTAAAGTCCTGAACTACCTGTAATTACAAGTCCTAACATTTTCTCAGGATACATTTTTGCGTGGTACAAAGCAATGTGTCCACCCAACGAATTTCCCATTAGAATTACTCTGTCAAAACCTTTAAATGTGATAAAATCTTTAACGTATTTGGCGAAAGCCTTCACATTAGTTCGTAATAGACTTTGAGTATAAATTGGCAATTCAGGTATAATAATTTTATAACCTTTTTGAGAAAAGTAAGCCCCAGCCGATTCAAAATTGCTTAAACCGCCCATTAAACCGTGCAAAACGACAATTGGTGTTCCTTCGCCAGCTTCAAAATAGGTATAGCGTCCTTCTTTTTTTAATACGTGTTCCATTATTATAATGACATTTCAATTTTGACAAATATATGATTTTATAACCAAACATTAATTGTTGTTCAAATAAATCATTTCCACTATTTCTATTTATTAAATGAAATAAATAAAAATCAGAATGACTTCAATTTTTGGATTTCTAAAGTTGCAAATTCGAAGTAAATAAGGCGTAAATAATAATTTTTTGAGTTTTTGTTTTTAATTTATGGAGTTTCTTAACAATTTGTCAAAGAACCTTTTATGGATATAAACCTACAAATTATCGGTTTTTTGCGGGAAGTGGTAAAACTTATTAACAAAGTGGTATATAGTGGTAAATTGTGGTAAAATTTTTTATATTTTTGTCAAAACCATTTCAAATACTATTAAAGTTGAATTCAATAATTGGAACATACGAATGTAAAGTTGATGCTAAAGGAAGGCTGCTTTTGCCTGCGCCTTTAAAAAAGCAATTGACAGCTTCACTTCTTGACGGTTTTGTCTTGAAGCGTTCGGTTTTTCAGCCTTGTTTGGAATTGTATCCAATGTCGGAATGGAACTTGATGATGAATAAAATCAACAAGCTGAACAAGTTTGTAAAGAAAAATAACGACTTCATTCGCCGTTTTACTGCGGGCGTAAAAGTAGTTGAAATAGATGCTTTAGGCAGATTATTGGTTCCAAAAGATTTAGTTGCATTTGCATCGATTTCTAAAGATTTGGTACTTTCTTCAGCAGTAAATATCGTTGAAATTTGGGATAAAGATTTGTATGAAAATTTCATTTCTAATGATGAAATTGACTTTGCAGATTTAGCAGAAGAGGTGATGGGTAACATAAACGACGATGAAAATGGAATATCATAATCCTGTATTATTAAAAGAATCTGTTGACGGACTTAACATAAAACCAGACGGAATATATGTTGATGTGACTTTTGGCGGAGGCGGACATTCAAAAGAAATTTTGAGTCGTTTGGGTCCAAATGGAAAGTTATTCGCATTTGACCAAGATGAAGATGCTTTAGAAAACACTTTAGATGACGAACGTTTTGTTTTGATAAATGAAAATTTCCGATTTATAAAAAGGTTTTTAAGATTTCATAATGTGAAAAGCGTTGATGGAATTTTGGCTGATTTGGGAGTTTCTTCGCATCAATTTGATGTTGCCGAACGAGGTTTTTCTACCCGTTTTGATGCTGAATTAGATATGAGAATGAGTCAGAAAAACGATTTAAATGCGTATCGAGTTGTCAATGAATACGACGAAACAAATTTGAGAAGAGTTTTTCTGGATTACGGAGAATTGAAAAATGCACCAGCAATTGCCCGTGTAATTATTGAAGCCAGAGAAGAAGAACCAATTAAAAATACTGAACAGCTAAAAATAGTTTTAGGACGTTTTTTGCCAGCACATAAAAGCCATAAAATATTGGCTCAAATGTATCAGGCAATCCGAATTGAAGTAAACCAAGAAATGGATGTTTTAAAAGAATTTTTAGAACAATCTTTAGAAGTTTTGAAGCCAGGCGGACGATTGAGTGTTATTTCATACCATTCATTGGAAGACAGATTGGTAAAAAGATTGATGAAAAACGGAATGTTTGAAGGCGAACCAGAACGTGATTTCTTCGGAAATTTTTCTGTTCCATTCAAAACAATTGGAAAATTAATTGTTCCTGATTTTCAAGAAATCAAAATCAATAATAGAGCTCGAAGTGCAAAATTGAGAATAGCCGAAAAAAGGTAAGTAATGAAAAATGGAGTTTACAGCATATTAAAAGCAAGATTTTTAATCAACGAAGAAGCAAATGCGGCTAAAAATTGGCGGTTCATTGTTTTTCTAATTCTTCTTGCCATTTTTATGATTGCCAACAACAATAATGTAGATCAAAAAGTTTTTAAAATCATTGAATTAACAGGCGAAGTTAAAGAATTACGTTCGGAATTTGTTGATCGTCGTTCGGAATTAATGAAGTTAAAAATGGAATCTACAGTCACACTTAAAATGATAGAAAAAGGCATCAAACCCGCTTCAACACCACCGATAAAAATAATAGTAAAGAAAAAAGAAGAGAAAGGTTTTCTGAAAAATTTATGGTAGAAGATAATAAAAATATAATCTTAAGAATTTATATAGTTGCAGTTGTCATCTTTTTAATGGCGCTTGCAATTGTAGTAAAAATCACTAATATCCAATGGGTAGAAGGTGATTCTTTGCGCAAATTAGCCAAGGAACGTTCGATAAGAAATTTTGTTATTCCTGCCAACAAAGGAAATATTTATTCATCCGACGGAAGTTTGTTGGCAACATCTATTCCAAATTACACCATTCGATTTGATGCTCTGGCGCCAGATTCTAAGGATTTTCATAAAAACATCAAACCTTTATCCGATTCATTAGGTGTTTTATTTAATAAGCCAAGCAGTTTTTTTCAATTGGAATTAACAGCTGCAAGAACTAACAAAAACAGATTTTTATTAGTTGCAAGAGATTTGAGTTACACCGAATATATGCGAATTAAGAGTTTTCCTTTATTCAAATTAGGAATTTATAAAGGTGGAATTATCATTGAACAAAAAACAGTTCGGAAACATCCAATTGGAGAAATTGCGCAAAGAACTATTGGTTATGAGCGTATTACACCTGAAGGTTTGCCAGATGGAAAAGGAATAGAATGGGCATTTAGAAAATATTTAAACGGAAAAGACGGAAAAGTGCTCAAGCAAAAAATTGCAAAAGGGCAGTGGAAACCTATTCGTGATGTCAATGAAGTTGAGCCGCAAGATGGCTACGATGTGATTTCTACGATTGATGTTTATATTCAAGATATTGCGCATCATTCTTTAATTGAGCAACTTGTGAAATACAAAGCAGATCACGGTTGCGTGGTGGTTATGGAAACTAAAACGGGTCAAGTTAAAGCGATTTCAAATTTAGGAAAAGTTGCAGATGGTGTTTATTCTGAAACGACAAACTATGCAATTGTAGAATCTCACGAACCGGGTTCAACCTACAAATTGGCGGATTTGATGATACTTTTAGAAGATAAAAAAGTAGATACAAGTGCAGTTTACAATACGAATGGCGGTGTAGTTACTTATTTTGGAAATAAGGTTGTTGATTCTCACGAAGGTGGCCACGGAATTATTTCATTGGCAAAGGGTTTTGAAAAATCATCTAATACCGTAATGGTTCAAGCGGTTTATAATAATTACAAAAATAATCCTTCTCAATTCGTAAATCATTTGAATGCGTATGGTTTGAATTCTCGTTTGGGATTGCCCATTCAAGGAGAAGGAAAGCCATATATTCCGCAACCTACAGATAAAGAGTGGTCAAATATTTCACTTCCGTGGATGGCGTTTGGTTACGGAGTTTCAATAACGCCTTTGCAAACGTTGACGTATTATAATGCTGTTGCCAATAACGGTGAAATGGTAAAACCACAATTCGTTTCAGAGATAAAAGAATGGAATAGAACGGTGGTAAAATTCAATAAGAAAGTCATCAATCCAAAGATTTGTTCGCAAGAAACGATTCTAAAATTGAAAGCTGTTTTAGAAAATGTTGTAAAAAGAGGAACAGCATCAAAATTATATTCTAAAGATTTTTCGATGGCTGGAAAAACGGGAACAGCTCAAGCTAATTATGGAACTAACGGCGGTGCAGACAAGCATTATATTTCGTCATTTGTAGGTTATTTTCCTGCGGATGTACCTAAATATTCTTGTATTGTAGTCGTTCACGATCCTGATAAATCCAATAATAATTATTACGGAGCAGATGTTGCAGGACCTGTTTTTAAAAGAATAGCGCAAAAGATTTTTACAGATTCGCCAACGAGAAACGAAGTGAAAAATTTGGATAAAAAGAATCCAACGCAAGAAAAAAACTACTCGGATTATTACGCAAAATCGCAAGAAAAAAAGAATATAATTCCAAATTTAAAAGGAATGTCAGGAATGGATGCGGTTGCTTTATTGGGAAATCTTAAAGTAAAAGTAAAAATAATTGGTGTTGGAAAAGTCAAAAAACAATCCATTAATCCGGGAGTAGCAATTACAAGTCAAGCAACTATAATATTAGAATTGTCGTGATAAATCTAAAAGAAATACTTTGGAAAGTAGCAATTGAAGCAGTAAATGGTTCGACGGATGTTGCTATTGAAAAAATGGAATTTGATTCCAGAAAAATTTCTGAGAACGACGTTTTCATTGCTATTCGAGGAACAATTTCTGACGGGCACGATTTTATTGAAACCGCTATTAATAAAGGAGCAATTGCAATAATTTGCGATACATTTCCAGAAATAATAGTTACAGGAATTACTTATATCCAAGTTAAAGACACGAACAAAGCGATGGCTTTTATGGCGGCAAATTATTTTGAAAACCCGTCTCAAAAACTAAAGTTAGTTGGAATTACAGGAACAAACGGAAAAACTACGGTTGCTTCTTTATTGTATCAATTGTTTCAAAAAGCAGGATATAAAGTAGGATTGCTTTCTACTGTGAAAATTTTAGTTGATACTAAAGAATACAAGGCAACGCACACCACGCCTGATTCAATTACGATAAATCAGTATCTAAAAGAGATGGTTGATGAAGGTGTTGAATATTGTTTTATGGAAGTGAGTTCTCACGGAATTCATCAAAAAAGAACGGAAGGATTGCAATTTGCAGGAGGCGTTTTCACCAATTTATCTCACGATCATTTGGATTACCACCCTACATTTTCAGAATATAGAGATGTTAAAAAATCGTTTTTCGATAATTTACCGAAAACCGCTTTTGCATTATCAAATAGTGATGATAAAAACGGAAGTGTAATGTTGCAAAATACAGCGGCAAGAAAATTGACGTATGCTTTGAAAACGTATTCAGATTATAAAGCGCAAATATTAGAAAATCAATTGTCGGGATTGTTATTAAAAATCAATGATAATGAAGTTTGGGTTCGGTTGATAGGAACATTTAATGCTTATAATTTATTGGCAATTTATGGAACTGCTGTTGAATTAGGATTAGAATCATTGGAAGTTTTACGATTATTATCGGAGTTAGAAAGTGTTTCTGGACGTTTCCAATTCATCGTTTCAAAAGGAAATATTACGGCAATTGTTGATTATGCGCATACGCCTGATGCTTTAGAAAACGTGTTGAAAACGATAAATGATATTAGAACCAAGAACGAACAACTGATTACGGTTGTGGGTTGTGGGGGTGACAGAGACAAAACGAAACGCCCAATAATGGCTGACATCGCATCGACATTAAGCGATAGAATAATTATTACTTCGGACAATCCAAGAACGGAAAATCCTGAAACGATAATTGCAGAAATGGAACAAGGTGTTGCGCCTCAAAATTTTAATAAAACAGTTTCAATTTCAGATAGAAAGCAAGCAATTAAAGCGGCTTGTCAATTGGCTCAAGCCAATGATATTATTCTAATTGCTGGAAAAGGACACGAAACATATCAGGAAATTAATGGTGTTCGCCACGATTTTGATGATATGAAAATAGTAAAAGAAATGTTAGATCAATTAGGAAAATAAGGTTTCATCGGATAAATGTTTAATCGTTTAGTCGAAAAACCAATAAGAAGTTAACCAAATAAACCAAAAATTATGCTGTATTATTTATTTGAATACCTACATAAAGTGTTGAACGTTCCGGGAGCTGGGGTGTTTCAATACATCACATTTAGATCGGCTTTGGCATTAATTCTATCATTGTTGATTTCTACGATTTTCGGAAAAAGAATCATCAATTTTTTGAGAAATCAGCAAGTTGGAGAAACCGTTCGGGAATTGGGTCTTGCAGGACAAACTCAAAAAGCGGGAACGCCAACAATGGGCGGATTGATTATTATTATCGCCACGTTGATTCCTGTTGTTTTATTGACAAAACTTAATAATATCTACATAATTCTATTGATTGTAACCACACTTTGGATGGGAACTATTGGTTTTATTGACGATTATATTAAAATTTTCAAAAAAGACAAAGAAGGTTTAAAAGGTATTTTCAAGGTAATTGGTCAAGTTGGATTGGGAATAATTGTAGGTTCTGTTTTGTATTTGCATCCCGGTGTAACCGTTAGACAAGACGTAAAAGATAAAGTTTCATTGATACAAACTGAAAATGTAATTCATCAAGCGCCAATTGAAGAAAAATCGACAGCAACAACAATTCCTTTTTTCAAAAATAACGAGTTTGATTATGCGGAATTATTAGCTTGGACAGGCGATGGTTACGAAAAATGGTCGTGGTTGATTTTCATTCCATTTGTAATTTTCATTATAACCGCTGTTTCAAATGGCGCTAATTTAACGGATGGAATTGATGGTTTGGCGGCAGGTACATCAGCAATATCCGTTCTTGCACTGGCAATTTTCACGTTCGTTTCTGGAAACATTATTTTTTCAAATTATCTGAACATAATGTACATTCCTGATTCAGGAGAAATGACTGTTTTTATTGCTGCTTTTATTGGAGCATTGATAGGATTTCTTTGGTACAATTCCTATCCCGCCTCAGTATTTATGGGCGATACAGGAAGTTTGACTATTGGTGGAATTATCGCTGTGTTGGCAATTTCAGTTCGTAAAGAAATGTTGATTCCTTTAGTTTGTGGGATTTTCTTAGCAGAGAATTTCTCGGTTGTGTTACAAGTTGCTTATTTCAAATATACTAAAAAAAGATTTGGTGAAGGGCGAAGAATCTTTCTAATGTCGCCATTGCATCATCATTATCAGAAAAAAGGGTATCACGAAAGTAAGATCGTAACTCGGTTTTGGATTGTCGGAATTTTATTAGCAATTCTGTCCATTGTAACCCTGAAATTAAGATAGTATGAGATTAGTCATACTCGGTGGAGGTGAAAGTGGGGTTGGAACCGCAATCCTTGGAAAGAAAAAAGGATACGATGTTTTTGTGTCTGATTTTGGAAAAATAAAAGAAAATTATAAGGAAGTTCTTAGCATTAATGGAATAAAATGGGAAGAGGAAAAGCATACGGAAAAGAAAATCCTGAATGCCGATGTGGTGATGAAAAGCCCAGGGATTCCAGATAAATCGCCGATTGTCAAAATGCTAATCGAGAATAAAATCCCAGTGATTTCCGAAATTGAATTTGCAACGCCATTTACAAAAGCAAAAACAATAGGAATTACAGGGAGTAATGGTAAAACAACCACAACAATGTTGACGTATCATTTGCTAAAATCGGCAGGAATAAATGTTGGACTCGGAGGGAATATTGGAAAGAGTTTTGCGTGGCAAGTTGCCGAAGACAAATACGATTATTACGTTTTGGAGTTAAGCAGTTTCCAATTGGACGGAATCATAAATTACAAGCCAGATATAGCTATTATTACCAATATAAGCCCGGATCATTTAGACAGATATGAATATAAATATGAAAATTATATCGCATCAAAATTTAGAATTACAATGAACCAAACAGAAAACGACTTTTTAATCTATGATGCAGATGACGAAGCAATTTCAGAATGGTTCAAAAACAATAAAACAAAAGCACAATTAATTCCATTTTCACTGACAAAAACATTTGAAAAAGGAGCCTTTATAAAAGATAAAAATATGGAAATCAACATCAACGAAGAAGAATTTGTAATGGAAACACAATACATTGCATTGGAAGGAAAACACAATTTGAAAAACGCAATGGCGGCAACTTCGGTGGCTAAATTATTGCAAATTCGCAAACAAACCATTCGCGAGAGTTTGTCAAATTTTCAAGGTGTAGAACATCGTTTGGAGAAAGTTTTGAAAATCCAAAATGTGCAATACATTAACGATTCAAAAGCGACCAATGTGAACGCTGCTTTCTTTGCTTTAGACAGTATGAATTCGCCTACAGTTTGGATCGTTGGCGGTGTTGATAAAGGAAATGACTATTCAGAATTGATGTCTTTGGTTCACGAAAAAGTGAAAGCAATTATTTGTCTTGGTGTTGATAACAAGAAAATAATTGATGCTTTTGGAAACATTGTTGATATAATGATTGAAGTTACAAGTATGCAAGATGCCGTGACGATGGCGCAACGTTTATCCGAAAAAGGCGATACCGTTTTGTTATCCCCAGCTTGTGCGAGTTTTGATTTATTTGAAAACTACGAAGACAGAGGAAGACAATTTAAAAATGCAGTACAGAATTTGTAATAACGCATAAAGCTTAAGGCTTTAAGCATAAGGCATAAAAAAATGAAAGAACTAATAAACAATCTAAAAGGAGACAAAGTAATATGGACATTCGTGGCCTTATTAGCGCTGTTTTCGTTTATGCCTGTTTTTAGTGCGAGTAGTAATTTGGCGTATTTAGGCAAAGGAACTGGGAATACAATCAGTTATTTGCTGACACATTTGGCTCATATTTTTATGGGTTTCTTGATAATTTATGCCGTTCATAAAATCCCATACCATTATTTCAGAGCGATTTCTAAAATTGCATTGCCCGTGGTTTGGGCATTGTTGGTTTTTACTTTAGTTAGAGGAACGGTTATCGCTGGTGCAAATGCGAGTCGTTGGATTAAAGTACCATTTATTGGAATTACATTTCAAACATCAACTTTTGCATTTGTGGTTTTGATGGTTTTTGTAGCCCGATATTTATCTAAAAAATCAGAAGCGCCAATGACCTTTAAATCATCATTTATAGAACTTTGGTTGCCTGTATTTATTACATTAGTATTAATTTTGCCAGCCAATTTTTCTACAACAGCGTTGATATTTGCAATGGTTTTGATGCTGACTTTTGTGGGTAATTATCCAATAAAATACATCGCAGTTGTTGTTGGTTCTGGAGTTGCTTGCTTGGTATTTTTTGTGGTATTGTCGAAAGCATTTCCAGATTCTAAATTTTTCAATAGAGTAGGAACGTGGACAAACAGAATTGAAAACTATACTTCTAATAAGCCAGGCGAGGATGATTATCAAATTAAAAATGCAAAAATAGCAATTGCTTCTGGAGGAATTTATGGTTTAGGACCTGGAAAAAGTGTGCAGAAAAATGTCTTACCACAATCGTCTTCGGATTTTATTTATGCAATTATTGTTGAAGAATATGGCTTAATTGGAGGCTTGCTCGTTCTTGGTTTGTACTTGTTATTGTTCTTTCGATTTATGGTTGCGGCACATAAAGCCAACACCCTTTTCGGAAAATTATTAGTGGTTGGTTTGGGATTTCCAATGATATTTCAAGCACTAATAAATATGGGTGTAGCGGTTGAATTATTGCCTGTAACGGGTCAAACATTACCGTTAATAAGTAGTGGTGGAAGTTCCATTTGGATGACGTGTGTTTCCCTTGGGATAATTATCAGCGTGACCAAAAAAGACGAAGAAATTGCATTGGAACAAAGCGAAGCAGAAAAAAGAGATATGATTCTTCAAAAGTTAATTGACGAACAAATCGAAAAAGAAAATGCTGTTGAAGAAGTAGTTGAAGAGAATAATTATTCTATTGAAGACACTTCTAAAAATCCTATGGATGCAGTTCTGAAGAAGTAAGCCCCCTAACCCCCGAAGGGGGAATTGTTATAGATTAAATGAAATAAATTTAAAATAATAAACAGAGATTAATAATGGCAAAATACAAATTCATAGTGAGTGGCGGCGGAACCGGTGGACATATCTACCCGGCTATTGCTATTGCAAATGAATTAAAATCTCGTTTTCCAGACGCTGAATTTCTTTTTGTGGGTGCACAAGATAAAATGGAAATGCAAAAAGTTCCTCAAGCGGGTTATGCTATAAAAGGACTTTGGATTGCTGGTTTACAACGAAAACTGACTTTGCAAAATCTATTATTTCCTGTTAAATTAGTTAGTAGTTTGTGGAAATCAAGAGCTATAATCAAAGGATTCAAACCTGATGTAGTTATTGGAACGGGAGGATTTGCTTCTGGGCCTTTATTGCAAATGGCAAATTCCTTAAATATTCCAACGGTTATTCAAGAACAAAATTCATTTCCTGGAATTACAAATAAATTGTTGAGTAAGAAAGCGAATAGAATTTGTGTGGCTTATGAAAATTTAGAACGGTTTTTTCCAAAAGATAAAATGATTTTAACTGGAAATCCTGTTCGTCAAGATTTAATTGACATTGATAGCAAAAGGGAAGAAGCCATTAAATATTTCAATTTGGATGCTTCCAAAAAAACTCTTTTAGTTCTTGGCGGAAGCCTTGGTGCAAGAAAAGTAAATCAATTAATTGAAAAGGAATTACCGCTTTTCGATTCGTTAAATGTTCAGATAATCTGGCAATGCGGAAAATTCTATTTTGATCAATATAATAAATATAATACTAGTACCAACCAACAACCAACAACCAATATTCAAGTTTTTGCTTTTATTGACCGTATGGATTTGGTTTATGCTGCCGCAGATTTCGTGATTTCTCGAGCTGGCGCATCATCGGTTTCGGAGTTGAGTATTGTGGGAAAACCTGTGATTTTCATTCCATCGCCAAATGTTGCCGAAGACCATCAAACCAAAAATGCTAAATCTATTGTAGATAGAAATGGTGCTTTGATGCTTAAAGAAAGTGAATTGGATGAAAAATTCAATTCGGTTTTTAGCGATTTAGTTGCCAATAAAAATTTGCAAAAGCAACTATCAGAAAATATAAAAAAATTAGCAAAAATTCACGCTACAAGTGATATTGTAGATGAAATTGTGAAATTGATAAAATAAAATGGGATTAACCAATTACATATCGTTTTTTGCAGACATTAAAGTTCGCATCCGTGAGGCTCAAACCAAAGCCACACTAGCTGCCAACGCTCAGATGATTGCGCTATATTGGGATATTGGTAAAATTATTTTAGAAAAACAAAAACAAGAAGGTTGGGGTTCAAGTATTATTAAGCGGTTGTCATTAGATTTAAAAAACGATTTGCCCGAAATGAATGGGTTTTCTGAACGGAATTTATGGAGAATGCTTCGTTTTGCGAATGAATATGCAATTCTGCCACAGCCTGTGGCACTATTGGAAAATTCAAAAAAACCACTTTTAACAAAGTTTGAGTTGGAATTAAATATCGTTGAAAATCAAAACAATGAAAAAGTAAATCAACTTGTTGCAAAATTGGATTATCATAAATTATTATTTTCAATTCCGTGGGGGCATCATCTTTTATTGATTGAAAAAATCAAAGATTTAGAAATTCGGTTTTGGTATATTCAGCAGGTAATTTATAATGGGTGGAGTAGGGAAGTTTTGGCATCAATGCTAAAATCGGATGCTTTTAGCAGAAAAAAATCCATTACCAATAATTTTGATTCGTTTTTACCAAGTCCACAATCAGATTTGGTAAAACAAACCTTAAAAGATCCGTATATATTTGATTTTTTAACACTTACTAAACCATTTACAGAAAGAGAATTAGAAGCGGAATTAGTAACGCATATTCAAAAATTCTTAATAGAATTGGGAACAGGTTTTGCATTTGTTGGACGCCAATATCATTTTGAAGCAGGCAACGAAGATTTTTACATTGACTTACTTTTCTATCATTTAAAAATGAGGTGTTTCGTAGTTGTAGATTTAAAGAGAGGAGATTTTAAACCTGAATATGCTGGAAAAATGAATTTTTATTGCTCTGTTATCGATGATATTTTGAAACATAAAAGCGATGAACCTACAATTGGGCTTATTCTTTGTGAAAACAAAAAGAAAATTATTGCAGAATATACGTTGCGTAATTCAACAAAGCCAATTGGAATCTCAGAATATGAACTTACAAGAGCGTTGCCTGAAAACTTAAAATCATCATTGCCAAGTATAGAAGATATTGAAAATGAATTGTCCGATTATAATAAAGAATAATAATAAAAATAATTACAAATTCAAAAAACTAATATTTTTTTATTTAATAAAAGTCAATTAATAAAATTTGAAATTAATAAAAATGAATTTAAACCAAATACAGAACGTCTATTTCATAGGAATCGGAGGAATCGGGATGAGTGCTTTGGCGCGTTATTTCAAAACCATCGGTAAAAATGTATCTGGGTATGATAAAACGGAAACCGAACTTACGAAAGAAATGGTACTAAGTGGTATCAAGATTCATTTTGAAGACAATATAAATTTAATTCCAACAGATTATTACACTGAAAATACGTTGGTAATTATTACGCCAGCAGTTCCAATTACGCATTCAGAATGGAATTATTTTTTAGAAAGAGATTTCAATGTTAAAAAAAGAGCGGAAGTTTTAGGGATTATTACAAAAGATACGTTTTGTTTTGCAGTTGCAGGAACACACGGAAAAACAACAACATCAAGCATTTTAGGACATATTTTATATGAAAGTGGTGCCGATGTGACTTCGTTTTTAGGAGGAATTGTAGAGAATTATAACTCTAATTTAATTGGAACTGGAAAAACGATAACTGTGGTTGAAGCTGATGAATTTGATCGTTCGTTCCTGCATTTACATCCCAATATTGCCTGCATTACATCTATGGATGCCGATCATTTGGATATTTATGGAGATAGTGCCGCAATTGAAGCTTCATTTGTAGAATTTGCTGATAAAGTTTCCGATAAAAGTCAACTTTTCATTACTAAAAACTTACCTTTAGAAGGAGTTACAGTTGCCGTAAATGAAGAGGGGAATTTCAAGGCTTTCAACGTGAGAATTGAAAATGGAAATTATGTTTTTGATGTGCAAACACCAACGGAAATCATAACAAATTTACAATTTGGATTGCCTGGAAAACACAATTTAACGAATGCTTTGATGGCATTAGCAATGGCAAAAACGTTCGGAACATCAAATGATGCTATTGCAAAAGCACTGAAATCGTTCAAAGGAATTAAGAGAAGATTTTCCTATCAAATAAAAGAAACCGATTTAGTATATATTGATGATTATGCACACCATCCAACAGAAATAAATGCGGTGCATCAAGCAGTTTCAGAATTGTATCCTAATCAAAAAGTGTTGGCAATTTTTCAACCGCATTTGTTCAGCAGAACTAAAGATTTTGCCGATGATTTTGCCAAAAGTCTTTCTGCTTTTGATGAGGTTTTATTGTTAGATATTTATCCTGCACGAGAAGTACCAATGGAAGGAATTACGTCCGATTGGTTGTTGGGAAAAATGACAAATGAGCATAAAAAAGTGGTTTCAAAATCGGATTTAATTTCGTCAATAATGAAAAGTGAAGCAAAAATAATTGTTACAATTGGAGCAGGAGATATTGGAGAATTGGTTCAACCAATAAAAGAAGCATTGCTAAAAAAATAAATTGATTTTTGATTACAAAATAGAATAGCATAAAAAAATTAAAATGAAAAACTTGAATTGGAAAAATATTTGGATAAATGTAAGATTGCTGCTAATGTTTGTGGCGGTTATTTTCCTATTTTCATTCTCTTCAAAACGAAATTCAGAGCGAAAACTCTCGAAATCAGTGGTGGTTTTTCTTGGAAATGACGAACTTTTTGTGACGCACGAAACGGTTAATAAATTGTTAATAGAAAATAATAAGAGTGTGCAAATACTACAAAAAGATAAGGTAGATTTGAACAAATTGGAAAAATCCCTCGACAATTACAATATGATTGAAAAATCAGAAGTATTTGTGACTATAGATGGCGTGCTAAAAGCAGTGGTAAAACAGAAGTCGCCAATAGCAAGGGTTTTTGACGAAAACGGATCCTTTTATTTTGATTATCAGGGAAATAAAATGCCGTTATCTGAAAATTTCACGGCGAGAGTTCCGATAGTTTCGGGTGCAATAAATGATGAAAATAGCAAGGATTTAAATGAATTATTTCGATTTATTTATGACGATGCTTTTTTGAAAAAAAACATAATTGGAATAGAAATTTTGCCAACTGGGGCGATAATTATGTCCAACAGAAATTATAATTACAAGATTGATTTTGGAGGTAACGTAAATGTGGACGCTAAATTCAAAAATTATAAAGCATTTTTTCAAAAAGCAGAAGCAGATAGTTCGTTAGTGAAATATAAAAAAATAAATCTGAGGTTTACGCAGCAAGTGGTTTGCACAAAATAATTGGTTATGGAAAAAGAGAACATTGCAGTAGGATTAGACATTGGGACAACGAAAATTGTCGCAATGATTGGTAGAAAAAACGAATACGGAAAACTTGAGATTCTTGGAATTGGAAAATCCAAAAGTTTAGGTGTGAAAAGAGGCGTGGTTGATAATATCACTCAAACCATTCAATCTATCCAACAGGCGGTTCAAGAAGCAGAGACCAATTCAGGTTACAAAATAAAAGATGTAGTTGTAGGAATTGCGGGACAACATATTCGCAGTATTCAACATAGCGATTACATCAGCAGAAGTAATGCAGAAGAAGTTATTGGCGATAAAGACATTGATTTATTGATCAATCAAGTTCATAAATTAGCGATGCTTCCGGGAGAAGAAATTATTCACGTTTTGCCACAAGAATTCAAAATCGATGGGCAATCTGAAATAAAAGAACCAATTGGAATGTGTGGCGGAAGATTAGAATCAAGTTTTCACGTGGTTGTTGGACAAGCTTCATCAATCAGAAATGTGGGAAGATGTATTCAAAGTTCAGGTATTGAATTATCAGGATTAACCTTGGAACCATTGGCTTCGGCAGATGCAGTTTTGAGTCAAGAAGAAAAAGAAGCGGGTGTAGCTTTGATAGATATTGGTGGTGGAACGACAGATTTAGCCATTTTCAAAGACGGTATTATTCGCCACACGGCAGTAATTCCTTTTGGAGGAAATGTAATCACAGACGACATCAAAGAAGGCTGTTCTATCATCGAAAAGCAAGCGGAATTATTGAAAGTGAAATTTGGATCGGCTTGGCCAGGAGAAAATAAAGACAATGAAATTGTTTCTATTCCAGGTTTAAGAGGTAGAGAACCAAAAGAAATTTCTTTGAAAAATTTGTCTAAAATAATCCACGCTCGTGTCGTTGAAATTATTGAGCAAGTATTTGTAGAAATTAAAGCGTATGGTCACGAAGATCCAAGACGTAAATTGATTGCAGGTATTGTATTAACTGGAGGTGGCGCACAATTGAACCACATCAAACAATTAGTAGAATACATCACTGGAATGGATACGAGAATTGGCTATCCAAATGAGCATTTGGCGGGTGATTCTGATGAAGAAATTTCAAGTCCATTATATGCAACAGCAGTTGGATTGGTAATGAATTCTATTGAAAATAGTACGCAAAGTGCAGTGAAAATAACTTTTTCTGCACCTGAAAAAGTAAATGTTTACAGAGCGCCAGTGGAACAAATTCAAGAAGTTGAAGTTCCTGTTCAACAAATAGAAGAAGAGGAAAGAGTACAAGTGAAAATTCCTGTGGGAGAATCGACAGAAACAAAAATCAGAAAGTCGTTTTTTGATAAATATGTCGATAAGATTAAAGAATTTTTAGACAACGCAGAGTAGTTTAAAAAATTAAATAAAAAAATAAATGTCTTTTTGCCCCGAGCCGAAAGAAGTAAAAAAATAGAATAATTAATTAAGAATAAAAAACCAATATTATGACAAGCAACTCAGATTTTGGAAGTATTTCATTTGATTTACCAAAGAACCAATCAAATGTAATTAAGGTAATTGGCGTTGGTGGAGGCGGAAGTAACGCAATCAACCATATGTTCAAACAAGGAATTAAAGGCGTTGATTTCATCGTTTGTAACACCGATTCACAAGCATTAGAAAACAGTTCGGTTCCGAACAAAATTCAATTGGGTGTGAATTTAACCGAAGGACTTGGTGCAGGTGCCAATCCAGAAGTGGGTCAACAATCAGCGATTGAGAGCATTGCCGACATCGAAAAAATGTTGGACAGCAATACCAAAATGGTTTTCATTACCGCAGGAATGGGTGGTGGAACTGGAACAGGTGCTGCCCCAGTAATTGCTCAATTGGCAAAAGAAAGAGACATTCTAACTGTTGGAATTGTAACTATTCCTTTTCAATTTGAAGGAAAAGTACGTCAAGAACAAGCGTTATTAGGTGTTGAAAAATTAAGAAAACAAGTCGATTCTTTGATTGTTATCAATAATAACAAACTGAGAGAAGTATATGGAAATTTAGGTTTCAAAGCCGGTTTCTCTAAAGCGGATGAAGTTTTGGCAACAGCCTCAAGAGGAATTGCTGAAGTAATTACGCACCATTATACTCAAAATATTGATTTAAAAGATGCGAAAACCGTTTTGTCAAACAGTGGAACTGCCATTATGGGTTCGGCTACGGCAAGTGGTGAAAATCGTGCGAAAGAAGCCATTATTTCTGCGCTCGATTCCCCATTATTAAATGATAATAAAATCGCAGGTGCCAAAAACGTATTGTTGCTTATCGTTTCTGGAACCAATGAAATCACAATTGACGAAATCGGAGAAATCAACGATCATATTCAAGCGGAAGCAGGTCACAATGCCAATATTATTATGGGTGTTGGTGAAGATGATTCTCTTGGCGATGCCGTTGCAGTTACCATTATCGCTACTGGTTTCAATGTAGAACAACAAAATGAAATCGTAAATACGGAGCCTAAAAAGATTATCCACACTTTGGGTGGCGAACAAAAATTAGTTCAAGATTTATCCAATAATAAAGCAATTCCAGGATTCGATTTTTTAGCATTTGAGGATGTAATTCCTCAAAAAGAAGAGAAAATCATCTTTGAATTATTAGAAGATGAAGTAGAAATTGATGTGGTTGCGGAAGCACCAATGGAAGTTTTTGAAGCACCTGAAGTTGAAGTTCCAACGTTCGAAATGGACTTGGTTCCAACATCAGAATTCATAAAAAACCTTGAAGTTACTTTCGAAATTGTAGCGCCAGAATTGGATGTAGAATATTATTTTTCTGCCCCAGAAGTGAAAGAAATTGAAGTTGTTGCGCCACAAGCAATTGCTGTCGAAGAGGAGCAAATTACCTTTTCATTCGATTTGCCAATTGCTAAAACTGAAGCACCAAAAGAAGAGAATTTCCTTTTTCAACTGACAGATGAAACTAAAAATATCCAAGTAAATGAGCCTGTGGAGTTCGTTCCAATGACCGAATTGAACGAAAGTGGCATCATCAAATATTCTCTTGAAGAGTATATGGATATCGAAAAAGAATTGTCAAATTCTAAACCTGTTGCTGCGATAATCGAGGAGCCAATCGCTGCGGAATTGAATATCACAGTAAAACAAGTTGATTTCACTGCCAATAACAACCCGTTTTCAGATGAAATTTCCCCAATGGAAATGTCAATCGAAGAATCGTCTAAAATTATTGCCGATGAAAGAAGAAGAAAATTGAAAGATTTCAACTATAAATTTCACAATAATCCATCACGAGTGGAGGAATATGAAAAAGAGCCGGCCTACAAAAGATCGGGTGTTGACCTTTCAAACCCTTTAAACAGCAATACAAATTCCCGAATTTCATTGGGAACCGACAGCAATAATGACAGTCAATTGAGATCGAATAACTCATTTTTGCACGATAACGTAGATTAAACAAACGGTAATCATTATAAAAATAACCCGAAAGTCAAATTGATTTTCGGGTTATTTTTTGCTTCAAAGCGTCCAATTTCTTTTTATCGGAACAGGATTAAAATCAGTTGTAAATTCAATATTAATTCTATAAATTTGCAGGGCCTTAATCCAGCTGTACGTTTCAAGTTTTTTCTCGAAAATGCTTTTTTCTAAGACCTTAAAAGAGCTCCTAAAGTCGCTTTTTAAGCTCAAGAAAAAATCCATTTTCTCTCAAAAAGCTTTCCACTTCCATCTGGGGCAAAACAGAATCGTTTTCATAATAACGATTCAGTAAATGATTGAAAGATTGAAAGATTGAAAGATTGAAAGATTGAAAGATTGAAAGATTGAAAGATTGAAAGATTGAAAGATTGAAAGATTGAAAGATTGAAAGATTGAAAGATTGAAAGATTGAAAGATTGAAAGATTCAAAAATTAAGTATTCAACGATTTAACAATTCAATAATTCAACAATTCAACGATTCAACGATTCAACGATTCAACAAATAACCGATTCAACAAATAACCAAATTAACAAAATAAGATATGAGTTTATCAGCAAGATTAATGGACGATATTAAAACCGCAATGAGAGCAAAAGACACGATTGCATTGGAAGCACTTCGCGCCATAAAATCGGAAATTTTGTTAGCACAAACGGCAACGGGGAGCAAGGAAGAAATTTCTGAAGAAGACGAAATTAAATTGTTACAAAAATTGGTAAAAACAAGAAAAGACAGCGCAAAAATCTTCACAGAACAAAACCGTTTGGACTTGGCAGAACCAGAGTTAGCTCAAATTGCAGTAATTGAAAAATTCTTACCTGCACAATTAAGCGAAGCAGAAGTAGAAGCTATAATTGCAAAAATCATTGCTGAAACTGGCGCTTCAGGAATAGCATCAATGGGAAAAGTTATGGGATTAGCCGCTGCACAATTAGGCGGAACCGCTGAGGGAAAAACTATTTCTACAATAGTAAAGAAATTGTTGGTTTAATCAAATTTATTGATTTCTTTTATTCTAAAATCTAAGAAGTCTCAAAATCTAATAATCTAAAATAATGGCTGCGTAGTTCAACTGGATAGAATATCAGATTTCGGCTCTGATGGTTGCAGGTTCGAACCCTGCCGCGGTCACTCGTACCAATGAACTTTAATTAACATTAGAGTTCATTTTTTTTAGGTTAATTTTTGAATAAAATTTTTAAGAAAGCTGATTGTTTGATTTGAAAATAAGCCTATAGCGTTCACAAAACTCCTTGAAACATGAATTTGTTTCAAGGAGTTTTTTCATTTTATGATAAATATGAATTTATACTCTTTTTTATATTAAATAATCCAATAAAAATTGTACTTAATGAAATATATAGTTGCTTACACTTGAAAGAATGGAATATTTAATAATTATTATTGGTTCTATATATAAACGATGGTCAAATATGTATGTTACATTTGATGCATTAACACTAAAGATGCTTATTAGATGGGTTAGATATTAGCTAATAACTAACGCGTGTGATAGAATTTAATTTTGCTTGATATTAGTAGTTGTTTTGTTAATATTGTGTTAAAACATGTATTTTATCGATGTTTTATGCGTTTCATCGATGTTTATACGATTAATGACTCCTGTTTCAATAAATTTGGTGTCAAAAAATTAACACATTATTACTTACAAATACTCATAAAAAGTACCTATTATTAATTTTTTAAAAGCACAATAATTTTGATAATAAATTAAATTACAACTAATTAATAATTAACAACAAAAATTCCATTATTAAATGTTAATATTGCATAATTATTTAACATTTTTTTCAATACTTTTTCCCTCATTCAAAATATTTTAACTTTTTAGTGTTTGGAAGCTAAAATGTGAAACTATTTTAAATTTATTTTATATAAATTTAATAAAGAGGATAATTAATTCCAAATCTATTCCCTACTATTTTTATGAAAAATATTTTTAAATTTTTAATTGTTACTTTTTTTATTTTTACAAATTTTATTTCAGCAAGTACAAAAAGTAATTTTATTTTTTCAGAGTCATTAAGCGGAATTACTTCCGAAATTGTTTTAGATCCTCCTGTAATTATTGTTAGCCCCTCGAATTTAAATACATTCAATGCTTGTTTGGGAAGTGCATCAGCAACGCAAACTTTCACAATAAGCGGTACAGGTTTAACTAATGACATTATAGTCAACGCGCCAGCGGGTTATCAAATATCTAGTAATAATGGAGATACATGGTCTACAACTTTAACTTTACCTTTAACGGATGGTTCGGTTACGTCTACAACAATTTCAATTAGAATAGCAGCAGCAACAAATACTGTAGCAAATAATCTAACAATCATAATAGCATCAGGAAGTACAAATCAAAATATTACAGGTATTAATGGAACTATTAAACCATTACCTTCAATAACAGGAAGATTAGATACTTGTATTGGTTCTAGCTCCGATTTAAATGCTAATCTAAATAGTGGAACTTGGGCGTCCTCAAACGTAACAGTAGCGACTGTAAATACAACGACTGGAGTTGTATTAGGTGTTGCAGCGGGTACAACTATGATTACTTATACAATAAATGGATGTTCGGATTCTAAATTATTTACAGTCTTAGGAGTTGCTGCAACAATTTCAACTACTTCTAATATTACTATTTGTCAAGGAAATCCAATATCAGTGGTATTAAATTCTAATACGGGTAATGGATTAACATTTAAATGGTATAAAAATGGAGCTTTGATAACTGGGGCTAATTCTACTTCTTATACTGCAACAACTACTGGAAATTATTATGTTCAAGTTACCGAAACTTCTTCAGGTTGTACTGATACTTCAACAACAATTATAATATCTACAGTTCAACCTCCATCTGCATCAATTACTTCTAATTATACAACTACTTGCCAAGGAAATAGTATTTTACTTCAAGCTAATCCAAATTCAAATACTAATTATAGTTATGCTTGGTATAATAACAATGTTCTTATTGGGGGTGCAACTTCTTCAACATATTCGGCTACACAATCAGGAAACTATACAGTTAATATTACTAATTCTAGTGGTTGTGCTGATCTATCATCAATAAAAACGATAACAGTTTTAAGTGGATTTTCAGTTACAGCTAACGATTTAACAGTCTGTAAAGGAAATTCAATTAATTTAGTTGCTACTCCATCCGGTAACGGAAGTAACCCAGTTAGTTACTCTTGGACAGGCTCAAACGGATTTAATAGTAACCAACAAAATCCAACAATAAATAATGCAACCGTTGCAATGTCAGGTAATTATACGGTAACAGCTACAATTGGCAATTGTCAAGTTTCGGAGGTAGTAAAAGTTGTTGTAATAGATGAACCTCAAATTATGGATGAGACATTAGTAGTTTGTATTACACAGCCAAATACAACAACAGGATACGTTTCATTTAATTTAAATATTCCTACGAATAATATATCATATATTCAAAACTACACTATCAATTGGGGGAATGGAGACATTAGTCAATATGATTCTAGTAATTGGGGGGATTTAATTTTTCACGAATATGGAATAGGGATATCAAATTTTAGTATCACCATTAACACATTAGACGGGTGTTCAATTACAAAGCAATTTTCAGCTTTTATTGGTAGTTCCCCTTCTTCAGCTACATTGGTTTTAAATCAAAATCAAGCAAATGGTTGTGCCCCGTTAAATACGACTTGGACTTTAACAATACCAAATAATATTATTGGAACATATTATACTTGTGATTGGGGTGAAATTTCAAATCAAGATGATTTTGTATTCAATCAAGGGGGTACTATACCTACAAATACTTCTACAATGTCTTGGTCTTCTCCGACTTTAAATTTAAATCCTCCTATAACTGGGGTATTAATATCAACAACTTACACAATTACTAAAACATTTCTTAATTCATCATGCGGAAATAATGTTATTTTAGGAAATACTACATATTATAATTCTTTTCAACCCGTAGTTATAACGCAAAACCCTTGTACCACTACTCCTCAGCCGTCAGGCACAGGTTTAGTTACTATTGGTAAAGCCCCAACTGCAAGTTTTAATCCAACTCCATTTCCTCCAAAAATATGTGTTGGTATACCTTTGCAACTTACTAATACTTCTAATTTTGGACAAACTATTCCAACAAATAGTGGAGCAAATTGTATTACTACTGGTAAATTTTATTGGACAATATCTATGTTAAGTTATGGAGTACCAAATTCATGGTCTATAAGTGGTACTTTGGGATCTATAGGAGCTGCATATCCAAATATTTCAACATGGGTAAACGGTTCAATGTCACCTATTATAACTTTTAATCAATCCGGTAATTATCGTATAACCTTATATGTTGCAAATAGTTGTGGTGTTGATGTAGTATATAAAGACATTTGTGTGCAATCAAAAGTTACACCAATATTTTCACTTGACAAAACCATTGGTTGTATACCATTAGTTGTTACGATAAATAATACTTCAGATACAACTGTTGCATGTGATCATAATCTTCCAAACAATAGTAATCCTAGCGTTACTTACCAGTGGAATGTTACTTATGCTAGTGGTTATTGTGGTACAACATCATCGGTCACTCCTAGCGCAACCTCTACTGCTGTTAATCCTGTTTTTCAGTTTAACAATGCAGGAACATATTCTATATCATTAACAACAACTGATGATTGTGGTTCTTTAACTTCTCCAATTCAAACCGTAATAGTTAAACAGCCTCCAACAGTTGCTATAGATCCAATCTCTAATTATTGTGGCAATGCTACTATTAACCCCACTGCTGTAGTAAATGGATGCTCTAACATAACCTTAAATAACCCAACATATTTATGGGGTTTTCCTGGGGCTACAACCGTGCCTACTGGGGCTACAACTGCAGCAAGCCCAACAGGTATAGTTTATGCCACTCCTGGCACGTATACCATTACACTTGCCGTTACTAATGAATGTGGCACCACAACAGATACAAAAACATTTACGGTAAAACCTTTACCAACTGCAACAATATCTGGAGGTATAACAGTTTGCCAGAATGTAACGGCGCCAACTATAACTTTTGTAGCACCTTCCAATACGGCTGCTTCGCCTTATACCACAACTCCTCCTTATATATTTACTTATAATATAAATGGTGGATCTAATATAACGGTAACAGCTTCTACTACTAATACAGCTACAGTAAATGCACCTACTGGTACTCCAGGAACATTTGTATATAATTTAGTAAGTATTGAAAGTAGTTCATCCCCTTCCCCGTCTTGTTCACAATTACTATCGGGTTCAGCTACTGTTGTGGTAAAACCTTTGCCAGTTATTGCCAATGTGAGTCCTATCGCAGCTTGTAGTCATATTGCATTGAATTATGACTTAGCAGTTTTGATTTCAGGTACAGGAGATACTTATACCTATACAGTTAGCTCCAGTAACCAAGCACAGGTTCCAGCAGGTAATCCAAGAACAGTTGCTTCAGCTGCGAACATTACCGATACCTATACTAATACCACTGGTTCAGATGTTACTATTACATACATTATCACTCCATTAGGTTCTAATGGATGTTCAGGAAATCCTTTTAGTCTTATAGTTACCATAAAGGCAGAACCAGTGGTTTCAAATCAAACTCCTATTACAACATGTAGTCAAATCGCATTGAATTATAATTTATCTGTTGTAATCCCAAACACAGGAGATACTTACACCTATACCGTTAGTTCGAGCAACCAAGCACAGGTGCCAGCAGGTAGTCCAAGAACAATTGCCTCTGCTGCAAACATTACTGATACGTATATTAATACCACAAGTTCAGATGTTATTATTACATATGTTATTACGCCTGCTGGTTCAAACGGATGTTCAGGAAATTCATTTAATTTATCAGTTACCGTAAAACCAGAACCAATTGTTTCAAGTCCAACTCCTATTACAACATGTAGTGATATTGCATTGAATTATGACTTAGCAGTTTTGATTCCAGGCACAGGAGATACTTATACCTATGCAGTTAGCTCCAGTAACCAAGCACAAGTACCCGCAGGTAGTCCAAGAACAGTTGCTTCAGCTTCAAACATTACCGATACGTATACCAACACTACAGCTTCAGATGTAGCTATTACTTATGTTATTACACCAATAGGTACCAATGGTTGTTTAGGAAATCCATTTAATTTAGTAGTTACTATAAAACCAGAGCCAGCAATTACAAATAAGACCGCTACAATATGTAGTGATGTTGCATTAAATTATGACTTAGCTGTTTTGATTTTAGGTACAGGAGATACTTATACCTATACAGTTAGCTCTAGTAACCAAGCTCAAGTACCAGCAGGTAGTCCAAGAACAGTTGCTTCTGCTGTGAACATTACCGATACGTATAC
>OZ248395.1:0-156116 GCA_965234425.1 Flavobacterium neuenschwanderi (SeqCode) | reverse complement strand
TAAAACTCTTAAATAATTTTTCACTATATTTGACATAAATATTGGTTTGTTTAGCGACTTCAAGATACTGAATTTCAGTGTCTTGACCAATATTTATTCTATTTTTTTTACTTTAAATAATTACACCCAACGGGTTAACAATATATAAAAGCAACGTTATTTCTTGACTGAACAAAACAGCTCGTTTTTTTAAAAAATATATTGCTGGAACCATTAATAACATTAAAAACACACCCCAAACCTCAACGATACTAAAAAAATTCACCCACAAACCGTGTAAATTATAGATCGTAAATTTAAGAATATCTGAATTTAATGGAATAAATGATTTATACCAATAATGCACCATAAACTCTCTAGTTTCTTGGGCTCCATCTTGTTTCATATACCAAATAAAATAAAGCACATACGGTAACGGCGCAAAAAATGTTAGTGAATTTTTTTTTATAAATATTAAAGTCGTCTTTATATATATTGGTTTTGTTTGTTTGAAAAATTCATAGATTAAAAAACCAGAACAAGCAAAAAGTCCAATATTGGAAATCATACACCAAATAATAAAAAATATCCAATTGTGTTTTTCGAAAAAATTGGTTCTAAAATAAAGTAGCAAAAACAAAATTCCAGTTAAATCAAAAGTATATTGCTTTACTGTTAACGAATTATATAAATTGAAAGGGTTAAATAAAAGAATAACAAACATTATTAAAAAAATAATGTTGAAATTATTTTTTTTAATGAAAAGATAAAACAAAACTATACCTGCTACTGAAGAAAAAAAACTTAAAATTTTAATGTTAATCCAAAAACTTAGTGGAGAAAAAGTAATAATTAGTTTTTGAAGCCACAAATACAAAGGAGGTGCGCTTTGAAAACTTTTAAAAGGATGAAGCAACTCTGTAAAACCAGAATGCTTAATATCGTTTCCTAAAGAAATTTCATCAACATTAAATGAAGGAAATAAAAATTGAACCACAAAACGCAAAACTATTCCAATTATCAAAAGCAATAAAAAAACTTTTTTCATTATTTAAAAATTTTATATTTAATGATACAATAAATGGCTTTAAAACCATCTTTCCAACCTATTTTTTTCCCTTCTTCAAATGTTCTACCGTAATAACTTATACCAACATCGTAAATTCTAATATTTGGAATTTTTGATATTTTAGCAGTAACTTCTGGCTCAAAACCAAATCTTTTTTCTTTAAGGTTTAATGGTTTTATTATTTCAGATCTAAACATTTTGTAGCACGTTTCCATATCCGTAAGATTAAGATTGGTCAAAATATTACTCATAAAAGTTAAAAGTCTATTCCCTATACTATGCCAAAAAAATAGTATCCTATGTGGTTTTCCACCCATAAAACGACTTCCATAAACAACATCTGCGAAACCATCAAGAATTGGTTTTAGTAATATATTATATTCTATAGGGTCGTATTCTAAATCTGCATCTTGAATTATTATTACTTCACCAGTTGCTTTTTTTATTCCAGTGTGAAGTGCAGCTCCCTTTCCCAAGTTTACTTCATGTGCAAAGTATTTGATGTCTAAATTGCTGTTATTATTTATATATTTTTGAATATTATCATCAGTTTTATCACTACTGCAATCGTTAACAATTATTATCTCTTTCTCAATATTATTTAGCAATTCAACCTCCTTAATTTTATTTAAAATTCTGTGAATTGTTTCAGCTTCATTGAAAGCTGGAATTACTATCGATAATTTTTTTATGTCTCTCATTTATATTAATTTATAATTATAATAATTTGGGTTTGCTTATTTATAATGTCCAAATATATGTAAATTATTAATTGCAAAAAATTCTTTTTGGAATCAATGGTATTTAGTATTTTTTTTTATTTGGCAAACATAATAAACTTATAGATTATTAAAAAAAGCCAGGTAATAAACGGACGTATTTGGGAATAAACGGTCATTATTGTGTGTTTTCGTTTTTTACCTTACCAGTTTTGGAGACTTGTTAGGTGTATTTTGATTGTGTCATGCTGAACTTGAATTTGCTGAACTTGTTTCAGCATCCAAATGAAATTAGAATCTGAAATAAATTCAGATTGACAAAACGGGATTTGGGTAATCTAAGAAGTCTAAAATCTAACAATCTAAGTAGTCTATCTTGCGTGAGGGATTACTTCACTATACTTTTATTTTAATTGGAGTTCAGTGAATTTCATTTGCAGCGAAAATCCTTTGTGGAACGAAGTGGAACAAAGATTGCAGCGGAAAGCCCGACCGAGTTTACGAAAAATATTGTAATTAGTCAAAACGTTCTAAACGAGGGCACGCCCAAACAAAAAACCCTCACATTCTAACTGAATTTATTTCAGTTTCCTGCAAGGGTTTATCTAATTATCTCGAAATCTAACTTTCTAAGAAGTCTTGATTAGTATCTGTAATACTCTGGTTTGAATGGTCCTTCAACGGGAACACCAATATAATCAGCTTGTTCAACACGTAAAGTTTCTAATTCAACTCCTAATTTAGCCAAGTGCAACATTGCCACTTTTTCGTCCAAATGTTTTGGTAACATATACACTTCATTATTGTATGCCGCGCTGTTTTTCCACAATTCAATTTGAGCTAAAGTTTGGTTTGTAAAGGAGTTACTCATTACAAAACTTGGGTGACCTGTAGCACAACCAAGGTTTACCAAACGACCTTCTGCCAAAATAAGAATGTCATTTCCAGCAATTGTATATTTGTCAACTTGTGGTTTGATTTCCACTTTTGATGCACCGTGGTTTTTGTTCAACCAACCCATATCGATTTCGTTGTCAAAATGCCCAATGTTACAAACGATAGTTTTGTCTTTCATTTTCTCGAAATGAGAACCCAAAACAATATCTTTATTTCCAGTAGTGGTAATAATAATATCTGCTGTTGCAATAACCGTGTCTAATTTTTTCACTTCAAAACCGTCCATTGCAGCTTGAAGCGCACAAATTGGGTCAATTTCTGTAACTGTTACAATAGATCCAGCACCTCTAAAAGAAGCCGCCGTTCCTTTTCCAACATCACCATATCCACAAACGATTACTCTTTTTGCAGCAAGCATCACATCAGTTGCACGACGAACCGCATCAACTGCCGATTCTTTACAACCGTATTTATTATCAAATTTCGATTTTGTAACCGAGTCATTCACGTTAATTGCCGGCATTGGCAACGTTCCCGCTTTTACTCTTTCGTATAATCTGTGAACTCCAGTTGTAGTTTCTTCAGACAATCCTTTGATTCCAGCAACCAATTCTGGGTAACGGTCAATAACCATATTAGTCAAATCTCCACCATCATCCAAAATCATATTCAATGGTTTTCTGTCTTCACCAAAGAACAAAGTTTGTTCGATACACCAGTCAAAATCAGGCTCGTTCAACCCTTTCCAAGCATAAACTTGAATCCCTGCAGCAGCAATTGCAGCAGCAGCTTGATCTTGAGTAGAGAAAATATTACAAGAACTCCAAGTAACTTCCGCACCCAAAGCGATTAAGGTTTCAATTAAAACCGCAGTCTGAATTGTCATGTGCAAACAACCTGCAATACGAGCACCAGCAAGTGGTTGTTCGTTTTTGTATTCTGCACGAAGCGCCATTAAACCTGGCATTTCGGCTTCCGCCAATTCAATTTCTTTTCTTCCCCAAGCCGCCAAGGAAATGTCTTTTACTTTGAAAGCCACATAAGGCATAGTTGATGTACTCATTATATTGTATATTTGTTTTAAATTTTTTGCGAATTTACGCATTAACTTTATAATTTAATAATTTTCATAAATATTTATGAAATGTTTATTTTGTAAAGGTTTGAATTTTAATCAACTAATCGAAAGAGTTCGATTTTTTTTTGGAGCTATTTCCTGCTATTCGCTATATCTCTTGTGGCATCCCTAAGCTTCGAGACCGAAGCTTAGGGATGCCACAAGAGGATACCGCTGCTATCAGGGCTAGGGTTCAGTCGTAATTAGGAAATTCTAATTTATAATTTATAATTCATAATTCATAATTAATCAAATGCCACTTTATAAAACCATAAATTTCTCCCGAAGCGTCGGGACCACAACTCAAATTCTCGTTTGGAAAATAACAGAATCTTTGTCGCAATTGTGCAATGAAGTAACTTTAAATGCAACCAACACACTTCGATTCAACGGAATGAAATCAGAATTGCACCAACGCGCTTTTTTGAGCGTTCGCAAATTATTACAAGAAAAAAACTACACCGATTTCGATTTGGAATACGACGAATTCGGAAAACCACATCTCAAAGACGGAAAATACATTTCAATTTCCCATTCTCACGAATTTTCAACAATCATAATTAGCGACCAAAAAGCAGGAATCGACATTGAATTACAAAGAGAAAAAATAATCAAAATCGCGGATAAATTTGTGGATTATGAATTTGAATTTTTAAACAAACAAAACCAAGAAGAATATATTAGGAAACTAACGGTTATTTGGGGAATCAAAGAAGCTATTTTCAAAATCCGCAGTGAAATAGGGATTAGTTTTAAAAATCACATACAAACAAAAGCATTTGAAATGAATGAAAAATCTGGAATTGCAACTTTAACTTTCCAAAATAATGCACGAGAATTTACGTTTTATTTTGAAGAAATTGAAGATTTCACTTTGGTTTATGCTTTTGAAAAATAAAAAAATATAAACCGCAGATTCGCAGATTTTTTAAATTTCAATAAAAAATCTGCGACCCGAGCGATAGCGAACAGACGAAGTAATCTGCGGCGGTAAAAAAACTTTGCAAATTCATATAAATCCGTTCCATCTGTGTCCAAAAAAATGACAAACATCTACAATAACATCCTAAAATCAAAAGCCAATAACGAGAAATTACTCGCTATTCTTCTCGATCCCGACAAAATCGATTGGAACAATTTGGACTTTTTAATTGAAAAAATCAATCAATCACCAGCCACTCATATTTTCATTGGCGGAAGCCTCGTTACAACAGATATTATAAATACGTTGATTGATAAGATTAAAGAAAATTGTGCTTTACCAATTGTACTTTTCCCTGGAAATCCATCTCAAATTTCTGATAAAGCCGATGCCATTTTGTTTCTTTCCCTAATTTCTGGGAGAAACCCCGATTTTCTAATTGAACTACAAGTGAAAGCGGCTCCAATTTTAAAGAAAACCAAACTCGAAATTATTTCAACTGGATATATTTTGGTACAAAGCGGTTCAGAAACTGCCGTGGAACGAGTAAGCAAAACAATTCCTTTAGACCGAAATAACCTCGAATTGGCATTGGCAACAGCCCAAGCAGGCGAAATGTTGGGCAACAAACTCATTTATCTCGAAGCTGGAAGTGGCGCAAAACAAGCCGTTCCGTTAGAAATGATTCAATTGATTTCTAAAAATATCGAAATTCCATTGCTTGTTGGAGGCGGAATTACTAATTTGCAAGGAATTCAAAATGCTTACGATTCGGGTGCAGATTTGGTTGTAATAGGGACGGCATTTGAAAACGACATTAATTTTTTTACACCAAAAAAATGATAGAATACCTATTTCATCAATATAAGAATTATCCAACATTTGAAATTTATCTTGAAATTACAGCCGTAATTTTTGGACTTTTGAGTGTTTGGTATGCCAAAAAAGATAATATTTTAGTATTTCCAACTGGGTTAATCAGCACGTCAATTTATGTGTATTTACTATGGAAATGGACATTATTGGGCGATATGATGATCAACGGATACTATTTTATAATGAGCATTTACGGCTGGTATTTATGGACTCGAAAAAAAGAGGGCGAAGATGAATATCCAATTGCGACACTTTCAAACAAGGAAAAATCGATTGCTTTTATTATATTTATAACAACAATTGCTTTTGTTGTCGGAGTGTATTTATTTTTTGATAAATTTACAACGTGGTCGGCGTATGTTGACACTTTGGTTACAGGGATTTTCTTTGTAGGAATGTGGCTTATGGCAAAGCGTAAAATTGAAAACTGGATTTTGTGGATAATTGGTGATATTATCTCCATTCCACTTTATTTTTTCAAAGGTTATACATTTACGAGCATACAATATATAGTATTTACAATTATTGCCTTTTATGGTTATTTAGAATGGAA
Organism: Flavobacterium neuenschwanderi (SeqCode); assembly: GCA_965234425.1. GTDB lineage: Bacteria > Bacteroidota > Bacteroidia > Flavobacteriales > Flavobacteriaceae > Flavobacterium > Flavobacterium neuenschwanderi. The sequence continues at coordinate 149,984 of OZ248395.1, read as the reverse complement.
GAAAACCTTAAACAACTCCAGAATACTGGAAACGACATAATAAAAATTGCAATTTACGGCCCTGAAAGTACAGGGAAAACAACATTGGCAAAACAATTAGCCACTCATTTCAATACGACTTGGGCTATGGAATTTGCCCGTGATTATTTGCAAGAAAAATGGAATGCCAAAAAAGAAATTTGTGTTGAAGAAGATTTATTGCCCATTGCAGTTGGTCAAATGCAACTCGAAAATGAAGCGTTACAAAAAGCAAATAAATATCTTTTTGCCGATACGTGCCTGATGATTACAAAAGTTTTTTCGGAAATTCATTATGGTTTTTGCAATGCTAAATTGGATAAAGCTGCCAGAAAACATAAGTACGATTTGTTTTTCCTCACCGATATTGATGTGCCTTGGGAACAAGACGATTTGCGTGACGCACCAAATGAAAGAGTTGCAACATTCGAGAAATTCAAGCAAGCATTAATCGAAAATAACAAACCTTTTATAGTGCTTTCAGGAAATCCAGAAATGCGTCTTCAAAAAGCAATTACTATAATTGACGAACTTACAAAAGCCAAAGAATTAGGTTTTTCAGGGCACGATTTTCTGCAGATTTTAGAAACAGAAATCCCTTTAACCGCTATTGAAAAGCAACTGAATATTTTTAAAATCGGGGTTAACAATTCTATTTTAAATCGTCCAGCAGTACTAAATGACGGAATTTTGAAGTTGACAAAAGAAGAATTTCAAAAATATTCTGATTATTTTGACACCAAAAAAGACAAATTGAAACTAAAGAAATTCGTTCCTGCTTCTGGTGCAGCAAGTAGAATGTTTAAATTTTTAAACGAATTTTTGAATGAATTCGACATCGAAAACGAAACTATAAACGCCTATATCAATAGAAAAAAGGCAAACAATTTATTGATTTTTTTAGCCGGAATGGAGAAATTTCCGTTCTTTAAAACAATTGATAAAAAGCTTAAAGAAATTCATCCCGATTTTGATTCTTGGAATAAAGACCAAAAAAATTATCATTTCATAAAAATAATGTTGGATTTAGAACATTATGATTATGCGAATAAACCGAAAGGAATTTTGCCATTTCACAATTACAAAAATTATATTGCAACTCCAATTCAAGAACACCTAATAGAAAGTGTTTTATATGCAAGTTCTAAAGGAAATTCAAACCTGCATTTTACGGTTTCAGAAATTCATAAAACCCAATTTGAAAATACATTAAATAGAGTAAAAAGTAAAATTGAAACGGAAAATAACGCAACAATCACAATAAATTTTTCACATCAAAAAAAAGCTACAGACACCATTGCCGTTGATTTAAATAACATTCCATTTAGATGCAGTAATGATAAATTGGTTTTTAGACCCGGTGGTCACGGTGCTTTAATTGAAAATTTAAATTCATTGGATGCGGATATTGTTTTCATAAAAAACATCGATAATGTCATTCAAAATGAATCGGAAGCAATAGCATTATACAAAAAAGCGTTGGCTGGAATTTTGATTGAATTGCAAATAAAAATAGCCAATTATTTGTCGAAACTTGATAAAATTTCTGAAAATGAAATTAGTGAAATCGAGATTTTCTTAGACAAAAAGCTAAACAACAAAGTAATTTCAGACTTTTCAAAATATGCTTTAGAACACAAAATTATTTATTTGAAAGAAGTATTGAACCGACCAATTCGTGTTTGTGGAATGGTGAAAAATGAAGGCGAACCCGGTGGCGGTCCGTTTTGGGTAAATGATTCCAAAGGAAATGCGACTTTGCAAATTGTGGAAACATCACAAATTGATTTAACCAATGAAAATCAGGCTTTAATTGCAACAAATGCAACTCACTTTAACCCTGTAGATTTGGTTTGTGCGATTAAGGATTACAAAGGTTCAAAATTTGATTTGAGAGAATATATTGACATAAATAGTGGTTTCATCGTTGATAAAAATAAAGATGGAAAACCGCTAAAAGGCTATGAATTGCCCGGTTTATGGAACGGCGCAATGGCAAAATGGATTACTGTTTTTGTTGAAGTTCCATTGATTACATTCAATCCTGTGAAAACCGTAAATGACTTATTGAAAGCCGCACACCAACAACAATAATTGTTAAAACAGAAAAAACGTTTCAGCTTCAGAAATTGAAAACCTTTGTGTCTTTTGTGGTTAAAAAATAAACTGTATCGAAAGTCCAACGTCTCAAAGTGGCGTGTTAGACTAGTATTTTCCTCAAATTCCCACAGAACCCATTAAACACTTTCACAAATATATTTTACACACTTTGTAATACCAACACTTATTTAGCATAGCTTTTGAAAAGTATTACGAGCACAAAAATATCAGCCATAAATAATAAGTAGGAACCATCCAACAACTAACAACCGACAACCGACAACCAACAACCTTTTTCTAATTCCAATCAACTAAATCTATTTCACAGAATTTTTTGGAGCGAATTGTCCTCTTGTATTTGGAATTGCAATTCCCGCTTTCGGCTATATCTCTTCGCTTCGCTGCGAGGATACCGCCTCAATCGGGGCTAAAGGAGTAATCATTTTCTTGCTTTGTCAATCTGAATTTATTTCAGATTCTAACCGTCATTGAGAGCCTAACCTGGTGAAGCGAGTTAGAGCCTCAAACGCTAAAGCATTGCCTTACAAAATGGGTCAAACCGCTGGTTCTTGTTCGCGGTGTGATGGTAGCAGTAGGTTATCCGCGTAGGCTATCCCCAAAGCTAAAGCATTGGGTTACTATATGCGCCGAGCCGATGGCTCTTGCACGTGGTGAAAGAATCCCATAGGGATGGCATATATGGTAACAACGGACTTCAGTCCGTTGTTAGCGATAAACGTCTGATGCTAACACGTACAAATCCCGTAGGGATGGGACATATAGTAACTATGGACTTCAGTCCGTTGGTAGAGCATAGGTAGAGCACTAGGTAGTACCACAAGAGCCAAAGGTAGAGAAAAGAGTATGATACTAACACGAGCAAACCAAGACGGCTTGGGATATCCCGCCAACTACTTCTTATCTCGTCTCCCTTTCCGATACCCAGTTTGTCATTCCGACGAAGGAGGAAACACATAAAGCAATTCACAAAAAAACAATGTGATTCCTCCTGCGTCGGAAAGACAAAAAAACAACAAAAAATCGGATTTTAACTCTAACACTTTCCCATCTCGTCTCCCTTTCCTTCGGAAAGGGTCGGGGATAGGAATTTTTTTCTCAAAATAACCGATTATCCAAATTAAACGTTACATTTACCAAGAATACAAAAACATTGTATTTATCATCGAAATAAGATTCCTTTATTTCTTGATTCTAAGGCAAACAATTCGCTTTGCCGCTTTTACTATCCCCCACAAAGCATACGCAGGATTTGTTACGTAACAAAAACACGTTGTCGTTTTTAGCAAATCAAGATTACAGAAACATCTGTAGCACAATCATACGAAAGAAATCGAACGGTTTAGTATGACTGACATTTTTAAAATTAAAACTATAATTAAAATCAATCGAACAAATCGTTCAAAAATTAAATTAAAAATTATGAAAAAAATCATTTTAGCATTTATCGCAACTTCAATAGTTGCCTGTTCTTCGGATAATAATGGTACAACTAATCAAAATCCAACTTCCTTAAAATTAAGTAAGATCACCAGAGGGACACAAGTGACAAATTTTACTTATCAAAACGGATTGTTATCAAAAATAACTACAACAAATCCTTCTCAAAGTACAGAAATCAGGGAATGCACTTATGAAAATAGTAAGATTAAACAAATTTATTCATACGAACTAACCTCTGCTGGAGCCACAGTTTATCCTTCTACTACTATTTACAGTTATACTGGAAATAAAATAACAAGCGATACTAATAATGAAAATGGAGTTAATTATTCAGATTCATACACATATACAAATGATGTGTTGACAAATAGAAAAGAATTTCATTCAAGTGGAACTCTAAACACAAATTATGATTATGAATATTTTTCAGATGGTAATTTAAAAAAAGAAACTCAAAACAATAATGGAACTTACATCACAAATTACAATTCGTATGATTCAAAAAATAATTATTTTAAATTAATTTTTACAAATGAAATGCAATTAATTCACAATAGTCCAAAAAATAATGTTTTAACTTCCGATAATTACACTTTTGAATATGAGTATAATTCCGCTAATTATCCGACCAAAATAACCAAGAAAAATGGTGCCGCTATAGTTTATATCGAAAATTTAGAATATCAATAAATGTACAATTCCCCCGCTAATGCGAGCGTCACGCTCGTGCCCACAATGAAAAAAAAGTAGTTTCTTATATAATTTAAGAATAAACTTATAGGCAATAATCATAATTAAAAGCTATGGTGAACGAGCGAGACGCTCGCACTAGCGGATGGGAATGAATAAACAAAAAAATTAACCTAAAAAAAAACTAAAAATGGAATTAATCGTAGGGCTTATTATAATTATTGTTATTGTGTTTTTAATTAGAGCTTTTGGAGCTTGGATGTTGAGAATTGACGAGGTTATTGATGTTCAAAAAGAAATTCTGAAAGAACTAAAAAAACATTCTGAAAATTTAACAGAAACAATATCTCCACCAAAAAAAATTAATAATTTTTGCAAAAATTGTGGAGCTTTAATTCAGCCAAATGAAACAGAATGCCCAAAATGTGGACTTAAATCTGAAAAATAAAATCCCCCCCCGCTAGTGCGAGCGTCACGCTCGTACCCACAATGAAAAAAAAGTAGTTTCTTATAAAATTTAAGAATAAACGCCAACGCTAACCGAGATTTACCAAATAACCAAATAACCGAATTAACAAATAACCAAATTAACGAATAACCAAATTAACCTTTAAAAACAATCAATTATGGCATCAACATCAGAAACAGGAAACGCTAAAAATGTAGCAAATTTCCAAGATTTAGTAGCATTCGTAACAGCCTACGGAGTAACCTACAACCCATCAAAAAGTGCATTAAAGCTACCACAACTTGCAGTGTTATACACAGCATCACAAGCTACTTTAGCCGATGTAATCACAAAAAATACTGCTTTTAACAACAAAGTAAACGAGCGAGTAATTGCTTTCAGCAACCTAAAACCACTAGCAACAAGGTTGATAAGCGCATTGCAAACCACCGATGCAACACCACAAAAGGTAGCCGATGCAAAAACATTCAACAAAAAAATACAAGGCGTTCGAGCTACACCGCTACCATCAGCAGGAGCGGGAGGAGTTCCAGACCCAAACACACCAGCACCAACAACAATTTCAACAAGTCAGCTATCCTATGACCAACAAATTCAGCATTTTGCAGGAATCATAGCAGTGCTACAATCTGAAACCAGTTATGCACCAAACGAAACCGATTTAAAAATCATAACCCTAACAGCAAAACAAACCGACCTAACCGCTAAAAATAACGCAGTATCCACAGCGTATGCCAACGTAAGCAATTCAAGAATTGCCAGAGATACCACATTATACGGCACAGACACAGGATTATTTGACATCGCATCAGAAATTAAAAAATACGTAAAATCTGTTTTCGGAGCATCAAGTCCACAATTCGCACAAGTAAAAGGAATAGGATTCTCTAAGAAAAAGATATAAAACAACTAAAATAGAAATAGGTCAGGTCAAAACATAAAACTAGCCGACCTTTTCTATTTATAACAGTCCAACTTATAAACCTAGCAGTCTGACTTCTAAACCTAGCAGGCTGACTTATAAACCTAGCAGGCTGACTTATAAACCTAGCGGTCTGATTTATAAACCTAGCAGTCTGACTTCTAAACCTAGCAGTCTGACTTCTAAACCTAGCAGTCTGATTTCTAAAACTAGCGGTCTGATTTATAAACCTAGCGGTCTGATTTATAAACCTAGCAGTCTGATTTATAAACCTAGCAGTCTGACTTATAAATCTAGCGGTCTGATTTATAAACCTAGCGGTCTGACTTATAAATCTAGTGGTCTGATTTATAAACCTAGCAGTCTGATTTATAAACCTAGCAGTCTGACTTCTAAACCTAGCGGTCTGAACCCACAAAGACAAGAAAACAAACTAAACCATACCAACCTAAAAAACACACTATGAAATTCAAATTTAAAATACCATCAATAACCAAAAGAATTTAGTATTATTTACACTATATTTGAATAACACAACACAAAAAGGTTAAGATGGTTCTCTTTACTGATGAATTGAATGTTATTTACAATAATGGAAAAAGATAAATTAATTACCGAATTGCAATACAAAGCCGTTAGAAGTAGCGGTGCTGGCGGACAAAATGTAAATAAAGTTTCCTCGAAAGTCGTGCTTTCATTTGATGTAAAAAACTCAAAGGTTTTATCGGATGATGAGAAAATGCTTTTAGAAATGAACTTGGCTTCCCGACTCACAAACGATCAAATCTTGATTTTGAATTGTGATGAAGACAGAAGCCAACTCAAAAACAAAGAAATTGTCACGAAACGATTTTTAGCAATTATTGAACAAGGTTTGCATATTCCAAAAATTAGAAAGTCCACAAAAATCCCAAAATCGGTAATTAGAAAACGGATTAAAGATAAAAAAAATCTATCCGAGATTAAGAAAAATAGGAAAAGACCAGAATTTTAAATTTATTGCAATTCATAATTCATATTTCACAATTTATAATTAATTTTGTACTGTCTCAAAGGGGTGCTCTAAATAACGAGCTGAGATTATACCCAAAGAACCTGGGCAGGTAATGCTGCCAAGGGAAATAATGACAAAAATAGCGTGCACACTATTTATTTGTCATAGGAACAATCAATTTAACAAAAAGAATAATTCCCCCTTGTTATTCGTAAACAATTTACGAATGAAAACTATTATTTGTCAAAAGTCAAAAGTCAAAAGTCGAAAAGTATTCTTTACTTATTCCTTTTTATTTTATTTTTTAATTTCTTTTTCACAAGAAAAACCAGCAGATTCTACGAAAATTAACGAACTTGATGCTGTTTTAGTTTCAGCAATTCGTGTGGATTCCAAAACGCCTGTAACGTTCAGTAATTTGAACAAAAAAGACTTGAAAACCCGAAATTTAGGGCAGGACATTCCAATTTTAATGAATTATATGCCATCAGTTGTAACAACTTCTGACGCAGGAAACGGCATTGGTTACACAGGAATTCGTGTTCGTGGAAGCGATGCAACCCGTGTAAACATTACTATAAATGGAATTCCGTACAACGATTCTGAAAGTCAAGGAACGTATTGGGTAAATATGCCCGATTTTGCTTCATCGCTTGAAAGTATTCAATTGCAACGCGGAGTAGGAACTTCAACGAACGGTTCGGGGGCATTTGGCGCAAGCTTAAACATGCTGACCGATAATTATTCCAAAGTGAGTAGCGGTGAAATTTCAAATTCAGCAGGTAGTTTTAATTCAAGTAAAAACACCGTAAAATTCAGCACTGGATTATTAAATGCTGAAACAAGTTCAGCACAAGGTTTCGAAATTGCTGGTCGTTTGTCGGTTTTGAAATCTGATGGTTATGTGGACAGAGCAAGTTCTGACTTGAAGTCCTATTTTCTTCAAGGAACTTATGTAGGGAAAACAACCTTGATAAAAGCATTAGCTTTTGGTGGTAAAGAAAAAACATACCAGTCTTGGAATGGAATTGATGGAGAAACATTAATCAATGATAGAACCTTTAATTCTGCAGGAATTTATACGGATGAATTTGGCAAAACTCGTTTCTATGATAATGAAACGGACAATTACCAACAAGATCATTACCAAATACATTGGAATGAAAAATTCTCAAAAAAATGGAATACCAATTTAGCGTTTCATTATACCAAAGGGAAAGGATATTTCGAAAACTATAAAGAAGACGCTGATTTTACCGATTATGGTTTAGCGCCCGTTGGTGCTGAAGTTACAACCGATTTGATACGTCAAAAATGGTTGGACAATGATTTTTATGGCACTACTTTTTCATCAAATTATAAAGATGAAATATTGAATTTAATTATTGGAGGCGCCATTAATAAATATGATGGGAGTCATTTTGGAAAAGTAATTTGGGCTCGATTCGCTTCTCAAAGTGAATTAGGAGATCATTATTATGACGATTATGGAAGTAAAACAGACGGAAACATATTTGCGAAAGCGAATTACCAACTAACAAAAAAAATCAGCCTTTATGGCGATTTGCAACTCAGAAATGTGCATTACAAAGCCAATAGTTTAGAAACGGGATTGGTAAACGATAACTTCAATTTCTTCAATCCTAAAGCGGGTTTGAATTATGATTTGAATTCTAAAAACACTCTTTATTTTTCTTTTGCGCGTGCTAACAGAGAACCAAACCGTGATGATTATTCAAATGGAACACCAAAACCAGAGCAGTTGAACGATTTTGAATTGGGTTGGAGATTGAATTCAGAAAAATCAAAATTGAATGTTACGGCTTATTATATGAAATATAAAAATCAGTTGGTTTTAACAGGTGCCTTGAGCGACGTTGGGGCGCCATTGCGAGAAAATGTTGGCGATAGCTACAGATTGGGATTGGAAATTGATGTGACTTTGTATCTTTCCGAGAAATGGTTGGTGCGTCCAAATATCGCGTTCAGTACTAATAAAAATCAAGAATATTATTTTCAAAAAGATGGTGTGTTACAGGATTTCGGGAATACGAATATTGCTTTTTCACCAAATGTTGTGGCGGGAAACTGCTTGACATTTGCACCAAGCGAAAAATTGCAATTTAGTATTTTATCCAAATTTGTTGGAAAACAATTTATGGGAAATATAGATTCTAAAACATCTGAACTAAAAAGTTATTTCGTAAATGATTTGAATGTAGCGTATGAAATCCAAACAAAAAAAGTGTTTAAATCGATATTGTTTTCAGTTTTAGTGAATAATGTATTGGATTATAAATATGTTTCTAACGGCTATTATTTCACTTATGATGATACTTGGTCAACGCCAGGAACTACCACAACTTTAGACGGCGCGGGATATTATCCTCAAGCGGGAATTAATTTCTTGGCAGGAATGACCTTGAAATTTTAACAGTAAAATCAGATTTTCAAAACCCTTTTAAGTAATTTTCAAGGGTTTTTTTAATTGTAAATTCTGATAACCGTGCCATTTGTTTCCACGCGATACGGTTTCATTGGATATTCTTTCCCAGGACATTGACCCGAAAACAGGTTGTATTCGGCATTATCACAGCTGCAAAACGCATTGATACCTCGCACTGACATCGTCGAACACGAACTCATCGCTTGATTTGGACACGCCGCATCATACGCAACATAACCATTTCCATTATTGAAAACGATAACGCCACGAGCGCCTGCATTTGGAATATATTTGCCGTTACTCACAAATTTTAAGCTGTTATACGTTGGTAAATCAGTGTTTATTTCAACGGCAAAGCTATAATTTGGAATATTTGGATTGTGATTATTGAAGGTTCCGCCATCACAATTCCACAGAAAAGGCAATAAAAGTAGGAAGATGTATTTTTTCATTTTGAAATTTTATTAAAAGAATAGTTGAAACAAATTTAATTTATTTAACTTTGAATTATATATGATTAACATATATTTATTGACTAAAAGAAATAACAACTATCTTTGTAAAAAGAAATCCCGTCCCGATGGGATTTTTTCTATTTTATATAAATGATGAAATTATGAGTGCAGTATCGTATTACACAGCAGAAGGATTAAAGAAATTAAGAGAAGAATTAGATTATTTGAAGAGCGTGATGCGTCCAAAAGCGTCCGCCGATATAGCAGAAGCACGTGATAAAGGCGACTTGTCAGAAAATGCCGAATATGATGCTGCCAAAGAAGCGCAGGGAATGTTGGAAATGCGAATTGCTAAATTAGAAGAGGTGCATTCCAACGCAAGATTAATCGATGAAACGCATTTAGATGTTTCAAAAGTATTGGTTTTGTCGAATGTAAAAATCAAAAATTTAACAAATGGAATTGAGATGAAATACACCTTGGTTGCAGAAAGTGAAGCCGATTTAAAAACAGGAAAGATATCTGTAACTTCCCCAATTGGTAGAGGTCTACTGGGAAAATCTGTAGGTGAAGTAGCCGAAATTACGGTTCCAAATGGTGCTTTGAGATTTGAAATATTAGAAATTTCGAGAGATTAAATAGTTGAATCGTTTAGTTGTTGAATCGTTTAACCGTTTTTACAACTAAGCAATTAATCAGTTAAATAATTAAACATTTCTTCTATGTCAAGTATTTTTACAAAAATCGTAAACGGAGAAATTCCGTGTTATAAAATCGCAGAAGACGATAATTTTCTTGCTTTTTTAGATGTAAATCCAAATGCAATTGGTCACACTTTGTGCATTCCAAAACAAGAAATCGACAAAATTTTCGATTTAGACGATGCCCTTTATTTAGGTTTAATGCAATTCTCGAAAAAGATTGCAATTGCTCTTGAAAAGGCAGTTCCTTGCAAAAGAATTGGAATGAGTGTTATTGGTTTAGAAGTTCCCCACGCCCACGTTCATTTGATTCCTTTGAATGAAATGGACGAAATGCGATTCCAAAATAAGGTAAGTTTGAGTAAAGAAGAATTTGAAGCTTTGGTTAAGAAAATACAAGAAAATTTGTAAATACAAGTTTCGATTTATTGGTTTTTAAGCCTTTCTAAAACTTATTTGCATCGTAGTTCCTTTATCGATTTCAGATTGTAAGACTTTTACTTTTCCATTATGGTATTCTTCGACGATACGTTTTGTTAGTGAAAGTCCTAATCCCCAACCTCTTTTTTTGGTTGTAAATCCAGGTTCAAATATGGTTTTGAATTGTTTTTTTGGGATTCCCTTGCCTGTATCGGACACTTTTATTTTTACAAATTCCCCTTCCAATTCAATAACTACGTCCAATTTTCCTCGCCCTCGCATTGCATCGATGGCGTTTTTTACCAAGTTTTCAATTGTCCAACTAAACAAAGCAGGATTTAGCGAAACACTGATTGGAAACTCGGGAGCGTTGAATGAAAAAATAACTTGTTTTGAAAATCTGGATTGCAAATACGCGAATGAATTTTGTGTTTCGGAGATAATATCTTTCTTTTCTAAAATAGGTTCGGAACCAATTTTTGAAAATCTATCGGTGATACTTTGCAGTCTAACAATGTCTTTTTCGATTTCTAAAACCGTAGTTTCGGCAATAGTGTCTGATTTTAATATTTCAAGCCAACCAATTAAAGACGAAAGCGGTGTGCCAATTTGATGCGCAGTTTCCTTCGCCATTCCAGCCCAAAGTTTGTTTTCTGTCGCCATTTTTGTACTGCGATAGAAATTGTAAACCAGCAAAGCAAACAAGACAATAATTAGCAAAAAGGCAATCGGATAATATTTAAGTTTGTTCAATAATGAGGAATTTCCATAATATAAATATTGGGTTTTTCCAGGCACATATTCAATAACAATTGGGTCATTTTCTTTCTTTAATCGTAATAAAAGCTCTTTTGATTTTTGTTCATTATTTATAATTTCATCATCAATATTTATTGTATTTATGATGCTATCTTTTTCGGTTACAATGATTGGAATTGTGGAATTATTACTGAAAATCTGCAAAGGCAAATCCAATTCTGTGTTTTCATTTGCATTAATTAAAGTTTTTTGGGCTTTCGCCAAAAGTTCCATTTTCAAACGTTCTTCATTTTTGAAAATTTGAAAAAAGTTGAAGGTATTCCAAAGAATAAAAATGATAATGATAAAGGAGGAAAAAATAATAATCCACCGAGTAAAATTCCTTTTGTTCGAAAACTGCATAAAATTCTTTGTAAAGTGATATTTAACGATAAATATAATGAAATATTATCATTTTGAATGTAGAAATAAATTTTTCATTTTTATGTATAAATATTAGATTGTAAAATTCTGAATTTCTGAATCCATTTTATTATATTTGTTCAAATTGATTTTTATGATTAGCATCGAACCAAAAGACATTACTTCCGCAAAATTACAAGGCTATTTACAAAGTTCTGTAGGGCCGCGACCTATTGCTTTTGCAAGTACAATTGATATAAATGGGAAACCAAATTTATCGCCTTTTAGTTTCTTTAATGTATTCAGTGCGAATCCACCAATTTTAATTTTTTCACCAGCAAGACGTGTTCGCGACAATTCTATCAAACACACTTTAATTAATGCCGAAGCGACTCGCGAAGTAGTAATAAATGTTGTGAATTTTGATATGGTGCAACAAACATCATTGTCGAGTACTGAATATGCTGACGGTGTAAATGAATTTCTGAAAGCTGGATTTTCCGCAATTCCGTCAGATCTTGTAAAACCGTATCGCGTGGCTCAATCCCCAGTGCAATTTGAATGCAAGGTCAATGAAATTATTAGCCTTGGTAATGAAGGCGGCGCAGGAAATTTAGTGATTTGTGAAGTATTGAAAATCCATATTAATGAATCTGTTTTAGATGAAAATGGAACTATTGATCCTTATAAAATAGATTTAGTTTCAAGAATGGGTGGCAATTGGTATTCACGTGCCAATCAAGGATTGTTTGAAGTTGCAAAACCATTGACAACATTAGGAATTGGTGTAGATCAAATACCAGATTTCATTAAAGAAAGTGCTGTTTTTGATGGAAATGATTTAGGAAAATTAGGAAATATTGAAGCGTTGCCTACAACGGAAGAAATTAATATATTTGTAAATAAAAATTTTGCAGTGAAAGGCGTTTTAAGTGCAGATGATGTTTTGAAACAACACCAAAAAGCCAAGGAATATCTGGATGAAAACGATGTTGATTCTGCTTGGAAAGTATTGTTAGCGAAGTAAATAAAGAGAATAAAATAATAATAAAAATAGTTAAGATGGAAGTATCAGGAAAAATCAAAATGCTTGGAGAAGCAAAAAATGTAGGGAGCGGAAGTTTCCTAAAAAGAGAATTAGTTGTTACAACTGACGAACAATATCCTCAACACATTTTAGTTGAATTCGTTCAAGACAAATGTGATTTATTAAACAGTTTTAATGTTGGTGAAGCGGTAAAAGTTTCAATCAATTTAAGAGGTCGCGAATGGGTTGACCCACAAGGCGTGACTAAATATTTCAATGCAATTCAAGGTTGGAGAGTGGAAAGATTGGCTGCTGCTGCACCAGCTCAAGCGCCACCAATGCCAGCTGCAGAAGCATTTGCACCAGCGGAAACATTCAAAGAAGAAGAGCACGACGATTTGCCTTTCTAAAAAATATTTAAATAGTTTAAAAACTGCTTAAACTCAATTTTTAATTAATAAACCTATACCATAATTTGTTCCAATTTGAGGATAAATTAAGGCGTGGGTTTTATTTTTGCCAAAAGTAGCTGATTTAAAAGGACACCAATAGGAAACGGCAAGTCCAACGGCAGTTCCAATTCCTGCACCCGCAAGAACATCTGAAGTGTAATGTTTGTTATTTGCGATTCTTAAAAAACCGGTTGCTGTTGCAAATAAAAATCCACTGCTCGCATACCAAATATTTGCATCTTTATACTCGTAAAATAACAACGATGCATTTGTAAATGCGGTCGCAGTATGACCTGATGGAAAACTAAATTCGTCACTTCCGTCTGGGCGTTCTTCTTTGAAAGTGTGTTTCATAGTTTGAACAATTCCCCCCATAATTGCATTTGAAATTGCAATATTTATCGTTTGATGAAGAATATCATTCTTTGGTTTAAATCCTAAATAGCGACCGCCATAAATTTGAAGAACGGCTTCATATTGCAAATAATCATCAATTTTCGTATGAAAATCTTTTCCTAAAATAGCTCTAAGATTACCTTGTAAATTTTTATTCATTGGTGCATTTTTTAACAATAATCCACCTGAAATTAGTGCCGCAGGAATTATAAAATGCTTGTAGGATAAGTTGTCTTTAATTGAAAAAATGCTGTCTTTTTGTTGCGCATTTCCATTTATGGATAAGAAAAAAGTAAGAACAATTAATAGTTTGATTTTCATTTTTTAAGATTTAAAAAGCGACAGTTGCGCCAATTAAGTTGTAACCAAATCTTCTGGAAGCATTCATATTAAATGTATATTTTTTTGGTGTTTCTAAAGGCGAATTGCTTTTCGTGATTTTACTTTTCACGATATTTTTACCAATAATATAACCCATAACTAAGGCAATTGGATAGTCTGAATACCAATGAACATTGGCCTGAGCCATTTCAAATCCTAATATTCCAATTAGACTGTAACCAACTGGTTTTATCCATTTTTTATCGGGATAATTTCCAATAATGACATTCAAAGCTGCCGTTGCAGTCATCAAATGACCCGATGGCATTGCATCATATTGAGGTGTTTTTTTTGAAAATGCCGCAAAACTTGGAAATGGATTCCAATCGCCACCAGGATTTCCATCTCTAATTGCTGGAGCAGGACTTTGTCTTCCCGAAATTCTTTTTATAGTTTGACTAAAAACCCCGCAAACCGTTATGCTTTCCACAAGTCCAGTTGCTGTATTTAAGGAGCGATAATCATTATTTATCAAACCAAAAGTTGCAAATCCCATACTCAATAATATTGGGGTTGTACCATTTCCAATCAAATAAATTCCCGAAGTGATATTGGGGGGAATATTACTCAAAGGTCCAAAATTTTCATATCGTGCAACATCTTTTAAACCAATTTGTTCGCCAATTAATCTTGAATTATCTAATAAATATTGATCCGCTGGAAGTAATGCCACAGTTAAAACAGTTGCTCCGCCTAAAGCGATTAAATTTTCTTTTGCCCCGAAATCCTGAATCGTTCCATACACATTGCGAGGTATATGAGTAATTATTTCAAAAAAACGTGGCTTTTTATAAGTATATATTTCGCCGTTTGAATTGGTATAACTTTGAAATTCAGATTTATTAGAAATAGTATCTTTGATTTGAGAAGATAGTAACTGAGAAGTAAAGATTAGTGTGAGTAGGAATACTAATTTTTTCATTTAAAAAATTTTTCGCTAAAGATATTGTAAATTTTGCTTAATTTTATTTTTTACTATTAAATTCTACTTAATTTGCCTTAATAAATATGTATATAATTTCAGATGTTCTCTATTTTCCTTCTGTAAATGACGCAACATCCGAAGGGATTCTTGCCGTGGGAGGCGATTTGTCTTCCGAAAGATTATTGTTGGCTTATAAAAGTGGGATTTTTCCGTGGTTTAATCCTGGTGAACCTATTATTTGGTGGGCTCCAAGTTCAAGAATGGTATTGTTTTTCGAGGATTTAATTATTTCAAAAAGTATGCGAAATATCCTCAATAGAAATATTTTTAAAGTTACTTTTAATCAAGATTTTAAAGCAGTTATTTCCAACTGTCGTTCTATTAAAAGAGAAGGGCAAAATGGAACTTGGATTAGCGACGAAATGATTGAAGCATATTGTAATCTTCATAAATTGGGCATTGCAAAATCTGTTGAAGTTTGGCAAAATGAAGAATTAGTTGGCGGATTATATGGAATTGATTTGGGAAATGTATTCTGTGGCGAAAGTATGTTTTCCAAAGTGAGTAATGCTTCCAAAGTGGCTTTTATTACTTTAGCAAATCAATTAAAAAAAGACAGTTATAAAGTATTAGATTGTCAAGTTTATAATGAACATCTCGAAAGTTTGGGTTGTAAAGAAATTGACAGAGAAGATTTTATGAAAATTTTGAATGAAGATTCTTAACTTCTTTTCCAGCAATCTTCTACGTGATCGTTTACCATTCCTGTGGCTTGAAGTTGAGCGTAAACAACTGTTGAACCCACAAATTTAAAGCCTCGTTTCTTTAAATCTTTGCTAATTGCATCCGAAAGTGTCGAAGTAGCTGGAACTTCTTTCAATATTTTAGGGTAGTTAACAACAGGTTTTCCATCTACAAAACCCCAAATGTATTTGCTGAAACTTCCAAATTCTTCTTGTATTTTCATAAATGAAATGGCATTTGAAACGGCAGAGCGAATCTTCAATTGATTGCGAATAATTCCCGAATTTTGCATTAATTCTTGGATTTTATTTTCAGAATACAACGCTACTTTTGAATAGTTAAACTCGTCAAAAGCCAATCTAAAGTTTTCTCTTTTTTTTAATATTGTAATCCAACTCAATCCCGCTTGAAATGTTTCTAAAATAAGAAATTCAAATAATTTTTGGTCGTCATAAACAGGAACGCCCCATTCTTCATCGTGGTATTTTTCGTAAATATCGATTCCAACGCACCATTTACATCTAATTTTTTCTTCCATTATTTATTGAATTATGTTCAACAAAAAATTATTTTTTAGAAACGGTAATCATAAAGTCTTTTAAATAATACGGCTCAAAGTACGCCACATCTTCAAAATCTTTTTCTTTAAATTTTTTGTAACTCAGAAAACCCATTTCTTTTGCGGATGGATATACCATTTCATCGTGAAAAATAAAGTTTTGATTCGTTAAAACCGTTTTCGCTTTTTCCAAACAATCGCCAACAAAATGAATCGTTTCAGTAATTTTTAAAAAAGATTCTTCTGTGATTATTTCAGCTTTAACTTCTCTTATTTTTTCTGCTTCAGAGTTGAAAATGGCAGAATACACTTCCATTCTACGAGCATCAATCATTGGAATAATTAAGCCTTCTGAAATTGATAATTGTGAAGCTAAAACTTGTAAAGTATCGATTGCAATTAGTGGAATATCTAATGCAAAGCACAAACCTTTTGCTGCCGAAACGCCAATGCGCAAGCCTGTGTAAGAACCTGGACCTTGACTTACCGCAACTGCTGATAAATCTTTGGGAGTAAGCTGTAATTCTTGCAAACATTCTTCAATGAAAATGTGTAATTTTTCTGCGTGGGAATATCCTGCTTCAGCCATTTCTTTGCATAAAATGGTTTTTCCATCTTTTGCAATTGCAACAGAACAGTTTTTGGTAGCCGTTTCTAAATTGAGAATATAAGACACTTTTTGGTACTTGAAATTTCTAAATTATTTCTTTTCTGGCTTTTCAATTCCAGTACTCACCACAATTTTATCGCCAGAATTTAGCTCTTTTGTGACCGTGGTATAAGGGCCAATAATCACAACATCACCCTTTTTAAGCCCTGAAATAACTTCGATATTGGTGTCGTCTTGAATTCCTGTTTTTATAATTCTGATTTTGGCTTTTCCTCCTACTTTCACAAACACACATTCCAGTTTTTTATCGCTTTTTGGAGTGATTTGTGATTCACTGTCTTTGGAGTCATCCGCAACAATTTTTGAAACTGCTGTTGTATCTGACTTTATAACCACAGAACTAATTGGCACACCAATAACATTTTCTTTTCTTGTAGTAATAATATCCACAGTAGCCGTCATTCCTGGTCTAAATGGCGAATACGTTACTGGTTTTCCTTCCAATAAATCCATATATGACTCTTTCAAAATTCTGATTTTTACTTTAAAATTGGTTACTTGATCGGCTGTTAATGCTGTACTTGCTGAGTTGGAAATACTGGTTACAATTCCTTTAAATTCTTTTTTCAAATAGGCATCAACTTCTACTTTTGCTGAATCACCCACATTGATTTTCACGATGTCATTTTCATTTACATCCACTTCAACTTCCATATTATTCAAGTTGGCAACACGAAGAATTTCAGTTCCTGTCATTTGTTGCGTTCCTAAAACACGTTCACCCAATTCTACATTAAGCATCGAAATAGTTCCGTCTGCTGGTGCATAAATAGTTGTTCTTCCTAGGTTGTCTTTGGCTTCACTTACAGTTGCCGAAGCACTTTGTACATTATAATACGCCGATTCTTTAGAAGCTTTGGCAACTTCAAATGACGCAATAGCTTTGTCCCAATCCGACTTTGAAATTATTCCTTTATCAAATAACGTTTTGCTTCTATCGAAATTTGATTTTGCTTCTTTGAAAGACGCATCCGCTTGGCTCAAACCCGCTTTTGTTCCCGATAAATTTGAAAGGGTTCTGTTGTATCCAGACGTATATAAATCAGGATTTATCTTTACTAATAAATCTCCTTTTTTAACTACTTGTCCTTCTTTAACAGGCAAAGCGATTATTTCTCCCGAAACTTCTGATGATATTTTTACTTCAATTTCAGGTTGGATTTTCCCCGTTGCCGAAACAGTTTCTACGACCGTAATTTCGTTTACTGTTGCAATTTCAACTTCCGTTCCTTTGTCTTTTTTACCTATAACACCCGTTTTTGAAAGTACTAATAATACCACCACAAGTGCTACTGCGGAACCTAATAAAATATAAATCGTTTTCTTTGACATGGTTATTTATTCTATAATTAATTATTTATTTTAAGTTCTTCTAAAAATCGGTCAACAATTTTAATTTGATTATTTGAGTGTCCCTGCTCAACATGCATTCTATATTCTCCTTTTGAATTGATAATTACTAGTGAAAAACATAATAATCCGTTTATAAAATTGTCATTAATAAATCCTTCTAAATCATATTTTATATTGCATTGATTATTTCCATTAGCCTTTTCACGTTGATAAAAAAGGTTTAATGTTTTTTCATTTAATTTAATGTTGTTATAAATGCGATTTTCGATTAAATTTTTAACTGCACATTCACTTTCGAGTTTATCATGAAAGCAGTCATTATTATTTTGTTTGTAATTTATTATATAACTATTTTCGTTATTAATTTCTACTTTATTTGTGGCAACAATAAAATTTTTAAATACTTCAAACTGAAATGCCGTAAGTGTACCTTTGTATTCCATTGAAGAAGTCTTAATACTTTCAATATTTAAATCTTGCGCATACGAAAAATGGAATGTAAAAAATACAACAATTAAATAGTAAAAGTTCAATTTCATACTACTTATTGTTTTTTAATGATTGGAATTCCAAAATAGAACTCGATTACTTTAACTCTGAATATATAATCGTATTTTGTTCTTACGACTTCTGATTGTGCATTTACAAATAATGTTTGCGATTGATTTAAATCAAAGGCATTCAACATTCCAACAGCAAATTTTTCTTTGGCATAATTATACGCTTCTTGCCTTGCTTCCAATGTTATTATTGCCGACTCATTGGCTTTCATAGCTCCTTTTGCATCGGTAAAAGCGGTATAAATATTTCTTTCTAAATCTAATTCTTGCTGACTAAAAGCAATTTTTGAACGATCCAAAGCAATTTTTGAACGATCGACATTATTGCGAACAGAAAAACCATTTAAAACTGGAATATTCATTTGAAAACCAAAAGAATGCCCTTTATTAATATCAAATTGTTTAAGCACAGAAAATGGGGCTGCAAAACTCGGGTTTCCTGATGCATCAAATACAACTCTATCAGAATATCCAGCTCTAGTACTCAAACTATAAAATCCTTGTAAACTCGGTTGGTACGCTCCTTTAGAAATTTTCAAATCACGTTCTGCTATTTCCAAATTGGTTTTTGCAATTTTCAATTCTACACGTTCTTCTTTTGCTTTTGCAAATATTGCAGCGGGCGTTTGAAGAAGTGTCGAACTTTCTTTGGCATCATAATTGGCATCGGCAATATCAAAATCTTGAAAATTATCTAATTGTAGTAATTGCGCCAAACTCAATTTTGAAATTAACAAGGCATTTTCGGCAGTTACAATCGCCTGATTATTGGTGGCAACCGTAGCTTTAATATCCAATAAATCTCCTCGAGGAACTACGCCAGCACTTACTAATTCTTGCGAACGAAGCAATTGTTTCTCATTATTTGACAATTGTTCTTTTTGAACTTTTAGGTTTTCTTTATTAAAAAGTATTTGTAGAAATGCATTGGCAACGTTCAAAGAAATATCGTCTTTCATTTTCGAAAGTTGGAATTTTGAAGCCACAATGGCAAGATTGGCTCTTCGCAAACGGTTTTGATTTTGCATTCCGTTATAAATAGCAACGTTAGAATTTATTCCTGCGGAAGTAAATTGTGTCGTTTGATTTTCTAATAATCCCGTTGTAATGTTTTGGTTTAAACCAATATTCCACGAATGGGAACCATTGATATTAAAGGTAGGAAGAAAATTTCCAACAGCTGAAGATTTTTCAATTGAAGCCGATTTTATATCCAACTCCGATTGTTTAATAGAAATGTTATTTTTGATAGCATAATCAACACATTCTTCCAAAGTCCATTTTTTGGATTGTGCTTGCAAATTGAAACAAGACAGCGCTATTAAGACAAGGCTAATAAAAAATTTGTTTTTCATATTTATTGGATAAAAGTGTAGAAATTATACTACACAAAATTACTGTTTATTTTGAAAATTATCGTGAAATTATTATTTTATTATTTTGATTCTTCTGCAACTAACCCTTGGTTCCAAACCTTTATTTTATCCTTCGGTTGAATTCCGCTTTTCACCTCAACATAGATTCCATCACTAACTCCTAATGTTATATTTTTTCTTACAAACTTCTGATTACTATTTTCAATTTCGACATAGGGTTGTTGCGTTTTTTTATCAAATTGAATTAACGATTCTTTAATTGCGACTACTTGATTCGCTTTTTCTAAAATAATAGATGCGTTTGCGCTCAATCCTGCACGGATAAAAGTACCGTCTTTATTAATCATTGCGGCTTTAATTTCGAATTGTATAGCACCGTTTTCTGTTTTCCCTTTTGGTGCAATGTATTTTAAAACCGCATCGAATTTTTTATTTTCGATAGCACCTACTGTAATCTCAATTGGTAATTTTTCTTTTATTTTACCTACTTCTGATTCATCAATTTTTCCGACAAATATCATTCGCCCAACATCGGCAACACTAGCAATTGTTGTTCCTTCATTAAAGTTGTTACTTTCAATCACTTGATTTCCTACTTTTACTGGAACATCCAATACCATTCCGCTTACTGTGGCGCGAATTAGGGTATTGGCATAATTCCCTAATCCATTAGTTGTTCCTGTCTTTACAATATCTAATGATTGTTTTGCTGCTAAATAATTTTGCTTTGCTTGTTGGTATGCCAATTGTGATGCCTCAAAATCATTAGCAGAAATTACGCCTTTATCAAACAAAACTTGTTGTCGTTTAGATCTTTTTTCCTGATTATCTAATTCATTTTTTGTGGACTGAACTTGATTTTGAGAATTACTCAAATTAGAAACATTAGCCACTACTCTAATTTTTGCAATTAAATCCCCGGCTTTGATTGTTTCTCCTGCTTTTATGTAAACCTCTTCGATGATTCCAGAAACATTTGGCTTAATCAATACTTCCTCTTCAGGCACCATGTTTCCTGTAGCTATCGTATTTTTAATAATTGTTTTAACTTCTGTTTTGTCGGTTTCAAAAACAACAGGAGATTCTTGATTTTTGGCGTATAAATAATACAAAGCTCCAAAAAAAACTAGTACTATTACAAGTAAAATGGTGATTGTTAATCCTTTTTTCATTTTTTTTTATTAATTAGTCAATATTATTAATTATTCAGTTCGTAGTGCATCTACTGGTTTTACTTTAATTGCCGTTTGTGCTGGTATCATCCCTGCTAAAAGCCCAGAAACGGTCAGTATTAATAGGGCTACAAAGACAACCGACACGTTCACACTTGGATTGGCAAACATTGCATCTTTGGTTGCTGTAGCATCTAAAATACTATTCACAATGGCTAATACTCCAGTAGCTGTTGCAATTCCGAGCATTCCTGATATCATCGTTAGGAAAATTGATTCCATGACTATTTGTGAACGAATAGCTGCAGGGGTGGCTCCTAAGGCTCTTCTTATGCCAATTTCTTTGGTCCGTTCTTTCACCACAATAAGCATAATATTAGAAATTCCTATTACACCCGAAAGTAATACTAAGGTTCCTACAAAAAAAGCAACAAATGTTAATATAGAGAATAACCCTTGAACTTTGCTGAATTCTGCATACAAATCAAAATTACCTATTGCCTTGTCGTCATCTGGATGGATAGAATGTTGGGATTTGATAAACTTAAAAATCATTGGTTTGAGTTCGGTAATTGAGGCATTATCTTTGGCGGTAAGAGCCATCCAACCCACAGTATCTCCAAAATTGAATGACTGTTGAAATGTAGTAAAAGGTAAAAAAATATTTTTTTGTGCCGATTCTGCATTCCCGTTGTTTCTAGATTTAGATTCATAAACGCCAACCACCATAAAATTGACGCCATTTACTTTGATAAATGTTCCGATTATTTCTTCCCCATTGGTATATAATTCTTGTATCACTCCTTTTCCGATGACCGCAATTTTTCGCTTTTGTATAATATCTTGTTGATTGACAAAACGCCCTTTGATTATGACCATCGACTCTTGTTTTATCAATTCGGGGTAGTCACCATAAACGGTATAAGCTGCTGATTTGGTTCCTCGAATTACATTGTTTGAACCTTCATAGCCCCCTAATTGATTTCTTGGGGAAACATATAACAAGTCTGGAAATTTTTCTTTCAAAGCCGCTACATCACTATTCTTGAAGTTATAATTTCTATTGGCAGGCAATCCTTTATAGGGTTTTGCGGTGTTTTGAGTCCACATGAACATCGTATTGGTAGCGATGCCGTCAAATCCTTGTTTTACACCATTCTCCAATCCGTTACTCGCTCCTAATAAAATAACCAAAATAAATATCCCCCAAAAAACACCAAAAGCAGTCAAAATTGTTCTGAATGTATTTGCCGTTAGGGCCTGAATTATTTCACTCCATCTATCTTTTTCAAACATATTATTCGTCTCTAAGTGCTACAATAGGTCTTATTTTTGCTGCTCGATAGGCTGGAAAGAACCCGGCTAATGCGCCTGCTACAATTAGTAGCACCAACGTTGTCAATGCAATACTAAAATCTACTTCTGGATTCAAAAAGTATTCACTATTTACTTGAGGCCCAACTAATTCTAACAACAATAAACTAGATAGTAATCCAATAAATCCTGCAATAGTTGTAATAAAAATGGATTCATGTAAAATCATTCCAATAATAGAAATAGGCGGAGCTCCTAATGCTTTTCGAATTCCAATTTCTTTTGTTCTTTCTTTTACAATAATGAGCATAATATTACTTACTCCAACGACACCAGCAATAATTGTACAAATTCCGACCCACCAAAAGAACAATCGGATATATAAATTTAGGTCATAAAACTGCTTAGCACTTTCAACTGAATTATTGATACTAATTGCGCTTTCATCATTTGGAGCAACCGAATTTTTACTTTTTAATAATGCTCCTAATTCCTTACTGAACTTTGTTGATTCTGCCAATGCCTCTTCATAGGTTGCTTTTTTCTTCAACGTATAAAATAAATTGCTGATTTTATCACCAGCACCAAATACTTTTTGTGCTGTTGTGAGAGGCAAGTACAGCCTAGTCTCTTCTCTTTCACCTGCTGGATCTGTAAAAACTCCAATAACTTTAAAGTTGATATTATTTAATGCTATTGCTTCACCAATTGGATTATTGTCTTTGAAAAGATCGTTTTTTATTTTTTGTCCAATAACAACAACTTTTTCATTGTAAGCGAGGTCATTTTGATTTACAAATCTACCTTGAACCACTGTAGCATTTTCGATGGCCTGATAATCTGGTGTCACCCCACGATATTGATAACTTCCTGTTTCTTTTTTATAGACAACACTTCCGTTCCAATTGTTATAGCTAGCGCTTCTTTTGTCTAATTGGTTTTCAAATTTTATAATTGAAATGTCATAATCACTATTTCTAAACTGAATCTCTCGTCCTGGGTTTAACCCTTTGTATTCAATAGTGGTAACTCCAGACCAAAGTTCTATAATTCCATCTGCATCGCGTTCAAACTGTTTTTCGATTCCGTTTTGAAGTCCTTTACCTACCCCTAATAATATCACTAAAATAAAAATTCCAGACGCCACGGAAACACCAGTAAGAAAAGTTCTTAACTTATTTTTTGATATTGCTTCAAAAATTTCTTGCCAACGTTCCATATTAAACATAATCCGAGGCTCTTACTTGTTTTACCAATTTATCGTCAATAATTACGCCATCTTTTAATACTACGTTTCGTTTACACATAGCAGCAATATCGGGTTCGTGGGTAACGATTAAGATTGTTTTTCCTTCGTCATTAATGGATTGAATTAATTCCATTACTTCATAGGAAGTTTTAGTGTCTAATGCTCCTGTAGGTTCATCGGCTAAAACAACTTTGGGGTTGGAAGCTAGTGCTCGGGCAATGGCTACCCGTTGTTTTTGTCCTCCTGAAAGTTCGCTAGGCAAATGATGAGAATGAGTGAGTAATCCCACTTTTTCTAAGTAGCTTTTTGCAATTTCGTATCGCTCAGTTCTTTTTACTCCTTGATAATATAATGGCATGGCCACATTATCAAGTGCACTTTTATAATTTATCAAGTTGAACGATTGGAAAACGAAACCAAGAAATTGGTTCCTGTATTTGGAGGCAACCGTTTCATTTAAGTCTTTAATAGCAACATTATCTAGAATATAATGCCCTGAATCGGCCTCGTCTAAAATTCCTAAAATATTGAGAAGTGTCGATTTTCCAGAACCCGAAGATCCCATTATAGCTACTAATTCTCCTTCTTTAATATTGAAATTAATTCCCTTTAAAACATGTAACTCAGATTGACCCGTCTGATATGATTTGTGTAAGTCTCTAATTTCAATCATGCTTCTATAATTTTTGATACAATAATACGCTTTTTGCAAGAGCAATACTGATAAGAAAATGTTAATACCCTTTTATTTTGTTTAAACGAATTAATAGAGAAAATGTTACTTCATCGGTTTGGATTTTTTGGGTTTTATGAAATAAGTTGCTACTATAAAAAAAATAACTAATAACCTCTTTCAATTTTTATTTAAATTTGCACCTTAATTAAACTACTATCGTTTTGAAAACTCTTTCTAAAATTACGTTTCTATTAGTGCTAACTCTTTTTTCAAGTTGCGCTACCACTTCCAAAATTACTGCTTTGAAACCTGAACCAGACGACGCTTCGCCTTTGGTTTATGAAAATACGCCTTCGTTTATAAATATTCCAATTGCAATCAAATTGAAAGATATTGAAAATCAAACCAATAAATTTATGACGGGATTGATTTTTGAAGATACTAAAATTGAGGACGATGATATTGAAATGAAAATTTGGAAATTGGCACCGATATCCATTGAAAATTTGAATGGAAAAATTAAAACTGTTTTGCCATTGAAAGCTGCAATTAAATACCGAATTGGAACCGATAAATTAGGAATTGCTTTGTACAGCACGCAAGAATTTAATTTGAATGGAAATATTACTTTGATGAGCGATGTGAATTTGTCAAATTGGAAATTGAATACCAAAACCGAGTTTAAATCATTGGATTGGAACGAAAGTCCAACAGCGATTGTAATGGGAAAATCTATTCCAATTACATATTTGATTAATCCAACGGTTAAACTTTTTAAATCGAAAATTGAGCGAACAATTGACGATGCAATTGAAAAATCGATGGATTTTAAGCCTAATGTTTTAGATGCTTTAGAAAAAATATGTACACCATTTCAAATGAATGAGGCTTTTGAAAGTTGGCTTAGAATTGTTCCAATAGAATTGTACGCAACGGATGCAAAATTCAAAAAGGAAATCATCACTTTAGAAATGGGTTTGAAATGCAATGTGGAAACCTTAATTGGTCAAAAACCAGTTTCAAAATTTGATAGAAACAAGATTGTTTTGAAATCGGTGACGCAAATGCCTGATAAAATTTCGGCTAATATTGTTGCGGTTTCAAGTTATCAAGATGCATCGAAAATTATTTCTAAGAATTTTGCTGGTCAAGAATACGGAAATGGAAGCAAGAAAGTTACGGTTCAAAATGTATCGATTTGGCATAAAAATGGGAAGATAGTTATTGCTTTAGAAATGTTGGGTAGCATTAATGGAACCGTTTATTTGACTGGTTTTCCACAATATAATGAAACGACTAAAGAGATTTATTTTGACCAATTGGATTATGTTTTGGACACGAAAAGCAAATTGTTGAAAACAGCGAATTGGTTGGCTCAAGGAATGGTTTTAAGAAAAATTCAGGAAAGTTGCAGGTATTCAATTCAACCTAATTTGGAGGAAGGAAAGCAAAGTATGATGAATTATTTGAAGAATTATTCTCCAATGCCTGGGGTTTTTGTGAATGGTAAAATTGACGATGTTCAATTTCAAAAAATACAATTGACGAACAAGGCTATTATTGCTTTTATAAAAGTAAATGGAAATGTGAAAGTTGCTGTTGATGGGATAAAATAGGTTTTAAAAACCTGTCAGGTGTGTTCGGCCAAATAAACTGGAATTTTTTAGCCACAGATTCACAGATTTTAATAGATTTTCCAATTAAACGGATTTTCCGAATAACCGATTTTTTAAACCTGTCAGGTGTGTCTAACAAATAAATTGGAAATACCACCGCAGATTCACAGATTTCCCATCAACCATCAACCATCAACCATCAACCATCAACCGACAACTTTTAATCCGAATAACCAAATTAACAAATAACCGAATCAACTTCTAATCCAGCCCCGATGGAAGGGAAAATCCCGAGCTTTTTAGCGAGGATTTGGAATGACAGCGGGAATTGCATCTCCTGAAAAAGAGGGACAATTCGCTCCTGAAAAAAAATTATGCTTTGTTTTTGTTGGTATACATTTTGTAAACGGCGAAGAAAACTAAACCAACTAAGATGTAGGGAATTACCATAAGATAGACAATTCCGTCGTTGATCCCTTTGGCTTTGGCTTGATTTCCTTCACTTTCTAACGCCGCTCGACACATTGCGCATTGGGCATTTGATGCGATTGAGTAGAAAAAAGAGAACAGAAAAAACAGGACAGAAGTACTGAATTTACGAAGGTTTACGACTTTAATTAACATAATATGGGGAAATCATCAGATATACGATTACGCCAGTTACGGCAACATACAACCAAATCGGGAAGGTGATTACTGATATTTTTTTATGCTTATCAAATTTTTCAGCCAATGCGCGAACGTAAGTAATTAATACGAGGGGAATGGTGGCGATGGACAAAATAATGTGTGACAAAAGGATGAAAAAATACACGTATTTGATGAAGCCAGTTCCGCCAAACGCAGTGGAATCGGTGGTCATGTGGTAGGCGATGTACAAAACTAAGAATACTAATGAGCAGGCGATTGCGAATTTCATTAACAGTTCGTGGAGTTTTCGATTGCCGTTTTTAATTGCAATTACGGCTGTGATTAATAAAACGGCTGTAATTCCGTTTATGGTTGCGTAAATTGGAGGTAAAATAGGTAATGGCGATACATTAAATCCTAAATCTTTTAGTTTAATTTTGAAAAGTACGGCTACTGCAACTGGGATTATTACGGATAATGCGATAATCCATTTGTTGTATTTCTGTTCTACTGAATTGTTTTTCATAGTTATTCTTTTAGTAAAATTGCGATGTCTTGTTGTAGGGTTCTCACGCCTTCTTTTTCGATACCATCGTAGTAAAGAATTGGGTTACCAAAGTTGTCTTTTCGGCAACGAATAGCACCATTTTTATCGATTAATGCAAATAATCCTGAGTGTTCAAAACCACCGTTAGCTTTTGCATTTTCACCTACATATACGTTGAACCCTTTGTTTGCCAATTCAAATATTTTGGTTTTATCGCCGGTTAAGAAATGCCAATTGGTTGATTTTACGCCTAATTTCGTAGCGTGTTCTTTTAAAACTGCTGCCGTATCGTGTTCTGGATTTATAGTGATGGAGACAATTCCAAAATTGGGGTTTCCAAAAAATGTATTTTGAATGGTCATCATATTCAAATTCATTTTTGGGCAAATTGTAGGGCATGTTGTGAAGAAAAATTCTAAAACATATACTTTTCCAGCGTAATCTTTGTTGGAAATTAGCTTGTTGTTTTGATCGGTAAGTTCAAATTTTGGAGCTGGTCCAATGGTGAGTAATTTTGATGGTTCTGATGAAGAATGGTTTGAAATGATGTCCAATCGATCTCCTTTCACCACTTCACCATTTTGAATTCTATCGATAATTTTTGGAATTGCAAAGATGCCAAACACTAAAATGACGAAGAAAATTCCGATGTATGATTTATTTTTTATCATTTTTTAATGTTTAAATTTTACGTTCTGCGTTTTTATTTTTTTTCAAAGCAGCTCTGTATTCGTATAAAATGATTTTGAAATCATCTAACATTTGGTTGCTTAAATCCGATGGGGAAAAGGTGTTATAGCCTTCTTTGTATTCGTCTTTTTTCTTGCGACCGCGAAGGTTTCTATTTTTATCAACAATAAATACGTTCGAAGTTCCGAAATCAGGATCCAATTTGTTTTTCAATTTCAATTGGTTGTAGTACTTCTGAATTTGATCGGTTGAAGTAAATACAAACTGCCATTGCGAAACATCTGTAAATTTAGAAAATTGATCTACGATATACTTTGCGTCCTTTTCTGTTCCTATTGGGCAAATAACGACGAATTGTAAATCGTTGAAGGAGTGATACTGTTGGTAAATTTTCTGATTTAGATTAAAATAATTCCCTCTATTCTTTAGTAGATTTGTTCCTGAAAAACTGAGGATTGTGATTTTATTATTGAGCGAAACTTTATCTCCATTTAAGGTATTCCAAGCGCCGATGTCAGCTATTTTTGGAGTTACTGTAGGAAGTTTAGTAAAACTATTTACGCCTGAAGCAAAGAAAAGGTACGCTACTATTGGAAGAATAAATAGGACGAAGAGAACTATATTTTTTTTCATTCTGTCTTTGAGATATATTTATGCAAAAATAAAAAAAGGTACGCAATGCGTACCCTTTTTTTGAATTAATATCTTGTTAAAAATTCCATTTGATAGTAGAATTCTTGAAAACCTCGAAAATATAATCTGCTTCGGTCAATAATATAAAAAGCAAGTAGATTACTAAGAAAATAACTGGAATAACTACTGCATTCCTGAGCGAACTTTTTTCACCTTCCATGTGCATAAATGCCCAAACAATATAGTAGGCTTTGAAAATAGTTAGGATGTAAAAAATCCAATTTAACAAATTCATTCCTAAAAAATGATTTAAGTGTAAAGACTCTGGTTTTATAATTCCTAAGAAAACCTCTACGGTTGTTACAACTGATAATAGTGCGAAAACAAACCAAATTCTTTTTGTGTTAGAAACGTGAACGTCTGACATAATAATAACTTTTTGAAAATTAAACGAGATAGAAAACTGTGAATACAAATACCCAAACTAAATCGACAAAGTGCCAATATAATCCAACTTTTTCTACCATTTCATAGCTTCTTCTTTTCTCATACGTTCCAACAAGGACGTTAAAGAAAATAATGATATTGATAACAACTCCTGAGAAAACGTGGAATCCGTGGAATCCTGTGATAAAGAAAAAGAAATCAGCGAATAATTTACTTCCGTATTCATTTCTTTTAAGGTTTGCTCCTTCAACTACTAAAACGGCACTTTCTAATCTTCGCTCAGATTCAGCTCTTGTTAGAATTGTTTTATGTTTTATTTTGTTTAAAGTGGTATTGTTTTTTGGATCTGCTTTTGAAGCCGCATTGTCTTCATAAATAACCTCTGTTCTTATCAATAAATCAGGATGTGCTTTGAAACCCGCTTGAACTTCTGCAACAGTGTAGGTTGGTAATGAACTTTCTTCCATAAACCATTTTCCTTTACTTCTTGTTAATTGTTCTCTTTCTTTTGGAAGAGAGGCAGCAAAATCTTCTAATTTAACTCTGTTTCCAGTATTGTCAACAAACTGAAGCAAACTTCCTCCTTTTGTTTCAATAGCACCATATTCGCCTTTGATGAAATTTTTCCATTCCCAAGCTTGAGAACCTACGAAAATTAAACCTCCGATAATGGTTAGAAACATATAAAAGGTAACTTTTGCTTTGTTCAATTGATGTCCAGCGTCAACGGCTAAAACCATTGTTACAGAAGAACCAATTAAAATAAAAGTCATCAATGCAACATAGTACATTGGAGCAGAAACTCCGTGTAGGAACGGAAAGTGAGTAAACACTTCATCGGCTAAAGGCCAAGTTTCAATAAATTTAAATCTTGAAAAACCGTAAGCGGCTAAAAATCCAGAGAATGTTAAAGCATCTGATACGATAAAAAACCACATCATTAATTTACCATAACTTGCTCCCATTGGCTCATTTCCGCCTTCCCAAGTTTTTTCTTCACTATTTGCAGTAGTAACTGTCGATCCCATATTAGTTATTCATTAAAAAGTTTCCAAATTTACGTTTTTTTCTTATTTAAAGAAATATAAAAACAAAAACAAATAAATCCATAAGAAGTCGAGAAAGTGCCAATACATTGCACCTAGCTCAATACCAAGGGTTTGAGTTGAATTGTATTTTTGTTTAAAATGATTATAAATTATAATTAAAAGTGAAATTAACCCTCCCGCAAGGTGGGCAAGGTGCACAATTGTTACAACATATAAAAAAGTACTTGTAATAGAACTTTCATTTCCAGTGAAAAAATAGCCGTTATCTACGATTTGACGGAAACCTGCAAACTGTAAAATAACGAATAAAATTCCGAGTGCTAAAGTAGCTAAAAGAAATGAAGTTGTTGCATTTCTATTGTCTTTTTGTATCGCTTTTTTTG
This sequence comes from Flavobacterium neuenschwanderi (SeqCode), assembly GCA_965234425.1. Lineage (GTDB taxonomy): Bacteria > Bacteroidota > Bacteroidia > Flavobacteriales > Flavobacteriaceae > Flavobacterium > Flavobacterium neuenschwanderi. The sequence continues at coordinate 119,298 of OZ248395.1, read as the reverse complement.
CCAAATGAAAAGTGACGCTACAACTTAATATTACCACAGTACTTAAATAAAAAGCTGTTGGCAATTGAAAATCTTTCAACCAATCTGCTCTTGATTTACTTACAACAAATGCACTTGTTAAACCTGCAAACATCATAAACATACTTACCATCGCAAACAGCAAAATCAATTTGTATGATCTTGCGGTTCTTTCTTTGTGTTCATTGATTGTCATTCCCATAATTATCTTAAAAATTTATCTAATATATAAACCAATTGTAATAAAGTAATATAAGAAACACTCACTAACATTAGGGTTTTAGCCGATTTTGAAGTTCGAGTTTGGTATAATTTAACTGCGTAAAATAACATCCACAATCCCAATAAAAAAACAATTACTGCTGAATATTGTGTAATATATAATTTTCCCGTGTATCCTAAAACAGGTATTAATGACGCTATTATCAGCCAAACGGTGTAGAGAATAATTTGCAAAGCAGTTGATTTGTCCTTTCTACCAGAAGGCAACATAAAGAATCCTGCTTTTTCATAATCTTCATATAAAAACCAACCGATTGCCCAAAAATGAGGAAACTGCCAGAAAAATTGTATTAGAAATAAAGTTCCAGCTTCGATTCCAAAATTATTTGTAGCCGCTACCCAACCCAACATAAAAGGAATTGCACCAGGAAATGCTCCAACAAAAACCGATAGTGGAGTTATTGTTTTTAAAGGAGTATAAATGCAAGTATAAATAAAAATGGAAACTGCCCCAAACATCGCCGATTTCGGATTTATAGTATATAAAAGAAAAATCCCAACAATTGTGAGTAAAAAAGCGATTGTTAATGCTGAATTTGCAGCCATTCTTTTGGCAGGTACAGGACGGTTTTTGGTTCTGTCCATTAGTGCATCCAATTCTTTTTCGATTACTTGATTGAAGGCATTTGACGCACCCACCATACAATAACCGCCAATTGCAAGTTTTGCTAAAACTAACCATTCCAAGGATTGAAAGTCAGCAATACCTAGCATAAAACCAGCAACAGATGAAAACACAACACTAACTGCCAATCTGGCTTTAGTGATTTCAAGGAAATCGGTGTATATTGATTTAATAGAAAATGTATCTGCTGTAGCGTTCAATGCTGTTTTCATTTGGTATTTCAAAACTTGTGCAAAGATACTTGAAAAAATAGTATATCACAAAAGGAAATCCCCTAAAAATAAAGAGCGAATTCTATTTTTAACAAAATAGTTTAAATTAAATTACGATAGGGTAGTGGTAGTACAATTTACTTAGCAAAACAAACTATTAATAATCAAAATACCAATTGAATAAATCAGCTCGAAGCCCAATTGAAAACCACAAAGTATTGCTGTTAAAAGCACTTTGAGTTGAATTTTCAGGAAAAAAGTTTCTATAAATACAATTGGCGAAAAGTTTTAAATTGGAAGATGGATTAATTAAATACCCAAATTGTAAATCGGCAATAAAGAGACTTGCTTTATTTCCTTGACCCACATTAACATTAGTTTCAAAAGGCCTGTTAGTATTATATGATTTATAAATATTACCTCCATAATTGAAATTGTCATCAATAGTATTAAAATCTAAACCTTGCTTCCCAAAAGTAAATTTAGCATCTGAATAAAATCTTCCTTTACGGTATCTTGCAATTGCAATAAATTCACTAAAATTCGCACCCCATTGATGCCCTAAACTTTGATTGTTATGTCCGTAATTTGTCAATGAATTACTATGCGAATACACATAAGGCCTAACTCTATTGTATTCAAATTGTAGTAAAAGATTATTGACATTAAAAGCGTTATAATATTTAGCTCCTAATTGGTATCCATATTTATTTTTCCAACTGTTATTTTGGTTTTTAATTTCAGAAAAAGAAAATTCATCTACTAGTAATTGTCCGTATAAATTGATGCTTTTATTGTACTTGTATTTAAAAGTCATTCCTAAAAGAGCATTTCCGCTTTTTGAAGAAGAGTTAAATTCAGTTGTTCGATAGAAAATAATAGGGTTTATAAAATTTGCATCAAAACCTCTATTGTTCGTATTTGCCCAAATTACAGATTCAAATAAACCAATATTTAAAGAGTTAGATAGATTTATACTTAAATAATGATTTGCCATATATTTTGTAGCATAAGTTCCATCAACGGTTGCGTCGGGAGTTACATCTTTTAGGGCAGCATACGTATTTGTGTATTTAATTTTCCAAAATGTAGTATTTATTTTAAAAAAAGGATACGGACTAGCTCCATCGCTGAGGAGTAATGAACGATAACCATCTCCAATGAAATTCCTTCCATAACCCAATTGAAAATTCATTAGTTTGCTAGGCGTGTAAGTTAAATTTGCTTCTGCCAAAGGAAAATCATAAGCATCTGTTTTGAATTCTTTAGCAATACCAATACCGGGAATAATAGCTGGATTACCACCACTTGGTTTAATCGATTCCGCATAAGTATTATAATATTCTGCAAATATACCTTGGCTTTCATATAGTGTTGTAGAAAAATTTAATTGACTACCTAATTCTCCTTGAAATTGAATCCCTCTTGTATTTACAAATGTACTTTTTTCGTTTTCTTTGAGTGTACTTTTACCTAATTGCAAATCAAAAATTGGATTTAATGAAAACCAAAAATTATTTCCTTGAAATTCAACAAGATTGTCATTCCAAAGCTTCTTTCTCCAACTACTTGAAGTTTGTATTTTAAGTTTATTATTGTCCTCTTTTAAATTATAATATTTGGAAACATCTGAATAGGAATAGGGTTTTGAAGCGGTATGACTGTTGGCACCAACCTGATTTAGGGCAGCATCAAATTGAGAATAAGTGTCGTGTGAAAAAGGAATGTTTAAATGACTTTCAAACTTAGAATTTTGAAATTTTTTAGAAACAATTTTATCAATTTCTGTTATTTTTTTGTTGTCAATTATAAATGATTCTGCTTCTTTCTCAGCATTCATTTCAATTTGCGCTCTGCTTATTATTGGAATATTAATATTCATAATATATTGAGCAAAAGTTGGAACTCCATTATAGGTTTGAGGTTTAACTTTTGGAAATAAACGAAATACTCTGTTGCATTCATCAATCATTTCAGCATTAACCGCATCGATATATTTAATTACAAAAACACCACTTGAAGTAACTTCAAAAACAACCACCACTTTCCCTTTGAAATTATTTTCAGATAAAATGGTTGGAACTTTAAAGTTTTCAAATACGAAGTCCTCCACTTTATTTTTAAAACAAACATCTAAGTTTTTATCAAATAAAGTTTCGCAACCAATAAAAATTGGTGCTTCCTCTTGATTAAAACTTTTTGTTTGTGCTTCAGAAAAAATAGAAACAAAAAAGGAGGTTATGATTACTAAAAATTGTTTCATTTGGATTAGAATAACTGATTAATAATTACCGTCAGAATTTGTGCCGTTAGCAATTGCTTTTGCACATGAAGTCCCAATTCTTTTGACTCCTAAGCGAATCATTTCTTGAGCTTCATCGAAATTTCTAACGCCTCCCGCTGCTTTAATTGGCAGTGGCGATGCGTTTTCTAACATCATTATTATACTTGGAACTGTAGCGCCGTTTGGCAGATTATTTTCAGTTTTATAAAACCCTGTTGATGATTTTACAAAAACCGAAGCGTAATTTTCTTCTTTAAAATTTGATATTACTATGTTTTTAATCAAAGCGGATAATTGGATTATTTCCTGATTATTTAAAGCCGCAACTTCAATTATCCATTTAACAATTTTATGGTTTTGAATTCCGAGTTGTGTACATTTTAGAATTTCCTCTTTTAATAAATCAATTTTCCCTTTTTTAAAGGCTTCATAATTACATACAAAATCCAAATCATCGGCGCCATCTAAAATTGCTTTATTGGCTTCCTTTAATTTTTTACTAATACTTGAATTGCCGTTTGGAAAATCAATAACTGTTCCAATATCTACTTTAGAATTTTCAATGAGAGTCATTTTTTTTGCCAAAGAAACCATTTCTGGACGAATCATGACAAGCTTAAAACGTTCATCAATTGCTTCTTGAATACAATTGACAACTATTTTAACGTTTTCATTTTCACTTATTCCAGCTTGTTCCGCTGTCTTCAAGTAGGTTGAATCTAAATAATCTTTAATATTCATATGTGGCTTTTAATAAATTTATAAATTATACCATGATAATTATTGGTTTACCTGTTTTTTATTTGCAATAAAACTATAAATAAATAGTAATATAACCGCAATCAAAGCTCCATTTGTATTCGCAAAAACATCATAAATATCAGCTTTTCTAGTTGTGGTAAAAGTTTGCTGTGCGAACTCGATTGATATACCAAACAATAAAGAAACTAAACACAATTTAATGCTTAATCTAAATCTATTTTTTGATTTTTTATAATTTAAATACAAAAACCACAAAATTACAAATAAAAAATGGAATGTAAAATGAACATATTTATCTGCATTACTAACTTTAACACTCGGCAAATTACTGATAGATGCTAAACATAAAAATATAATGAAACAAGTCCAAATTATAGCAGCAGATAAATAAATATTTTTAAGCACCAATAAGTGCTTTGTAGTCTTCGCTTGATAGCAATCCATCTATTTCAGAAGCATCTGAAAATTTAACCTTAACCATCCAGCCTTTTCCGTAAGGATCAGCATTTACTGTTTCTGGGTTGGATTCTAAAGTATCATTAAATTCGATTATTTCGCCAGATAAAGGAAGAAATAAATCTGAAACTGTTTTTACTGCTTCTACTGTTCCAAAAACTTCATCTTTTTCAAGAGTTTGGTCTAAGGTTTCAACTTCAACATAAACAATATCACCTAATTCTTTTTGTGCAAAATCAGTTATTCCAACGGTTGCAATTTCACCATCAATACTTATCCATTCGTGGTCTTTTGTATATTTTAAATTTGTTGGGATGTTCATTTTATATTATTTATTAGTTTTATATTAATTTAATGCAAATGTATTATTTCAAGCGTTATTTTCAGAATTTTTCATGTTAATTTCCGAAATTATATCTTAATGTGAATCCTCCTCTAATATTTGTCATAGGGAATGAAGTTGAAATTACTGCTTTTGAAAAGGAATGGTCATAATAGAAAATGGCTGTTAGGTTTTTGCTTAACGAATAATCAGCTGTCAATTTTGCAGACCAAATATTTTGTCCGCCAGCTAATTGATTGTTATCGTAATCCAAATATCTAACAATTGTTTGGTTTTTTCTATAAGAAAAATCGAATTTAATATTAATGTCGCCTTTTATAATACCAGTTGGATCTTCTGCAAATTTGGAAGTAAAAGCAACATCTTTGAAACGATAACCCATTCCAACTACATATTCAATACCTTGAACTTCAGTCAATAAATTATTGTCAAAACTCATAGATAATGCTCGATCTTTTTTCATTTCTGCTAAAAATTTCATAGAATTTTTTAATTCAAAATCAATTCTGATTAATGGATTGAATTGTTCAACTAAATTTATATTTGCAATAATGGTTTTATTTAAGAAATTTCCACCTGCATCAATTCCGTTTGGATTTAGATTGTATTCCAAATTAGATCGGAATGAATTGATCGTATAAGACGCTTTATAGCTGTGTTGCAATGAAAATCTTTTAAATTTTTCTTTGAAAAATTCAAATTTCATTAAACCACTATATTTTGCTGTCCAGTTTGGAATAGGAATATTTCTAAAAGCCGAAAGCGAAACACCCGATGCCGATTGTCCAATTTTATCACTTATTAATCCAGTATATGCTGCAAGAAATGAAGGTAATAATACCGCTTGACTGTTTTTCCCGAAACCTACTGGATATCCTTCTGCATCTATTGGAAAACTTGATGAGTTGTAATATTGTTGTGCCAAACGATTCGCTACAATAATTCTATTTCCTCTAAAATCATTAAAAGCGGATGATTCATTGATGTCGCTATTCCTAAAAGATGTTTTTAGCATAACCGTTGAAATCGCAAAATTACCCGTACTGTATGGAGATCTTGAATTGTATTGTCCTCCAGTTGAAACATCAAATTGTTCGGAGAAATTCTCTGCAAAAGACCTATCGGCAGTTAAATCAATTTTGAAATCTGGAAACAAATCCATATTTGCCGTAAGGTTCAATGTTTTGTTTGTTACTTGTGTAAAATTTTGGTTGAATTCTGGATAATTAGTCAACCAGCCATTTTTTGCGGCTTCAAAACGAACATCATCTTGAGAACCAAAAACGAATCCTAATGTTGGTTTTGAAGTTCCAAAAAATCCTAATCCTGGCAAATATCCTGGCAAAGCAGTTCCCTTATTTTCTGTGTAATTTATCTGAATGTTTTTAACGCTTGTTAAAACTCCTCTTATTCCTTCGATAAATATATTGCCTTCAGATGTATTTTGTTGCGGTTGTGTATTTACAACTTTTTGACCTGGTTTTGGGGCAACTTTTGGAGCTGGTTTCACAGCTTTTTTAGTACGTTTTGCTAAACCAATATATTTATAAAAAGCATCCATATTGAACGTTGTATTCAATTTATTAGAGGCTGAATTCTGAATTGTATTTCCTAAATTATATAGCGTTCCGTCTGTAGCTTTAACAGATGACAAAGCGTTTGATGCTTTTTGCCAACTGTAATTTCCAGTATAAGAATAGGTTGATTTTACAAAACTAAACAATGGGATTTTATTAATTGGCAAATCATAATTCACTGTCAATTGTTGTGTGTGCTGATTTGGATCTCCAACATTCCAATAATCATCCCAAATAGTTACGGTATTGTCGGGAACATTATTTTCATCTAAATAGTTTCTAACAATATTATTTGACGATGCCGTGAAGTTTAATTTCAATGCTTTCGTCAAATTATAATTGAACCCATATTGATAATTGAATAAGAAATTTCTTCTGTATAAAGGATCTAATCCAATTCCTGCAACTTCTACTTGACGGAATTCTTGTCTGTTGTATTGTCTGATAATATTTGAACTAAATGAGATATTAGAAGGCAAATAATTAAAATTAAAATCACTCAACAATTTCCAATAATCACTTTTCTTAAAAACTTTGGTTTTCTTGAAAGGCTCAAATGGTTTTGGTTGAAATGTATAGGCATAATCAACAGTTGTATTGACTTGTTTGTCCATATAACTCTCAATTTCAAAATCATGACGCTCTACTTCATTATAAGAATAGGATAACGTTAAATTTTCAGGATCATAAATATGCGGCTTTTGTTTTTCTCCTCGTTCTTTTTTAACTCCAATAAAATTTATGCTTTTACGCTTTGTGTAATCAATTGCTCTGTTTCTGATATTGTCTTTCTCATCTTGATTTGCTGTAATATCAATTAATTGTTGCAATTTAATATCTTGATTAAATGGATCGTATAATGGCGTAATTATTTCTTCACCAACCGCATAATTGAATGGCAAATTGATTCCCCATTTTTTTGGCAATAGTTTTCCAATGTTCAAATTAGAAACAAAATTATATTGAAAAATATCTTCGCGACTTCTTTCATTTGGTCCTTGTTCTAATGAACCAAAACCAGCTGTGCTTTTCTTTCCAGTTGCTGAAATTGTTGCTAAATCAGCTAAATTGGTGTCTAAACTTACAACTGCCGCCATTCCGCCTTTGTTATCCATTCCAGACAATCGAAGTTCATTGAACCAAACTTCACCACGAATAGTACTTGCATTTGTTTCCTTACTTTTTATACCAACCATTAAAGTCCGTACCAATCCAAAATTAGGATTTCCTCGAATTCCTAATCTCAATTTTCCTCTACTTGTATTAGTAGCTAATGAAGGATCCAAAACATCATCATCAATATATCGAATTCCATTTGCATCTTCAGCAGGGGCATTACCACCCATTGCCAATATTTTCAATTGAGTTAATAGTGATAAAGGAAGGTTAATTTCATTTATATCTGGCCAAACGTCTTCGGCTAATGTCGCTCCTTCGGCTGTTACTTTTAATGGAATTTCAACTTGGTAAAAGTTTTGTGTAAAGTCGTTTCCAAATCGGATAAAACCAACCATTTGATCGTCTTGAAGTGGTGTTGGGTCAGAAGGTGCAGGAAGTGCTTCAGCGTGTAAAAACATTTTCAAGTTTTTGTACTGACGCATATCAACACTAACATTCTTGAAAACGGCTCTTGAATCTCCTGGTTGAAGTCCTTCTCCACCAGCTCTCATTGCTAATGATTGCTCGTTTTGATTGATTACAGTATTGCTATTATACAATTGTTCCCTTACAACACCTGGAGGCGATACATAACGAATTGGGCTTCTGTTTCCGTTCTCTTGAATATTTACAGCTAAAACATCAAAATCAGTGTCGTCATCTGTAGGATTTGTATCTGTTGCATCTAACGTATTGGTATAGCGTCTCCACTCCCCTCTCACTAAATCCAAAGCACCAAAACGAACAGTTAAATTATCACTGAAACCAGTCATAAACATTCGCATATAGCCAATCGATCTGAAATCTGAAATTCCTCCGATTGAGTTTTCCGGTTGAGAAACTGGAATTTTAAATTGAATCCATCTTGCCTTGGTTGCATTAGCGCCTGCCGGCAAATTTGCGGCATCAGTTTCTCTAATATCAGTTACATATCTATCCACACCAATAGTCATATTTTTATGCAAATCAATACTATATTCAAAATACGCATTAATGGTATTCATTGTATTATCACGATTGATATCCTCCACATCGGGAACAGTTGAAGAACCTCTATTAGAATCGGTAACGTCTACTGGAGAGTTTCCTTGGGTTCCGTTGTAATTTTTGTACCGGTCTTGTACAGAACCTGTTCCATTTAGAAAATATACATAATCATCAGATGAAGGATCCTGCTCGCCAGAAAAATTTGGAAATTTAGCTGCTTCTTCACTATTATTTAAACCGTCTAAACCGATATCTTGGTTGGCTCTATTAGCGGCATTGGTGTCAAACGCATAAATCAAAGATTGTGATGCTGGAATATTCCCCCAAATTGGCTGTGGCGTAACCAATATTTGGTCAGGCCCAAGTCCGTTTTCAAATTGTTTTCTACCATCTTTTAAAACATCTTCCGAGATAGAGCCAAGGTTAAAATAGATTCTTCCAGTATTTGATGCAGCTGTTTCACTTGCGATATTTCCGGGGTCGTAATAAGGATCTAATACCCAAAATTGTAAATATTCAACATTACTTTGTTCAAAATTAGTGGAATTTAAAGAACGCATAATTCCTCCAAAATTTCCTTGAGGATTTGGCAATTCATTAGTAGCAGCAGCAGCGGGATTATAATTATAAGACCCTCTTTCTTTTGGATAATAGGATAAATCTAATGTATTAATAACTTGTGTTTGTCCGATAGCAATATCCGTTGCTGGATACAATTCCTCGCTATAAATTCGTCTTGTTGAATTGAATGAAATATCTTGTATAGAAACTCCCGAAGGACGAGAGGCATAAAACGTTGGGTCGATATTGTACCAAGATAATTTTGCTCTTTTATATCCATAACTCAAATCCGTTGCAGTTGCATTAAAATCGTACGGACTTGTAGGAGATTTTTCTGGTGTAGATGACAAACTCCATGAATAGGGAGCTCGCATATCTATTGAGGTTTGAGACCCTTCAAAATCATCAACATAAATGGTTGATTCTCCTTGAAATTGGTCTGCTTTCGGTGTGTCTGGTTTCAAAAAAGCAATTTCACCTCTAAAAGATAAATTAGAAGGAACATCGGTATCTACATTTGGTAATTTATTTACTAATCTTGTAAAAAATGGAACTTCGGTAGAAAAATTAGTATTGAATCCGAAAATAGTATTGTTCACCGATTCTTGTCCGTAGCTCGATTTTTGAGTGAACGGTTTCTCTGTCATTTTTAAGAATGTAGCTCCTACTAAAAACTTTTCTGATATTTTATGCTCTACATTGAAACCCATAAATCTTCGGGTTTGTTGACCAAAAACCGCATTGTTTTCTAATGAAACTTGAATTGGAGTATTGGAAGCTTGAAGCGATGCATCTAAAATTTGAACACGCCCCAATTGATAATTCACACTATAATCTACACCTTCAACCAAAACGCGTCCGCCAGCAGTTACTACAACGGAACCTCTTGGAACATTGAAAGCTCCAATTGGAATTCCTTCGCCACCAGTAGATTTAAATTTTCCTTTTAATTGAAATTTGTTTTTATCGCTTTCTTGCAATGCTGTCGCTTGAGATTGACGATACATATTTCTGTAAACATATTTCGTTTGATTGGCATTATAAATTATACCATTGTACTCTTCTGTACTATTGTTTCTTAATTTTTCAAATAAATGTTTTCCAAAAGGTTCTACGGTTGTAAATATAATTCTACCATTTTGTGAATCTACAGTAAGCCCTGGAATAAAATCAAAAAACCCATCTCCGCCCGCTTGTGGATCATTATTATAATTTAATTTATCAACATTGAAAACTTTTAATAAAGGTGTTGAAGTCACTAAATCTTGAGGTTGTGGAAGAGGCGAAACAATATTGATATAATTTAATGGTGATGGATCAGTATATAGAATATTGAATTTAAAATCGGCTTGTTGCAATTGAAAAGCACCCGGAATTTGATAAATATTTTTCATCATTAAATTCCAAATTGGTGTAGTCACACGTGTTGTTGGATTTTCCACACTTGTTAAATTACTTTTCAACATTTTCAATATCAAACTTTGAGTGGAAACGGTTGTAGGTTGCGTGATTCCGGGTGTAACGCCACTTGTTTCGGTTGCTTGAACGCCATCAGTTCCAAATTCCCCAACTTGATAAACAACGTCTCCAACTGTATATTGATACGCCACCGCCAAAACTTCATCATTAGCTAATTTTTGTTGCAACGAAATGTATCCCAATTGTGGATGAAATGTAAATTCTGAAGTGTTTAATTTTCTAGCATTTTCTAATTTGGAATAATCCTTACCTTCACTAACTGTAATTGTTGGGTCAAATCCAGAACTTGCAGTTACAATTTCTCTAATATTCCCATTTAATAAACCTCCATTATCAATTAACGCAGGGTCATATTTATTATTTTTATTGTCTGAAGGCGCATTGATTGGACCAATAAAAAAACCCGTGGTTGGATTTATAACAACAATTTCGTTATCATTTAAACCTGTCAATTGGGTTTCCCCTAAATCCTGAAGCGCAATAATATTTCTTAAATTATTATTGGTAGTTGTTACCCGATTTTGTCGGTTTGTAATCCAAGCTTCTACTCGTGTAATTTGAACCCGACTATCTACATAAGGATAATTTTTTAGCGATGCATCGTATTTATTTCTGAAAAATTGAGACAAGAAAAAGTGCCTGTCAGCATCATAATCTAAGGCAAACATTTCAAATTCCTGAATGGTTCCGCCACCTTGAGCAGTAACCGATTTTGTTTGCGATTTTTGTTCAGAGAAAATTCCTGTAACTGTAGTTTTGCCAAATTGAAGTTGTGCCTTTACACCAAATAAACTTTGAGCACCTCGAATTAAAGAAGTGTTCAAAGGCATACTGACATTTCCAACTTCTATTTTTTGGATAATATCATCTTCATTGGCATTCAAATCGGGATTGTATTCTAATTTGATAAGGTTCTGAAATGCAAATGTGGATTGGGTATCATAATTGGCATTAACGCTCAATCTAGTCCCAACTTTTCCCATAAGGCTCACACTTATTCTTTGATTAAAATCAAAAGTAGTACTCGATCTATTTCTTGGTGAAAACGAAGGATTATCTTGTTTTGTATAGCGAACACCTAAATCCATTTCTGCAGAACCTGTGGGTTTTACATCAATTGTGTTTCCACCAAAGATGGTTTCAAAAAAACTATTGTTTACATAAAATCTAGGTAATAAATCTTTTTTAGCAGCTTCGCTTCCTTCTTTTTTTCCGTCAATAGCGTCTAATTTTTTCTTATAATAGGCATGCATCGACTCTTTCAATACCATTGCATTGTATTCTTTTGGAGTAAGAATTACAGGATAATTAATTGAAAAACCACTCACCGAACTCGTAAAAACATAACGGTCTGTTATTGGATCATAAACATACAAATCAACAACGCTAGGAGGGTTTGGAATACCGATTTGACCTGTTGAATAACCAGTTTTTGTAGAGTCTTGAACCTCTTCGTCAACCTGAGCTTGTAGGGTAAAATCAGAAAGCAAAACAAGTAAAAAAATACTTGTTTTTATGAATAAACTTCTGTTTTTTATGTAAAATGTTTTCAAGTATTATAAATTTTTTAAAGCTAATTTTATGATGTTTTCAACTGTGGCGTCAGGATTTTCTTTAACTATTTTCTCAACCACTCGTTCAGCAGATTTTCTAATGAAACCCAAAACCTCCAAAGCAGATAACGCTTCATCTTTATTTGTATTGCTTTGACTCATAGAAACTTCATCTAAATCGTACAATTTTAACACTTTATCCTTTAAATCCAATATTACTCTTTGTGCGGTTTTACTTCCAATTCCTTTTATAGATTGAATTGTAACCAAATCTGCAGAAGCAATTGCGTGTATAATTTGTTTTGGTTCTAATGAAGACAACATTGTTCTTGCAATGCTTGCTCCAATTCCAGAAACAGAAAGTAACATTTTAAAAATTTCACGTTCCGATTTTTCTACAAATCCAAATAGTGTGTGTGAATCTTCTTTGATTTGTAGATAAGTGAACAATTTTATTGCGTCCGAAGCGGGAAGTAAGGAATAGGTATGCAAAGAAATATTAACGTGATAACCTACCCCATTGCAATCAATAATGACTTCTGTTGGGGTTTTTTCTACTAATTTGCCTTGTAAGTGTGCTATCATTTTATAAAGTAATTTTCAAATATAAGAAAAATCTTCAATTGAAAATCTTCTTTGTCATTATATATAAATTATGGTTTTTAGAAACCGACTATTTTGTTTTGTTTCTCTTGTCTTTTTCCTGTGCATCAACAACGGCAACGGCAACCATATTCACCATTTCTTCGACACTTGCCCCTAACTGAAATATGTGAACGGGCTTATCCATTCCTAACATTATTGGACCAATAGAATCCACTTTGTACAATTCTTTTAATAATTTATAAGTGATATTTGCCGATTCTAAATTTGGGAAAATTAAAGTATTTACTTTTTTTCCTGCCAATTTTGAGAATGGAAATTTATCTTTAAGCATATCTGGATTCAAGGCAAAATCGGCTTGAACTTCTCCATCAACTTGCAATTCGGGATGATTTTCGTGCAAAAATTTAACTGCCGCTCTAACTTTACTAGCACTTTCATTAGTTGAAGAGCCAAAATTTGAATAAGAGATCATTGCAATTATTGGTTCTAAGCCAAACATTCGAACTGTTTTTGCAGTCATTAAGGCAATTTTTGCTAAATCATCCGCAGATGGATTTGGATTTATCGCCGTATCCGATAAAAACATAGGACCTCGATTGGTCATCATCATATTAGTTGTTGCAACTACAGAAATGCCTGGTGCTTTATCAATTAATTGCAAAATTGGTTTTACAACCGATGGATAACTTCGTGAATATCCAGAAACCATTGCGTCAGCATCGCCTTCATTGACCATCATTGCAGCAAAATAATTGCGTTCTCGCATCCATTTTTGAGCATCTAAGTGCGAAATTCCACGTCGTTGTCTCGATTTCCAAAAAATATCAGCATAGTGATTCCTTCTTTTATCTTCCCCGTCTGTTTTTGGGTCAAATATTGGAACGTCTGCATCAAATCCTATTTCTTCTTTTAATTCTAATATAATTTCTTTATTTCCCAATAAAATTGGAAAGGCAATTTTGTCTTCATAAGCAATTTGTGCTGCTTTCAAAACATCCAGATGATCTGCTTCTGCAAATACAACACGTTTTGGATCCGTTTTTGCTCTATTTGCCAAAAGGCGCACCATTTTATTGTCAGAACCCAATCGGTCTAATAATTCCTCTTCATATTTTTTCCAATCTAATATTGGGTGCAATGCAACTCCAGATTCCATTGCCGCTCTTGCTACTGCCGGCGCAACCGTTGAAATCAATCTTGGATCAAACGGTTTTGGAATAATATAATCACGCCCAAAAATTAATTTAGTTTCGCCATAAGCAATATTCACTTGCTCTGGAACTGATTCTTTTGCCAAAGCTGCCAATGCTTTCACAGCCGCCATTTTCATAGCTTCATTAATTTTTGTTGCTCGAACATCTAAGGCACCTCTAAAAATATAAGGAAATCCAAGTACATTGTTCACCTGATTTGGATGATCCGATCGACCAGTTGCCATAATTATGTCTTTTCGTGTAGCAATTGCAACATCATAATTAATCTCTGGAATTGGATTCGCCATCGCAAAAACAATCGGGTCAATCGCCATTCCAAGCAACATATCTGACGATAAAATATTTCCCGCAGAAAGTCCTAAGAAAACATCTGCACCTAAAAGCGCTTCCTTTAAAGTCGTGTTTTTTAATCCTTTCGAATATCTTTTTTGTAAGTCTGACAAGTCTGTTCTGTCACTTGACAAAACCCCTTCTTTATCAAACATTATAATTTTATCGGGATTAACGCCCAATAAAACATATAAATTTGCACACGCCAAAGCTGCTGAACCAGCTCCAGAAATAACAATTTTGACATTTGAAATTTCTTTTTTTGCTAATTCCAATGCATTCAATAATGCTGCAGAAGAAATAATTGCAGTTCCATGCTGATCGTCATGCATCACAGGAATATTCAACTCTTCAACCAAACGCCTTTCAATTTCAAAAGATTCTGGGGCTTTGATATCTTCAAGGTTTATTCCCCCAAAAGTAGGCGCAATGTTTTTCACGGTTGCAATAAAAGCTTCAATATCTTTGGTGTCAACTTCAATATCAAAAACATCAATATCAGCAAATATTTTAAACAACAAAGCTTTTCCTTCCATCACTGGTTTTGAAGCTTCGGGACCAATATCACCAAGTCCTAAAACGGCAGTTCCATTGGTGATTACAGCTACTAAATTACCTTTTGCAGTATATTTATAAACGTTATTTACGTCTTTTACAATTTCTAAACACGGTTCCGCAACTCCCGGAGAATAAGCCAAAGATAAATCTCTTTGAGTAGCATATTTTTTGGTTGGAATTACTTGAATTTTTCCAGGTGTTGGTTTGGCGTGGTATAATAAAGCTTCTCTTCTTTTATTGTGATTATCCATTTCAATGTTAGTTTTAACATACAAAGATAAAAGTAAGAATTGAATTATAAACTCTTTATTAATGATTGTTTTTGAAATTAATTAGCGATAGGGCTTGTTCAAATGTTGAAACTGTATTTTATCGATGATATTTACGGTTGATCGGTTTATTTAAACAAACAGATTTTAAATAAAATACAAATGTTATTTTTATAACTATCAAATACTTATAAAAAAGTTAAAAGGGGAATATTCAACAATATTAATTAGAAAGTTTCCGTTTTAAAAACATAAGGATTTTATTACATAGAAAACAATCTTATTTGCACATTTTTTATAATTAATTTAACCTAAATGACTATGTTGGTAGAGGAAATAAAGACGCTTTCACCCCAAAAAACAATTGAATTAGTTTACAGTGGCAATGACTATTTCTTACGATTAGAAGAATTAATTAATGAATCCAAAAAGGAGTTACACATACAAACTTACATTTTTGACACTGATTCAACGGGATTAAGAATCGTTGAAGCCTTGAAAAAAGCTGCCAATCGAGAGGTGAAAATCTATTTGCTTTTAGATGGATTTGGTTCCAATTCCTTTTCATCAAACATTGTAAAAGAACTGCGATATTACGGTGTAAATGTGCGATTTTTTTCCCCGTTATTTTCTTTAAATTCTTTTTATATCGGACGCAGATTGCATCAAAAAGTAGTGATCTCTGATGGTAAAAAACTCCTGATTGGAGGAATTAATATTGCTGATAAATACCATGCTAGTTCTTTTGAAACTCCTTGGCTTGACTATGCAATTGAAATTGAAAGTATAGTGGCTAAACCTGTGCAACAAATTTGCAGAAATTTTTATTTCAAAAAAAGAAAGGTACGAAAAAGTAAAATTGAAGCCACAATCTTTGATAAAGAACCAATTGACATAAGAATATTACAAAACGATTGGTTGAACAGAAAAAATGAAATTCAAAAAGAATATGTGAGATCGATTTCAAATGCTCAAAAAGAAATTGTAATTGTTGGGAGTTATTTTTTCCCAGGAAGAAAAATTGCTTGGGCATTAAAAAAAGCATCCAAGCGAAACGTTCCTATAACATTGATAGTTTCTGGAATTTCTGATTTGCCATTTTTAAGAAGCGCCTCCTTATATTTGTATTCCCTTTTATTGAAATATAATATCGAAATATACGAATGGAATAAATCGGTTTTACATGGAAAAGCAGCTGTTATAGATAGAAAATGGACGACTATTGGTTCCTTTAATATGAATAATTTAAGTTCGTTTGGAAGTATTGAAATGAATGTGGAAGTTAAATCGGAGTCGTTTTCTGAGAAATTTTTATTGGATTTAGATAAAATAATTGTGCAATGCACCAAAATAACTCCTGAAACATTAAAAAAGAGAGATGGTTTTTTTACAAGGTATTCTAACTTATTGTCTTACTTTTTCATAAGAATTGTGGTGATTATTATGACTTTTTTTACAAAAAATAGGTTTTTGAAATCTTTTTAAATTGAATAAGTTCAAACGAAAGCTAAAAATAGTGTTTTGGAAGTTGGCACGGACTAATGATAGTGCGTCAGAAATTGGTTTCGGAGCTGCAATTGGAACATTTATCAGTGTATTTCCAACTTTTGGTTTCGGAACCCCTTTGGTTTTATTGTTGAGTAGATTTATAAAATTTAACTTGTTGATAGCAATTGCAGCCAGCATAATTTCAAATCCATTTACAAGTCCGTTTTTTTTATATCTAAGTTATAAAATGGGAGTTATTATTACAGGTAATTCTATAGATTATAAATTAGAAAATTGGAGTAGCAATTTAGGTAAAACTGGGATAACTCTATTTATTGGTTCTTTAATTATTAGCGGAATAGTCGCGGTTTTAAGCTATTTTATTTCAACTGCTGTTGTAAAATCGTATAGAAATAAAAGATGAAAAAGTCTATTTCAGGAACTCTATATTTCTTTTTAAACCTTCAAATTTTGTTCGTTTTAGAGCCGAATTTTTGAAAACTACTTTGAATGTTTCTTCTGTGATTTCTTCCCAATCTTTTTTTGACATTGAAAGCAACTCAGGATTTGGATTAAATAAAGGTTCTTTATGAGGTTTTGAAAATTTGTTCCAAGGGCAAACATCCTGACAAATATCACACCCGAAAGCCCAATCATCCATTTTTCCTTTCATTTCAGCAGGGATATTTTCTTTGAGTTCGATGGTGAAATAGGAAATACATTTACTTCCATCAACAATGTATGGTGCTACGATTGCTTCTGTTGGACACGCATCAATACAAGCTGTGCAGGTTCCGCAATGGTCTGTTGTGGCATAATCGTATTCCAATTCTAAATCGATTATGAGTTCTGCGATAAAATAAAACGAACCGACTTGCTGGGTCAATAAATTACTGTTTTTGCCAATCCAACCCAAGCCACTTTTGGCAGCCCAAGCCTTATCGAGAATTGGTGCTGAATCTACAAAAGCACGACCAGAAACTTCCCCGATAGTTGATTGAATGGAAAATAGTAATTCTTTGAGTTTTTCTTTGATTACAAAATGATAATCTTGCCCGTAAGCATATTTGGAAACTTTATAGCTTTCAGGATTTTGTATTTCCGATGGATAATAATTTAACAATAATGACACGACACTTTTGGCATCATCAACTAGTAAAGTTGGATTAAGGCGTTTGTCGAAATTATTTTCCATATAGGACATTTTTCCGTGTTGGTTTTTGTTGAGCCAATTTTCTAATCTTGGTGCTTCTTGTTCTAAAAAACCTGCTTTGGATATTCCACAAGACAAAAACCCGAGGCGCTTGGCTTCGGATTTTATGTAACTTGTATATTTTGATTTTGGTTCTATAAATCTAAAATTATAATAAAATCATCTTATGAAATGGGAACGTTTTTAGCCCTGATGGAAGTGGCATCCCACGCTTTTTAGCGTGGATACAACGGACAGCAGGAATAGCTCCAAATTAAAAAAGTCCCCCTTGAATGTTGCCTTTGATTCTGCCCAAATGCGTGTAGGCTTTTTCGGTAACTTCACGACCTCGTGGGGTTCTCATTATAAAACCTTCTTGGATTAGAAAGGGTTCATAAACTTCTTCAATGGTTTCACTGCTTTCAGAAACGGCTGTTGCTAATGTTGATAAACCGACTGGTCCTCCTTTGAATTTATCAATTATGGTGGTAAGGATTTTGTTGTCCATTTCGTCCAAACCGTGGGCATCAACATTCAACGCTTTTAGCGAATACCGTGCAATTTCAATATCGATTTTTCCATTTCCTTTTATTTGTGCAAAATCACGAACACGTCGCAAAAGTGCATTTGCAATTCTTGGTGTTCCTCTACTTCTTCCTGCAATTTCAATCGCAGCTTCCATAGTGATTGGCATTTTTATGATGGCTGAACTTCGCTCAACAATTGTTGTTAAAAGTTCGGTTGTGTAATATTGTAAACGGCTTTGGATTCCGAAACGAGCGCGCATCGGGGCGGTTAACAATCCTGAACGCGTGGTGGCACCAACTAATGTAAAAGGGTTTAAATTGATTTGAACCGAACGGGCATTAGGTCCCGATTCAATCATAATATCGATTTTGAAATCTTCCATTGCTGAATATAAATACTCTTCAACTATTGGACTCAAACGGTGAATTTCATCAATAAATAGAACATCTCTTTCATCAAGATTGGTTAATAAACCTGCTAAATCCCCAGGCTTGTCGAGAACAGGACCTGAAGTAATTTTTATTCCAACACCCAACTCATTGGCTAAAATATTTGCCAAAGTAGTTTTTCCTAATCCCGGTGGCCCGTGAAAAAGAGTATGATCTAAAGCTTCGTTTCTTTGATTTGCTGCTTCAACAAAAACTTTTAGGTTTTCTAATATTTGATCTTGACCAGCAAAATCATCAAATGAAAGCGGCCTCAATCTTTTTTCGAGATCTAGTTCTTCTGGATTTAAATTCTGATTTGTAGGGTCTAAGTTTTCATTCATATTACAAATATAGGAAAGTTATGAGCAAATAAAAATGCCTTTCCATCCGAAGTTTCGGGAGAAAGGCATTTTATATAAATTAGTTAGAATATTAGTGATGTAAAACTTCTTCACCTTCTTTCATTGGTACATTTTGAGGAACGAAATCTTCATCATGACCTGGTTTGCTATAATCATAAGGCCATCTGTGTACGTGAGGAATTTCTCCTGGCCAGTTTCCGTGAATGTGTTCAACAGGCGCAGTCCATTCTAAAGTATTTGATTTCCAAGGATTTTGAACTGATTTCTCACCGTAGAAAATACTACTGAAAAAATTGTATAAAAATACCAATTGAAAAACACCACCAATTAAAGCGAAAGTCGTAATTAATACATTTACGTTTTGTAAATCATCAAATAATGGGAAGTTCGTATTAGTATAATAACGTCTTGGTAAACCCGCCATTCCTATAAAGTGCATTGGAAAAAATACCCCATAAGCACAAATTGCAGTTACCCAAAAGTGAACATATCCAAGGTTTTTGTTCAACATTCTTCCGAACATTCTAGGAAACCAGTGGTAAATTCCAGCAAACATTCCGTAAAGTGCAGAAATACCCATTACTAAGTGAAAGTGAGCTACAACAAAATAAGTATCGTGAACATTGATGTCTAACGTACTATCTCCAAGAATAATTCCAGTTAAACCACCCGTTATAAATGTAGAAACTAATCCGATTGAGAACAACATTGCAGGATTTAACTGCAAGTTACCTTTCCAAAGAGTTGTGATATAATTAAAAGCTTTTACAGCTGATGGAATTGCAATTAACAAAGTTGTAAAGGTAAACACAGAACCTAAGAATGGATTCATTCCTGAGATAAACATGTGGTGACCCCAAACGATTGTTGATAAAAATGCAATTGCAAGAATTGACATAATCATCGCTCTGTAACCAAAAATTGGTTTACGAGAGTTGGTTGCTATAACTTCGGATGTGATTCCTAATGCTGGCAATAATACAATATATACTTCAGGGTGACCTAGAAACCAGAATAAATGTTCAAATAAAACTGGAGAACCACCTTGGTTATGCAAAACTTCTCCAGCGATATAAATATCAGATAAGAAGAAAGAAGTACCAAAACTTCTGTCCATTATTAGCAATAAAGCTGCTGATAAAAGTACAGGAAATGAAATTATTCCAATAATTGCGGTAACAAAGAAAGCCCAAATTGTAAGTGGCAATCGAGTCATTGACATTCCTTTAGTTCTAAGGTTTATAACCGTTACAACATAATTCAAAGAACCCAATAATGAAGAGGAGATGAAAATTGCCATAGAAACCAACCACAATGTCATACCCATTCCTGAACCAGGAATTGCTTGTGGAAGTGCACTCAATGGTGGATAAATTGTCCAACCAGCAGATGCAGGCCCTGCTTCAACAAAAAGTGATGAAATCATTATTACACTTGAAAGGAAGAACAACCAATAGGAAATCATATTTAATGTTCCTGATGCCATATCTCGAGCGCCAATTTGAAGTGGAATTAATAAGTTACTAAACGTACCACTTAGTGCGGCTGTTAGTACAAAAAACACCATTATAGTTCCGTGAATGGTAACTAAAGCCAAATATATATCATTTGCCATTACCCCATTTGGAGCGAATTTATCCCCTAATAAAACATTGAAAATTTTAAAGGATTCTTCTGGCCAAGCCAATTGCATTCTAAAAAGCATAGATAAACCCACACCAATAATCCCCATAAAAACACCTGTAATTAGGTATTGTTTGGCAATCATTTTATGGTCGATACTAAAGATATACTTCGTTATAAAAGTATCTTTATGGTGGTGTTCGTGTTCGTGATCGTGTTCTAAATCGTGTCCGTGACCTTCTGCTGACATATTCGTTTACTTTAAATTTAAAATATTATTTCATAGCTACTTTTGGAACTGTAACTGATACTGCCATTGCTGTATCTTTACTTTTCACACCTTCAACAGGTGCTTCTTTGGCAAGTTTTTCTGCCTTAACTTCTTGAACTATTGAAGCTTTTTCCTTCAACCATTTAGCATAGTCTTCAGGGGTATCAACAACTATTTTCATTTGCATATTGTAATGCGATGCACCACAAATTTTATTACAAAGTAATAAAAAATCAAATTCATAAGGGTCTAAAGCTGATTCTCCTTTGGCAACAAGTAGGATACTTTTCTTTGCTCTAATTGCATTGATATTAGCAACTTTTGCAATCATATAGGGCAACTCTCTGTATTCATCAGTAGTATAAGTTGGTTCAAATGCAAATTCAGTAACCATTCCTGGAACACAATTCATTTGAGCTCTGAAATACGGCATATAAGCAGAGTGTAATACGTCTTGAGAACGCATTTTGAAATGTATTTTTTTTCCTTTTGGGATGTGTAATTCTTTTATTACAACATCATCATTTGCGTAAGGATCTTCAATATCTACACCAACGGAATTTATTCCTTCAATGTATCTGACATTTGCTTTCCCAAGAACGTTATCATTACCAGCGTAACGTGCAGTCCAGTTAAACTGTTGTGCATACAATTCAATGGTTACAGTATCTTCATCGTCATCAATGAACATAATATTTGTCCACGCATACAATCCGTAAAGAATTAAACCTGCAAGAACAATTGCTGGAATTACACTCCAAATTGCTTCTAATTTGTTATTATCTGCAAAATACAATGCTTTATTTTCTTTTTTTCCTCTGTATTTAAAAGCAAAATAATGCAACAAAACTTGTGTAATTGCTTGGACAATAAAGATTAAAACCCAAGTTACATCCATTAAACTATCAATTAATAGTCCGTGTGCTGAGGCAGGAGTATGCAAAACTAAAGGTCCCCAAACAATCATTCCATATATTGTAAATATATATATGAAAGCTAAAAAACCAAACATTAAATACCCTTGTGTATTATTATCAGTGTCATCTGCAACTTGAGAGCTATTCTTATATTCACCTACCTGAGATAAATCGAATATCTTCGTTAATTGCCACAATGCAATAGCTAATAAAACTAAAACTATAATTACCAACAAACTTGTCATCTGTTTACTTCTTTAAATATTAATAATGAAAATGTTTACTCTCTTCTATAAATGGATTTCTCTTTGGTAACAAAGGTGCTTTAGTTAATGCTGTGAACACAACAAAAATAAACAATCCAAGGAAGAAAAATACGGAACCAATTTCTGCAATACCGATAAACCATTGATCACCAACTGCTGATGGCATTATCATATTAAAGAAATCAACATAATGACCTAATAAAATTACTGTTCCAGCCATAACTAAAATCCACGTAATTCTTTTGAAATCGGTATTGATTAAAATTAATATTGGGAATAAGAAATTCATAACAACCGCACCAAAGAAAGGAAGATTGTATAATTCAATTCTAGTTACAAAATACGTTACTTCTTCAGGAATATTTGCATACCAAATTAACATAAATTGAGAGAACCATAAGTACGTCCAGAATACACTGAAACCGAACATAAATTTAGCTAAATCGTGAATGTGACTTGTATTTACGTTTTCTAAATATCCTTTAGATTTTAGGTATAAACTAATTAAGCAAATAGTAGTAATTCCACTTACAAAGAAGCTTGCAAAAACATACCATCCAAATAATGTACTTGACCAGTGTGGGTCAATTGACATAATCCAATCCCAAGACATAATTGATTCTGTTACAATAAAGAAAACCAAAAATATTGCTGAAATATTAAAATTCTTTTTGTAGAAACTGTTGTCGTTTGCTTCATCTTGAGCCAAACAATTTTTTCTTGAAAAATAACGATATGCGTTCCACCCTAGTAAGAAAATAGCGGCTCTAATAATCCAAAAAGGGAAATTTAAATACCCTGATTTGTTTGCAATAATTTTATCAGCAGCTACAACTTCAGGATCTAACCAAATAAATAAATGATTAAAATGGAAACCACATAAAATTAAAAATACAAAAAAGATGATTGAGCCTACAGGTAAATACGCTGTAATTCCTTGCATAACTCGAAATAATACTGGCGACCAACCTGCTTGTGCCACTTGTTGAATGGCATAAAATGCTAAAACACCTAATGAAATAAGCATAAAGAAAATACAAGCAACATAAAGTGCAGCCCAAGGTTTATTTTGCAATTGGTGCAAAACGTGTTCCAAATGCTCCTTATGTTTTTCGGCAGCTTGTGCTGTATTTTCTCCTGCAACAGCATGCGCATCGTGAGTATTTTTCCCTGATTCGTGATGCGTCTCTGCGGAAAGAATAGATTCAACTTCTTGAATATCTTTTGGGGCAGTTAAAAAACCATAACCAATTCCAAGTGCTCCGAGAAGCATTAGAATAAAAGAGAATGT
The DNA here is from genome assembly GCA_965234425.1 of Flavobacterium neuenschwanderi (SeqCode). Classification (GTDB taxonomy): domain Bacteria; phylum Bacteroidota; class Bacteroidia; order Flavobacteriales; family Flavobacteriaceae; genus Flavobacterium; species Flavobacterium neuenschwanderi. The sequence goes on along the minus strand of OZ248395.1, from coordinate 95,658 downwards.
TTTTAATTTACTTGAAAATGTGTACATATCTATAAAGATGTTTTGTTCTACAATTATAATTCGCTTTTTAGTTTCATTACATAAGTTGCAACTAACCAACGTTCGTGAGCATTCAATTGATTTGAATAGGCACCCATAGCATTTAATCCATACGTTTGAACGTGGAATACGCTTCCAGTTGTTATCACTCTGTCTTTGTAATTTGGAATCCCTAAAAATTTACCTTGAGTAACTAATTTGCCTTGACCATTACCAGAATCACCATGGCAAATAGCACAATAAATTTCATATAATCCTTTTGCTTTTTCCATATCTTCAGTAGATAAAGAATCTAAAGGAGATTTAAGGTTTGCTTTGGCTAAATCATATCCAGCAGTAGAATTTTCGTATTCATACACTTCAAATCCTCTATTTAGTGAACCTTCTGCAGGAAGTTGTCCTTCTTTACCATTTTTGAATGCCGATGATTCAGAATAAGTATTATAACTCACTGGTTCATACATATTAGGCATGTACTGATAATTTGGTTTTAAATTATCATGACAAGAAGTTACTAATGCTGACAAACCTAATAAAATTGTTATTTTATATATCGTTTTCATATCTTCTATTAATGCTTTTCTATTACTTTAACTTCTACTGCACCTGTACTTTGAAAGAAAGAAATTAATTCCTCTTCATTGTTATGCACTGCAACTTCCATCAAAAAGTGGTCGTCTGTAGTTCTAACGTCAGGATTTTCTGCTTGTTTGAATGGCCATAATCTACTTCTCATATAAAAAGTAATAACCATTAAATGCGCTGCAAAGAACACAGTCATTTCAAACATAATTGGCACGAATGCTGGCATATTTTCCAAATAACTAAAACTTGGTTTTCCACCAATATCTTGTGGCCAATCTTGAATCATAATGAAATTCATCATAGCTGTTGCTACAGAAATTCCAATACAACCATAAATGAAGGCGCAAATTGCCAATCTTGTAGGTTCTAAACCCATTGCTTTATCCAACCCGTGAACTGGAAAAGGTGTAAAAACTTCTTCAATATGATGATGAGCAGCGCGCGTTTTTTTAACGGCATCCATCAAAATATCATCGTCGTTATATATAGCGTAAATAACTTTATTACTCATGATGTGAATCTTTATTTGCTTGTCTTTCGTTAATATAATTCTGTCCTGTTGCTTTCAAAATTGTTTTTACTTCTGCTTGAGCAATTACTGGGAATGTTCTTGCATATAATAAAAATAAAACAAAGAAGAATCCAATTGTTCCAATGAAAATTCCAATATCTACAAATGTAGGGGAAAACATTGTCCATGAAGATGGAAGGTAATCTCTGTGTAATGATGTAACGATAATTACAAATCTTTCGAACCACATTCCAATATTTACAACAATTGAAATAATGAATGAGAACATAATACTTGTTCTTAATTTTTTGAACCACATGAATTGTGGAGAGAAAACATTACAAGTCATCATTGACCAATATGCCCACCAGTAAGGTCCTGTTGCTCTGTTAAGAAATGCATATTGTTCGTATTCAACTCCAGAATACCAAGCGATGAATAATTCAGTAATATAGGCAACCCCGACGATAGAACCTGTAATCATAATTACAATATTCATTAATTCGATGTGTTGAACCGTGATATATGCTTCTAAGTTGGATACTTTTCTCATAATGATAAGCAAAGTATTTACCATTGCAAATCCTGAGAATACAGCTCCTGCCACAAAATAGGGTGGGAAAATTGTAGTGTGCCATCCTGGAATTACCGAAGTAGCAAAATCCATTGATACAATTGTGTGTACAGAAAGTACAAGAGGCGTTGCTAAACCGGCAAGTACCAAAGATACTTCTTCAAAACGTTGCCAATCTTTTGCTCTTCCGCTCCATCCAAAACTTAAAATTGAATAGATTTTTTTGTTAAAAGGCGTAATTGCTCTGTCTCTTAACATTGCGAAATCTGGCAATAAACCTGTCCACCAGAAAACAGTAGATACAGATAAATAAGTAGAAATTGCGAATACATCCCAAAGTAAAGGCGAGTTAAAATTCACCCATAATGATCCGAATTGATTTGGAATTGGAAGAACCCAATACGCTAACCAAGGACGACCCATGTGGATAATTGGAAACAAACCTGCCTGAATTACAGAGAAAATTGTCATTGCTTCTGCAGAACGGTTAATTGCCATTCTCCATCTTTGACGGAATAATAATAGTACGGCGGAAATTAATGTCCCTGCGTGACCAATACCAACCCACCAAACAAAGTTTGTGATATCCCAAGCCCAACCAACAGTTTTATTCAATCCCCAAGTTCCAATACCAGTTGAAACAGTATAAATAATACAACCTATTCCCCAAAGGAAAGCGGCTAATGCGATTGAAAAAACAATCCACCAATGTTTATTTGCTTTACCTTCAACAGGCGCAGCTACGTCTACGGTAACATCGTGATAGGTTTTATTTCCTATAACTAAAGGTTTTCTAATACTAGAATCGTATATATGAGACATATCCTTTTTTTATTTTATTAATTTATTATATAGTTATAAAGTTAGAAATGAAATTAATGAAACCTAAATTTCACTAATTACAATTTCCTAATTTTATGTATTTCTAACTTTAACGTGATAGATAACATTTGGTTTTGTTCCAACGTGCTCTAATAAATGATACATTCTTTCGTCTTCCACTAATTTAGCTATTGGACTTTCTTTTACATTTATATCACCAAAAACCATTGCTCCAGTAGAACAAGCTTTTGAACAAGCAGTTTGGAATTCCCCTTCGATAACTTCTCTACCTTCATTTTTGGCTTTCAAAATTGTTGCCTGTGTCATTTGAATACACATTGAACATTTTTCCATAACCCCTCTTGAACGAACGTTTACATCTGGATTCAATACCATACGACCCAAATCATCATTCATGTGATAATCAAATTCGCTGTTTTTATTATACAAGAACCAGTTAAAACGACGCACTTTATACGGACAGTTGTTTGCACAATATCTTGTACCAACACATCTGTTATATGCCATTTGGTTTTGACCTTGACGACCGTGAGAAGTTGCAGCAACTGGACAAACAGTCTCACAAGGAGCGTGATTACAGTGTTGACACATTACGGGTTGGAAAGAAACTTGAGGATTATCCGCCGCTTTTTCCATTTCTCCAAATCCACCTAATGAACCTGTGTCTCCAAATAAACCGTTGAAATTTTCTTTTTTCTCGTTGTCTTCAGCGAAAGAATCCTCAGAAGAATAATATCTGTCAATACGCAACCAGTGCATATCGCGACTTCTTCTTACTTCTGATTTTCCAACAACAGGAACGTTGTTCTCTGCGTGACAAGCAATAACACAAGCACCACAACCGGTACATGCATTTAAATCAATAGAAAGATTAAAATGATGTCCAACAGAACGATCAAATGAATCCCATAAATCAACTTTTGTAGCATCTACTTCTTCGTGGTTCAAAGATACTTTTGGTTGGATATTCCAAAGTTCAGCATCTTTTGTATTGAATATTTCTAATGTAGTTTCTTTGATAATATCGCCACGACCCATTAACGTTTTTTGTCCTTGAACACAAGCAAATTCGTGTTCTCCAGAAGCTTTAGTTAATTGTGCCGATTGTACATTATTGAAACCATTATATAAAGAGTAAGCATTAATACCTACCATCATTTCTTCTTTCATAGCCGCTTTACGACCGTAACCTAATGCCAAACCAATTGTTCCTTTTGCTTGTCCTGGTTGAACAATTACTGGAACATTATCGATTTTCACACCACCAACTGTTAGTGTTGCATAACTTCCATTCAATCCACCGTTTGCAACGATTTCATTAGTTATTTTCAATCGATCAGCATCTGCTCTTGAAACAGTTACGTAGTTATCCCAAGATACTCTTGTAATTGGATCCGGGAATTCTTGTAACCAAGGGTTGTTTGCTTGTTGACCATCACCTAAACCAGTTTTAGTATATAAAACCAATTCAAATCCAGCTGCGCTTTTGGCAGACGCTAACGCATTTGCAGCAGCAGTATAATTTGCTGTGGTTGCAGTTGCAGTTGGAAGAACAGTTGCTACAAAAACACCGTCGTGTAACACTTTGTTCCAAGAAGAACCTGCTATTTGAGAGGCTGAATTCGCTTTTAAATAATCGTAGAAATTTCCAGCGCTTCCATTGAAAGATAATAAAGCGTCTTGAAATTGTTTTGTATTAAATAAAGGACGAATTGTTGGTTGCGTTAAAGCATAAGAACCTTTTGTGATGCTAACATCACCCCAAGCTTCTAAATAATGTGGAACTGCAGCAGCAATTGTAGTAATTGATGCAGTTTCATCTTCTTTTAATGAAAAGGCAACCGATGTTTTTACTTTTTTCAAACCTGCAACGAAATCCTTGCTGTTTGGTAAAGTATAAACTGGATTCACGCCACTCATTATTAAAGTGTGAACACTTCCCGCATTCATATCTTTAATTAATTGAGCTACTTTTTGGCTTGATCCTTTTCTGATTTGTCTTGTTCCGCTTGTTGAAAAAGCTTCACTTGCAAGTACTTGATTGATTGCCAAAACTAAAAGTTGTGCGTTTTTATCCTGAATTCCAGAAACTAAAACCCCTTTGCTTCCAGCGGCTTTCAATTGTTGTGCTGCTTTTGTAACTACTGCATCAAACTCTTTGTCTAAAGAAGACGCAACAGCAGCACCAGTAATAACATTATATATTTTAACTAAAGCTTGTTTTTGATTAGCAGTTGACATTGGCACACGCTTATCAGCAGTAGCACCAGACAAAGTCATATTTGCTTCTAATTGATAATGGCGAGACATTTTTCCGTTTTGAGGAATTCTGCCTTTTGCATATCCAGCGCTATAATTTCCACCTTGCCAATCTCCTAAGATATCAGCTCCAACAGAAACAATTAATGCTGCTTTTGAAAAGTCATAATTAGCTAAAGCTCTTTCACCATAAACTGTTTCAAAAGCATCCAACGCTTCTGATTCAGAAACTGCATCATATATAATGTGTTTTGCAGTTGGATTTTTAGCAATAAATTCTCCGATTAACTTTTCAGTTGATGGGCTTGCTAACGTATTTGTCAATAAAACTACTTGACCTCCTTTTGCTTTTGCTTCCGCTAAACTTGCTTTTACATCGGCATCAACGTTTGTCCAAGTTGCATTTTTACCTGCAATTTTTGGTTCTTTCAAACGCAAACCATCATATAATGAAAGTATTGAAGCGTGAACTCTTGCATTGGCTGCAAAATTTGCACCAGCAATAGTATTATTATCTATTTTGATTGGACGACCTTCACGTGTTTTTACTAAAAGATTAGCAAAATCAAAACCATCAAAAACGGTAGTTGCATAATAATCTGCAACTCCAGGGATGATTTGTTCTGGCTGTAAAACATAAGGAATTGACTTGTGCACAGGACCTTCACAGGCTGCAAGTGAAGCAGCGGCAGTAGTAAATCCAACGTACTTAAGAAAATCTCTTCGAGTTGTTGCTGATGATGATAAAGATGATTTATCTCCTAAAAATTCGTCTGTAGGAATTTCTTCAACAAATTCGTTATTTCTAAGCGTATCAACAATAGAACTATTTACGTCTAGTTCTTCAACACTTTTCCAGTATTTTTTGTTTGATGACATTATATATATATTAGCTTCTTAATAATTTTTTAATAGTGACATTTTCCGCATTCTAAACCTCCCATTTGGGCAGCCGTAAGCTTGTCAACTCCGTATTTTTTTGAAAGTTCGGCGTGGATTTTAGTGTAATAACCATTTCCTTCCATTTTAACTTCCGTTTTTCTGTGACAATTAATACACCATCCCATTGTAAGTGGCGCAAATTGTTTTTGAATTTCATACGTTTGAACTGGTCCGTGACACGTTTGACATTCAATTCCAGCAGTTGTAACGTGTTGTGAGTGGTTGAAATATACAAAACTTTGTAAGTTATGAATACGAACCCATTTCACAGGCTCCGTTTTTCCAGTATATTTTTGATTGTCTTTATCCCAACCCACCGCTTTGTATAATTTTTGGATTTCTCCATCGTAAAAAGCTTTAGAATATTCCGCAGTTGCAGTTGTGTCTGAAACTTCAGCAATATTTTTATGGCAATTCATACATATATTTAAAGAAGGAATTCCAGCATTTTTACTTACACGAGCTGCAGAGTGACAATATTTACAATTGATTCCATTGCTACCAGCGTGAATTCTGTGTGAATAATGTATTGGTTGAATTGGCTCATAATTTTCATCTACACCAATTTGCATTAAATATCCGTAAACGAAATAGCCGCTTGCAAGCAATAAGAATATTGAAGTTACCAATACTAAGAATTGATTTTGAGCGAAAGCTTTCCAAATTGGGGTTGTTGGTTGTTTTTTAGCCAATTCAATTCCGTTAGCTTTTGCTACTTTAGAAAGTACATTGTTAACTAAGAACAACATTACAATTAGCATCAACATAACAACTGCTAAAGCACCAAGAACTACATCGTTAGAAATTCCTCCAGCATTAGTAGCAGTTCCCGGTGGAGCTGCAGTAGTTGCAACAACAGGTTCTGCTTTTGGCTCTGAAGTATAAGCTATAATATTGTCTATATCTCCATTTGTCAATTGTGGAAATGCGGTCATTACTGAACCATTATATTCTTTACTCACTCTAACCGCCTCGGCATCGCCAGATTTAATCATATCCTGACTGTTACGAATCCACTTATAAAGCCACTCATTCGTTAGCCTTGGTGATATTCCTCTTAATGCAGGACCAGTCATTTTAGCATCAAGCTTATGACAGGCAGCACAATTAGAATTGAAAAGTTCTTTTCCTTTTACAGGATCTCCACCTGAAGCTGCTGGAGCAGCAACTGCTGTAGGTGCAGGCGCGGGAGCAGCAGGAGCCGCCGTTTGCGCTAATGAAGTAACTGACAAAGTAAGCATTGCTGCAAAACTAAAAATCAAACTTCTTGAAATCGAATTATGGTTACCCACGTTTTTCATATTATTATACTAATTATCGACTAAAATTAAGCCTTGCATTTGTCGAAAATATCTCGTCCAAACTCAATAGCTCTTTTAAAACTTGGACAAAAATACGACTTAAGTACTATTCTCAAAACCCTTAAACTATCTAAAATATCAATTTATATTAATTCTAAATAGTAAAAACATTTTAAGGTATTTAATAAAGAGTACATTTGTATAAAAATCACCACTTTATGAAAATTTTAACCTTAGCAACAGCTTTTCAATGCGCAATAATTTTTTGTTTATCCAACTCAAATTTATATGCTCAAGATGAAAAAGTTAGCGTTTCTCAAAACCCAAAATTTGAAAATTTATTAAATGAAAAAAGAAAAATAAATGCTTCAATTACTGTAAATGATATTTATAAAATTCAAATCTATAATGGTGATAGTGAAACTTCTAAAAAGATTTTAAACGACTTCAAACGAGATTTTTTAGCTTTTGACGGAACAATCGTTTTTTACACACCTGCTTATAAAGTTTGGGTCGGAAATTTCAAAACTCGAATTGAAGCCGAAAGAAATTTGATGCTTTTTAAAAAGAAATATCCAAATGCTTTTATAATAAAACCTAATAAATAACTTCCTACTTCTTTAAACCAAAAACGTCCCGAATTGCTCGGGACGTTTTTTTATATAAATTAAATTTTATTTCAATTTCTTTTTAATGGCAACTTCGTGGTACGATTCAATAACATCTCTTTCTTCAATGTCGTTGTATCCTTTTACTTGAATACCACAATCATATCCTTTAGCGACATCTTTAACATCGTCTTTGAAACGTTTTAATGCTAATAATTCTCCAGTAAAGACAACCACACCATCTCTGATAATTCTCATTTTGGCATTTTTAACAATTTTACCGTCCATAACCATACTTCCTGCAATAGAACCTACTTTCGAGATTTTGAAAATCTCTCTAATTTCTGCAGTTCCAAGAATTTCTTCTTTCATTTCAGGGGCTAACATTCCTTCCATTGCATCTTTCAAGTCATCAATAGCAGCATAAATAATTGAGTAATAACGGATGTCAATTTCTTCTTTATCTGCCAATTGTCTTGCATTTCCAGCAGGACGAACATTAAATCCGATAATAATTGCATCTGATGCAGAAGCCAACATTACGTCTGTTTCTGTAATTGCACCAACTCCTTTATGTATGATATTAATTTGAATTTCTTCCGTAGATAATTTAGAGAACGAATCAGATAATGCTTCAACAGAACCATCCACATCCCCTTTCAAGATGATGTTCAATTCTTTAAATTGGCCTAAAGCAATTCTACGTCCAATTTCGTCAAGCGTAATATGTCGTTGTGTACGAACTGATTGTTCACGCATTAATTGAGAACGTTTTGAAGCAATTTGTTTCGCTTCTTTTTCGTCTTCAAATACATTGAATTTATCTCCTGCAGTTGCAGCTCCATCCAATCCCAATACTGAAACTGGCGTTGAAGGTCCTGCTTCTTTAACGATATTTCCACGTTCGTCGTGCATTGCTTTAATTTTACCGTGGTGTTTTCCAGCAAGCATATAATCTCCTACTTTCAACGTTCCGTGTTGTACTAATATAGTAGAAACGTAACCTTTACCTTTATCTAGGAATGCTTCAACAACAGTTCCTTGAGCGGCTTTATTTGGGTTTGATTTTAAGTCTAAAATTTCTGCTTCAAGCAAAACTTTTTCTAATAATTCTTTCACACCTGTTCCTACTTTTGCAGAAATATCGTGCGATTGAATTTTTCCACCCCAATCTTCAACAAGTAAATTCATACCTGCTAATTTTTCTTTTATTTTTTCAACATTTGCATTTGGCTTATCAATTTTATTGATTGCAAAAATGATTGGAACTCCAGCTGCTTGAGCGTGAGAAATTGCTTCTTTTGTTTGTGGCATTATGTCGTCATCCGCAGCAATTACAATGATTGCAATATCGGTAACTTGAGCTCCACGGGCACGCATTGCAGTAAATGCCTCGTGACCTGGTGTGTCTAAAAATGCGATTTTTTGTCCGTCATCTAATGTTACTCCGTAGGCACCAATATGTTGGGTAATTCCTCCAGATTCTCCTGCGATAACGTTTTCCTTACGGATATAATCCAATAAAGATGTTTTACCGTGATCGACGTGACCCATTACAGTTACAATCGGCGCTCTGAACACCAAATCTTCTTCTTTATCAGCAACCACTTGAATAGCTTCTTCAATGTCAACGGTTATGAATTCTACTTCATATCCAAATTCATCGGCTACAATTGTCAATGTTTCTGCATCAAGACGTTGGTTCATCGTAACCATTATTCCAAGGGACTTACACGTTCCAATCACTTTTGTAATTGGCACATCCATCATTATTGCAATTTCACCAACAGTAACAAATTCCGTAACTTTTATAGTTTTACTTCCTTCATCAATGGCTCTTTGCTCGTCATCCGATTTTTGACGGTGCGTATCTCTTTTATCTCTTCTGTATTTTGCTGCTTTAGATTTACCACCTTTTCCTTGTAGTTTTTCTAAAGTTTCACGGATTTGATTTTTAACTTCCTCCTCTGTTGGCTCAACTTTGGCAACAATTGCAGGTCTAGCTCCTTTTACGAATCCAGGTCTTGCACTTCTGTTGGCATTGAAACCTCCACCAGCACCTCCGGCATTAGGAGTTATTTTATTAGGATTTGGCGCACCCGGAACTCCAGGAACTGCAGGTGGTCTTGGAGCACCTGGTTTCGTAATAATCCTTTTTCTTTTATTTTTGTTAGCATTATTAGCACCCGCAGCACCTGGCGCACCCGGTTTGTTTGGTGTAATTTTAGGCTCTTCTTTTTTCTTTTTTGGTTTATTGAATTGAGATAAATCAATTACTTGACCTGTCAATGTAGCACCCGATAATTTTTGGTATTGCGTAGTAAAGTCTTCAACAGGAATTTCAACAACTACTTTTGGAGTTTTTACTTTTGCAACTGGAGCTGCTACAACTTCTTTTTTAATAGGAGCTATTTTCGCTTTTGGAGCTTCAACTACTACTTTCTGTTTTACCTCTGGTTTTGTTTCAACAACAACTTTGGCTTCAATAGGTTTTGGAATATCTGCTTTGACTTCAGTTGGAACTTCAATTTTAACGGGAGCAGGAGCAGGTGTGGCTTTTTTTGGATTTAAATCCAAGGTTCCCACTTGCTTCGGTGCAGAAACAACAGCTCTCGCTTTGATAACTTCTTGTTGTTGCCTTTGGCGTTCCTCATCTAGCTTGCGTTTGTCATCGATTTCTTTTTCTCTTTCGATTCGCAAAGCTTCTTTTTCTTTTCTTTTCTCTTCGCCAACTTCTTTCGAAGCCTCTTTGTTCCCTTTATCGCCTGCAAATTGGTTTTGAAGAATACTGAATTCCTTATCAGAAATTTTTGCGTTTGGATTTGCATCAATAGCAATTCCCTTATCCTTAAGATAATCCACAGCTCTTTCTAACGAAATATTCAATTCCCTTAAAACCTTGTTTATTCTAATTACTCTCTCTTCAGACATAAAACCTTTTTATTATTACCTTTTTTGTGTGTTGTTGGAAGAAAAATCAATTAGCTATCAAATTCTTCTTTCAATATTCTCATTACATCTAAAATCGTTTCCTCTTCTAGGTCTGTTCTTCTAACCAAATCATTCACGTTTTGTCCTAAAATACTTCTTGCGGTATCCAATCCAATTTTTGCAAATTCTTCAATTACCCAAGCTTCAATTTCATCTGAAAATTCTGTCAATTCAACATCATCATCATTTTCAATTGTGCTTCCTTCTCTAATTACATCTAACTCATAACCTGTCAATTGACCTGCTAATCTGATGTTATGTCCACCACGTCCGATGGCTTTTGATACTTCTTCTAATTTCAAAAATACTTCTGCTCTTTTTGTTTCTTCATTTATTTTAATAGAAGAAACTTTGGCAGGACTTAATGCTCTTGTAATAAACAATTGAATATTATCAGTATAATTGATAACATCGATATTTTCGTTTCCTAATTCGCGAACAATTCCGTGAATACGAGAACCTTTCATTCCAACACAAGCACCAACTGGGTCAATTCTGTCGTCATAAGAATCCACAGCTACTTTTGCTTTTTCGCCTGGAATTCTCACCACTTTTTTAACCATTATTAAACCGTCAAAAACTTCAGGAATTTCTTGTTCAAATAATTTTTCTAAGAACAATTCAGATGTTCTTGACATAATAATTTGAGGTTTGTTTCCTTTCAATTCAACGTTTTCAATAATTCCACGAACGTTATCTCCCTTACGGAAAAAGTCAGATGGAATTTGTTTTTCTTTTGGTAAAATAATTTCATTTCCTTCATCGTCAACCAAAATTACAACTCTTGGACGAACGTGATGCACTTCCGCAGTATATATTTCACCTATTAAATCTTTAAATTGTTTGTAAAGATTTGTGTTGTCGTGTTCGTGAATTTTAGAAATTAAATTTTGACGCAAAGCCAAAATCGCTCTTCTTCCAAGGTCAACTAATTTTACTTCTTCAGAAACTTCTTCCCCAATTTCAAAATCAGGTTCGATTTTTCTAGCTTCTGTTAAAGTAATTTCAAGATGGTCTAAATCCAAATCATCGTCAGCAACGATAACTCTTCTTTGCCAAATTTCCATATCTCCTTTATCTGGATTGATAATAATATCAAAATTATCATCTGATCCAAATTTCTTTTTTAATGCGTTTCTAAACACATCTTCTAAAATCGCCATTAGCGTTACACGATCAATAAGTTTATCGTCTTTAAACTCTGAAAACGAATCGATTAAAGCTAAATTTTCCATGCTCTATCTATTAAAAAATTATTATAACTATTGCTTTTTTTATTTCTGAATAAGGAATTTCCTGTCTTTTTTGAACAGTTTCTTTCCCTTTTCCTATTTTTTTAGGCTCTCTTGCCTCCCATTCCATAACGATAAAATCATCATTAGCTTCCACTAATTTTGCTTCAATAATTATGTTATCTGTTTCAACTTGGAGTATTCTTCCAACATTTTTTTTGTATTGTCGTATGTGTTTCAATGGCGAAGAAACTCCAGCGGAAGCAACTTCCAACGAAAAATCGTGTTCTTCTCTGTCTAAATTATTGTCTATAGAACGGCTGATATCAATGCAATCTTGCAAAGCTACGCCATTATCCCCATCTAAAGTTACAATAATTTTGAAACTTTCGGTAATAGTTAAGTCAATTAAAAAAAGCGTTGGCTTTTCTAATAATCCTTCTTCTAATAAACCACTAACTTTTTCTTTAAATGTCATACCTTTTATAAAAAGAGGCACGCAATGCGTGCCTCTTTATCTAATACATTAAATAAATAACGATGCAAATATAGTGTTTTTTTTATAAATCAAAAATCATTGTGTAATGTTTAAATTTACACTACCTTTAATGTATAATATAAACCTTACATTTTATTTAATTTTACACTTCTTATTATGAAAAGAATTTTAGTTCCTACCGATTTTTCAAAACATGCGGAATACGCTTTAAGAGTTGCCGCACAAATTGCTAAAAAAAATAATAGCGAAATTTATTTGTTACACATGCTTGAATTACCGCATCAAGGAAACGATGCGGTTTCAAGCGGAAGCGCCATTCCACAAATAATGTTCTTTAAAAATATGGCAATTAATAAATTAGAAACCTTAATGGAATCTGATTTTTTAGAAGGAATAAATGTTTCGGAAATCATCCAATTTGAAAAAGCATTTGATGGTATTATGGAAATAAGCAAAAAAAACAATGTCGATTTAATAGTAATGGGTTCCCATGGAGCTTCAGGATACGAAGAAATGTTTATTGGATCCAATGCGGAAAAAGTAGTTCGTTCTTCTGAGGTTCCTGTTTTAGTAATCAAAAATGAAACTGCTGAATTCAAAGCCGATAAACTTGTTTTCGCTTCTGATTTTTCAGATGAAATTAAAAAACCATTTGCAAAATTAGTAGAATTTGCAACTATATTCAATTCTCATTTAGATTTGGTAATGATTAATACTCCAAATAGTTTCAAATCAACAGCTGTTGCAGAAAAAATAATGACTGAATTTTTGGAAGGAACCAATTTCACAAACTATTCTACTCATATATATAATGATGTAAATGTTGAAAAAGGAATTCTAAATTATGCAAGTAGTGTTGATGCCGATTTAATTGGAATGTGCACGCACGGAAGAACTGGATTTTCACACTTTTTCAACGGGAGTATCAGCGAGGATTTGGTAAATCACACGGTAAGACCTGTGATTACTTTCAAAATCTAAATTATTTCGATTTATTGTATAAAAAAACTCCTCAATTTCTTAAGGAGTTTTTTGTTGTTTACAAAAGCTATTTATTGCAATATTATTTTCTTAGTATTTACCAAGTTGTTTGAAGCATCATAAATTTTGACAAAATAAACTCCTTGACCGTTCCAAGTATTTAGTGGCACAACATATTGTTGCGTGTTCATAGCACCAGTAAATACCTCTTGACTCAACGTGTTCACTATTTTAATAGTCCAACCCGAAACATTTGCTAAATTACCACAATCTATTGTTATGTGGTCATTTGCTGGATTTGGATAAATTGTAACGGTGTTGTTATAAGTTACTGGATTAAAACCCAAAACCCCAGTGTTAATTACTAATGTACTGCATGTATTCTCCGCTTGAATTGAAACTTTCTGAACTGCAGGAATACCAACAGATTCCCCAGTTATTTGGGCACCTGTTATATAAAGTGAATTTTGGTCTAAAACCAAATCACTAACAACAAAAGGAGCCCCATTATTAAGTATAAAGGTATTTCCTATCATACCGTTACCTAAATAAACTTGTAATTCATTTGAAATTGAGTAATTGGAAGTAGACAAATTACTTTTTGAAACTACTACTTCATTACCGAAAGTGGTAATCGCAGTAAATTCGGATACTGTACTAGATATATAAGAATCAACTATATTTCCATTTGAATCTAATTTGGATATCGAGCCATAACGTGCACCTTCTATTTCTTTGTATCCACATAATAGTAGATTGTTGTTAAGAATAACGGCATCATAATTCCCCATTGCTTCAGTATTTGTAATAGTAAACGAACCAAGGAGGTTTAAAGAATAGTCGTATTTTTTTATTTGTATAACAGTTGAGCCAGAATAACTTCCTATTGCATAAATTAAACTATTTGCTGAATCTACAGCAAGTTGTGCTCCATTCCATAAGCCAACAGGAAATGTTTGATAATTAATTTGGTTAAATGATTGGTCAGTTAAAGCAACAAAATTCAAACCCCCACCATGATTACCCGTGAAAACTAAATTCCCATTTGGTAATTTTTTCATATCATCCCCACTTGAAGAGCCAGGAATAGAGAAAAAATTATGAGAAACTTCAACTCCATTGGTATTAAAAACAGTAAAAAAAGCATCAAAATATTGAGTTCCATCAGCATTTTGCTGACCAAAAAAGGCGTAATTACCATTGTCTAATATGCAAACTGATTGAAAAACATCATGATCTGTTCCTGGTGCTCTAACTGTTTGGAAAATCATATTGCCTGTTGCGGAAATTTTTGTTATCATTTGATCCCTTGTCCCACTTGGCCAAGAAGACCAGGTAGAACCGCTAACCAATAAAGATCCATTATCAATAATAGCTCTTGCGAAAATACCGTTGGACGTTGAATAAGTATTATTCCACTCATTAGTAAAACCAGTTATTGACTGACCAACTATAGTTGTAATAAACCCCAAAAGACCTACTACTAAAATTAATTTTTTTTTCATAATTATTAGTTTTTAATTAAAAACAAATATATAAAAAATTCTATTATATAGTGTACTTTATTATAGAGTACTATAGAAAAGTATAATTTATGAGTTTTGTGTATGGAAAATTCAAACCCAAAACCCAATCAAGACGAGCTTAAAGCCATTGCGTTAAGATTAAAAGAATTAAGAAAAGCAAAAGGTTATTCTAATTATGAACATATTGCATTTGATTTAGAAATGAGTCGTTCCGCTTATTGGAGATTAGAAACTGGGGTAAATTTTGAATTAAAAACACTAATTAAAATTTGTAGATTGCTGGAAATTAGTTTAGAAGATTTTTTTAAAGGAATAAAAATACCGAATTCAACAACGCTTTAATATAAAAAAACTCCTCAATTTCTTGAGGAGTTTTTTGTTGGTCTACTAGGACTCGAACCTAGAAAGACTGCACCAAAAACAGTTGTGTTACCATTACACCATAGACCAATTCCGTTGCTGTTAAGCGAGTGCAAATTTAATCGAAATTTTAAGTTCCACAAATTTTTTAGGTAAAAAAATTAAAAATAAATATTTAGCATTTCTTTAAGCAAAAAAACATTTTCTTTGTACATCAAAAAACAAAGTAAAATTCATACTATAAATATGACAAACTTCAACTTCAATAAATGGAATACCATTTTAGGCTGGATCACATTTGCAATAGCATTAACAACCTACACGCTCACCGTTGAACCCACCATGAGTTTCTGGGATTGCGGAGAATATATCGCCACAGCTGCAAAATTAGAAGTCGGACATCCGCCTGGAGCGCCTTTGTTTCAGATGATTGGCGCCTTTTTCGCCATGTTTGCAACCGATGCAGAACACGTTGCATTAATGGTAAATATGATGTCGGTTTTTTCAAGTGCCTTCACTATTTTATTCCTATTTTGGTCTTCCACATTACTTATCAGAAAAATAGTTTCCTCGATTTCTGACTCAAATTCTGAAAATGAAGTAGCGGAACCAATTTCAAAAAATAATGCAATTGTAGTATTAGGAAGTTCATTTATTGGTGCTTTAGCCTTTACATTTTCTGATAGTTTTTGGTATAATGCCGTTGAAGCGGAAGTTTATGCAATGGCAACTTTGTTTATAGCATTGTTGTTTTGGCTCGGTTTGCGATGGGAACAAGATATGAATACGCAACGAGGAAACAGATGGTTGCTATTGATTTCATTGGTAATTGGGCTTTCTTTCGGTGTTCACTTTATGGCATTATTGACTATTCCTGCGATTGGTTTTTTATATTTCTTCAAAAATTATAAAACTGTAACAGTTAAAAATTTCATCATTGCTAATGTTGTAGTTGTTGCCGTTTTATTATTTATATTCAAATTATTATTGCCTTTGACAATGGCATTTTTCGGAAAAGCGGAGATTTTTATGGTCAATGAAATGGGATTACCGTTTGATTCTGGGACTCTTTTCGTGACATTGTTATTGATAAGTTTGTTTTATTTTGGGCTAAAATACACTAAAAAAAATAACGAATTTCTCAATAGTATTTTTAAAAACCCTTTTAGTTATAATGGTAGAATATCTAGAACAGAATATATCGTTAGTCTTTTATTAACGCTATTATATTTTTTAATTATTTACTTTAACTTTTCAGGCATTGGTTTATTACCAAGTATTTTATTCAAATTTCCGTTACTTTTTTTAATATATCAAATTAACAAGAGATTACACGATATAGGAAAAAGTGGGGTTTATCAATTTATTCCTGGTTATAACATATATTTTATTTTTTGGGAATTAATAATTGCAAAAGGAAAAGAGGGTAAAAATGAATATGGTGAAGATCCTTTAAAAATAGATACAAAAGAATCAAGATCTAAAATAAACTTCAACACCATTTTATTATGTATTTTATTCATCTTCATTGGCTTTTCAACTTGGATGATGTTGCCCATTCGCGCTAATGCAAATACTGTAATCAACGAAAATAAACCATCGGATGCAGCGGAAGTTTTAGCGTATTACAACAGAGAACAATACGGCGTTAATCCTTTGTTTTACGGACCTCAATACTCAGATACTTTTGCAGGTTTGGATAAAGAAACCCCATATTTAGACAAAGCACCCAACTACGAAAGAGATTATAAAACGGGAAAATACATCATTACCAATAATTTTAAAAACGCAGAACAAAACAGTGACGACAATCACAAAGCGTTTTTACCCCGATTATGGAGCACGGAACACGTAGAAAATTATATGAATTTTACGCATCCGTTAGAATTTAAAATCGACCCAAATCATCCGTATGAAGACGAATTAGGCGAATATGGAATCGATATTGAAAAATTAACCGAAGAAGAAGTTGGAAAAGCAACGGCGCAATTACGCAATGAAGTGGAGAAAACGGTTGCTGAATTTAGAGCTGCTTATGCTTCCAAAAAAATCGATAATGAAGGTTATATTTCATTCTTGAAAAGTTATGGAGATTACCTAATCATTGAAAAACCAACCACAGTTGATAATTTCAGCTTTATGTTTGAATACCAATTTGGATATATGTATTGGAGGTATTTAATGTGGAATTTCACGGGTCGTCAAAATGACAATCAAGGAAATTATGATTTAATAGATGGAAATTGGTTGAGCGGAATTAATTTTATCGACGAAATACATTTAGGTTCACAGGTAGATTTACCTTCGGATACTTTGAACAATAAAGGTAGAAATGTCTATTATTTCATTCCGTTTATACTGGGAATTATCGGGTTATTATACCACGCTAAAAAAGACCAAAAAAGTTTTTATGTGCTTTTAGTTTTGTTTTTATTCACTGGATTGGCATTGAAAGTGTATCTGAACGAAAGACCTTTTGAACCTCGTGAAAGAGATTATGCTTTGGTAGGTTCGTTTTACGTTTTTGCAATTTGGATTGGAATTGGCGTTTTTGCAATTTATGATTATTTGAAGAATTATTTGCAACCAAAAATCGCTGGACCGCTTGTTCTTGCTGTAACTTTGATTGGTGCGCCAGCTTTAATGGCAACCCAAAACTGGGATGATCACGACCGTTCTGGAAAATATACTGCGATTGCATTGGCAAAAAATTATCTGAATTCTTGCGATAAAAATGCAATTTTATTTACCATAGGCGACAACGATACGTTCCCACTTTGGTACGCTCAAGAAATTGAGAATGTGAGAACTGACATCAAAATTGTAAATACGAGTTTGTTTATGACCGATTGGTATATTGATCAAATGAAAAGCAAATCGTATAAATCTGATGGTTTGCCAATTTCGTTTACACACGATCAATATGTGGGTGATAAATTAGATTATATCGTGTACAATCAGTTAACAGAAGCGCGTTGGGACATTAAAAACTTTATGGAATTTGCAAAAAGCAACGATCCAAAAACAATTGTTGATATGCAAAATGGGCAAAAAGTTCATTTTTATCCAACCAATAAAATTCGCCTTCTAATTGATAAAAACAATATTATTAAGAACAAAGTGGTCAATCCAAAATTCTATGATTCTATTGTTCCTTATATTGATATTGACATAAAAGGACGAGCAATTTACAAAAACCGTTTGATGATGTTAGACATTGTTGCTAATAATAATTGGAAACGACCAATCTATTTTTCACCTGGAAGTTTTGGCGATGATGATTATATTTGGATGAAAGAATATCTTCAATTGGATGGAATGGTTTACAAATTAGTTCCTGTAAAAACGCCGTTACCAAAAGAGGCGAGCCAACACGATATGGGTTCAATTGATTCCGATAAAATGTATGATTTGATTATGAAATGGGATTGGGGCAACGGTGATAGTTCAAAAATTTATCACGATCCTGAAACGCGCAGAAATAGTATTTCCTACAGAACCAACATTTCAAGGTTGATGGAACAGCTTATTAACGAAGGTAAATTTGCGAAAGCGGAAAAAGTAATTGATTTGGCAATGACGAAAATGCCATTGAAATATTACGATTATTATACTATGGTTGAGCCTTTTTCAAGTGGTTATTATGCTATTGGTAAAAAGGAAAAAGCACGTAAATTGCTTAATGAATTAACCACAAAATACAAAGAGCAACTGAAATATTACAGCACTTATAAACCATCGGATTTAGGTTTTGTAGCAATGGATGTAGTTACTAATATTGAGCGTTACAGAAGCTTATTGGAAGTGATGAAAAACAGTGAAGATGTATCATTTTATAACGAAAACAAAAAGGTTTTCAATATGTATAATAAAATGTTTGAGCGTTTTGGTCGTGACAATGAGTAGAAAATAGTAGTTTCGACTAATTATTAGCCACGAATTACACAAATTTTCACCAATTAATTCGTGATAATTTGTGTAATTCGTGGCTTATTTTTTTAATATTAAATCCAAATTTTATGAGTTTCTATTGGATAAAAACAAATTTTATAGTTAAGAAAGTTTTCTCAAAATACATTTGGGATGTTCCGAACAATGAAAAGAAAGTTTTTTTAACTTTTGATGATGGGCCAACGCCTGAAATCACCGAATGGACTTTATCACAATTAGAAAAATTTGAAGCCAAAGCCACCTTTTTTTGCATTGGGGACAACATAAATAAATTTCCCGAAATCTTTAATTCGGTACTTTCAAAAGGACATTCTGTGGGAAATCACACTTTCAATCATTTGAAAGGTTGGGAAACTTCCACTAAAGAATACATTGAAAACGTAGCACTTTGTCAAGAAGCAATTTCGAAACATTCTAAAATAGAAAATCTAAAACCATCAATCTTCAGACCGCCTTACGGAAGAATAAAACGCAGCCAAGCGAAAGAATTACGCAATTTGGGATTTAAAATTATTATGTGGGACATTCTCACTGCCGATTTTGATGCCGAAGTAACACCAGAACAATGTTTGCAAAATGTATTGAAAAATGTAACTTCTGGAAGTATTATTGTATTTCACGACAGTAAAAAAGCGTTCCGAAATTTAGAATATGCGTTACCAAAAACATTAGAATTCTTGAAAGAAAAAGGATTTTCCTTTGCTATTTTGGAATAAATCTAAAAAAAATTTAAAAAATAATCGAAATTGGAATGAAAAAAGTGGTTATTTTTTCAAATAAAGGGTAAAATAATACTGAAAAAGGGAATTTTTGAGCTTAAAGCTGCTCTTGAACAAGACCAATAATTGTGTTGGCATCAAGCTCACCAGATTGCCTCCAAACCATCTGACCTTCTTTGTAAATCATTAAAGTTGGAAGTCCTTTAATTCGTAAAGCATCAGCTAATTCTTGATTTTTATCAACGTCAATTTTAATGACTTTCGCTTTGTCACCAAGGGCTGCGGCCACATCTCTAATAACAGGATGCATTGAAACCGATGGCTCGTTCCATTCCGTGTAAAAATCAATTAGCACTGGCAATTGAGTATTTATAAGTTCTCCAAATTTTGACATAAAACCAAAAATTTAATATAATTTAGACTTCTGAATAGAGATAATACGGTACAAATATAAGGAATTTAACAAATTACACTGTATATTTTCCTTTTTTTAGTTCTATCACAGTAATTTCTGGCATTATTCCAACACGTCCCGGATAAGCGTGAAACCCAAATCCTCTGTTCACATAAACGTATCTTCCTTTGTTTTCGTATAAACCAGCCCATTGTTTATAGACATATTGCGCCAAACTCCATTTTATAAATCCTGGAATTTCAATACCAAATTGCATTCCGTGTGTATGTCCAGATAATGTTAGATGAAAATGTTTGTCGTGATTTTTCACTTCATATTCCCAATGTGACGGATCGTGACTCATTAAAATCTTGAAATCGTCCTTAGTCAAATTGGCGGAAGCCAAATTAATATCACCGACTTTTTTGAAATTATTACCCCAATTTTCAACTCCTACAAGTGCAATTTTATCTTCTCCTTTTTGAATAATTCTATGTTCATTCAACAAAAGTTTAAAATCAATTTGTCTGTGTAAATCTTTTATAGCTTCAAAATTATCCACTTTTTCTTGTTCCGTTGGCCAAGTTACATATTCCCCATAATCGTGATTTCCAAGAACGGAAAATTTCCCGTATTCGTGTTTTTTAATTCGATTAAAAGTGTCAATCCAAGGATGCATTTCTTTGGCATCTGTATTAACAATATCACCTGTAAACAAAATCATATCCGAATTTTGTTCGTTTACCAAATCAATAGCGTAATTAATTTTATCAGGATTATCAAAACTTCCGCTGTGAACATCCGAGATTTGAGTAATCGTGAAACCATCAAAAGCATCAGGTAAATCGGGATAAAAAATTTGCTGTTTGATTACTTTATAGTTGTATTTTCCTTTTGTAACGGCATAAATTAAAGATAAAAAAGGAACTGCTGCTAATCCTAAACCTATCTGACTGACGAATTTTCGTCTTGAAGCAAGGAAATCTATATCGTTATCATAATTTGAAAAATAATTCACTGTTCCCGCACCAATTCTGAAAACATCTTCCCCGATTAAAACTAATGTCATTACAACTTTAGGAATATAAACCAATAAAAGAAGTCCCATTGTGTACATCGTTTGCTTGGTTTGACCAACGGATCGGTCGAATTGCATAAAGGAATAAACGATAAAAATTAGAAGAAAAAAACTGATAATTTGGTAGGAAACCAGCATCCATTTCAACTTGAGTAAAGTTCGTAATGCTTGGTAGGCGTAAATGTCGATAATCAATAAAATCAGACAAAGAAAAAGTATGCGAAAAATCATTTAAATAAAATTTTTGACAAAATAACGACTAAAATAGGAAAAAGATACTTCCGTTAAATAAAAATTAACTTGATATGTAAACTTTAGATTACGATTGTTTATTTTTACAGATTAAATTATACCTTATTATATATGTCAGCTCAAAAACGATTGTTCCTTCTCGATGCTTATGCTTTAATTTTTCGTGGTTATTATGCTTTTATAAAAAACCCAAGAATAAATTCAAAAGGTTTGGATACTTCTGCAATTATGGGATTTATGAATTCGTTGATGGATGTCATAAAACGTGAAAAACCAGATCATTTAGCGGTAGCATTTGACAATGGCGGAAGTCAATTGAGAAATGAGATTTTCCCAGAATACAAAGCCCATCGCGAAGCAACTCCCGACGCAATCAAAATTGCTGTTCCTTATATTCAAGAATTATTAAAGGCGATGCACATTCCAATTATTGAGGTAAAAGGGTATGAAGCCGATGATTTAATTGGTACAATTGCCAAACAAGCGGAAAAACAAAACTATAAAGTTTTTATGGTTACGCCCGATAAAGATTTTGCGCAATTGGTTTCCGAGAACATATTTATGTACAAACCTGCCCGAATGGGAAATGGAATTGAGATTTGGGGAATTCCTGAAGTTCTTGCAAAATTTGAAATTGAAAGACCAGACCAAGTAATTGATTTCTTAGGAATGATGGGCGATGCAGCCGATAATATTCCTGGACTTCCGGGTGTTGGCGAAGTTACAGCCAAGAAATTATTGAAAGAATTTGGCACAATGGAAAATCTTTTGGCAAATACCGATAAGCTAAAAGGGAAAATGAAAGAAAATATTGAAGCCAATAAAGAAAAGGGAATTTTGTCTAAAACATTGGCAACAATTCTGTTGGATTGCCCAGTTATTTTTGATGAAACAGATTATGAATTATCGACTCCAGATGTTGACAAAACAGATGCGTTATTCAATGAATTGGAATTTAGAAGAATGGCGGAACAATTTGATGCCATTTTTAGAAAGGGTGGAACTTCAACACAAATGAATCCTATTGACGAAGCTAAATTATACAAAAAACCACTCCCGAAGGCTCTCGGGACTAAAAACGAAGAACAATTTGATCTTTTTGGAAGTACACTTCACGATGAAACTTCCGATGAAACGCGCCATCAATATTACAATACTTTAGAAAACACAACTCATTTTTACCAAATTATTCAAGGAGAATTAGGATTGAAATTGCTATTGCAAAATTTGGAAAATCAAACTTCTGTATGTTTTGATACTGAAACAACTGGTTTAGATGCATTGCACGCTGAATTAGTGGGAATTTCATTTTCTTATGAAAAAGGAAAAGGATTTTATGTTCCTTTTCCAGAAAATCAAGACGAAGCACAAATATTAGTCAATAAATTCATTCCGTTTTTTGAAAATGAAGGCATTGAAAAAATTGGACAAAACTTAAAATACGATTTAAAAATACTCTCTAATTATGCTATTTCTGTAAAAGGAAAACTGTTTGACACGATGATTGCGCATTATCTGATTAATCCTGATATGCGTCATAATATGGATATTTTATCGGAAACCTATTTGAAATATGCTCCGAAATCTATTGAAGATTTAATTGGCAAAAAAGGCAAAAATCAACGGTCGATGCGCGATGTTGCATTGGAAGAAATCAAAGAATATGCAGTTGAAGATGCGGATGTAACGTTGCAACTCAAAGAAATTTTTACATTAGAATTAGAAAAAACAGAAACCAAAAAACTCTTTGAAGAAATTGAAATTCCGTTGGTGAAAGTTTTAGCCGATATGGAAAAAGAAGGGATTCGAGTAGATGTTGATTTCTTGAAATCGTTGTCACACGATTTAGGAAATGACATCAAAAAACTGGAAACTACCATTTATGAAATTGCTGGTGAAAAATTCAATTTGGCTTCACCGAAACAATTAGGGGATATTTTATTTGACAAATTAAAAATTGGTGGTGCCAAACAAAAAAAGACAAAAACAGGTCAATATGCTACTGGCGAAGAGATTTTAAATTACTTGGTAAACGAACACGAAATTGTAAAAGCAATTTTGGATTGGCGCCAATTGGTGAAGTTGCAAAATACGTATGTTGATGCGTTGCCAAACCAAGTTGATGCCATTACGCGCCGAATCCATACCGATTATATGCAAACTGTGGCAGCAACGGGAAGGTTGAGTTCTAATAATCCGAACTTACAAAACATTCCAATTAGAACAGAAAGAGGCCGTCAAATTAGAAAAGCATTTGTGGCTCGTGATGAAAATTACACCCTGGTTTCTGCGGATTATTCTCAGATAGAACTTCGAATTATTGCGGCTTTAAGTGGTGAAGAAAATATGATTCATTCGTTCCTCAATAATGAAGATATTCACAAGGCTACGGCTTCAAAAGTTTTCAATGTGCCTTTGGAAGAAGTTACTCGTGAACAAAGAAGTCACGCTAAAACTGTAAATTTTGGGATTATTTATGGGGTTTCTGCCTTTGGATTGAGCAATCAAACGTCGCTTTCTCGTTCAGAAAGTTCGGCATTGATTGAAGCATATTATCAAACGTATCCAAGATTGAAAGCCTATATTAATGAGCAAATTCAGTTTGCGAGAGAACACGGATATACGCAAACTATTTTAGGAAGACGCCGTTATTTGAAAGATATAAATTCTCAAAATGCCATTGTTCGTGGTGGCGCAGAACGAAATGCAGTAAACGCACCAATTCAAGGAAGCGCAGCCGATATTATCAAAATTGCGATGATTAATATTCACAAAAAACTAACGGATGAAAATTGGAAAAGTAAAATGCTTTTGCAAGTTCACGATGAGTTGGTTTTTGATGTTCACAATTCTGAATTAGAAAAAATCCAACCGATGATTAAATATGAAATGGAAAATGCATTTACATTAAATGTTCCTTTGACTGTTGAAATTGGGCAGGGGAAAGATTGGTTGGCGGCGCATTAAGGATAAATATTTCTTTTGAAACTTATTTAACTTATAATTTTTTAGTAGATTCCCTTTCTCGTAATTCGGTTTTAATAACCGTAGTTTTGTATGGATTTTCTTCTTCTTTACTTTCGAGTCTTTCGATAAGCAATTTTGCAGCGGCTTCCCCAATTTCTGGACCGTGCTGACTCACCGTAGTTAAACTTGGAGACAAACGTCTTGAAGCTAAAATACCATCTGCAAAACCAATTATTGAAAGGTTTTCTGGTATTTTATAACCTCGTTTAAGTCCAATTCTCAAGGCGGCAACGGAGTCGGTTTCGTCTAAAGCGAAAATTCCATCAATAGTATTATTCTCAAAAACAATTTCAATTTTTTGATTTAAATCATCTTCAGAATCGGTTCTGACTATTAAATTTTGATTGATTGTTATGTTATTGTCTTCCAATGCTTTTAGATAGCCTTCGTATCTCAATTTTCCAACGCTTAAATTATCAATAGAAGAAAACAACGCAACATTCTTGCATCCCAAATCAATTAAATGTTGGGTGGCATTTCTTGCAGAATCAAAATCGTCAACGGTTACTTTGTCACAATCTACTTCTTCGGTAGTTCTGTCAAACATAACAATTGGAGTTCCGTCATTTATAATTTCTTTGAAATGACTGTATTCTTGTAATTTTTGAGCTTCTTCAGAAATTGACAAAATAAATCCATCAATTGTTCCATTACTCAAAATTTCGAGTGCGTGAATTTCTTTTTCAATGGATTCATTTGAAATACACATAATAACGTTATATCCTTTTGATTCGGCTACTTTTTCAATTCCTGTGAAAACTTTAGCAAAAAAAGAATTTAATATATTTGGAATAATTACACCTATGGTTTTCGTTTTTCTACTTTTCAGATTGATACCAATAACATTAGGTTTGTAATTTTTGAGTTTTGCATATTCTTTTATTCTGATTTTAGTTTGAGTACTAATTTCAGGGCTATCGTTTAATGCTTTCGAAACCGTAGAAACAGAAACGAGAAGTTCTTTAGCAATTTGTTTTAAGGTAGCTTTGGATTTCATTTTAAATGTAATTAAGTGTAAAAGTATGAAAAACGAAACAATTTATTTAAAAAAAATGAAAATGTTAACTGCTTTTTAATGTAAAAGGGTCATTAGCATTAAATAAAAATCAACTATTTAAGAAAATAGACGCTAAAATTCATTGAAATCAAATATAAATAAGAGCTTATTTATAATTGTAATGCTTTAATTTAAAGAATATTTCAGGGTAATAAATGATGCTTTAAAATAATCTTAATCAGGTATTTGTATTTAAAATAATTAATTGTACTTTTGCAACCCCTTTATTGGGGATGGAATGTTTAATTAAAAATATATTATGGACGCATTAAGCTACAAGACACAATCAGCAAGCAAAGCCACCGTTACAAAAGAGTGGATCATTGTTGATGCAGATGGGCATAACTTAGGTCGTCTTGCTTCAAAAGTCGCAATGATTTTGAGAGGTAAGTACAAACCAAGTTACACACCACACGTCGACTGCGGAGATAACGTAATCGTTATCAACTCAGAGAAAATTAACCTTACAGGTAAAAAAATGGATGAAAAAACATACATCCGTCACACTGGTTACCCTGGAGGACAAAGAACTTTAACTGCTAAAGTATTGCAAGCAAAAAACCCTGCATTATTAGTAGAAAAAGCTGTAAAAGGAATGCTACCTAAAAACAAATTAGGAGCGGAACTTTTTAGAAATTTAAATGTTGTTGTAGGTTCAGAGCACAAACAAGGAGCTCAAAAGCCTAAAACTGTTAACCTAAACGATCTTAAGTAATGGGAGTTATTCACAAAATCGGTAGAAGAAAAACCGCTGTTGCACGTGTTTATGTTTCGGAAGGAACAGGAGTTATCGTTGTAAACAAAAAACCTTTTGCAACTTATTTTCCAACAGCTACTTTACAGTACAAAGTTTTGCAAGCAATGTCATTAACTGACAATGTTTCTAACTATGACGTAAAAGTAAATGTTTACGGAGGTGGTTCAACAGGTCAAGCAGAAGCTGTGAGAATGGCTATTGCAAGAGTTATGTGTGAAGTTGGCGAAGGAAACAGAGCCATCTTGAAACCAGAAGGTTTATTGACAAGAGATCCAAGAATGGTTGAACGTAAGAAATTCGGTCAGAAGAAAGCTCGTAAGAGATTCCAATTCTCTAAACGTTAATAGTACCTGTCTTGTTCTATTGGAACAAGGCATCGTTTATTTAATAAATTTAAAACAATGTTGTTGTTGCTCGTTGAGGCGAGAATTAGTTTAGCATCTAAATGAAGCCTAAAGCCTAAAGCTTAAAGCTTAAAGCCAAAAGGAACATTGCTAATCAACAGAACGTAAACTAAAGAAAAAATGTCAAACAAAGTAGAAGTAAAAGAATTACTAGAAGCAGGTGTTCACTTTGGACACATGACTAGAAAATGGGATCCAAATATGGCTCCATACATTTATATGGAACGTAATGGTATTCACATTATCAATCTATATAAAACGGCAGCAAAAATTGAAGAAGCAAATGACGCTTTGAAAAAAATCGCTGCATCAGGTAGAAAAATATTATTTGTTGCTACCAAAAAACAAGCAAAAGATATCGTTGCTGAAAAAGCAAAAGCTGCAAACATGCCTTACATCACAGAAAGATGGCCTGGTGGAATGCTAACTAACTTCGTAACTATCCGTAAAGCCGTTAAAAAAATGGCAACTATTGATAAAATGAAGAAAGATGGTACATTCATGACACTTTCTAAAAAAGAGCGTTTGCAAGTTGATCGTCTTCGTGCTAAATTAGAGAAAAATTTAGGTTCAATTTCAGATATGTCAAGACTTCCAGCTGCGTTATTCGTAGTTGATATTAAAGCAGAACACATCGCGATTAAAGAAGCTCAAAAATTAAACATTCCAGTTTTTGCAATGGTTGATACCAATTCTGACCCAAGAGAGGTTGAATACGTAATTCCATCAAACGATGATGCTTCTAAATCAATCGATAAAATTCTAACTTTAGTAACTGCTGCCATTATTGATGGACTTGCTAACAGAACTTCTGATAAAGAAGGTGATGCGGAAGAAACTCCTGCTGCTAAAGTAGAAGCTGTAGTAGCTCCTGCTGCCGTAGTTGAAGAAGTTGCTCCTGTAGCAGATGTTGAGGTTGTTGCTCCTGCTGTTGAAGCAGAAGTTGAAACTCCTGCAGCTGAAACAGAAGCTCCTGCAACTGAAGAATAAAAAATATATTTAAAGATTGGAAGATTTAAAGATTACTTAATGTGTTGATTTAAAATTAGCATTATTTTTATTCTTTAAATTTTTCAGTCTTTTAATCTTTAAATTAAAAAATTATGGCAACTATAACTGCTGCAGACGTAAATAAATTAAGAACAATCACCGGTGCAGGTATGATGGACTGCAAAAAAGCATTAGTAGAATCTGATGGAGATTTTGATTTAGCAATTGAAAACCTTCGTAAGAAAGGTCAAAAAGTTGCTGCAAACAGATCAGACAGAGAATCAACGGAAGGAGCTGCAATTGCAGTTGTAAATGCTGCAAAAACTGCTGGTGTTGTTATCACGTTAAACTGTGAAACTGACTTCGTAGGAATGAACGAAAGCTTTGTGAAAATGGCTACTGATATGGCTAATTTGGCTTTGAACTACAATACTAAAGAAGAATTTTTAGCATCTGATTTCAACGGAATTACTGTTGCTGATAAATTAATCGAGCAAACAGGAGTTATCGGTGAGAAATTGGAAATCAGAACTTTTGAGAAATTAGAAGGTGCTTTCATAGGATCTTACATTCACTCTGGAAACAAAATCGCTACTTTAACTGCATTATCTGCAAATATTGAAGGAGCTGACGAAGTTGCTAGAAACGTATCAATGCAAGCGGCAGCAATGGCGCCAATCGCTTTGAACGAAGACGGTGTTGATGCTGATATTATTTCAAAAGAAATTGAAATTGCAAAAGATGTTTTACGTCAAGAAGGGAAACCAGAAGCAATGTTAGACAATATCGCAAAAGGTAAATTAGCACGTTTCTTTAAAGACAATACTTTAGTAAACCAAGATTATATCAAAGATAGTAAAATGAGCGTTGCAGCTTATGTTCAATCTTTAGATAAAAACTTAGTTGTTACAGGTTTCAAAAGAGCGGCTTTAGGTTAAAACTAATTTTAGATTTTTGAATTTAGATTTCAGATTTCTAATTAAAATATTAAATTCCATTTCGAAGCAATTTGAAATGGAATTTTTTTATATTTTAAATTTACTCTTACAATTTTTATAAATTAATTTCATTCATAATTTATAACTTATAATTAGTTCCATTAGGTTATTGAGAAAAAAATATGGAATTTTACAGTATATAAATACAAACGATATGATTGTTTATCTGCGGTTGCTGAAAGAGAGTTTTAGTTTTGCTATGAACGCGTTGCGAAACAACAAATTGCGAACTTTACTTTCGTTATTAGGAGTTACAATTGGTATTTTTTCTATCATTGCGGTACTTGCTGCAGTGGATTCTTTAGATAGAAAAATCAAAAAAGATTTAAGCAGTTTAGACAAAAACACGATATATTTAATGCGTTTTTCTTTCGGGCCTTCCGAAATTCCACAGTGGAAAAGAGAGCAATTTCCTAATGTGAAATACGATGAATACGAATATTTGAAAGGTTCAGTAAACAATACAAATAAAATGTGTTATCAAATGTTCACGGGAAATCAATCGGTGAAATTTGATGCAAATGTGGTCTTTGATGTCAATGTAGTACCCGTTTCGTATGAATTTATAGACATCCAAGGATTAGAATTTAATGAAGGGCGGTTTTTTAACGAAGCTGAATCCAATTCAGGAGCTGCTTCAGCCGTTTTGGGATATGAAGTTGCACAAGGACTTTTTGAAGGCAGTGATCCAATTGGTAAAAAAGTTCGATTGTACGGGCAAAAATTTACGGTTGTTGGGGTTCTAAAAAAACAAGGCGCAGGAATGTTTGGCGACAATAATGACACTTCGGTTTATTTGCCAGTCAATTTTATACGAAGATTGTATGGAGATAATAATGATGCGATGACTCCAGTAATTCTAATAAAACCTGAAAAAGGCATTGATATGGAAGCCTATAAAGCAGAACTGACCCAAAAATTAAGAAATTATCGAGGAATGAAAACGGGAGATATTGATAATTTTTTCATAAATGTTTTATCAGGATTTACTGACTTAATTGATGGTATTATTTCTCAAATGAATGTTGTAGGTTGGATAATAAGCGGATTCTCCTTGTTGGTTGGTGGT
The DNA here is from genome assembly GCA_965234425.1 of Flavobacterium neuenschwanderi (SeqCode). GTDB lineage: Bacteria > Bacteroidota > Bacteroidia > Flavobacteriales > Flavobacteriaceae > Flavobacterium > Flavobacterium neuenschwanderi. Next base: position 65,711 of record OZ248395.1, on the reverse strand, counting down.
TTTGGAATTGCCAATATTATGTTTGTTTCTGTAAAAGAGCGCACGAATTTAATTGGAATTCAAAAATCATTGGGTGCCAAAAACCGATTTATATTATTCCAATTTCTATTTGAAGCCGTTATTTTATCTGTAATTGGCGGATTAATTGGGCTATTTCTGGTTTGGATAATCTCTATTATTCTAACGAATGTCTTGGATTTTGAATTTGTATTAGGTTTTGGGAATGTCCTTTTAGGAACTGGATTAGCTGCTTTAATCGGATTAATTTCAGGAATTTTACCCGCTATTTCAGCATCCAAATTAGATCCTGTGGAAGCCATTAGAACGGGGATGTAGATTTGGTTTTTAATTTTTTAGCGTGTTGTTTTTATACTCAATGAGTAGCCTTCAGCTGTAAATAATTAACCCTTACAAAACACCCTAAACAGTAGCTTGTAAAGTGCTGTATTTGTGTGATTTAGAACTAAAATTAGAAAAAATAAATTTACTGCTAAAAAATCAAAACAATTGTACATTTTTTATACAATTTACATACAAGGAATGCTTATAATATACCCCCATTTTTCAATAAGTAAGCCAATAAGGAAAACGGAATTTTGTCATAGGATGGGGTATTGATTTAGGTGAAAATATTAGATTTTTTTGGCTTTTTAGGAGCGAAATACTTGTAAAATAGATAGCTACCTACTAACTTCTAGGTAATGGGGCATTCAGATATTAAAATAAGTTTAACTTATTTAAGGGGGTTAGATATTCCAAAAATCAAATAAAGTGATATGCCAATACTTCTAAATTGTAATAACAACCTTAACTATATTTATTTAAACCAAATTAGACAAAGCCAATTCTGATAATTTTTTTTCAATTTTTGTGATTGTAGAAACAGAAACCTCAACTAAATTAAAAGAATAATAATTATTTGTATAATTTTTTTTATGTATTATGTGCATTTTTGAAGTATTTTATTAAAATTATATTTGTAAATTTGATGAATCATTATATTTGAACAAAAAATTTAATTTAATTATGAAACACATTTATTTATTATTTATACTATTTTTCGTTACTCAAATTAGTTTAGGTCAAGACTTAACTAAATTAAATGGTTTTAAATATGGTATAGTAGACGATATTATTTATGAAGGCTCTCGTTCAAATGATTTAGAATTTAAAGAAAAAATATCTGATGCATTGAGAGAATTTGGAATTACACCTCTGTATCAAAACGATATTTTTCCTGATGATTTAAAGCAAAATCCTTGTCTAGGTGTATTAGTGGCTAATATGTTTTTTAGGGGCGGTAATGGTTCTGTACCTGCATATTTTTCGAAATTAAATTTTGTTGATTGTAAAGGTAGAATTGCTTTAATAATTGAATTAAGACATCAAGGAAATTATAAAGGCGCTTTATCCAAAACATTATCTAGATTAAAATCAAAAGAGTATTTTTTCAGTCCACAACTTACTCCTAAAATAGAGTTTGCAGAGGTTGAAAATATTAATAAAAATGAAAATGAATTAAAAGTCCATTTTGACTCAACAAAATTAGACCCCATTGAAGGCATTTACAAGTCATATAAATCTGAAACTAATTATAAATTAGGACTGCTTAAAGTTGGAGACTTATACAAAGCTATAATAATTGAAAGTGATTTCCCGCAATGGAAAAAAGGAGATGTTAAGGCTATTTTTGAAATTACTGCTGCAGAAGGTGTTTTTTCTACTAAATGGTATTTGGGTAATAAAACATCAATAGAAACATTTGCAAATTTAGAAGGAGGTTTAATTAATATTGAAATGAAAAACTCTAATGGCGAAAGTAATGATTTGAAATTATTAAAATTATATCCTAAAAATTAGTTTTATGAAAAAATACATATTTATTATTATTTTCTTTCCTATTATAGCTAATGGTCAAACGTATTATGGCTACCCAAAACCGCCAATAAAAGTTGAGGTAACTGTAAAAAAGGACCCTTATGATTTTTCAACTTCATTTAATCAAGGAATGCAAGCGGGTGCTGCTGTTAGACAAGCTGCTGCTGCTCAACAAGTTGCTGCTGCTCAGCAAGAATTAGTAAATATTGAGCGTGAAAGACTTCGACAAGATTATTTTGAAAAACAAAGATTAGAAAAAAAGAAAATTGAAGAGGAAAAAAGAATTGAGGAGGAAAATAATCCTAATAGTATTTTAAATAAATTTAAGAATACAAAATTGAAACAAGAAAATGAGGATTTAAAAAACAAGTTAATTCAAATAGAATTATTATTAGCGGAAAAAGAAAAGTTAGAAAAGGAACGGATAGAAAAGGAACGGATAGAAAAGGAACGGATAGAAAAGGAGCAAATTAGCAAAAAGGTTATAAAAAAGAAGTCAAAATAAATATAAGTCGAGAGCAGCCTTTATAGGTTGCTCTTTTTTATTTAGCTAATATTTAGATTTTCCCGTTATATCTAAAATAGACAAAAATAGATAATATAGAAAAAGGAATAAAACGAGAGCAACTTCAACAGATAAATTTAATGTCTTATTTGGATTTATAATTAAATACTAAAACCCTTTAAATAACTTTTTCAATTTTCTATATTTAACAAAAAAAGCAATGCCTCCAATAATGATTACTTGAGGAAGGTTAAATGCATTAATCAATATAAGAAAGTGCAGATTCTAATAATTGTTTTTTTAGATTTACAATACTATCAATACGATTAAAATCATATTTTGCACCATTTATCTCTATGGAATACTTATTTCTGTTAGAAATGATTTTACAAATGATTTTTATATTCCTTGGATGAAACGATTGAGTTTGTTATAAAAAAATATAGATTATTTTAGGAATTTTGATAACTTTATAGTTAACTTTGCTAAATGAAGACAGAAAGGAAAATCATCTTTTACGAATCCTATTTTCAGGATTTTTTCTTGGAACAAGATAGTAAAGTAAGAGCAAAAATTGCTTATGTCTTCAAAGTAATTAATTGCGTTCAAAATATTCCCGCAAAGTTCTTAAAACATCTTGAAGGAACGGAAGGGCTATATGAAATAAGGGTTGAATTTGAAAGTAACATTTATAGAATATTTTGTTGTTTTGATAAAGGAAATTTAGTTGTGCTTTTTAATGCTTTTCAGAAAAAAACACAGAAAACCCCAAAAAATCAAATTGAATTAGCAATTAAGCTTAAAAACGAATATTTTAATTCAAAAAAGTAGTGAAATGGATAAAAACGAAAAAATTAGAAAAGCAAAGAACTTTGACGAGTTATTAGATATTGAATATGGTGTTATTGGTACTGAAAGCAGAGACGATTTCGAAAAAAAAGCCCAATATTTTATTATTAGTGAAACTTTAAAAGAGGCGCGACACGAAGCCAAAATGACCCAAGAACAACTTGCCACGAAAATTGGCACCAAAAAAAGTTATATTTCAAGAATTGAAAACGGAAAATGTGACATACAACTTTCAACATTGTATAAAATTTTTGAATTTGGACTTGGAAAAAAAATTAACCTAATAATTAGCTAAAAATCAGCCATTAGAACGGGAAAGTAGAAATATAATGTCAGTTTACAACATAAAAAAAACACAAAGCATAACTTTGTGTTTTTTTTTGTGTATTTGTGATAAAAAAATCTATCTCACATTTATATTTTGAATCAAATCGATATATAAATTAATCTTATCTTTCAATTCTTTTCTTGGTGTAATAAAATCTAAAAAACCGTGTTCCAAAACAAATTCGGCAGTTTGAAATCCTTCTGGCAAATCTTTTCCAGTCGTATCTCGCACTACTCTTGGCCCAGCAAATCCAATTAAAGCGCCTGGTTCAGAAATATTAATATCACCTAACATCGCATAAGAAGCAGTAGTTCCTCCCGTAGTTGGATCTGTACATAAAGAAATATAAGGAATTCCAGCATCGGCCAATTGTGCTAATTTTGCTGATGTTTTTGCCAATTGCATTAAGGAATAAGCAGCTTCCATCATCCTTGCACCACCTGATTTTGAAATCATTACAAATGGTGTTTTGTTTTTTATAGCGTAATCAATTCCACGAGCAATTTTTTCTCCTACAACAGCTCCCATAGATCCACCAATAAAGGCAAAATCCATACAGCAAACTACCAAGTCTTTTCCTTTGGATTTTCCAACTCCAGTACGAACCGCATCTTTCAATTTGGTTTTTTCCATTGCATCTTTCAATCGATCAGCATATTTTTTGGTATCCACAAAATGCAAAGGATCTTTAGAGGTCATTTTAGCATCTAATTCCTTGAATTCGTTGTTGTCGAATAAAATTTCGAAATATTCTTTACTTCCAATTCTAACGTGAAAACCATCTTCAGGACTAACCCAAAGGTTTCTCGCTAATTCTTCGGCATCGATAATTTTCCCTGTTGGGGATTTATACCACAATCCTTTCGGAACATCTTTTTTGTCCTCCGTTGCTGTAGTAATTCCTTTTTCTGTTCTTTTAAACCAAGCCATAATTTATGTTTTTGTTAATGGTTGATGGTTGTTGGTTGATGGCAATCGGATTGAACCGACAACTAACAACCAACAACTAACAACTATAGAGTGTTCACGTTATTCAAATCTGCGAAAGCTTGTTCTAATCTCGCATTGAATGTCATTTCTCCTTCACGAACCCATCTTCTTGGGTCGTAATATTTTTTATTAGGTTGTTCTGTACCTTCTGGATTTCCGATTTGAGTTTTCAAATAATCAATATTTTTAACCATATAATCACGAATTCCTTCTGTGTATGCAAATTGCAAATCGGTATCGATGTTCATTTTTATCACACCATAACCAATCGCTTCTCTAATTTCTTCAACCGTAGATCCTGAACCTCCGTGAAATACAAAATCAACTGGATTTTTTCCTGTGTTGAATTTTTCTTGCACATAATCTTGTGAATTTTTCAAGATTTTTGGTGTCAATTTTACGTTTCCTGGTTTGTAAACTCCGTGTACATTTCCAAAAGACGCTGCAATTGTAAAACGTGGACTTACTTTTAATAATTCTTCATAAGCATAAGAAACTTCTGAAGGTTGAGTGTATAATTTTGAACTATCGACATCTGAGTTGTCAACGCCATCTTCTTCGCCACCTGTAATTCCAAGTTCGATTTCCAATGTCATTCCCATTTTGCTCATTCTTGCCAAATAAGTTTTACAAATTTCAATGTTTTCTTCAATTGGTTCTTCAGATAAATCAATCATATGAGAACTATAAAGCGGTTTTCCAGTTTCTGCAAAATGAATTTCACTTGCGTCCAATAAACCATCAATCCAAGGTAATAATTTTTTTGCACAATGGTCGGTGTGAAGAATCACAGTTGCGCCATAAGCTTCCGCTAATGTATGAACGTGTTTTGCTCCTGCAATTCCGCCTAAAATAGCAGCTTTTTCATTTGCATTTGACAATCCTTTACCCGCATTAAAAACACAACCTCCGTTAGAAAATTGAATTATTACGGGTGCATTTAGTTTTGCAGCGGTTTCCAAAACTCCATTTATTGTACTTGAACCTGTTACGTTTATTGCAGGAAGTGCAAATCCTTTTTCTTTTGCATAGCTAAAAATTGCTTGAACTGAATCTCCAGTTGCAACTCCAGCTTTAATGTTGTGTGACATTTTGTGTTGTTTAAAAGTTAAAGTGAGCAAAATTAATAATTTATAAAATTAGAATGGGTAATTAATTCCAATATTTACAACTGAATGTGAAAAATTATAATCTCGAAACCATCTTTTCCCATCTTCTTCAGCTGGATTATAGGTTTTAAAACCAAAATCCAAACGAATTATGAAAAAATTAAAATCATATCTAAGTCCAAATCCTGAACCTACCGCACTATTTTTCAGAGAATTAAAATTTCTAAATACCGATGTCTCGTCATCAACATTATCCAAAACATTCCAAATATTTCCTGCATCTACAAACAAAGCACCGTTTAATTGTCCAATCATATTGAATCGAAGTTCGGCACTAAATGCCAATTTTAAATTCGCTTCATTGAAATCATTAATTCCGCCGCTTGCTCCTGGCCCTAATCCGTAAGACTGCCAAGCTCTATTATCATTGGTTCCGCCAGCAAAATAACTTCTCGAAAATGGAATATCATTTGAATTTCCATAAGGAATTGCAATTCCAGCAAAACTTCTAATAGCAAGAATTCTTTTACGATGCAAATCCCATAATTTTATAAATTCACCTTCTACTTTTACATACTGTGAATATTGAACCTCAAAAAAATTATTATTTCCATCTTGATTTTTAAGTTGTTTTGAAGTGTTGGCAAGCAATGACAATAAGTTTCCAGCCGATTCTAATTTCCCTCTGAAAATCATAAAATCAGTATCATTTTGATCTTTTTTTGTAGTTTCAGAATAGTTATAACTTGACGAAACAATCAAATCATTTTCTGTTAAACGGCTTCTGCGTTCTTCAATACTTCGGATGGTTTTGTAATCGGCAGCACTTGGAATTACAGTTGGATTTGCACCCAAAACATCATTTGTAAATCCAAGAGTTCCACTTTCAATAATCAAGTTGTTATCGCTATTAAAATAATTTGGATTTACGGCATAAGTTGGATTTTGTGCCAATGAATTCAATACATTATAGGAAGATTGATAGATATTGAAGTAATTGCTTGTGTTCACATTTTTCACAAATTGCACATTTAATAATTCAAAACGGGCTTTAATATTTTGCTTCGGATTCCAATTATAATTCATAGAACTCGTGAAATTTTGCTTGTCTAAACCAATGTTTTCTTGTTTGGCATAACCAATTGCAAAACTCGTGAAAGGCAACATACTTTTTGGAATAATTTTGTCAGTTTTTAACGGAAAGAACAATCTCGGAAAATGCAATTTCACATCCACACCATATTCAGAAACATTGAAAAAGTTGTTGTTCACATTGGCAACTTCTTTTGAAGATCCAATATTACCTCTTGCAGCAATTTCTAATGTTTCGGCACCACGAAATATATTTCTGATGGAAACCGACGTACTTGCCGTAATTCCAATATCCTGAATGGCAGAATGTGTGAAATCAAAATTATAGCCAAAGCTTAATTTTTTCCTTGGCGATAAATAAATATTGGCAATAAGTGAATTTTCAGTAGCGTCTCTCGGGTCAACAGTATATTGGATTAACGGATAATTAAAAACTCGTAAACCTCCCAAAGACCTTGATGTCAGTGTTGTTTTTGTGTCGGAAAAAATACTTCCTTTAGTAATAAAAACAGCATCTGTAATTGCTTTTGGTCTGAATTTTAATTTAGATTTGCTAAATAAATTGAAGTTATTATAGGTAACACTATCTATAATTTTTGACTTGTCTTTTGAAGTTAGATTATCGGTATAAATATTAATATCGCTAATTTTATACAATTTAAATGGCAAAATTTTTGTGGAATCGCCTTCTCGAATAGATTGATTTTCAATATTTATGTCAATGTTCGCTTTGTTATTTGAATTCAAAGTATCAATGGCATAATTCACATAATTTTGTTGAAAATAATAAGCACCATTGTTTCTGAAATCAGCAGTAATTCGATTTCTTTCGGCATCAAAATCTAATTTTCTATATTGTTTTCCCGATTTTAGAAAGGTTAATCCTTTATTTATTTTATATAAAGAATCCAATAACGGTGTATTAATTTTTACCGCAATTGTATCTAAAATAAACGGTTTCCCAGTTGAAACGGTATAGTTTACTTTGGCTTTCTTTTTGCTTACGGAATCAATTTTGAATTCTCCTTTAATATTGAAATACCCTTTGTCAAAATAATAAGATTGTAATCTTAGCAAAGAACGATTTGTACTTTTATCATCTAAAAGCACAGGCGCTTCCCCAGTTTTTTTAAGAAAGGTGTGAATCCCAGAATAGTAGAACGAATTTCCCAATCGATCAACTTGTTTTTTGGAAAGCCATTTTGATAATTGGGTATATTTCTCAGGATTTTTAATGAATTTCGACTTATAAATTGAATCAGGATTGGTCGCCGCCAAATTAAAAATATTCAACCGCAATCGATAACCAAGCAACGAACTATTTGGTTTTTGATACAACTGATTTGTTACATCTTCATTTTTTTCCTTCTTGCCGTTTACTAAAATTTCATTCTTTGTAAGCAACAATTTTCCGTTTGGAACTCTCTTCAAAGTGTTACAAGCAGATATAATTAACGCAATTAGAATAAATAATGATATTTTTGTAGTCTCGTTTCTCAAAGGTTGTGAAATATTTAATTCAAAAGTACGTTATTTCTATGGTTAGTAAAAACCAAATAAAGTTAATCTCGAGTTTGCAACAAAAAAAGTTTCGTTTCGCAAACCAATTATTCTTTGCTGAAGGCGTAAAAGTAATTCAGGAATTATTGAAATCCAACTTTGCATTGGAACATTTATTCACAACCGAACCTCTTTTTGATGCCGTTAATTCCGATTTTAAAACCATAATTTCAGAAAGTGATTTAAAGAAAATCAGTGCTTTGTCAACTCCAAACAATTGCTTGGCAGTTTTTAAAATCCCATCGGTCAAACCAATAATTGAGAAGGGATTAATCCTTGCGTTAGATGATATTCGAGATCCTGGCAATTTAGGAACAATTTTGAGATTATGCGATTGGTTTGGAATTTCACAGGTAATTTGTTCCGAACAAACGGTGGATATTTACAATCCAAAAGTCGTGCAAGCTACTATGGGTTCTATTGCGAGGTTAAATGTGAGTTATTTAGATTTGAATGTATTTCTCCAAAAAACAAGTCTCCCAGTTTTCGGAACTTTTATGGATGGCTCCAATATTTATCAGGAAACCTTACCAAAAGAAGCAATAATTGTGATGGGAAATGAAGCAAATGGAATTTCTGGCGGCATCGAAAAAATCATAAAAAACAGATTAACAATTCCTCGTTTTGGCGATTTGCAACAAACAGAAAGTTTGAATGTAGCAACCGCAACCGCAATTATTTTGAGTGAATTTAGAAGATAAAACTAAAATTAAACTTAAGTAAGAAATGGCTAGAATTTAATGTTGTGTTTTAAAGAAGCCATAAATTTATTAGCCACAGATTTCACAGATTAGCACAGATTAATTCGTTACCTATCTTAAAAATCTTTTTAATCCTTCAAATCTGTGGCAAAAACTCTTTTTGATAATTGTTATCTTATTTTGATAGTGCGACAATATATCTTTCTAATCATTTAATTTATTTTTTTTAATGAAAAGTAAAGTTGATAAGAATCGCTCTTGTTTTTAGCGATTCTATATTTGAAGTCCAAGGACTATTTGGGTCGTTATCTCGAATTAATTCATCTTTCATACCAAAAACTCCTCGAATGGAAGGGGAAAATTTGAAATATTCAAAATATAAATCGATACCAAAACCAATTTCATAATTCGTTGACCATTGTTTCATTCTAAATCGCTGTTGCAAATTGTCATCAACAGATTTTGAATTACTTCCTAAATTTAACGTAGTAGAAAGCCCGCCTTGAAGATAAGGTCGCACATTTCCAGTTCTTAATGCGGAAAATTTCAGCAATAATGGAAAATGAATATACGTTGATTTCACTTCTCTGTAATAATCCAATTCACTTGTGAAATTTGGAAATGTTAGATTTCTTTGGGTGTAATACAATCCGGGTTCAAAACGCAAATTGATGTATTCTTGAAGACGTAAATCGCCAACCAAACCAACATTAAAACCAGTAGTATTATCAACTTGAATGTCTTGTGGTTGTAAATTTTTATAATCGATTTTGAATCCATAGGAATTAAATCCTAAAAAATAACCCCAATAAACCCTGCTTTTGTCGAAATTTTCTAAATTCACAAGTGGGTCGTAACTGAACATTCCTTTGGTTTGGGAATGTCCAACGCTTGTAAATACTAGTAAAATTAAAACAACTATTTTTTTCATATTGATGCTGAACAATCTCAGTATTATTTTTTTGTAGCAGAATAAATTGTGGCAACACCAAATGTTTGTGGCATCGATACAACATCTATAAACCCAATTTTTCTCAAAATATTGTTTAAAGCTTCACCATAAGGAAAAACAGACGCCGATTCTGACAAATATTGATACGCAGAATCGTCTTTTGAAAATAATTTTCCAATTAATGGAAGTATGTTTTTCGAGTAAAAAGTATAACCTTGTTTGTAAGGTGTTTTTTCTGGAACCGATGTTTCTAAAATCACAAAAATCCCGTTAGGCTTTAGCACCCTTAGGATTTCTGCCAATCCTTTTTCTAATGTTTCAAAATTTCGAACTCCAAAAGCAACGGTAATGGCATCAAAAGTATCGTTTTCAAAAGGCATATTTTCTGAATCTGCCAATATCATTTCTATTTTATCAGAAAGTTTTTTTGCTTCAATTTTTTTTCTTCCCACATCAAGCATTCCTGCAGAAATATCCAATCCCACAATTCTTTCAGCACTTGTTGCTGTCATTAATATGGCTAAATCTCCAGTTCCTGTGGCAATGTCTAAAACGGTTTTTGGATTTTTATCAGAAACCAATTGCAGTACTTTTTTACGCCATTTAATATCAATTCCAAATGAAATTACACGGTTCAACCCGTCATAATTGCCAGAAATAGTGTCAAACATTTGTGCTACTTGCTCTTTCTTTCCTAATTCCGAATCTTTATAAGGGGTAATATTTTTTGACATTATTTTTTAATTTGGGCAAAGGTAACGATTATTTTAATTTGTGAAATTTCTTTCAATTTCGAAGCTACTATTTATTACAATTTAATATAAGTCTGAAAACTGAAATCGTGAGCGTGTTTTTCATCTTTCGGATGAAATTCTTCATTGGTTAGTTTCCATTCAGAAAAATCAATTTCTGGAAAAAAGGCGTCCGCTTCGAAAGTCTCGTTTATAAAAGTGAGTTCAATTTTATCTGTAAAGGGAAGTCCCAATTTATAGATTTCGGCGCCGCCAATTAAAAAAACATCTTCGTTTTCAGGACAAATTCTAAAAGCTTCTTCAATACTATTTACAACAATACAGCCTTCGGGATTGAAGTTTTTTTGTCGTGTAATTACAACGTGCGTTCTATTTGGCAATGGTTTTGGAAAACTTTCAAATGTTTTTCTGCCCATTATAATATGGTGTCCAGAAGTTAATTCTTTGAAACGTTTGAAATCATCAGGCAAATGCCAAATTATTTTATTGTCTTTTCCAAGTGCATTGTTTTGGGAAGTAGCAGCAATTAATATTCTCATTATTTAATTTATATTTTTTGAAAAATCACTTTCAACTTTGAATTGAAATTCATTAATTTTTTTCTCTTGTTGTGCAACTAAGCGCTCAATTTGGGTTCGTTCCCAATCTTTATTCATAAATCGTTTGGTTATAAAAATATTTATAAAATGAAGAATAAATAGGAAAAACCAAGTGGAAGAAACCCACAAAAACCAATTATTAGGCTCGCCAACTTTGAATATTTTATTGGCGACAAGCATAAATAAACTGCTAATTAAGAACAGTACAAAATGAAAATACAATCTTTTCTTTTGCTTGATTCTCAGCCGGGCATATTCGTAAAGTTCGTGCGGTGTTGTTCCCATAATAAATATAATTAGTCAAATTGATTTTTATTAAGAATCACAAAGTTACAATTTAGCTTTACAGAAATTACATTTGTTTTAAATTTTTATACTCGATTCTCTTGCAATTATGTTCGTTTGTAATTCTATGATTTTGGGTTTAAATGGCAATTCTTCTTTTCGACATTGCATTTCTTCCAATAATAAATTAAATGAAACAACGCCCATTTCATAACTTGGCTGGTCAACGCTGCTCAATTTTGGAGTTATTACTTTAGACATAAACCAATTGCTAAATCCAATTACGGCAATATCTTTTGGAACATTTATTTTTTTCTCATTGAAATAAGTTAAAACTCCAACAGCAACTAAATCGGTAATTACAAAAATTCCATCGACATCGGGATGTTCTTCAACTATTTTTTTAGCAAAGAAAAGACCTTCTTCAAAGGTTACATTTTCGCAGGTGTAAACCAAACTTGAGTCAAATGGGATTGCATTTTTTTCTAATGCTTTTTTATATCCAATGAATCTATCAATTGCATTTTGTGGATTTACCGGGCCACGAATATGAGCAATTCTTTTACAACCGTTATCTATAAGATGCTGAACGGCTTCCATTGCTGCTTTTTGGTCATTTATGATAACTTTTGAACTCGGAATTAATTTTGAAATCTTATCAAATTGAACGAACGGAATTCCACGACGAATAATTTCTTTTAAATGCTCGTCATCGTTTGATTCATTAGAAAGCGACATCACAATTCCATCAACTCGCTTGTTAATTAATAGCTCGACTTGCTTTTTTTCTAACTCTAAAGATTCGTTGGATTGCAATATAATTACGAGATAACCATTTTTTTCTGCTTCGGCAATAATACCATTTACAACATTAGAGAAAAAGTGATGTACTACTTCTGGAATAATCAATCCTATTGTTTTTGATTCTTTTGTTCTTAAATTTACAGCAAAACTATTCGGAGTATAATGAAGTTCTCCCGCTAATTCAAGAACCATTTTTTTGGTTTTCGGACTAACGTCAGGATAGTTTTTCAATGCTTTTGAAACTGTAGTAATCGAAATTCCTAAAGTCTCAGCAATCTGTTTTAAGGTTATTTCTTTCATATTACAAATATCATAAAAAATTAATTATAAAATCGAAAACGTTTTCGGTATTATCGAAAACGTTTTCGACATTATTTCGTAAAAATAAGTTGGAATAAAAACTAATTTCGTAAAACTATTAACAACAAATTATTAATCATTCAATTTTAAACTATGAAAAGAATTACTTTATTGAAAAACATTGGATTTATGTCAGCGTTGTTGTTGGCTAATTCAGCTTTTTCACAAAAAGAAACTAAAGTGGTTGCCGATACTACCAAAACAAATGCTCTTGAAGAGGTTTTTGTTACGGGTGTCGTGAATCCAAAAACCAAAATTAAGTCGAGTGTATCGATTACGACTTTGGGAATCAAACAAATTGAGCAATCAGCTCCAAGATCAACTGCCGAAATTTTCAGATCAATTCCTGGAATCCGTTCAGAATCTACTGGTGGTGAAGGAAATGCAAACATCGCAGTTCGTGGTGTGCCAATTTCTTCAGGTGGTTCAAAGTATTTACAATTACAAGAAGATGGACTTCCAGTTCTTTTATTTGGAGATATCGCATTTGCAACAGCAGATATTTTTACAAGATTTGATGGAAATGTCGCTAGAATCGAAGCAATTCGTGGGGGTTCTGCATCTGTTTTATCATCAAATTCTCCAGGAGGAATCATTAACTTTATTAGCAAAACTGGTAAAGTTGAAGGTGGAACAATGAGTACAAGTTTCGGACTTGATTACAACAATTTCAGAACCGATATTGATTACGGTGCGAAAATTGGAGACGGATTATATTTTCACGCAGGTGGATTTTACAGAGCTGGTGAAGGCGTTAGAAATGTTGGATTTACAGCAAATAATGGTGGTCAAGCTAAATTCAATATTACTAAAGAATTTGAAAAAGGAAGTGTAACTATTTATGCAAAATTCCTAAATGATAGAGCTGCGGCTTATATGCCAATGCCAGTTCAAGTTTCTGGTACAAATGCAAATCCTACTTGGGGAAATGTACCTGGATTTAATGCTACTAAAGGTGCTTTACAATCGGTATTTTTATCACATAATGTTGGTTTAGGCCCTGATGGACAATTGCGTAGAGGTAAAGTTGCTGATGGTATGAATCCAATTTCAAAATCTTTAGGAGTTAATGCTGCTTTCGATTTAGAAGGTGGTTGGAAAATTAGCGAAAGTGGAAGATTTACTGCTAATTCTGGTGGATTTATTTCTCCTTTCCCTTCTGAAGTTGGAACGGCTTCTGCGATTGCAAATTCTTTCGGTGCAGGTTCTACTTTGTCTTATGCAAATTCAGGAACTCCTTTCAATACTGCTAATGGTTTAGTTGCAAGAATTCATATGTTTGATACGCAATTAAACGATTTCAATAACTTTATGAATGATTTAAAAGTGACTAAGAAATTCGAGAAAGTTGGAGTTACAGCTGGTTTCTTTAAATCAATTCAAAACATATCAATGTCTTGGTTATGGAATTCTTATTTACAAGAAGTTTCTGATTCAAACCCACGTTTACTTAACGTAACAAATGCAACAGGTGGTTCATTGTCTGACAATGGTTTGTATGCTTATGGAACTCCGTATTGGGGGAATTTAGCTAGAAATTATGACACGCAGTACAATGTTTCCGCTCCTTATGCTAACGTTTCATTTGATGCAAACGATAAATTGTCTTTCGAAGGAGGAATTCGTTTTGATATGGGTAAAGTAACTGGTTCATTTGCAGGCGGTTCTTCTTCTCAGTATGATATTAATAATGACGGAATTATTTCTGCTCCAGAATCTAATGTTTTTGCTGTAAATACTGCTAATACAACAGCTGTAAATTACGATTACAATTATACATCTTATTCTGTAGGTGCAAATTATTTAGTTTCTGACAACCAATCATTTTTTGCAAGATACAGCAAAGGTGCTTCTGCAAAAGCAGATCGTATTTTGTTTGAAAGACCAAAAGCATCTTATTTGAATGGTGATTTAATCAATTCTTTAGATTATTTAGCTCAAGCAGAATTAGGTTACAAACGTAAATTCTCAAAAGGATATGTTTATGGAACTTTTTTCTATGCTAAAACAGATGAACAATCAGGTTTTGAAGCTACAAACCCAACAGTTTTAACTCAAAATAACTACAAATCTTTAGGTTTAGAATTGGAAACAGCTTACAATGTTAGCAAAGATTTCGATTTACGTGGAGGTTTAACATATACTAAAGCTGAAATTACTTCAGGAGCAAACGCAGGAAATGCGCCAAGAAGACAGCCTAAATTAATGTACAGTTTCATTCCAACATACAAATTTTCTAAAACAAATTCTCTTGGATTAAGCTTTTTGGGACAATCAAAAGCATTTGCTCAAGATAGCAACCAATTGGTTATGAACGGTTTTGTTTTGATAAATGGTTTCGTAGAAATTGGAATCACTAAAGGATTATCATTAAATGTTTCAGGAAATAATCTTTTGGATACTTTAGCAATTACTGAAGTTGAAGAAGGAAGTATTACTGAAAACACAGTGAATTATGTAAGAGCAAGACCATTTGCAGGAAGATCACTTTCTATGGCATTGACTTATAGATTCTAATTAAATTTCATTTTTGTTTTTGTTAGAGCAATTCCTGTACTTTTAGGGTGCAGGAATTGTTTTTATTAATAAATTTATCATTATGTCTATAAAAAAAGTAAAACTCAATTTTTGGCAAATCTGGAATATGAATTTCGGGTTTTTTGGAATCCAATTTAGCTTTGGTTTGCAACAAAGTAATATGAGTGCTATTTATAAATATTTGGGTGCTGACGAAGCAAGTTTGCCAATGCTCTGGCTTGCTGGTCCAATAACAGGTTTGGTTTTACAACCTATTATTGGAGCAATAAGTGACGGAACGTGGTCGCCAAAATTCGGACGTAGAAAACCCTTCTTTTTAATTGGCGCTATAATTTCAAGTGTTGCATTAATTGCAATGCCATTCTCAAGTTCAATTTTTATGGCAGCCAGTTTACTTTGGATTTTAGATGCTGCAAATAACATCGCAATGGAACCATATCGTGCCTTTGTAGCCGATAAATTACCAAGCAAACAATTCTCAATTGGATTTTTAATGCAAAGTTTTTTCACTGGATTGGGAAGTACTTTATCCAATTTTACACCTGCAATTTTAGTCTCATTTGGATTTCTTGCCATCACAGATAAAATGAGCAACGGAATCCCAACTTATACGTATTGGGCATTTTTCATAGGTTCTTTTGCGGCAATTGTATCTATTTTGGTTACTGTTTTGTCAACAAAAGAATTTCCGCCAACAGCCGAGGAATTGGAGGAAATGAAAATCGAAAAAAGCAAAGGAACTATTTTATATCGTATTTATAAAGATATAAAAAATGCCTTTTTAGAAATGCCGTTAACAATGAAACAACTCATTCCAGTGAAGTTTTTTACTTGGTATGCAATGTTTTGCTATTGGCAATATATTACTGGTGCGTTATCAATTTCACTTTTTAATACTTCGGATGCAACTACCGCTGGCTATGCAAAAGCGCAAATGTTGACAGGAAATTTGAATGGAACGTATAATATTATTTGTTTTATGATTGCATTTGCGTTAATTCCATTGGCACACAAAATTGGTGCAAAAGGAGTTCATTTTGTCGCTTTAACTTTGGGTGGTTTGGGCTTGCTCGCAATTCCATATTTGAATAATGAAACGACACTTTTTATGATGTGGAACCCTTTCGGTGATGCAATTAAAATAAGTACCATTTATTTGTATTCATTTGGTTTAGGTACAGCTTGGGCTTCAATGTTAGCAATGCCGTACCAACTTTTAGCGGGTTCAATTCCTAAAGGTAAAATTGGAATTTATATGGGTATTTTTAATATGTTTATAGTGATTCCAATGATTATACAAATTTTCACAATGCAATATTTTGTCTTTGATTTATTGGGTAAAAATCCTATAAATGTAATTCGATTGGGAGGATTGTTTCTAATTCTTGGTGGAGTTTTCACGCTTTTTATTACAGTTAATAAGCAAAAAGAAAGTATCACTGATGGAGAATAATAGTTATACCAAAGCGATAGAATTACTTCACAGCTGTTCGTCTTCTGATGGATTTCTTGCAAGTGCAGAAAATACGTCAAATTACAAACGAGTTTGGGCTCGTGACGGTGTGATTTGTGGTTTGGCTGCTTTGGCGTCGGGCGATGAAAATTTAATAATCACTTTTGAAAAAACATTGGAAACGTTAGCCAATAACCAACACAAAAACGGTACAATTCCATCTAATGTTTTGGTTACAGAAAACGAAACACAAGTAAGTTATGGAGGTTTAGCAGGTCGTGTTGACGCTGTTACTTGGTTTGTAATTGGAATTTGTCAATATGCTTTTCACAAAAAAGACAGTTCGTTTATTTCAAAATACGATTCTAATATTCAAAAATGTTTAAACCTTTTAGAAGCTTGGGAATTTAACAATCAACATCTTATTTATGTGCCACTTTCTGGAAATTGGGCTGACGAATATATCACCGATGGTTATGTTTTATACGATCAATTATTGAGGGTTTGGGCTTTGAGAAGTTATAATTATTTTCAAAAAAGCGATGAAATTACTTCTAAAATACAAAAGATAGAACATCAAATTGTAGTTAATTTCACACCAAACGACATTTTTCCAAAATACCACGAAAAAGCCTATAATGAGTTACAGTTCAAAGGTTTTTTGCCGTGTTCATTTTCGCCAGCTGGATATAAAACACAGTTTGATGCTTTCGCAAATGCTTTAGTTTTACTACTAAATATAGGTTCTGATGAATTTCAAAATGAAATTTTAAAGACTTTTGAAACAATTAAAAACGAAACACACTTAAAACTAATTCCTGCTTTTTGGCCACCAATTCAAGAATCTGATTTAGATTGGAATTTGTTGAAAAACAACTGCAAATATGAGTTTCGTAATTATCCGTATGAATTTCATAATGGCGGAAGTTGGTCTATGGTGAATGGATTTTATGGTTTGGCTTTGCTATCTAAAAATCAAAAAGAAAACGCATCACAAGTTTTAAATTCGATTAATAGTGCCAACGAAATTGAAGATTTTAGTTTTTTTGAAAATTTCAACACTAAAACTTCAAAGCCAAACGGGGTTGCATTTTGCGCTTGGAGTGCAGCCGCAGCCGTTTTTTTGCATCAAAACATACATACTAATTTTAAATTTTTATCTTAATTGAAAACTTTAATAGACATAATTTGTGTTGGCGAAGTTATAATCGACTTCATAGGTCACGAACTTAGTAACATTGAAAACACTAAAAACTTTCAACGTTTTTTAGGAGGTTCTCCTACAAATGTGGCAGTAAATGCTACTCGACTTGGATTGAATGTGGCACTTGTTGCAACGGGTGGAAATGACGGTTTAGGAAATTTTATAGTAGAGAGTTTGGAATCTAATAAAGTAAATACCACTTATTTTAGAAAATCAACGTCGCAACCTTCTTCTGTAATATTTGTTTCTAAATCAAAAGAAACACCAGAATTTATTCCTTTTCGACACGCAGATTGTGAGATTTTAGAAGAACAGCTTCCTGACGAATTGTTAGCAAATGCGAAGATTTTTCATACTACTTGTTTTGCTTTGAGCAAAGAACCAGCAAGAACAACTATTTTAAATAGCGCAAAAAAAGCGAAAGAATTAGGGCTTCAATTGAGTATTGACATTAATTTTTCTGAAAAAATTTGGAAAAATAGAAAGGAAGCTTTTGCGACTTTAGAAGAATATTTGGCTTTAGACCCATTGGTAAAACTCAGTGATGATGATTGTTTTAGATTATTTGAAGAAACAAAATCCGATGAATTTATTTTTGACTATTTTCATAATCTTGGGGTTTCGACCGTTTGTTTAACTAAAGGAAAAGACGGGGTAAAATTATCAGATAAAAAGCAAGGAATACTCTTTCAAGAAGCACTTCAATTAGAGGAAATTAAAGATGTAACTGGCGCAGGTGATGCGTTTTGGGCAGGATTTTTATTTGCAATATTAAAAAATAAGAACTTTGAAGAATGTATTACGATTGCTCAAAAATTAGCAAGTATCAAACTTCAAAATATTGGTTCATTGCCAGAAAATAGAGATATTATTTCGGAATTAATATAGGTTTAAATCGAATTTAAACCGCTACAGCCCCACGAATTCCGGGATGAGGATCGTATCCTTCTAGAGTAAAATCTTCAAATTTGAAATCGAAAATATTTTTTATTTCTGGATTTAATATCATCTTGGGCAATTCTCTTGTTTCTCTTGAAAGTTGTAATTCGACTTGTTCAAAATGATTATTGTAGATATGTGCATCGCCAAAAGTATGGATGAATTCTCCAACTTCTAAATCACAAACCTGCGCAATCATCATTGTAAACAAAGCGTAGGAAGCAATGTTAAAAGGAACTCCCAAAAATATATCGGCACTTCTTTGATACAATTGACACGATAATTTACCTTCGGAAACATAAAATTGAAAAAACGCGTGACACGGTGGTAATGCTACTTTTCCATTGGCTACATTCTCTGCAAAAGATTTTGTAGTGTCAGGCAAAACACTCGGATTCCAGGCCGAAACTAACATTCTACGGCTGTTTGGATTGGTTTTTAAAGTTTCGATTAATTCTGTAATTTGGTCAATTTCTTCGCTGTTCCAATTGCGCCATTGGTGTCCGTAAACAGGGCCTAAATCTCCAGATTCATTTGCCCAGTCATCCCAAATTTTAACGCCATTTTCTTTAAGATATTCAATATTCGTTTCCCCTTTTAAAAACCAAAGTAACTCGTGAACAATAGATTTTAGATGTAATTTTTTGGTAGTCACCATCGGAAAACCTTGGCTTAGATCGAATCGCATTTGGTATCCAAAAACACTTTTTGTTCCTGTTCCTGTGCGGTCACCTTTTTGTGTTCCGTTATCTATAACGTGTTGTACTAAGTCTAAATATTGCTTCATTCTTGGTTTATTGATTGGTCATCATAATCTTTTACAGGTATTAATCATATTTTAATCACATTTAAACGAATTAACGATTAAACAAATCCACGATTAAACATTTATACCTATTCTCTTTTTGAAATTTCGTCTCTAATTTTTGCAGCTTCTCGATAATCTTCTTTTTCCACGGCGGCATCTAATAAATCTGTTAATTCGGACATGCTATTCTTGGAATAAATGCCTCCAGAAACCGCATTGTCTTCAATTCCAAAAGTATCTGGATTCGATAATACATCATCAATTTCTTGAGAACTTCTGTCGTTGTCTAATAAATTGGTTTTCAAATAAATTCCTGCTTTATCAAGTATGTTTTTATAGGTAAATATTGGTGCGTTGAATCGCAATGCCAAAGCAATTGCATCGGAAGTTCGTGCGTCAATAATCTCTTCAATTTTGTCTCTTTCGCAAATAATACTCGAATAAAAAACACCGTCAACTAATTTATGAATGATAATTTGTTTGACTACAATATCGAAACGCTCCGCAAAATTTTTGAATAAATCGTGCGTGAGTGGGCGAGGGGGTTTGATTTCTTTTTCTAAAGCAATGGCAATTGATTGCGCTTCGAAAGCCCCAATTACAATTGGTAGTTTTCGATCTCCATCTACTTCATTCAAAATCAAGGCGTAAGCGCCATTTTGAGTTTGACTGTATGAAATCCCTTTTATTGTTAGTTTTACTAAGCTCATAGTTGCAAAAGTACAATGTATTGTATAAAGTTACAAAGAAAATGCGGTTATAAAACCAAAAAAGGTTGTCTAAATAATAAATTTATTCAGACAACCTTGTATTTTTTAGTGTTTTAAACGATTTAATTATTCGCTTTAAATGCTTTTAATTTTTCGATTAATTGAGGTACGATTTCAAATGCATCGCCTACAATTCCGTAATCTGCAACTTTGAAAAAAGGTGCCTCGGCATCTGTATTTATTACTACTTTCACTTTTGAAGAGTTAATTCCAGCTATGTGTTGGATGGCACCAGAAATTCCAATTGCAATATATAAATTTGCGGCTACAGGTTTTCCAGTTTGTCCAACGTGTTCTCCGTGAGATCTCCAGCCCAAATCGGAAACTGGTTTAGAACAAGCAGTTGCAGCTCCTAAAACAGAGGCTAATTCTTCAACCATTCCCCAGTTTTCAGGTCCTTTTAATCCACGACCTGCTGAAACTACTATATCCGCATCGGCAATCGTAACTTTTCCAGATGCTTTTTCAACAGAAACTACTTTTACGCCAAAGTCAGCATCGTCAATTGTTGGATTGAAATCTTCTTGTGTTAATGAAGCAGCATTTTCAAAAATACCATACGAATTTTTTGAAATACTCAATACTTTTATAGCGGTAGCAATTTCGGTTGTGTTGAACGCTTTGTTTGAAAAAGCCGTTCTTTTTACTTGAAATGGCGAAATGCTCACCGGAAGTCCAACAACATTGGAAGCAAAACCGGCTTCTAACGCTACAGAAACTAAAGGCGCCAAATACAAACTATCGGTTGTTGATGACAATACTATAATTTGTGCATTTTCTTTTTGTGCCGCTTGTTTGATGGCATCTGCGTAAGCTTTTGCTGTAAATCCTGATAATTTATCGTTGTTTACTTTCAAAACTTTATCGACCCCGTAATTTGATAATTCAGAAACATCACCCGCATTTATAGTAATTGCCGTTACAGTAGTTCCTAATGATTCCGCTACTTTTTTAGCATAAGAAGCCAATTCGAATGCTACTTTTTTAAATTTTCCTTCTGCAGATTCTGCGTATATTAATATTGACATTTTTTATTATTTTAAATTTTGAATTTTAAATTTTAAATGTTTTTGAAAAGCCAATTCAACATTTATAATTTAAAATTTATAATATTTTTTCTTCTTCTTAAATAACTTTCGCCTCGTTGTGTAATAAATTGATTAATTCATCCAAATTATCGGCACTTACTAATTTCACCGCTGATCTTGGTGCTGGTTTTTCAAATTTTATAGCTTTCGTTTCTGATGAAGCTGCAACAGGTCCTAAAATAGTAAGAACTTTAGTTCTTGCTGTCATAATTCCTCTCATATTTGGAATACGCAAATCTTTTTCTTCAACCAATCCTTTTTGTCCTCCTATAATTAAAGGTAAAGAAGTGGAAACAGTTTCTTTTCCACCATCGATTTCTCTTGATGCTGTTGCTGAATTTCCTTCAACGGTAAGGCTCACGCAAGAATTTAGGAAGTTATATCCCAATAATCCTGCTGCCATTCCCGGAACCATTCCTCCATTATAATCTAAGGATTCTTTTCCTGCGATAATCAAATCGTAACCGCCATTTTTAATGACTTCGGCTAATTGTTTTGCAACAAAAAGTCCGTCAGTTGGATTGGCATTGATGCGAATTGCTTCGTTTGCTCCAATCGCTAATGCTTTTCTTAAAGTAGGTTCGGTTTCTGGGCCACCAACATTTACAACTGTAACCGTTGCTCCTTGTTGTTCTTGAAACCAAATGGCACGTGTTAAACCAAATTCATCGTTTGGATTAATTACAAATTGAACGCCATTACTGTCAAATTCAGAATCGCCATTGGTAAAATTAATTTTTGAAGTAGTATCAGGAACGTGGCTGATGCAAACTAATATTTTCATTTTTTGTATGTTTTAAACAGTGTTTTTTCAGGGCACTAAATTACTAATTAATTTTCATTTAATTTACTATGCGTGCATAATATTTTAATAAAATTGTCAATACTATATCGATTTCGTAGCCCTGATTGCAACGGCATCCCCCGCCCTTTGCGGGGATATAGTGGAAAGCAGGAAATAGCTCCAAATAATTTAAAAGAAATTTATGCAAATAAGTGGTATTAAATTTTTATTTTTGCAAAAGAAATTTAAAGAAAAACATATAAATAGATGAGAACTATACAATTTAGAGAAGCCATTTGTGAAGCGATGAGTGAAGAAATGCGTCGTGATGAATCCGTATATTTAATGGGTGAAGAGGTTGCCGAATACAATGGTGCCTACAAAGCTTCTAAGGGAATGTTAGCTGAATTTGGTGCAAAACGTGTTATTGATACGCCAATTGCCGAACTTGGTTTTGCTGGAATTGCTGTTGGTTCTGCAATGAATGGTTGTCGTCCAATTGTTGAATATATGACGTTCAATTTTTCATTAGTAGGAATTGACCAAATAATAAATAACGCTGCAAAAATGCGTCAAATGTCGGCGGGACAATTTCCTATGGCAATGGTTTTTAGAGGGCCTACAGCATCTGCGGGTCAACTTGGAGCAACACACTCTCAGGCTTTTGAAAGTTGGTTTGCCAATACACCAGGACTTAAAGTGGTAGTTCCATCAACGGTTTATGACGCAAAAGGATTGTTGAAAGCTGCAATTCGTGATAATGATCCTGTAATTTTTATGGAATCGGAACAAATGTATGGCGACAAAGGAGAAGTTCCAGATGGCGATTATATTATTCCGCTTGGAGTTGCAGATATTAAAAGAGAAGGAACTGATGTAACAATTGTTTCTTTTGGAAAAATCATTAAAGAAGCACACATCGCATCTGACGAATTAGCAAAAGAAGGAATTTCTTGTGAAATTATCGATTTGAGAACCGTTCGTCCTTTAGATTACGAAACGATATTAGCGTCTGTTAAAAAAACAAATAGATTAGTAGTTCTTGAAGAAGCGTGGCCTTTTGCAAGTGTAGCTTCAGAAATTACTTATATCGTTCAAGAACGCGCGTTTGATTTCTTAGATGCTCCAATTCAAAGAATTACAACTGCCGATACACCAGCGCCTTACTCTCCAACTTTGTTGAAAGAATGGTTGCCAAACGCAGGTGATGTTGTAAAAGCGGTGAAAAAAGTGATGTATAAAAAATAGAAATTAACACATAAATTTTAGTAGGATTGTTAATTGCAATTTTAACAGTCTATAAATCTAAAATTACTATATTTGAAACTTCATCAAAATCATTTGATGGAGTTTTTTTTTGACTTATGAAACACAAATTAATTACAAGCATTTTCATTTTATTATCAGGATTTACTTTTGCTCAAACAAAAGTAAGCGGAATGGTTGTGGACAATGACAACCAACCCGTTCCGTACGCAAACGTGGTTTTCAAAGGAACTACCGAAGGAGTTGTAACCAATGAAGACGGGCGTTTTTATATAGAATCGCAACTCACTCATAAAGTTATTGTAGTTTCTTTTGCAGGATTTGAAACCAAAGAAGTGGTATTGCCAAAAGCCGTTAACTATGATTTTAAAATCAAAATTAGTGACGGAGTAAAATTGCAAGAAGTGGTGATTTTTTCAGGAAAAACTTCCAAAAAGAACAATCCCGCCTTAGATATTCTTCGTAAAATTTGGGAACGAAAACGCAAAAATGGATTGCGTCAGTTCAACCAATATCAAATGGATAAGTACGAAAAAGTAGAATTTGATATGAATACCATCGACAGTGCTTTTATGAAAAGTAAGGTTTTCAAAGGAATGGAATTTATTTTCAAACAAGTCGATACTTCTAAAGTTACTGGTAAAACGTATTTGCCAATTTTTATCAATGAGGCACTTTCAAATGTGTATGGCGATAATATTAAAGGTAAAGTCAAAGAAATTTTAAAGGCCAATAAAAATTCAGGTTTCAATACTAATCAACAAATTATTGCTTTTATAAAGGACTTATATAATGAGTATGATATTTATAGTAATTACCTAAAATTTTACGACAAAAGTTTCACAAGTCCGCTTTCAAGAACAGGAATTGATGTTTATAATTATGTTTTGAGAGACAGTTCTTTCATTAATAAAAAATGGTGTTATAATATTGTTTTTTATCCAAGACGAAAAAACGAATTGACTTTCAAAGGAGATTTTTGGGTCAACGATTCAACGTATGCCATCAAAAATATTAATATGGCAGTTACAAAAAGTGCCAATATTAACTGGGTGAAAGACATTTATATCGAGCAAGAATTTGAGGTTGTAAATGATTCCGTATTCTTGTTAACGAGAGATTATATGATGACTGATTTTGCTTTGAACAAAAAAGAAAATTCAAAGGGAATGTATGGAAAACGAACTACATTGTATAAAAACCATCAATTCAACATAAAAAAATCTGACGCTTTCTATAAAGAAGAAATATTTGACCACGATGAATCTGTATATTTGAAACCCGATGAATTTTGGGAAGAAAATCGTTTTGAGAATCTTAACAAAGATGAAAAAGGCGTTTATAAAATGCTTGACACCCTGCAAACCAATAAAAAATTCAGACAATTATATGATTTGGTGACCATATTAGGAAGCGGATATTTGCATAAAGGCGATATCGATTATGGACCTGTTTTATCAACTGTTGGTTATAATGAAGTTGAAGGATTTCGATTGCGTGTTGGCGGACGAACCTATTTTGGACCGAATGACCCTTGGCGTATTCAAGCCTACACTGCCTATGGTTTAAAAGACAATAAATTCAAATATGGAGTTTCTGGAAAATGGCTAATCGACAAAAAAAATCGCTTAATTATTGAAGGTGGAACCCGAAGAGATGTGGAGCAAATCGGCGCAAGCCTTACCACTTCCAACGATGTTATGGGAAGAAGTTTTGCTTCCTCATCACTTTTTGCGGGTGGAAATAATGGCAAATTAACCAATGTCAATTTCACTTCATTTGCAATAGAAATTGAACCGGTAAAAAATTTAACATTGCATTCTGGCTTTTCATTTAGAACATTAGTATCTGCTTCACCAACCTTCAAATTGGATTATTACACCACTTTGCCCGACGCTTTTGGCAACGGAGGAATTTCAAGACCCGACCTCAAACAGTCAGAAATTAATCTCCAAATTGATTATACACCGGGAAGAAAAACCATTGGATATGCAGTGGAAAGAGCCGTTGTTAGCAGCCCATTTCCTAGATTTTTCGTGAATTATAGCCAAGGATTAAAAGGCGTTCTAAACAGTGATTTCGATTATAAAAAACTGCAATTATACTACAAGCAACCCTTTATGATAGGCCCTGTTGGTCAACTAAATTCCATCATTGAAGTCGGAAAAACCTACGGTGAAGTACCTTTAGGATTGTTGAGTATTGTGCCGGGAAATCAATCTTATTTCACCATTCAAAACACGTTCAACCTTCTAGATTTCTACGAATTTGAAGCCGATCAATACGCAACAATCCAATTAGAACACAATTTTGGAGGTCGAATTTTCGCAAGAATTCCATATCTAAGAAAACTAAATTGGCGCGAAACAATCGGCGTAAAAGGAGTCTATGGAAATATTTCCGATAAAAACAGAGCTTTAAATGCATCTGGATTAACCTACAATGCCCCTGAAAATGGCTATTGGGAATACAATGCAGGAATTGGAAATATCTTCAAAGTCTTCAAAATCGAATTCAGTTGGCGAGGAAGTTACATCTCGCCCGACACCAATAATTTTGGAATAAAAGGCTCATTTGGTTTCTATTTTTAGAAGCTATTCCAGCTATTCATTTCAAGTCCTCATTCAAAAAGTTGTTTTTCTAAGCCGAAAAAGGAGCTTCCTGCGGTCGCTCTTTTTCGGCAAGAAAAACTAACTTTTTTCATTCCGGGCTTTCCATTTCTATCTGGGCTAAAAACGTTTTAAGTCCTAATTTACGATTCCATAATCAAAACGTTTTAGTTTCTAAAAACTTTATTTCACAAGGTTTTTATAGTAAAACAAAAAAAACGCAAAAAATAAATCATATCTCTATTTTATCAATAGAATTAATCCGAAATACACAACCGTTTTTTGTGACAAAACTCATTTTCCTTTCTTTAATTTTACAAACTGAACAATCGTTAAAAATAAAATACAATGACAAATCCAAAAACATTCGATGTTTTAATCGAAATTCCAAAAGGAAGCAGAAATAAATACGAATATGATTTCGATTTAAAGAAAATCAGATACGACAGAATGTTGTTTTCTTCAATGATGTATCCATCAGATTACGGATTTATTCCTGAAACTCTAGCATTGGACGGAGATCCATTAGACGTTTTGGTTTTGGTAACCGAACCTACTTTTCCTGGTTGTGTAATGGAAGTGAAACCAATTGGAGTTTTCTTTATGGCAGACGACAAAGGTTCTGACGATAAAATTCTTTGTGTTCCTGTTTCAGATCCAAATTGGAACAAACTAGAAGATTTATCAGATATGAATCCACATTTGCTAAAAGAAATCGAACATTTCTTCCAAGTATATAAAGATTTAGAAAATAAAAAAGTAGATGTTGGCGGTTGGGGCGACGTTCACAAAGCCAATCAAATCATAGAAGAATGCATTGAGAGATTCGAAAAAATTGAAAATAAAACCGTTGGACTCTTCAGTATAAAGTAATAAAAATGCCAAATATTCAAAAAAGCACTATTCTTGTCAGAATAGTGCTTTTTTATTTGTTAAGGTTTTGTTACATTTGCAACCAATTATTTAGTAACCAATAAGTAGAATATGGAATCATTGATGATTTATGTGCCAATAGTAATGGCATTAATAGGATTGGCTTTTATGGCAATCAAAAGAAGTTGGGTTTTAAAACAAGATGCCGGAGATGGTAAAATGAAAGAAATTTCAGATTATATCTATGAAGGTGCCTTGGCTTTCCTTAAAGCAGAATACAGATTATTAGCAATATTTGTTGTAATAGCAAGTATCGTTTTGGCTGGAATTTCATTCGTGGTTCCAACTACACATATATTAATAGTAGTAGCATTTATTTTTGGAGCTTTCTTTTCAGCATTAGCTGGAAATATGGGGATGAAAATTGCAACTAAAACAAACGTAAGAACAACTCAAGCGGCTCGTACAAGTTTACCACAAGCATTAAAAGTTTCTTTTGGTGGTGGAACAGTAATGGGATTGGGAGTTGCTGGTTTAGCAGTTCTTGGATTAACAGGTTTCTTTATTTTCTTTTTCCACTATTTTATGGGTGGAAATTGGGCAAATGGTGGAACTGATAAAATGACAATAGTTTTGGAAACATTAGCTGGTTTCTCTCTTGGAGCGGAATCTATAGCTTTGTTTGCTCGTGTTGGTGGGGGTATTTATACTAAAGCTGCCGATGTTGGAGCTGATTTAGTTGGTAAAGTGGAAGCTGGTATTCCAGAAGATGATCCAAGAAATCCTGCTACAATTGCAGATAATGTTGGTGACAACGTAGGTGATGTTGCCGGAATGGGTGCCGATTTATTTGGTTCTTACGTTGCAACTGTTCTTGCTGCAATGGTTCTTGGAAACTATGTGATTAAAGATATGGGTGGAAACATTCAAGACGCTTTCGGTGGAATTGGACCTATTTTATTGCCAATGGCAATTGCTGGTTTCGGAATTTTATTCTCTATCATCGGAACAATGGTTGTAAAAATATCTGATGACAATGCTAAAGAAGCACAAGTTCAAAAAGCATTAAACGTTGGAAACTGGATTTCTATTGCATTAACGGCAATTGCGTGTTATATGTTAGTGAAATTTATGTTGCCAGAAACAATGAAAATGAGTTTCTTCGGAGAAGGAATTAAAGATATTTCTTCAATGAGAGTGTTTTATGCAACAATCGTAGGATTAGTTGTTGGAGCTACTATTTCATCTGTAACAGAATATTACACAGGATTAGGTACAAAACCAGTTATGGCAATTGTACAAAAATCATCAACTGGAGCAGGAACTAACGTAATTGCAGGTTTGGCAACAGGAATGATTTCAACATTCCCAACCGTACTTTTATTTGCGGCAGCAATCTGGTCTTCTTATGCATTAGCTGGATTTTATGGTGTGGCTTTAGCGGCTTCAGCAATGATGGCTACAACAGCAATGCAATTGGCAATCGATGCTTTCGGACCAATATCTGATAACGCAGGTGGAATTGCTGAAATGAGCGAATTACCTAAAGAAGTTCGTACCAGAACTGACATTTTGGATTCAGTTGGAAATACAACGGCTGCAACAGGAAAAGGTTTTGCAATCGCTTCGGCTGCATTAACTTCATTGGCTTTGTTTGCTGCGTATGTAACTTTTACAGGAATCGACGGAATCAATATTTTCAAAGCACCCGTTTTGGCAATGTTATTCGTAGGTGGAATGATACCCGTAGTTTTCTCTGCATTAGCAATGAATTCTGTTGGAAAAGCTGCAATGGATATGGTTTACGAAGTACGTCGTCAGTTTAGAGAAATTCCAGGAATTATGGAAGGTACAGGGAAACCTGAATATGCTAAATGTGTTGATATTTCTACAAAAGCCGCTTTACGCGAAATGATGTTACCTGGAGTTTTGACTATTGGTTTTCCAATTGCAATTGTACTTTTAGGTAAATTAGTTTACGGAGACAACAACCAATTAATTGCTGAAATGTTAGGTGGATATATGGCTGGAGTTACCGTTTCTGGTGTGCTTTGGGCTGTTTTCCAAAACAATGCTGGTGGTGCTTGGGACAATGCTAAAAAGTCTTTTGAAGCAGGTGTTCTAATAAATGGCGAAATGACATACAAAGGTTCAGATGCACACAAAGCAGCTGTAACTGGAGATACTGTTGGAGATCCTTTTAAAGATACTTCAGGGCCTTCAATGAACATTTTAATTAAATTGACTTGTTTGATAGGATTGGTAATTGCGCCAATTTTAGGAAGCGGAACGCACGAAGCAGCTCCAAAAGTTATGATAATGAAAATGGAATGTGCAGAAGGAACTATGATGGGCAAATGCGATATGAGCAAATGCGCTGAAATGACTAAAGAAGAATGTGCTTCAATGTGCGACAGTTTAAAATGTACTCCTGAGCAAAAAGAAATGTGTTTGGCGCATTACGATGCCGATGGAAAATTCATTGCTTCTGATGAAAAAATGGAATGTTGTGCTGATAAAGAAGCTGCCAAAATGGTAAAAGTTGAAGTGACGAATGTAAATGGAAAAGCAAAAGCGACCGTTATAACTTCTGAAAAAGGAAATACGAATGTTCAAGTTTTTGAAGGTTCATTAGAAGAAGTTAAAGCTAAAGTAGAAGCTTTGAAATAGAGTTTAAATATCCTTTGTCAAAGTTTATGCTTTGACAAAGGTTGATATAAAAAATGTCCCGATATAGTCGGGACATTTTTGTTTATTTATAGGAAAGAAAATTTTATATATAGCAAATGTGTATTAATAGATTGACAAGGTCTAAAACAACCCGTTCAATTCAGCGTCAATTCTATTGATAATCATTCCCAAATCTTCTGGATTATTAACGAAATCAATATTGTCAACGTCAATAATTAATAGTTTTCCTTTTGAATAGGAAGTAACCCAAGCTTCGTATCTTTCGTTCAAACGATTCAAATAATCAATGGAAATTGTATTTTCATATTCACGGCCTCGTTTGTGAATTTGAGAAACCAAATTTGGAATAGAACTTCTCAAATAAATAAGCATATCTGGCGGCGCTACAAGTCCTTCCATTAAATCAAAAAGCGAACTGTAGTTTTGAAAATCACGATTGGTCATCAATCCCATAGCGTGAAGATTGGGCGCAAAAATATGTGCATCCTCATAAATCGTTCGGTCTTGAATGATTTTTTTACCGCTTTCACGAATTTGCAAAACCTGTCTAAAACGACTGTTTAGGAAATAGATTTGCAAATTAAATGACCAACGTTCCATTTGATGGTAAAAATCATCTAAATAAGGATTGTCAACTACATCTTCAAAATGAGGTTCCCACTTGAAATGCTTTGCTAATAAGCGCGTTAATGATGTTTTTCCAGCTCCGATATTTCCAGCTATAGCTATGTGCATTATGGTACTATTATTTTATAATTCTTAATTTGTCGATTTGTAAAAATAGATAAAATTTGGTCTTTGTAAGTGAAAAATTCAAACGTTTTATCAACATTTTGTATTTCGTAGGTTGTATTTAATTTAAAGTCTTGAAAATACAAGTGTTCCCCTTTTGAAAAAAGTAGCAATTCGGAATTTAATATTTGTATTTTATCAAAATCAACGACTTTTCTGAGTAAGGAAATTTTCCCGTAAATATCACACGAAAACCAATTTAGGTCATCGTCAATCCATTGAAATGTATTGAAATCAGATTCATAATATTTGAAGTTTCCTTGAAATGAGGTTGTTATAGGTTTAAAATCGCCATTTGAATAATTATATAATCCGAGTTTTTGTGATAAAGTGTCGAAAACCCAAAGCTTATTTTGAGATGCAATTCCAATAGCAGCAGCAATTATGGAACTATTTTCATTTGAAAAAGTAATTTTTTGAATCTCATTCAGTTGATTGTCTAATAAAATCACCGAATTAAAATCTTCATAAAAAAGTACGATTTTCAATGGATTTTGCAAATCAATTTTGGTAATTTTTCCCAAAGAAAGGTTTTTGTATTGCCATAATTGCGACTTATTTTTCTTGAAAAAGACATTATTTTCTACGTAATATAAATTGGATAAAACATCAATTCCCACAAAAGTACTTCCAGAAATAGATTGACTTGAAACCAACGAAGCGTTTTTCATTTGCCCTTGAGCGGAACAAATAAAAAAGAGTAAAAAACCAAATAGCCGAAGTTGTTTTTTCATAATAAGCTAAATTACGATTAAACTTTATAGATGCGATACTTTCTGGATTATATTTTTAACAAAACATTTGTAACATTAATTCTTCTAATTCGTCATATTTGCAATCGTATAATTACTATTTTTATCGAAATTTAGTAACTAGTTTAACAAACAAGACAAATAAACCAACTTATGTTTAGAAAAATAATTTTATCAGTAGCATTTAGCGCAGTTTCTTTTTTACAAATGCAAGCGCAAGAATTTCAAGGAATGGCAGTTTATGAATCAAAAACAAGTACTTCTGATTTTAAAACGAGAATGGAAGGAAACAAGGATATGACGCCCGATATGCAGAAAATGATTGAAGAGCGTATGAAAAAAATGTTTGAAAAAACCTTTATTCTGAACTTCAATAAATCGGCTTCCATTTATAAAGAAGAAGAAAAATTAGACGCACCAGGTCAAGGTGGTGGCGGAATGAAAATGATGAGTTCGATGATGGGCGGTGGCGGAACAAATTATAAAAATGTGAAGCAAAAAACATATTCTGTTGACAAAGAATTTATGGGAAAAGAATTTTTAATTAAAGATTCCTTACCAAATTATGCTTGGAAAATGGAAAGTGAAACCAAATTAATTGGCGGATACAATTGTTTTAAAGCAACTGCGGTGCGACCTGTAAGTCAATCTGATTTTAGAAATTTTAGATCTAAAAAAGAGGAACCGAAAAAAGAAAATGCAAAAGGGGAAGCTGTTAAAACGGAAGGCGAAGCTAAGAAAACTAACTTTATGGATGATTTTGAATTGCCAAAAGAAATCACAATTACAGCTTGGTATTCTCCAGAAATTCCAATTAATCAAGGGCCAGAAAATTATTGGGGATTGCCAGGATTAATATTAGAAGTGAACGATGGAAAAACCATTATTTTGTGTTCTAAAATTGTATTAAATTCTAAGGAAAAAGCAGAAATTAAAGAATCAACAAACGGTAAAGTAATCTCTCAAA
Organism: Flavobacterium neuenschwanderi (SeqCode); assembly: GCA_965234425.1. Classification (GTDB taxonomy): domain Bacteria; phylum Bacteroidota; class Bacteroidia; order Flavobacteriales; family Flavobacteriaceae; genus Flavobacterium; species Flavobacterium neuenschwanderi. The sequence goes on along the minus strand of OZ248395.1, from coordinate 33,413 downwards.
AAGAATATGATGAAACCGTTGTTAAAAAAATGGAAGAATTCAGACAAATGAATCAAGGTAAAGGTGGAAATGGCGGAATGCAAATGAGAATGGGGCGTTAGGAATTTTATTTGCCTGTTTCATAAATCAAATATATCTTTCTTAATTGCGTTATTGATTTTAATAAAAATAATAAAAATGAAAACTATTTTTAAGAAAAGTCTTTTCTTGTTACTTCTATTTATTAATGTTTCTCAAGCGCAAGAGTTTCAAGGTAGAGCAATTTATTTATCAAAATCACTAAATAATGTGGTTTTCGACACAAAAGCTATGAGCGATGAAAAGGCGAAAGAATTGAATGAAAAGATAAATAAAATGTTTGAAAAAATATTCGTTTTAAATTTTAATAAAGCAGAATCTATATATCAACAAGAACAAAAACTTAAAGAAACGGGCTCTCGCGGAAGTACATTTGCATCTGAATTAGAAGGGGAACTCTATAAAAATAGCCAAACTAAAAAGTATATTAAAGCCGAAGAATTTGCAAATAAAAACTACATAATTACTGATGTTTTAAAAAACTATAATTGGGATATAACACAAGAAAGTAAGAAAATTGGTGGTTATACTTGTTATAAAGCGATTTCAATTACAAAAGTTACTAAAAAAGAACTTCAAGAATATGAAGTTGAAAAAGCAAAACAAAGCAAGAACAAAACAAGTTTTTTTAATTTGGAAAAACCAAAGGACAAAAAGATTACTGTTTGGTACAATCCAGAAATTCCAGTTAGCCACGGTCCAAATCAATATTGGGGTTTACCAGGATTGATAATAGAAGTGAATGAAAATAATCTAATTATTCTTTGTTCAAAAGTAATACTTAATCCAAAAGACAAAAAAAGCATAAAAGCATCGAAAAATGGGAAGGTAATTTCTCAGAATGCTTATGATTTGATGGAAGAAAAACAATACAATAAATTAAAGGATAAAAATGGTGTTATTCATTTAGATGCAAACCCTAATTAATTATCGTTAACAAAATATCACTCAATGAAAAAATTTCTACTATTATTATTTGTCACTTCAATTTCATTTTCTCAAAACATAAAATTTGAAGGATTTATTCAAGATGTTGGAAAATCACCTTTGGAAATGGCGAATGTAATGGCGGTAAACCAAGTTACAAAAGCAATGGATTCCTACGCGATTACGAATGATAAAGGAAAATATTTGCTGAATTTGAAACCCAATTCTAATTATATTATTAAGATTAGTTATTTAGGAATGCAATCCAAAGAGATTTCTCTGGCAACCGTTGCAACAAATATTGTTCAGAATATTACTTTAGAATCTGGTGGAATTGAGCTTGAAGGTGTTGAAATTGTTCACGAAATGCCCGTTTCAATAAAAGGGGATACCATAGTTTACAATGCCGATTCCTTCAAATCTGGAACGGAACGAAAATTGGAAGACATCCTTAAAAAATTACCAGGCGTAGAAGTGAATGCCGATGGAGAAATTGAAGTTGAAGGCAAAAAAGTTTCAAAATTAATGGTTGAAGGCAAGGACTTTTTTGACGGTGATACAAAATTAGGAGTCAAAAATATTCCAGCAGATGCCATCGATAAAATCCAAGTTCTACGAAATTTCAACGATGTTTCTGCCTTAAAAGGTTTGGAAAATGGCGATGAAAACATTGCGATGAACATCAAACTCAAAAAAGGAAAAAAGAATTTCTGGTTTGGAGATATGAATGCAGGAATTGGTTCCGAGAATAAAAACACCCGTTATGTCGCCAATCCAAAGCTGTTTTATTACAATCCAAAATACAGTTTGAACTTGATTGCCAATTATAATAATATTGGGGAATTACCATTTACCGTTCAGGATTATTTCAAATTCACGGGCGGTTTTAGAAGTATGATGAAAAAAGGCGGAACAAATTTCAATGTTTCTTCCAATGATTTAGGAATTTCAATGCTTAGAAATAATCGTGCGAAAGAAATTGAAACCCAATTTGGAGCAACCAATTTTTCATACAATGTTACTAAAGCTTGGAGTTTAAGCGGATTTGCAATTATTTCCAAAACAATTACAGACTTGGAAACGGTTTCTCAAAACAATCGAATTGATGAAATTAGAAATTCAAGTGGAGCGGTAATAAATACTTTAAATACCAATCAAAACACGCAAGAAGCGACACATCAAAAAAGTAATTTGGGTCTTTTTAAAATAAGTTCAAGCTACAAACCAAACACCAAATTGCAATTTGATTATGATGTTTTATTGAAAAATTCCAAGCAAGATGAAGATAACAATTTACTTTCAGAATTAATTACAACGGACTCAAACGGAACGCCACCGATGAATAACATTCAAGACATCTCGACTTTCAAAGAGCAAAATCCACTTTCGTTGTCACAAAATTTGAGTTTGTATTATACAAAAAGCGATAAAAGCGTATTTGATATTGAAATTCAACATTTATATCAAGATGAAGATCCATTTTACAATGCTAATTTAGGTCAGAACCCGTTTCCAATTTTAGGATTACAAAACCAAAACCGATATAATGTCAATCAAAATCGTTTTGTAAAAACCAATAAATTAGACACAAAAATTGATTATTATTATATGTTAACGCCAAAAAGCAACATCAATTTTACTTTTGGAAACACCTATTCCCTTCAAAATTTCAATTCTCATATTTTCCAAATTTTGGATAACGGAACCAATAATGATTTGAATGATGCCGATAAAAACAATGATGTAAGTTACAATTTCAATGATGCCTTTTTGGGATTGCATTACAAATTCATTACTGGTAAATTCACGTTTAATCCAGGATTTTCATTTCACAATTACAACACATCCAACGACCAATTAAATACAAGATTTAGCGATAATTTCTACCGTGTTTTGCCCGATGTTTATGCCTTATATCAAATGAAAAAAGCAGAAACATTAACCTATAATTATTCTATTACAAACGATTTTACAGATATTACAAAATTAACCACTGGTTATACTTTTGCAAATTATAACTCTTTATTCAAAGGAAATAGAACGTTAGAAAATGCCTTGTCAGAAAGCCATTCCCTTCGTTATTTCAAATATAATATGTTCAATTTCGAGAATATTTTTGCCAATATCAATTATACAAAACGTATAAATGCTGTAAAAACAAGTGCGGATTTTACTGGAATAAACCAAGTTTCAACAGCAATAAATTCTAATTTTGCAGACGAATCTTTTTCTGGAAATGCAAATTATGGAAGGTCATTTGCCAGAAATTATAAAGCATCAATTAATTTAGGTTTGAACTGGTCAAAATTCAATAATATTCAAAACAATATCTTTAGAACTACCGAATCACTTACGCAAAATTACACCGCAAAATTAGCTACAAATTACAAAAATTTACCCAACCTTGAAATTGGATATTCCATCACAACCAATGATTATGAAGGCACAAAATTCTTAACCGAAAGACCATCGGCAAAACTCGATTATTACTTTTTAGACAGTTTTTCATTTGTTGCAGAATACGAATATTATCATTACTCAAACAACAACAAAACGGTAAATAACGAATATGATTTCCTGAGTACGAGTTTAATTTATCAAAAAACAAAAGACAGCAAATTAGAATATAAAATAAGTGCCACCAATTTATTGAACACAAAAACCTTAAACGACGACAGTTTCACGCAATTTTCCACAAGAACTTCGCAATATACCGTCCAGCCGAGATATATTATTTTGAGTCTAAAATATAATTTATAAAACATTTTATAGACATAACCTTGTTTTTTATCCAATAAACAAGGTTTCTATATTAATATTTCTTACATTAGTTCCCCTACTATTTCTTTGGTTCCCAATTAAATAAATCGCCCATCTCTTTCTAAAATTGTAATTTAAAATCAATTATATGAAACTTCAAAGAGAATTAAAAAATGCAATTTTTATTTTTTTAGGAATCGGAATCTATTTCCTTGCAATGGATTTATTAGGATTCGCTGATATTTATTACCTCAGATTATTAAATATTTTCATCGTATTGTATTTCGTAAATCAAACAATAAAATACAATATCAAAGATGGAAAAAACGACTATTTGCAAAATATCTTTGCAGCTGCTTTCACATCCATAATCGGAGTTTTTTTGAGCATAATCGGACTTTATATTTACATTAATTACAAAGGCGGCGAAGCATACATTCATACACTTTCCGATATATTCTTAACGGGAAGCAAACCATCAGTCACCCAATATTGTCTCGGATTACTTTTCGAAGGCATCGCATCGTCAATGATTGCAACATTCATCTTAATGCAATATTGGAAAAGATACACTCATATAGATTAAAAAAATATTTTTTACATACAAAATTACTCATTTCCTTGCAAAACCAAAATTTTTTCCATTACTTTGCACCGTTCTTAAACGTACTGAATGTTATCACGAAAGCCCGAGGGATTAGACCCGTTGAAAGCTTAGCAACCCTTTACCCGTAAAGAAGGTGCTACATTCTATTCCGATTTATCGGAAACAGATAACCCGAGATTCTCTCTCACTTTCCACATAACATTTTTTATTTTTTTGAAGCGAATTTTCAGGCTTTCTAATACATCATATTCCCGTTTTCCGTTGCAATCTGCTCTAAAAAGAGCAGGATTTCCACTACAATCGGGGCTAAAGATGTATTCGTTTGAACTTTTGGAATTATTAATCAAAAAAACAAATCACCTTAAAAAGCGTGATTTATAAGTAATAAAATATGTCAAATATTTCAAAACACTCAGAATCAATTCCCCCTTCGGGGGTTTGGGGGGCAATCAATAAACGAATTCTCATTCTCGATGGAGCAATGGGAACAATGCTACAACGCTATAATTTCTCGGAAGAAGATTTCCGTGGCGAACGATTCAAAGACTTTCCACATTCCCTAAAAGGAAACAACGATTTACTTTCGTTAACACAACCCAAAGCAATTCAAGACATTCACGCACAATATTTTGAAGCAGGCGCCGATATCGTAGAAACCAATACATTTTCAGGAACAACAATCGGAATGGCAGATTACCATCTCGAAGACATTGTTTACGAACTCAACTTCGAATCTGCCAAAATTGCTCGAAAAGTCGCCGATGAATTCACAGCAAAAAATCCAGACAAACCACGTTTCGTAGCAGGTTCAATCGGACCAACAAACAGAACCGCAAGTATGTCGCCCGATGTAAACGACCCAGGTTTCAGAGCCGTAACATTCGACGATTTACGCATAGCCTACAAACAACAAGTCGAAGCCCTAATTGATGGCGGCGTAGATTTACTTTTAGTAGAAACCATTTTCGATACTTTAAATGCCAAAGCAGCACTTTTTGCCATCGAAGAAGTCAAAGACGAACGCAAAATTGACATTCCAATTATGGTTTCAGGAACCATTACCGATGCTTCTGGAAGAACACTTTCCGGGCAAACCGTAGAAGCTTTCTTGATTTCAATTTCACATATTCCGCTGTTAAGCGTAGGTTTCAATTGTGCTTTGGGCGCACACCAACTGAAACCGTATTTGAAACAATTGGCACACAACACGTCTTTCAATATTTCGGCACATCCAAATGCTGGATTGCCAAACGCTTTCGGGCAATACGACGAAACACCTAAAGAAATGCAAGCGCAAATCAAGGAATATTTAGACGAAAATTTAATCAATATCATTGGCGGATGTTGTGGTACAAATCCCGATCACATTCGATTAATTGCAGAGGTTGCGAAGGATTATAAACCGAGAAAAGTTGTCGGTTGATAGTTGATGGTTGTTGGAAAATCCATCCAATAAAATTAATTTATCAATTTACAAAAATCAACAATAAATATGGAATACAATAAACTTGAAGTTTGGATCGAAGCAAGAAAATTGACAAATTTAATTTACGATTTATCTAAAGTTTTTCCAAAAGAAGAAATTTACGGATTGACAAATCAAATGAGAAGATGTTCGGTTTCAATTCCTTCTAATATTGCTGAAGGTTGCGGAAGACAAACTTCAAAAGATACAATTAATTTTTTGCATATATCAAGAGGTTCATTATATGAATTAGAAACACAATGTTATGTAGCTCTTGACCAAAAATATATTGACGAGAATAATTTTAATATTGTTTTTAACCAGATGCAATCTTGTAAAAAACTATTAAATGGATTTATAAATTATTATAAAAAGTTGTTATGATTATAGATACGGCCAACAACCAACAACCAACAACCAACAACTATTTAAAGTTATCAGGACTTGAACCGTTAATAATTTCGCCAGAAACCAACTTCGTAAACGTTGGTGAACGAACTAATGTAACCGGTTCTCGTAAATTTTTACGTCTTATAAAAGAAGAAAAATACGCCGAAGCGCTTGCTGTGGCTCGTGACCAAGTAGAAGGTGGCGCACAAATCATCGATATCAATATGGATGAAGGAATGCTTGATGGCGTTTATGCAATGACCACTTTCCTAAATTTAATTGCTTCCGAACCCGATATTTCTCGTGTTCCTTTGATGATTGACAGCTCAAAATGGGAAATTATCGAAGCTGGTTTGAAAGTGGCTCAAGGTAAAAGTGTGGTGAATTCAATTTCCCTAAAAGAAGGGGAAGAACAATTTATTCATCACGCCAAATTAGTAAAACGATACGGAGCGGCTGTAATCATTATGGCATTTGATGAAAAAGGACAAGCCGATAATTACGAACGACGAATAGAAATTTGCAAACGCTCGTACGATATTTTAGTTGATTTAGTTGGTTTTCCAGCTCAAGATATTATTTTCGATCCCAATATTTTCCCTGTTGCCACAGGAATGGACGAACATAAATTGAACGCCTTAGATTTCTTTCGAGCCACAAAATGGATTAAAGAAAATCTTCCACACGCCCACGTAAGCGGCGGAGTGAGTAATGTTTCGTTCTCGTTTAGAGGAAACGATACGGTGCGTGAAGCAATGCATTCGGCTTTCTTGTATCACGCCATCAAAAATGGAATGACAATGGGAATTGTAAATCCCGAAATGTTATCTATATATGATGAAATCCCAAAAGATTTATTAGAACACGTTGAAGATGTTTTATTAAACAGAAGGGACGATGCAACCGAACGATTATTAGACTTCGCTGAAAATGTAAAAGGCGATTTTAAAGCAAATGAAAAGGCAATCCAAGAATGGCGTTCTGGTACAATCCAAGAACGATTAACACATTCTTTGGTAAGAGGAATTGATGAATTTATAGAATTAGATATTGAAGAAGCAAGACTTGCAGCTTCAAAACCAATCGAAGTTATCGAAATTAATTTGATGACAGGAATGAATGTTGTAGGCGATTTATTTGGAAGCGGAAAAATGTTTTTGCCACAAGTAGTAAAATCGGCACGAGTTATGAAAAAAGCAGTGGCATATCTTTTACCGTTTATAAGCCCCCCAACCCCCAAAGGGGGAGCTGAAGCCGAAAAAAGATGGATGACTGCCAATCCAATTTCTTATCCAAAACTTTTGGAATATGCTAAAAGTATGCGCAACAAACCAACAGAAGCAGAAAAAATGCTTTGGAATGTTTTGAGCGGAAAGGGATTAGATGGATACAAATTTAGACGCCAACATATAATTGGGGAATATATTGCAGATTTTGTTTGTTTGAAACATCATTTAATTATTGAAGTTGATGGTTCAATTCATCAATTACCTGAGAATGAAATAAGTGATTTTGAAAGAACAAAATGGCTTGTTTCAGAAGGTTATCAGGTAATTCGCTTTACAAATAAAGAAGTCCTTAGTACTATATTTGACGTAATTGAAAAAATTTCAACAAAATTAAGTGCTATTGAATCGGCATTATTGGAAGCTCCCCCTTCGGGGGCGGGGGGGGCAGGCCGTATCTTGATGGCAACTGTAAAAGGTGATGTTCACGACATTGGAAAAAATATTGTTTCCGTGGTTTTGGCTTGTAATAACTATGAAATCGTTGATTTAGGTGTAATGGTTGCACCCGAGAAAATCATTGCAGCAGCCATTGAGCACAATGTTGATGTTATTGGTTTAAGTGGATTAATCACACCTTCATTAGATGAAATGGTTTATTTGGCTAAAGAATTAGAAAGGTTAAATATTAAAATTCCAATAATGATTGGTGGCGCAACAACTTCTCGCGCACATACTGCCGTGAAAATTGCGCCACAATACAATAGTACTGTAGTTCACGTAAATGATGCTTCGAGAGCGGTAACAGTAGCGGGAAATTTATTGAATTCCGAAACGAAATTAAAATACACAACTGATATTCGATTAGAATATGATGAATTACGGGAAGGATATTTGAACCGTAGTCGCGACAAAAATTTCTTGACAATTGAACAGGCACGTGCCAATAAATTAAAATTAGATTGGGATAATTTTACGACTGTAACACCAAATTTTATAGGTTCAAAAACTATTGAAGTTGATTTAGACGTTTTAGTTCCATATATCGATTGGACACCATTTTTTAGAACTTGGGAATTGTTTGGAAAATATCCTGCGATTTTAACAGATGAAGTGGTTGGTGAACAAGCAACTTCAGTTTTTGCGGATGCCCAAGAAATGTTGAAAGTAATTCTCAAAGAAAAGAAATTGACGGCTAAAGGAATTTATGGAATATTTCCAGCGAATACTATAAATGACGACGATATTGAAGTGTACGAAGCTCCCACTGCACCCGAAGTTGGAACTACTCAAACAGTAGGAAAACAGATAGAAAAATTATCGTCAAATATAGGAGTTCCCCCTTCGGGGGTTAGGGGGCTGTTTCTAACTTTGCGTCAGCAATCTCAAAAAACGGCAGGCGCGCCAAACATAGCCTTAGCCGATTTTATTGCACCTAAAGACAGTGGGAAAACTGATTATATGGGTGCGTTTTGTGTAACCACAGGTTTTGGCGTTGACGAATGGGCAACTGAATTCGAGAAGAATTTAGACGACTACAATTCGATTATGGTAAAAGCTTTGGCAGATAGATTTGCTGAAGCATTCGCCGAATATTTACACGAAAAAGTTCGTAAAGAGATTTGGGGTTATGCAACTGATGAGGTTTTAACCACCGAAGAATTAATTGGCGAAAGCTACAAAGGAATTCGTCCAGCACCGGGGTATCCAGCGTGTCCAGACCATTTAGAAAAACCAACGATTTGGAAATTATTAAATGTAGAACAAGAAATTGGAGTCAAATTGACCGAAAGTATGGCAATGTGGCCAGCATCATCGGTGTCAGGATATTATTTTGGTAACCCAGAAAGTAAGTATTTTGGACTTGGTAAAATAAAAGAAGACCAAGTAATTGATTACGCAAAACGCAGAAGCATTCCAACGGAAGTTGCCAATAAATGGTTGAATCCAAATATAGCAGATTAAATAATAGTTGATGGTTGATAGTTGTCGGTTGATAGAAATTTTCTGCAACCAACAACCAACAACCAACAACCAACAACCAAAAATATGAAAGTAACACAACATATCGAAGACGCAAAAGGAACTACATTATTCTCTTTTGAAATTATCCCACCACAAAAAGGGAAAAGCATACAGGAATTATACGATAATATTGACCCATTAATGGAGTTCAATCCCCCTTTTATTGATGTAACAACTTCTCGTGAGGAGTTTGTTTATATCGATAAGGGAAATGGATTATTGGATAAAAAACTCACAAGAATGCGCCCCGGGACATTGGGTATTTGCGCATCCATAAAACATAAATACAATGTAGATACTATTCCACATGTGCTTTGCGGTGGTTTTACTAAGGAAGAAACAGAGTATTTATTGGTAGATTGTCATTATTTAGGAATTGATAATGTGATGGCTTTACGTGGCGATGCTATGAAAGATGAAAAATATTTTATCCCAAAAAACGGTGGAAATGACTATGCAATTGATTTGGTGAAACAAATAAAACTCTTAAATGACGGTAAATATTTACACGACTTATTAGATGTAGATAACAAATCAGATTTTTGTATTGGAGTTGCTGGTTATCCTGAAAAACATTTGGAATCGCCTTCGTTGCAATCGGATTTGAGAAGACTTAAGGAAAAAGTAGATGCTGGAGCAGATTACGTTGTTACCCAGATGTTTTTCGATAATTCAAAATACTTCGAGTTTGTTGATAAAGCCAGAGCAATGGGGATTACAATTCCTATTATTCCAGGGATTAAACCAATTGCCGTAAAAAAACACATGCAACTTTTGCCACAAGTTTTCCGAGTAGATTTACCTGAAGATTTGATTAGTGCCATCGAAAAATGTAAATCATCTGCCGAAGTTAAAATTGTTGGTATTGAATGGGCAATTCAGCAATCTTTGGAATTAAAACAAGCGGGAGTTCCTGTTTTGCATTATTATTCTATGGGTAAATCTGAAAACATTAGGCAAATTGCAAAGGCAATATTCTAAAAAAAAATGAATATATTTGCGTCCCAATATTTACCTAATGAGAGCTATTATTATAGGAATTTCACTGTTGCTATTTGGTTTTAGTTCTGCACAAGAATTCAAAGAATCTAATGCTTTTGAAGCTGTTTTTTTTACTGGAAACATCTTTAAACACTCACCAGATTTATCTCATTTGGTGACTGGTCATCCTGATGGAGTTCTTCTAAGTTTTTCAAAAAAAACACATGGGAATAAAGAATGGGAATCGGCCTATAACTTCCCAGATTATGGTATTTATTTCTTATATCAAGATTTTAAAAATGAATTTTTAGGACATAATTATGCCATTGGATTGCATTATAATTTCTATTTCCTAAACAGAAATTTGGTATTGAAAGTAGCAGACGGAATCGCATTGGCATCAAATCCACATGATAATGTTACCAATAGTAAAAATGGTGCTTTTGGTTCAAAATTTCTTGGAAATATTAATTTTGGGTTGAATTATAAAAAAGACAACATCATAGATAAATTAGGATTGCAAGCGGGTTTCCTTTTTACTCATTTCTCAAATGCTCGAATGAAATCCCCGAATAGTGGAATTAATACGTTTAATATAAATCTGGGTTTGAACTATAATTTTGATAAAATTGCGAATAAACCTATTGATACAACTTCATTTAATAGAAAATTTAAACAGCCAATTAAATACACTTTTGTGCTTCGAACAGGAATTAACGAAAGCTCAATTGTTGGAAGCGGAACACATCCTTTTTATCATATAGGATTTTTTGCCGATAAAAGATTGAATCGTAAAAGTGCCATTCAATTTGGAACCGAATTATTTTTGACGAAATCTAATATTGATTTTATTAAATATCAATCCGTTGCATATCCTAACTTAAATATAGATCCAAATACGGATTACAAGCGAGTTGGTGTTTTTGTTGGGCATGAATTGTTCATTAATAAAATTTCCTTAGAGGCGCAACTTGGATATTATGTGTACCAACCATTTAAAAACGACATTGCAATTTATGATAGGTTGGGAATGAAATATTATTTAAGCAATAAAATATTTACAGGCGTTTCCATCAAAACACACGGTTTTTTAGCCGAAGCTATGGAGTTTGCGGTTGGAATTAGATTATAAAAATTTGATTTATGAAAAAAATAATTTTATTAGTGGGGTTGATTTTTATAAGCATTAGCTGTTCAAAACCTAGTGAATGTATAGAATCAACGGGTTCAATTATAACTAAAGATTTTCCAGTTGCAGATTTTAGTAAAATCACCGTACATCAAGGAATAAGTTTGGTGATTACAGAAGGCCCAGTTAATAAAGTTGAGGTTCAAACAGGTGAAAATTTAATGTCAAATATTCAAGCAACCGTTGCGGATGGGCTACTTACATTAAAAGACAATACAACTTGCAATTGGGTTCGTGATTATGGGAATACGGTAGTTTTTATTACCGCACCAAATATTACAGAAATAAATTCAAAAACAGAAAGAATTATTGCTTCTAATGGAATTTTAACCTACCCTTTTTTAAGGTTGGTAGCTTTTGATATATCAGATGGTGCAGGGACAGGAGATTTTAATATTCAAATCGATAACAATCAATTAGTTATAGATAATAATAATGTTTCGAGGTATTATATTTCAGGAAAAACCAATAATCTTTCAGTTAATTTTTATGATGGAAACGGACGATTTAGTGGCGATAATTTAAGTGCTAAGAGTATTTATGTATATCACAGAGGGTCAAACGATATGATTGTAAAACCTACAGAAGTTATTACGGGAAAAATGGTAAGTACAGGAAATGTAATCCTAAAAAATAATCCGCCAATAGTTGATGTGCAGCAATTATACCACGGAAGAGTAATTTATAATTAGAATTATTCTTTGGTAATTTCTCTGAAAATGGTCTCTAAATTTTTATTCTTTTGATTCAATTGCAACGTTTTCAATCCATTGTCGTGTGCAAAATCAAAAACGGTTGGTCGCATGTCTTTATCAGACAGAAAAGTCAATTCCCAAACCATATCATGTGTGTTTTTATAAGATTTCAAATGCGGCATTTTTGCAATTGCTTCTTCTTCTATTTTATAATCAAATTCCACTTCAATAACCTGTTCTTTATCGGCAGAAATTAGTTTGTCTAATTTTTTATCGGTTACAATTTTACCATTATTGATAATAATTACACGATCACAAATGGCCTCAACTTCTTGCATAATATGCGTAGAAAGGAAAACAGTTTTGTCTTTTCCGACATTTTTAATCACATTTCTAATTTCAACCAATTGATTTGGATCCAATCCTGTGGTAGGTTCATCCAAAATTAAAACGTCAGGATTGTGCAATAATGCATTCGCCAAACCCACACGCTGACGATACCCTTTTGATAATTGTCCAATTTTTTTATGACTTTCTGATGACAAACCTGTCAATTCAATAACATCGTTAATTCTGGATTTTGCAACCTTATATACATCGGCATTAAAAGCCAAATATTCCCGAACATACAAATCCAAATACAACGGATTGTGCTCAGGCAAATAACCAACTGACAACTGAACCGCTTTTTGATTTGAATTTACATCAAACCCATTTACAGTTGCTGAACCTTCATCGGCATTGATGTACGTTGTTAATATTTTCATTAAAGTTGATTTTCCAGCTCCGTTTGGGCCTAAAAAACCAACAATTTCTCCTTTTTTTACAGAGAAAGAAACAGCATCCAACGCTTTTTGGGTACCGTAACTTTTGGAAATATTTACAACTTCAATTGACATATTATTTGATTTGGAACAAAAGTAAGGAGAAAAATTCTGTTTTTACTATAATGTAGATTACAAAATGGGTAGCGCATTTAAATAGGATTTAAATATCTTTAAAAGTTCTACAAAATTTGAAATGTATTCAACAAAAGAATAATTGGTTAAATTGAATAAATCGCATTATTAGTTCTTTTTTACAATAATTTAATAAAATTTACGGGTGAGATTTGAGAAATCGTTTTTAATTTAAAAATTCTATTTTTTTTTAGTGTTAAAACAAATTTTTTATATAGCTTTGCTAAACAATCACGAATAAAAATGAACAATAATTTCAATTTTACACCTTCTTGTTATTTCTTCTTTAGTAGAAGTAAGGATTGTGCTGTGGTTATTTGAAACAAATAAAAAAACAAATAAAGCTATACAATCCTGATGAAAATCAGGATTTTTTTTTGATTATATATGATACAAAAAGTTGCAATACAAGGAATACAAGGTTCGTTTCACCATCAAGTGGCATTGGAATATTATCATCAAGATATTGAAGTTGATGAGTGTATGTCGTTTGAAGAATTGGTGGATAGTCTATTGTCAGGAAAATCAAATCAAGCGGTTATGGCTATTGAGAATTCAATTGCGGGTTCGATTATTCCTAATTATGCCTTGATTGATAAGAATAATTTACATGTTATCGGCGAATATTATATGGATATTCATCAAAATTTTATGGCGTTGAAAGGACAAAAAATAGAGGATATTTCAGAAGTTCATTCGCACCCAATGGCATTATTACAATGTATGGAATTTCTAAAAAAATTACCGAATATAAAAGTAGTTGAGGATAAAGATACCGCTGAAACTGCCAGAAGAATTCATCAGAATCAATTGACTGGAATTGCAGCAATTGCTAGTAAAACGGCATCAAAAATGTATGATTTAGAAATTTTGGCACCAGAAATCCAAACGATTAATAACAATATGACACGTTTTGTTATTCTAAATAAAGAGAATTCATTTGTTCCAAAGTCTGAAATAAACAAAGCTTCTTTAAAATTTGAATTGGAACACAAACGAGGAAGTTTGGCTGCGGTTTTGAACGTGATGAGTGATTGTAAATTGAGTTTAACGAAGATTCAGTCATTGCCAAAAATTGAAACGCCTTGGAAATATTCTTTTTTCGTGGATGTGACTTTTGATGATTATAATGATTATTCTAAAGCAAAATCTTTACTGGAAATTATGGCGGAATATTTCAAAGTTTTAGGGGAATATAAAAATACAAAGCCAAGCCCCCTACCCCCTAAGGGGGAATTAGTAGAGCAAAAAATAGTAATATTTTAGAATAAATAACAATAAATAAATTGGAAAATTTAAAAAACATCACGATTTCTTCTTCGGCTTCCTTCCCTTCTGTGCGTGATGGGGTGGGGTTTGCAAACCGTATCGCCATAGTAGAAGAATATTATTTCTCATCAAAATTAAGGGAAGTTCGTCAACTCATTTCTGAAGGAAAACCGATTATCAATATGGGAATAGGAAGTCCTGATATGACGCCTTCAAAAAATGTAATTGAAGCAATTCAAAATGCCGTTACCGATGAAAATGCGCATCAATATCAGAGTTATCAAGGACTTCCAGAATTGAGAAATGGAATGGCTGATTTTTATAAAAACAACTTCCAAGTGGAATTGGATTCTAATTCTGAAATTTTACCTTTAATGGGTTCAAAAGAAGGAATTATGCACATATCATTGGCTTTTTTGAATGAAGGTGATGCCGTTTTAATTCCAAATCCTGGGTATCCAACTTATACTTCAGTAACAAAATTAGTAGGTGCAACACCTGTTTTTTATGATTTAATTGAAAATAATAATTGGGAACCTGATTTTGAAAAATTAGAACAACAAGATTTGTCAAAGGTGAAAATGATGTGGGTTAGTTATCCGCACATGCCCACGGGCGCAACTGGAAGTTTGAAGTTGTTTGAAAAAATAGTGGCTTTCGCCAAAAAACATCAGATTTTAGTAATTAATGATAATCCGTACAGTTTTGTATTAAATGACAATCCAATTTCAATTCTGAAAATTGACGGTGCAAAAGAGGTTGCATTAGAATTGAATTCGTTATCCAAAACTTATAATATGGCGGGTTGGCGAGTGGGAATGGTTTCTGGAAAACCGGAATTTATCGATGCCGTTCTAAAAGTGAAAAGCAATATGGATAGCGGTATGTTTTATGGAATCCAAAAAGGTGCAATCGAAGCTCTGAAATTAGATAAATCTTGGTTTGATGCGCAAAATGTAATTTATCAAAAACGAAGAAATCTAACTTTTGAATTGGCAAAAAAATTAGGTTGTACGTATGATGAAAATTCGGTTGGATTATTTGTTTGGGCAAAATTACCATTAGAAATTAAATCTGCTGAGGATTTTGTGGATAAAATATTATATGAAAAAGATATTTTTATTACACCTGGAACTATTTTTGGAAGCAATGGGGAAGGTTATATTCGGTTTTCACTTTGTGTGAAAGAAGAAAAAATACAAGAAGCAATTTTGAGGTTTTAGGAATAATTAAGGTTAAATCTAAGTATAAAAATGAATGTATATATAATAGGAGTTGGATTAATTGGCGGTTCTATGGCATTGGACATAAAATCTAATTATGATAATGTGACAGTTTTTGGAATTGATACCAATGAAAATTATTTAGATGCCGCTTTGAATTTGAAAATTATCGATAAAAAAGCATCGATTTTGGATTTGGCAGATGCCGATTTTGTGATTCTTGCCGTGCCAGTTGATATCGCTTTAGTACTTTTGCCAAGTATTTTAGATGCAATAAATGATGATGCATTGGTTTTAGATGTGGGATCTACAAAATTTCCTATTTGTGAAGCAATTTCAAATCATTCAAAAAGGAGAAATTTTATGGCAACACATCCTATTGCAGGAACGGAATTTTCGGGACCAACCGCTGCAGTTTTGGGATTGTTTCAAGGCAAAACAAATATTATTTGTGAGGTAGAAAAAACAACATTTAAATTGCAACAACAAGCATTAGAATTATTTGACAAATTGGGAATGCGAATTCGATATATGGATGCAAAATCGCACGACAAACACATTGCTTATGTATCTCATTTGTCGCATATAAGTGCATTTATGTTGGGAAAAACAGTAATTGAAAAGGAAAAAGACGAGCGAGATATTTTTGATATGGCGGGAAGTGGATTTGAAAGCACAGTCAGATTAGCCAAAAGTTCACCCGCAATGTGGACTCCAATATTCAAGCAGAATAAAAAACACGTGGTTAAAACATTGGGAGAATATATTTCTAATTTATCGAAATTTAAAGAATTATTAGAAAGTGATAATTATGAAGCCGTTTTTCAAGAAATGCAAAGTGTAAATAAAATCAAAGAGATTTTAAATAATTTCAACAAATAAAAATAATATAATTACAAAATAAAGTAAGATGGAGAACAAGAAAGAAATGAGAACGTGGTTGGATGAATTCAATTTGACACATCCGTTAGTAATAGCTGGGCCTTGTAGCGCAGAAACGGAAGAACAAGTTTTGAAAATTGCACACGAATTGAAAAATTCAGATGTAAGTATTTACAGAACAGGAATTTGGAAACCGAGAACGCGTCCAGGCGGATTTGAAGGTGTTGGTGCAATAGGATTGAAATGGCTTCAAAAAGCAAAAGCAGAAACGGGATTGTTGATGGCGACAGAAGTTGCAAATGCAGCCCACGTAAAATTGGCTTTGGAACACGATATTGATGTTTTATGGATTGGTGCAAGAACAACCGTAAATCCGTTTGCCGTTCAAGAAATTGCGGATGCATTACAAAATACAGACAAAATTGTATTGGTAAAAAACCCTGTAAACCCAGATTTGGCTTTGTGGATTGGCGGCGTGGAGCGTTTGTATAATGCGGGAATCAAAAAATTGGGAGTAATTCACAGAGGATTTTCTACATACGAAAAAACGAAATACAGAAATATTCCAGAATGGCAAATTGCAATTGAATTGCAAAGTCGTTTCCCAGATTTACCTTTAATTTGCGACCCTTCACACATTACGGGACGTCGCGATATGATTCAAGAAGTTTCTCAACAAGCACTGGATTTGAATTATGATGGATTGATTATCGAAACGCATACCGACCCAGATAATGCTTGGAGTGACGCTGCTCAACAAGTAACTCCAACGGCTTTAAAGCAAATTTTCAACGATTTACGAATCAGAAAAGTTACTATTGAAGAAGACGATTACAATACAGAAATGATTAAGTTGCGAGCAAATATTGATATTGCAGATGCTAAATTATTAGAATTATTGGGCAATAGAATGAAAGTTGCAGAACAAATTGGAGCGTTGAAAAAATCTAAAAACGTAGCTGTTTTACAAAACAAAAGATGGAATGAAATCCTAGGGAAAATGGTGCTTGATGGCGAAGAAAAAGGATTGAGTGAAGAGTTTATTTTGAGATTATTTAAGGCAATTCACCAAGAAAGTATTGGTCATCAGGAAAAAATAATGAATGCAATATAAATGAAGAGAATAGTCCATATATAATAGGATACTGTAATTTTTTTTAATAGTATTGCAATCTAATTTATTTAACCTCAAAATTTATGAAAAATTTTATTTTATTATGCTTGTTTTTTGTTGCATTGAATGGAAATGCTCAAGACATTCTTAAACTTCACAGCGGTTCAACTATTGAATGTAAAGTTAGTAATACCGACGGATCTTTAGTTACATTTGTATACAAAGGAGAAGATTTAACGCAAAAAATATCTAAAATAGCAATCAATTCAATCAAATTTGCTTCTGGAAGAAATCAAATTATTACAGAAAAAATTGATTTAAGTGGTGAAGATGCTTTTCAAAGAGTAATCTTAACTAAAAACTTAGATGATGTAGAAGGACTTACCAGAATTGGTGAGGTAAAAGGAAAAACGGCTTTTATTAGCTACAGATCGGGTGCAAATGCAGATAAAAAATCAGAAGAAAGACTAAAAGAAGATTGTTATAAACTTGGAGGAGTTGTTGTTTTAGTTACTGAAGATAAAGATTATGCAGTTGGAAAAACGTACCAAAAAGGTTTAGGAAGTTCTCAAACTAGAATGGTTGGAGTAGCTTACAAATACTAAATAGTTTTATTACTATTAATTTAAAAGTTGTCAGAAATGGCAACTTTTTTTATGTAATAATTGTTCCTGTTTTTCCTTAAAAAGACTTAATTTTGCCAAATGACAGGACTCGTTTATAAATCTACTGGAAGTTGGTACACTGTAAAATCTGAACAAGGTGATTTTATAGAATGCCGTATGAAAGGAAAATTCCGAATTAAAGGAATTAAAAGTACCAACCCAATAGCGGTGGGAGATTGGGTAGATTATGAACTTGAAGAAACTTCTGATACGGTAACTGGAACAATCCATACTATTCACGATAGAAAGAATTATATCGTTCGGAAATCAGTAAATTTGTCACATCAAATGCACATTATTGCCTCTAATATTGATAGGGTTTTTCTTTTAATTACTATAAATAATCCACCTACAACTACTAATTTTATTGATCGTTTTTTGGTAACTTCCGAAGCGTACGGAATTGAGACTGTTTTGGTTTTTAATAAAATAGATACTTTTGACGAAGCTACATTAGAAGAACAATTGTATATGCAGCATATTTACCAAGAAATTGGGTATCAATGTTTGCGAGTTTCTTCAACAGAAATGAAAGGAATTGAAGCGTTAAAAGAACTTATGATTGGAAAAGTAAGTATGTTTTCGGGACATTCTGGTGTTGGGAAATCAACATTGGTAAATGCTATGGAGCCTAATTTACATCTAAAAACAAAGGTTATTTCTGAACAAAGTAAGCAAGGGCAACACACCACAACTTTTGCAGAAATGTACGATTTGAGTTTTGATGCAAGAATTATCGACACCCCGGGAATTAAAGGTTTTGGGATTGTAGATATGGAAAAAGAAGAAATTAGCGGTTATTTCCCAGAGTTTTTTAAGTTGAAAGACCAATGCCGATTTAATAATTGTTTGCATAAAGACGAGCCTCATTGCGCCATAAAAGCGGCATTAGAGAAAGATGAAATTCCTTGGTCGCGCTATAAAAGTTACCTTAAAATATTAGAAGGAGACGATGAAAATTTCCGTACGGATATTTATAATGAAGACAGAATTGCAAGTGATGAAACGAGGAATAAGTAATTTAATTATGAGTTATGAATTATAAGTTATTTCAAAAATAATAATTTTGAAATTTTGTCATTCTGACGAAGGAAGAATCTCATAATAATACAAACCAATTAATATGAAAGCAGTTTTACAACGTGTTTCTTCGGCATCGGTAACTATTTCAGAAAAAATAGTAGCCCAAATCGACAATGGACTTTTAGTTTTAGTTGGAATTGAAGATGAAGATTCACAAGAAGACATTCATTGGCTTAGCCAAAAAATTGTGAACGTTCGCATTTTTGGAGATGAAAATGATGTTATGAATTTATCTGTAAAAGACATTCTAGGCGATATTATTGTAGTGAGCCAATTTACGCTGCACGCCAATACCAAAAAAGGAAATCGACCTTCCTATATTAAAGCATCGAAACCTGAAATTGCCATTCCATTATATGAGAATTTCGTTCGACAAATAGAGTTGGAATTAGGAAAAAAAATCCAAACAGGAAAATTTGGTGCCGATATGAAAGTGGCTCTTGTAAATGATGGGCCAGTAACGATAATTATTGATAGTAAAAATAAAAACCCATGAACCTGAAAAACTCTCAACTCGAAGTTGACAATTGGATAAAAGAACACGGCGTTCGCTACTTTAACGAGCTTACAAATATGGCACAACTTACCGAAGAAGTTGGAGAAGTAGCCCGAATTATTGCCCGTCGCTATGGCGAACAATCCGAAAAAGAATCAGACAAAAATAAAGACTTAGGCGAAGAACTTGCCGATGTAGTTTTTGTAGTTTTGTGTCTCGCCAATCAAACGGGAATCGATTTGCAAGCTGCTTTTGATAAAAAAATGGATTTGAAATCTGTTCGCGACAAAGACAGACATCATAATAATGAGAAACTTCATTAATTGTGAATTTTGAATTTGATTAGATAAGTCATATTTTTGTTTTACACAATTCAAAACCCAAAACCCAAAACAACACCTCATAATAAAATATGAACTTACTACTGAAATCTAAAGTCTTACATCTTAATTCTGAAATTAAAATCACGGGTTCCAAATCGGAAACCAATCGGTTGTTATTGTTGCAAGCCTTGTATCCTAATATTAGTTTAGAAAATACCTCCAATTCTGATGATTCAGAGGTAATGAGTTCTGCTTTGTCAACTAACCACCAACCGCCAACCGCCAACCACCAAACAATTGACATTCACCACGCAGGAACGGCAATGCGTTTTTTAACTGCCTATTTTGCATCACAAGAAAATAGAATCGTAACATTAACGGGTTCTTCAAGAATGAAAGAACGTCCGATTAAAATTTTGGTTGAAGCACTACAACAACTTGGTGCCAAAATCGATTACCTTGAAAACGATGGCTTTCCACCAATAAAAATCACAGGTCAAAAAATCACAAACAACAAAGTTTCGCTTCCAGCAAATGTAAGTAGCCAATATATTTCTGCCCTTTTACTAATAGCGCCAAAACTTCAAAACGGTTTGGAATTGAAATTAATAGGCGAAATTACTTCCATTCCATATATCAAAATGACCTTGAATTTGCTTCAAGAAATTGGTGTTGAAACATCTTTCAGTGGAAATATAATTAGTGTAAATTCAAAAACCCAAAACCTAAATCCCCAAACCCTAACCGTAGAATCCGATTGGAGTTCTGCATCTTATTTTTATTCTATTCTTGCACTTTCAGAGGTTGGTTCGCAAATAACGCTCTCAAGTTACAAGCAAAACAGTTTACAAGGCGATTCTGCTTTGGTAGAAATTTACAAAAAATTGGGCATTGAAACCCATTTCGATGGAAACAAAATGACATTGGTCAAACAACCAAATTTCAAACCCAAGCCTTTAAACCTTGATTTAAATAATACTCCCGATATTGCGCAAACCATTGTGGTAACGTGCCTTGGCTTAGGAATTGGATGCCATTTGACAGGATTACACACCCTAAAAATCAAAGAAACTGACCGTTTGGAAGCCTTGAAAACGGAACTTTCAAAACTCGGAGCTTCAATATCAGTTACACACGAAAGCTTGACATTAGCACCTTCAACGAATATTATTTCGAACCAAACCATCGCAACCTATAATGACCACCGAATGGCAATGGCTTTTGCACCTTTAGCATTGAAAACAAATATTAATATAGAAAATGCCGACGTAGTTTCTAAATCCTATCCCGATTTTTGGAATGATTTAAAAAATTTAGGCTTTGAAATTTCGAAAAAAAATTAGTTTGACTGTTTGTTAATCGAACTAAATCTTCAGGACACATCACTTTGTAAAAAAGGAGTCACGAATTACACCAATATCCACGAATTTTTTATAAATTAGAAAGATAATTTGTGCCAATTCGTGTAATTCGTGGCTAAAATAATTAAGATTGGTTTCAGCAATGGACGGATACAACAACTTTATATGATGAAATCTCCTTAGTGTCCTTGCACCTTTGAACCTAATTTCACAAATAAACGTCAAAACACTTGACAACGCCTATCTCACAATCGTATATTTGCACACGATTTAAAATTACGAGCAGCAAACTCATAATTTATAACTCATAACTTATAACTTCTTTAAAATGAAATTATCACATTTTCAATTCAACTTACCGAAAGAACTTCTTGCGGAATACCCAGCAGAAAACAGAGACGAAGCTCGTTTGATGGTTATCAACCGTGAAAAGAGAACTATTGAGCACAAAATGTTCAAGGACGTTATCGATTATTTTGATGATGGCGATGTAATGGTAATCAACAATACCAAAGTTTTTCCAGCCCGTTTATTCGGAAATAAAGAAAAAACAGGAGCAAGAATCGAAGTTTTTTTACTTAGAGAATTGAATGCCGAACAACGCCTTTGGGATGTTTTGGTAGATCCAGCTCGTAAAATTAGAATCGGAAATAAATTGTATTTTGGCGACGACGATTTGTTGGTTGCAGAAGTAATCGACAACACCACTTCTCGCGGAAGAACCCTGCGTTTTCTTTACGACGGCCCTTACGATGAGTTCAGACAAAAATTAACAGATTTAGGCGAAACACCTATTCCAAAATACATCAACAGAGAAGTAACTCCCGAAGATGCAGACCGTTACCAAACGATTTATGCAAAAGAAGAAGGCGCTGTTGCAGCTCCTACTGCAGGATTACACTTTTCAAAACACTTGTTGAAAAAATTAGAAATCAAAGGAATTCAATTCGCCGAAGTAACCTTACACGTTGGTTTAGGAACGTTCAATCCTGTTGAAGTAGAAGATTTATCGAAACACAAAATGGATTCTGAAGAGTTGAAAATCAACCAAGAAGCCTGCGATATTGTCAACAATGCCAAAATCAGAAAACAACGTATTTGCGCCGTTGGAACCACTTCAATGCGTGCAGTTGAAAGTGCCGTTTCATCGCAAAGAACCTTGAATACATTCGACGGTTGGACAAATAAATTCCTTTTTCCACCCCACGATTTCAGTATTGCAAATTGTATGATTACCAATTTCCACACCCCAAAATCAACATTATTGATGATGGTTTCTGCATTTTGCGGTCACGATTTAATGAAAGAAGCCTACGAAATCGCCATCAAAGAAGAGTACAAATTCTATTCTTACGGCGACGCAATGCTAATCATCTAATTGCATTTCAGTTCAAATTATATCAAAATCTCGTCAGCAATGGCGAGATTTTTTTTGTTTATTTATTCTCTTTCTTCAAAACCTGCCACCTAACTCCCACCACCTAACCCTTAACCCTTAACCCTTAACCCTTAACACCTAACGCCTAACCCCCTAACGCCTAACCCCTAACTCCTTTTTTATGGCGTTTTAACGGGCTGTCCATTACAAGTTTTTTTGGAAAATCAAAGAAATACTAGCACTCCGGGAGCTTCCTCTGGTCGCTTCCTCGTTGCTGTATTTCTAATGATTTTCTCAAAAAAAGCTTTCCATTTCCATCCCTAACGCAATTTCCGGCAGTAAAACAATTAGTCATTTTCCAATATTTTATTCCTTTATTTTTCACTATTTTTACAATCTCTAAAAAACTAACAATGACATTTCAAAACACCAAAGAATTTGCACAAGAATTAGACAAACAAGACGAACTTAGTTCCTACAGAAAGGAGTTTAGTTTTCCACAAGTTAATGGTAAAAATGTAATTTATTTCACAGGAAACTCACTTGGATTGCATTCAAAAAGAGCCAAAAAATACGTAGATGAGGTAATGACCGATTGGGAAAACCTCGCTGTTGAAGGTCATTTTTATGCCGAAAAACCTTGGTGGGATTACCACGAACGTTTTGCAAATCCGTTAAGTAAAATTGTAGGTGCATTGCCATCAGAAGTTACCGTAATGAATACTTTAACAGTAAATCTTCACTTGATGATGGTGACTTTTTACAAACCAACACCAAAAAGATTCAAGATTCTTTGCGAAGCAAAAGCGTTTCCAAGTGATCAATATATGATTCAAAGCCAAGTAAAATTTCACGGATTAAATCCTGAAGATGCCATTGTTGAAATTCAACGTCGAGAAGGAGAACACAACATCCGCCTTGAAGATGTTTTAGCCAAAATTGAAGAAGTCGGTGACGAATTGGCTTTGGTGTTAATTGGCGGCGTAAATTATTATACGGGTCAAGTTTTTGATATGAAAACCATCACCGAAGCGGGGCACAAAGCCGGAGCTTATGTTGGTTGGGATTTGGCGCACGCCGCAGGAAACATTAAATTAAATTTACACGATTGGGATGTCGATTTCGCTGCTTGGTGCAGTTATAAATATATGAATTCAGGACCTGGAAATGCTTCGGGTTGTTTTATTCACGAGAAACACCACAACGATACAAGCTTATCTCGTTTTGCAGGTTGGTGGGGACACAACAAAGAAAGACGTTTCAAAATGGAACCTACTTTCGACCCAGTTCGCGGTGCCGAAGGATGGCAAATTAGTAACTTGCCAATTCTTTCACTCGCGCCTTATTTAGCATCTGTAGAAATGTTCGATGAAATCGGGATGGAAGCATTAATCAATAAAAGAAATAAAATCACTTCCTATTTAGAATTCATTCTGCAAGAAATTAATAAAGAAGTAAACGGTTCATTTGAAATTATTACACCTTCAAATCAAGAAGAACGAGGTTGTCAGCTTTCTGTTTTTCTTCACGGCGAAGGGCGTTCCTTATTTGATTATTTAATGAAAAATGGCGTAATTACAGATTGGAGAGAACCAAATGTTATCCGTTTAGCACCAGTTCCATTATATTGTTCGTTTGAAGATATGTACAATTTCGGTCAAATATTAAAAAAGGGAATTGTAAAGTAATTTCCACCAATTATAACTTCTCAAAAAACCTGTTCATTTACTTGAATAGGTTTTTTTTATTTCTCATTTTTCCAAAAACAGCATTATCAAATTTTTAATTTTTAATTTATATTTTGATATACCCCTAAAATTTATGGGGTGTAAATTGTAATTTCATAAAAGTTTTATGTTTTTATATATTTTTTTAGGGGGTATTAAATATTTTTTTACTTTTATTCCGAATTTAAATCAAAAAACAATGAGAAAAATTATTTTAAGTGTGATTCTAATCACAATTTTGGTGTTATCCATTTTTTCAATTTATTTATTTCCTGAAAGTACAGTTTTAGGAGCGCATATTGTGCCTCTAAAATTAGATACTGGAGATACAGCTTGGATGCTAGTAGCAACAGGACTTGTATTGTTAATGACTCCTGGACTAGGATTCTTTTACGGTGGAATGGTTGGTAAAAAAAATGTAATTAGTACAGTTTTACAAAGCTTTATGGCGATGGTAGTAGTAACTGTATTATGGGTTGTAGTTGGATTTGGATTGTGTTTTGGACCTTCAATTGGCGGTTTCATTGGCGACCCAACTTCAAATTTGTTCTTTAATGGAGTTAGTGCAAATTCTGCATGGGAATTAGCACCAACAATTCCATTTATATTATTTGCTTTATTTCAAGCAAAATTTGCAATTATCACACCTGCTTTAATAACAGGAGCTTTCGCAGAACGAGTACGATTCTGGGCTTATTTGTTATTTATGGTGTTGTTCATAATTTTCGTTTACGCACCATTATGTCACATGACCTGGCATCCTGATGGAATATTCTTCGGATGGGGAGTTTTAGATTTTGCCGGTGGAACTGTAGTTCACATGAGTGCGGGTTGGGCTGCATTAGCTGGAGCGATATTTTTGGGAAAAAGAAAAACACAAAAATCAAATCCTGCTCGTATTACTTATGTATTATTAGGAACTGGATTATTATGGTTCGGTTGGTTTGGTTTCAACGCAGGTTCTGCGGTTGGAGCTAGTAGTCTTGCCGCTCAAGCTTTAGGAACTACAACTGTAGCTGCCGCTGCTGCTGCTATGGGTTGGGTATTTTTAGACAAAATTCTAGGACACAAACTTTCTGCAATGGGTGCTTGTATTGGAGCTGTAGTAGGATTGGTTGCTATTACTCCTGCTGCTGGTTTCGTAACAATTCCTTCTGCTTTGGCAATTGGTTTTATTGCAAGTTTAATAAGTAATCTAGTTGTGAGTAAATTCCCTAAAGGTAAAGTTGACGATGCTTTAGACGTTTTTGCTTGCCACGGTGTAGGCGGAATGGTGGGAATGTTATTAACGGGAGTATTCGCTTCTAAATCTGTAAATGCAATTGTTGGTGACAATCAAGGGTTAATTTATGGCGATGCGACTTTGTTTTTAATCCAATTAAAAGCCTTAGTTATCGTTTCCATTTTTGCTTTCACCGCTTCTTATGCTTTATTCTTCATTGTTAATAAAATCACTCCTTTACGAGTTAGTGAAGACAAAGAAGAACTTGGTTTGGATATTTCTCAACACGGAGAATACCTATAAAAACTAGCTACTAAGCAAGAGTAAATCTATTTTATTTTGAATTAAAAATTTCCGTTTTCAAATTTATGAAAATGACGGATCGGGAATTTTTATGCCAATTTTTTAATATAAATCACAAAGAATCACAATTTCAAATCTATTAGTAACAATTAAATTTTTAAACATGAAAAATACCATTAACATTAAATCGACTTTATTTGCATCAGCATTATTTTTAGCGGCTTTTGCCAATATTTTTGCACAAGAAACAACTCCACCAGCTACTGTTTTTGCAGGATCTGTTGACATGTATTACAAATATGATTTTTCTGAATTCGATAATAGCAAAACGAGTTTTACAAGATCTAATGATTCATTTGAATTAGGGATGGCTTCTATCGAGGCTTCACACAAAATTGGAAAAGCGTCTGTTTTTGTAGATTTAGGATTCGGAACAAGAGCTTCTGAATTTACTTATAATGATGCTCCTACAACCTTTATGGTGAAGCAAATGTACGTAAATTACGATTTTTCTCCGAGTTTTAAAGTTACAGCGGGAAGCTTTGGAACACATATTGGTTACGAATTATTAGACGCAATTGATAACAAAAACTACAGTATGTCGTATGCTTTTACAAATGGACCATTCTTTAATACGGGAGTGAAAGCACAATATACTGTTGGAAAATACAATTTTATGGCAGGTGTTACCAATCCAACAGATTTTAAATCGGCGGTAAGTGCAGGTTCAACTCAAAAAACTGTTATTGCTCAATTGGGTTACACTGGTGAAACTGGAAGTGCCTTTTTTAATTTTACTTCTGGGAGTTTAAACCCAATTTCAACTGCTAATAAAACGCAATTTGATTTTGTAGCATCAAAGAAAGTTAGTGACAAACTATCACTAGGCTTCAATGGAACGTATGCTTTAACAACTGACGATGTTGTAGATGGAACTAATTCTTGGTATTCAGTTATTGGTTATGCCAATATTACCTTGAAGAAAAACCTTAGTTTGGCTTACAGAGCTGAATATTTTGATGATAAAGAGGGTGTAGTTGGATTGGCTGCAAATGTATTTGCAAACACACTTTCATTAAATTTCAAAGAAGGAAATTTGACTTTCATTCCTGAATTTAGATTGGATAGCGCTTCAGAAAAGATTTTCACTGACGGTGCACCACAAAAAACTACTGCTTATATTTTATTAGCAACAACGTACTCGTTTTAATTTCTGAGTTTTCAATTTTTTGTTTTTAAAGACCCGATTTGTTCGGGTCTTTTTTGGTTAAATTAGTATTTAATTATACGTTCCGAATATTTAAGTAAAAACAGCTTGCAAATGTTAAATATTGTAATTTATATCGATTACACAGATTTTATTATACATTTGATAACTTTTTAAAAACCAAAAAACTAAAATAATGAATAAAAAATTACTTTTAAGCTTCGCATTTGTTATCTTTTTTTCAAATGCTTATTCGCAAAAAACAATATTTTGGACTGAAAATAATCAAAATAGAGGTGAAATTATAACTGATAAAGCAGTTGCAAGAAATGATTTTCCAAAACAATTCAAATTATTTAATTTAAATATCAATCCCTTAAGACAAGAATTGTTTTCAATTATAAATAATCAATTTGGAAAACATTTTACCATAATATCTTTGCCTAATGCAGATGGTCAAATTGAACAATTTGAAGTTAATGACGCTTCGAACTTTGATGCTGAATTACAATCAAAATTCCCTGAAATAAGAGCCTATTCAGGAAAAGGTATTACCGATAAATATGCAACATTAAAGTTGAGTATTTCTCCACAAGGAATTCAAACAATGGTATTTAGAACCGACAAAGAAAATGAATTTATTGAGGCTTATTCTCAAGACCATACTGTTTATGCAGTTTTCAAATCTCAAAGAAATAATAAAAATTCAAATTGGAATTGTACTACTGTCGATGAAAAATTAGTTTTAGATTTAAATTCAAAAATTCAATATACAAATAGATCTAATTCTGGTAAATTAAAGACAATTCGCTTGGCACTTTCTTGTAATGCAGAATATGCAAACTATTTTGGTGCTACAAGTGCAACTCAAGTTGATTTAGTATTAGCTGCTTTTAATGCAACTTTAACAAGATGTAATGGGATTTATGAAAAAGACTTAGGATTACATATGAATTTAGTTGCAAGCACAACAAATATTATTTATTATAGTCCAGCTACTGATCCCTACGCAACATCAATAGCTGGTTGGAATACCGCTTTGCAAAAAGCAATTAATACTACTTTAACAGGTACTGCAACGTTATTAACTGCCAATAATGCCGCTTATGATATTGGTCACATGTTCGGAAAATCAGGTGGCGGAGGTAACGCAGGTTGTATCGGTTGTGTTTGCGTGAATGGTGTATTCTCTGGTAACGGAAGCACAAAAGGAAGAGGGATAACGTCTCCAACCGATGGAATTCCTCAAGGTGATAATTTTGATATTGATTATGTTGTTCATGAAATGGGGCACCAAATGGGAGCAAATCATACTTTTTCTCATTCAAATGAAGGTTCAGGTGTAAGCAAAGAAGTTGGTTCTGGGATTACTATTATGGGCTATGCTGGGATTACAGGCCAAGATTTAGCACCTCACTCAATAGATATTTTTCACGAAGCTTCTATTCAGCAAATTCAAACTCATATAGAATCAATAACATGTTCTGAATCAATCGTACTTGTTGATAACGCAACTCCTGTTATTGAGCCAGTAAGCAATTATACAATTCCAAAAAGCACACCATTTGTTTTAACTGGTGTTGCATCAGATGCTAATGCAACCGATGCACTTACTTATTGCTGGGAACAAAATGATGATGGTGGTTCATCTACAGGAGCAAATAGCAGTGCAAAAATCACAAAAACAGTTGGTCCAAATTTCTTATCCTGGATTCCTTCAGCATCTCCATCAAGATACTTTCCTAAGCTTTCGACAGTAATTGCAAATTCCAATACAACAAGTCAAGTTGGTGGCGATACAGGAATGTTATCTGAAGCTTTAAGTTCGGTTTCTAGAACATTAAATTTTAGACTAACAGTTAGAGACAATGCACCGTATAGCCCAACAGTTCCTATTAAAGTAGGTCAAACTGCCTATACAGATATGGTTGTTAATGTCACTTCAAATGCTGGCCCATTTTTAGTAAGTTCTCCAAATACTGCTGTATCTTGGGAAGCTGGAACAAGTCAAACGGTTACTTGGGATGTTGCTGGAACAACTACCAATGGGGTAAATGCCGCAAATGTGGATGTTTTTTTATCTACAGATGGAGGATTTACCTATCCAATTCAATTGGCTACTATGATTGCAAATAATGGTAGTTCAAATATTATAGTCCCTGATTATATTGGTGCAACAAACAGAATAATGATAAAAGGGTATAACCATATTTTCTTTGATATTTCCAATACAAATTTCAGTATTACGGCTTCATTAGGAATTGCTAACAGTTCTTTATCTAACTTCGAATTGTATCCAAATCCAAATAAAGGAAACTTTACCGTTCAATTCAAATCAATCTCTAATAAAGAAGTGTCTATATTAGTTCATGATATGAGAGGCAGAACGATTTTGAATAACAAATACAGCAATACTGGATTGTTTTCTCAAAACGTTCAACTAGACCAAGTTCAGTCTGGTGTCTATCTTGTAACGGTTCAAGATGGGGATAAAAAAGTAGTTAAGAGAATTATTATCGAATAATTTTTTTTCAATATTTTCAATAAGAAAGGGACTGTTATAATGCAGTCCCTTTTTATTTTTAGTGCATTTTACGCAACTAAATTTTGAAAGATTTCGTTTCAATATTTGGACGTGCATATTCAAATCGGTCTACTAATTTTGGCAAACAATAACCATCTAAGCCATTTATTGCAACAACATTTCCTTTGTCAAGTTGCAACCAACCGTCTTTATGTTCCATATTTTCATTGTAATAAATATGTTCAATCGACGCAATTATGTGAATTGTGTCATTTTCTTTGATGTAATATTCGTTCATATATTTGCAATACAACTGAACCGGGCTTCCTTTTACAAATGGAACTTTAAGATCGCTTTTATATTCTTCCTCAAGATTAGTTTTGTCAAATTCAGAAATTCCAATTTCATAATTTGCTGAGGTATGGTGCGCATCTGCAATCATAGTTGACGTAATATGGTTGACAGTAAAAAAACCCAATTCTTTCAAATTTTCATAAGTATCTCTTGGAACTGTCGTTGGGCGTACAATAAAACCCAAGAGTCCTGGATTGCTTCCAAGGTGTGTAATGCTACTAAAAACGGCTACATTTGGAATGCCCTCTTTGGAAATTGTTGCAATTAAATTAGCCGATTTATAACCTGTACAAGAGTTAATAATATTCAGCCGTTCTAATTTTTCCATTTGTGAAATATCGTCTCTGGTAATGTGTTTCATAAGGTTTATATTTCTACAAAGATACCTTTTGTCTAACTAAAACATAAATAATCTAAACAATACTTTCTAATTATTAATTTAGAATGGTTTAAATTATTATTTGATAAAATTCACATTAAAGATTTATCGAAAATGATATATTTATAATAATAGACATTTAATGTTTTAATTTAATGGAATTTGTATAGAATTACTTAAATTTGTAAACTTATATTTACACACTTTTTGATGCAAAAGTCACTCAAAATTGCAATTGTTGGTTCGGGTTTAGTAGGATCATTATTGGCAATTTATCTCAAAAAAGCAGGTCATACCGTTTATGTTTATGACAGAAGTCCCGATATTCGTAAAATTCGATTTTCTGGGCGATCTATAAACTTGGCAATGTCAAACCGGGGTTGGAAAGCTCTTGACGGCGTTGGAATTGGTGACGAAGTTCGAGAAATTGCAATTGCAATGGACAAACGTGCAATTCATCTTGTGGACAAACTCAATTTTCAAAATTACGGTCAAGAAGGACAAAGTATCTACTCCATTTCAAGAGGGGCGCTGAATAGAAAAATGATTGATTTGGCAGAACAAGCTGGAGCAGAATTCTTTTTTGAACAGAAAATTTGGGATGTTACCTTATCAGATGCAACCCTACATATTGGCGAAGAAGAGCGTGGCGAGTGGGAAGAATTGAAGTTTGATATGGTTTTTGGTGCCGATGGTGCTTTTTCAAGAATCCGTCACAGAATGCAACGCCAAAGCATGTTCAACTATTCGCAAGAATTTTTAAATACAGGTTACAAAGAATTGAATATTCCTGCAAATCCTGATGGAACTCATAAATTAGATAAAAATTCCTTTCATATTTGGCCTCGAGGGGAATATATGTTAATCGCTTTGCCCAATTTAGACGGTAGTTTTACGTGCACTTTATTTATGCCTTTTGAAGGAGAAAACTCTTTCGCTTCTTTAACAGATAGAAAATCGGTGGAAGCATTTTTCGAGAAAAACTTGCCCGATACCATTGATGTAATTCCAAATTTAACCGAAGATTTCTTTGCAAATCCAACGAGTACTTTGGTTACAATGAAATGTTTTCCTTGGACGTATGAAGATAAAGTTGCCTTAATTGGCGATGCCTGTCACGCTATTGTTCCGTTTTATGGTCAAGGAATGAATGCAGGTTTTGAAGATATTTCGGTTTTATATGAGTTGATGAATCAATATGGCGACGATTGGAAAACTATTTTTTCAGAATATGAAAAATCTCGAAAACCCAATGCCGATGCTATTGCCGAATTATCGTATCGTAATTTTATGGAAATGAGTTCGAAAACTGCCGATGAAAAATTTCTTTTACAGAAAAAAATTGAAAAACATTTTGCAGAGAAATATCCTGAAAAATGGTTGCCTTTATACGACAGAGTAACATTTAGTCACCGTCCTTATTCGGAAGCTTTGGCAATTGGTGATTTTCAAAATGCAATTATGGAAGAAATTCTGAAAATCGAAAACATTGAAAACATATGGGACAGCAAAGAAATTGAACTTAAAATATTGAACTCACTATAAAAGTAAACTGTTAACTTCTATTTTTTTTCTGACAATGGTTTTATCAAAACGCGTAAAGTGCTATCATTGTTGAAGTAACTGAAAATCCAATTTATAAAAATGGAAATCTTGTTTTTCAAATTCAATATCATCACCAAGTGAACTAGCATCCAAACAAACCAAGCGACTCTTCCTTGAAAACTAAATTTCGGCAAATCGACTACGGCTTTTCGTTTTCCAATTGTAGCCATAGCTCCTTTGTCGTGGTATTCAAAATCAAGTAAAGGTTTATTTCCTGAAATTAATTTAAAATTATCCGGGTCACATAAATTTTCTGGGGATTAGGCAAAAAGTTTCTCCATTCTAAAGAGAAAGAATTTGACATCTACTACACCTCTTTGGTTTGCTCTAAAGAGTTTTATTTTAGAGTTAAATGATTCCGCATTTGCATTTGTATGTCTTTTTATGAAGAAGTTCAAAATGGTTTCCAAATGATATTTTAAGCTGTTTGCCGCGGTATTAAAAACGTTCATTTCTAATAGTTTGGTTTTCTCTATCCAGTTCAATATTTTTTCTTTGGCGAGTTCTCTTGATGTTTCTTCATAAATGTTTCTGAACTCAAGAGTATGTTTATAAGCTTTATGTAAAAGAGGATAATTTTTGAATAGTAATTCAGCTCTTATCTTTTGGTTTTGCGTCCAATCATTTGTTTTTTTAGCAATAATGTAGCGGCTGCGAGCTAATAATTGTTTGGGGGTATCGTCATTTTCAAAAGTAAATGGAACGTATTTTACGCCTTGTTCTTTAGCCGTTTTTATGGCTTGGTTTTCTTTTTCAATTTCCTCCCATCGGTATTTTATTCTTAAGTGTTGCAGTGCTTCCATTATTAGTTTCACAACGTGGAAACGGTCTGTAACAAGATAACTTTCAGGGAAACACATTCTTGAAGCTAACTGCATATTGTTTGCCATATCAAGGGTTATTTCTTTTACTGATTTTCTTTTTTCTAACGGAATTTTGTTTAGAACATCAATAATATCTTGACTTTTAGTTCCTTTGATAATAGCCACAAGTGTC
>OZ248394.1:0-162172 GCA_965234425.1 Flavobacterium neuenschwanderi (SeqCode) | reverse complement strand
AAACTCTTAAATAATTTTTCACTATATTTGACATAAATATTGGTTTGTTTAGCGACTTCAAGATACTGAATTTCAGTGTCTTGACCAATATTTATTCTATTTTTTTTACTTTAAATAATTACACCCAACGGGTGATTTTAATAAATTAGTTTTAGATAAAACAGAAAAAATTATTGATGCGAAAAATAAATTTTTAATGCCTGGACTTGCAGATATGCACGTTCATCTTCACGAAAAAGAAAGTCTAGACGCTTTATTTTTGTTAAATATTGCGGCAGGTGTTACACAAATAAGGATGATGAACTCTGATGTGAATCAAGGGGAATTGAAAAGTAGTTTAAATCAAAAAATTAAACCTACAATCCATTTCAGTTATATTTTCAGTAGAGCAAATACGATTAATCAAATAGATAGCATATTCACTGATGTAAAGAAAAATAATCTTGATTTTGTTAAATTATTTTCTGTCAAAGATGAAAACACTTTTGACGCAGTAATGAATCGGGCAAAGCAAGAAAATAAAATAGTTTGCGGCCACTATCCATCTGGAGTTTCAATTGATAAAGTTTTGAAATCTGGTTTTAAAAGTATTGAACATTTACCTGCGTATTATAAAGATGAAAACATAAACAATTTAGAAGAAAACATAAAACTAACGAAGGAAAATAATGTTTACAATTGCCCAACATTTGACTATTTTGTAACCGTTTTTAATTACCAATACCCAAACGATTATAAAAACAGATTGACTTTTCAAAAAGCACCGAAATCCTACAAAGAGAAATGGGATAAAGCCTTGAAAGCAAAAATTGAAAAGAATGGGGAGAAAAAATTTATAGAATTTGGCGAAGAGTATAAAGCAACGTTTGAAAAGCAAAAAATGGTCTTTAAAAAACTATATGATACTAATTGTTTGTTACTTGTTGGCAGTGATCCATCTGGATTATTTCAAATGAGCGGATTTACTATGCACGATGAAATGCTATTTTGGTCTAAGTTAGGGATTGATACTTATAGCATTTTAAAATCAGCGACATTAATTCCTGCTGGCTTTTTTGGGGAACAAAATAAATGGGGAAGTGTTGAAGTAAACAAAGATGCTGATTTGATAATTCTAAGCAAAAATCCACTTGAGAATATTAGTAATCTATCTACGATAGAAATCGTTATCAAACAAGGTGAAATATACAAACAAAAGGATCTATTGAAATCAATTAAATAAATACCCGACCGCTCGAATATTTCCCCACAAAGAGAAGAAAATAATTGTGCTGAGAATGCTTCGTTCCTTTCAAAGACAGCATAAGCATGCGTTTATTGAATTAGAAAGTTAAAGAAAATAAAATATGGGTGCAATAGCAACAAGTGTCAGTGAACAAATTCAGAAACTTTCAGACAGAGGAATGACTTTAGATATGGAGACAAGTAAAATAGAAGAGATTTTATTAGACATTGGTTACTATCGTTTAGGATTTTATTGGAATCCATTTGAAATTAACCGAAGTCATAATTTTAAAGCCGGAACTAAATTTTCAGATGCTGTTGCGTTATATTATTTAGATGTTGATTTACGGAATATATTACTAAAATGTTTAAATAGGATTGAAATAAATTTTAGGACAAAATTAGTTTATTATACTTCCAACAAAAACAATAGTCCTGCTTGGTTTGCTGACAAAAGAGTTATGACAAATGATTTTGTTGAATCGTTTGTTAATCATTATGATGCTAAATTTATTAAAAACAACAGAACAATAAAAAAGCACCATCAAAAATATATCAATGACAAATATGCTCCAGCTTGGAAAACATTGGAGTTTTTTACTTTTGGAACTATTTTTAAAATATTCAAATCCCTAAACGATGAAAATCTTAAACTTGAAATTTCTAACAAATACGGTTTTAATAATTCAACAACTTTTATAAACTATATCAATACTATTATTTTTATTAGAAATACATGTGCACACGGAGGAGTTTTATTTGATTTGAATACACCAACTGAAATAAAAATAACCCCATTAATAAATTTTAGAAATTACAATAACGCTAAACATTCTTTAGATTCGTGCATAAAAATTATTTTATATTTTTTAGAAACAATTTCAAATGATAGAAGAATTGAATTAGAATCTGAATTAGAACAACTATTTATTAAAAACTCTGAAAATCAAATAATTAAAGATATAATTGAGCATAAAATAGGTTATAAAAAAAATAACATATAAAGTTTTGTTATATCCTATTTGTTATATACATTTGTAAACTACAAAGTGCCCAACTATTCAGTAATGCTTTAGGGACTGCACTTAAAAAAAATAAATAAAACCCAGACTTGCTCTGGGTTTTTTTGTAATAATAGAATATTGAAAACCAATCGTTCATATAAGTCCCCACAACAGATAAGGCATTCTATCATTATTATAAATTATGCTTTTATTTTGAGTTCTGCCTTATAAAAACTTCGGTTGCACCCATTCCATATCGTTGATAATTGCCTTCTCGGAAATCTAAATTATCATATCTTCCTAATAGAAAATCAAGTTCTGCTTTCAAAATTCCTTCCCCAACACCGTGAATAAAAACGATTTTTGGAATGCGATTTCTTATGGCAAATTCAATGTGTCGTTTAGCCGTTTCTGTTTGCAAAGTTAGGATGTCATAATTACTCATTCCCTTGAAACTTGGAACTAATTTTTCGATGTGCAAATCAAATTCTGGAGCGGGAATTTCATACTTTGCCTTCTTGTCTTTTACAAAACTTCGAGCTTTTGGCTCTTCTTTTTCTTTTTTAATTTGATTTGAATTAAAACTTCCGATACTTTTACTTAAATCGCTGGTGTCGTTTATTTTAATTAATTCATTGACAAAATATGTCATCACAAATCCATCCTCTGTTTCTATAGAAACTTCCTTATTTTGAACCGATAGCACTACCCCATTTATAGCATCGTCAAGCACTGAAACCTTATCCCCTTTATTGAACATTATCTTCTTCTTTATCTTGATTTTTACTTGGCGTTTTAGCACTCAATTTCATCATTCCAAACATAAATACTGCGATTGCAATAACCGAAATATAGACGTTTTTCTTCTCTAAACTTTGCTCATAAAATGCAATTAAGATTGCAATTATCATTATTGGAAGCAACAATTTTTTCATTTCTATTTGTATTAGAATTCAAAAGTAGGAAACTTTAAAATAATAAACTTACTATTCAAGAATGAATATTATTTTTGTTAAATTGCAATGCAAATAATTTATGTTTTGGATATAGAAAAATATATGTTGCCGTGTATGAATAAATCGCTTTTTGGAGTTGATTGTTTAGGCTGTGGAACGCAACGTTCTTTGCTTTTATTAATCAATGGAGATTTTACAAAAGCATTTTATCAGTTTCCAGCAATTTATACAACACTACTCTTATTTGGTTTTTTAGGATTGCATTTCATTGATACCTCACGTGATTACCACAAAATTATCATTGGAATGGCAATTACAAATGCATTGATTATGATTATTGCCTATATTTACAAAATGACAAACCTTTAAATTAAAATTAAAAAAAATGGAACAAAGAAACTTACCCAACGGAACTGCCGTATTAGTATTAGGAATACTTTCAATAGTAACTTGCTGTTGCTATGGTTTTATAGGATTAACTTTAGGAATTGTAGCGTTGGTTTTGGCTAATAAAGATTTGAAATTATACCAAGAAAGCCCAGAATTATATTTGAATTATAAAAATTTAAATATCGGTAAAATTCTTGCAATTATTGGAGTTGTATTAAGTTCAATCTATCTTATTTTTAGTATTTACTTATTTGTATTTGTTGGAGAACAAGGAATTAAAGACATCCAAAAAAACTTAATGGAAAAAATGAAATACCAACAAGAGCAAGACCAATAGTTCATTGCTTTTTGAAAACAAAAAACCCACTAATTTACTTGAATCACTTCAAATAAATTAGCGGGTTTTTTAATGTTATACTATTTCTCGAATTGCTTCAATGTCTTGATAATAATAGCAACGCAATCTAATAATTGCGCTTCATTCATTACTAATGGCGGTGCAAAACGGATAATATTTCCGTGAGTTGGTTTTGCCAAAAGTCCGTTGTCACGCAAAGCCATACAAATATTCCAAGCAGTATCACTTTCCTCGGTATCGTTGATAACAATTGCATTCAACAAACCACGACCACGCACTAAAACAGCAATATTTGAAGTATGTATGTATTCGTTCAATTTACTTCTGAATAACTTCCCTAAAACACGGGCATTTTGAATTAAATGTTCCTCGTTTACCACTTCAAGAGCAGCAATTGCAACGGCAGCAGCAATTGGATTTCCACCAAAAGTAGATCCGTGTTGACCTGGTTTTATAACATTCATAATAGCATCATTTGCTAAAACTGCAGAAACTGGATACGCACCGCCAGACAATGCTTTTCCTAATATCAAAATATCTGGAGTTGCATACGTTTCTTGTCTTTCGCATTGCTTTTCGCAAGAACAATTTCCACAAACTGCTAGCAACGAACCTGTTCTCGCAATTCCCGTTTGAATTTCATCTGCAATGAACAATACATTATATTGATTGCACAATTCTTTGGCACGCATCATATATTCATCTGCGGGAGTATAAACCCCAGCTTCCCCTTGAATTGGTTCTACAAGGAAACCTGCAATATTTTTTGAAGATTTTAAAACGGTTTCTAACGCTTCCAAGTCATCATAAGCAATTTTGATAAATCCTTCCGTGTAGGGTCCAAAATTCTTACGGGCATTTTCATCATTTGAAAACGAAATAATAGTTGTTGTTCTGCCGTGAAAATTCCCATCACAAACTATTATTTGTGCTTCGTATTCTGCAACACCTTTTACTTCATAAGCCCATTTTCTACAAAGTTTCAAAGCGGTTTCTACAGCTTCGGCACCTGTATTCATTGGCAAAACCTTATCGAAACCAAAATATTTAGTTACAAATTCTTCGTAAGGACCTAATTGATCATTGAAAAATGCACGAGAAGTTAACGTTAATGTTTGCGCTTGTTTCATCATTGCTCCAACAATTTTAGGATGACAATGACCTTGATTTACAGCAGAATAAGCCGATAGAAAGTCGTAATACTTTTTCCCATCAACATCCCAAACATAAACTCCTTCTCCTCTATTTAAAACTACTGGAAGTGGATGGTAATTATGAGCACCATACTTGTTTTCTAAGGCAATAATCCCTTCAGCATTTAATTTTTCTAAAACTGACATTGTAAAATTATTTTTAATTTTTCAAAATTAAATTCCTACTTATGGAGAGAAATCATCCTGTATAATTGCAAAATTAGTGATATTTCTTTGATTTTTTTAGAATTCAATAATGGAAATATACATTATTATAGAAATCTAATATTTAAATTTGATTTAATACAAAAATTTGTACGAATAATAATTATTATTTTGAAGAAAATTATTGAATTTCAAATGCAAAACTAAACAAATAGTGGATTTACTCCCGTTTATTACCAAAAACGACCGTTTATGCAACGCCTTTTGGTATATTAAAAATTAAAAATTACTTTTCGTGATATATTTAATCAACCAAATTTGTATTTAAATGAAAATAATTTAATTTTTTAATTCCACTTAAAGTAAATAAATGACAAAAGAGAAATTGAAACAAATACAAGATGGAAAATCACCCAAAAATGGATGTTTTTTTATGATCCTAATTTTACTGGGAATTACATTTTTTATACTTTACAAATAATGTCCTGATAAATGTAAACCTATTTAAAATACATTTAACATTACTTATTTTTAAATATAAAAAGGATACTAAAACTATCTTTCAAAATCAGCAACGTTCCTCTTTTTAGTAGAAAATTTCAAAAAAAATGAAAATATTTCGTTAATTGAATTTATTAAACAATTCAAACGCTTATTTTTGCCCTATGGCAAGAAAAATTACAGACAAAATAGTATTCAATCATATTCAAGTTCTTGATGCTGGTGCAAAAGGCGTTTCGGTTGCAAAAGCACCTGACGGAAAAATTATTTTTATCCCAAATGTTGTCCCTGGTGATGTTGTAGATGTGCAGACATTTAAAAAACGTAAGGCATATTATGAAGGAAAAGCGGTGAAATTTCACGAATTTTCCGAACATAGGATAGAACCAATTTGTGAACATTTCGGTGTTTGTGGTGGTTGTAAATGGCAAAATATGAACTACAGCCAACAATTGTATTACAAGCAAAATGAAGTAAAAAACCACCTTCAACGAATTGGAAAAATAGAATTACCTGAATTCGAACCTATCTTAGGCTCAGAAAAACAGTTTTTTTATAGAAACAAAATGGAATTCGGTTTTTCAAACAGTCGCTGGCTTACAGACGAAGAAATTGGAAGCACCGAAGATCTAGGAAATAGAAATGCTCTTGGTTTTCATATTCCAAAAATGTGGGATAAAATTTTAGACATCACAAAATGTCATTTACAAGAAGACCCTTCAAATGCCATTCGGAATGAAGTTAGAGAATATGCAAATCTTCACAATTTATCTTTTTTTAACCCCAGAAATCACGAGGGTTTTCTTAGAACTTTAATGTTGAGAACCGCTTCAACAGGTGAAATAATGGTCTTAATTCAGTTTTTCGAAGAACACAAAGAAAATCGAGAACTTCTATTGGATCATATTTATGCGAAATTTCCACAAATAACATCGCTTCAATATGTTATAAATTCTAAAGCAAATGATACATTATATGATACAAATATAAAATTATATAAAGGTCGAGATTATATATTGGAAGAAATGGAAGGATTGAAATTTAGCATCAATGCAAAATCATTCTACCAAACTAATTCTGATCAAGCGTATGAATTGTATAAAATAACCAGAGATTTCGCAGGTTTGACAGGCAATGAAATCGTCTATGATTTATATACAGGAACGGGTACAATTGCTCAATTTGTTTCCAAAAAAGCTAAAAAAGTCATCGGCGTTGAAAGTGTTCCTGAAGCAATTATTGATGCTAAAGCAAATGCCGAACGAAATAATATTACCAATTGTGAGTTTTATGTGGGTGATATGAAAGTTGTTTTCAATGAAAATTTTATCGCACAACACGGAAAACCAGATGTGATTATTACAG
Organism: Flavobacterium neuenschwanderi (SeqCode); assembly: GCA_965234425.1. Classification (GTDB taxonomy): domain Bacteria; phylum Bacteroidota; class Bacteroidia; order Flavobacteriales; family Flavobacteriaceae; genus Flavobacterium; species Flavobacterium neuenschwanderi. Next base: position 155,016 of record OZ248394.1, on the reverse strand, counting down.
ATCCTCCAAGAGATGGAATGCACAAAGATGTAATTGAGCAAATTTTGAAAATTGCCCCTGATAAAATCGTTTATGTTAGTTGTAACTCTGCAACCCAAGCACGAGATTTAGCTTTAATGGATGAAAAATATAAGGTAACTCGAGTGCGTCCTGTTGATATGTTTCCACAAACGCATCACGTGGAAAATGTCGTTTTATTAGAAAAAAGAAAATAATGAAGAAATTAATTTTATTCTTATTGGTGCTTTCAATGTCATTCTCAAGCTGTGAGAAAGACGATATTTGTGATGCGGCAACTGCTACAACACCAAAACTAATCATAGAATTCTATGATGTTTTAAATCCAACAGTTTTAAAAAACGTAACCAATTTAGCAGTTAAAGAAATTGGAATTGCTTCTGCTGTTATTAGTTTTAATAGTGTTAGCAAAATCCAATTGCCATTAAAAACAAATGAAGTTATAACAAAATATAGTTTTATTTTGAATAGCACAGATGTAACTATTGATAATGAAGATTTTTTGCAATTCAAATATACACATCAAAATGTCTTTGTATCTAGAGCTTGTGGCTTTAAAACCATTTTTACTTTAGATCCTACAACACCTTATCTAAAATCTGATGCTTCAACACCTGATGGTTTTTGGATACGAAATATTACTGTTGAAACCTCAAACATAACAACTGAAAATGAAACACACATCAAAATTTACTTTTAGTATTGTACTAATTTTGCTGTCATTTTTAGTAAATGCACAACAGAAAAAAACAGACAGTATTCCTCCAAAAATTGAAAAATTCGGAATTCGTTTTGGTGCCGATATATTCAAATTGACCCGTTCTTTTTACGATAAAAATTACAAAGGAATTGAATTTGTTGGGGATTACCGACTCACGAAAAATTACTATTTAGCAGCCGAATTAGGAAATGAAAACAAAACTACCGAAGATGATAGGTTAAATTCCACAGCAAAAGGAACCTATATTAAAGTTGGTTTTGATTATAATTCTTATGAAAACTGGTTGGAAATGAGAAATATGGTTTTTATTGGGTTGCGTTACGGTGCGAGTACGTTCAGTCAGCAACTAAACTCCTATAAATTATACAATACTTCAACTTATTTTCCTGAAGCGCCAACAGTAGTTTCAGGTGAAAAATTTAACGGTTTGTCAGCACAATGGCTTGAAGTTGTGGTTGGAATGAAAGCCGAAGTTTTGAAAAATATCTACGTTGGTTTCAGCGTTAGAATGAATAAAATACTTTCAAATACCAAACCTGAAAATTTCGATAATTTATATATTCCAGGTTTTAACAGAACGTATAATGGCGATTTTGGTGTAGGATTTAACTACACCGTTTCTTACTTTTTGCCAATTTATAAAACGAAATCTTCACCAAAAAAAGTGGTAAAAAAGAAATAATTATTTGATTTCTTTAATTCCTTTTAGAAACATCCATTTCATAAATAACTTTTCTCCGTCATTTGTTTTTACCGCTTGAAATTTAGGTGCCAAAAGTGTTCCTACTGCAAATGCCGTAAATGGAATCCAAAGTCCAGTTAAATAGGTATAACTTTCTATTAAATAGCGTCCCAAAATAAACAAAGTTGCAAAACTCAACAATTGAAAAACAAACGCTTTTACTTGTAATTTTGTCATAATTCTTAAATTTAATATTATTCTGTAGGATTTTCTACCACTTGAAACTTAGTTCTTTTGCTGCCTTCATACATTTCGTATTTCACCAAACGAGCTTCAATACTTGCATTGAAAAGTTTGATTTTTCTAGATGGTTTTAATCCAACATATTTCAAAGCTTCTAAATTTCCTGTGATGAACCAAGCGTTGGTACCAGGATAATTTTTCTTTAACGTATTGCCAATATTTTTGTAGAATTCTTCCATGTGAATGTCCAAACGCTCATCATAAGGTGGATTAAAAACGATATGCAATTTTCCTTCTGATGTTTTTTCAGTATCAAAAAAGTTACGTTCTTCGATAGTGATATATTCGTCTAAATTGGCATTTTTGATATTGTCTTTTGCTTTATTTACGGCACTTGGCGCTTTGTCAAAACCTTTTATAGTATGATGAAATTCACGAACTTTTTTCATTAATGATTCCAAAATTGAATCAAATAAATCATTATCCCAATCGTTCCATTTCTCAAATGCAAACTCTTTTCTATTGATATTTGCTGGAATATTACACGCAATCATAGCTGCTTCGGCAAGGAAAGTTCCCGAACCACACATAGGATCTAAGAAATCAGTTTGACCATCCCAACCAGAAAGCAATAAAATTCCCGCAGCCAAAACTTCATTAATAGGTGCAATATTGGTTGCCGTTCTGTAACCTCTTTGGTGCAAAGAATTTCCTGAAGTATCTAAGGCAATTGAAACTTGATCTTTATCAATATGAATATTAATTCTTAAATCTGGATGGATTTTGTCAATACTTGGGCGTTGTCCCGTTCTATCTCTAAATTGGTCAACAATTGCGTCCTTACATTTTTGGGAAACAAATTCCGAATGATTAAAATTATCAGAATGTACCGTTGCATCAATCACAAAAGTTTGGTTTGCGCCAATAAATTTCGACCAATTAACGCCTTGAACACCTTTATATAAATTTTGTTCGTTTGTAGCTTTGAAAAAATAAATCGGTTTTAACACCTTTAAAGCAGTTCTCAAAGATAGGTTTGCTTTGTACATAAAACCTTTGTCCCCTTTGAAACTAACCATTCTAACACCTTGTTCAACATCTTGCGCACCAAGCATTTTCAACTCATTTGCTAAGATTTCTTCAAAACCAAAAAAGGTTTTGGCAATCATTTTAAAATTATTTTCCATTGTAAAATCAAGTATTCGTTGCAAAAATAGTCTAAATTTGCATTTTAAATGAAATTCAAATTAATAAATGTCAGATTTAAAAAATACAAACCCCCAAACTGCAAATTCTAAAACACAAAATTGGTTCGCCTCTTGGTTCGATTCGCCGTATTATCACATCCTTTACAAAGAACGTGATGAGGAAGAAGCGCAGTTGTTTATGGACACCATCGTTCATTATTTAAACCTTCCTGAAGATGCGAAAATTTTAGATTTGGCTTGTGGAAAAGGGCGTCATTCAATTTATTTAAATCAATTAGGATTTGATGTAACGGGTGCTGATTTGTCATCAAATAGTATTGCTTTTGCAAAAAAATCTGAGAATGAAACCTTGCATTTTGTAGAACACGATATGCGAAAACCATTCGAACAAAAATTTGATGCCATTCTGAATTTATTCACAAGTTTTGGTTATTTTGAAAATGACGAAGACAATTTAACGACTTTAAAAGCCATAAAAGAAAGTATTTCAGAGTACGGATTTGCCGTAATTGACTTTATGAACGTGCCAAATGTCTTGGCTAATTTAGTTCCAGATGAAGTGAAAACGGTTGATAATATTGACTTCCACATCAAACGCTATTTAAAAGACAATCATATTTATAAAGAAATAGATTTTGAAGATAACGGCGAAAAATATCATTTTACCGAAAAAGTAAAAGCCTTAACTTTACAAGATTTTGAATCGATGATGGAACAAGCCGATATTTATTTATTGGATATTTTCGGTGATTATCGCTTGAAAAAATTCCACAAATTAGAAAGTGAAAGATTAATAATGATTTTCAAATAATGAACACTTATTTTCCATTACTTCTTCCCCTTCTATCCGTTTTAATTGGATATGTTTTTGCATTATTTCTAAAACCAGAAGCCAAGAAAAACCTAAAATTACTTTTGGCGTTCAGTGGTTCCTTCTTGCTATCATTAACAGTAATGCATTTATTGCCAACACTTTATGAAGCTCACAATTCATCGGTTGGATTGTATATTATGTTAGGGATTTTGTTCCAAATCATCTTAGAATTTTTCTCAAAAGGCGCAGAACACGGCCACGTTCACGGTCACGAAAAAATGTTCAAAATGCCTTGGCTTTTATTCATAAGTTTGTGTATTCACGCACTTTTAGAAGGTTTTCCAGTAAGTCACCAACACGAATTGGCATTAGGAATCGCCATTCATCATTTTCCAATCGCAATCATTTTGACCACCTTTTTTGTAAATGCACAATTGAATAAAAAAGCGATATTTTTATTTATGATTTCCTTTGCAATTATGACGCCTTTGGGAACGTTACTTTCGGATATTTTCCCAGTTTTAAACGATTATTACACCGAAATTACGGCCGTTGTCATTGGAATTTTGTTCCATATTTCCTCAACCATAATTTTTGAAAGCAGCGAAGGACACAAATTTAATATTGCCAAAATTTCAATGATTATTTTAGGAATAGCAATGGCTTATTTTATTTAATTTGGGCGTGACCTCGTTTAGAACGTTACTAGGTACGAGACAATTTTCGTTAAACGAGGTCGGGCTTTACGTTACAAGTCCTCGTCAAGTTCCGCTTCGCTACACTTGTCTGTGGGCTTTGCACTGCAATCCCTCACGCGAAAAAAAACTGCAATTGCACAAAATTACAATAGTCCTTTCAATAAAAACTTTGTAACTTTGAACTTCAATATTTGAACCTATAAAATGACTTTTATAAAAACCACCGAACAATCTTCAAAATACGAACATTTAGAAAAAATGTCGGTTCAGGAATTGTTATTTAATATCAATCAGGAAGATAAAACTGTACCTTTTGCTGTTGAAAAAGCATTGCCACAAATTTCACTTTTGGTCGCTCAAATAGTAGCTAAAATGCAACTGGGAGGACGACTTTTTTATATTGGTGCAGGAACTTCTGGTCGTTTAGGAATTGTTGATGCGTCAGAATGTCCGCCAACTTTCGGAGTGCCTTTTGATTTGGTAAACGGAATCATTGCTGGTGGTGACAAAGCCATTCGCAAAGCGGTAGAAAATGCCGAAGATAATCCAACACAAGCCTGGATTGATTTGCAAGAACACGCCATTTCTAAAAATGATGTTGTCATTGGAATTGCAGCTTCAGGAACTACACCTTACGTTATTGGAGGTTTGAAAGCGTGCAATGAAAATAATATTATTACGGGTTCTATTTCTTGTAATGCAGAAAGTCCGCTTTCGCAAACAGCGAAATTCCCAATAGATGTGGTAGTTGGTCCTGAATTTGTAACTGGAAGCTCGAGAATGAAAGCGGGAACGGCTCAAAAATTAGTGCTGAATATGATTTCGACGGCAACGATGATTCAATTAGGAAAAGTCAAGGGAAATAAAATGGTTGATATGCAATTGAGCAACAGCAAATTAGTGGATCGAGGCGTGAAAATGATTATGGGTGAAATTCCTGTAACCTACGAAATTGGTGCAGAATTATTAGAAAAATACGGAAGCGTTAGAAAAGCAGTTGATCATTATTTAACCGAAAATAAGTAAGATGAATACCGATAAAGAACTTTTGAACAAAGGAATAAAATTTATTACAATTGCTTTGCCTTGTTTATTCATAGGTCCAGCCGTTATTCATTTTGGTTTTATAAATAAGTTACAACCTGCATTTTATTTGATTTTAGGGATTGGAATTGCGATTTGTATTACGGCAATGGTGATGCTCTTTTTGGGTTTAAATACAATAATGAAAAGTCTATTCGGCAAATAAATGGAAAATTTAATTAATGTTAACCAGACTTTTGAAAAAGTCAATTTTATAAATAAAAAAGTCAACAATCGGGAGTTTGAAGGTTGTGTTTTCAAGAATTGTGATTTTTCAAATAGTGATTTTTCAAGCAATACATTTATCGATTGCGAGTTTTTCGATTGCAACATGTCAATGACCAATTTGAGAGGAACAGGATTGAAAACAGTTGATTTTATTAATTGTAAATTGCTTGGAATTTTATTCAATGAATGTGATGATTTTTTATTTAACGTCAGTTTTGAAGAATGCGTTTTAGATTATGCCTCGTTTACCAATAAAAAAATGTTGAAAACAAAATTTATGAATTCGTCATTGAAAGAAGTAACTTTTATTGGTGCAAATTTATCAAATTCTGTTTTTGAGAATAGCAATCTGGAAGGTGCTATTTTTAATGACACACAATTGGCAGCTGCTGACTTTACGTTGGCACAAAATTTCAAAATTGACCCAGAATTTAATCCGATGCGGAAAGCAAAGTTTTCGACGCAGGGAATCGTTGGATTATTGGATAAATATGATATTAATATAGAATAACTAGCCCTGATGGAAGGGAAAATCCCGAGCTTTTTAGCGAGGATTTGGAATGACAGCAGGAAATAGCTCCAAAAAAAAATAAAAATGAAAAAAATAATATTCTTCGTCTCATTATTGATTTTGACATCGTGTTATGATGTAGAACGAAATTGCAAGGACTTCAAAACGGGCAAGTTTCAGTTTGATTTTGTCGTGAATGGCGTTAAGAAAACGACAGTTTTTGAGCGTACAGAAACGTTACAAATCGAGACTTACGAGGGTAAAACCGATACTGCGACGGTGCGTTGGGTGAACGATTGCGAGTTTGTTTTACAAAAATTACACCCAAAAAATATTCAAGAAAAAAAAGCAATTAGTATGCGAATAGTGTCAACTACGAAAAATTCTTATACCTTTGAATTTGGAATAATTGGAAGTGACGAAAAGCAAAAAGGAATTGCTAAAAAAATATAGATTACCAATAATTTAAATAATAAATCAAATTTTACACCTAAATAAATGGAAGTTTTTTTAAACCCTAGCGCCTGGATTGCCTTATTAACATTGACTTTTTTAGAAATCGTGTTGGGAATTGATAATATTATTTTTATTTCAATCGCAACAGGAAAATTGCCCGCTGAAAAGAGAAAAAGAGCTACAAAAATTGGAATGTTTTTGGCGATGTTTATGCGAATTGCACTTTTAATGGGAATATCTGTATTAATTGCAATGAAAGAACCTTGGTACAGTTTTAACTTTAGTTGGTTTTCTGCACAAATTACAGGTCAAAGCTTGATTTTATTGTTCGGAGGATTGTTTTTATTGTATAAAAGCACCAGTGAAATTCGCGAAAAAGTGGAGGAAAAAGGGCAAGAAGAAAAAGAATTGGGCAAGTCTGCTACTAAATCATTTTCAAATGTAATTTTTCAAATAATTCTGATTGATATTGTATTCTCATTCGACAGTATTCTAACTGCCGTTGGAATGACAAATGGTGTTGAAGGTGCTCTTTATATAATGGTTACAGCGGTTGTAATATCCGTTTTAATTATGATGCAGTTTGCGGTTCCTGTTGGTCTTTTCGTTAACAAACACCCTTCAATCCAAATATTAGGGTTAACATTTTTAGTGCTCATTGGATTCATGCTAATCACTGAATCCGCTCACTTAGCAAACGCATTGTTTTTTGGAACTCACGTTGATGCCGTACCAAAAGGTTACTTGTATTTTGCTATTTCATTCTCACTTTTGGTAGAAGTTTTAAATATGAAGATGGCAAAAAACAAGAAGTAGTAGCAATTAAGAATTACTTTTTTAAAGCGTGTTTTTAGATATTTTATTGTTTTCTACTTTTAATCCAATTGTTGAACTCCCGAAACAGAGTAATAGCAACAGCTGCAAAGATTACAATTAAAAAAATAATTAAAATTACTTTAATATAAGGCACGAAAGAATCATTTTCCATAATTAACAATAATTGATTAGTAAATCAAATTTAGCTATTTTTTGTTAATTACTTATATAAATTCTATTTATTTAAAAATCAATACATTAAATGTTGTTTTGATTTATTTTTCCACTCGGCTTGATTTTCATATTCTACAAAGAATATTTTCAAGTCGGCTTGGTTTTCATATTTCACAAAATAAATTTTCTTTTTGGCTTGGTTGGCATATTTAGTAAAAAACCATTTGCCATTATTATGTCCGACTTGGTTTTCATACTTTACCTTATAAACTTTCAAATCGGCTTGGTTTTCATATTGCACGACAAACACTTTTACGTCGGCTTGATTTTCATATTCTACCGAAAAAACCTTTTGCGCTTTGCAAACAGAAACCGAAGAAAAAACTAAAATTAAAGACCAAATTATATTTTTCATTTTACTTTATATAAAGGTTAATTATAAAATTAAATGTATATTTTTAATGCGTTTTATACTCTAAATTACTTCAAAATTAAATTGAAAATCACGTTCGTTTCTGAACCACAATTGCCCTTCAAAAACTTCTAATTGACAGTCAAAATTATTGGTGTATAATTCGCCAGTTCCAAGTCCTTGAGGCATATCATTTTGTTGTAAAAAAGTCCATTGCGCAATTGCATTTAATCCGATATTACTTTCTAAAGCAGACGTAATCCACCATTTTATTTCGTGCTTTTCAGCCAACGCAATCCACTCTTTTGTTCCTCTAAAACCACCTACAAAACTCGGTTTCAAAATAATGTATTGCGGCTTAATTTTGATTAACAAATCTTCTTTTTCAGCTAAGGAAAAAACTCCTATAAGCTCTTCGTCTAATGCAATTGGAATTGGGGATGTTTTACACAGTTCTGCCATCCTGTCAGTATTGTTTTTTTGTATTGGTTGCTCAATGCTATGTAATTTAAATCCAGATAATTGATTTAATTTATTTAAAGCTGTACTTGCATCAAAAGCACCGTTTGCATCGACTCTAATTTCGACTTGTTCTGGTGTGAAATGTTGACGAATAAAACGTAATAATTGCAATTCTTCCTCGAAATTTATAGCGCCGATTTTCAGTTTTATACAATGGAAACCTTCAGCTAATTTTTCTTCGATTTGTTGCTTCATAAAAGCTTCATTTCCCATCCAAACTAAACCATTAATTGGAATCGATTTTGTGCCATTTGTAAAGTCAGATGGAAAGAGTAAAAACGGGTTGGAACTTGCCAAAGATTGGAACGCCATTTCGACTCCAAATTGTATCGAAGGAAACTCAATTAAGGCTTCCCAGAGCGCATCAATTCCGAGGTGAATATTGGTACAAGTCCACGCTAATTTTTCTTGATAATCGGGTCTGTCGTCGCAACTCAAACCACGAAGAATTCCACACTCTCCTATTCCTTTTTTACCGTCATTTTCAATCACAATAAACCACGTTTCTTTTTCGGTCATAACGCCTCGAGAAGTTCCCGATGGACGTTTGAAATTAAGTATGTATTTGTGATATGTTGCTTTCAAAATTAATCTTTTTAATTAGACAGTAACCTTAAAACTCTATCGAAATCATCACTAATTAATCCTGCTTTTTGGAATGAATCGAAGTCAGATTTTACTTTTTGAGACCAACTCAAACTGTCGGAAACGTTTTGTAATTGGTATTTTTTATAAATTATTTTGGCTTCTTTATAATTGTCATTTAACAAATAAGCGTGTGCTAAATTCAGTTTTGTTAGCAATTCAGAAGTGTCTAAAGTTTCTCCAATTTTCAAATATTTAATTGCTTTTCCGAATTGTTTGGTATAAATATAGTTGATTCCAATTGCATTATAATCGGAAACAGCGCCTTTTCCTGAATTGATAATGGGCAACAAAAACGCAATTGCATCACCATATTTTCCTTGATTTGTAGCTTCTGTCGCTTGAATTCTGTTGGTTTCGTTTATTGCGTTAGAAGTCCCAGATTCCGTTAAACACGCTTCGCTATTGGATTTAAAAACATTCGCTTTTTCAATATCCATTAGGTTTTGAAATTCTTGAAATTTATATGCTTTTTGAATTTTTTCCAATTGGCAAACGCAATATTCATCGGATGTTTTTAGGTTTTTAGCAATTGCAGTTGTTTTACATTGGGAAAGTACCGCTTTTCTATTTTTCAAATTCCAACCTCTGCTTAATTTAATATCAACCCAAGGAACGATTTCCAAGATTATTCGTTGGTTTAGAAGCCAGTTTTTACTGAGAAATGCAAACCATAAATTGGTTGTATTGGGTTGCAAACAAGCTGATTTATCAACAGAAAGGACTTTGGCATCTTTATTTACGGCATTGTTTTGTATCAAACAGGCTTTGTCGGTTTTTCCGTTATTTTTGTAGGCTGTAGCCAATGCATTCGTGGTGAAAATTGCATATTGGCATTTGTCGTCACCTGAAACTTTAGAAAGTAAAAATAGCGCACCTGCTGAACCTTGGCTAATTCCTGTGGGATCGGGAATTGCTTTTAATACAGATGCCAAACTATTGGCAAGTTGTTGGTTTTCGTCTAAAACGGTAATTCTGTAAACGATTTCGGTAGTTCCGACAGGGAAATCTTCGGATTTTACTACAATTCTATCTCTTGCATTTACAACAATTTCTTTGTTGGTTGCTCGGTCTTTATCCCAAAATCCGTCTTGCTGGGCAAAGGAATTTAGCGATAAAAGCAGTAAAAATAAAACCCATTTATGTTGTTTGTTCATATTGAAATATCGTATTGTGAATTACTATAAATTGATTTTAGGAATCAAAATTAGGATTAATTACTGAAATCATAGCCCCGATTGCAGTGAAAATCGTTTTTGTGAAAATCCTATTTTTTTGTTGCGCTTGCAGAACGACCAAAGGAAGTTCCTGCAAGGGCTTACAAAAAATGGATTTTGCAAAAACGATTGAAACGGAAAGCGGGAAATAGCTCCAAAAAATAATTGAGATTTCCTTCCTTATAATGGATTATAATTCGATGCTTTCGCCGATTTTTAAGAGCATTAAATCTTTGCCTTTATCGAAGAATTTTTTGATGGATTGTTCGTGATTTATTTCGATGAAACCGAATGTATCGTAGTGATAGCCGAGGATTTTGTCGCATTCTACAAAATCGGAAGCGATAATTGCGTCGTCGATATCCATTGTGAAATTGTTGCCGATGGGTAGGATTGCTAAATCGAGTTTGGTGCGCATCGGGATGAGTTTCATATCCATTGTGAGGGCCGTGTCTCCAGCAATATAGATGTTTTTGTGCTCGCCTTCGATGACAAAACCGCCAGGATTTCCGCCGTAACTTCCGTCGGGAAAAGAACTGGAATGGATTGCATTTACGAATTTTACGGTGCCAAAATCGAATTTCCAACTTCCGCCGTGGTTCATTGGATGTGATTTTAATCCTTTTTTGCTGTAATGTCCAGCGATTTCTGCATTGGAAATTATGATGGCGTTGGTGCGTTTTGCAATTGCTTCGACATCGAGAATATGGTCTTGATGGGCGTGTGTTAGCAAAATATAATCGGCTTTTAGTGCGTGAATATCAATGTGAGCCGCTTTTGGATTTGCCGAAATATAAGGATCAACAAGAATGAATTTCCCAGCAATTTCAATACCTAACGAAGCGTGACCGTAGAATGTGATTTTCATTTTTATGAAATTTAAATGTTAAATATAAAATTAAATGGTTCTTATCTTCCTCCCATAAACAAGTTTACAAAAATGTCTTGGAAGAAGAAAATCAAGCTTAACGACAACAAAACGGACAATGCGAAGGTGCTTAACGCCACTTTTTTCAATTCAGGGTCTAATTCTTTAGGATTTTTATTTTTATAAACCGTTACGAGGTGTTTAATTAATGGAATAAAGGCCAAAACATAAATATATTGGTCGATATTGAAATCTTTGAAATAGGAAAATTCTAAAACCAAAATCATAGCAGAAATCACCAAAAAATAATGGTAAACTTTTGCTTTTTCACCGCCCATTTTGACAACTAAAGTATTTTTATTTGACTTTCTATCGGATGCTTCGTCGCGCATATTATTGAGATTTAAGACTGCGACACTCAAAAATCCGATGGCGGTTGCGGGCAATACTAAAAACCAATCCATTTCTTTGGCAAACATAAAATAGATTCCGAGTGTGCTAACCAATCCAAAGAATAGGAATACAAATAAATCTCCGTAACCCCTATATCCATAGGCAGAATTACCAACAGTATATCGGATTGCGGATGCAATTGCTAAAATTCCAAGTCCTAAATAAAATAATGAAAACCCTAAATTATGATCTTTGAAAGCGACATAAATCAGTACAATTGCTGAAATTAATGTCAGAATTGAGGTAATTACCAAAGCACGTTTCATAGCTGCAGGGGTAATTACGCCGCTTTGAATGGCACGTTTTGGTCCTACACGATCTTCGTTGTCTGTTCCTTTTATTCCATCGCCATAATCATTGGCGAAATTGGATAAAATTTGCAATCCTAAAGTGGTAGAAAGTGCAAAAATGACAATTTTCCAATTGAACATCGATTGCGACATTGCGTAAAAACTTCCAACAATTATGCCCGAAACCGACAATGGCAATGTTCTTAATCGAGCGGCTTGAATCCAATGTTTCATTTTTTTTGTTTAATCGTTTAATTGTTTAATCGTTTAATTGTTCAATCTTATATTTGAGATTGTCAACTGCGACTGAATACTAAATACTGAACACTCCTTTACGGCAACCATTTTTTCTCAAAATTGGGTTTCCGTTTTTCAAGGAAAGCATTTCGTCCTTCTGTCGCTTCTTCAGTCATATAGGCCAATCTAGTGGCTTCACCAGCAAAAACTTGCTGTCCTACCATTCCATCATCGGTTAAATTCATAGCGAATTTTAGCATTTTAATGGAAGTTGGTGATTTTTGAAGAATTTCCTGTGCCCATTCAAAAGCGGTATTTTCCAATTCATCGTGGGGAATTACGGCATTGACCATTCCCATATCCATTGCTTCTTGAGCGGAATAATTTCTACCTAAAAAGAAGATTTCACGAGCTTTTTTCTGACCCACCATTTTAGCTAAATAAGCAGAACCATAACCACCATCAAAACTCGTTACATCGGCATCCGTTTGTTTGAAAATTGCGTGTTCTTTACTCGCCAAAGTCAAATCGCAAACCACGTGCAAACTGTGACCGCCTCCAACTGCCCAACCTGGAACTACGGCAATTACTACTTTTGGCATAAACCGAATGAGGCGCTGCACTTCCAGAATATTCAAACGGTGTTGCCCGTCATCGCCAACATATCCTTGATGTCCACGTGCATTTTGATCGCCACCGCTACAAAATGAATAGATTCCATCTTTTGACGAAGGTCCTTCTGCAGAAAGCAAAACAACGCCAATGGACGTATCTTCTTGTGCATCGTAAAAAGCTTGGTACAATTCAGATGTAGTTTTTGGTCGGAATGCATTTCTAACATCAGGTCGATTGAAGGCTATTCTAGCAACTCCATTGCATTTTTTGTAGGTTATATCTTCAAACTCCTTAACCGTTTTCCAGTCTATGGTATTCATAATTGAACTATTTTAGTGTAAAATTAAGGCATTTTTTACTTTTTATAGCACGTTCAAATAAATATAATTTAGTTGGTATTGAATTACGAGGTTTTAATCCTAAAATAGAAATATGAAAATTAAATTATAGGTTTAATTATATTTTAAATTTTGATAAAGAGAATTTTTAAAATGGAACTAATTTACTAAAGAGTTCGGGTATAGCTAACCTATTATAACCCATTGGTTGCAATTTATCAAAATTTTCAAAAACAACCGCTTATAAAAATAGAAAAAAAATTAATCCAAATTTTTGGTTCAACTAAGTATGATTTTCTATTCTAAAATAAAATGCCTTAATCATTCTCATAAAAGCTATGACTGATTGTCATGGCTGAATAAAAAAATGAAAAACAACCAACGGGTTATTATAATTTTGTGTAAATTCTAATATATAGTTTGTCTTTTAGAATTAAATAATTACTTTTACCAAGTACTGGAATTGCATTATCAATGACAAAATCTTTTTAATATGAAAGTGTTTTTTTCTTCAAAAAACTATTTTTCCACTGCTTTAATGTGGATAATGGCGATTGGACTTTTTATTGTAATCTTCATCAAAAAACCTGATGCTCAAGAACCGTCCATTTATATTTTTAATGCTATTGTAATTCTAATTGTAATAGCATTAATTTGGATTTTATTAGATACAAAATACATCCTGAAAGAAAATAAAATCTTTTATAATTCGGGACCTTTCCGAGGTACAATTGCCATTGAAAGTATCAGGAAAATACAACACCATTCGGGAATAATTGTTCCTGTTACCTTTAAACCAGCTTTAAATACTAAAGGTTTAATTATTCACTACAATAGTTTTGACGACATTTATATTTCACCAAAACAAGAGGATTTATTCCTTGAAGAATTGCTGAAAGTTAATCCAAATATTGCGATAACTTAAATGCGGTTTTCGTCTAAAATCACTCTTTTACCAAGTAAATCCCGTCTTCTTTAATTTCGATTAATTTCTCTCGATAAAGAGCGCCAATTGCTTTTTTGAACGTTTTTTTGCTCATTTTCAATACCGTTTTAATATCCTCAGGGTGAGAATTATCGGTAAGTCTCAAAAAACCACGACTGGCTTTCAATTCTTCCAAAATTAAATCAGCATTAGGTTCAATGCTTTGATAACCTTGTATTTGCAACGCCACATCAATTTTATTATCTGGGCGAATTGTTTTAATATAACCACGCATTCTGTCGCCAGTTCGTATCGCATCATCATAAACCTCGTCTTTATAAACCAAGCCTTTGTGCTGCTCGTTGATGATAACATTGATACCGATTTCGGTAATATGTGAAACAATCAAATCCACTTCTTCGCCTTTTTCAACCGTAAGAATATCGTTATTCAAAAACTGATTTGTTTTGCTTGAAGCCACCAAACGATTGGTTTTTTCATCCATATAAAGATAAACCAAATAGCGTTTGCCTTTTTCCATTGGGCGAGCTTGCTCTTTGAACGGAACCAGAATATCTTTTTCCATTCCCCAATCCATAAAAGCACCAATTTGATTGACATAATTCACACGCAAAAGTGCAAATTCATTCAACAAAATATACGGTTCTAATGTAGTTGAAACGGGGCGTTCCTCGTGATCTAAATATACAAATACAATCAGCTCTTCGCCAATATCAAATTTATTGGGAACGTATTTATTCGGTAGAAGAATGTCGTTTATTCCTTCTGGATCCTCAACTGGATTGCCTAAAAACAAACCAACTTTGGTATCTCTTAATATCGTGAGCGTATTGTATTTTCCTATTTCAATCATTATTCTTCTTTTCTAAAGTGCAAAGATACGAATTGGAATCGGAAGTTTTAGCGATTGCCGAAACCGCTATTTTAAAATATGATAATTGACATTTATTTCAAATTTCCCAAATACCCCAAAACATTTTTTTCAATTCTATTATTGATGTCCGAAATATCCGCTTTTACAAATTTTTCGCCCATAATATTTTCATACAATTCTATATATCGTTCTGAAACTGTGGCAATATATTCGTCCGTCATTTCTGGAATTTGTTGCCCTTCTTTTCCTTGAAAGCCATTTTCAATTAACCAACGACGCACAAACTCTTTGGAAAGTTGTTTTTGCTCTTCGCCATTATTTTGTCGTTCTTGATAACCATCAGCATAGAAATAACGCGAAGAATCTGGCGTGTGAATCTCGTCTATCAAAACGATTATTCCTTCTTTTGTTTTTCCAAATTCATATTTAGTATCCACCAAAATCAAACCACGACTGGCAGCAATTTCAGTTCCTCGTTGAAACAAAGCTCTCGTATATTTTTCTAAAACCACATAATCTTCTTCCGCAACAATTCCTTTGGCAAGAATATCTTCCCGAGAAATATCTTCGTCGTGTTCGCCATTATCCGCTTTTGTAGAAGGCGTAATAATAGGTGTTGGAAATTTATCATTTTCTTTCAATCCTTCTGGCAATGCAACGCCACACAAAATTCGTTTTCCCAAAGCATATTCTCTGGCAGCGTGTCCCGATACATAACCACGAATCACCATTTCCACCTTAAAAGGTGAGCATAAATGACCAACGGCAACATTTGGATCAGGCGTGGCAACCAACCAATTCGGCACAATATCTTGTGTCAATTCCATAAACTTGGTCGCAATCTGATTCAGAATTTGCCCTTTATATGGAATTCCCTTTGGCATCACGACATCAAAAGCCGACAATCTATCGGTGGCAACCATCACTAAAAGGTCGTCATTAATGTTGTAAACCTCACGAACTTTCCCGTGATAAACCGATTTTTGATTCGGAAAATTAAAATTGGTTGTCGTTATTGTATTCATTTAGTAGCGTTGTTTGTTGTTGTCTTGCAAAAGTAGCGTGTTTAAAGTAGAAACCAAAATCGGAAGATATATAAATAAAAAATTCTTTTCTTTTGGAGCGAATTGTCCTCTTGTATTTGGAATTGCAATACCCACTTTCGGCTATATCTCTTCGCTTCGCTGCGAGGATACCGCCTCAATCGGGGCTAAAGGAAGAATTGTTTTGATGATTTTTATATTTCTGAAAACAAAGCCTTTATTGAATATTTAAAACTACATTTGATAATAAATTTATGCGAAAAAAACCTTCGCCAATCAACCCAAAAATGGGTGTATAGATACTATTTTGTATAGCATATAACAAGTTGTGAAAATGCAGTCAGAAATAAAAAAATAAGAAAAAACCATTATATAATTAACTATTTAAACTATTCATATGAAAAAGATTTTTTTGATTTTAATCTTATTATTCCATTTGACTATTTACTCTCAAGTAGATTATGCTGCTGGAGATTATCAACTTTCATTTAAAAGTAAAAATGGTGATATAAACCAATGGAAGTTAAACTTAATCGAAAATGGAACATTTTTATTCCACTATTATTCAAACGTTAAATTTGAAAATCCAAACGAAAAAAACATATATGGCAAAGGGAAGTGGACAATCAAAAATAATTTAATTTCATTTATTGCAGATAAAGAAAAAGACTTAGATGAAAAATACACTTTGAATTTTAACAATTCTAAAGCAAGATTTATAATAAAGTCACAAAGAAACAAAACTAACGAAATTATTAAAACAACGATTAAGTTTTTAGAATCTGATATATTCTGGATGAAAGGAACAGAAATATTTAAAATAGAAAACTAAAAATAATTTGCATTACCCCCTCTAGAGTAAGCGTCTCGCTCTTGCCCACAATGAAATAACAGTGAATTTAATGATGAGATTGCCGCGTTCCTCGCAATGAAATTCTAACACGAATAAGGGTGCGACAAAAGATTGCCCTCGATAATAATATAAAATTAGAATCTAAAATAAATTCAGATTGACAAACCTACAGCGTTTTTGTTTAACAGAGCAAATTGCGAACTCTAGATATGCTGAACTTGTTTCAGTATTTAAAAGTACATTAAATTTAGCATCTGAAATAAATTCAGATTGACAAATCAAAGATTAAATTCAGATTACCTAAGGGTTGATTCGGTTATTCGTTGATTGATTATTCTGAAATCATAAATCAAAAATCTGAAATCGGGGTTCGCATGAAGGGTGGCAGCGGAAATCCTCTGTGGAACAAAGTGGAACAGAGATTGCAGCGAACGACCTGACCCGTAGTTTTTACGGAGGGGCATGCCCAAATAAAAAAGAAAAAAAGTTGTGTGAATTTCAGAAATTGGTTTAAAAAGTCAATTTAAAACTCAAAACTTTTTCCGTCATCTGCCAAAAGAACATCAGGAAAAATTGTTGTAGCTTCTTCTTTAAACAATTCAATACTTTCATACCGAGTGGAATAATGTCCTAAAACCAATTGTTTTACATTGGCTTTCAAAGCAATTCTTGCCGCTTGTTTTGCCGTGCAATGCATTGTTTTTTCGGCCAAACTTTCCTCTGAATCTAGGAAAGTAGCTTCGTGATATAATACATCTACATTTTCAATAATTGGGATAATCGCTTCGTTGTAAACTGTATCCGAACAAAAAGCATAACTCTTTGCAGGAATTGGATCAAAGGTTAATTTTTCATTCTCAATTATACGACCGTCGTCCAAAGTGATGTCTTTTCCGTTTTTAATTTTTTGATAATAGCATTTTTCAATTTCATAGTTTTGAACGGCATCTAAATTCAATTTCCGATCACCAACTTTCTCTTGAAATAAAAATCCATTGGTGTAAACCCTATGTTTTAGTGGAATTGTTTTTACAATAACTTTATCATCTTCAAAAACTACTTCGCTTTCCTTTGAGTTCAATTCGTGAAAAAACAAACCATAATTCGTCCAAGAATTTGATAATTTGAGTTGTAATTTAATGACTTCTTCAATTCCTTTTGGACCGTAAATATGCAAATCATTAGTTCGATTGAGCAGCATAAATGTAGAAACCAAACCTACCAAACCATAAAAATGATCCCCGTGCAAATGGGATATGAAAATATGATTGATTTTGGAAAATCGAATCTTGTTTTTACGCAATTGCACTTGCGTTCCCTCGCCACAATCAATCAGAAACAGACGATTTCTGATTTCTAAAACTTGTGAAGTTGGATTTGTAAACGTTCGTGGCGTTGCAGCGTAGCAACCAAGTATGGTTAGATTCAATTTTGTGTTTTTTATATTGAAATAATTTTTATTTCGTTTCTTCTTCTTCGATTTTATAGTATTTAATTATATTTAAAATTAAAACAACTATAATTATAGCATTGAACAAAATACGAAAATAATGGAAATCTTGTGTTTTATATCCAAGGATTATCTTTTGAGCGAATCGAAACATAAAAATCAATAGTAAAAATACGTTGAAATATAGCTTCTGTTTAATAGTAAAATTCATTGGTAAATTAATTTTAATTGTGTGTTGTAAGCGATTGTTTTCGATTAAACAGTTAACCGAATAAACAATTACACTTTTAAAATCCCAAATCTCTTTCAATTTCTTCCATTTCGATAATATCGTGTGCTTCCAAAACTGAAGGAACGACAAGTATCGATTTTGGAACGGCATTAAAATCAATGTTTTCAGCTACAATCACAAATGATTTTTTTCCATTTTTATGTAATTTAGACAATTCAGAAAATGCTTTTATAGACGCAATTGTAGTCGTTTTATCGTGAGTAACATCCAAAATCAAATTCTGATGTTTGTAACTTTCGTGCTGATTGGTTACTTTTTCTAAAAACGCAACACTATCACCCTGTGTATCTTTGATAACTGTTGTATGACCTTTTGCATCTACTTTCATCGGGAATAAATTTAAATATTATTGAATTTTTGAAGCCAATAAATAGATGACTGCCATTCGAATAGCAACGCCATTTTCTACTTGGTTCAAAATTAAAGATTGCTGAGAATCGGCAACATCCGAAGTGATTTCTACTCCACGATTAATTGGTCCAGGGTGCATTATTACGATTTCTTTATTTAGCGAATCCAAAAGTGTTTTGTCCACACCATATTGTTGTGCATATTCCCTTGTTGAAGGAAAAAAGTTAACATCCATTCGTTCGTTTTGAACGCGTAACATATTAGCCACATCACACCATTCCAATGCTTTACGCAAATTAGATTCAACTGAAACTCCAAGTGATTCAATGTGTCTTGGAATTAGCGTTTTAGGTCCGCACACTTTCACTTCGGCGCCTTGCATTTGCAAAGCATAGATATTAGAAAGTGCCACTCGGGAATGTAAAACATCGCCAACAATAACTACTTTTTTACCAGCTACTTCGCCTAGTTTCTCCCGAATTGAATAACTATCTAATAAAGCTTGTGTTGGATGTTCGTGTGCGCCATCGCCAGCATTGATTATACTTGCCTTTACATTTTGCGATAAAAAATGTGCCGCTCCAGGATTGGCGTGTCGCATTACCACCATATCTACTTTCATCGAAAGTATATTGTTGACCGTATCAATTAATGTTTCTCCTTTTTTCACCGAAGATTGCGCTGCAGAAAAACTAATTACATCTGCAGAAAGTCTTTTTTGTGCCAATTCAAAAGAGAGTTTTGTGCGCGTACTATTTTCAAAAAATATATTGGCAATCGTAATGTCTCTAAGTGAAGGTACTTTTTTAATGGGACGATTAATGACTTCTTTAAAATGATCGGCAGTTTCAAAAATAAGGTCAATATCATTTTTGGTGATATTTTTTATTCCTAATAAATGATTTACACTTAGTTCGCTCATTTTTTATAGTGTTGGTTGTTTATTACTAGTTGGAACCAAATAAACAGCGTCTTCGCCATCTTGTTCCTTCCAGCATACTTTTACTTTTTCATTATTTATAGCATCAACTTGACGACCTCTAAAATCCGGTTGAATGGGTAAATCACGGCTAAATCTTCTGTCAATTAATGTCAAAAGCTCGATTGAAGATGGTCTTCCGAAAGATTGAATTGCTGTTAAAGCCGCACGAATACTTCTTCCGGTGTACAAAACATCATCTATGAAAATGACCTTTTTATTTTCAACCAAAAAATCAATTTGTGTTTTATTCGCTTCTAATAGTTTATCATTTCTACGAAAATCATCTCTAAAAAAGGTAATATCGAGATAACCCAAAGCAATATTTGAAATTTTATATTCGTTTTCTAATAAAGATTTCAAACGTTCAGCCAAGAAAGTTCCACGAGGTTGAATTCCAATGAGAATTGTATTTGAAAAATCTAAATGTTTTTCAATCAATTGACAAGCCAAACGATGAAGAATGATATTGACTTCCTTTGAAGTGAGCAATACTTTTTGACTCATATTGAAGTGTTTTGTTTGGTTATGCAAAGATATAATTTTTTTGCAGACTTAGGTTATTGATTTTTACAGATATAAAAAATAATTTTAGTGTGGTTTTTAAAAACAGAAAACTCCTGATTTCTCAAGAGTTTTTTGTTTAATATTTATAAAAAAATTAAGAATACATTTTAGTTCTTAATTCTTGAACGCCTTCATTGTCTAAATATTCGTCAAAAGTCATATACCTGTCAATTGCTCCTTTTGGCGTCAATTCAATCACACGATTACCAACAGTTTGTGAGAATTCGTGATCGTGCGTTGTAAAAATTACAGAACCTTTAAAGTTTTTTAGAGAATTATTAAATGCTGTAATCGACTCTAAATCCAAGTGATTGGTAGGTTCGTCAATCATCAAAACATTGGCACGTTGCATCATCATTCGTGACAACATACATCGCACTTTTTCTCCTCCAGATAAAACTCTACTGGTTTTTAAAGCTTCTTCGCCAGAGAAAATCATTTTGCCAAGAAATCCACGAATATTAACCTCATCCCGTTCTTCTTCCGTTTTCACCCATTGGCGCAACCAGTCAACCAAAGAATAATCATTTTCAAAGAAAGAATGATTATCAACGGGCAAATACGCTTGATTTGTAGTTACACCCCAATCAAAATTACCAGAATCTGGTTTTTGCAATCCATTCAAAATATCATAAAAAGCAGTTGTAGCTCTTGAATCTTTCGAAAATAAAATGATTTTATCGCCTTTCGCCATATTCAAATCTACACCAGTAAATAAAACATCACCATCTACAGAAGCACTTAAATTTTGAACGTTTAGAATTTGGTCACCCGCTTCTCTTTCTTGATCGAAAATAATCGCAGGATAACGACGACTTGATGGTTTAATTTCGGAAATATTTAATTTAGAAATCATTTTCTTACGAGAAGTCGCTTGTTTTGATTTGGCAACATTCGCACTAAAACGTCGGATAAATTCTTCTAATTCTTGTTTCTTTTCTTCAGCTTTTTTGTTTTGTTGCGCGCGTTGTTTTGCTGCCAACTGACTTGATTCGTACCAAAATGTATAATTTCCTGAATAATGGTTTATTTTACTAAAATCAATATCAGAAATATGAGTACAAACTGCATCTAAAAAGTGTCTGTCGTGAGAAACTACAATTACCGTATTTTCATAATTTGCCAAGAAATTTTCTAACCAAGCGATGGTTTCAAAATCCAAATCGTTGGTAGGCTCATCCATAATAAGCAAATCAGGATTTCCAAAAAGTGCTTGCGCCAATAAGACACGAACTTTCATTTTTCCTTCTAAATCACCCATTAAAGTATAATGACTGTCTTCGGTAATTCCAAGATTTGACAGCATTGAAGCGGCATCAGAATCGGCATTCCAACCATTCATTTCTTCAAATTGCACTTGCAACTCCCCTATTCTATCTGCATTTTTATCATCATAATCAGCATACAAAGCGTCCATTTCTTTTTTAACGGCATACAAAACTTTGTTTCCCATCATCACCGTTTCCAAAACCGTGCTTTCGTCGAACATATTGTGGTTTTGGTTTAAAACCGACATCCGTTTTCCTGGTTCCAAGTGAATGTGTCCTGCTGTAGGATCCATTTCACCTGTGATAATTTTTAAAAAAGTTGATTTTCCAGCCCCGTTTGCACCAATAACTCCGTAAATATTTCCGTGTGTAAAGACCGTATTTACTTCGTCAAACAAAATTCTTTTGCCAAACTGAACTGATAAATTATTAACTGATAACATTGATTTTCTATTTAAATAATATTTTTGCAAAAGTAGAAAAAATACCTGAATTTCAGCCAATTCATAGCTTGAAAAAGACGCTTATTTTAATTTAACTATCTATTAACATTGAAATTAGAATGTACTCGATATTTTTGTAGGTATCGTTATGAATATGAAATTACCCAAATCGTCCTTTTTATTATTATTTTCGTCGTTAAATCTATTGTTTCTAGGTTCTTGTAATAAAGAATTTAAATCCAGTGATTATCGTGCGTATTTTGGTGGCGAAGTGACAAATCCTACAAATCGTTTCGTCTATTTTTCAAAAGATGGGGTTGTAATTGACACTATTCCGCTTCAAAAAGACAATACCTTTTTTGTTCAATTTGACTCTTTAGCTCCTGGAATGTACACTTTCAAACACGATCCAGAATATCAATATGTGTATTTTGATAAAAATGACAGTATTATGGTTCATATAAATTCCAAAGATTTTGATGAATCTATCATTTTTTGTGGAAGAGGCGATACCAAAAACAATTATCTGATGGAATCGTATTTAAAGAACGAATCCGATAAAGAGAAAATGTTTGACGTTTATGATTATGATGTTTCAAAATTTATATCCAATATAGATTCTACATATAAAGTAAATAAAAAATCCTATAATATTCATAAGAATGAGATTAAGTGGAGCAAAGAATTTGACGCATTTGCAAAAGCATCGTTGGATTTTAATTTCTACTGCAAAAAAGAATTGTATCCCGTTATTCATAAATTGAGAACGGCAGAAGATGTGTTTGAAAAATTACCCAATCATTATTATGATTATCGAAAAAATATCGATTTTAATAATGTAGAACTATCAACTTATTCTCCATTTGTAAAGTATTTATCGCATTTATTGAACAATGTTGGCGCAGTAAAATACCACAATCATTTTTCGGATGTTGATTTGGCATTAACAACAAACATAAATAAATTGAATATTGCAGATACTTTGATTAAAAATGAAAAAGTAAAAAACAGCATCCTCAATAACATTGCGTTTTCCTATTTATTGGAAGATCAAAATATGGTAAACAATCAGAAATTTCTTGAATCCTATAGAAAATTCTCAACCGATAACAGCAAGAAAAACGAGATTTTAAAGATTGAAAACGCCATTCAATTATTAATTGCTGGAAATCAATTACCAGAAGTAAGCCTTGTAGATAAAGACGGATTGACCGTTTCTTCTAATTCAATAATCAAAAAAAATACCGTTTTGTTCTTTTATACAAAAGAAGCTTTAACACATTTAGCGGCTGCCCACAAAAAAGTATTGGCATTTAAATCAAAATATCCAGATTATCAATTCATTGCAATCAATCTTGATAAAGACCAAAAAGAATGGTTAGAATTACTATCTAATTACAAATTTGAAGGAATTCAAGAATACCGTTGCACCAATTTTGAAGATATTAAAAATAAATGGGCAATTACCAAAATTCACAGAGCATTGGTTTTGGATGAAAATGGTAAAATAAAAAATGCTTTTACGAATTTATTCGATGTACAATTTGAAAAAGAATTAAAGTAGATTTATTAAATCTTCCCATAATACAAAGCCTTGACAATTCCATCAGAAAGTCCAATTTTAGGTACATAAATCTTTCTGGCACCACTCCATTTCATAGCGTTCAAGTATATTTTGGTAGCCAAAACAATAACGTCGGCTCGATCGGCATTTAACCCTAATTCAGAAACTCTTTTTTCGTAAGTGAGTGAATTTAAAAAGGCATATTGTGAATTTACATACATATAAGACAACGGTTTGTCTTGCATTTTTCCTGACATTTTAAATAATTTATTGATGTTTCCACCCGAGCCAATTAAGGTTACCTCATCGAAATCTTCGGTATTTGATTTAATCCATTTTTCAATTTCAAGCCAAACTATATCACTTACTACTTCATTCAATAAACGAACCGTTCCTGCTTTGAAGGATTTTGATGCAATCATTTTTCCATCTGAAAACAATGAAAATTCGGTGCTTCCTCCACCAACATCAACATACAAATACGTTTTTTCAGTTTTTAATAGATAATGTAAATCCGTTGAAGCGATAATTGCCGCTTCTTTTTTACCATCTATAATTTCGATTTTTATATCCGCCTTTTTCTTGATTATTTCTACAACTTCCCTTCCGTTATAAGCCTCACGCATTGCTGACGTTGCACAAGCCATATATTTTTCAACTTTGTGAACTTTCATTAATAATTTGAAAGCCTTCATTGCATCAACCATTCTATCGATGTTTTCTTCCGAAATTTCTCCAACCGTAAAAGCGTCTTGACCCAAACGAATTGGCACACGAACTAAAGCACTTTTGCTAAATTGGGTTTCCTTTCCGTCCTCTTCAATAATATTTGCCACCAAAAGCCGCATTGCGTTAGAACCAACGTCAATTGCTGCATATTTTCTTATTGTAATCATTTAAAGTGCTTATTTTAGGCTAAATTAATATTGTAATTATAAACTTTCTGAAACAACGTCCAATCGATTCAAATAATAATTATAGGTTTCTTGTTGTGCTCTGAAAACAGGACTATCTCCACGAACTCTGTATTTATTATCTAATTTTTCTGAATGTAATCGCGCTTTTACGTTTCCTTTCCAACCAATATTAAAATTATCAATTAGTTCATTTTTGATACGTTCGTCATAAATTGGGCACGTTACTTCTACTCGACCATCGATATTTCGCGTCATAAAATCGGCAGAAGAAATATAAACTTCGGGATCATTTTCATTTCCAAAAATATAAACTCTTGAATGTTCCAAATAATTATCGACAATACTAATCGCTTCAATATTGGCACTCATTCCTTTAACACCAGGAATTAAAGAACAAATTCCTCTAATTTGAAGTTGGATTTTCACACCCGAATTGCTTGCATCGTATAATTTATCAATGAGTTGAATGTCTGTTAAACTATTCAATTTAATTTTTATAAACGCCACTTTTCCGTCTTCGGCATTTGTAATTTCCCTGTCAATTAATTTATTGAATTTGGAACGCATATAATGTGGCGAAACGATTAAATGCTTGTAACGATGCACTCTATAATTGACATCGAAAAAATCAAATATTTTAGAAACGTCTTTTAAAATTTGCTGATGGCTTGTAAACAATGTAACATCTGTATATACTTTTGCTGTAGATTCGTTAAAATTTCCTGTAGAAATTATTCCATAACGAACTAATTTTCCGTTTTGAATTCTCTCAACAAGACAAATTTTACTGTGAACTTTCAATCCTTTTATTCCGAAAATTAATTCAATTCCCTCCGTTTGCATTTGCTCCGCATAAAAAATATTACTTGCTTCATCAAAACGAGCTTGAAGTTCGATTTGAACCGTAACTTTCTTCCCGTTTTTGGCAGCATTAATTAGCGAACTAATTACTTGAGAATTTTTTGCTAATCGGTACAATGTGATTTTAATAGCGGTCACATTTGGATCAAGAGCTGCTTCTCTTAGGAATTTTATTATATATGAAAAAGACTGATACGGTGCATTTACGAGATAATCTTTTTTGGCGATTTTATTCAAAATACTACCGTCAAGACTCAATCCATCAACTGGCAACGGAATTTTTGGAGAATATAATAAATCAAATCTTCCAAGGTTTGGAAAATCCATATAATCTCGTCGGTTGTGGTATCTTCCTCCAGGAATAACGCTATCTGAGGAATCAATTCCCATATTGGTAAGAAAAAATTTTAATGTATCTTTTCCTATAGATTGGTCGTAAATAAATCGAACTGGCTCCCCTATTCTTCGGTCTTTTACGCTGGTCGCAATTTTCTCTAACATACTCTTACTCATATCACTATCAATATCCAATTGGGCATCTCTCGTGATTTTTATCATGTGTGCAGAAACACTTTTGTAATCAAATATATTGAACAAACTTGAAAGATTATGACGAATTACATCATCTAATAATATCACATATTGCTTTTCATCGATAGATGGAAGTACAACAAAACGGTTGATGGATTTTGGAATTTCAATTACGGCATATCGAACCTCTGATTTTTGCTTTACAAATCCTAAAATTTTAGTTTCTTGTTCGGCTTTCATCACTAATTTTACAGCCAAATATCCTGAAGTATCTTTTAGAATTGGAAATTCAGCCAAATCATTTAAGATAATTGTAACCAATGCGGGACTTACTTTTTGAATGAAAAAATCTTTAATGAAATTTTCCTGTTCACTTGAAATTTGATTTTCATTGATAATAAAGATATTTTCCTTTTGAAGTTTGCTTTCAATTATATTTAATATTCGTAAACTTTCAGATTGTTGTTGGATTACAATTTCCGTGATATCTTTTACCAATTGATGGGCACTAATTCCGCCTAAAACTTTCTCGCCTGAAACACCTGACAAGCTCAATCTACGGATTGCGGCGTAACGAACACGAAAAAATTCATCTAAATTATTAGAAAAAATCCCTAAAAAACGCAATCTGTCTAATAATGGCACATTTTCATCAGCAGCTTCTTGCAAAACTCTGGCATTAAAGGCAAGCCAACTTTTTTCTCTATCAATATATTTATACTCAATATCTCTAATCATAATTTTAAATCTCTTGGAAAAAGTGTTTTTACAGTCGTTCCTTTGCTTAATAAATTCCAATTCTCACAATCAAAATTAATTGAAACAAATCCAGAAGTTGGAACATTGTCAATTAAAATATCGCCAAATTTATTAACAAAATTTGTTATTGCGGCATTATGACCGAAAAGAATAACATTTTCATAACCATTATTACACGATTTTATAGTTTGTTCCAACTGATTTTCATCAAATGTATATAAATCATCCATAAAAATGATACTCTCAAAAGGACACATCCAATTTTGAGCGAAAATTGTAGCAGTTTCGATGGCTCTTTTCGCATTGCTACTCAAAATAACGAATTTTTCGGGTAAAAATTTTAAAACGTTTAAAGATATTAAATGAGCAGCTTTAACACCTACATTTGAAATGTGTCGGTCTTTATCATTTACTGGTCCATCCCAACTGGATTTCGCATGTCTAATTAGTATTAAATTTTTCATAGGAAAGGAATTTATTGACAATTTGGAGTGTCATTTTAAAATCGAATTACAATTTACAAAATTATAATGACACAAGCTAATATTTGTAAGATATATACTCAATATTTTCATTTGTAGAATATTTGAAGTCAAAACTAAATACAATTTCTATTAAACTAAATCATCAAATTCAGAACATCAAACCTCATCAATTTTATTCCTTTTGGCGAACAATTTTACAGTTAATAAATTTTAATTAACAATAAAATTATCACAAATATTTGTTTTAAAATTTCATTTAAGAAAATCTACAATCTCAATTGATATTTATTCCCATTTCAACGAGTATTTCAGTAGATAAAAGCATTTTTTATTTAAAATATTTTATTCGTAATTAATTTAGCGTCAATAATTTATTAACATTTTATTAGAATTATATTAATACAAAATAAGAGGTTAATGTTATGAAAAATCAATGCCAATATTTCATATAAAAACACAATTTTAAATATTATATTTATGAAAAATCATACTCTTCAAACTTCACTTTTGAATTACAAACATCTTCTATTTTTATTCGTGTTTTTAGTATTTTCAAATATATTAAATGCACAAACGAAAACGATTCCTACGGGTTCTGTAATCATCAATATGGGAATTGTACCGCAAACTTATGGCAACGCATTAAAGCCTTATGGTTTGGTTTATAATTTTTTGACGGTTCAAAAAGTTCCCGTTATTTGGTCGATAAACCCCACTAAAATTAAAGACGGCGTCGATTTTACTGTTGATGGAATTAATTTCAAAGGCGGTCCATTCATAATTGAAAAACAGTTTGCAATTGTTCCAAGTGTACAAGCTGCAATTGCCTCATTTGTTGCCCAAGGAGTTGTTATTCATACAACATTGTCGGAGGTTACAGTTCCTGTTTATCAAGAAATGAATGAAAATCCGAATTGGGTTATGGATACCGATAATGGTTCTATTGCCGCAAACTATATTAGTAATGCTGGAATTCCTGCTTCGGCTTATAGAATGTCATTGCCAACAACCCTGAGCTATTGTGATGATTTGTTTATTTTGCCACACGCAGATCCAACTTGGGCGACTCACGGAAAATTATTTCAATGGAATAATTCATTTGCAAATGGAGGAAATCAAGGTTGGATTTGGGAAGCCTGTCATTCTGTTAGTGTTTCTGAGGGACTTTCAAATCCAAGCAATCCCTCTCAAAAACTGAATTTTTTATCCAATGATCCAATACCAAGTTTGATAATTTATAATTCACATTCTTCCAGCAGTAGGCTCCCATTTTTGTATTCAAATCCCCAAAGTCCCTATATGCAGTTTATGGGCATTCTTGATGGCGCTACAAAAAATGGATCAGAAAAGGTTTATTTACCACGTAAATTTGGAGGTTGGCGACCTTCTACAACAGTTTCGGTTTGGGATCCAAATCAAACAGATGTGTTAAATGGTGATTCTCCTGGCAAAGCAGCAATAATAGCTTTTGGACATAGTTTTGGAGATGTAAATCGAGGAAAAGTAATGTACGAAGCAGGGCACAGCCACGATATAAATTCTCAAGATGGAATTGCAGCACAACGCGCAATGCTTAATTTTTCATTTGATTCCCCTCAAGGAAAAAGTCCGAAAATAACCTCATTGACTTCAGTAGCAACTATTGTTTGTGGGGCAAACTCGATTGGATTATGCATTACAGCAACTTCGCCAACAAATAGTCCATTAACCTATCAATGGTCGTCAAGTTGTGGCGGAACTTTTTCAAATGCAACTGGAACCACCACTAATTTTATTATTTCTGCAAGTGCAGTTCAAGTCAATTGTATTATTTCTGTGGTGGTTACAGATGCTTGTGGTAGAAGGGGTTTCAAATCATATCCGATTACAATTGAACCAAATGTACCTCCAATTGTTACCGCTACTCAAACCAATGTAATGTGTAATGGCGGTGGAACAGGAAGTATAAATATTACGGTTTCAGGATTGGCACCGTACACTTTTTTATGGACTGGAAATGGAGTAAATCCAACTAGTGAAGACCAAATAAATTTAACTGCTGGGACTTATACTGTACTAGTTACTACGAAAAATGGTTGTTCTGCAACGTTAACATTCACAATTACACAGCCAATTAATGCATTGAGTGTTTCGGCATCACAAATTCCAATAGCCTGTTTTGGAAGTGAAACAGGAGGAATAAATTTAGTCGTATCAGGAGGAAATCCAACTTACACCTATTCTTGGAATGGAAATGGTGTTGTAATTCCGTTAAAAGATCAAATAAATATTGGGTCAGGAGATTATAGTGTTTTAGTAACCGATAGTAACGGTTGCCAACAATCACTTTCTACTTCATTAACTAATGGTGACGGAATTAGTCCAGTAGTTACAGTTCCAATAAACGAATCCTTTCAAGGATGTCTTTCGGCGATTTCAATTCCATATTCTGCAATAGAAACTCCAATTTCACTTGCAACTTTCAACCAACTTGGCGGAACTTTTCTTGATAAATCAACAATTTCAAATATTACTTATCAAGATACAAGCACTGGAAATTGCCCAATTATTATAACTCGAACTTTCAGAGTTACTGATCTTTGTGGAAACAGAGGAAGTGCGATTCAAACTATTAGCAACTTAGACACTACAAATCCAATGGCTTCCAATCCAGCAGATATTTCAATTTCTGGTTGCAATGGAACTTTTGAAAATCCAAATAGTTCAGTTGTAACCGATGCTTCAGATAATTGTTCAACTCCAAATATTACTTTCGTAAATGACAGTTTACCAACCGTTTCAGGTTGCACAGAAACAACAATTAGAATTTATAAAGTAACCGATGCGTGTGGAAATTTCATCACCGTTTCTCAAAATTTAATTCGTACAATTGATACGACTTTGCCAACGGCTTCCAATCCAACTTCAATTGAAATTTCTGGTTGCAATGGAACGTTTGAAAATCCAAATATTACGGTTGTAACAGATGCTTCGGATAATTGCTCAACGCCAAATATTACTTTCGTAAATGATAGTGCGGCATTAGTTTCAGGTTGTACAGAAACCACCATTAGAACTTACAAAGTTACTGATGCGTGTGGAAATTTCATCACTGTAAATCAGAATTTAATTCGTACCATTGACACGACTTTGCCAACGGCTTCCAATCCAGAAGATATTTCAATTTCGGGTTGTAATGGAACGTTTGAAAATCCAAATATTTCGGTTGTAACCGATGCTTTAGATAATTGTTCAACACCAAATATTACTTTCGTAAATGATAGTACGCCAATCGTTTCAGGTTGCACGGAAACCACAATTAGAACTTATAAAGTTACCGATGCGTGTGGAAATTTTATTACTGTTTCTCAGAATTTAATTCGCACCATTGATACGACATTGCCAACGGCTTCCAATCCAAATCCGATTGAAATTTCAGGTTGCAATGGAACGTTTGAAAATCCAAATATTGCAGTTGTATTTGATGCTTTAGATAATTGTTCAACGCCAAATATTACTTTCGTAAATGATAGTTCGCCAACAATAATTGGTTGCACCGAAACCACAATTAGAACTTATAAAATTACCGATTATTGTGGAAATTTCATTACTGTAAATCAGAATTTAATTCGTACAATTGATACTACTTTGCCAACGGCTTCAAATCCAACTTCAATTGAAATTTCTGGTTGTAATGGAACTTTTGAAAATCCAAATATTTCAGTTGTAACCGATGTTTTAGATAATTGTTCAACGCCAAATGTTACTTTCGTAAATGATAGTTTACCAACGGTTTCAGGTTGCACGGAAACTACCGTTAGAACTTATAAAATTACTGATGCGTGTGGAAATTTCATCACTATAAATCAGAATTTAATTCGTAAAATTGATACGACTTTACCAACGGCTTCTAATCCAATCGACATTACAATTTCTGGTTGCAATGGAACTTTTGAAAATCCAAATATTTCGGTTGTAACTGATGCTTTGGATAATTGTTCAACGCCAAATATTACTTTCGTAAATGACAGTTTGCCGACCATTTCAGGTTGCACAGAAACTACCATTAGAACTTATAAAGTAACCGATGAATGTGGAAATTTCATCACTGTTTCACAGAATTTAATTCGTACAATTGACACAACAAATCCAACGGCTTCTAATCCAACGGATATAACAATTTCTGGTTGCAATGGAACGTTTGAAAATCCAAATATCGCAGTTGTAACTGATGCTTCAGATAATTGTTCAACACCAAATATTACTTTCGTAAATGACAGTGCGCCAACTACAATTGGTTGTACAGAAACCACCATTAGAACTTATAAAGTAACCGATGAATGTGGAAATTTCATCACCGTTTCACAAAATTTAATTCGTACAATTGACACGACTTTGCCAACGGCTTCCAACCCAAATCCAATTGAAATTTCAGGTTGTAATGGTTCGTTTGAAAACCCTGATATTTCGGTTATAACCGATGCTTTGGATAATTGTTCTACACCAAATATCACTTTCGTAAATGACAGTGCGCCAACTACAATTGGTTGTACAGAAACCACCATTAGAACTTATAAAGTAACCGATGAATGTGGAAATTTCATCACCGTTTCACAAAATTTAATTCGTACAATTGACACGACTTTGCCAACGGCTTCCAACCCAAATCCAATTGAAATTTCAGGTTGTAATGGTTCGTTTGAAAACCCTGATATTTCGGTTATAACCGATGCTTTGGATAATTGTTCTACACCAAATATCACTTTCGTAAATGACAGTTTGCCAACTATAATTGGTTGCACAGAAACCACCATTAGAACTTATAAAGTTACCGATGATTGTGGAAATTTCATTACCGTTTCTCAGAATTTAATTCGCACAATTGACACAACTTTGCCAACGGCTTCCAATCCAAATTCAATTGAAATTACTAGTTGTAATGGAACTTTTGAAAATCCAAATATTGCTGTTGTTTCTGATGCTTCAGACAATTGTTCAACGCCAAATATTACTTTCGTAAATGATAGTTTGCCAACCATTTCAGGTTGTACAGAAACCACCATTAGAACTTATAAAGTAACCGATGAATGTGGAAATTTCATTACCGTTTCTCAGAATTTAATTCGCACAATTGACACAACTTTGCCAACGGCTTCCAATCCAAATTCAATTGAAATTACTAGTTGTAATGGAACTTTTGAAAATCCAAATATTGCTGTTGTTTCTGATGCTTCAGACAATTGTTCAACGCCAAATATTACTTTCGTAAATGATAGTTTGCCAACCATTTCAGGTTGCACGGAAACCACAATTAGAACTTATAAAGTTACCGATGAATGTGGAAATTTCATCACCGTTTCACAGAAATTAATTCGTACAATTGACACCACTTTGCCAACGGCTTCCAATCCAAATCCGATTGAAATTTCTGGCTGCAATGGAACATTTGAAAATCCAAATATCGCAGTTGTAACTGATGCTTTGGATAATTGTTCTACACCAAATATCACTTTCGTAAATGACAGTACGCCAACCATTTCAGGTTGTACAGAAACCACAATTAGAACCTATAAAGTAACCGATGCGTGTGGAAATTTCATCACTGTTTCACAGAATTTAATTCGTACAATTGATACTACTTTGCCAACAGCTTCCAATCCAAATCCAATTGAAATTTCAGGTTGCAATGGAACGTTTGAAAATCCAAATATTACGGTTGTAACTGATGCTTTGGATAATTGTTCTACGCCAAATGTTACTTTCGTAAATGATAGTTTGCCGACTACAATTGGTTGTACAGAAACCACCATTAGAACCTATAAAGTAACCGATGCGTGTGGGAATTTCATAAACGTTTCTCAGAATTTAATTCGTACAATTGATACAACAAATCCAACGGCTTCAAATCCAACCGATATTTCAATTACTGGTTGCAATGGAACGTTTGAAAATCCAAATATTTCAGTTGTAACCGATCCTTTAGATAATTGTTCAACGCCAACTATTACTTTCGTAAATGATAGTTTACCAACTACAATTGGTTGCACAGAAACCGCCATTAGAACGTATAAAGTAACCGATGATTGTGGAAATTTCATCACCGTTTCTCAGAATTTAATTCGCACAATTGATACGACTTTGCCAACGGCTTCAAATCCATATGACATTTCAATTTCTGGTTGTAATGGAACGTTTGAAAATCCAAATATTTCGGTTGTAACCGATGCTTCGGATAATTGTTCAACGCCAAATGTTACTTTCGTAAATGATAGTGCGCCAACAATTTCAGGTTGCACAGAAACTACAATTAGAACTTATAAAGTAACCGATGATTGTGGAAATTTCATTACCGTGAATCAGAATTTAATTAGAACCATAGATACAACAAATCCAACGGCTTCTAATCCAACTTCAATTGAAATTTCTGGTTGCAATGGAACGTTTGAAAATCCTAATATCGCAGTTGTAACCGATGCTTCGGATAATTGTTCTATGCCAAATGTTACTTTCGTTAATGACAGTGCACCAACAATTTCAGGTTGCACAGAAACTACCGTTAGAACATATAAAGTTACTGATGAATGTGGAAATTTTATCACTGTAAATCAGAATTTAATTCGCACAATTGACACGACAAATCCAACGGCTTCTAATCCAAATCCGATTGAAATTTCTGGTTGCAATGGAACGTTTGAAAATCCTAATATTGCTATTGTTTCTGATGCTTCAGACAATTGTTCAACGCCAAATATTACTTTTGTAAATGATAGTGCGCCAACAATAATTGGTTGCACGGAAACCACAATTAGAACCTATAAAATTACTGATGCGTGTGGAAATTTCATCACCGTTTCACAAAATTTAATTCGTACAATTGATACGACTTTGCCAACGGCTTCTAATCCAAATCCGATTGAAATTTCTGGTTGTAATGGAACGTTTGAAAATCCAAATATCGCAGTTGTAACCGATGCTTCGGATAATTGTTCGACGCCGAATGTTACTTTCGTAAATGATAGTGTGCCAACAGTTTCAGGTTGTACAGAAACCACAATTAGAACATATAAAGTAACCGATGAATGTGGGAATTTCATAAACGTTTCTCAGAATTTAATTCGTACAATTGATACAACAAATCCAACGGCTTCAAATCCAACCGATATTTCAATTACTGGTTGCAATGGAACGTTTGAAAATCCAAATATTTCGGTTATAACCGATGCTTTGGATAATTGCTCAACGCCTGTAGTTACTTTCGTAAATGATAGTTTACCGACCATTTCAGGCTGTACAGAAACCACAATTAGAACGTATAAAGTTACCGATGAATGTGGAAATTTCATTACCGTTTCTCAGAATTTAATTCGCACAATTGATACAACAAATCCAACTTTTACAGAAGCAATTCCTGCAAATGTTTCTGTTTCTTGTGATGAAATTCCAGCTGCAGCAACAATTACCGCAACAGATAACTGTGGAAATACTACGATAGAATTTACAGAAAGTAGAATTAATGGAAATTGTATTTCAAATTATATCTTAACAAGAAAATGGAAAGCAACGGATTCTTGTGGGAATTTCAATATTGCAACTCAAGAAATTACAGTTTCAGATACGAAAGCCCCAACAATTACGGGAACATTTGATAGTATATTAAATATTAATTGTAATCAAGTTCCACCAATTCCAACGCTACAATTTACCGATAATTGTTCCGGTGTTGGTACAATAATTCCACCAAGTGCAGATGTTTTATTGAATCAAACGCCAAGTGGATATTCGATAATTAGAGAATGGAATGTGTCAGATTTATGCGGAAATTCAAATATATATACACAAACAATTAATGTTACTATTCAAAATAATTTAATTTCGCTTCCAGAACAAGCGTGCAACGGTGATACATCAACCATCAATCTGAATGATATGATTCCAATTGCAGATGTTGGACTTGGAACTTGGGTTGATTTAAATAACGGAATCGCACTACCAAATGGAATTTTCACGCCTTTAGGAGTTCTTATAGGAAATTATACTTTTGAATATCAAATTAATTCAATTTATTGTCCAATAAAAATTCAAATTTCAATGACTATAAATGATGATTGTGTAGTTTTAGCCTGTGGAAATATTATAGTTCACAATGCATTTTCACCAAATAATGATGGATTAAATGAAATCTTTACAATTGAAAATTTAGAGAATAGAACTTGCTATCCTACAAACAAAGTGGAAATATATAATCGTTGGGGAGAATTGGTTTATGAAAATAAAAATTATGATAATGATTTAAATGCATTTAAAGGAATTTCTGAAGGGCAAACAACAATTAAAAAATCGGATGAATTGCCAACAGGAACCTACTTTTATTTATTAGAATTTACGGATGATCAGGGGAAAAACTATAAAAAAGACGGGTATTTATACCTTTCAAGATAATTATAGAAACTATAAAAATAACTTCTAAGCCATATAAAAACTTGGAATAAAACATAAAAACAATGAAATCAAGAATAGTATTTTTCGTTTTGATGTTGTCAGGAATTGTAAGTTTTGCGCAACAAGACGCACAATTTACACAATACATGTACAACACTATTAATATCAATCCTGCGTATGCTGGATCGAGAGGGTTTATGAGTCTTTTTGCGCTACATCGAACACAATGGGTGGGTATGGACGGTGCTCCTGTTACGAATTCATTTTCGATAAATACACCAATTAGCAACAGTAATTTGGGCATTGGAATTTCATTTATAAATGATAGAATTGGACCAACAAATGAAAATGCTATTTCGACAGATGTATCGTATTCCATTCGAACTTCTGAAAGTTTCCGACTTTCTTTTGGATTAAAAGTAACGGCAAATATCTTTAATTTAGATGTTTTAAAACTAAATCCAGTGAGTCAAAATGATCCACAATTTCAAAATTTTGATAACTCCTTAACGCCTAATTTTGGTGGTGGTTTGTATTTGCATTCTGAAAAAACATACATTGGATTATCTGTGCCAAACTTCATTGAATCAATTAGATACAACTCTAATTCAGTAGCAATGTTCAAGGATAAAATGAATTATTACTTGGTAGCAGGTCACGTTTTTGACATTAGTGAAAATATTAAATTCAAGCCAACTTTATTGACAAAATTAGTAACTGGCGCACCACTACAAATTGATGTATCGGGTAACTTTTTAATCAATAAAAAATTTGTACTTGGTGGTGCTTATAGACTGGGTTCTGCATTTAGCGCTATGGCTGGATTTCAAATTTCAGAAGGAATATTCGTAGGTTATAGTTATGATAGGGAAACAACCAATTTGGCAAATTATAATTCTGGTTCGCACGAAATATTCCTACGATTTGAATTATCAAGAACGTACAACAAAATTACAAGTCCAAGATTCTTCTAAAAATTAAAGTTATGAAAACGAAAATAATACTATTCACATTAGTTATAAGTAGCCTAACTTTTAGTGGGTTCGCTCAAAAAGATGCTGAAAAAAGTGCTGATAAAAAATACGAACAATTTGCTTATATCAATGCAATTAAAACCTACGAACGTATTGCAAAAAAAGGATACAAATCGGTAGAAATGTTTGAAAAATTAGGAAATTCCTATTATTTCAATGCTAAATTAGAACAAGCAGGAAAATGGTATGACGAATTATTTTATTTGACGCAAGATGTTGATGCAGAATACTATTATAGATATTCCCAAACATTAAAAGCAAAACAGCAATATACAAAAGCAGATGAAATGTTGCTTAAATTCAGTGAAAAATCAGGTGCTGATTCAAGAGCCAAATTATTTAATACCAACCGAAATTATTTATCCGAAATTAAAGATAACTCTGGAAGATATAAAATGGAAGACGCTGGGATTAATACTAAATATTCAGAATATGGAGGGGCGTATTATGAAAATAAATTAGTTTTTACCTCTGCAAGAGACACTGGATATTTATTTCAAAGAACTCATAAATGGAGCAATCAATATTTTACAAAATTGTATGCTGCAGAAATGGTTTCGGATTCAACACTTGGAGCACCAGTAAAATTTGCAAATAAAGCCAGAATACCTTATCATGTGGCAAGCCCTATTTTTACGAAAGATGGGCAAACGATGTATTTTACACAAAATAATTATCATGAAGGAAAAATAGGAAAAAGTGATAAAAAAATAACATTATTTAAAATTTACAAAGCAAAATTAGTAGATAAAGAATGGGATAATGTGGAAGAGCTAGCTTTTGATAGCAATAATTATAGTGTGGGACATCCTGCACTAAGTCCAGATGAAAAAACAATGTATTTTGCTTCTGATATGCCAGGAACCATAGGGAATTCAGATATTTTCAAATGTAAAATAGATGAAAATGGTAATTTCGGAGTCCCTGAAAATTTAGGTTCAAAAATAAATACAGAAGGAAGAGAAAGTTTTCCATTTATTTCTGAAGAAAATGAATTGTACTTTGCTTCTGAAGGTCATCCTGGACTTGGGGGTTTAGACATATATATGGTAGAAATTGCGAAAGATGGTTCTATTAAAAATGTAAAAAATATCGGAGAACCTGCCAATTCTTCGAATGACGACTTTGGGTTTTTGATTAATTCAAAAACAAGAAGAGGATTTTTAACTTCAAATAGAGAGGGGGGAAAAGGATTTGATGATATTTACCAATTTATAGAAATTAAAAGTCTTAAAAGTAAACAGGAAATTTCAGGTGTTATAACAGATTTAGAGACAGGGATTATTTTACCGAACGTTAAAATATCTTTATTTGACGAAAAATTCAAACTACTGAATACCGTTTTAACTGACAATAATGGGCATTATCATTTTGAAGTAGCGTGTGAAAATGATTATTATGTAAGAGCTGAAAAAGAGGAATATACTACATTTGAAAAAAGAACAAACATTCCAAATGAAACTGGGAAAACAGAAATTTCAATACAATTGGAGAAAATCATAAAAGAGATTAAAAACGGAGATGATTTGGCAAAAAAGTTCGGAATTAAATTAATTTATTTTGATTTAGACAAATCAAATATCAGAGAAGAATCAGAAATAGAATTAGAAAAAATATTAGATGTAATGATTGAAAACCCAAAAATAAAAATCAATATTCGATCTCACACAGACAGTCGTGCTTCTTTTAAATATAATAATGAATTATCTAAAAAAAGAGCAAAAATAACATTGAAATGGTTAGTTAATAACGGAATCAAAAAGGGACGATTAACCTCAAAAGGCTGCGGAGAAAGAGAATTAGTAAACAAATGTTCCGATAATGTAACTTGTTCAGAAGAAGAACATCAGGAAAACAGACGAAGTGAGTTTATTATAAATGGCCTCTAAAACAAATGTTATAAAAAAACCTGTTCGATTGGACAGGTTTTTTTGGTTATTACTAAGGTGATAATCTATCTATTTTCCATGAAAAATCAGGTTGCAATTGATATCTAATTCTATCATGTAACCGATTAGGACGTCCTTGCCAAAATTCAACTTCAATAGGCTTTACAAGAAAACCACCCCAATAATCTGGTCTTGGAATTTCTTTTCCTTGAAAATCAATTTCTAATTTTTTAAGTTTATCTTCTAATTCCTTTCTTGAAGTAATAATCTCACTTTGATTGGAAACAATTGCTCCTAATTTGCTTCCATCTGGCCTTGATTCAAAATAGCCATCAGAAATATTTGCAGGTGTTTTTTCAGCAATTCCCTTAATAATAACTTGTCTTTCCAATGTATTCCAAAAAAAAGATAGACAAATATTTGGGTTGTTAGCAATAGCCTTTCCTTTTTCTGAATTATAATTGGTATAAAAAATAAATCCTTCAAAAGTGTATTTTTTCAAAAGTACCACTCGTGTTTTTGGAAAACCATCCAATCCAATTGTAGCAACTGTCATAGCATTTACTTCTTCTAAACCGCCAAAATCTTCGACTTCATGAAACCATCTATTAAAAAGATTAATTGGATCTTCAGGAATTGAATCTTCGAGAAGTTGACTTTTGTCATACGATTTTCTATAATTGCTTAAATCTTCCATTTAGTATAGTATTGATAATTAAGAAAACCATTAGATTATTAACTACGTTTCATTAATAATTCATCAGACAAATATACTCATCAACTATTAATTTGACAAGTAGAAAGGAAAACCTTTATCAATTTAAATATAGTTCGTTAAAAATTTCTTAGAATTTAAAAAATAAATTATTTTTTCGAAAAAAAATATGATATTTGTTTCACAAAATTAGAAGTAAAATATTAATTTAAAGAATAAAATGAAAAAATCTGTTGTTACCTTTCTATTTTTATGTTTCCTGACAACTATTAGTGCTCAAAATGGATATGAAGTAAAAATAAACTTGAAAAATTGCAAAGATACCCTCACCTATTTAACTTTTTATCAATTTGATAAAAACATGATTGTTGATACTTGCACGAATATCAAAAATGGTAAAATAATTTTCAGTGGTAAGAAAAATTTAGACAAGGGGGTTTATTCACTTGTTGGTCAAGGGAAATCTATCTATTTTGATTTTTTTATGGATGAAAATACTCAAAAATTAGAAATTAATAGTGATGCCACTTCAAATTACAGATCTGATTTAACTTGTACTACATCGAAACAAACAGATGATTTTTTTAAATACATTCAATATTTTGAAACGCAAAAAAATGCTTTTGATGTCCATTTGCTAAAAACAAAAGGGATGAGTAAAAAAGATTCAACTAGTTATGTGGCGGAAAAACAGAAATTGATAAATGAAAATATTACTACTTATGAAAAAGATTTTATTCAAAAAAATAAAGGAAGTTTTATAAGCGATGCACTTAATTTGAAGATTGAAAAATACCTAATCGATATTCCAAAAGCATCCAATGGTCGCCCTGATAGTGTTGCTGTTTATAGTTATTACAAAAAACATTATTGGGATGGTGTTGATTTTAAAGACGATGGTTTAGTAAGAACCCCATTTTTCGCTAATCGAATTAAGCGCTATTTTGACTCTGTAATTATTAGACACCCGGATTCGACAATTGTTGAAATTGATAGGATTATGAAGCAAACGGTAGAGGGAAGTGTTATGTATAAGCTTTTATTAGCCCATTTTACTTCGACTTATGAAACTTCAAAAATCATGGGTTTTGACAAGGTATTTGTTGATATTGTAGATCAATATTTTAAAACTGGAAAAGCGAATTCATTATATGATGATGATAATATTGTGAAAAATATTATTAATCGATCTGAATTGCTAAAACCTCTTTTATTAGGTAAAACTGCACCAGATTTACCTATGATTCCTGCTGAAAGCCATGCTAAAATTGCAGCAATGGGATTTGATACCGCAAAAACAAGTGAGGAAGTCACCAAATTATATTACAAAAACAGTCAAGAAATTGAGAAAACTTTCCTCCGATTGAGCGATGTAAAAGCGAAATATACGTTACTTGCTTTTTGGGATGTTGATTGTGGACATTGCAAAATTGAAATACCAAAATTACTAACACTTTACCACGAATTAAAGAAGGAAAAAATAGATGTTCAGGTTTTTTGTGTTTATACACTTAATGATTTTGAAAAATTTAAAAAATATATTATTGATAATAAATTAGATTGGATTAATGTTTATGATGGTGTTCATATCAATAATTTAAAAGAAAAGTATGATATTTACTCTACTCCAGTGATCTATGTTTTGGATAAAAACAAAGTGATAAAGGCGAAAAGAATTGATGTTGAACAAATAAAATCAATCATTGATGCTTTAGAAACTGAAAAAGTAAAATAAATTTCGATTTTAGTTCATTAAATTCAAATATTACTGTTAATCAAGATGGTGATTCATAATATCTATTCTGCCTTTGAATAAATTATTGGGGATTTTTATTCATATAAAATAGTGTAAATAAAATAGTGTAAATTTGCACGAAACATTTTCAATTTTATGTCAGGTTCAGCAAATATTACAGATAAAAAATACAAGAGATTACTGCTTCAAGTTGGCTTGAATGGTTTTTCATATTGTATTGTTGATACTTTGCAAAAAGTGATATTAGCTATAAAAGAAATTGATTTTACTACATTTTCAAACACTTTAAAAGTGGAAGAAAATTACTTTAAAGCGTTTATTGATAATTCTGAATTAAGAGATTCTTATGATGAAATTGTCGTTCTTCACGATAATAATTTAGATACTTTTGTTCCAAAAGCGTTATTTGACGACCAATTTTTAGGCACTTATTTGCAATACAACACTAAGGTTTTTGAAACTGATTTTTTTGCTTCTGATGAAATTGCAAACTATGAAATGAACCATGTTTATATTCCTTATGTCAATGTAAATAATTTCTTATTAGATCAATTTACAACATTTAATTATAAGCATGTAAGCAGTATTTTGGTGTCTAAACTACTAGATATTTCTAAAAACATTGATGAAAAACAAGTTTTTGTTCATTTTTCGTCAAATAGATTTGAAATTATAGTGGTTCAAAATCAGAAATTATTATTGTTCAATTCATTCGATTTTACTACCAAAGAAGATTTTATTTACTATTTATTATTCACTACGGAACAATTAAATTTGAATCCTGAGCATTTTAAATTATACCTTTTAGGAACCATTTCAGAAGAAAGCGAATTGTTTTCAATTGCATATAAATACGTTAGAAATATTTCATTGTTGGATGTTTCCGAATTACAAAAACACAATAAATTTTCAACTGCTCAAAATTTAAAGCATTTTATACTTTTCCAATCGTGAGAATAATTTCAGGTAAATTCAAAGGAAGACGCATTTTTCCGCCAAAAAACCTCCCCGTACGTCCAACAACTGATATGAGTAAAGAAGCATTATTCAATGTTTTAAACAATCATTTTAGTTTTGAAGGGTTGAAAATTTTAGATTTATTTGCAGGTACAGGCAATATTAGTTTTGAATTTGCTTCTCGAGGAAGTGATAATATTACCAGTGTTGATGCCGATTTTGGTTGTGTAAAATTCATCAAGCAAGTAGCCGAAGAATACGATTTCAATATTGCTGCAATGCGCAGTGATGTATTTAAATTCTTAGAAAAAAATACCAAT
This sequence comes from Flavobacterium neuenschwanderi (SeqCode), assembly GCA_965234425.1. GTDB lineage: Bacteria > Bacteroidota > Bacteroidia > Flavobacteriales > Flavobacteriaceae > Flavobacterium > Flavobacterium neuenschwanderi. The sequence goes on along the minus strand of OZ248394.1, from coordinate 112,495 downwards.
TCCTACGATATTATTTTTGCAGATCCACCGTATGCATTAGACCAAAAAACATTTGAAAATATTGTGACTTTGGTATTCCATCAAGAATTACTTCGTGAAGATGGTATGATGGTTATTGAACATTCAAAATACACCAAATTAGATCACATGATTCATTTTTCATTTAAGAAGAGTTATGGTGGTTCTATTTTTAGCTTCTTTGAAATAAGTGAAAATGCTGATGAAGAAGTAAAAGTTGATTTGGAAGCAACTGAAGAGGATTGAAAATGAGTCGAAAGTCGAATGTCTTAAAGTCGAAAGAAAAGACGAAGAGATGAAAGACAGAAAAAAGGTGCAAAGGTGCTAAGGGAAAAGAACACGAATTACACGAATTAACACGAATTAAAAAAGACGAAAAAGATAATAGACGAAGAGATGAAAGACTGAAAAAGTAGCCACGAATTAACACCAATTTCACAAATAACCGAATTAACAATTAAACAATTCCACAATCAACCTAAAACCTACAACCTACAACTCCCACTACCTTTTCAATGAAAAATGAGCTATAAACTCCTTTGTTCCTGGCTCTAAATAATCTATTGTGAACCAATAATCAGAAGATGGCATTGGGTTTCCGTTATACGTTCCATCCCAACCTGAACTTCTGGTGCTAATTTGTTTTATTAATTTGCCATAGCGATCAAAAACATACACCTTCGCTGTGGGCTGATTTTCCAATCCTATTATGTTCCAAGTGTCGTGAATTCCATCTCCATTGGGAGTGAAATACGTAGGATAACCTATTGTATTCAGGGTAACCGGAAGTAAATTGGTACAACCATTAGTGTCTGTTACGGATACGGTGTGTTGCCCAAGTTCAACATTTTCAAAAACATTTGAAGTTTGCAATGCACCATCATCCAATGCAAATAAATAAGTGCCATTTCCACCTGTAACGGTTGCGGTTATAGTTCCATTTTCACTGAAATAAAGCGACGTTACTTCTGCCGTTAAACCTGTCGCTGGAAATGATGGGGTTACAACTGAAAAAGTAGGTATTGAAATACATCCTGTCAAAATATTTGTAGCAATTACAGAATAATTTCCTGCTACAAGGGCTTCAAAAGTTGCACCTACTCCACTTTGAAGAACGCCATTAATTGACCATTCAAATGTATAATCTGTGCTGCTTAAACCCGTGTCCAATATATAGGTCTGAAATGCAATTCCTGACGCATCTACGCAAATTACTCCTGCAGTTAAGGTTGGTAATGGCAATGGATTGACTTTAACTGGAATGTCTATTGGTAAACCAGAACATAAATTAAGTGTTGGTGTTAAGGAGTAAACTACTGTTCCAAAGGTATTTCCTGTGGTTTCTAAGGCTTGAATTATTGAAGATCCTGATCCATTTGTAGCCCCAGAAACTCCAATTGGATTTACTGTCCAAGAAAAGGTAGTTCCGATTAAAGTTGGCGTTATAACAATATTGGTACTGTCGCCAGAACAAATTGGTAATTGCGATGGTATTCCGAAAATTTCGGGGGTTGGTTTCACATTCACCGAAACACTTCCAGAGGCTCCGATACAACCATTAGAAACAGGTGTTATGGTATAAGTTACTGTTCCTAAAGCTGGAATTATTGTTGATAATGTTTGAGCAATTGTATTTCCGTTTCCTGGCCCTGATCCATTTATGTTGTTTTGGATAGCTGCCCAACTAAAAGTTGTATTGGTTACTGAACTTGACAAACTTATTGCTGTGGTTTCTCCCGAACAAATGGTTTGTCCTAAAACTGGATTTATTGTTAACGTTGGAATTGGATTAACAGTAACAGTAACTTCAATTGGTGCGCCTAGACAACCATTTACATTTGGTACAATTGAATAAACGGCGTTACCCGATGTAGTTCCAACGGTTAGAATTTGAGAAATGATTGGTCCTGTTCCCGCCAAATCTCCTGAAACATTGGTTCCAATAACATTCCAACTGTAATTTGTGTTCAGCATTGAACTCGATAATACTATTGCGGTTGAAGTTCCTGAGCAAATGGTTTGCAATGCAGGCGAAACCGAAAGAACAGGTTTTGGAGTTACAAAAATAGACACAGAAATTGGAGTTCCTGAACAACCATTATATGATGGCGTAATTACATAAACTACACTTCCAACATTTGTGTTTGTTGCTGTTAGCACTTGAGAAATAATAGTACCCGAGTCTGAAACCGCTCCTGAAACGGTTGTTGTTGAAGGCACCCAACTGAATGTAGTTCCCGCGATTGAACCCGATAAAACAATTCCTGTGGATTGCAAAGAACAAATAATTTCTGTGGTTGGCGTCGCAATAGCTGTTGGCGTTGGAAGTACCGTTACTTGTAAAGTGGTAGTGCTTGAACATTGACCTGGATCAGGTGTAAAGGTATACGTTATTGTTGTCGTTGGATCAAATAGTGGCGACCAAGTTCCTGAAACTCCATTTGTAGAATTTATTGGCAAACTGATAATTGTTCCGTAACAAATTGGGGGAATAGGAGTGAATATTGGTGCAGCAGCTGTTAGTGCAGTTAAAATTAAAACATTTAGGGAAGCAGGAGAAATACAGGTATCAGAATTTGTAACTGTATAATTTATAGTTCCTGAAGTCAAGCCAGATATTGTAGTGGTTGCCGTTGAACCCGAAATTCCGCCCGGATTTATTGTCCAGTTACCTGTTGGTAATCCATTTAAAACAACGCTTCCTGTTGGAATTGAACATGTAGGTTGTGTAATTGTTCCAACGATTGGTGCAGTTGGAATCGTTAATGGTGCATTGATTGTAATATTCCCAGAAAGTGAAGAAACACAGGTATCTGAATTTGTAACTGTATAATTTGTAGTTCCTGTAGTCAACCCAGTTATTGTAGTTGATACCGTTGAACCCGAAATTCCGCCCGGATTTATTGTCCAGTTACCTGTTGGTAATCCATTTAAAACAACGCTTCCCGTTGGAATTGAACATGTAGGTTGTGTAATTGTTCCAATGATTGGTGCAGTTGGAATCGTTAATGGTGCATTGATTGTAATATTCCCAGAAAGTGAAGAAACACAGGTATCTGAATTTGTAACTGTATAATTTGTAGTTCCTGTAGTCAACCCAGTTATTGTAGTTGATACCGTTGAACCCGAAATTCCGACCGGATTTATTGTCCAGTTACCTGTTGGTAATCCATTTAAAACAACGCTTCCTGTTGGAATTGAACATGTAGGTTGTGTAATTGTTCCAACGATTGGTGCAGTTGGAATCGTTAATGGTGCATTGATTGTAATATTCCCAGAAAGTGAAGAAACACAGGTATCAGAATTTGTAACTGTATAATTTATCGTTCCTGAAGTCAAGCCAGATATTGTAGTAGTTGCCGTTGAACCCGAAATTCCGCCCGGATTTATTGTCCAGTTACCTGTTGGTAATCCATTTAAAATAACACTTCCAGTTGAAATTAAACACGTTGGCTGAGTAATTGTCCCAAGGGTTGGTGCGGTTGGTGCTGATGGCTGAACATTGATTAACACATTGGCGGAAGCCAAAGAAATACAACCAGCCGTATTTGTAACGGTATAATTTGTAGTTCCTGAAGTCAATCCAGTTATTGTAGTTGATGCCGTTGAACCCGTAATTCCAATCGGATTTATTGTCCAGTTACCTGATGGTAATCCATTTAAAACGACGCTTCCTGTTGAAATTAAACACGTTGGCTGAGTAATTGTTCCAAGGGTTGGTGCGGTTGGTGCTGATGGCTGAACATTGATTAACACATTGGCGGAAGCCAAAGAAATACAACCAGCAGCATTGGTTACCGTATAATTTGTAGTTCCTGTAGTTAAACTAGATAATGTAGTTGAAGTAGTTGAACCAGTAATTCCACCTGGATTTATTATCCAATTTCCTGATGGTAATCCACTTAAAATGACACTTCCAGTTGAAGTCAAACATGTAGGTTGTGTAATTGTTCCAATAGTTGGAGGGCTTGGAATAGTTAGTGGTGCATTGATCGAAACATTGGCGGTAGCCGAAGAAACACATCCTAATGCATTTGTAACAGTATAATTTGTAGTTCCTGTAGTCAAACCAAATAATGTAGTTGAAGTAGTTGAACCAGTAATTCCACCCGGATTTATTGTCCAGTTTCCTGATGGTAAACCGCTTAAAACGACATTTCCAGTTGGAGTAAAGCATGTTGGTTGAGTAACGGAACTTACTAAAGGTGCTGGAGGTGCTAAATAACTTCCATTTTCTGCTATACTTGCCGTATCATATACCTTAAATGGCAAAGAACATACTATACCACCAACAGATCCTGTTGACATATTTAGACTCAATAAATTAGTACTGTTGCCCGATAATATACTATCAATAGCATAGGCCTGATTATTTGAACAAGGAACTGAAACACTAGAAAATCCAAATACATTTGAACCAGAATTAAATGAAAGATAAACAGTGGTAGCTGCTAAATTTGTCAAATTAATTGCAATTAGATTAAGATTTCTACAGGCCATATATAATTGTCCTCCATAAAATAATATATCACCACCAACAACCCATTGCGAAGGTAAAGTACCAATAACTGCAAAACTATTTGTTGTCGGATTATAAGTTTCTATTTTACCACCAGCTACAGCATAAACAATTCCAGAGGCATCTACTGTTAGTCCAAAGTAATCTCCAGAAGTATTTGAAAAGGTACCGATTAAAGTACAATTACCACTACCATTATAGGGTTGTTTCCACAACTTTCCAGCAGAATCAACAATATATAAAACACTTCCAGACAATGCGATAGATAATGGATTAGGAATATTACCGCAAATATTTAAAGTTGTGTAACTGCAATTTACTGGATTAACATCATATAAATTTCCATTATTGTCTAATGCAATAAAATGTGAAGAACTTTGAGAATAGCAATTTGATATTGCTAAAAGCGACATAATTAATGAGAAATATATTATTTTTTTAAAGTCTAAAATCATTTAATCTATTTTTAAATTGTAAAAGCTATTTTTAATTCAAAATTTATCTAAAAAAAATATGACAAAGTTAAAAAACTACTCCTCCACTTTCTTAACCACTTTTCTAGCCACTTCAATTTTGAACTTTTTTCCTTTCATTTTTTCTTCTCGAATATTCTGCAATAAATCTTTAACTTTATTGAATTTTACGGCTGCAAACGAAATGAAATCTTTCACTTCGATTAATCCTAAATCGCCTTTTTCGAGTTTTCCTTTTTGCGAAAAGAAACCAACAATATCAATTTTATTCAACTTGTTTTTCTTTCCACCACTGATGTAAATGGTTTGAAATTCAGGTGGTTTTGGCAATGTTGTAGCGTTTTCAATTTTCAATGCTTCCATTCCGTAATCTATGTAATCCATCTTTTTCTCGCTTTCGTGAGTGATAATATAAGCCGTTCCTGAAGCCAACATACGCGCGGTTCTTCCGTTTCTGTGCGTAAATTCGTCATCTTTTGAAGGCAAATGATAATGAATAACGTGTTTCATTTCTGGAATATCCAATCCACGAGCGGCCAAATCGGTAGTTACCAAATAGCTCACACTTCCGTTTCTGAACTGAATTAACGCCCGTTCACGTTCGTCCTGATCCATTCCGCCGTGATAATAAGTAGAATAAATACCTTTTTCGTTCAACGTATCGCTGATGCGTTCGGCAGCATCACGGTGGTTGCAAAAAATTAAAGCCGATTGCGATTTCAAAGTACAAATCAAGTTGAACAAACTTCCTATTTTGTCTTTTTCTTTTGAAACCACTAATTTCATAGACAGATTCGTGCGTTCTTCTTCGGCAGGAATATAATCCAAAATGGTAGGATTAATTACTCTTGTATATTTTGGAATTTCAATATCAGAAGTTGCCGAAACCAAAACCCGCTTGTTTAGTTTTGATAATTTCCCAATGATAAATGACATTTGCTCGTGAAAACCCAATTGCAATGATTTGTCAAATTCATCTAAAACCAACGTTTGAATTTTGTCCAAACGAAAAGTTCCTCTGTCAATATGGTCGGCAATTCGTCCTGGAGTTCCAATCAAAACTGCTGGTGGATTACTTAAATTTTTAATTTCTGTATCAATGGAATGTCCACCGTAGCACACATTTACTTTATAATCGGTTCCCATTTTTTTCCAAACTTGCTCAATTTGCAAAGCCAATTCTCGTGAAGGAACTAAAATCAAACATTGCACCGAAAGAATTTCAGGTTGCAACATTTCAAATATTGGCAACAAAAAAGCCAATGTTTTCCCAGAACCCGTTGGTGATAATAGTAGAATATTATTGTCGCTCAGAATCGTTTCTTGCGCAGCAATTTGCATTTCGTTTAGGTTTTCAATACCTAAATTCAGAAGAATATTATTGGAATGATGCTTATTTTTCATTTTGCAAAGGTAAACCCAATTTTGAAATAAATTATAAATTTTGAATTTTGAATTATCAATAACCATAAACTTTTCCTTGGGAGCGAATTGTCCTCTTGTATTTGGAATTGCAATTCCCGCTTTCGGCTATATCTCTTCGCTTCGCTGCGAGGATACCGCCTCAATCGGGGCTGAGGGAACAATTGTTTTGATGATTTTTATATTTTGGCTTTTAATAAAACTGATGTTGAATAATTAAAACTATATTTGACCAAAATACGCTAATGAGTAGCCACAACATATAAGTTGTGGATAATTTACAGAAAAGTAATAAATACTAAAAGAAAAATGGAAAAGTGCAAAAAATGTAAAACAACTCTTTCTTCAAAATTAATTTTCATATCCTTTTGGAGAGGATACCAAAACTTTTCGTGTTCGAATTGTCAGACAGAGTATGAATTTAATTCTAAAGACAGATTGATTGGTGGAATTATCATTTTAGTTTCGACTTTATTTTCTGGTTTAATCATGCAGTTGTTTGATTTAGAAATTTTATCTAAATTAGCATTACTATTATTTTCAATGGTATTTGCAAGTATCGTCTTGAGTGCTTTAAGTATTTCATTTTTTACTTTTCAATTGAATAAAAAATAAACTTAACAAACCAGATTACTTTGATATACTTCCAAAACGGATAGGGCGGATTTTCAATCCGTCACCACAAAGACAAGAAAAAACGAGAAGGTATAGTCCCTACAGAACAAAAATTACTTCATAACCATCTATTTCCCAACACATAATGACTGCGAGATACTCCGTTAGGAGTTAAATGTTGGTAGAATAAAAGAGGTGTTCCCCTATAAAATGTCCCGTAGGGACTATACTCCGACTTATAAACCTAGTAGTCCGACTTATATTTATGCTTCCTGCATTTATAATTATGCTTCCTGCATTTATAATTATGCTTCCTGCGTTTGTAATTATTGCTTCCGCGAAATAAATTCAGATTGACAAACCAACTACGTTTTGTTTGCAAGAACTAATTACGAACTCTTGTCATGCTGAACTTGTTTCAGCATCTAATAGAACATTAAATTTAGCACCTGAAATAAATTTAGATTGACAAATCAAGTATTAAATTCAGATTGAAAAAATAGGAATTTTTTTAACAACTCCGTCAGAGTTTAAACTCTGATGGAGCTAGTCGACAGTTTTCGGGAAAAGAAACGTACAATAACTTCTAAACATCCTAATTCTGAAAATCTAAAATCATAAATCTAATATCTGGGTTCGCATGAAGGGTGGCAGCGGAAATCCTCTGTGGAACAAAGTGGAACAGAGATTGAAGCGAACGACCTGACCCGAAGTTTTTACGAAGGGGCATGCCCAAATAAAAAAATAAAAATAGAATCTGAAATAAATTCAGATTGACAAAACAAAGGTTAAATTCAGATTATCAAATCAAAGGTTAAATTCAGATTGACAAATAACCAAATCAACAAATCCACGAATTAACCCTTCTTCCAAATAACCAAATCAACAAATCCTCATATAAACTCTTCCTAACAACTATCTCGTGAAAACCAATTTCACTTCCGTGGATAAATTAGCATCGAAACAATATCCTTCATAATTAAACCCTTTCAAATCGTCAATATTTTGGGCACTTGTATCAATAATATAACGCACCATCAAACCCCTGGCTTTTTTGGCAAAGAAACTAATCATTTTTAGTTTTCCGTCTTTATAATCTTTAAATTCTGGCGTAATTACAGGCACTTTCAACGCTTTTGCATCTACTGCCGAGAAATATTCGGTGCTTGCTAAATTCACAAACAATTCTCCTTTTGCCAGTGATTTATTTAAAGCAGCGGTAACATTGTTTTTCCAAAATGCATATAAGTTTTTAGCATCGCCAACAGCTATTTTCGTACCCATTTCCAAGCGGTACGGCTGGATTAAATCCATAGGTTTCAGCACGCCATACAATCCTGAAAGAATTCGCAACCTGCTTTGTAAATCTTCTAATTTATCCAATGGAATCGTGTGAACATCAATACCAGTATAAACTTCCCCATCAAAGGCGAAGATTGCGGGACGTGCATTTTGTGGTGTAAAGGGTGTTTTCCATTCTTGATTGCGTTGCCAATTCAATTCTGCTAATTTTTCGGAAATATCCATTAAACCCGACAAGTCTTTTGGCGACAGCGTTTTCAAAACACTGTGAACTTGTCGTGCCTCCTTTAGAAACTCAGCTCCTGAATAGGTTTCGGTTGGCAAAGGCGTTTCAAAATCCAATGATTTAGCAGGAGAAATTACGATTTTCATAGTAGTTTTTATTGAATTTCAAAAGTACAAATTTTTCTTTCATAGTAAAAACTTTAAACCATTAAACCCTTATCCCAAACAACCGAATAAACAAATAAAACTTCTTTTATCGTTTATTAAAATTATAAAGACTAATTTTACAGCTTCCCTCCAAACAAGTTAATTAATTATAAGCCTATGTCCTACATATACTGCACACTCGCACCACTCCTATTTTACATATATTGTATTTATATTCCCATGATGCCTTGTTTTGGGTTGTATTTACCATTGCGAAAAATTCAAATAAAACAAAATATCTAAACCAAATAACTAAATAAAAGAACAAAAATGGCAACTTACCAGCTAAAATGCACTGAATGTTATACAACTTTTTCTAGTATTAGTGATATGTCAAAACTAACCGGAAATAGGGTTTGTAATGACTGCAAAAAAATAGAGATTAAAGCAGGAATGGAAAATACGGAAAAGATTAAAATTGAATTTCAATCTTGGAAATTTGAGGATACTTTCAGAAGAGCCAAAAACATATTAAAAATTAATTTTCCAGATGAGCCCGAAGAAATCGAAAATACTATTCTCAAAATAATAAAAACGGCAACATTTAAAATTAAAAGAGTCCTAAAACTATCAGATATTGAATATAAAAAACGAACAATTAGGGAACAAAAATATATCTGGAAACCTTTTTATAAAGAAATATATTTTACTGATGTTTGCATCGAAAAAGCCGAAGAAGGAATACTCAAATTAAGGAAATTTAACAATGCTACAACAAGTGAAATGCTTGTTAATTGTAGTAATAGTCTCGATGTATTAAAAGATATAAGTTACCCCAAACTTATTGCAAAACAAAATCAAAAGAAAAAAGATAATATAATAAAAGCAGGTTTACTTCTTGTGTTAGCAACAATTTTTTTAATTGCTGTAGTGAAATATTTATAGATAACAAAAGCGTTCATTTGTATTAATTATAAAAAAACGAATGAAATGTTTAGAAATTAAAAACCTTCAAAAACACCTAATCCAAATAAGGCAAAGTCATATTTTACGGGATCTTTTTTATCAAATTCTCTAAGTATTGAATCCAATTCGGCAACTGCTTTTCCGTCGTTTTGTTTTCGGTTTAATATTCCCAATTTACGAGCGACATTGCCAGAATGAACATCCAAAGGACAAGAAAGTGAAGCTGGAGAAATAGATTTCCAAATTCCTAAATCTACGCCTTTATTGTCTTGACGCACCATCCACCGAAGGAACATATTGATTCTCTTTGCAGCAGAATTGCTCATTGGATCAGAAATGTGTTTTTCGGTTCTATGAAGATGTTCAATTTCAAAAAAAGTTTTTTTGAATTCTGAAATACCAGATTGCATCGAATTTGATTCTCCGTTTTTAAGTTGACCTTTATAAAAAATAGCTTCCAAACCCTTGTGATTACAATAAATGTTTTGTAAACTTTTTATAAAAAACCGAAAATCATCACTGTTAAATGTTCTATGTACAAAGGATTCTAATCGTTCCAAATCATTTTCAGTGTGAGACATTACAAAATCATAAGGCGCATTTCCCATCAAATCCATCATTCGATGCGAGTTTTTGATAATCATTTTACGATTTCCCCAAGCGATTGTAGCACTCAAAAAACCAGCAATTTCAACATCCTCTTTTTGAGAAAATAAATGTGGAATTTGAACCGGATCGCTTTCAATAAAATTGGGGTTATTGTACAATTCGACTTTTTCGTCGAGAAATGCTTTTAATTCAGCCTTTTTCATATTTTGAGAGAACTACTAAAGTGTGGAACTAATTTGTCCATCGACCATAACCAACTTTCTGTCGGCCATATTTGCCAATTCTTCGTTGTGTGTTACAATTACAAATGTTTGTCCTAATTCATCCCGTAATTTAAAAAATAGCTGATGCAAATTTTCTGCCGATGCAGTATCTAAATTTCCCGAAGGTTCGTCAGCAAAAATAATTGCAGGTTGATTAATTAAGGCTCTCGCAACTGCCACTCGCTGTTGTTCACCTCCAGAAAGCTCATTTGGTTTGTGATTAATCCGATGTGAAAGTCCGAGATAATCCAACAATTTTTTAGCTGCAATTTCGGTTTCTTGTTTTGATTTATTTGCAATAAAAGCAGGAATACATACATTTTCTAAAGCGGTAAACTCAGGTAATAATTGATGAAATTGAAAGATAAAACCCAAATTTAAATTTCTAAATTTAGACAAAGCCTTATCATTCATTGTGAGAACGTCTTCGCCATTTATGGTAAGTTCTGAAAAATTATCCGCAATAATTCCATCTTTAGAAATTGGATTACTCGGTTTGTCCAACGTTCCTAATATTTGCAAAAGCGTTGTTTTTCCTGCGCCAGAAGCACCAACAATAGATACAATTTCACCTTTTTGAATATGCAAATCAACACCTTTCAATACTTGGAGTTTGTCGTAATATTTGTATATATTTTTTGCTTGTATCATTTTGAAACAGTTTTCACAAAGAAACAAAGATTTTAACGATTTTTGAAAGGAACAGAAAAGAAAGTTTACATACAAATTATAATTTTTAGTTAATTAGAAAGACACCAACCATTATACGATATAAATTTGCTTTAAATTAAATAATTATGAAAAAGAAAATAGGAATCCTTTTGGCATTGTTACCTTTTTCGTGTCAATCAAAAGAAAAAGAGGTTATTTTACCTCAAATAAAACAACCTATAAAAATGGAAATGCAAGAAAAAATGGACGTAGCAACATTTGCTGGTGGTTGTTTTTGGTGTACCGAAGCAGTATTCTTAGAAATAAACGGAGTAAAATCAGTTAAATCAGGTTATATTGGCGGTAAAACTATAAATCCAACTTACAAAGACATTTGCAATGGCGATACAGGTCACGCTGAAGCAATCCAAATTGAATTTGATTCAAGTAAAATTTCTTTTGGGGAATTATTAGAAGTGTTTTTTGCTACTCACGACCCAACAACTTTAAACCGTCAAGGCAATGATTCGGGGACTCAATATAGAAGTGAAATTTTCTATCATAACGAACTCCAAAAAATCACAGCTGATGCATATATTGCTTTATTAACGAAAGAAAATACATTTGGAAAACCAATTGTAACGGTAATTTCTGCTGCAACAAAATTCTATGAGGCAGAAGATTATCAACAAAATTATTACAACCAAAACCAATCCCAAGGCTATTGCAGTTATGTAATTACACCAAAAGTTGAAAAAGTAAGAAAGTTATTCAAAGACAAACTCAAGAAATAATTCACTACGAATAAGTGATTTTCGGTAAATTGTTTAATCGTTTAGTTGGTTAATTGTTTAATTGGTTAAATGTTTAAAAAAAATCAGTGCTAACTTGTGCTAATTTGTGTTAAATAATTTTTGGAAGTTCTGATACAAATAACCAAATCAATACATTAATAATATTTAGTTCTTTTATCCATTAATACATTTCGTCTTGGCTCCCTCCCCTTCGGGGAGGGCTGGGGAGGGGAAAATTTACTTATATATAAATCCCAATCCCATACTTTTCAGCATTCTTTTACCAAAGGGAAAGAAAAATTTAGATTGCCCGAATAAATAGCCGAAACCCATTAATAAAAAGGGATATATTGGCAAAACTAAAAGTAGTAAAACCAAATAATAGAAAAACCAATGTGTGTTTTCATTATTGATTCCCAAAAAAGACATCAAATAACTCGAAATTTTTGCTGACAAAGAACCATTGATAGCGAAAACAACAACTATCAATAGTAATTGAAAATTGTTCGTAATTCCCCAGCGTTGTTTTAGCTTTTTCATCGGTTTTTTATGTTCTCCAAAATTACAAAATTTATCACCAAAACACCTTTTAAATCAAACAAAAAAATGCACCTCAATAAGAGATGCATTTACATTTAAATGAAATAATTTAAAGAAAAACTATTCTTTAATTCTTCAATAAACTTATAATTTGAGAAGCCAATTCAGTTCCAATTCTATCTTGCGCTTCCAATGTAGCAGCACCAATATGAGGTGTTAATGAAATTTTGTGATTCATCAAAATCGTGATTTCTGGCGTTGGCTCGTTTTCAAAAACATCTAAACCAGCAAACAAAACCTTGCCACTATCTAATGCTTTCACTAAAGCAACTTCATCAATAACGCCGCCACGAGCACAATTTACAATTCCAACACCCGTTTTCATAATTGCTAATTCTGCTTCCCCAATAATATATCCATCTTGGGCAGGAACGTGCAATGTGATGAAATCTGCTTCTTGAAATACCGATTCCAATGATTGAGAAACGATTGTAGTTGTAATGGATTGACCATCAAAAAACACTACTGAAACGTCCACTTTTTCAATATAACTATCAGCAGCAATAACTTTCATTCCTAATCCTAAAGCCATTTTTGCAGTAGCTTGACCGATGCGACCAATTCCAACAACTCCCAAAGTTTTTCCTCGCAATTCAATTCCATTTGCATACGCTTTTTTCAAACCTTCAAAATTAGAATCTCCTTCCAAAGGCATATTTCTATTGGAATCGTGCAAAAATCGAACACCAGAAAATAAATGTGCAAACACCAATTCTGCAACAGATTCTGATGAAGAGGCAGGCGTGTTTATTACACTAATCCCTTTGCTTTTCGCATAGTCAACATCAATATTATCCATGCCAACTCCACCTCTTCCAATGATTTTTAATCCTGGGCAAGCGTCAATAATATCTTTTCTAACTTTCGTTGCACTACGAACTAAAACAACACTTACGTTATTTTCGTTCACATAATTCGCAACTTGTTCTTGTGCAACTTTTGTAGTAATTACTTCAAAACCTCCTTTTTCTAAAGCTAAAATTCCACTTTTAGAAATCCCATCATTTGCTAATATTTTCATTGTAATGTTGTTTTGTTTAATTGTTTATTTGTTGAATCGTATAATCGTTGATTTGTTGATTTGTTGATTTGTTGAATCGAAATTCAGATTAATAACATAATTGTTAATTAATTTGATAGTTCCTAAAAGTATCATTTATTGATTCTTCCGATTAACAGATTAACCTTTTTTCCGAATAACCTAATTAACAAATAACCGAAATACCTTTTTCCCAAATAACCAAATCAACAAATAAACGAATTAACTCCTTAGAAATTCATTTCCGATACTTTACTCTCAAAATCCTGCATAACATCCACTAAAACCTGAACACTTTCTATTGGAAGTGCATTATACATCGAAGCTCTGTAACCGCCCACAGAACGGTGACCCGGCAATCCCGAAATACCAGCTTCTTTCCACAAAGTGTCAAAAATAGTAGCGTGTACTTCATTTTCCAACAAGAAAACGGCATTCATATTCGAGCGATCTTCAACATTTGCAGCACCTTTAAAATAAGGATTTCTGTCAATTTCTGAATATATTAATTCTGCTTTTGCGTTGTTTAATTTTTCTACAGCAGCAATTCCACCTAATTTTTTCAACCATTGCAATGTCAATAAAGAGGCATAAACAGGGAAAACAGCTGGCGTATTGTACATACTTTCTGCTTTAATGTGTTTTTCATAATCCAACATACTTGGAATTACGCGTCCTGATTTCCCAAGAATATCTTCTTTCACAATCACTAAAGTAGTTCCTGCAGGACCCATATTTTTCTGAGCTCCAGCATAAATAATATCGAATTTAGAAAAATCTAAAACTCTTGAAAAAATATCAGAACTCATATCGCAAACCACAGGAATTGAAACATTTGGAAATGTTTTCATTTGAGTTCCAAAAATGGTATTATTACTCGTGCAGTGAAAATAACTAGCATCTTCGGGAACGGTATATCCTTTTGGAATGTGATTGTAATTTTGTTCTTTTGATGAAGCTACAACGACAGTTTCTCCAAATAATTTTGCCTCTTTTATCGCTGCCGAAGCCCAAGTTCCTGTATCAAGATACGCAGCTTTTCCATCCGTTTTCATTAAATTATAAGGAACCATTAAAAATTCTAAACTTGCTCCTCCGTGAAGAAACAATGCTTGGTAACCTTTTCCTTTCAAATCTAATAATTCCAAAGCCAAATCTCTCGCTTCATCCATTACAGCAACAAAATCTTTGCTTCTGTGTGAAATTTCCAAAAGTGACAATCCCGAATTATTGAAATTTAAAATTGCTTCCGCTGATTTTTCAAAAACTTCTTGAGGTAAAATACAAGGTCCTGCGCTATAGTTATGTTTTTTCATTGTAATTGATATATTCAAAAAATTAAAGTACAAATTTCGGAAATAGGAAACTAAAAACGGTTACTAATTTCCAAATAGTTCTAATGTTTTATTAACAAAATCGTTTTCGTTGGCTTCGCTATTTGCAAATTTGATATGCTATAATGTAATTAAGAATTTTATGGTATCCACATTATCTGCGTAATCCCACAAATTTGGTTTTTGAGTTTGTCCAAATGCAACGCTATTTTCTATTAAATCATTTGAAACAATACATTGAGTTTGCTCATTTTCAGCTTGTAAACGCAATTTTATGTCTTCTAAATTTTCATAAAATTCATAAAACACACTCGAAATTGGGGAAGCATAACTACTGTCTTCTTTGATAATTAGAAATTCATTATCCAATAAATTAAAGTTACTCATCAGAAATACTGCTTTATTATAATCGTAATTATTGATGTATTTTTCATATTTAATTACGTCTTGATAGGGAAACATTCCGCCAAAAAAAGCATCAAAATTATAGTCTTTCGGAACAAATATTTTAGATACATTTCTGCATCCTAAACCAAAATATCGAAACACATCTTCCCCCAAAGCAATCATTTGTTCTTTAGTTTCTTGTCCGTTTAAAACAGCTACTGAATTTCTTGATTTTCTAATAATGGAAGGTTTGTCTTTGAAATAAAATTCAAAATAACGTGCCGTATTATTGCTTCCTGTTGCAATTACAGCATCAAAACCTTCTAATTTACCTTCTACAAAAGTGATGTAATTTACAAGTTTTGGTTCAATTGAAATTAAATACTCAGCTAAAAAAGGTAATAAATGTTGGTCATTTGAAGATGTTTTTACCAACACTTTATGCCCCGAAAGCAACACCGAAATAAAATCGTGAAAACCAACCAATGGAATATTTCCTGCTAATATTAATCCAACCGTTTTAGAATCTACATTGGTGAAATCATAGGCGTCCAACCATTGATTTAAATTATCAATTGTCAATGCTTCCGCCCAAGATTGAACAGCAAAATAAACATTATCATTCGTGTACCAGCCGTTGTGAGATTGCGATAATTTGATTAAATCAATAAAGCGATCAAAAAACAAGTCATTATTTAAAACAGTTTCCTTTTTTAGATTTTCAACCTCTGAAAATTGAGATAAAAAAGTCCCAAGTGCAACGAAAATATTTTTTTTATGTTCTAAAGTCATATTGATTTGCTTATGAATAGTTTTGGGCGTAATTTTGCACAAAAATAAGATAATTATCCGCAATAGGCAAGACGCAGTAAGCTTTTGGCTTATAGCTTTGAGCTTAACGCATAAAGCAAAATAAAATGGCAATAATAATAACAGATGAATGTATCAATTGTGGCGCTTGTGAGCCAGAATGCCCAAATACTGCAATTTATGAAGGAGCAGACGATTGGAGATATAAAGATGGAACGAAAATTCGAGGAAAAGTAATATTAGCTGACGGAACTGAAGTAGATGCAGATGCTGCTCAAACACCAGTTTCCGATGATATATACTATATTGTTCCTGGAAAATGTACAGAATGTAAAGGTTTTCACGACGAACCACAATGCGCCGCAGTTTGTCCAGTTGACTGCTGTATTCCTGATGACAACCACGTTGAAAGTGAGGAAACATTGCTAAACAGACAGGCTTTTTTGCATAACGAATAATTCTTAATATAGCATTAATTAAAAAATCCTGAGTTGTAAAGCTCAGGATTTTTTTGTGTTTATGTATAAGGTATTGATTAGAAATTAAATCCTAATCTTGCATAATAATAAGCTCCGTTAAAACCCATTTGAACGGCATCCCAATATCCACCAGCTTCAGTATTTCCTGATTCATCTTGTTTCGTTGGATATACATTGAAAAGGTTATTACTCCCTAAAGTTAATTTCAAATGATTTGTCATTTTGTATCCAAGTGTTAAATCAGTATTTATTCTTGCGTTATAAACATTGTCCAATCCAGCATAGTCAATCAAAACTATTTTACTGAAATGAGTGAATGCCAGTCCTGAATCAAATTTGCTACGAGAATAGTTAAGATTTAAACCAAATTTGTTTTTTGGAGCGGAAGCCAATAAAAAAGCTTGTTCTCTTTTTCCGAAAAAAGTTTCAGCATCTAAAGCACCATTTTTAACTTTGTCAATTTTCATATCATTGATGTTCCCAACAAGTGTTATTCCATAAGTAGCATTGTCAATTTTTTTCTTCCAAGCAAGAACAATGTCTAAACCTAAAGTTTTTGTATCTGCTGCATTAGCAAAAAATTGTGCTTGATCTACACCTAAACCTTGGCTTGAAGCGTCAAAATAGCTTGTTAATACAATTCTATCTTTTACATTAATCATATAACCATCAACTGTAGCCGTGAAATTACCAAAATTAGCTGTTAATCCTAATGAAGAATTGACTGCTGTTTCTTGTTTTAATTTTTGAATTCCAAAAGAACGTGTTACAGGGCTGTCATTTGGTGAAAGTAAAATCTCAGTTGCACCTGCTGCATTAATATTTGTGAAATGCAAACCATAGTATGATTGTGCTAATGAAGGTGCACGGAAACCTGTACTAACAGAACCTCGTAAGTTAATATTGTCTGTAAGTTTTAATCTAGATGCTAATTTTCCATTAGTAGTACTACCAAAATCACTGTATTTTTCATAACGAACGGCTCCACTTAACATAAAGCTTTTTGTTATATCAAATTCAGTATCAACATATAAAGATAAATTACTTCTATTTTTATCAACAACATTGTCGGGCCCATAACCTGGGAAACCTTGAGAACTTCCTGGTCTTGGATCTCCAGAAATAGGGTCAATTGGAGGTGTTTGAACTCCAGGATTAGTGATTGGTTGCCCATTCACATCATAGGTTGTATAAGAAGCTTCTTGTCCAGCAAAAACTATAAAGTTTTCTGTACGAAATTCAGCTCCAAAAGCCAAATTCATTCCTCCTAAAACCGTATCATAATTTTTTGAGAAATCAAAATTAGATACATTCTGAGCCAAACTATGTCCACCTGCATCAAATTCTGTTGGTGAAGCCATTAATAATGACGGGTTCATTGTTCCTTTTATTGTATAATGAAAAAGGTTTTTTCCGTACGTATTACTTATATCAATTTTCCAACCACTATCCGTTTCTGTAGTAATTCCAGTTGTAAGTGAATTATCTAAAACAATTGATGTAATTCTTGGAGTATATCCTCCTGGATAAAAAGATTCTACCACATTGGCGTTTCCACTATTTCTAGTAAAAGCATACGCATCGGTATCTCTATAATTTCTTCCACCAAAAGCATAGAATTTCGTTTTCTTAGAAATTGGAATTGCAGTATTTACAGTAAAATTATAGCTATCCATTGATGCTTCTCCAAAACCTTTTCTGAAGTCAAAACCTGGTCGAAGTACTTTTTCTTTTGTGAAATATTCTGTTGTGAAATTAACAAAACCTCCGTCTTTACCTATCGCAACTCCATAGTTAAGTCCCACTTTTATAGTATTTCCATCAAATGCTTTTCTTTTGGTATACGTATTTCCATTTCCATTTTGATCTAATGTATAATCCGCGGTATTTGCAGTTCCAGGAAGGAAAGTTCCTTGGGCATTTGTATTAAATGCACCATACGTAATCGCTCCCGTAAGTTCATTAACATTGTCATTCAATACAATATTAATAACACCTGCAATAGCATCTGAACCGTATTGTGCAGCTGCTCCATCTCTCAAAATTTCAATTCTTTTTATCGAAGTAGCTGGAATTGCATTCAAATCGGTTCCTGTATTTCCTCTTCCGCGAGTACCATACAAAGTAACCAATGAAGATTGATGTCTTCTTTTTCCATTAATCAAAACCAAAGTTTGATCTGGTCCCATACCTCTCAAAGATGCAGGATCTACGTGATCGGCACCATCTGAACCTGATTGTTTATTGGCATTAAATGAAGGCGCAATGTACTGCAATAATTGATTGATTTCAATTTTCCCACTTTGTGTTGTGAGTTCTTTCATATTAATAATGTCAATCGGAACGGCAGAATTAACTACTGTTCGCTTGGTGTTTCGAGAACCTACAATTTGAACTTCTTGAAGTTGCTCCGCTTTTTTCTCTTGCTCTTGTGCAAAAAGAATAGTCGCATTTAGAAAAAACAGTAAAAATGTAATTTTTTTCATAATTAATTAAATTTGGTTTATAAACGTTTTGAATGTTCAGCAAGGTAGCTTTTTAATTAACGCTTCCTTAACATTAATCATTTTTTTTTACAATTTTTATTAAAAGATATAAATCCTATATTTGCACTCTTTAAAACAAACCATAATGAAAGCAGGAATTGTAGGATTACCAAATGTTGGAAAATCAACGTTGTTCAATTGTTTATCAAATGCCAAAGCGCAAAGTGCCAACTTTCCCTTTTGTACCATCGAACCTAATATAGGAGTTGTAAATGTTCCTGATTCGAGAATGGGAAAATTAGAAGAATTAGTAAAACCAGAGCGCGTGCAAATGGCAACTGTTGATATTGTTGACATTGCAGGATTAGTAAAAGGTGCCAGCAAAGGTGAAGGTTTAGGAAATCAATTTCTTGGAAACATCAGAGAATGTAACGCAATTATCCACGTTTTGCGTTGTTTTGATAACGATAACATCATCCACGTAGATGGAAATGTAAACCCAATTCGTGATAAAGAAACCATCGATATCGAATTACAATTAAAAGATTTAGAGAACGTAGAAAAACGTTTAGAAAAAGTAAATCGTGCCGCCAAAACTGGAAATAAAGAAGCTCAAACAGAAAAAGCACTTTTAGATAGAATCAGAGAAACATTGCTTCAAGCAAAATCTGCAAGAACAATAATTCCTCAAAATCACGAAGAAGTAGAATTGATGGAAGGTTTCCAATTAATTACTTCAAAACCAGTTTTATACGTTTGTAATGTAGATGAAGAGTCTGCCGTTAACGGAAATAAATATGTAGATCAAGTTCGAGAATTAGTAAAAGATGAAGCCGCAGAAGTAATCATACTTTCCGTTGGTGCCGAAGCCGATATCACCGAATTAGAAAGTTTTGAAGAGCGTCAAATTTTCTTAGAAGATATGGGATTAACCGAACCAGGCGCATCTGTCTTGATTCGTGCAGCCTATAAATTACTAAAACAACAAACCTATTTCACAGCTGGCGTCAAAGAAGTTCGTGCGTGGACAATCAACGTGGGAGCAACAGCACCGCAGGCTGCCGGAGTAATTCACACCGATTTCGAGAAAGGATTCATCCGCGCCGAAGTAATCGCCTACGAAGATTTTATCCATTATGGCTCCGAAGCAAAATGCAAAGAAGCTGGAAAATTCAAGGTCGAAGGCAAGGAATATATCGTAAAAGATGGCGACGTAATGCACTTCCGATTCAACGTATAAAAACTAAAACTTCAAAACCGCTATCAATTTAGCGGTTTTTTTTTGGTGCCAATTCCAGCTTTCCACTTCAAGATTTTTTCATAAAACGTTTTTTTCTAAGGCAAAAAAGGAGCTTCTTTGGTCGCTCTTTTTTGCCAAGAAAAAATACGTTTTCTCAAAAAAATGCTTTCCGTTTCAATCTGGGGCACAATTCCGTGACAACGGAAAAATAGATTTTTAAAAGGAATTTCAACCGATTTAATTCTAAATTCTGCTACCAAAAATCTAAAATCCCATTGTCAATATAATTCTTAATAACTTTGATTACAAAACATTTTAAAACAAATCGAATTTCACTACATTAGCACAAATTCAGTAAACTTTATAATGTCAGATCAAAATCAATATACCGAAGACAACATCCGTTCACTCGACTGGAAAGAACACATCCGAATGCGTCCCGGAATGTACATCGGAAAACTCGGTGATGGTTCGTCCCCAGATGATGGTATTTATATTCTTCTAAAAGAAGTTCTCGATAATTGTATCGATGAATTTGTTATGGGAGCCGGCAAAAACATTGAAGTTACCATCAAAGATAAAACCGTAACCGTTCGCGATTATGGTCGAGGAATTCCACTTGGAAAAGTGATTGACGTTGTTTCCAAAATGAATACGGGTGGAAAATACGACTCGCTTGCCTTCAAAAAATCAGTGGGTTTAAACGGAGTTGGAACAAAAGCTGTAAATGCGTTATCCAATTATTTCCGTGTAGAATCTGTTCGTGACGACAAACAAAAAGCCGCAGAATTTTCAGCAGGAAACTTAGTTCTCGAAGAAGATATTGTAGAAACTACCAAACGAAAAGGAACCAAAGTTACCTTTATACCAGACGAAGCTATTTTCAAAAATTACAAATTTCGTTATGAATATGTAATTAGAATGGTCAAAAACTATTGTTATCTCAACAACGGTTTGACTATATTATTTAATGGTGAAAAATATTTTTCAGAAAACGGACTTAGAGATTTATTAGAAGAAACCATTCACGCTGATGATTTGGAATATCCAATTATTCACTTGAAAGGCGAAGACATTGAGATTGCTTTAACACACAGTAAAACCCAATATAGCGAAGAATACCATTCGTTTGTAAACGGACAAAATACCACGCAAGGAGGAACGCACTTGGCAGCTTATCGTGAAGCAATTGTGAAAACCATTCGGGAATTTTACAACAAAAGTTTTGAAGCTTCCGATGTTAGAAAATCGATTGTAACTGCAATTAGCATCAAGGTTATGGAACCTGTTTTTGAGTCGCAAACCAAGACCAAATTAGGTTCTACAGATATGGGTTCGGAAGCAGGAATGCCTTCGGTTCGTACTTTTGTAAATGATTTTGTAAAAACCAAATTAGATAATTTCTTACATAAAAACCCACCAACTGCAGATGCTTTGTTACGCAAAATTCTTCAGGCGGAACGGGAACGTAAGGAACTTTCAGGCATTCGAAAATTAGCTACCGATCGTGCAAAAAAAGCCAATCTTCACAATAAAAAATTAAGGGATTGTCGGGCACATCTTCCGGACACAAAAAATCCTAAATGTTTAGAAAGCACCCTTTTTATCACTGAGGGAGATTCTGCTTCTGGATCAATCACAAAGTCACGCGATGTAAATACCCAAGCAGTTTTCAGTTTGCGTGGAAAGCCATT
This sequence comes from Flavobacterium neuenschwanderi (SeqCode), assembly GCA_965234425.1. GTDB lineage: Bacteria > Bacteroidota > Bacteroidia > Flavobacteriales > Flavobacteriaceae > Flavobacterium > Flavobacterium neuenschwanderi. The sequence continues at coordinate 90,422 of OZ248394.1, read as the reverse complement.
AAATTCGTATGGAATGAGCAAGAAAATTGTTTATGAAAACGAAGAATTCAATTTGCTTCAAGCAGCATTAGACATTGAAGACGGTTTAGAGAAATTACGATACAACAACATTGTAATAGCAACTGACGCCGATGTAGATGGAATGCACATCCGATTATTATTGATTACTTTCTTCTTGCAATTTTTTCCAGAATTGATAAAAGAAGGACATTTATATATTTTACAAACGCCACTTTTCAGAGTTCGTAATAAAAAGGAAACCATCTATTGTTATTCAGATGAAGAGCGAAAAGAAGCAATCGAAAAATTGAAACCAAAACCAGAAATCACACGATTTAAAGGTTTGGGAGAAATATCACCAGATGAATTCAAGAATTTCATTGGAGAAACCATTCGTTTGGATCCTGTAATGATGGACAAAAACACCTCAATTGAACAATTGTTGTCTTTTTATATGGGAAAAAATACGCCAGACCGTCAAGAGTTTATCATCAAGAATTTGAAGGTTGATTTAGATGTTGTTGAAGCGAGTTAAATAATAAAACTATGGAAAACCAAGATATTCGTTGGAAGCAAAGATTTGCAAATTTTGAAAATGCTTTTAAAGTGTTTAAAATTGCTGTAGAAGATTACCAAAACCCTTCTGATTTAGAAAAAGAAGGAACGGTTCAACGCTTTGAATTCACGCATGAATTGGCCTGGAAAGTAATGAAAGATTTTTTGTTAGAGAAAGGATTGTTAGGTATTATTGGTTCAAAAGATGCGACAAGGTTGGCTTTTCAGAATGAGCTTATAGACGATGGACAAGCTTGGATGGATATGATTGACAGTAGAAACAAAACGGTTCATACCTATCATGGAAATATTTTAGATGTTGAATATCAAAATATTAAAGATATATATTTCCCGTTAATTGAAAAATTTCACACTAAAATGAAAACCTTTTTATAATGGAATTTGGGCTAAATCAAGAAACAATTGATAAAATCAATTCAGTTTTTGGAAAACATCCTGAAATTGAAAAAGTAATTATTTATGGTTCCAGAGCCAAAGGGAATTATAGAACTGGTTCTGATATAGATTTGACAGTATTCGGTAATGATTTGGAATATGATTTGGCGGGAAAACTAAATTCAGAAATAGATGATTTAAACACGCCTTATTTATTTGATATTTCGATTTTTAAATTGCTAAATACACCCAGTTTAGAAGAACATATAAACAGAGTTGGTGAAGTTTTTTATGAAAGGAAATAATATTGGTTTTTAGTTTTAAACAAAAAAAATGGATGAAAACGATAACATAATTCCAGAAAATATTCAAAATACAAATCTGTTTCAACAAGTTATTGATTTGTTACAAAATGCTCGTGAACAGGTTTTACGTACTGTAAATTCTACAATGACGTACACTTATTTTGAAATTGGACGAATGATTGTTGAAGAAGAGCAAAACGGAAAAGAAAGAGCCGAGTATGGAAAACAAATCCTAAAAGGGCTTTCAGGACAATTGACAAAAGAGTTTGGAAAAGGGTTTTCTGTGGATAATTTGCAGAATATGAGAAGATTATATTTAATATATTCAAATTACGAGACACTGTCTAGTATTTCTGAAAATGAAAATATAATATCCGAGACACTGTCTAGTATTTCTTCTAAAAACGAATCAACAGTTGTTACGTTAAATTTTATGCTAACGTGGTCACATTATATTTATTTAATGAATATTGAAGATTCTAGGGAAAGAAAATTTTATGAAATAGAGTCAATTAAATATCGATGGAGTTTAAGAGAATTAAAACGTCAATACGATTCGGCTTTATACACAAGATTAACATTAAGTCGTGATAAAAAAGGAATTTTAGAACTTTCTGAAAAAGGTCAAATAATCGAGAAGCCAAAAGATATTATAAAAGATCCTTATATATTGGAATTTCTGGGATTACCAGAGTTACATCACTATTCGGAAACAGAATTGGAAGTAGAAATTATCAATAAATTAGAGCATTTTCTTTTAAAATTGGGTCACGGATTTACGTTTGTAGCACGTCAGAAAAGAATAACATTCGATGATAAACATTTCCGAATTGATTTGGTTTTCTATAACAGAATCTTAAAATGTTTTGTTCTAATTGACTTGAAAATAGGAGAATTAAAACATCAAGATTTGGGACAAATGCAAATGTATGTTAACTATTATGATAGAGAAATGCGTCTGGAAGAGGAAAATAAAACAATAGGAATTGTTCTTTGTCAAAACAAAAGTGATTTAGTTGTGGAATATACATTGCCAGAAAATAATGAACAAATTTTTGCTAGTAAATACAAAACAGTGCTTCCAAGCAAAGAAGATTTAATAAAATTAATTTCGGAATTTGAATAAATGAAAGACGAAGACGAAGAGAACATCATCCCAAATGAAGACGAATTTAACGAAGAGTTAAACGAATCTCCAATGGAAGAAGGCTTTGAAGATATAAAATCTTCAGAAGGAAAGCATTTTTACGAAAATGACGAGGACGGCAGCGATACCATTACCAAAGTTACAGGAATGTACAAAGATTGGTTTTTGGATTATGCCTCTTATGTGATTTTAGAGCGTGCTGTACCTGCAATTGAGGACGGATTTAAACCAGTGCAACGCCGTATTATGCACTCGCTTAAGGAGTTGGACGATGGTCGTTATAATAAAGTTGCCAATGTTGTTGGTCATACGATGCAATACCATCCCCACGGAGATCAGAGTATTGGTGATGCAATGGTGCAAATTGGGCAAAGAGAATTATTGATTGATTGTCAAGGAAACTGGGGAAATATCCTTACAGGAGATAGCGCCGCAGCCTCTCGATATATTGAGGCACGATTATCAAAATTTGCTTTGGAAGTTTTGTATTCTCCAAAAATTACCGATTGGGGAGTTTCCTATGATGGTCGTCGGGCTGAACCTAATAATTTACCCGTAAAATTCCCGTTATTGTTGGCTTCTGGAGCCGAAGGAATTGCTGTTGGACTTTCCACAAAAGTATTGCCTCACAATTTTAATGAATTAATTGATGCTTCTATAAAAATATTAAAAGGAAAACCATTTCAGCTTTTTCCAGATTTTCAAACAGCTGGAATTGCAGATATTTCCAATTATAATGATGGATTACGTGGCGGAAGAGTTCGTGTTCGTGCTAAAATTAGTCAATTAGACAAAAATACATTGGTGATTACCCAAATTCCGTTTTCTACAAATACGACTACTTTAATAGACAGTATTTTGAAAGCCAATGAAAAAGGGAAAATCAAAATCAAGAAAATTGAAGACAATACTGCCGCTGAAGTTGAAATTTTAATTCATCTTTTCCCTGGTGTTTCGCCAGATAAAACCATCGATGCTTTATTTGCTTTTACCGCTTGTGAAACTTCGGTAGCGCCTTTAGGATGTGTAATTGAAGACAATAAACCTTTATTTATTGGTGTTTCTGAAATGTTGAAAATTTCAACAAACAGAACGGTTCAATTACTAAAAAGCGAACTTGAAATTCAATTAAGTGAATTAGAAGAACAATGGCATTTTGCGTCGTTGGAACGTATTTTTATAGAACAAAAAATATATCGTTTAATTGAAGAAGAAACTACTAAAGAAGGTGTAATTTCTGCAATTGACGAAGGTTTGAAACCACATATAAAACATTTAAAACGAGCCATTACTGAAGAAGACATTCTGCGTTTGACCGAAATTCGGATTATGCGTATTTCTAAATTTGACAGCAATAAAGCTCAAGACAAAATTGAATCTTTAGAAGGCGATATTGAACAAGTAAAACACGATTTAGCCAACTTAATCGATTTTGCAATAGCATTTTTCACACGCCTAAAAGAGAAATACGGAAAAGGTAGAGAACGCCAAACAGAACTTCGCATTTTTGATGATATTGAAGCTACAAAAGTGGTTTTGAGAAACACCAAATTATATGTAAATAAAGAAGAAGGATTTGTAGGAACAAGTCTTAAAAAAGACGAATATGTTACAGATTGCTCCGATATTGATGATGTAATCGTATTTCTACGAGATGGAAAAATGATGATTACTAAAGTCGATGCGAAAACATTTGTTGGTAAAGACATTATTCACATCGCTATTTTTGATAGAAGCGACAAACGCACGATTTATAATATGATTTATCGCGATGGAAAATCAGGACCTTCATACATAAAAAGGTTCAATGTTTCGGGAGTTACACGTGACAAACCGTATGATTTAACGAATGAAAAACCAGGCTCTCAGGTATTGTATTTTTCTTGTAATCCAAATGGTGAAGCCGAAGTAATTACTATTTTATTGCGCCAAGTAGGAAGTGTCAAAAAATTAAAATTCGACATTGATTTTGCAAAATTAGCCATCAAAGGTAGAACCTCAAAAGGGAATATTGTTACCAAATATCCTATCAAAAAAATTGAACTTAAGGAAAAAGGGATTTCAACATTATTACCAAGAAAAGTTTGGTTTGATGATACCGTTCAAAGATTAAATGTAGATGCACGTGGCGAATTGTTAGGCGAATTTAGACCAAGTGATAAAATTCTAATCATCCAACAATCAGGAAAACTGAAAGTTATTACGCCTGAATTATCAACACATTTTGATGAAGATATGGTTGTCCTTGAAAAATGGATTCCTAAAAAACCTATTTCCGCTATTTATTATGATGGCGAAAAAGAACGATATTTTATTAAACGTTTCTTGGTGGAAGTGGAAAATAAAGAAGAAATATTCATTACGGAACATCCAAATTCACAATTAGAAATCGTTTCAACAGATTATCGACCAGTTGCAGAATTGATATTTAATAAAATAAAAGGGGTTCAAAAAGAAAATTTAACCGTTGATATTGAGTCTTTTATCACTGTAAAAGGCTTTAAAGCACTTGGAAATCAATTGACAACTGATAAAGTAAAACAGGTAAATCTATTAGAATCTTTGCCGTATGAAGCCCCCGAAGAAGTAATTCCTGAGGAAATTGAAGTCGAAGGCGATGTTGAAGTTGATGGCAGTGATGATTCAGAAATTCAGCTTGATGATGACGGACAGATCACATTGTTTTAATTTGTAATACAAAAGCTAAAATTACTATAACTAAAAAATCCCATTTCAAGTTGAAATGGGATTTTTTTATGAATCGAAATACTATTTCAAATATTAAAACTGCTCTCTTCCTGCAAAGTGAAAAGCACCTTCAATAGCTGCATTTTCATCACTATCAGAACCGTGAACCGCATTTTCTCCAATAGAAGTTGCATACGCTTTTCTAATTGTACCTTCCGCAGCATCTGCTGGATTTGTAGCACCAATTAATACTCTGAAATCTTCAACAGCATTTTCTTTTTCTAAAATTGCAGCAACAATTGGACCTCTTGACATAAATTCTACTAATTCACCGTAAAAAGGACGTGCAGCGTGAACTGAATAAAATGCTTGTGCATCTGCAACAGTCAATTGTGTTAATTTCAAAGAAACGATTTTGAAACCGCCATTTGTAATCATTGCTAAAATGTTCCCGATGTGTCCGTTAGCGACTGCATCTGGTTTAATCATTGTAAATGTTCTATTCGTAGCCATTTTAATTTTTTTAAATTTTGGTGCAAAAGTACTGCATTTAAATTGATTACTAAATATAAATTTACCTTAAACTTTAGATAGTTGCAATGATACTTCATAAAACTATCAGAATAACGATTTGCAATAGAGATAAAAAATATAGATTTGACTTCATCAATGACCATAAACCAAAACATTTAATTTATCTTTGCACTTTCAAAAAACAACACAACAATGACTACTTTAAACGAATTAAATGCTGTTTCACCAATTGACGGAAGATACAGAAGTAAGACCATTTCTTTAGCGCCATTCTTCTCAGAAGAAGCTTTAATTAAATACCGTGTATTGGTTGAAATTGAGTACTTTATTGCCTTGTGTGAAATTCCTTTACCGCAATTAAAAAGTATCGATTCAGGAGTTTTTGAAAGCTTACGAAACATCTATAAAAACTTTTCTACGCAAGATGCATTTTGGATAAAAGAAACCGAAAAAACAACCAATCACGATGTAAAAGCAGTTGAATATTTCATCAAAGATGCTTTTGAAAAATTAGGATTGTCACAATACAAAGAATTTATCCACTTCGGATTAACTTCACAAGACATCAATAATACCGCTATTCCGTTATCAACAAAAGACGCTTTTGAGAAAGTATATATGCAATCATTAATCGCATTGACATCCAAATTAAAAGAGTTGAGCGTAGAATGGCGCGATATCCCAATGTTGGCAAGAACCCACGGACAGCCAGCCTCTCCAACTCGTTTGGGTAAAGAAATCGGTGTTTTTGTAGAACGTTTAGAAGAGCAAATGCGCTTGTTATTCAACATTCCATTTGCAGCAAAATTTGGAGGCGCAACTGGTAATTATAATGCGCATCACGTGGCATATCCACAGATTGACTGGAAAAAATTTGGAAGCGATTTCGTAGAAGGAGATTTAGGTTTGCACCACTCTTTTCCAACCACACAAATAGAACATTACGATCATTTTGCAGCATTTTTCGATGCCTTGAAAAGAATAAATACTATTATAATTGACTTAGACAGAGATATTTGGACGTATGTTTCTATGGAATATTTCAAACAAAAAATCAAAGCAGGAGAAATCGGTTCTTCGGCAATGCCACACAAAGTGAACCCTATTGATTTTGAAAATTCAGAAGGTAATTTAGGAATGGCAAATGCTATTTTCGAGCACCTTTCGTCAAAATTACCATTATCAAGATTACAACGTGATTTGACTGATAGTACAGTTTTAAGAAATATCGGAGTGCCAATTGGGCATACTTTAATTGCCTTTGAAGCCACTTTGAAAGGGCTGAATAAATTACTTTTGAATGAGCCTAAATTTCACGAAGATTTAGAGAAAAACTGGGCTGTTGTTGCCGAAGCCATTCAAACAATTTTACGTAGAGAAGGTTACCCAAATCCTTACGAAGCACTGAAAGGATTGACTAGAACCAACGAAACAATTGACAAAAATGCGATTCATAATTTCATTTCAACTCTTGAAGTTTCCGATGAAATTAAAGCCGAGTTGATGAAAATTACTCCGAGTAATTTCGTGGGAATTTAGTTTTTTTAACTACAAAATTTATAAAGTACAAAATTAAAGCTCGATAAAGAAACGAATTCTCTAATCGAGCTTTAATAATTTATTTGTGTAAATTTTTGCCTTTTATATTATCTTGAATAATTAGGAGCTTCCTTAGTAATAGTTACATTATGTGGGTGACTTTCGTTGATTCCGCTGGCAGTAATCCGAACAAAACGCCCTGTATCTTGTAATGTTGGGATGTCTTTTGAACCACAATAGCCCATTCCAGCACGAAGTCCGCCAATGAATTGTTGCATACTTTCGTTTAATTCGCCTTTATAAGGAACGCGACCAACAATTCCTTCGGGAACTAATTTCTTGACATCGTCTTCAACATCTTGAAAATAACGGTCTTTTGAGCCTTCTTGCATCGCTTCTACAGAACCCATTCCACGGTAGGATTTGAATTTTCTACCTTCAAAAATGATGGTTTCCCCTGGAGATTCCATCGTTCCTGCTAGTAGCGATCCTAACATAACGCAATCGGCACCTGCGGCAATTGCTTTAGGAATATCACCTGTGTAACGGATTCCACCATCAGCAATTACTGGAACTCCCGAGCCTTTTATAGCTGCAGCAACTTCTAATATTGCAGAAAATTGTGGAAAACCTACGCCAGCAACGATTCGAGTAGTACAAATGGAACCAGGTCCAATTCCAACTTTCACGCCATCGGCACCATTTTCAACAAGAAATTTAGCGGCTTCTGGGGTTGCAATATTTCCAACAATAACATCTATTTGTGGAAATTTAGCTTTTACTTCTTTCAATACATTAACAACACCTTGCGTATGTCCGTGGGCGGTGTCAATAATAATGGCGTCAACACCAGCATTTACAAGAGCTTCTGCTCTTTCAACGGCATCGCCCGTAACGCCAATGGCTGCTGCAACGCGCAAACGACCAAAAACATCTTTATTGGCAATTGGTTTTTGTGTCAACTTGGTAATATCACGGAAAGTGATTAAACCAACCAATTTATAATCGGCGTTTACCACCGGCAATTTTTCAATTTTATTGCCTTGCAAAACTACTTCGGCTTGTTCTAATGAAGTTCCCTCGGCAACAGTAACCAAATTTTCCGAAGTCATCACTTCAATAATTGGTCTTGCATTGTTTTTCTCAAAACGCAAATCACGGTTGGTTACAATTCCTTTTAGGATTTTATTTTCATCGACAATTGGAATTCCTCCAATGCCATATTCTTTCATTGCATTTTTAGCGTCGGCAACAGTTGAAGTTAGCGGCAAAGTAACGGGATCTATTATCATTCCTGACTCCGCACGTTTCACTTTTCTAACTTTTGCGGCTTGTTGTGCAATGGTCATATTTTTATGCAACACCCCTATTCCACCTTCTTGTGCCATAGCAATTGCCATTGAACTTTCGGTCACGGTATCCATTGCAGCGGAAACTATGGGAACGTTTAAAGTAATATTACGAGAAAATTTAGATTGAATACTGACTTCGCGAGGAAGCACGTTGGAATAGTTTGGAACTAATAGTACGTCATCGTAGGTTAATCCTTCGCCAATAATTTTTGTGTTGTGTGCGATCATTGCAATTTGTAGTTGAATTGCAAGCAAAGATAGTGAATTATTTTAGATGTGACAAATGGGGAAAGTTAATAGGTGTTAGATGTTAGGTTGTAGGTTGTAGGTTGTGGGTTGTAGGTTGTAGGTTGTGGGTTAATTTTTTTTAGGAGCACAACTTTTCAATTTCAACTCACGATTCTACCCGCTATTCGCTGTATCCACGCCCAAAAGCGTGGGATGCCGCTGCTATCGGGGCTAAAATTTCACGTTTATATTTTCATAAGAACTTTTGCAAAGCTGCGAAGAACGTAAAAAGTAAAGTTTACTTTCTAAAATCAATTTAAGTTTTTTTTAAATCTTATTATATAAATAATTAAAAGTATTCGCAAAGATAATAATCAACAGAAATTAGAAATTGTTTACCTTTGTTTCAATGAATAAAAATCTTTACATAATTGCAGGTTGCAACGGTGCAGGTAAAACAACTGCTTCATTTACTATATTACCAGAAATACTAGATTGTAAAGAATTTGTAAATGCTGATGAAATAGCAAAAGGTTTATCTCCTTTTCAACCTGAAAAAGTTTCGTTTGAATCAGGAAGAATAATGCTTAAAAGAATAAACGAATAAACGAACTTTTAGAAACAAATGTAAACTTTGCTTTTGAAACTACTTTGGCGACAAAGAGCTATAAATCAAAAATTAGAGAAGCAAAAAAAAAGAATTACAGCGTTACACTTTTATTTTTTTGGCTACAAAGTGTAGATTTGGCTATAGAACGAGTTAAAATTAGAGTTGCAGAAGGCGGTCATAATATTAAAAACGAAGTGATTAGAAGAAGATATAAAAATGGAATAAAAAATCTTTTTGAAATATATCTTCCTATTGCAGATGAAGTAATGATTTTTGACAATTCAGAGGGGAAACATGATTTAATTGCTAAAAAAACTATAGAAACTGAAATTGATATTTTTAACGAAATCAAATTCAATAAACTTAAAAAACAGTATTATGAAAGTACATAAAATGACACCCACCCAAACCAAAATTATGGAAGGAATGGATAAAGTTTACGAAAAACTAATAGAGTTCAAAAGAAAAAATAACAGCTATTTAGTAATCATACAAGATGGGAAAATCGTTAAAATCAAACCCTGAATTTGTTTTAATTAGCTAACTTAACAAATACATCATATAAAATCCGACGTTACAAAATAAATCTTCCCTGTGGGGATTTTTCATGACTTTAAATTACAGCGGCTCGGATCATTTTGTAAGGCATTGCTTTAGCTTTATATAAATCGCACATCTACTTTTTATGGGCACGGATTGTAAATCCGCCCTATCCGTTGAAGGTAAACAAAACCAAAATGAACGATATTAAACAGTTTTTTAATTGAACAACAGCACCAACAACTCCGCCTACGGTTTAAAAAACTGAATCATTCGGGTTTTTTAGTCCTCTGTTGGGGTTCCACAATGATAATTTGAGGTTAATTACCCTAAAATTGGGGTCTCGAACCCCAATTTTGGGGTCTCGAACCCCAAAATTGCACTTAGAAACCCCAATTTTGCACTTCGAGACCCCATTAATGCACTTCAGAACCCCATTGCCGCACTTCAGAACCCCAAAATTACACTTCGAGACCCCATTGACGCACTTCAGAACCCCATTGCCGCACTTCAAGACCACGTTGACGCACTTCAAAACCCCTTTATCTCTCAACAGCAGAGACTGGACATAATTTTGTGTAAACTCAGAAAAAAATATAGATTGAATATGTTCCCATAAGAGCCAGCGACTCAAACTATTTTGTAAGGCAATGCTTTAGATTTGTCGATAAAATGCTAGCTACTTTTTTGGGAACAAGCGAGACGCTTGCACCAGCAGTGGAAATCATCAAAACAAATCCTCCATCAGCCCCGATTGAGGCGGTATCCTCGCAGCGAAGCGAAGAGATATAGCCGAAAGCGGGAATTGCAACTCCAAATACAAGAGGACAATTCGCTCCAAGAGAAATAAAAAATATAACGTTGAGAAGTTTATACTTTAAAACTTGTTTCAGCATAAACAGAATCTGAAATGAATTCAGATTAAATGAAAGGTAATTCTCGTAATGATATTACAAACTGAAAACATCATCTACTCCAATCCATCATACCGCTCTGGCACTTGTGGGTCGTATAAAGGACATTTGAATTCTTCGAGGGCATTTACTAAAATATCCATCGTTTTTCCTTCGGTTCCGTAGCAATCAATTTTTATGGATTGAGAAGTGGTGCGAACGTGGAATGCGCCTGGACCGTTGTTGTTTTTCCAACTATTTTCATCCACTCGCTCCCATTTTGAGAACAAAGTATTAATTCGGTTCAGGATTACGGTTGTTGGTAAATCTTCTAAACCTTCAACCAATTCTTCTTCTACGATGGACTCATACACTAAATGATGGTTAAGGTAAATTCCGTCTTGGTAAATCCAAAAAACTAATTCGTACATATTTTAAAAATTGAAAGATTTAATGATTGAAAAATTAAAAGATTAAGAAATTGAAATATTAACCAAACAAGATTATAATAAAAGCTAAATTAATATTCAAAAACACCATATTCACTGGTGATTGTCAATTTTTTTGTATCTGATGCTGCTACTCTACCCACAATTTGAGCGTCAACATTAAACGTTTTTGAAATGGCAATAATATCATTGGCGAAGGCTTCGGGAACATACAATTCCATACGGTGACCGCAATTGAAAACTTGGTACATTTCCTTCCAATCGGTTGCAGATTGCTCTTGAATCAATTGAAATAATGGCGGTACCGGAAATAAATTATCCTTGATAATATGTAGATTTTCTACGAAATGCAATATCTTAGTTTGTGCGCCACCACTGCAATGCACCATTCCGTGAATAGTATCTGAATTGTATTTTTCTAATATTTTCTTGATAATTGGGGCGTAGGTTCTTGTTGGAGAAAGCACTAATTTTCCTGCATCAATCGGTGAATTTTCTACAGCATCTGTCAGCTTTACTTTTCCAGAATAAACCAAATCTTGAGGAACTGCAGCGTCAAAACTTTCAGGGTATTTTTGGGCCAAATAGTTGTCAAAAACATCGTGTCGAGCCGACGTTAATCCGTTGCTTCCCATTCCGCCATTGTAGCCTTTTTCGTAACTTGATTGACCAAAAGAAGCCAATCCTACAATTACATCTCCCGCTTTTATATTGGCATTATCAATGACATCGCTACGTTTCATTCTGGCGGTAACAGTTGAATCAACAATGATGGTGCGAACAATATCGCCCACATCTGCAGTTTCTCCACCTGTGGAATGAATGGTTACTCCATAGGTTTTCAATTCTGCAATTAATTCTTCTGTTCCGTTGATAATTGCCGAAATTACTTCTGACGTAATTAGGTTTTTATTTCTCCCAATTGTTGAAGACAATAAAATGTTATCGGTAGCGCCAACACACAATAAATCGTCGATATTCATGATTAATGCGTCTTGTGCAATTCCTTTCCAAACAGAAATGTCGCCTGTTTCTTTCCAATACATATACGCCAACGAGGATTTTGTTCCTGCTCCGTCAGCGTGCATTATCAGACAATATTCTTCGTCTTGCGTTAAATAATCGGGGATAATTTTACAAAAAGCTTGTGGAAACAAACCCTTGTCAATGTTTTTTATAGCGTTGTGAACGTCTTCTTTAGATGCTGAAACACCGCGAAGTGCATACCGTTTGCTTGTATCTGAACTCATTTTTTTGTTATGTAGTTGTTTGCAAAGATAATTGGAATTTTCGGATGTGAAATTTTCAATTGTTGGAAATATAAAAAATTAATTTTCTACAATCATAATTTCCACACGGCGATTGTCTTCTTCCTCTTGCTCGGATTGTTCTGGTATTGGATGAACGGGTTTTGAATTTCCAAAACCTTTGAACGTAACTCGCTTTCTATTGATTTTATTTTGAACCAAAAAATTAAATATTGCTTTGGCTCTTGATTCGGAAACATCGTATTGTCCAGAAACTGTTTGGCAACAAATGTGTCCTTGAATTTGAATTTTCAGCTTTGGATTGTCATTCATCACGCACAACAATTCATATAAAATAGGTTTTGATTTTGGCAATAATTTAGGTGAATTGTTATAAAAATAGATGTTTTTGAGTTTGATAATATCGCCTACTTTAGACGTTTTCAAAGCTGCATTTAACTCTTCAAGCAAAATAGCTTCTTTTGTTTTAGGAACAGCTTCCTTGATAATTTCATAAACTACTGTAACTTTTCTGTTTTCAGATTGAACTTTTGATTGTTCAAAATCTTTACCAAAACCCTTGCTTTCATAATCACTTTTTATTTTTACATTTCTATCTTTCAAGAAATCATACACCGAATGAACGCGGTTCCAAGACAAAGTATCATTATAATGATTGCTGCCTTTCCAATCGCAAAAGCCGTAAATTTTCTGAACTTCAATGTTTTTAGAAGCCGCAACCCAATCAACTAATTTTTGGTTAGCCGCCATATTGATATCGTATTTATCAAAATCAAAGAAAACTTCTAGCTTTTCTTGTGCTATAATAGTTCCTATATTTATTAGAACCAACGCAAATAACAGTTTCAATTTCATCATTATATTTCTAAATTAAAATGTAAGACTTAATCAAAGTTAAGACATTTTTTAGAATATAAAAAAAACGGGATTCATTTTGATGTGAATCCCGTTTTAAATTTATACTCCTCGCCTACTATTTCGTAAACAATAATTCTCTGTATTTTGTCAAAGTCCAAATTTCATCGTCCACCAAAAGTTCTAATTTATCGCAATGATCTCTGATGATTTCAAAATAAGGTTTTACTTTGTTGCAATACGCTTCTGCCATTTCAAGTGCATCGGTAAGCACATTTGCATTTCTGCGTGCATCGGTCATTTCCTCAACTTTAGAATTGATGCCTTCAATATGCTTAGAAATTTCTTTAATTAATCGGATTTGTTCTTTGGCAATGATCTCGAAATCAGAGCCAAAAATTTCTTTAAGCCCTTTTACATTTTCTATCAAGGTATTTTGATACCTAATGGCAGTTGGAATTACGTGATTTTGAGAAATATCTCCCAAAACCCGTCCTTCAATTTGGATTTTCTTGGTATATTCTTCTAATTCAATTTCGTACCTGGCTTCCATTTCCACGTGATTCATAATTCCCATTTCCGAGAATAAATCCAATGCTTGCTTAGAGGCTCTGGCTTTCAAAGCTTCTGGAGTAGTTTTTGAATTGCTCAATCCTCTTTTTGCTGCCTCAATTTCCCAAGCTTCGCTGTACCCATCACCTTCAAAAAGGATTTTCTTAGATACTTTAATGTATTCTCTCAAAACATTGAAAATAGCGTCGTCTTTCTTCATGTCTTTTGATTCAATCAAACCATCAACTTCAATTTTGAAATCTTTCAATTGTTTGGCAACAATCGTATTCAAAGTTGTCATCGCATTGGAACAATTTGCAGAAGAACCAACGGCTCTAAATTCAAATTTATTTCCTGTAAAGGCAAATGGTGATGTTCTATTTCTATCGGTATTGTCCAAAAGCACATCTGGAATTTTACCCACTACATTCAATTTTAAATCTGTTTTCTCTTCAGGTGATAATTTCCCAGAAGTAACGCCTTCTAATTCCGCCAAAACTTTCGTTAATTGTTCTCCAATAAAAACAGAAATAATTGCAGGTGGTGCTTCATTAGCTCCTAATCTATGGTCGTTACTGGCAGTTGCAATCGCTCCTCGCAATAACGCCTCATAATCATTTACTGCTTTTATTGTATTAATAAAGAAAGTCAAAAACTGCAAATTGCTCATTGGCGTTTTGCTCGGACTCAATAAATTTACACCTGTATCTGTTGCCAAAGACCAGTTGTTGTGTTTTCCAGAACCGTTTACGCCTTTAAATGGTTTTTCGTGCAACAATACTTTCAAATCATGACGTTCGCCCACTTTGTGCATAACATCCATCAACAAACAATTGTGATCTACAGCCAAATTTGTTTCTTCAAAAATGGGTGCCAACTCAAATTGGTTGGGTGCAACTTCATTGTGACGCGTTTTCACAGGGATTCCGAGCAACATACATTCTTGCTCTAAATCTCTCATAAAAGTCAATGCCCGCGTTGGAATTGACCCAAAATAATGATCGTCTAATTGTTGCCCTTTTGCGGAAGTATGCCCTATTAATGTTCTTCCTGTCATCATTAAATCGGGACGTGAATTCGCCAATGATTTATCAATCAAGAAATATTCTTGCTCCCAACCCAAAGTGGCAGTAACTTTCTTTACATTTTTATCAAAATATTTACACACATCTGTAGCCGCATCATCCATTGCAGACAAAGCACGCAACAATGGAATTTTATTGTCTAATGCTTCTCCTGTGTAGGAAATGAAAACGGTAGGAATACACAAAGTCGTACCATATATAAATGCTGGTGAAGTTGGATCCCAAGCCGTATATCCACGGGCTTCAAATGTATTTCTGATTCCTCCATTTGGAAAACTCGAAGCATCTGGCTCTTGTTGGACTAATTGTGCACCGCCAAATTTTTCAACTGCATCACTTCCATCGTACGAAGTTTCAAAAAAAGCATCGTGCTTCTCCGCTGTAGTTCCTGTAAGGGGTTGAAACCAATGCGTATAATGGGTTACGCCTTTTGACAACGCCCATTCTTTCATTCCCATGGCAATATAATCGGCTAATTTTCTATCGATTTTTGTTCCAAATTGAACGGCATCTTTAACAGCCTTATGTGCATCAGAAGTCAAAAACTGCTTCATCGCTTTGTCATTGAAAACATTAGAACCAAAAATAGTTGATTTTCTATCGGTCTCTTCAAATTTGATTAAACTTCTGTTGGAAGCTTCATTTAATGCTTGAAAACGTAAATTTGCCATAAAAATTGATATTAAATTTAATAAATCATTGCTTTTGACTGCAAATATACAAAAATGTCTAAACACTAACTTTAATAAATTGTCAAATTAGTCATTTATCACGTTAAAAAATAACTTTTTGGAACTTTACCCCCCTTAAAAATAAAATTTTACTAAAAATAACACATCGTTAATAAAAACTACCCCCTAATTATAGGTACGTCTAATTTTTATTTTACATTTGCATTTTATTATAATTAATTAAATTCTGTTACCATGGCAAAAATAAAGTTAGAGTACATTTGGTTGGACGGATACGAACCAACTCAAAATTTAAGAAGCAAAACTAAAGTTGAAGAACATGCAAATTTTCAAGGAACTTTAGCTGAAATCGGAAATTGGTCTTTTGATGGTTCGTCAACAAAACAAGCCGAAGGTGGTTCTTCAGACTGTTTGTTAGTTCCTGTAGCAATCTATCCAGACCCTACTCGCATCAATGGTTTTTTAGTAATGACCGAAGTTATGAATGCCGATGGAACGCCACATTCTTCAAACGGTAGATCAACTATTGACGATGACGGAGATTTTTGGTTCGGATTTGAGCAAGAATATTTCATCATGGACACTAAAACTTTATTGCCATTAGGATTCCCAATTGGCGGTTACCCTGCGCCACAAGGAATGTACTACTGTTCTGTAGGTGGAAAAAACACTCACGGAAGAGCTTTGGTTGAAGAACATGCTGATTTATGTATATCCGCTGGAATCAACTTTGAAGGAATTAATCAAGAAGTAGCTTGTGGACAATGGGAATTCCAATTGTTTGCTCAAGGTGCTAAAAAAGCAGGTGACGAAATTTGGGTTGCCCGTTATTTATTAGATCGTTTAACCGAAAAATACGGTTACTATATAGAATACCACCCAAAACCATTGGGAGATACCGATTGGAATGGTTCAGGAATGCACGCTAATTTCTCAAACGAAGTTTTAAGAACGTGCGGAGACCAAGCAACCTACGAAAAAATATGTGAAGCGTTCCGTCCAGTAACTGCAGAACACATCGCAGTTTACGGAGCTTATAACGACTTGCGATTAACAGGAAAACACGAAACAGCATCGATTCACGATTTCTCTTACGGAGTTTCGGACAGAGGTTGTTCAATCCGTATTCCGTTAATGACCGTTCAAAAAGGATGGAAAGGTTGGCTGGAAGACAGACGACCAGCATCAAATGGCGATCCTTACAAAATTGCTGCAAGAATTATAAAAACGGTTAAATCAGCATTATAATAAATACAACTACTACAACTACAACAATCAAAAGTGCTTTCAGAAATGAAGGCACTTTTTTTATTTTGGGCGCGACCCTCGAAAAGTTCGGGTCAGGCTCTGCACTTCAATCTCTGTTCCACTTCGTTCCACAGAGGATTTCCGTTGCGATCCTTCGCGCAAGACTGGATTTCAGATTTACGATTTTTGATTTCAGATTTTTGATTTTAACCGCAAAGGGCGCAAAGATTTACACAAAGTTCGCAAAGTTTTTTTGCCACGAATTACACAAATTATCTCGAATTTTTTATTCCATTATTCATTATCTCAACAGCAACACATTCCCGTCTCGTCTCCGTCATTGCGAGCGAAGAGCAACGGAGCGCGGCAATCTTCTTTTTTAACCGCAAAGGGCGCAAAGATTTACACAAAGTTCGCAAAGTTTTTTTGCCACGAATTACACAAATTATCTCGAATTTTTTATTCTATTATTCATTATCTCAACAGCAACACATTCCCATCTCGTCTCCGTCATTGCGAGCGAAGAGCAACGGAGCGCGGCAATCTTCTTTTTTAACCGCAAAGGGCGCAAAGTTTTACACAAAGTTCGCAAAGTTTTTTTGCCACGAATTACACAAATTATCTCGAATTTTTTATTCCATTATTCATTATCTCAACAGCAACACATTCCCGCCTCGTCTCCGTCATTGCGAGCGAAGAGCAACGGAGCGCGGCAATCTTCTTTTTTAACCGCAAAGGGCGCAAAGATTTACACAAAGTTCGCAAAGTTTTTTTGCCACGAATTACACAAATTATCTCGAATTTTTTATTCTATTATTCATTATCTCAACAGCAACACATTCCCATCTCGTCTCCGTCATTGCGAGCGAAGAGCAACGGAGCGTGGCAATCTGTTGATGGCAACGGCGAAATCGAAATGAGATTGCCACGTGCCTCGCAATGACATTCTGGGGAGATGTTTTTTTGCCACTGATTTAACGGATTAAACGGATTTATACAGATTTTCCAAATAACCGCATTAACGAATAACCGCATTAACGAATAACCAAATAAACTTTTTCACACGAATAACCAAATAAACTTTTTCTCAAAAAAACCGATTATCCAAATTAAACGTTACATTTACCAAGAATACAAAAACATTGTATTTATCGTCGAAATAAGATTCCTTTATTTCTTGATTCTAAGGCAAACAATTCGCTTTGCCGCTTTTGCTATCCCTCACATAGAATACGCAGGATTTGTTACGCAACAATAACACGTTGTTGTTTTAACAAATCAAGATTAGAAAAATTTAACTATTCCAACACACGAAAAATTCGTGCGTTTGTAAGGCTACTTATAAAGTGCCTAAATAATAATAAAATTAAAATATACACCAATAATATGCTTTTTAACTCATTAAACTTTGCCCTATTTTTACCTATTGTTTTTTTACTTTACTGGTTTGCTACAAAAGGTAATTTAAAACTTCAAAATATTTTATTACTCATTTCAAGCTATTTCTTTTATGCGTGTTGGGACTGGAGATTTTTGTTTCTTCTTGTATTCTCAACCCTTTTAGATTATTATACTGGTATCAAAATGTCTGATTCTAAAAATCTAAAATCTAAAAAGTTTTGGTTTTGGTTAAGCATTTCTATTAATTTAGGATTTCTTGGTGTTTTTAAATATTACAACTTTTTTGCTGAATCCTTTGCAGAAGCAATAGCAAACGTAGGTTTACACGTAAATCCTTGGACATTAAAAGTAATCTTGCCAGTAGGGATTTCATTTTATACTTTTCACGGTTTATCGTATGTAATTGACATTTATAAAGACCGAATAAAAGCAGAGAAAAATTTTATTGATTATTCTGTATTTGTGAGCTTTTTTCCATTATTAGTTGCTGGTCCAATAGAACGAGCAACGCATCTTTTGCCTCAAATTCAAAAAAAGAGAACTTTTGATTATGCAAAAGCTACAGACGGTTTAAGACAAATTTTATGGGGATTATTCAAGAAAGTTGTAATTGCTGACCAATGTGCCGAATATGCGAATACAATTTTCAATAATTCAGCAGATTATTCAGGAAGTACTCTCGTTTTGGGTGCAGTATTTTTTACTTTTCAAATCTATTGTGACTTTTCAGGTTACTCTGATATTGCATTAGGAACAGCAAGACTATTTGGAATTGACCTTTTAAGAAATTTTGCTTTCCCCTATTTTTCAAGAGATATTGCAGAATTTTGGAGGCGTTGGCACATTTCGCTATCCTCTTGGTTTAAAGATTACCTCTATATTCCGCTGGGAGGCAGCAAAGGCGGAATGTGGATGAAGATTCGGAACACCTTTATAATATTTATTGTCAGTGGGTTTTGGCATGGTGCCAATTGGACATTTATTATTTGGGGATTTCTAAATGCTCTATATATAATGCCTTCCATTATTTTCAATACAAACAGAACGCATCTTGATATTGTTGCTAAAGGGAAGTATCTCCCAACAATAAAGGAATTTTTGTCTATTGCACTAACTTTTAGTTTGACCGTATTTGCTTGGATATTTTTTAGAGCAGAAAATTTAAGTCACGCACTGAATTATATTTCTAGGATATTTTCGAAGTCATTATTTACAGTACCAAATTTTCTAGGCTCAGGAAAAATTATAGTTATATTGTTAATCTTAATATTTATGATTGTTGAATGGTTTGGTCGAGAAGAAGAATATGCAATTAAAATTTTTGCAAATATTAAATTATTTTATTTTCGTGTAATCCTATATTACGCAGTCATTTTCTCAATTTTATTTTTTGGTAATTTTAAAGAAAACCAATTTATTTACTTTCAATTCTAAATATGAAAAAATTTATATTAAAACTAATTATAGTATTAACACCAATATTGTTATTCGTTGTTTCCATTAACTATTTTGGAGATGCTGCAAATTTATTTACAATCGGTTATGAAGAAAAAATTGCCAACGAAATAATAAAAGGGAATAATGTTACTAACATCTATAATTATGATGAAAGGCTTTTGGTAAAGTGCTTAATAAATAATTCTAATTTCTGCCCTGAAGTATTAGCGTTAGGATCAAGTCGTGTTCTACTAATAAATTCTTCTGATTTTAAAAATCAAACATTTATAAATAATGGAGTTAGTGGAGCTTCAATTGAAGATTTAATTGCAATTTATAAAATGTATGAACTAAAGAATTGTTTACCCAAAAAAATAATTTTAGGATTAGACCCGTGGACTTTAAATATTAACAATGGTCAAACAAGATGGAATACTTTAAAAGAGGAATATCTTATTTTATTCAATGAATTAATGAATAATAATAATAATAATAATAATAATAATAATAACTTGGTTAAAAAAGCAGATTATATGGATTCAAAATACCTTCAACTAGTTTCTCCGTCTTATTTTAAAGCTAGTTTTAATAAAATGCTTTTAGTTTCATCAATGCCAATACCTACAACTATAAAAAAAAATAAAACATTTACAAAACTTGTAGATGGGGCGATATACTATGACTTAAAGTATAGATCAGCTTCACCTGCTGAAATAGAAAAAAAAGCCGAAGTTTATATAAGAGACGAAATTTATAGCATTGAAAATTTTAAGTCCCTTTCTACAGACACAATGTTTCTACTCGATAAATTTATTGAGCATCTAAAAATTAATCATATAGAAGTTTCTTTTTTCTTAGCACCATATCATCCCAAAGTATATTCGTTAATTGCTAAATCCGATAAATATATACAAGTAATCGAAAGTGAAAATTATTTTAGAAATCTAGGACAAAAATATAAATTAAAAGTAATAGGTTCTTTTAATCCGAATAAATTGAATGTTGATAATTCTTGTTTCTACGATGGGATGCACAGTAATGAAAAAGGAAAAGAAAAAACATTAAAATATATTAATGAATACTCCCCGCTATTGCGAGCGTCACGCTCGTACCCACAAAGAAAAAAAGTAGTTTCTTATAAAAATTAACGCATCAACGAATAACCAAATTAACGAATCAAAGATTAAATGGTATTAGTGGTTTTTTACCTTCTTTTTGATTAAAAGGTTGGAAATAAAAAAAACATTTATTTTAATAGAATTAGTAACACAAACAAACATTTATTATGAGCAATTTAACGCAAAACAGATTAAACACAACCTTAACCCCAGCGGTGGTAACGAGTATCAACACAAGCATTACGGCTTTAAGAGCGCAGCTTCCTGCTGGTAGTTTGACTGATGAGGAACGCAGTAGATTTAGAGCGATTGATGTTAACAACAAAATTTTTGTAGAAGACACCATTATCGAAATGGGCATTAGCGGTGCGGGTATCATTCCGCCGTTTTTGAACGCCGCCATTATTCAAACCGATTTAACCCTTTTTGGGCAGTTAGACTCTATTGAATCCAACTTAACCAACCTTTTGCGCCAAGTTTCCGACTTAAAGCGTATTTGTGGTAGCGAGGGCTATGACAACGGGTTGGCGGTATATCGCATTTATGAAGCGGCGGCTCTGGCAGGTATTCCTGGCGCAAAAGAGTCGTATGATAAGCTGAAACAACGTTTTGATGGGCAAGGTAATGCGGGAAGACCAGCGGCAAATAGCCAGTAAAACAGCAAATTTCTACAAATAGTTTTTATTAAAAACTGTCTAAAAAGCAACTTATGTTGTTTTTAGGCAGTTTTTTTATGCGTATTCAAAAATGAATTTATTTAATACTTATTTGTATCTTTAAGATACTTGTTTGTATCTTTATGATACATATTTGTATCTTTATGATACATATTTGTATCTTTATGATACATATTTGTATCTTTATGATACATTTTTGTAGTTTAAAGATACATATTTGTATCTTTATGATACTTATTTGTATTATAAAGATACATAATTGTATCTTTATGATGAATATTTTATAAACTAACGCTTATGAGCCCGAAAAAACTTCCCCAGACTCCTATTCATGCAGGAGACATTCTAAAAAATTATATTGATGCCCACCGCATCTATAAAAGTGCACTGAACCGAAACTTGAACAAACCACAAAACACCGTGTTGCGGTATCAAAAACAGGCTTCGTTATCGAGCGAAGTACTCATAGATTTGAGCCACGCGTTGCGCCACAATTTTTTGGCAGACCTCGCCGCCCAGCTCCCCGAAAGCTACACCACCACTGCATCAAATGAAAACCACCAAGAGCAAAGAATAGCCGAGTTAGAAGCGCAACTATCAATAGTGCAAGCCGAGAAAAGCGTTTTGCTAGAGGCGTTGAAAAAGGGGTGATTCGTACGAAAATAATACAACAAATAAAAAGGATGTTTGAGGATTTGTAAGAATAAAAAGGTATATATTTGAAAATAAATAAAGTAGGACGTTTGTCAGACTTATATACAAGTCGGCGGATATTTTGAGTTGCGAACGGGAAAAGTATAAATTAAAAAAAATCTTTGCTTATATTTGCCAATGCATAAATCATTAAAAAATGAACTACACGATATCCTTTCAGGAAAGAACAAAATTGGGTTTGGAACAATTATCCAAACAATCGCCTGTTACCTTAAAGATGGCGAAAAAACAAGCTCAACAATTGAAAAAGAAAAGCATTTCAAAGAACAAGAAAGAGAGAGATTAGAAAATTTTATTTCAGAAAAAAATCTTTGGACAAATAATATTGATTTTTCTCAGTATGTGAGTGAAGGTGCCGAACAAAAAGTTTACTTAAAAGACACTGAGCACGTTATAAAACTCAATGATGCAATATATTATAATTCGTGGAAAGATTATCTTTATAATTTATTACTTCATAATTATTTTTTCTCAGATACGGCATATGATTTAATTGGTTTCACTAAAGACAACGGCATTTTATATGCAATTGTTCAACAAAACTATGTTTTAATTACTTCGAATACCGATTTATCTAGAGTAAAAACATTCTTAACTTTAAATGGATTTGAAAATAATCGAAATAATGATTATTATAATAGTGCCTTAGGAATAATTTTAGAAGACTTACACGACGAAATGTTTTAACTCGGAATGATGTTTTATACTTTATAGACACTGTTTTTTATCTTAAAGATGACTTTTGGCTAAAAAAATAAAAACATCCGCCAACACACGCTAAAAACCGACCGCGAGGATTTGTCCCCGCAATAGATAGGGCGGATTTTCAATCCGTCCCCACGAAGACAGGAAAATAATTGTGGTGAGATTGCCGCGTGCCTCGCAATGACATTCTAACACGATTACGGATGCGACAACTAATTGCCCTCAATACTGCTATAAATTTAGAATCTGAAATAAATTCAGATTGACAAATCAAAGGTGAAATTTAGATTGACTGAGGGTTGATTTGGTTATTTGTTGATTTGGTTATTCTGAAAAAATAGAATCTGAAATAAATTCAGATTGACAAACTTACAGCGTTTTGTTTGCAAGAACTAATTGCGAACTCTTGTCATGCTGAACTTGTTTCAGCATCTAAAAGAACATTAAATTTAGAATCTGAAATAAATTCAGATTGACAAATCAAATTTTAAATTCAGTTTGTATAGGGGTTGATTTGGTTATTCGTTGATTTGGTTATTCGGAAAAAATAGAATCTGAAATAAATTCAGATTGACAAACTTACAGCGTTTTGTTTGCAAGAACTAATTACGAACTCTTGTCATGCTGAACTTGTTTCAGCATCTAAAAGAACATTAAATTTAGAATCTGAAATAAATTCAGATTGACAAATAGTGAACGAATTTTTTGCCACAGATTCACAGATTTTTTACTTTGCGAACTTTGTGTAAACCTTTGTGCACTTTGCGGTTAAAAAAATTGAAAAAGAGTCTGAAATAAATTCAGATTGACAAATTAAATTTTAAATTCATATTGTATAGGGGTTGATTTGGTTATTCGTTGATTTGGTTATTTGAAAAATCTAAAATTGAATGTCATAATTCATAATTTATAATTCATAACTCATAATTAATCTCAAATCGGGGTTCGCATGAAGGGTGGCAGCGGAAATCCTCTGTGGAACGAAGTGGAACAGAGATTGCAGCGAACGACCTGACCCGAAGTTTTTACGGAGGGGCATGCCCAAATAAAAAAACAAATATTCCTTAGGCACTTGAAAAATCGCCATAATACCGATTATGTATTCAATATAGTCCAATAAAAATTGTACTATTTTCATACTATATCGGCATTACACCACATGATTTTGGACTATTTTAAAATTACAGATGGTATAATTTGTTTGTACTTTAACATATAAACAAATCTCCGATTAAACAATTAAACGATTAAACAAATAAACAATCAACAGTTACGCCAATAAAAAGGAAATCGATACCATACAACGATAATACTATAAGTTCGTAAATAAATCAAATATATTTGAGATAGAAAATTATACAATTCTAAATCAAATACTTATGATTACCGTAAAAAAAGAAGGGATTATCCTAACCAAAACTGAACTTGGTTTTGAAGACGAAGGTGTATTGAATCCCGCAGTTATAAAGGAAGGAAACACCGTTCATATATTTTACAGAGCCGTTAGAACTGGAAATTATTCTTCTATTGGATATTGCAAATTAGACGGCCCGTTGACTATCAAAGAACGAAGAAACACACCCGTTTTAGTGCCTCATTTTGATTACGAATCGCAAGGTGTTGAAGACCCACGAATTGTAAAAATCAACGATTTACATTACATGACCTATACGGCTTATGATGGGATTAATGCGCTTGGTGCTTTGGCAACATCGCATGACTTAGAACATTTTGAAAGAAACGGATTGGTTGTGCCACAAATTCCTTACGATAGATTTAAGTTTCTTGCAGAATGTTCCGGCGAAGTAAATCCTAAGTATTTTCGACAAGTTCGGCATTTCAAACCTGAGGAAAATATTTTTTTATGGGATAAAAATGTCATCTTTTTTCCTCGAAGAATCAATGGGAAACTATTTTTCTTGCATCGCATTCGCCCAGGAATTCAAATCGTTGGCGTATATGAATTGAGCGATTTAACTGATTTGTTCTGGGAAGACTATTTTCTAAACATGCACCTTCATATTGTAATGGATCCCGTTCATGAGGCATTTGAAGCGAGTTATATTGGCGGCGGTTGTCCACCAATTGAAACGGATGAAGGTTGGCTTTTGATATACCACGGGGTTCACGATACGCCCGAAGGCTATGTGTATTCAGCTTGTGCCGCATTACTCGATTTGCATAATCCGCAAAAAGAAATTGCAAGATTGCCGTATGCATTATTCGAACCTGAATACGAATGGGAAGTTCACGGCGTGGTTGACAATGTGGTTTTTCCAACAGGCACTGCCCTATTTGACGATACATTATACATTTATTATGGTGCTGCCGACAAATATATTGGATGTGCATCGGTCAGTTTATCTGAATTAATTAAAGAACTTTTGCTAAATAAAACTCCCAATGAAAAATGAATCTAATTCCGCCATTTGTTCCAATCCTTTATCAATTGAAAACCAAATTATGAAATCTAAAAGTAGAATACATTTTCTTGAAACCGATACTAATTTACCCGAAATTCTTTTTATTTCTTCCTGCACACCAAGAGAATGTGGCATAGCAACGTATTCTGAAGATTTGATAAAAGCATTGGAAAACAAATTTAATCATTCTTTTAAAATTGAAATTTGTCCCGTTGAATCGGATAATGTGAAGCATCAATATTCCAATTCCATAAAATACCTTCTCGATACAGATCACGAAGAGGAATTTGTGAAACTTGCTGCTAAAATAAATAGCAATAACGCCATTCAAATTGTGATGATTCAACATGAATTTGGATTGTTTAAAAACAATGAATTGGCATTTACACAATTTTTAGAATCCATTACAAAACCAATTGCGATGGTATTTCACACTGTTTTGCCAAATCCTGATGCTGCATTCAAATTAAAAGTGCAACAACTTTCTTATGCATCCGATTATATAGTTGTAATGACGCATTTATCATCCAAATTATTGACAAATGACTATGAAATTCCATCTAATAAAATTGAAGTTATTCCGCATGGAACGCATTTGGTGCAACACTTTAATCGTGATTTTCTAAAAGAAAAATATGGTTTTTCTCAGAAAAAAGTTCTTTCAACATTTGGACTATTGAGTTCAGGAAAAAATATAGAAACTTCCTTGAGTGCGTTACCTGAAATTATTGCTCAAAATCCTGATGTGCTGTTTTTGATTATTGGAAAAACACATCCAACAGTAGTTAAAGAGGAAGGCGAAATTTATAGAAATAATTTGGTGGAACAAGTGAACCTTTTGGGGCTGGAAAATCACGTTCAATTTATAAATTCATTTTTGCCGTTGCATGATTTATTGGAATATTTACAGCTTACCGACATTTATTTATTTACTTCAAAAAATCCGAATCAAACTGTTAGTGGCACATTTGCGTATGCAATTAGCTGCGGTTGTTCTATAGTTTCAACGCCAATTCCACATGTAAATGAAGTTTTACACGGAAGCGGATTGAATTTTGATTTTGAAAATGCACCGCAATTAGCAGCAGCCGTTAATAAATTATTGTCAGATGACGATTTACGAAATAACAATAGTTTAAATGGATTGCATAAAATGGCACCAACTTCTTGGGAAAATGCAGCAATTGCACATGCTAAATTATTTGAAAAAATGGATGGCAAATTAGCCCTTTTGAACTATTCAATCCCAGAAATTAATCTTAGTCATATTAAAAAATTAACGACAGATTTTGGAATGATTCAGTTTTCAAAATTGAACCATCCCGACATTGATTCTGGTTATACCTTAGATGACAATGCAAGAGCTTTGGTGGCTATGTGTCAATATTTAGAACTTACAAACGACAAAAAAGCGATTGATCTTATTTCAATTTATTTCAAATTCATAAAATTTTGCTTGCAACCAGAAGGCTATTTTTTAAACTATGTTGATGAAGATGAAAAATTTACCAAACAAAATAATACAACCAATCTCGCTGACGCAAATGGACGAGCAATTTGGGCTTTAGGATACCTTGTTTATTGTGGCGATTTGCTTCCTGAACAAATGGTTTTTGAAGCAGAGGCAATTTTGAAAATGGCTATTAAAAGCATCAATAAAATTCATTCAACACGAGCGATGGCATTTATTATCAAAGGATTATACTACCGTTCAAAAAGAAGTAAATCAAACCAAGATATTGAATTGATAACAGAGTTAGCCAATCGATTGGTGCAAATGTACCGTCATGAATCCGATGAGGAATGGCATTGGTTTGAAAGTTATCTCACGTATGCCAACAGTATTTTGTCGGAAGCATTATTGTGCGCTTGGTTGGCAACTGGTGAAATTGTTTACAAAGAAATTGCAAAATCGTCCTTTGATTTTTTACTAAAATTGACATTTAATGAAAATGGAATCCGAGTAATTTCTAATAAAACATGGTTGCACAAAGGTACAAGTCCAGCACAATTAGCATCGAATTCTCCTGAAATTGGTGGCGAACAACCCATTGATGTTTCCTATACTATTCTTGCTTTAAGCAAATTTTATACTGTTTTTGAAGAGGAAAAGTACAAGCACAAAATGAAAAATGCGATGAATTGGTTTTTAGGAAACAATCACTTGAACCAAATTATATACAATCCTTGCACGGGCGGTTGTTTTGATGGATTAGAAGAAAATAACGTCAATTTGAATCAAGGTGCAGAATCCACAGTAAGTTATCTGATGGCGCGATTAACTTATGAAAATACCTTTGAAAACGAACAAAGTAAATTTCAAATTGAGAGTAATTTATTTGAGGAATCGTTATTAAAAAATGGATAAAACATAAAAAAAATGAAAAAACAAACAGGAATTTGGATAGACCTTTCTAAAGCAATTATTGTAACATTGGAAGGTGAAAAAGAAAAAATAACAGAAATAGAATCCGATGTTGAAAACAGGATTTACCATGTATTTGAAGGAAACAAAGGCACATTTGATGGAGTTCATCATAGCAGTAGCGAGAAAAAATTTGAGGAAAGAAGAAAAACTGAAATCAATCATTTTCTGAAAGATGTTTTAATGCAGGTGAAATATTCTGATGAACTCTATATTATTGGACCTTCTGACACCAAATTGAAATTGGAACAAAAAATATTAGAAGATCTTTCTATCAATACCAATAATATAAAACTGGTTGAAACAGCGGGATATATGACTCCAAATCAGATTGTATCAAAAGTAAAACACTTTTATCATCCCGAATTATATCAAATAAATCCGAAGTAATGACCGTATAAATTTTGAAATTCAACGGCTACTATTTGGCAATTGTCTTTTAATTGATTCCTAAATAATCAGTATATTTGCGACTCATTAAAAAGAAATATTATGCAACATATTATAGACCGTTTCATTAGTTATGTAATTATTGATACTGAATCCGATCCAAATTCAACAACAACTCCAAGCACAGAAAAGCAGTGGGTTTTAGCAAATAAATTGGTTGAAGAATTAAAAGCAATTGGTTTAGAAGACGTTACAATTGATGAAAATGCCTATATAATGGCTACTTTGCCGAGTAATGTGGCGCACGAAGTTCCCACAATTGGGTTTGTATCGCATTTTGATACTACTCCAGATTTTACTGGTGCCAACGTGAATCCTCAAATAATTCCTAATTATGATGGTGGTGATATTGTTCTAAATAAAGAACAAAATATCGTTTTGTCACCAAATTATTTTAAAGATTTATTGCTTTATAAAGGACAAACATTAATCACAACAGATGGTTTGACGTTGCTTGGCGCAGATGACAAAGCGGGAATTACAGAAATTGTTACGGCAATGGAATTCTTAGTGAAAAATCCTGATATCAAACACGGAAAAATTAGAGTTGGATTTACTCCAGACGAAGAAATTGGTCGTGGCGCTCATAAATTTGACGTGGCAAAATTTGGCGCCGAATGGGCATATACAATGGACGGAAGTCAGATTGGGGAATTAGAATATGAAAATTTTAATGCTGCAGGTGCAAAAATTACTTTCAAAGGAAAAAGCGTTCATCCCGGTTATGCCAAAGGAAAAATGATTAATTCAATGTTGATTGCCAACGATTTCATCAACCAATTGCCAAAAGGAGAAACGCCTCAAGAAACTAAAGGTTATGAAGGATTTTTCCACGTTCATCACTTGAATGGAAGCATTGAAGAAACCGTTTTAGAACTTATAATTAGAGATCATAGCGCAAGCAAATTCAAAAAACGTAAAGAAGTAATTCACGCTATTGCAAAAAAAATCAATAAGAAATATGCCAAACAATTTGGTTCAGATATTTGCATTGCAGAAGTAAAAGACCAATATTTCAATATGAAGGAAAAGGTTATGCCTGTGAAATATATTGTTGATATTGCGGAAAAAGCGATGCGAGAATTAGGAATTAAGCCTTTGATTAAGCCTATTCGTGGGGGAACTGACGGGTCTCAATTATCGTATATGGGATTACCGTGTCCGAATATTTTTGCTGGCGGACACAATTTTCACGGAAAATATGAATATGTACCTGTTGAAAGTATGCAAAAAGCAACGGATGTGATTATTAAAATTGCACAACTAACCGCAACTACAGATTTTAGTAAAGAAAAAGCAAAGAAATAGTTTTTAGATTTTATAAAAATACAAAAAGCCCCAATTTGGGGCTTTTTGGTATAAAATAATCAGATTATTTCTTGTTCAAAGAAGCACTCATTTCCATTGACAACGCATTACGTTCTAACTTTAATTTTCCAGACATAGTCTCAATAATAACAGTAGTTTCCGCTAATTCCGAAATTTTTCCGTGAATTCCACTTTTAGTGATGATTTTATCACCCACTTTCAAAGCACTTTCAAATTCTTTCTCTTGTTTTGCTCTTTTTTGTTGTGGTCTAATCATAAAGAAATAGATAACGACAAACATTAAAATAAACGGTAAAAATTGTTGTATTTGTTCCATAATTGTTTTTATTTATAAATTGTTAATTACTCTTTTATTGAAGCTTTAATTATTAATGACTCTACTCCTGCTTTCGTATTTGTAGAAATTGTAACCGATTTTTGTTGATTTCCGTGTTTTCCAGCAGAATTGAATGACACATCAATTTTCGCAGATTCCCTAGCTTTTATTGGTGTTTTTGGGTATTCTGGAATGGTACAACCGCAAGAACCCATCGCTCTTGTAATAATTAAATCGGCTTCTCCAGTGTTTTTGAATTGAAACGAATAATCTACTTTTGAACCCGAAGCAATCGTCCCAAAATCGTGTTCTGTTTTTTCAAATGTCATTACAGGATATTTTCCATCTGCAGGAATTACTCTTTTTTCTTGCTCTGGAATACCAATTGAAGCCGAGTTTGAAGTCTTAAACATATCAGGTCTCAATTTCACTTCTTTTTTACACGCTCCTAAAAATAAAAAGGAACCGATAACAGCTGCTAAAACAACTTTTTTATTCATAATTATATAAAATTTTACATTAAACCTCTTCCGATTTTATTCAATTTATTGGCAATTTCAAATTCTTTAACCAAATTATCTAAAATACCGTTGATAAAAATACTACTTTTTGGTGTAGAATACTCTTTTGCTATTTCTAAATATTCGTTAATTGTTACTTTTACAGGAATTGAAGGGAATTTCACAAACTCACAAATAGCCATTTTCAGTACAATGGTGTCAATTTCAGCAATACGTTCCGAATCCCAATTGGGTGTTTTATCAACGTATTCTTTTGCCAATTCTCTTTCATTAAGAACCGTTTTTCTGAATAAATTAGTAACAAATTCTTTATCTTCTTGGTCTTTAAATATTTTTGGAACTCTAAAAGCTTCGTCTTTTGCAGATTTTATTAGCTTTAATTGTTTGATAATTTGTGTATTCACAACAGGAATATCATCAATCCAAGTCAATTTATTGTCTTCTAAAAACTCGTATAATTTTTCGTTAGGAACAACCAATTCAGTAAAAATATCGAGAATAAATTGCTTGTCTTCTTCAAAATTATTTACAGTATTTGCCATATATTTAGCGTAGAAATTACTGTTTTTGATGCTATCCAAAAGAATTTGGATGTAATCTTCATTTAATTCCCAATGATTAATTTTTCTGTTTTCTAAAGCAATACTCAAAGAATTATTTTCAGATAGAATCTGAAGAATGGTATTGTTTATGAATTTTTTATTGGGATTTCGCTCTTGCGATGTAGTGATATGTTTTTGACCTGATTTCTCAATAAAAACAGCTTCTTTTTTACCAATTTCAATCAAAGAAGATAACATTGTTAGGTATAAATCTAAAATATTGTCGATACTATAAAGCAAGAATTTTTCTTCTTTTTCAATACTATCTGAACCATTTTGGTGCATCGCATAAATCGATTGCATCACTTTCACACGGATATGTCTTCTATTTAACACTTGGTAAGAACTTATTTAATTATTTAGCCAAAGAAAATCTTTAACGGTGCAAAAATAGTACTATTTTTGAAAAAAGCACTAAAGTAAGTCGAAAGTTTTAATGTCGTAAAGTCAAAAGTCTCAAACTAGTAAAAAACTATATAAAATCAGTCTATTACAATAAATTACATATTTTAGAATACGACACTTAATTATACTTACTACTTACCTACAAACCTTTTCTTCAATTAAAATTAAAATGAATATATGTAAATCTCAATTTATAAATCGAATTTCTATTATATTTTAAGTACTTCTTAAATAGAAATTTCCTTTTAAAAACGTATATTTGTCAACTGAATTTTATCTGAAATCTATTCTGATTTTTAGCATTAAAAATTTAAATTTCCTTCTAAAAATGAAAGAATTACAATATCTAAATAAATATTTTGTCAAATATAAATCTCGATTTCTACTCGGTATTTTTATAACCATTATTGCCCAAATTTTTTCATTATTTACGCCAAAACTAATCAGTAAATCATTTGAAGCAATTGAAGGATTTTCTAAAACGAATGAATCTGATATTTCAATAATTCGTAACGAACTATTTCACAATGTTTTATTAGTTATAGCAACGACTTTGGTTGCAGGATTTTTAACGTTTTTGATGCGTCAAACCCTAATTGTGATGTCACGCCACATCGAATTTGACCTTAAAAATGAAGTATTTAGACAATATGAAAATTTATCTCAAAGTTTCTACAAACAAAATAGAACGGGCGATTTAATGAATCGAATTAGCGAAGACGTTGGGAAAGTCCGAATGTATGTTGGCCCCGCAGTTATGTACACGATAAATACTTTCATCCGTTTTGCAATTGTAATTGTATATATGTACAATGTTTCGCCAATATTAACATTATACACGCTACTTCCCTTGCCTATTTTATCGTATGCAATTTTCAGATTAAGCAAGCAAATCAATGTTAGAAGTACGATTTTTCAACAATATTTATCAAAAATATCAAGTTTCACACAAGAAGTTTTTTCAGGAATTAGAGTGATAAAAGCATATTCTTTAGAAAACATACATCAGGAAAATCTTAATAATTTATCTTTAGAAAGCAAAGAAAAAAGTATGAGTTTGGCTAAAGTGCAATCGCTTTTCGGACCATTAATGCTGGCTTTAATTGGCGTAAGCAATTTAGTTGTAATCTATTTTGGTGGAATGTTATACATCAACGGAAGTATCAAAAGCATCGGAATAATTGCCGAATTTATACTTTATGTAAATATGCTAACTTGGCCAGTCGCTTCATTGGGTTGGATTTCTTCGATGATTCAAGAGGCAGAAGCTTCGCAAAAACGTATCAATGAATTTTTGAAAATTGTTCCAGAAATTAGAAATAATTCAGAAAACCATTCTATTATAAACGGAGAAATAACATTTCAAAATGTGACTTTTATTTATGACGATACCAACATAAAAGCACTTAATAATGTTTCCTTTACAGTAAAAAAAGGAGAAACTTTGGCGATTCTTGGAAAAACAGGTTCGGGTAAATCGAGTGTTCTTACCTTAATTAGTCGTTTATATGATGTTAGTGACGGAACGATTTTAATCGATGGAGTGCCAATTCAAGACGTTCATTTATTCGATTTAAGAAATAATATTGGAATTGTTCCTCAAGATGCCTTTTTATTTTCTGACACGATAAAAAACAATATCAAATTTGGAAAAGAAGATGCAACTGATGAAGAAGTTGTTGCTGCGGCAAAAAAAGCTGCGGTTCACGACAATATTATCAACTTCACAAAAAAGTATGAAACTGTTTTAGGAGAACGCGGAATCACACTTTCAGGCGGTCAAAAACAACGGGTTTCTATTGCGAGAGCCTTAATAAAAAATCCCGAAATTCTTTTGCTCGATGATTGTTTGTCAGCGGTAGATACAGAAACTGAAGAAACAATTTTGACTAATTTATTAGAATATTGCAAAAATAAAACCACCATAATTGTCAGTAATCGAGTTTCATCGGCTAAGAATGCTAATAATATTATCATTATTGAAGACGGCAAAATTATCCAACAAGGTTCTCATAATCAATTGGTAAACCAAGAAGGTTATTACAAAGAATTGTATTTGAAACAACTTTCTGAAAAAGATTTGTCATAATTGTTGTTTTATAATCCTTTTTTTATGATTTTTGGATTGTAATTAAACTTAAAAAACGATTATGAGAGAAAATGATATGTTAGAAAAAGAGGAAATCTTTTCTAAAGTTTTGAGAGCAGGAAGAAGAACGTATTTCTTTGATGTGAGAGCTACAAAAGCTGACGATTATTACATTACAATTACTGAAAGCAAGAAATTTACAGAAGAAGACGGTTCCTTTCATTTCAAAAAACATAAAATTTATTTGTACAAAGAAGATTTTACAGCTTTTGCAGAAATATTAGAAGATATGACCTCGTATGTATTAAATCACAAAGGCGAAGAAGTTATTTCTGAAAGACACCAAAAGGATTTCAAAAAAGAATATCCAGCCGAAAAAACAGAAGATGGAGAATTACCAAATACATCAAGTTTCACCGATATTGATTTTGATGATATATAATATGTATTGAAATAGCTAAAAAAGCAAAATTTTAAAGTTCAAAAGTCGTACGATTTTTGAACTTTTTTTTTGAAATCAATTAAAAATAATCCCTGTTTAAATACCAAATAACCTGTTAATTATCAGTAAATTATCATAATAAAATCCTTAAATTTGAGTAATTTCAATTTACGCCTTTTATTATGTCAAAAAAAATAAACATTCCCGAAAACATCATTGGCTTGACCGATGGCGAAGTTCAAATTTCTCGAAATAAATTTGGAACAAACGAGCAAATTCATAAGCCAAAACACAAATGGTGGCTGACACTTTTAGATGTTTTAAAAGAGCCAATGTTACTGTTATTAATTGCAGTTGCCATTATTTATTTTATTCTAAATAAATATGACGAGGCCTATTTTATGTTATTTGCACTTATTGTAGTTTCAGGAATTTCATTTTTTCAAGACAATCGAAGTCGGAAAGCCTTGGAAGCATTAGAAAATCTCACCGAACCTTTAAGTCAAGTTTTACGAAATGAAGAAATTATAAACATTCCAACCATTGACATCGTAGTAAATGATATTGTGATTGCAATGGAAGGAAATACTATAAATGCTGATGGAACAATCGTTTATAGTAATGATTTTTCTGTGAATGAAGCATCATTAACAGGAGAAGCATTTTCCGTTTTCAAATCTAAAAATGAAGGAGAAAATGAAGTTTACAGCGGAACATTAGTTGCTTCGGGAGTTGCTTTTTATCGGGCAACAGAAATTGGAGAACACTCAAAAATCGGAAAATTAGGAACTTCTTTATTGTCAATTAAGGAAGAGCGAACGCCGTTACAAATCCAAATTGAAACCTTTGCAAAAGGAATGGCAACCATCGGAATTATAATATTCTTTCTTGTTTTTGGATTTTATTTCTGGAAAACACAAACTTTTTTGCCGAGTTTATTGAAAGCATTAACCCTTGCAATGTCAATAATTCCTGAAGAAATTCCAGTTGCATTTACTACATTTATGGCTTTAGGTTCTTGGCGATTAATGAAAGAAGGAATTATTGTCAAAAAAATAAGAACCGTAGAAACTTTGGGTGGAGCAACGGTAATTTGCACAGATAAAACAGGAACAATTACCGAAAATAAAATGAGTTTACAAGCGGTTTATGCTTTTCCATCTGAACGATTATTTGAAGATGGAAATTGGGATATTGAAGCCCAAAAAGTGATTGAAACCGCAATGTGGGCAAGCGAACCGATTCCTTTTGATCCAATGGAAAAAACATTGCATCACGAATATAAAAAAATGACAGAATCAGATGAAAGGCATTTGTTTTCGATGGTGCACGAATATCCGCTTGACGGAAAACCACCAATGATGACGCACGTATTTCAAAATAAAGAAGGACGAAGAATCATTGCTGCCAAGGGTGGTGCCGAAGCAATTTTGAAAGTTTCCAATCTTTCGGAAGAGAAAAAAGCTAAGATTCACACTATTATAAATGCGATTGCTTCCAAAGGACATCGAATTTTAGGCGTAGGATATTCTGATTTTGAAGGTCCCGATTTCCCGAAATTACAACAACATATTAAATTCAATTTTGTGGGATTGGTAGTGTTTTATGACCCGCCAAAAGAGAACATTCAACACGTGATTAATCAGTTTTATGAAGCTGGAATTCAAGTGAAAGTAATTACTGGCGATAACAGTGCAACTACAAAAGCCATTGCTGAAAAAGCGGGGATAAAAAATGCAAACAGTGCAATTGAAGGTCACGAAATTATGACGTTAAGCGAGTCTGAAATGTTGAAAGCCATTCACAATACTACTTTATTGACACGAATGTTTCCCGAAGCAAAATTGGCCGTAATGTTAGCCTTGAAAAAAGACAATCAAGTGGTAGCAATGGTTGGCGACGGAGTGAATGATGGGCCCGCTTTAAAAGCATCGCACATTGGAATAGCAATGGGAAAAAAAGGAACTGAAATTGCAAAAACAGCTGCCGATTTAATTCTAACGGACGATGATTTATCTAAAATGGTAGTGGCTGTAGCTGAAGGAAGGCGCATTTATACGAATTTAAAAAAAGCCATTCGGTACATTATTTCAATTCACATTCCAATTGTAATAACGGTTTCGATGCCATTATTTTTAGGATGGAAATACCCCGATATTTTCACGCCAATTCACGTGATTTTTCTCGAAATTGTAATGGGCCCAATGTGTACGATTGTTTATGAAAATGAAGCTTCTGAAAAAAACAGTATGAAACAACCGCCACGAAAATTGACCTCAGCATTTTTGACATTAAATGAAAAAATAATCAGTATCATTCAAGGGCTAATCATTGGGTTGGGAGTTTTGGTTGTCTATCAATTTAGTATTCAAAATGGCGGCGACGAATTCAAAACCAGAACAATGGCATTCACCACTTTGATTTTTGCAAACATCATTTTATCCTTGGTAAACCGTTCCTTTTATTATTCAGTTTTCACTTCCCTTCGAAATAAAAACAATATGATGGTATTAATAAATGTAATTACACTTTTGCTTTTGGCACTAATTTTAAATGTTACACCTGTGTCAAATTTCTTTATGGTAGTGCCTTTAAACGCTTATGAAATTGGAATTTGCTTACTGATTGCGATGGTTTCCGTATTGTGGATTGAAATTTGGAAATGGATTGTAAGACGAAATAAGCCTGTATTTTAACCAATTCTTAAACCGTTTTCAACTTTGAAATCCGGCGATAATAGAATTACTTCACCTTGATTTCCAATAGATCCAAGAACGAGGCATTCGCTCATAAATTTACCAATTTGCTTTTTAGGAAAATTGACAACAGCAACGATTTGGCGGTTTACCAAATCAGCTTTTTCGTATCGTTTTGTAATTTGAGCCGATGATTTTCTAATTCCAATTTCAGCACCAAAATCAATGGTGAGTTGAAATACAGGTTTTTTGGCTTCTGGAAAATCATTAACCGATAGAATTGTTCCCACACGCATTTCTATTTTCTCGAAATCGTTCCAAGTTATTTCTGAGTTGGTAGTAGTCATAATTAAGATTTATAATGAACAAAACTAGTATTATTAATTTCAAATGAATATATGAAAAACAAAAAATCCTAATCTTTCAATCAGGATTTCTATATAATTTGAACGAAATATATAATTAAGAAAGTGCCGCTTTTACTTGGTCAGCAGCTTCTTGAAATTCTACAGCTGATAAAATTGGCATTCCAGAATTGTCAATTAATTCTTTCGCGATAACGGCATTTGTACCTTGCAAACGAACAATGATTGGAACTTTAATAGCGTCTCCCATATTTTTGTAGGCATCTACAACACCTTGAGCAACTCTATCACAACGAACAATTCCCCCAAAAATATTGATTAAAATTGCTTTTACGTTTGGATCTTTCAAGATAATACGGAAAGCTAATTCTACACGTTTTGCATCTGCAGTTCCACCTACGTCCAAGAAATTTGCTGGTTCAAAACCTGCATATTTAATTAAATCCATAGTAGCCATTGCAAGACCTGCTCCGTTTACCATACAACCTACTGTTCCATCTAAATCTACATAGTTTAAACCAGCAGCTTTAGCTTCAACTTCGATTGGATTTTCCTCGCGAACATCACGAAATTCAGCATAAACTGGCTGACGGTATAATGCATTGTCATCTAAATTCACTTTAGCATCAACTGCAATAATTTTATTATCAGATGTTTTCAAAACTGGATTAATTTCAAACATTGAAGCATCACAACCAATATAAGCATTGTAAAGTGCTGCAACAAATTGCGTCATTTCTTTGAAAGCATTTCCAGAAAGACCTAAATTAAAGGCAATTCTTCTTGCTTGAAAAGCTTGTAATCCAACAGTTGGATCAATTTCTTCAGTGAAAATTAAATGAGGTGTGTGTTCCGCAACTTCTTCAATATCCATTCCACCTTCAGTAGAATACATAATCATATTACGACCTTTACTTCTATTTAATAAAACGGACATATAAAACTCAGAAGTTTCAGATTCACCAGGATAGTAAACATCTTCAGCAACTAAAACTTTGTGTACTTTTTTACCTTCAGCAGAAGTTTGTGGCGTAATTAATTGCATTCCAATAATTTGTTCTGCAATTTCTTCTACTTGCTGTAAATTCTTAGCAAGCTTCACTCCTCCACCTTTTCCACGTCCACCTGCGTGAACTTGTGCTTTAATAACGTGCCATCCTGTTCCAGTTTCAGCAGTTAATTGTTTAGCTGCTAAAACCGCCTCTTGCGGATTGTTTGCAACATAACCACGTTGAATTTTTACGCCATAACTGGCTAATATTTCTTTTCCTTGGTATTCGTGTATGTCCATAATAAAATTTTTGACTTTTTAATCCCGACGTTTCGGGAGCACAAAAATAACACAATTGAAGTTAAAAGCGAAATGTTTTTCCTTAATAAATACAATAAGAATTTAATTATTAAAAAAAACAAATATACATTATCAAATTCTTAAATTCAATGCGGTAAATAAACAGTTTTGATAGTTTAATTATCATTTATACGACACTATATCGTTTTAGTAAATTGATTAAAATGCCGATTTTTGTGTGATTTGAACAAAATTATATGCCGTTAGTCGATTTGTAAATTATGAAATTGTTAATTTAAAAGTCCAAAATTAAGTAATTATTATTTTTTAAACTTTTAATTGATATTGTAGTAAAAATTAACTGTAATGCCATTTTCATTAAATTATAATCAGTGAATTTAGTAATTTAGTAAAAAATTATCAAGCATGAAAGTTAAAGCACAAGGCCTCTATTTACCAGAATTTGAACATGACAATTGTGGCGCAGGATTTATTTGCAATTTAAACGGAATTAAGTCGAATGATATTATTCATAAGGCGTTAGATATTTTAATAAAATTAGAGCATCGAGGTGCTGTAAGTTCCGATGGAAGAACGGGTGATGGTGCAGGAATTCTATTTGATATCCCTCATAATTTCTTCAAAAAGGTTTGTGATTTTGAACTACCCGAACCAAGAGAATATGGTGTAGGAATGTTATTTTTACCTAAAAGTAAAAACCAAGTTGTTTATTGCAAAACTACTTTTGAAACCGCTATTAAAGAACAAAATTTAACTGTTTTAGGATGGCGTGAAGTTCCCGTTGATGCTTCAAATTTAGGGAAAATTGCTGCTGAAAAAGAACCAACAGTGCTTCAAGTATTTGTTGGTAAAAATGGATTAGAACTTACCGAACAACAGTTCAACGCCAAGCTATTTGCTGCAAGAAAAATATCGGAACACGCCGTTATAAAATCTAAAATATCACAAAGTCATCAATATTACTTCAGCAGTTTTTCAACAACTACAATAATATATAAAGGTCTTTTGATGCCCGAAGACATCAGCCGTTATTATACCGATTTGTCTGATACGGATTTGGTTACCCGATTGGCATTGGTTCACCAACGATTTTCTACCAATACTTTCCCTTCATGGGAATTGGCGCAGCCTTTTAGATACATGTGTCACAATGGAGAAATTAATACGCTTCGTGGAAATATCAGTCGTATGCGTGCTCGGGAAGAGTTAATGAAAAGTGATGTTTTTGGTGATGATATAAAAAAATTATTCCCAATTATATTAGAAGGAAAATCAGATTCTGCTTCGATGGATATGGTTGTTGAATTGTTATTAATGACTGGTAGATCTTTACCAGAAGCAATGATGATGGTAGTTCCCGAAGCTTGGGAACGTCACCAAAGTATGTCTGAAGACAAAAAAGCATTCTATGAATACAACTCTTGTATTATGGAACCTTGGGATGGCCCCGCTTCAATTCCCTTTACAGATGGTAATGTAATTGGTGCTTTATTAGATAGAAATGGTTTGCGTCCTTCACGATATACACTTACAAAAAGTGGTTTCGTGATTATGTCATCAGAGATTGGAGTTTTAGATATTAAACCCGAAGATGTGGTTCAACACGGAAGATTAGAACCTGGAAAAATGTTCCTTGTGGATATGAATGAAGGTCGGATTATTGAAGATGATGAAGTGAAAAATGCCGTTGTAACCAAAAGACCGTACAAAAAGTGGTTGGATGAAAACCTGTTACAATTGGCCAGAATTCCATATACAGAAAATGAAATTCCTGTTGAAATAATGGATTTTGAAACACGTCAACGCCTATTTGGATATACTGTTGAAGATTTAAAAACCATAATAAATCCAATGGGAACAACTGGTGCAGAAGCATTAAGTTCGATGGGAAACGACACGCCGTTAGCCGTTTTATCAGATCAACCCCAATTATTATACAACTACTTCAAACAGTTATTCGCTCAAGTTACAAATCCTCCCTTAGATGGAATTCGCGAAGAAATTATTACCGATATAAGTCTAGCAATCGGTGGCGATTTTAATATTTTTGATATTGAACCGAAACATTGCAAAAAACTAAAAATTCAAAATCCTGTTATTTCTAACGAGGATTTAGACAAAATTAGAAATATCAATCACGTTGATTTTAAATCCGTGACTATTTCTACCTTATATGAAATTGAAAAAGGTGTAAACGGTTTGGAACGTGCCTTAGAAAAATGTGTGCAAGCTACTTTCAAAGCTGTTTCTGAAGGGTGCAATATTGTTATCATTTCGGATAGAGGCGTTACCGATAAATTAGCACCAATTCCAATGTTGTTGGCTTGTTCCTATATTCATCATTCCTTAAATATATTAAAAGCACGTTCAAAATTTGGAATCATAATTGAATCCGCAGAACCTCGTGAACCGCATCATTTTGCTTTATTATTTGGATATGGCGCTAGTGCAATTAATCCTTATATGGTAAATGAAATAATTCACAATCAGATTAATTCAGGTTTTATCACAGAAATTAAGGCTGATTATGCTATTAAAAATTACAATAAAGCGATTGCAAAAGGTATTCTGAAAATAATGAATAAGATTGGTATTTCTACTTTACATTCTTATAGAGCTGCACAAATTTTTGAAATTTTAGGTTTAAATAAAACATTCACTTCTAAATATTTTCCTTATACACCTTCTAGAATTGAAGGAATTGGTTTAATGGAAATTGAAAAAGAAGTCAAAAAAAGATACCAAAATGCGTTTCCAAATTCTAAAATAGCAAACTTACTACCTTTAGAAATTGGTGGAATTTACAGATGGCGAAGAAATGGAGAAAGACACATGTTCAATCCAACAACCATTTCTAAATTACAACAAGCTGTTCGATTGAATAGTCCTGAAAGTTACAAGGAATATTCAGATATGGTGAACGACCAAAGTGAGAATTTAATGACCATCAGGGGTTTATTTGAATTCAATAACTTAGATCCAATTTCTATTGATGAAGTTGAACCTTGGACTGAAATTGTAAAAAAATTCAAAACTGGCGCGATGTCTTATGGTTCAATAAGTCAAGAAGCGCATGAGAATTTGGCTATTGCGATGAACAGAATTGGCGGTAAAAGTAATTCTGGAGAAGGCGGAGAAGATCCAAAACGTTTTCAAAAAGACCTTAACGGAGATTCCAGAAATAGTGCTATCAAGCAAGTTGCATCGGGAAGATTTGGTGTTTCTATCAATTATTTGACCAATGCCAAAGAGATTCAAATTAAAATGGCACAAGGAGCAAAACCTGGCGAAGGCGGACAATTACCTGGTGATAAAGTAGTGCCTTGGATTGCAGAAGTACGAAATTCAACTCCTTATGTAGGACTGATTTCACCTCCTCCTCACCACGATATTTATTCTATTGAAGATTTATCACAATTGATTTTTGATTTAAAAAATGCCAATCGCGAAGCAAGAATCAATGTGAAATTAGTTTCAGAAGTTGGTGTTGGAACCATCGCCGCAGGAGTTGCAAAAGCCAAAGCTGATGTGATTTTGATTTCTGGTTATGACGGAGGAACAGGTGCTGCACCATTAACATCTTTACAACATACGGGAATTCCGTGGGAATTAGGATTGGCGGAGGCCCAACAAACCTTATTATTAAATGATTTGCGTGGTAGAGTCGTTTTAGAATGCGATGGCCAACTAAAAACTGGTCGTGATGTTGCCATTGCTGCCTTATTAGGAGCCGAAGAATTTGGAT
Source organism: Flavobacterium neuenschwanderi (SeqCode) (assembly GCA_965234425.1). Classification (GTDB taxonomy): domain Bacteria; phylum Bacteroidota; class Bacteroidia; order Flavobacteriales; family Flavobacteriaceae; genus Flavobacterium; species Flavobacterium neuenschwanderi. The sequence goes on along the minus strand of OZ248394.1, from coordinate 48,314 downwards.
TTGCCACAGCACCATTAGTCGCTTCGGGTTGTATTATGATGCGAGCCTGTCACTTAAATACGTGTCCTGTGGGAATTGCAACACAAGATCCAGAATTGAGAAAAAATTTCAAAGGAACGCCAGAACACATTATCAATTTTATGTATTTTATTGCAGAAGAATTGAGAATTATAATGGCACAATTAGGTTTTAGAACTTTGAAAGAAATGGTTGGACAGTCTCAAAAATTGAATGTCAACAAAGCAATTAAACATTATAAAGCGAGTGGTTTAGACCTTTCGGCAATATTATACAAACCAGAAATTGCAAATAAAGTAAGTAATTATAATGATTCTTGCCAAGACCACGCGTTAGAAAATGTATTGGATTTTGAAATTATTAAAGCTGCAATTCCATCTATTTATAGAAAAGAAAAAACACGTGTCAATTTCAAAATTAAAAATACTGATCGTTCTGTAGGTGCTATTTTAAGTAATGAAATATCAAAAATTTATGGTGCTCAAGGATTGCCTGAAGATACTATTTTAATAGATTTTGAAGGTTCCGCAGGGCAAAGTTTTGGAGCTTTTGCAACCAACGGATTGTCATTTAAAATTCATGGAAATTGTAATGATTATTTAGGAAAAGGGCTTTCTGGAGGTAAATTAATTATTAAAGTCCCTCCTACTGCAACTTTCAAACCTGAAGAAAATATTATCATTGGAAACGTTGCGCTTTACGGTGCTATTACAGGTCAAGCCTATATTAATGGAATGGCGGGAGAACGTTTTGCCGTTAGAAATTCTGGTGCAACTGCAGTAGTAGAAGGCATTGGAGACCACGGATGTGAATATATGACAGGAGGAACTGTTGTAGTTTTAGGAAAAACAGGTAGAAATTTTGCTGCTGGAATGAGCGGTGGAATTGCTTATGTTTATGATCCAAATAACACATTTGATGCCACTTTATGCAATATGGAAATGGTAGCCTTTGAGCCATTAGAACTTGATGATATAAGTAAATTAAGACGGTTGATAAAAAATCATTCGTTATTTACAAACAGCCCATTGGCAAAAAGAATATTGGAAGATTGGGAAAGTCAGCAAATCAATTTTGTAAAAGTAATGCCAACAGATTACAAAAAAGCAATACAAAGAGCAGCACTTGAATCTAATAAAGAGTTGTTGGAAGTATCAAACTAATTGCAGAAATTAAACCCGTCTTACATTAAATAATAAGACATTTGACATTAAATTTTTATGGGAAAAATAGGAGGATTTAAGGAATTTACAAGAACTGACGAAAGTAATGTTGCCGTTGTAGAACGAGTTTCAAATTACAATGAATTTACGATTCCATTATCCAAAGAAAAAATAAAAGAACAAGGTTCTCGGTGTATGGATTGTGGTATTCCGTTTTGTCATAGCTCTTGTCCATTGGGAAATTTAATTCCCGATTTCAATGATATGGTACATCAGGAAGAATGGCAAGGTGCTTTAGAAATTTTGCAATCTACCAATAACTTTCCTGAATTTACTGGCCGCCTCTGCCCTGCTCCATGTGAAAAATCTTGTGTTCTGGGAATCATTAGCGAACCCGTTGCAATAGAAAATATTGAAAAAAATATTATTGAAAGAGGCTTTGCTGAAGGTTGGATAAAACCTCAAATACCAACAACAAGAACTGGAAAAACCGTTGCTGTTATTGGTTCTGGACCAGCGGGATTGGCAGCAGCACAGCAATTAAATCGTGCTGGACATACCGTTACTGTTTTTGAAAGAGACAATGCCATTGGAGGATTATTACGTTATGGAATTCCAAATTTCAAATTAGAAAAAGGAATTATCGACCGTCGAGTAAAAGTCTTAGAAGCCGAAGGAGTTGTATTTAAAGTCAACGTAAATGTTGGTGTTAATTATAGCGTTGAAGAACTAAATGCTTTTGATTCAATAGTCTTATGTGGTGGTTCAACTGAAAGTAGAAGTTTGCCTACAAAAGGGATTGAAAGTAAAGGAGTTGTGCAAGCGATGACTTTTTTAACGCAACAAACAAAATCATTGTATGGGGAAACAATTCCAAATCAGATTTTAGCAAAAGATAAAAATGTAATTGTAATTGGTGGCGGTGATACGGGTTCCGATTGTGTTGGAACATCGAACCGTCAAGGAGCAAAATCAGTTACAAATTTTGAAATTATGCCAAAACCTCCCGTTGGAAGAAGTGCAAATACCCCTTGGCCGTTCTGGCCTTTACAATTAAAAACATCCTCTTCACACGAAGAAGGTTGCGATAGAAATTGGCTCATCAATACCAAAGAATTTATTTCAAATGAAAAGGGAGAATTGGTTGGATTAAAAACAGTCGAAGTTGGTTGGAAAATGGTTCCCGGACAACGACCTGAATTAATTGAAAAAGAAGGCTCTGAGAAAATTTGGCCTTGCGAATTGGCTTTGTTAGCACTTGGATTTACAGGTCCTGAAAAAACACTTAGCGAACAATTGGGTTTAGAAATTGATATGAGAAACAACTATAAAGCTACCAATTATCAAACGAATAAACCTCATATTTTTACTGCTGGTGATATGCGTCGCGGACAATCTTTAATTGTTTGGGCAATTTCTGAAGGTCGTGAAGCTGCTCGAGTTGTCGATTTATATTTGATGGGTTCTACCAATTTACCTACTAAAGGAAATGGGGATTTGCCGAGTTTATAATAGTTTTTGTTAGGAATACAACATTTTGTTATTTTTTGTTAATAAACTAAAATAGCTTTGATTACGATTGATATAACTCTAAATTTGCATAAAAACAGATAGCAATGCAACCACAAGAATTAGTAACCTTAGCAGAAGAATTTGGAAGTCCATTATATGTTTATGATGCTGAAAAAATCCAATCTCAATACAAAAGATTAACCAATGCTTTCGCAAAAGTGCCAAGATTGCGTATTAATTATGCCGCTAAAGCATTGTCAAATATTGCTGTTCTTCAACTATTAAAATCTATTGGTTCTAATTTAGACACCGTTTCAATTCAAGAAGTAAAATTAGGAATTTACGCAGGTTTTGACCCGCAACAAATCATTTATACTCCAAACGGCGTTTCATTTGAAGAAATCGAAGAAGCAGCAGCACTTGGAGTTCAAATTAACATTGATAATCTTTCGGTTTTAGAACATTTTGGAACAAAACACCCAACAGTTCCAGTATGCATTCGGATCAATCCACACGTAATGGCAGGTGGAAATTCCAATATTTCCGTTGGTCATATCGATAGTAAATTTGGGATTTCAATTCACCAAATGCCTCATATCTTGAGAATTGTCGAAAATACAAAAATGCATATCAATGGAATCCACATGCACACGGGTTCTGATATTTTGGATATTGAGGTATTTCTTTATGCAGCAGAAATTCTATTTGAAGCAGCAAATAACTTTAAAACTTTAGACTTCTTAGATTTCGGAAGTGGTTTTAAAGTTCCTTATAATAAAGGCGATATTGAAACGAATATTGAAGAATTAGGAAAAAAATTATCAAAAAGATTCTTAGCTTTTGAAGCTTCTTACGGACGGGAATTGACCTTGGCATTTGAACCGGGTAAATTTTTAGTAAGTGAAGCGGGTTACTTTTTAGCGAAAGTAAATGTGGTGAAACAAACTACTTCCACAGTTTTTGCTGGAATTGACAGCGGTTTCAATCACTTGATTCGTCCAATGTTATACGGTTCGCAACACCACATCGAAAATATTTCAAACCCAAAAGGGAAAGAACGTTTTTATACTGTTGTAGGATATATTTGTGAAACAGACACCTTCGCCAACAACCGCAGAATTTCAGAAATCAAAGAAGGCGATCTTTTATGTTTTAGAAATGCTGGTGCGTATTGTTTTTCGATGGCTTCCAATTACAATTCCAGATTTAAACCAGCAGAGGTTTTATGGAAAGATGGAAAAGGAATCTTAATTCGCAAACGAGAAACTTTTGAAGATTTATTGAAAAATCAGATAAAAATAGCGATTTAATTAACCCGATTAACTTATGAATAGTAGCACTTTAATACCTTATTTAAATATTAAAAATAAGTTAATAAATCGTGCAATCTTATAATCTGTAAATCCAATTATCTGATTATCTTTGCGCCAGTTTAACTTTAACTTACAAAATGAAGCCCAACACACAACAATTAAGTGATTTAACAATCCAAGTTAGAAGAGACATTCTTCGAATGGTTCACGCAGTAAATTCAGGTCATCCGGGAGGTTCTCTTGGTTGCACAGAATTTTTATTAACTTTGTATCAAAACATTATGGATCGAAAAGAGGGATTCGATATGGACGGTATTGGAGAAGATTTATTCTTCCTTTCAAACGGACATATTTCTCCAGTTTTCTACAGTGTTTTAGCACGAAGTGGCTATTTTCCGGTTGCCGAATTGGCTACTTTTAGATTAATCAATTCAAGGTTGCAAGGACATCCAACAACTCATGATAATTTGCCAGGAGTACGAATTGCATCGGGCTCGTTGGGACAAGGATTATCTGTTGGAATTGGTGCTGCTCAAGCTAAAAAACTAAATGGGGACAACCACATTATTTATACACTTCACGGAGATGGAGAATTGCAAGAAGGTCAAAACTGGGAAGCAATTATGTATGCATCAGCAAAAAAAGTAGATAATTTAATTGCTACAATCGACCTCAACGGAAAGCAAATTGACGGAACAACAGATGAAGTATTGGCTATGGGAAGTATTCGTGCTAAATTTGAAGCTTTTGATTGGGATGTTTTAGAAATTAAAGAAGGAAATAATATTGAGGCAATTATTGCAGGAATGAATGATGCGAAATCAAGAACTGGGAAAGGAAAACCTATTTGCGTTTTGTTGCATACTGAAATGGGTAATGGTGTTGATTTTATGATGTACAGTCACGCTTGGCACGGAAAAGCTCCAAATGATGCACAATTAGAAACTGCTTTAGCTCAAAATTATACTGAAGGGGAAAGCGACTATTAAATAAATATGAATTATAAATTATGAGTTATGAATTATCATAATTATTTAATTTTTAAATCATTCAATCTTTGAATTAAGAAAAATGAAAAAATATACAAATACAGGAAGTAAAGATACCCGATCAGGTTTTGGGGCTGGAATGACAGAATTAGGACAAACCAATGATAATGTAGTAGCACTTTGTGCCGATTTAATTGGATCCTTAAAATTTGATGATTTCAAGAAAAATCACCCAGAACGTTTTTTCCAAATCGGAATTGCAGAAGCCAATATGATTGGAATTGCAGCGGGTTTAACCATTGGCGGAAAAATTCCTTTTACAGGAACTTTTGCTAACTTTTCTACAGGAAGAGTTTACGATCAAATTCGTCAATCGGTAGCGTATTCTGATAAAAATGTAAAAATTTGTGCTTCCCACGCCGGATTAACTCTTGGTGAAGATGGCGCAACCCACCAAATTTTAGAAGACATCGGATTAATGAAAATGTTGCCAGGAATGACTGTGATTAATACGTGTGATTACAACCAAACCAAAGCAGCTACATTAGCAATTGCAGAACATCACGGGCCTGTTTACTTGCGTTTTGGACGTCCAGTTGTGCCAAATTTTATGCCGTCTGACGAGCCATTTGAAATTGGAAAAGCAATTATTTTAAACGAAGGAACAGATGTAACTATTGTTGCAACGGGACATTTAGTTTGGGAAGCTTTATTGGCAGCGGAAGCATTGGAAGCAAAAGGAATTTCTGCTGAAGTTATCAATATTCATACGATAAAACCATTAGATGAATCAGCTATTTTGAAATCATTAGCCAAAACAAAATGCATCGTAACTGCCGAAGAACATAATATTTTGGGTGGTCTTGGCGAAAGTATCGCAAGAGTTTTATCATTAAACCAACCTGCACCACAAGAATTTGTTGCAGTTCAGGATTCATTTGGCGAAAGCGGAACTCCAGCGCAATTAATGGATAAATACAAATTGAACAATCAAGCGATTGTTGCAGCTGTAGAAAAAGTTTTGACAAGAAAGTAATCTAGTTTTTGACTTTTATTAATATAAAAATACCCCCAAAAGCTTCATACTTTTGGGGGTATATTATTTTAAACACAAGCTGTTTCTAAATTTTACTTTTTCAATTTATCTTTCAATGCTTTTGCTTTATCAGTCATTTCAAGTGCATTATAAACTCCAATAAGTGTTTTGATTGCTTCAACATTTTCTGAGTCCAATTCGGTAACTTTTTCTAAATAAGGAATAGCACTTTTATAAACATCTTCTCTTTGCTTTTTCAAAACATCATATTTTTTTGTATCTGCAGGAGAAGTTCCTAATTTGTTCATTTTATCTATAAGAGACTTTTCAGAATCTAATTTCAAAATTGCTAAATTCAAATACGCATTTTCATATTTTGGATCTATTTCTATTGTACGCAAATAATATTTTTCAGCTTCAACCAATTCTTTATTATTGTAGCTAATAACTCCCAAATTGAAAACTAAATCGGCATTGTTTGGATTTTTCTCCAATGCTTCAGAAATCAATCTTTTGTATGTTACCATATCATTTGCTTTCAAATACAAATCAGATTCCGTAATAATCAAAGATACATCTTCTGGACTTTCTTTACGAGCCTCTTGAATTGCAGCCTTTGCTTCATCTGATTTTCCTAATTCTACTAAAATCAAGGCTATGTTTTTGAAAATTTCAGGTCTTTTTGAAGGGATTTTTTCATCACGAGGTTTTTCGTGAGAACCACCTTTCACGTAAATATCTCTTTCTTGTTTGGTATTAAAAGACTCTTCTTTTTGACTTTCTTTATTAGTTGCATAAAGTAAAACCCCTTCTCCAGTATAATTTAGATTTTTTAATTCCTGATAATATTGCAAACCTAAAAGATAATCTTTGCCATTAACCGCATAATTTGCTGCATAATACAATTTTTCAACATCCTTATTATCCAATTCATAAATAGAATGAAGAATTAAAGCGGCTTCCTTGAACTTAGATTCGTTAGAAAGTGCTACAGCAAAATTAACCAATATTGGTTTAAATGCAAAAATTGTTTCTTCGATTTCTTTAGTATAAACTTGCTTCCCTGATTTTTTTTCAAATGCAACAACGTCATTAAATCCAGAAGTCATTTGGGAAACATTTTGAACTGTTAAATACTTTGAAAGTATCGATAAATTGTTGGAATTTTCAGGTTTTTCCATTGCTAGCATCAAATCCATAAATGGCGAATTTACTTTATAGAAATTAAAGTAAACTTTATCCATTTCTGTTGCATTTGCAATTAATGGCTCTGCTTTGACTAATATAGCAGTATATTCTTCAAAATCTTTAGTTGAAGGCTTCTCTTTTTCATATATTTTTTTAAGCGCTTTAAGCTCGTCTTTTTGAGCAAAAATACTTACCGAAATCATAAAAAATCCAGTAAGTAGTACAGTTTTAATTCTCATAATGCAAATTTTAATGTTTTTACTTTTACTATTTATTCTTCACTATCGTCGTCAGATTCATCGTCAGAATCCGCATCTTCTTCGTCAGAAACTTCATCGTCGTCGTCATCGTCATCAGCAGCGCCTTCTTCCTCTTCAAGAACTTCCAAAACTGGTTTCACTCTTTCGATAGCTTCTACTTCAATAACATTTCCATCTTCATCCAATACTTCTTCAACTACATCGTCTTTCATAACTTTAGTAACTGCTGCAATAGAATCATTTCCTTTGATATTGATTAGTTTCACACCTTGTGTTGCACGACCCATTACTCTCAAATCCTCAACTGCCATTCTAATGGTCAATCCAGATTTGTTGATAATCATTAAATCATCGGCATCAGTTACAGCATTAATAGAAATTAATTTACCTGTTTTTTCCGTAATATTAAGTGTTTTCACCCCTTTTCCACCACGGTTGGTAATTCTATATTCATCAATACTTGAACGTTTTCCATAACCATTTTCTGCAACAACGAGTATTTCACTACTCATATCATTTACAGAAACCATTCCGATTACTTCATCAGATTCATCTCTTAATGTAATTCCACGAACTCCAGAAGCTGTTCTTCCCATTGGACGGGTTTTGCTTTCTTCAAAACGAACCATTTTACCAGATTTAACCGCAATCATAATTTGACTGTTTCCATCAGTTAATTTTGCTTCCAATAATTCATCACCTTCTTTAATAGTAATTGCGGCAACTCCGTTTACACGAGGTTTAGAATATTTATCAAGTGACGTTTTCTTAACTTGCCCTTTCTTAGTCACCATTATAAGGTTGTGACTGTTGGTATATTCTTTATCTTTTAGATCTTGTGTACAAATAAATGCTTTCACTTTATCATCACTTTCAATGTTGATTAAGTTTTGTAAGGCACGTCCTTTGGCGGTTTTACTACCTTCTGGAATTTCATAAACACGCATCCAGAAACATTTTCCTTTTTGAGTGAAGAACATCATATATTGGTGATTTGTTGCCACAAACATATGCTCTAAGAAATCTAAATCTCTTGTTCCCGCACTTTTTTGCCCAACTCCTCCTCTATTTTGAGTTTTGTATTCTGTAAGATTCGTACGTTTAATATAACCAGCGTGAGAAATTGTAATTACTACATTTTCATCAGCAATTAAATCTTCAATACTTACATCGCCACCTGAATATTCAATTACAGAACGACGCGCATCTCCATATTTATCTCGGATTTCAACAAGCTCTTCTTTGATTAAAGCAGTTCTTAAATTTACATCTGCAAGCAAGCCTTTCAAATGCTCAATCAATTTCATCAATTCATCATATTCAGCTCTCAACTTATCTTGTTCAAGACCTGTTAACTGACGCAAACGCATTTCTACAATTGCACGAGATTGAATATCTGATAATTTGAATCTTTCAACTAATTTTTCTCTTGCTTCTTCTGTGTTTTTTGAACTTCGGATTAAAGCAATTACTTCGTCAATATTGTCAGATGCAATAATTAAACCTTCTAAAATATGCGCTCTTTCTTCAGCTTTACGCAATTCAAATTGTGTTCTACGAACTACAACTTCGTGACGGTGCTCGATGAAATAGTGAATCATATCCTTCAAATTCAACATTTGCGGACGCCCTTTCACCAAGGCAATATTATTTACACTAAAAGAAGATTGTAATTGTGTGAATTTATAAAGTGTATTCAAAACCACGTTTGGCGTAGCATCTCTCTTTAAAATATATACAATTCGCATTCCGTTTCTATCCGATTCATCACGGATATTCGCAATACCTTCAATTTTTTTGTCATTAACTAAATCAGCCGTTCTCTTGATCATATCGGCTTTATTCACCTGATATGGAATTTCTGTTACAATGATAGATTCTCTTCCGTCAACCTCTTCAAAGTTCACTTTAGCTCTCATTACAATTCTTCCACGACCTGTTTTGAACGCTTCCCGAACACCTTCGTAACCATAAATAATTCCTCCAGTTGGAAAATCCGGGGCTTTAATATGATTCATCAATTCGTCAATTTCAATGTCTGTATTGTCTAAATACGCCAACGTTCCATTGATAACTTCCGTTAAATTGTGAGGTGGCATATTGGTAGCCATACCAACAGCAATTCCCGTAGCTCCGTTTATTAATAAAGTTGGAACTCGTGTAGGCATTACTTTTGGCTCATATAAAGTATCATCAAAATTCAATTGAAAATCAACGGTTTCTTTTTCGATATCTGCCATAATCTCTTCCGAAATCTTACGCATTCTCGCTTCAGTATAACGCATTGCTGCAGGACTATCGCCATCAACAGAACCAAAGTTACCCTGTCCGTCAACTAAAAGATAACGCATACTCCATTCTTGAGCCATACGAACCATCGCATCATAAACAGAAGTATCTCCGTGCGGATGGTACTTTCCTAAAACTTCTCCTACAATTCTTGCAGATTTTTTATGGGCAGATTTTGAGGTAATCCCCAATTCGTGCATTCCAAAAAGTACTCTTCGATGTACAGGTTTCAAACCGTCTCTAACATCTGGAAGTGCTCGTGATACAATTACCGACATCGAATAATCGATGTAAGCTGTTTTCATTTCATCTTCTATGTTAATAGGAATTAACTTTTCTCCGTCAGACATATTATATAGTTATATTAAAAATTATTTTGTTTCAAAAAATCTTGCTAATATAGTCTTTATAAAATATTTTTAATGCAAATTCATACATAAATTTAGATGATTTATTAACAAATTTATCAGACGATATAGTTGATAAATTAATTCCCCATTTCTCTTTCATTATCAGATATTTTTTTGTCATTTAGCTGACATTACTTACATAGTAGGTATGATTTTTGTATTTATTACAAATATTCACTAAATTTACAATAAGCAATAAGAACAATATGGATGATAATTTTTCACCAAGGGTAAAAGATGTAATAACGTACAGTAAAGAAGAAGCCTTTCGATTAGGTCACGACTTCATTGGAACAGAACACTTAATGCTCGGTATCTTGAGAGATGGCAACGGAACAGCCATTGATATTTTGAATAATTTATCAATAGATTTGGATTTTTTACGTAGAAAAGTAGAAATTCTAAGTCCCGCCAATCCAAGGAATGAATTCAACAATGAAAAGAAAAATTTACATCTGACCCGTCAAGCGGAAAGAGCGTTAAAGACAACTTTTCTTGAGGCTAAAGTGTTTCAAAGCACCTTAATTAGTACAGCACATTTACTTTTGTGCATACTTCGAAATGAGAATGATCCAACAACCAAGCTGCTTAACAAGTTAAAAATTGATTATGACACAGCTAAAGAACAATATCTAAATATGACACCAAATAATACTGAAGGTGAATTCTTAGAAAATTTACCAAGAGCCGAATCTTATAATGAAGATTCAGGACAAGATGACAGTCTAAAAGGCGATAGTTTTAATAATCCCGCCAATAAATCAAACAAAAAATCCAAAACTCCTGTTTTAGATAATTTTGGGAGAGATTTAACAGAAATGGCCGAAGAAGGAAAATTAGATCCTGTAGTTGGTCGTGAAAAAGAAATTGAGCGTGTTTCTCAAATTTTGAGCCGCCGTAAAAAGAACAATCCATTGCTAATTGGAGAACCTGGAGTGGGAAAATCTGCTATTGCAGAAGGTCTTGCTTTGCGAATTATCCAAAAGAAAGTCTCTCGAATTTTGTTTAACAAACGTGTGGTAACCCTTGATTTAGCTAGCCTTGTTGCAGGAACAAAATACCGCGGACAGTTTGAAGAACGAATGAAAGCGGTAATGAATGAATTAGAAAAGAATGACGATATTATTCTTTTCATTGATGAAATTCACACTATTGTTGGTGCCGGTGGAGCAACGGGTTCTTTGGATGCTTCCAATATGTTTAAACCCGCACTTGCCCGTGGAGAAATCCAATGTATTGGTGCAACAACATTAGACGAATACAGACAGTATATTGAAAAAGATGGTGCTTTAGAGCGTCGTTTCCAAAAGATAATCGTCGAACCTACTTCTGTTGAAGAAACGATTACTATATTAAATAATATCAAAAATAAATACGAAGACCATCATAATGTAACTTATACTGATGAAGCAATTGAGGCGTGTGTGAAATTAACAAACCGATATATGTCGGAGCGTTTCCTTCCAGACAAAGCAATTGATGCGCTTGACGAAGCAGGTTCTCGTGTGCACATTACTAATATTGAAGTGCCAAAACAAATTTTGGAATTGGAACGTCAATTGGAAGAAGTTCGCGAACTGAAAAACTCTGTTGTTAAAAGACAGAAATATGAAGAAGCCGCAAAACTTCGTGATGATGAAAAACGCATCGAAAAAGATTTGGCAATTGCCCAAGAACAATGGGAAGAAGATGCCAAAAATAATCGTATTTTAGTTACCGAAGATAATGTTGCCGATGTGGTTTCTATGATGACAGGAATCCCTGTAAATCGTATTGCACAAACTGAAAGTAACAAGTTAGCTAAACTTCCTGAACTTATTCAGGATAAGGTAGTTGGGCAAAATGAAGCGGTAATGAAAATCGCTCGTTCTATTCAACGTAATCGTGCCGGATTGAAAGATCCAAACCGACCAATTGGTTCCTTCATTTTCTTGGGACAAACGGGTGTTGGTAAAACACAATTAGCCAAAGTTTTAGCCAAAGAATTATTCGATTCTGAAGATGCTTTGGTTCGAATTGATATGAGTGAATATATGGAAAAATTCGCAATTTCAAGATTGGTTGGAGCACCTCCGGGATATGTTGGCTATGAAGAAGGCGGACAATTAACCGAAAAAGTTCGCAGAAAACCATACTGTGTTGTATTATTAGATGAAATCGAAAAAGCGCATCCTGATGTTTTCAATATGATGTTGCAAGTTTTAGACGATGGTTATTTGACAGATAGTTTGGGTCGCAAAATCGATTTTAAAAACACGATTATCATTATGACTTCTAATATCGGTGCGCGCCAACTGAAAGATTTCGGTCAAGGCGTAGGTTTTGGAACTGCTGCAAAAATTTCGCAAGCCGATGACAATTCTAAAAGTATCATCGAAAACGCACTTAAAAAAGCATTTGCACCCGAATTTCTTAACAGAATTGACGATGTAATTGTTTTCAATGCCTTAGAAAAACACGATATTGATTTGATTATTGAAATCGAATTGAAAAAATTATACGCAAGAGTTAAAGAATTGGGCTACAATCTTAATTTATCAGATACCGCAAAAGCGTTCATTGCTGAAAAAGGATTTGACAAACAATTTGGTGCCAGACCGCTAAAAAGGGCGATTCAAAAATATGTTGAAGATGCTCTGGCAGAGGAAATTATCACCAGTAAAATTACTTCTGGAGACGAGATTTATATGGATTTGGACGAAACTTCACAAGAATTATTCGTGAATGTAAAAAAAGCACCAGAACCTACAAATCAATAGTTTCAAAACCTTTAGAATACCAAAACCCGCCTTGTTTCATAGCAAGGCGGGTTTATTATTTATAAATGTTTCTATTTTTTTAGGAGCGAATTGTCCTCTTGTATTTGGAATTGCAATTCCCGCTTTCGGCTATATCTCTTCGCTTCGCTGCGAGGATACCGCCTCAATCGGGGCTGAGGGATTATTCATTTTCTTGTTTTAAAATTTTGGTTTTAAAAAAGGTAAACAATGATTTTTGGCTTGATTTTGTCAATCTAAAATCTAAAATCGAAGTTCGCGCGAAGGGTGGCAGCGGAAATCCTCTGTGGAACGAAGTGGAACAGAGATTGCAGCGAACGACCTGACCCGAATTTTTCGAGGGTCGCGCCCAAATAAAAAAACTATTTCAGGGGGCAAAATCACAAAATACTTGTTAAATGACGGCTAATTTACTTAGATAATCAATTTAAATTCTAAATTTGTTTGCAACTACTTATAGGAAGTAATTTCTCACTTTTTTTATAAACTTATGAAATTAAAACATCTTTTTTACACTTTAATCGTTATTGGATTTGGAATTTTTATTGTCTATCGAATAACGGCAAATAAAGCTAAAAGCGAACTTTCAAACGATAAATCAGGGAAAGACAAACCGATGAATGTGAGTGGAATTGTTGTAAATGCTCAAAATTTTGAAACTAATTTGTCTCTTTCAGGTTCATTAGAAGCCAATGAGCAAGTGGAAATTCGTAGTGAAGTTTCAGGAATTGTGGAAGCTATTTATTTCAATGAAGGTTCCAATGTTGCTAAAGGGCAAGTGCTTTTTAAAGTGAACGACATTGAGTTGAGAGCGCAACTCGGGCAGGCTAAAACGAAAGAAAGTTTGGCTTCTGAAAATGAAAGAAGAGCGAAATTATTGCTACAAAAAGAAGCTATCAGCCAAGAGGAATATGAAATTGCACGTGCCGATTTTAAATCTGCGCAAGCGCAAAGTCAACTTATTAGGGCACAAATTTCAAAAACTGCGGTCAAAGCTCCTTTTTCAGGAAAAATTGGATTGCGTTCGATTTCTCCAGGAACGTATATCACGCCTAGCATTTTGGTTGCAAAATTAGTGAATACTTCTAAATTGAAAATCACTTTCTCGATTCCAGAAAAATACGCAACTCAAGTTAAATTAAATTCTAATTTGAGTTTTAAAGTTGCTGGTTCTGATGAAAGTTATACGGCAAAAATTTATGCTTTAGAGCCTGAAATCTCTGTAAATACAAGAACACTTCAAGTGCGTGCCATTGCTGAAAATGAAAAAGGGAAATTATTTCCGGGTACTTTTGCAGATGTAATTTTTCCGTTGGATAAAATTAAAAATGCTATTTTAATACCTACAGAAGCCATAATTCCGATTCAAAGTGGCAAGAAAGTATTTATTTCAAAAGCAGGAAAAGCACAAGAAGTTATGGTTGAAACGGGAACTAGAACTGCAACTTCGGTTGTAATTCTTTCGGGTCTTAAAGTTGGCGATACAATTCTAACTAGTGGAATAATGTCTTTGAAAGAAGAGGCTCTCGTTAAAGTAAAAATAAAATAAAGTTATACCTCGGCTAGAAGTTAATACAATAAAAACACATAAAAATAGAATAAAATGAAAAGTGAATGGATTGCAAAATACGAAGAAACCGAAATAAAAATCACTAATAATTGGTTTAGTGGAGAAAAATTATACGTAAATAATAGTTTACAAGATGAACAGCTAAATTTTATTACTCCTAGTAAAATGACAGGAAATTTGATTAATAAAAACGGTGAAAAATTAAATATTAAAGCAAATATATCAGGGTTTTTTAGTGTAAGTTGTAGATTATTTATCGACAACAATAAAGTTGAATTAATGCAAACTAAATAGTAACAAATACTACTATTAAATTCAATAAAATTAGATTACAGCTAAGAAACAATAGTATTCCAATCTAAAACCAGCAAACAAAAATTTTAAATCTAAATGAGTTTATCTACACTAAGCATAAAAAGACCTGTCTTTACGATTGTAATTAATTTGGCGATCGTCTTGTTTGGAATTATTGGTTATAGTTTTCTTGGCGTTAGAGAATTCCCTTCCATAGATCCCGCCCAAATATCTGTTCGTACCAATTATACTGGAGCCAACTCAAATATTATTGAATCTCAAATTACAGAACCACTCGAAAAAGCAATCAATTCAATTGATGGAATTCGAAACGTAACGTCTTCAAGTATTCAAGGAAGTAGCAACATTACGGTCGAATTTAATTTGAATAAAAATCTTGAAGAAGCGGCAAATGATGTGCGTGATAAAGTGTCTCAAACTATACGAAGTTTGCCACAAGATATTGATGCGCCTCCAGTAGTTTCAAAGGCTGATGCCAATGGTGAAGCGATTATTTCGATGACTGTTCAAAGTGATTCTAGAAATGCATTGGAACTGAGTGATTACGCCGAAAATGTAATTTCGCAGCGATTAGAAACTATTCCGGGTGTGAGTGGTGTTCAAATTTGGGGGCAAAAAAAGTATGCCATGCGCCTTTGGATTGACCCAATAAAATTGGCTTCTTATGGTTGTACCGTTTCAGAAGTTCGTACGGCTTTAAATAATCAAAATATAGAACTTCCATCAGGAAAATTAACAGGTGCCAATACCGAATTGACTGTAAAAACCGTTGGAAGTCTTACAACTCCTGAACAATTCAATGCAATTATTATCCGAACACAAGGGGAAAAAATTGTTCGATTTAGCGATATTGGAACAGCTGTTTTGGGAGCAGAAAATATAGAAACAAAAATTAGCGAATCGGGATTGCCGCTAATTGGAATTGCAATTGTACCGCTTCCAGGAGCAAATTATTTGGATATTTCAAAAGAGTTTTATAAAAAATACGAGCAGTTAAAAAAGGATTTACCCAAAGACATTAAACTCAACATAGCCATAGACAGCACTATTTTTGTGAAAAAATCGGTTGTTGAAGTAGCAGAAACCCTATTAATTTCATTGCTACTTGTGGTTCTTATCATTTACTTATTTTTTAGAGATTGGGCTATTGCCTTTCGCCCTTTGATAGATATTCCTGTATCGTTGATTGCAACCTTTTTTATCATGTGGCTTTTTGGATTCTCGATAAACGTATTGACTTTGTTGGCAATTGTTCTGGCAACAGGATTAGTGGTCGATGATGGAATTGTAGTTACAGAAAATATTTTCAAAAAAGTAGAGGAAGGAATGTCACCAATTGAGGCGGCTATAAAAGGATCTAATGAAATCTTTTTTGCCGTAATTTCTATATCCATTACATTGGCAGCGGTTTTTTTACCTGTGATTTTTCTTGAAGGATTTGTGGGGCGATTGTTTCGAGAATTTGGAGTCGTTATTGGTGCTGCGGTATTAATTTCAGCTTTCGTTTCCCTGACATTAACCCCAATGCTGAATGCCTATCTAATGAAAGGTGGCAAACAGAAAAAGTCGAATTTCTATATTAAAACAGAACCTTACTTTCAAAAACTAAACAGCAATTATGCCTCGGCGTTAAGTAGTTTTATCAAAAAGAAATGGCTGAGTTTTCCGATACTTATCTCTTGCTTCGCAATGATTTATTTATTTTTTAATATCATTCAAAAAGAAACCGCCCCTTATGATGATCGAAATAGCATTTCAATGAGCATGACGACTCCCGAAGGTGCTTCCTACGAATATACCGATCGGTTTATGCAAGAAATTTCAAAAGTTATCGACGATTCTATTCCTGAGAAAAAAGTGAGTTTGATTATCACTTCGCCAGGTTTTGGTGCTTCAACCGTAAATAGTGGACGTGTTAGAATAGCGCTTGTTGATCCAAGTGAAAGAGAACGCACCCAAAAGGAAATTGCTGGGAAACTAACGAAACTAACTAAGAAATTCCCTGAAATTAAGACTTCTGTAATTGAGCAACCCACAATTGCCGTGAACAGACGTGGTGGCTTGCCAATTCAATATATTATTCAAGCGCCTAACTTTGAGAAATTGCGAGAAAAAATCCCTCAATTTATGGATGAAGCTGCAAAAAACAATACGTTCTCTACAACCGATGTCAACTTAAAATTCAACAAACCAGAAATCAACGTGTCCATCAACCGCGAGAAAGCTGAAAGTTTAGGTATTTCTGTTTTAGATATTGCACAAACTCTGCAACTATCCCTGAGTGGTCAACGGTTTGGGTATTTCATGAGAAATGGAAAACAATACCAAGTCATTGGGCAATTCGAAGAAAAAGACCGTTCCAAACCTTTAGATTTAACATCGATGTTTGTGAAAAACAACAAAGGCGAATTGATTCAAATTGACAATGTTGTGCAAATAGAAGAACAAAGCAACCCACCACAATTGTATCATAATAACAGGTATATGTCGGCAACCGTTTCGGCAGGATTGGCGCCAGGCAAAAGTATCAGTGACGGAATTGATGCAATGAATGAAATAAAAGCCAAAGTTCTAGACGATACTTTTACAACCGATTTAGGTGGTGAATCTCGAGATTTTGTTGAAAGTAGTTCCAATACTTCCTTTGCTTTTGGATTGGCATTACTACTAATATTTTTGATTTTAGCGGCACAATTCGAAAGTTTTATTGATCCTTTCATTATTATTTTAACCGTTCCAATGGCAGTGGCAGGAGCATTATTTTCATTGTGGTTGTTCGACCAAACATGGAATATATTCAGTCAAATTGGTACCGTAATGCTCATTGGTTTAGTAACCAAAAACGGAATCCTAATTGTAGAATTTGCCAACCAATTACGAGAACAAGGCAAACCAAAATTAGAAGCGATATTAGAAGCATCGGAAGCACGACTAAGACCAATTTTAATGACCAGTTTGGCAATTGCATTAGGAGCCTTGCCAATAGCACTATCTCTCGGAGCAGCCTCAAATAGCCGAATTGGAATGGGAGTTGTCATTGTTGGAGGTACCATTTTTTCATTGGTATTAACTTTATTTGTAATTCCAGCTTTGTATCTAATGTGGTCTAAAGCACGCAAACATTATCCTGAATTTGATCGTATTGCCGAATATGAAAAAGAAAGTAAATAACATGAAAAAGTATAAAACCCTTTTACAAACTCTATTATTGCTCTTGCTTTGCAGTACAATAGTGCCTGCACAAAACGTGTTGACATTAGAAGATGCGGTAAAAATTGCTTTGGAAAACAATTACGAAATTAAAATCGCCAGCAACAACCTACGAATCGATAAAACCAACGTGGCTATTGGCAACGCTGGAATGTTACCAAAAGTTACTGCACAAGTTCTTGACAATAATGGCATTCAAAACCTAACCCAAACACGTGCCGACGGAACAGTGCTCACACGTGATAATGCGAAGAATAACAGCCTAAATTATGGAGTGGCATTAGACTGGACAGTATTTGACGGTTTCAGAATGTTTGCAAAACTAAATGAGTTAAAAGAACTTCAAAAACTTGGTGAGTCTAAACTGAAATTTACAATAGTCACTAAAATTAGCGCCCTCAATGCAACCTATTTTGATTTGGTGCAGCAACAACAGCAACTATCAGCACTCGACACAACAATTGTTATTTCAAAACAACGTTTGGAATTGGCACAAAATCGATTTATAATCGGAAAAGCATCAAAATTAGAAGTACTCAATGCACAAGTCGATTTGAACACCGATACTGTAGCACTTTTAAAACAAAAAGAATTATATGCCAATACTAAGGTTTTATTGAATCAGATTTTGGCTCGAGACACAAGTACCGAATTTAAAGTGATCATTGCATTCAATATAGATTTGCTATTAAAACTTAATGAAATTTCAACATTAGCTCAAAATCAAAACCCACAACTAGCTGCCCAAATCATTAACAAACGAATTTCAGAATTACAGCTAAAGCAAACAAAAGCAAACCGCTACCCTACGCTTAGAGTTGCAACAGGATATACTTTTGTAGACACACAATCAGACTTAGGTTTTACAACCCAAACATCCGCACGAGGATTGAATTTTGGTTTTGGGGCAACACTTAATATATTTGACGGATTTGCACAAAACAGAAATGAAAAACTTGCGAAAATACAAATCGAAAACGCTTCACTAGCAATCGAACAACAAAATCTAACACTAAATACAGAATTGGCAACAGCCTTTCAAACCTATTCGACCAACTTATCACTCATCGAATTGGAAGAAAAGAACCAAGCAATAGCAAAACAAAACCTAAACATAACCTTAGATAAATTCCGAATTGGCACCATCACCACATTAGAATTTAGAACTGCACAATTGAATTACATCAATGCAAAAGTGCGTTTCAGCGATGCCCAATTCCAAGCTAAATTATCGGAAATAGCTTTGAAAGAATTGGCAGGAAGCCTAAGTTTGTATTAAAATAGAAAATCATGTTATCGTACAACACCAAAGATTGGTTTACATTTATCTTTAAATTCCATAAATCAGATACCTTCAGGACCTTATTCCCAATCATGCTCGCCATTGGTGCCTACTCCGGAATTATTGGATATTTAGAAATAGAATATTGGAAATTACCACAAGAAAGTTATGTGAAAAACATTACAATTATGCATGGAATGTTAGGTTTCGTCATTTCGTTATTGTTAGTTTTCAGAACCAATACCGCCTACGACCGTTGGTGGGAAGGACGAAAATTATGGGGTTCGTTAGTCAATAACAGTAGGAATTTTGCCATCAAGTTATCCGCTATGTTGAAAGACGAAAGCGACCGAGCTTATTTTCGCAAAATGATACCAGGTTACGCCTCTATTTTGCACAAACATTTAAATAATAACGATACCGGCAAACAGCTTTTTGAAGATGTAGATTTAGAAATTGACCGCCACAAACACAAGCCCAACCAAGTGGCAAAAATGCTGTTTCATAAAATCAATGACCTCTACGACTCAAAGAAAATCACAGGCGACCAACTCATTATTTTGAATGCCGAAGTACAATCTTTCACTGAGATTTGCGGTGCTTGCGAACGAATAAAAAACACCCCAATCCCCTATTCCTACAGCGCTTTTCTAAAAAAATTCATCTTCTTCTACGTCATGACACTTCCCTTTGGCTACGCCTTTGGACTGGGCTATTATGTAGTTCCTGTCGTGGTTTTTATATTCTATGTACTGGCAAGTTTAGAACTCATTGCCGAAGAAATCGAAGACCCGTTTGGGACAGATGAAAACGATTTGCCAACACACAAAATCGCCGAAAACATCAAGAAACATATCGAGGAAATAATTTAGTTTTCGCCAAAATCCATTAGAAAAACAGTGATACAAGAAATCTCTAAATGAAGGCGTTGTAGCATTTGAAGCACACCATTTTTAGTTCCCCTCACTATTTCACCCGCCATTCGCTGTATCTCTTGTGGCGTCCCGAAGCTTCGGGACGCCACAAGAGGATGCCGCTGCTGTCTGGGCTAAATATTAACTTTTTATTTTCATATTACTATTTTTTTCATTCAGATTCTGAAACAAGTTCAGCAAGACAAGAACGTTGTCTTTTCCATAAACCTTTCTGATTTGTCAATCTTAATTTATTTCAGTTGTCCTTTTCGTTCAGATGCTGAAACTAATTCAGTAAGACAAGAACATTCGTTTATTTTTGTCTTTGTGGTCACGAAGTAGAGAGACTTCGCAAAGCAATCCCGATTAGTAAGAATATATAATTTTTATAGTACACTTCGAAGAGCGGGGAGGTAAGAATGCTATGCTGGTTTTAAACATTGTAAAATGTAAAATTATAAGCATAGTTTTTTCTGTAATTAACAGACAAACCCAGACCATTCAGAATTGACCCGCAACGGATAGGGTGGATTTTCAATGCGTCCCCACAAAGACAAGAAAAAAAGAGTAGTTTTAATAATAAAATTGTGTCCGATAAAAAAAGGTACAGTCCCAACGGGACAAAAAATCGACTTAATAACTATCTATTTACCAACATATAACGGCTGCGAGATATACTCCGTTAGGAGTTAAATGTTGGTAGAATAAAAGAGGTGATTACCTATATAATGTCCAGTAGGGACTATACTATTTGGGATTACATAATTTAGTTCGGTTTTGTCGGACAAAATTTAGAATCTGAAATAAATTCAGATTGACAAATCAAAGGTGAAATTCAGTTTGACAAATCTACAGCGATTGTTTGCAAATAGCTAATTTCGAGTTCTTGTCATGCTAAACTTATTTCAGCATCTAAAAGAACATTAAATTTAGCATCTGAAATAAATTCAGATTGACAAATCAAAGGTTAAATTCAGATTGACAAAATAGGCTTTTTTGTTTCGCAACTCTGTCATAGTTTAAATCTCTGATGGAGCTTGACTAAATCATTTAATCAGGAAATCGTTGTTTTGGGAAATCTAAAAAGTCTAAAAAGTCTAATACTCTAAGTTGTCTAATTCACTTCTTGAAATAATAATTTGATGTTTTCGTAAGAATTTTTCAAAGCTTCTTGAATTTGTGTAGGATTTTTCCACTCTACTTTGTCAATTCCTTCATCAATTTGACCTTCGGGAATGCCTTCAAAATCGGTTTGCATTTCGAACCAATGGGTAATTTTGAGTTTATAAACACCATTTCGTTTGAAAATATGATACGTTTTTTGAAGTTTTTTAATGATTTTTAAACCATTTACGCCTGTTTCTTCCTCAACTTCTCGCATCGATGTTTGCTCAATATCTTCGCCTTTTTCGGTGCCGCCCTTTGGTAAATCCCACTTTCCGTTTCTGAAAATGAATAAAACATCACCATTTTTATTGTAAACCAAACCACCGCCAGCTTTGTTAACGGGGATTTTCGTCTTCAAAACCTTCATTATTTCCTTTTCATCAGGATAAAATAAATAAGCTTTTTGAATTTTATTTTGAAACATTTTGACGATAAGCTGTTTGAAATCAACACTTTCAAGCAAGAACAGTTGGAAATCTGTTTCTTTGAAGATTTCATTTGTTAAGAAAAGTGGTTTATCGTTGACAAAAACTTTATACATTTGTACTATGATTTTTAATAAAGACACAGCCGAAAAAACAGCCGAATTGCTTTTACAAATAAATGCAATTAAATTGAATCCACGAAATCCTTTTACGTGGGCTTCGGGTTGGAATTCACCAATTTATTGTGATAATAGAATAACACTCTCATTTCCAGCGGTTAGGAATTACATACGAGATGAATTTTCTAAAAACATTGAAAAACAATTTGGAAAACCAGATGTAATTGCCGGTGTTGCCACGGGCGCAATTGGAATTGGAATTCTAGTTGCGGAAAGTTTGGGACTTCCATTTGTGTATGTTAGACCCGAACCAAAAAAACACGGACGCCTGAATCAGGTGGAAGGTTTTTTGCAAAGAGGACAAAATGTAGTGGTGATTGAAGACTTGATAAGTACCGGAAACAGTAGCTTGTTGGCAGTAGAAGCGTTAAAAGAAGCGGGTGCAAATGTTAAAGGAATGGCTGCGATTTTTAGTTATGGTTTTGAAATTGCAACTGAAAATTTCAAAAATGCCAATGTCGATTTATATACTTTGAGCAATTACGAAAATTTATTGCCATTGGCAGTTTCTAAAAAATACATCACCGAAGAAGAAGAATTGGCTTTGCAAAATTGGAGAAAAAATCCATCAACTTGGGGAAAATAACAGAATAATTATTGGGTTTAATTGCTATTTAATTCCATAAAATAATATATAAAATGAATTTAGAAAGTCAAAAAGTTACTGTTGAAAAAAGCGCTTCGTATTTATTTGAAGCCTTGTGTGAAGTTACAAATTTTGAAAAATTAATGCCCGAAAGCATAGCGAAATTTGAAGTTACTGATGCTGATTCTTTTATTTTTGGATTGAAAGGAATGCCAGAAATTAAATTGAAAATGAAAGAAAAAACGGCTAATTCTAAAATTGTTTTAGGAGCAGCAAGCGATAAATTACCTTTTACATTAACCGCAACGATAGATAGCATTTCTGATTCTTCATCGGAAGTTCAATTGCTTTTTGAAGGAGAATTTAACGCAATGATGGCGATGATGATAAAAAGTCCAATTAGTAAATTTATTGAAACTTTAGCCGATAATATGTATAAATTATAACTTATTAAGCAAAATAAAATAGTTTGAAAAATACCTTTTAGAAATTTCTAAAAGGTATTTTTTTTTACCTTAAATTTTAAATAGCACTTTGTCGATTAAACCCGTTAATTGAAGAACATTTTTGTACAAACAGAGGATTTAAATTACCTTAACTCATTGAAATACAATAGTTAAATTGTAATGAAAATTTCTTAAAGTACAAATAAATTTATGTTAATTACAGACCCACAATTAAAAAGCAATGATGGCGGAATTAGTTCTATTAAAACCGTTTTCAATATTCATCAGAAGAATATTTCTCGAAAATACATTGAACAAAATGTGCCTTTGGAAGAAAAAGGATCACGAATTGCGGATATAAAAAAGTTTTTGAATGCAAATGGTTTCGATGCAAATTTTAAATTATTGGATGTAAATCATATCAATGGAAATGTAAATTATATCAAGGGATTATTTCCATTTATACTACCCATTTACACCAAAAAAGGTTTTCATTATGTGGTTGTTAATGGTTTAAGAGGTCAAAAATTAAAAATATTTGATTCGGGAAAAGGACGTGAATATTATTTGTCATTACAAGAAATTAAAAAAGTGGCTCATTACACCGAAAATGATTGGGAATTAGCAGAAACAGAAGATAAAATTGAAGCGATTTGCACGCAGGAATTAGGAGAATACAATATAAATTTTGATGAAATATTGCTGGAAAATGGACATTCAAGACTTTTTAACAAACTGACTTATTTTAGTTATTTGAAAGATAATTTTGGATTTAAAGATTTTACGGCTGAGAAAAATTTTCTCGTTGACTTATTGAAAAACCAGGAAATTGCTAATATTCCAAAAAATTTCAGGACCTTAAAATTCAATAATAATGGGGTTAAAAATTCATCACCATTAATATTAGTAGCAAAACCAAATCTTGAAGATGAAAATGTAGCAGTTCCAAAAGAAGAAAATACCAATTTATATTGGCAACTTTTCAAGCAATTGGGCAGGTTTAAAAAATTGTGGTACATCTATATTTTTGCAGCATTATTTTCGGCAAGTACAGCCCAAATTGCAGTGTTTACCAATCAAATATTAATAGACAATATTTTACCTTCCTATAACTTAAATACGTTGGTTTTATTCATAATTGGATTGGGGATTTATAAAATTTTCGATATTATGACAACGATTTATAAGTCATTTGTAGGAATACATTTGGGTAATGTTTTAGATAAATATTTCCTGTTTTCATTTGATAAAAAAATAAATAATTCGAGTTTATCGTACATCCATTCCTATAAAAAGGGCGATTTAATGGAACGAGTTAGCGACGCTTTGAAACTTAAATCGTTTTTTCTAAAATTTTTCACTAGCATTTTAGTCGATTTATTTATATCCGTTTATTCTTTAATCATTTTATTTTTTATAAATAAAATGCTGACTTTGGTAGTTCTTGGCGTGATGATTTTATTTTTTGTTTGGTTTAAAATAATAACACCCTATTTGAAACAAAATGAACGCTTGCGGTACATTAGAAAAGCTGATTTTTTATCGAAAATGATGGAGAAAATTGAAGGAATTCAAGTGATAAAAAGCTTTAAAATTGAACAATTTAATACCGATAAAATCTTTGCAAGTATCAATGATTATCTAAAAATTCAACTCAAAAACGGCTATGTTGATTTGTTAAATAAAATTGTGGTTTCATTAATAGTAATCGCTTCATCTGTATTTATATTATTGAATTTGACAGAATCGGCAATGGTAAATCAGTTGATTACATTGGGACAAATCATCACTTTTATTGCATTATCAGCAAAAATATTTTCCTCTTTAAAAAGTATTTTAGAAGATAATTTGTCACTTCAAGAAAATGAAGTAATCCTAAAAAGATATTTGGATTTTGATGAAGAAATACAAAAAAAAGCAAAAGGTGGAATTGAAAAATTCGAAATAGAACAATTGGAATTGAAAAATTTGAATTTTGGATATTTATCAAATGAACCCGTTTTAAAAAACATCAATTTAGTAATTAATAAATCTGAAAAAATAAAAATTGAAGGTGTAAATGGTTCTGGAAAATCAACATTTAGCAAAATACTAACCACACTTTATTCGCCAAATTCTGGAACCATTCTCATCAATGAAAGAGATTGGAAATTTTACAGTCAGGAGAAAATGAAAGATAAGATTTTGCTGGTCAGTACAGAAGATATTTTATTCAATGAAACGATTAAAAACAACATTTGTTTAGGAAAAGATATTCCAATATTAGAAATATTAAATAAGGCAAAGCAAATCAATTTCTATGATTTTATAGCTTCAAAAGAAGACGGTTTGGAATTTATTATTAGTGAAAACGGGAAGAATTTATCAACTGGACAACGGAAAAAAATTCTTTTATTGAGAACTATTTTTTCAAAAGCCGAAATAGTAATTTTAGACGAAGTGCTTTCGGGAATGGATAAAGAGACTAGGAAAAAAGTGGAAATTCTAATTGAAAACGACTATTCAAAAACATTCATTATAATTTCACACGAGTCAATATTAAATATAAATTTTACTAAAAAATACAAAATTCAAGATGGAGAACTCTTTTTATTATAACACAAACGCAATCGACTTTATTAAAATATTTTTCAAACTATTCATCGGAATTGTAGTGTTGACATTTGCATTGTTTTTTTCTTTGCAATTGAATGATTCCGTGAAATTTAACGAAGGTCAGATTTACTCTGATACGCCACAATTGAAAATAAATGCGCCAAATGAAGTTCGTATTTTGACTGTTTTCTTCAAAGAAGGTCAAGAAGTTAAAAAGGGCGACACGATTTTTATATTAGAAAATAAAAAAACGAAATCCGATTTTGATGTTGCAAAAATGGATGTCAAAATGATGACTAACAAAATTATAATCAATCAAAAATTAATTGAAAGTTCAAAAGAACGTAAAAATTCGATTCAAGAATTATTGCAAATTCAGTCAAAAATATTCAACACCGACAGAAAAAAAGCAGAACAAGAAATTAGTTCCCTGAACACTAAAATCAATTATTCCAATCAACAAGCTTCAATTCTGACTGACAAATATGCAACTGATTCTATTTTATATTCTAAAGGTGCAATTTCAAAATATGAATTAATTGATACAAAAAACAAAAATTTAGAAGATAAAAAAGGGCAATTGGATAGCAAATCTAATTTCAGTTTAAAAAACTATGATTTTGAAAATTTGTCAAATAATTATCAGAAAACAAATAATGATTTGAAACGAGCGATTATTGATATTGAGAACCAAATTCAGAATTATAAACGAGATATTATTGAATTGCAGGGATTAATTAGCAACACGCAATACAACCTGAATTACATTACCGATGAATTGGGAAAATTAATGATTATTTCACCTATAAATGGAACAATCTCAACATTATTAAACGCCAAACAAAACCTTGAAATCATCAATAAAGGCGAAGTTTTGACAATAATTGCACCCAAAAAAGAAACGTTTTATGCCAAGATAAAATTGGAAGAAAAAGATTTGGCTTATGTAAAAAAAGGACAAGAAATAAATATGAAATTGGACGCTTTCAACTACTACAAATTTGGTGCTATAAAAGGTAAAATATCGTATGTATCGCCCTCAGACATTGACAAAACGTATTATTGTTTGGCAAATATGGAAAAATACAATCCTAATATAAAATTAAAAGCAGGTTATGTTTTGAAAGGAGAAATAATTATTGAAAAAATGTTGCTTTACGAATTTATAATTAAAAAATTATTCAACAAAATTGATGACAGTATAAACTAATATTTATGGAAAAATCAATTTTAATAATTTTTGTCATTTTGCAAGTAAATTTGGGTTTTTGCCAGGAAAAACTAACGTATAAAGACTGTGTGAATTTAGCTGTAAAGAATAATTTATCAATAAAAAGTGCTTCTATTTCTGAGAAAATTGCGGTTTATAAATTGCGAACAAATGTTGGTCAATTGTTACCAATAATTACTGGAAATGTTGACAATAAATATTCTTGGGGACGAGAAATTGACCCCACAACAAATGCTTTTATTGATAAAAATTTAAAAGCATATACTGGAAATATGACAGGATTATTGACATTATTTTCAGGTTTCTACAATCTGAAAGCTATTAAATCTGCAAAGCAAGAAGTTGAAATCAATAAGGCATTTCAACAAAAAATACAAAATGAAATTACTATCGAACTGTCACAAATATTTATAGAAATATTGTATTTTCAAGAGTTGATTGTTGCCAATAAAGAACAAATTTTGGGAAGTGAAAAACAGTTGGAATTTGCAAAATTAAAATTCGATTCTGGTGTGATTGCTGAAAGTGAAGTCTTCAAAATTCAATCTCAAAAAGCCTCGGAAGAATTGGTTTTGGTTACCAATCAAAATCGATTAATTATAAGTGAAATAGCGTTGAAACAGCTATTAAATATTCCATTAGAAAAAAAAATTGAATTGATAAAACCAGCTTTTTTAGTTTCTGAAAAATCAAAAACAGAAGAAAACGAATATGAAATTACAAAGAAGGCAGTTGCAATAAATCCATCTTATTCGATGAATAAATGGATTGAAAACAAAGCAAAAACCGAAATTGCATTGGCAAGATCAGCAAAAATGCCAATTTTAAATTTGAAATATACTTACGGTTCTAACTTCAGCGATAGCGACCCTTTGATTTCATATAACGATCAGATAGACAATAATTTAGCATCAGTATTAAAATTAAGTTTGATAGTTCCAATATTCAATCAGTTTGAAACTACATTTAAAATAAAGCAGAATAAATTGAGTTTTGAACAAGCAAAATTAGAAACCAAAATGGAAGAAAATAGACTTTCAAAAGTGATTTTACAAGCAATAAATGATACAAAAGCAGCTAATAAAAAACAAGAAACAGCAACAATTGCATTTGAATTTGCTAAAAAAAGTTACGAAGCCGATTTGTTAAAATATGAATTAGGAAAAATTAATAGTAATGAATTTAATTTTACAAAATCGAATTATATAAACGCACAAGTAGAATTGATTAATTCAAAATATGAACAATTATTCAATACTGGATTGTTAAATTTTTATTTAGGGGAAGATTTTTCGATGTAATACCATCTGTAATTTTAAAATAGTCCAAAATCAAGTGGTGTAATGCCGATATAGTATGAAAATAGTACAATTTTTATTGGACTATATTGAATACATAATCGGTATAAATTAATAAAGCATTTGAATTTCCTTAATTCCAAAAGTTTGAATCACATCATTTTCTAATAAAACAGATAATTGTCCGAGTGAATTGACATTTTGAATAATTCCCATAAATTTTTCTTCTTTGGAATTTGAAAAAGGCATTGGAACCCCTTTTTTGAAAAGATTTTGATTGTATTCCAACCATAAATCGGAAGCTAAACCATTTTTCAAAACAGAAATATTCGTTTTTATAGCTTCAATAATTTTGAGAAGTAATTTTTCTTTATCAAATTCAGAACCCGTTACAACCGCTAAAGAAGTTGCTTTTGGAAGTCTGTCAAAGTTAATTTGGTTCACATTTAAACCAAATCCAACGATAGAAACAATTTCGCCATTATTTTTAATCGTACTTTCAATTAAAATGCCAGCAATTTTTTTGTTATCTGACAATATGTCGTTTGGCCATTTTATAGCTAAATTTGGAATGGTATGGGTTTCTAATGATGAAATTATAGCAAGTGCAATCGCAACATTAAGATCAAAAATTTCAGTATTGTTTTTTAAAACGTCTTTAATTAAGATGCTAACAATAAGGTTTTTACCGATTTCAGAATCCCACTTCGCCCCCATTTGTCCTTTGCCATTGGTTTGATTTTCGGCAGAAACAACGGTGAAATTTTCAAGTAATTGTTTGCCTGACAGTGCCTTTAGAAAATCATTCGTAGAATCTATGGCATCGAGTTTGATTAATTTCATATCATTAAAAGGTGCTACAGAATTTAAACTTGTGTTAAGGTTCAAAAATAAGCACAAAAAATGGTAACTTTGCAAAAAATATAAAATTTTAAATGGCTAAAAATAATAATAGCAATGATGTTTTACTAGCAAACATTATTAAGGGAATTGAAGAAGTAAAAGGGAACGATATTGACATATTAGATTTGAGAGAAATTGATAATTCAGCTTGCGATTATTTTGTTATATGTAATGGAAATTCAAATACTCAGGTAAATGCAATTGTGAATTCTGTTCAAAAAACAGTTTCAAAAGAAATAAAAGACAAGCCTTGGCACGTGGAAGGAATGGAAAATGCAGAATGGGTATTGATGGATTATGTGAATATTGTAGTTCACGTATTTCAAAAGAATATCAGAGAATATTACAACATCGAAAGCCTTTGGGGTGATGCGAAGATTACAACAATTGCTAATAAATACTAAAGAAATACTATTAAATGGCTACAGAAAAAAATCCGAATCCTAGAAAAATAAAAATAAATCCTTGGTTGATTTATGGTGCGGTTGCATTGATTTTTTTATTCATAAGTTTTATAACTGGAGGTTCAAGTTTTGAAGAACCGCTAAAAACATCTTCATCAAAATTCAATGAATATCTTGAAAAAGGACAAGTTGAAAAGGTAATTGTTTACAATAAAATGGAAGCCGATGTTTATCTAACAGCTGCGGCATTAAAAGAAGCAAATCATAAAGTTGTTGCAAAAGATTTATTGAACAGACCTAATAAAGGACCTCATTACACATTTGATATTGGAAATGATGAGATATTCCAAAATAAGTTGGAAGCTGCAGTAAAAGCGGGAAAATTAAAAGAATATAGCTTCTTGCCAAAAAGCAATTGGAGTGAACTTTTACAAATGATACTTCCGTTTGTCCTTATATTAGGACTTTGGATTTTCATAATGAGACGAATGAATGGTGGTGCTGGTGGTGGTGCTGGAGGCCAAATTTTCAATATTGGAAAATCGAAAGCTAAACTATTTGATGAAAAAACAGATATTAAAACTACTTTCAAAGACGTTGCAGGACTTGAAGGAGCAAAAGAAGAAATACAAGAAATTGTAGAATTCTTGAAAAACCCTGAAAAATATACTAATCTTGGAGGTAAAATCCCAAAAGGAGCTTTATTAGTTGGACCTCCAGGAACAGGAAAAACTTTATTGGCGAAAGCCGTAGCTGGAGAAGCACAAGTACCATTTTTCTCTTTATCTGGTTCAGATTTTGTGGAAATGTTTGTTGGTGTTGGAGCTTCAAGAGTTAGAGATTTATTCAAACAAGCAAAAGAAAAAGCACCTGCAATTATATTTATTGATGAGATTGATGCTGTTGGTAGAGCACGTGGAAAAAGCAATATGTCTGGAGGAAATGACGAACGTGAAAACACACTAAATCAGTTACTTACAGAAATGGATGGTTTCGGAACCAATTCAAATGTAATTGTATTAGCTGCAACAAACAGAGCCGATGTTTTGGATAAAGCTTTGATGCGTGCGGGTCGTTTCGACAGACAAATATTTGTTGATTTACCAGATGTTCGCGAAAGAAAAGAAATTTTTGATGTTCACCTTGCACCTTTGAAAAAAGTGGAAGGATTAGATACTGACTTTTTAGCAAAACAAACCCCTGGATTTTCAGGAGCTGATATTGCAAATGTTTGTAATGAAGCGGCTTTAATTGCTGCAAGACACAATAAAACTGCAGTTGACAAACAAGATTTCCTTGATGCTGTTGACAGAATTGTAGGTGGATTAGAAAAGAAAAACAAAATTGTAACTCCAGAAGAAAAAAGAGCAATTGCAGTTCACGAAGCTGGTCACGCAACCGTAAGTTGGATGCTTGAACACGCAGCACCATTAATAAAAGTAACTATTGTTCCTCGCGGACAAAGTTTAGGTGCAGCTTGGTATTTGCCAGAAGAACGTTTAATTGTTCGTCCTGATCAAATGCTAGATGAAATGTGTGCAACAATGGGCGGAAGAGCTGCGGAAAGAGTTGTTTTTGATAAAATATCTACTGGTGCATTGAGTGATTTAGAAAAAGTTACAAAACAAGCCAGAGCAATGGTTACGGTTTACGGATTGAATGAAAAAATTGGTAATATTACCTATTATGATTCGTCAGGACAAAGTGAATATAACTTTTCAAAACCATATTCTGAAGATACTGCAATGATAATTGACAAAGAAATTTCATTGTTGATTGAAGGACAATATCAAAGAGCTATCAAAATTCTAAATGAAAATAAAGACAAACTGAATTTATTGGCAGATATTCTAATTGAAAAAGAGGTTATTTTCAAAGACGATTTAGAAACAATCTTTGGTAAAAGAACCTTTGACAAGAATTTAAAGGAAGAAACCTCACTTTAAAATATAATTTTTCACTTTTTTTAAAAAATCTTAATTCAAAAATGCTTTTGAATTAAGATTTTTTTATCTTTGGATGTTTTCAATAAACAAACTAAATATTTTAATCAATAGTATGAGTCTTTTTAGAAAATTTTTTGGTTCTGGTGAGGAATCCTCAGAAGAGGAAAGCCACAGTGAATTCAACCGTTCATCATCTGATTTGTCATTACCTGTTGATGAAAGATTTACTTTTAACTTCAAAAAAAATGGAGGTAAATTTCTTTATTGTGAAAACCTAACTGAAGTTAAAGAGCAATTTGAAAATATTTTAGAAGAAAATGATTGGTTTGAATCAGAAGTTTTGTGTTACGATCCAAAACTCTATAGTATGTTGGATGACAATAAATTGACTTACGACAAACCATCGAATCCTAAATTTCTATTAGCTACTTGTGAAAATTTGATTGCCGAAGAAGGTTCAATCTTATTTTCATCAAACCAGATTAAGCAAAAAAAACCAAACGAATTACCTACAAATATTGTTATTCTAGCTACTACAAGTCAAATATTAGAAAGTACAAGTGACGGACTTAGAATGATTAAGAAAAAATACGAAAAAGACTATCCTACAAATATTACCACAATAAAATATTTCGAAAAAGTAAAAGAGGAAGATTTCTTGCACTATGGAAGTTCAGCAAAAAATCTTTATTTATTGCTTTTAGAGGATTTATAAGATGCGGGAAACTCTAATAAGATTGGCATCTGGAATAATATACGTTGTTCTATTGATTGTAGCATCATCGTATTCTTTAAATAGTTTTCTGATTTTATTCGGTTCATTTCTTCTAATTGCAGTCTATGAATTTTGTTCGCTTTTAAATCTAAATAAAATTTTACCCCTCATAATTGCAGCAGTTAGTTACTCTATGTTTTCCTATTTCTATGTCAGCGAAATCAATGAAATTCTAATACTAATTGCAACACTTTTTGTTTCCATTAAATGTATTTTCTTTCTATTTAGCGACAAAAAACAAAATTCAGATAGTTATCAAAAATATGTATATCTAATTGGATATATCATTCTCCCATTCATATTAATTACCAAAATTCCACTAGGAGTTCGAGGTTTCAATCCAAAAATTATCATTGGTATTTTTATCTTAATTTGGACAAACGATACCTTTGCCTATATCGTTGGAAAATCTATTGGAAAACACAAATTATTTGAAAAAATTTCACCAAAAAAAACCATAGAAGGCTTTGTTGGTGGAGTTATATTTGCAGTTCTTGCAGGTTATATCATTTCAAAATATTACACAGAAAGCACTCCTTTTATTTGGTTGATAATAGCTGTTATAGCTGGAATATTTGGAACAATTGGAGATTTAGTTGAGTCTAAATTCAAAAGAATTGCCGGGGTAAAAGACAGCGGGAAAATAATGCCTGGTCACGGAGGAATTCTCGACCGATTAGACAGCGTAATCTTTGTCGCGCCATTTGTATTCCTGTTTTACAAGATTTTATCTTTCATCTAGTATCTTCGTCTTTCATCTTGATTCTTCTACCTCTTCCCTATTTCCACAATTTCCAAATCCTTAATTTTATCGCCATCAATCACAAATCGTAACATAGTTCGCATTTGGTGAAAACCACTAATTCCAGCCGCACCCGGATTCATATGCAACAAATTATTTTTCTTGTCAAAGATAACTTTCAATATATGTGAATGTCCACAAATGAACAATTTAGGCGGATTTGCAGCCATTTCAACCTTCAAATTCGGATTGTATTTCCCCGGATAACCGCCAATATGCGTAATCCAAACATCCACACCTTCACACATAAATCGGTTGTGCAACGGAAATTCCATTCTCGCTTTATCATCGTCAATATTCCCAAAAACACAACGCAAAGGCTTCAATTTTTTAATCGAATCCGTAACAACCAAATCCCCAATATCGCCCGCGTGCCACACTTCATCGGCAAGATGAACGTATTTCAAAATCGTTTCATCAATGTGACTGTGCGTATCAGAAAGCAAAAGTATTTTTCTCAAAATTGTTTTTTTTTGGAGCTATTTCCAGCTTTCCGTTTCAATCCACGCTAAAAAGCGTGGGATTTTCACTTCAATCTGGGCTAGGATTTTGTGGTAAAATTAAACATTCCAATTCCAATTAAAAAATCAAATTCAACCTTTGTACTTTAAATATTTCCTTCCAATTCAAATATATATAATAAATCTAAACTTCATTATTTCACCAAACTTTAAACAATTAAACCTTTGAACCTTTAAACGATTAAACCTTTAAACGATTAAACGAATAAAACGATTAAACTTCTTCTTTCCTCATATTAACATTTTGTTACAAAATCAAATTAAAAAAATCCTACTTTAATAAGTATCTTTGCAACTTTGAAAACTATCATACTTTGCGCTACTTCATAAAATTGGCATACAACGGAACTAATTACCACGGCTGGCAAGTTCAACCGAATGCTTCGTCTGTACAAGAAACTTTGAACGCCGCACTTTCAGTAATTTTGAATTCAGAAGTTAATATAATGGGAGCTGGACGAACAGACACAGGCGTTCACGCAAAAGAAATGTTTGCTCATTTTGATTACGAACCTAAATTTGAAACAGAATCTATCGTTCACAAACTCAATTCCTATCTTCCAAAAGACATCGTTATTTTTGAAATATTCGCTGTTTCTGATGAAGCGCACGCCCGTTTTGACGCAAAAAAAAGAACCTATCAATATTACATTTCTACCTATAAAGATGCTTTTTCACAAGACGGAAGTTGGTATTACCACCAAAATTTAGATATCGATTTGATGAATCAAGCAGCGCAATTGCTATTAAATCACACCGATTTTCAATGCTTTTCAAAGGTAAATACAGATGTAAATACATTCAATTGTACAATATCCGAAGCCTATTGGATCCAAGAAAACAACCAATTAATTTTTACCATTTCCGCCGATCGCTTTCTTCGGAATATGGTTCGGGCAATTGTGGGAACGCTCGTAAATATTGGTTTACACAAAATATCATTATC
This sequence comes from Flavobacterium neuenschwanderi (SeqCode), assembly GCA_965234425.1. GTDB lineage: Bacteria > Bacteroidota > Bacteroidia > Flavobacteriales > Flavobacteriaceae > Flavobacterium > Flavobacterium neuenschwanderi. The sequence continues at coordinate 13,844 of OZ248394.1, read as the reverse complement.
CGATTTCAATACCATTATAGAAAATAAAAACAGAAACGAAGCAGGATTTTCCGTTCCAGCACAAGGTTTATACCTCACAAAAATAGAATATGATTATGTTTAACGGAATAACAATTTGCCAAATCGCAGTAACAAAAATATGAAAGCTACCGCATTCGATACCACCGTTTTCAAACGGATTTTAGAATATGCCAAACCTTATAAAATGAGGTTCAACGGCGTAATTCTATTTGCAATATTTTTATCGATATTTGCTGCTTTACGCCCGTATCTATTGAAATTAACCGTTGACGATTACATAAAAACCAACGATAAAAACGGACTTTTATGGTATGTGACTTTAATGGGAATTGTCCTTATTCTTGAAGTGCTTTCCAACTTTTTCTTCGTTTATTGGGCAAATTGGTTAGGACAAGACATCGTGAAAGACGTTCGTGTAAAACTCTTCAAGCACATGCTAAGTTTCCGAATGAAATATTATGACACAGCACCAGTTGGTCAGCTCATTACGCGTTCGGTTTCGGATATGGAATCTATTGCTAAAATTTTCAGTCAGGGTCTTTTTATGATTGGTAGCGATTTACTGAAAATGGTTGTAATTCTTGGCTTTATGCTCAAAGAAAACTGGCGATTAACTTGCATTGTTTTTGTAGCAATGCCAATTTTGGTCTATATCACCAGAATATTTCAACGAAAAATGCAAGTTTCCTTTGAAGAAGTTCGGAATCAAATTGCCAACCTAAATACATTTGTACAAGAACGCGTTACGGGAATGAAAATCGTGCAGCTTTTTAATCGTGAAGATACTGAATATGAAAAGTTCAATGAAATCAATTCCAAACACAAAAAAGCGTGGATAAAAACCATACTTTACAACTCAATCTTTTTCCCAATTGCCGATATTATTTCCTCTTTAACACTTGGTTTTATTGTCCTTTACGGAGGTTTTCAAATTTTAAACGGCGACAACTCAACCTCTTTTGGAGATATTTTTTCCTATACAATGTTCATCGGAATGTTATTCAATCCTTTGCGTCAAATTGCAGATAAATTCAACGAAATGCAAATGGGAATGATTTCTGCCAACCGTGTTTTTGAGATTTTAGATACCAAAGAACACATCCAAGACATTGGAACGATTGAAGCCCCAATTTTTGAAGGCGAAATCGAATTCAAAGAAGTACGTTTCAGTTATATCGAAAATGAAGAAGTCATAAAAGGAATTAATTTAAAGGTCAAATCAGGGCAAACCATCGCTATTGTGGGCGCTACAGGTGCGGGAAAATCAACGATTATCAACCTACTAAATCGGTTTTACGAAATCAATAGCGGAACTATTTTTGTTGACAATCAAAACATCCACGACTATACTTTGGATTCCCTTCGAAAACAAATCGCAGTCGTTTTGCAAGACGTTTTCCTATTTGCAGACACCATTCTGAACAACATTACACTCAATAATCCTGATATTTCAAGAGATCAAGTATTGGCAGCAGCCAAAAAAATTGGAGTGCACGATTTTATTATGAGTTTGCCCGAAGGCTATGATTATAATGTGAAAGAACGAGGCATAATGCTATCTTCGGGTCAGCGCCAATTGATTGCGTTTTTACGAGCGTATGTCAGCAATCCGAGCATTTTAATTTTGGACGAAGCCACGTCATCAATCGATATGTATTCTGAAGAATTGATACAACGTGCCACCGAAACCATCACAACGGGACGAACTTCAATTATCATCGCCCACCGTTTGGCAACAATCATCAACGCTGATAAAATTGTGGTAATGGACAAAGGAATCATCGTAGAACAAGGAACGCACCAAGAATTATTGAGCCAAAAAACAGGATTTTACAAGAATTTATACGATTCTCAGTTTATATTAAATGCTTAAATTTTGATTTGTACAATAATCAACAACTAATTGTACTTTTGCTATTATCAAATAAAAAATAATTCTTAAATTCGCATCAGAATTTTATCACAGAAAATATACGAAAATGACACGAGCTTTTGCGACTGCATTTTTACCATAATAAAATAAATAAGAAAAAATGACACGAGCTTTTGCGACTGCATTTTTACAACTAAAAAAATAAATAAGAAAAAATGACACGAGCTTTTGCGACTGCATTTTTACAATAATAAAAAAAACAAGGAAAAAATGACACGAGCTTTTGCGACTGCATTTTTACAACTAAAAAAATAAATAAGAAAAAATGAAATACGATATTATAGTTTTAGGAAGTGGTCCTGGGGGATATGTAACCGCAATTAGAGCCTCACAATTAGGGTTCAAAGTAGCCGTTATCGAAAAAGAAAACTTAGGCGGTGTATGTTTAAATTGGGGTTGTATCCCAACGAAAGCATTACTAAAATCGGCACAAGTTTTTGATTACCTGAAGCACGCTTCCGATTATGGTTTGACTGTTTCATCGTTTGATAAAGATTTCACCGCCGTTGTAGGACGTAGCCGAGGAATTGCTGACGGAATGAGCAAAGGAGTTCAATTCCTAATGAAAAAAAATAAAATCGATGTGATTGATGGTTTTGGTAAAATGAAACCTGGAAAAAAAGTAGCCGTTACCGCTGCCGATGGAAAAGTAACCGATTATGATGCCGATCATATCATTATTGCAACAGGAGCGCGCTCTCGCGAATTGCCAAACTTGCCACAAGACGGTGTAAAAGTAATTGGATACCGACTAGCAATGACATTAGAAAAACAACCAAAATCAATGATTGTGGTAGGTTCTGGTGCTATTGGAGTTGAATTTGCACACTTTTATAACGCAATGGGAACCGATGTAACTATCGTTGAATTCCTTCCAAATATTGTTCCTTTAGAAGACGAAGACATTTCTAAACAAATGGAACGTTCGATGAAAAAAGCGGGCGTAAAAATTATGACCAATTCCTCTGTAGAAAGAATTGACACTTCAGGAGCTGGCGTAAAAGCGTATGTGAAAACTGCAAAAGGAGAAGAAATTCTTGAAGCCGACATCTTACTTTCAGCTGTGGGAATCAAAACCAACCTTGAAAACATTGGATTAGAAGAAGTTGGAATTGCAACCGACAGAGATAAAATTTTGGTAAATGATTTCTACCAAACCAACATTCCTGGCTATTATGCTATTGGCGATGTCGTTCCAGGCCCAGCATTGGCGCACGTTGCATCTGCCGAAGGAATTACTTGCGTAGAAAAAATCGCAGGATTGCACGTCGATCCAATCGATTACGGAAATATCCCAGGTTGTACTTATGCATCACCAGAAATTGCTTCCGTAGGATTAACCGAAAAACAAGCAATCGAAAAAGGATACGAATTGAAAGTTGGTAAATTCCCATTCACCGCATCCGGAAAAGCAAAAGCTTCTGGAACCCCAGACGGATTTGTAAAAGTAATTTTCGATGCCAAATATGGCGAATGGTTGGGCTGCCACATGATTGGCGCAGGCGTTACCGATATGATTGCCGAGGCAGTTGTAGCCCGTAAATTGGAAACCACAGGACACGAAATCCTAAAATCCATTCACCCGCACCCAACTATGAGCGAAGCAGTTATGGAAGCCGTAGCAGACGCTTATGGCGAAGTAATTCACTTATAATTCTCGAAATAATGTTCATTATCAATCCGTTTTGTGAAAGCAAAGCGGATTTTTTTTGTACTAATTTTTCTTTGGGCGCGCCCTCGTTTGGAACATTTCAGGATACGAGACAATTTGTACAAAACTCGGTCAGGCTGTGCGTTTCAATCTCTGTTCCACTTCGTTCCACAAAGGATTTCCACTTCCATCCTTCGCGCAAACCCGATTTAAACAACTACTTTTTTGGATTATAAAACCATTTAAAAAATTCAAAATATAGATCCAAATTAATTCTTAATCAGCATATTAACAATTGTAATACCTTAAAACAAAATTATTTAATTATATTTGTAAGGTTAAACATTCAAAACTGATCCCACAAAATTAGTTTCAACGCCACAAATTCAAAAAGTTATAATAATCAATTAAACTATTAGAATTTATGAATACCATTTTAGCTCGTTCAGGCAATTACTTCGACACTTACTTCAGTTCAATAAACGTACGCAAAATAGAATTAATCATACTTCGTGTAGCCGTTTTTTCATTTTTGCTGCATTTGTTACTTATATTTTTAGGGAATAATTTTTTGTTTTTTGAAAATTTTCAACACAGTTACCTAAAAGCAATTTATACTCCATTTAGTTTCATTTTGCTATATGAAGTTTTTCTATTGGTCATAATCATACCCAAATCGATTTCTGAATTTGTAGGAAAACAATTTGAAGTAATTACGTTAATTACCCTGCGGAGTTTCTTTCACGATATTGCCGAACTCGATTTAAAAAATTCCATTAACATCTTCAATCCCGATTTTATAAGTTTAATGTACGATTTGTGTGCCGCACTTGTTATGCTTGGTTTAACGATTTTATATTACAAAATATATCAAAATAATGGTAAATCAGATATCGTTAACGAACTCAATAATTTTATAAATATAAAAAAAATGGTCTCGTTAGGAATGATTATAATCTTACTATTATTGAGTATCAGTAGCTTTTATAAATGGGGTTATGAAATGCTAATTGCTTTGCAAACCGATAAAATTTTCCCTAATTCCAATGCCGTATTCTATTCTGATTTTTTCTCTATTATGATTTTTGTGGATGTTTTGCTATTGATAATATCATTTACCTATCACTTTTCGTTTTTCACCATTTTCAGAAATGCAAGTTTTATCATCACAACCATTTTGATACGGATGTCTCTAACCATCGAAAAACCAATGAACTATATCATCATATTAATTGGTTTTTTATTTTCAATTTTCTCTTTCTATCTTTTTGGATTACGAAAAAAAATAGGGAAATAGCCGAATAAACTCAATAATACGTCATTGTTTTTGTAATGCGGTGAAGCGAGGCGATCTTTTTTTTAACCGCAAAGTTCGCAAAGTCTTACGCAAAGTTCGCAAAGTTTTTTTTGCCACGAATTACACAAATTATCTCGAATTTTTTAATCTATTATCCATTATCTCAACATCAACAAATTCCCATCTCGTCTCCCTAACATCCAGTTTGTCTTTCCGACGAAGGAGGAATCACATAAAGCAATTCACAAAAAAACAAGAAAAAATAAAAATGAACAACATCCAGTTTGTCTTTCCGACGAAGGAGGAATCACATAAAGCAATTCACAAAAATAATGTGATTCCTCCTGCGTCGGAATGACAAAAAAACAACAAAAAATCGTGTTTTCCCTCTAACACTTTCCATCTCGTCTCCCTTTCCTCCTATGTTTGTAGTGTTTAAATAATAAATGTTTAAAACAGTGTAAATTTGTAATATAAAGTGAAAAAGAATGAGAGCTCGCCCTTTCAAAAATAGCTCTTAGAAGTATATTCTTCCAAAGAAATTGCCTCATTCTTTTTTATCTTTTAGAGTCTGAACAGAATGTAAGGAGTTAGGCAAGTCCTAATATCCAGAATAACCAATCAGGAGAAAAGACGAAGGGAGATTAATCACTTTTATAACATATTAAACTTTAAAGTATGAAAGAATTAAAACAAGTAGTAGGTATTGATGTTGCACAAAATGAGCTGGTGGTAACTTTAGGAAGAATGTTCGATGATTCTTCAATTGAATTATTTGCTTATAAAGTCTTTAGAAATAAAGAAACGGGGTTTGTGGCATTAATAAATTGGGTAAAAAAGTTAGTCTCAGAGGACATAAAAGTCCGTTTTGTAATGGAGGCTACAGGAGTTTATCATCAAAAGTTCGCTTATTATTTAGATGATAAAGGATATGAAGTAAGTATTGTATTGCCTAATAAAATAAGCAATTACATAAAGACTTTGGAAGTAAAAACCGTTACAGACAAGACTTGTTCACAGGCAATAGCACAATTTGGATTAGAAAGAAAATTAGATCAATGGAAGCGTCCAAAAAATGTGTTTAAAAATTTGCAACAACTTACAAGAGAGCGAGATCAAATAGTTTCAGAAAGAGTTGTTGTCAAAAATCAATTGCATGCCGAAAACTCCGAAGCAGAGCCAAATGAAAATAGTTTAAGTCGAATGAATGCGAGAATCAAATTCTTAAACATACAAGAAAAAGATATTAAGCAAGATATGTTAAACTGGGTAAATTATGATGAATCATTAAAATATGATATTGAAAATATTTGTACAATACCAGGGATAGGATGGCTTACGGCGGTAATTATTTTAGCTGAGACCAATGGTTTTGAGTTAATTAGAAATAAAAAACAATTATCAAGTTATGCTGGACTTGATGTAAAAGAAAAAACATCTGGTACATCTGTAAAAGGGAAACCAAGAATATCAAAAAAAGGAAATAGAAATTTAAGAAAAGCTATGCATCTGCCAGCATTAACAGCAGTTAGGCGAGACGAAAGTTTTAAAAATATTTATGCGAGATTAGTATCAAAACATGGCATTAAAATGAAAGCATTAGTTGCAATTCAAAGAAAATTATTAGAAATGGTATATATACTATTCAAAAACAAAAGCAGATACGACATAGATTATGAATACAAAAAAGAAATAAGTCTACAAAAAAATAGAGTGCTAGCACAAATGGCATAAGCACTCTATGGAGACTAGTTCTGTGACTGTCTTAGAAAAACAAAAATATAAAAAAAATTAATATTTTAATAGTAAATCATCACAGAATCTCCTATATAATTGTCGTATTTTGCCTTAAATTCAGGTCTTTGCGCTATGTTACTCATAATTTAATTGTTTTAATTTAATCAAATGTAGTTTCATTGGAAATAATAAAATAGCACAAATCATTCAAGTTATAGCACTATAAAACCAAAAATGTTTTTTTATATGTTGTTATGCTATAGAATTCACAACTATTGCAGAATTAAAGTGAAGAATTGACATTTTACGGTTGTTTTCATTTTACTATAAATTATAAAAACAAACTAAATGAATTATTAAAAACCATTACAATTTAGAAGAATAATCGTATATTTGAGTACCCATTTCTCTATTAAAATTAATTCATCACTTTATGAATAGTATTTTAAATATAATCGATTTATTCAAAGTCTTTTTAACTGAAATTGGGGAACTCTCCTATTTTGCAAGTCGTTTTTTTAAAGAAGTTTTCAAAAGACCTTTTGAATTTAAAGAGTTCTTGCGACAATGTTTCAATATGGGAAACCGCTCTTTATTATTGGTTGCCGTAACAGGATTCATCATTGGATTGGTATTCACATTACAATCTCGACCAACACTTCAAGAATTCGGAGCTGTTTCTTGGATGCCATCAATGGTGAGTATTTCAATAATTCGAGAAATTGGACCAATTATAACTGCATTAATTTGTGCGGGTAGAATTGGTTCTGGAATTGGCGCAGAATTAGGTTCGATGCGCGTTACCGAACAAATTGACGCTATGGAAGTTTCGGGCACAAATCCTTTCAAATACCTTGTGGTTACTCGGATTTTAGCTACTACATTAATGATTCCTATTTTAGTTTTCTTTGGAGATGCAATTGCCATTTTTGGTTCTGCAATGGTTGAAAATATAAAAGGAAATGTATCGTATTTACTCTATTTCAATCAAGTTTTCAATAGCTTAGAATTTAGCGATTTAATTCCAACCACCATAAAAACATTCTTTTTTGGATTCGCAATTGGTCTTGTAGGATGTTTCAAAGGATATAATTGTAAAAAAGGAACTGCTGGTGTTGGACTTGCCGCTAATTCAGCTGTGGTTTTCACATCAATGCTACTTTTTATTATTGACTTTATAGCCGTATTTGTTTCAAATATTTTTTATGATTTATAAGTTATGGACACCAATAAATCAAATCTTGTTATAGAAATCAACGACCTTCGAAAAAGTTACGGCGAAAATCACGTGCTTGATGGATTCAATATGAAGTTATTTGAAGGCGAGAATTTGGTTGTAATGGGAAAATCGGGTTGCGGAAAATCAGTAATGATAAAATGCCTCATCGGATTGGAAGAGCCTGATGGCGGCACAATTATGGTAATGGGCAAAAATATTAATGATTTAAAACACGAAGATTTAGATGAATTGCGAACAGAAATTGGATTTCTTTTTCAAGGAAGTGCCCTATATGATTCGATGTCGGTTCGTGAAAATTTAGAATTTCCGTTACGAAGACATACCAAAAAATTTGGTTTCCTTGAAGATACAACGCCTTTAGTAATGGAAGCTTTAGAAAATGTAGGTTTGGCAAACGCAATAGATTTGATGCCCAACGAACTTTCTGGCGGAATGAAACGCCGAATTGCTTTGGCAAGAACTTTAATTCTGCAGCCTAAAATTATTCTTTATGATGAGCCAACTACGGGTTTAGACCCAATTACATCTAAAGAAATTATTTTATTAATGATGTCAATTCAGAAAAAATACAACACTTCATCCATAATAATTACGCACGATGTAGATTGCGCTCGTGTAATTTCAAATAGAATGATTTTATTGGTAGATGGAATAAATTACAAAGAAGGAACTTTTGAAGAATTATCTGTTTCATCGGATGAAAAAGTTCGTGCTTTCTTTAAATAAATATAAAAATGGAAAAGTCAACAACACAGAAAATGCGCTTAGGAATTTTTGTAATCATTGGATTAATGCTATTTGTTTTAGCGATTTATTTCATTGGCGAAAAGCAGAAAATGTTTGGTGAAACTAATAAATTAAGTGCTGTTTTCAATAATGTAAGTGGTTTACAATTGGGAAATAATGTTCGGTATTCTGGTATAAATGTAGGAACAGTTCGAGAAATTTCGATGATTAACGACACCACAATTCGCGTGGATATGATTATTGATAAAACCGTTTTCAAACACATCAAAAAAAATGCGGTGGCAACTATTGGTTCGGATGGTTTGGTTGGAAATATGATTATCAATATTACGCCCGGAGAAAATTCATTTGGTACTGTTCAACCTGGCGATATTATTAAATCTATAAACAGAATTCGTACTGATGATATTTTGAGTACCTTGAATGTTACCAATCAAAATGCGGCTTTATTAACGGTTGATTTACTAAAAATCACAAAAGAAATTACACAAGGAAAAGGAACCGTTGGCTTGTTAATTAATGATACAATTATGGGAAGCGACTTGAAACAAACGTTGCGATATTTGAAATTAACGAGCAAAGGAACGTCAGAATCTGTGGGGAAATTGAATGAATTGATTGCAACTTTAAACAATAAAGACAATGTAATTGGGGTTTTTAAAGATACGGCTGTAGCCAATAAAATTAAGACGATTGTAGGCAATTTAGAACGTTCAAGCGATGGAATTAATAAAGTAGTAACCAATTTAAACGCCACAATTACCAATGTTAAAGATGGAAAAGGCGCACTTAATTATTTGTCAAATGATCCAGAATTAGTTCGCAAAATAGATTCTACAATGACCAATATCAATCAGGCGAGTTTCCGTTTGAATGAAGATTTGGAAGCCTTGAAACATAATTTTCTGTTTCGTGGCTATTTCAAAAAACAAGAAAAAGCAAAGCTGAAAGCACAAAAGAAATAATTTAAACCCCTTTTAAACCTTCAATTAACAAATCGATATCTTGTTTGGTGTTGTAATGACTGAATGAAATTCTAATACTTGGTTTTTTTAAATCTTCTGCAGAAAGAAATTCAGCGAGAACGTGCGAAGGCTTGATACTTCCCGATTGACAAGCACTTCCACGGGAAACTGCAATTCCTTTCATATCCAAACCAAAGAGAATCATTGCTGTTTTATCTTCTGAAAAAGGCAAGATGATGTTCAAAACGGTATAAAAACCATCTTCAGAACCGTTAATTTGAAATTCAGGAAATTCCAATTCTAATTGTTGAATTAAATAGTTTTTAACTTCTGTAATCGCAGCTCTTTCAGTATCTAAATTGGCTAATGAAAGCGTTAGAGCCTTTGCCATTCCAGCAATTTGGTGTACCGCTTCAGTTCCGGGACGCAAACCTTTTTCTTGTTCGCCACCAAATATCTGAGGTTGCAAACCAGAATTTTTTCTCACAAATGCAAAACCAACGCCTTTTGGTCCGTGAAATTTATGTGCCGAAGCAACTAAGAAATCAATTGGTGTTTTTTGTAAATCAATTTCTGTTTTCGCAACAGATTGAACCGTATCAGAATGAAATAAAACGCTATTTTGTTGGCAAATTCTTGCAATTAAATCCAATTCTAAAACTGTTCCGATTTCATTATTGACGTGCATCAAACTCACCAATGTTTTAATATCTTGTGAAAGCAAACCAACTAAATCTGTTTTATCGATAACGCCATTTGCTTTGATTGCAACATAATCCACTTGAATATCAAACTCTTTTTGCAAGGCTTCAATCGTATGTAAAACAGCGTGATGTTCAATTTTGGAAGTAATTATTCGTTTCACTTTCAAATCTTTCACGCAAGAACGAAGAATTAAATTATTGGATTCTGTTCCGCCAGAAGTAAAAATAATTTCTTGTGCATTGCAATTCAATTCTTTGGCAATGGCTTTTCGAGAAAGTTCCACAATGCTTTTCGCATTTCTACCAAAACTGTGCGTTGACGACGGATTTCCATAATCATTTGACAAAATAGAAACCATTTCGTGAATCACTTCTTCCCGAATTTGTGTTGTCGATGCGTTATCTAAATATACTTTTTTCATTGTTTAAATACTATTTAATTATTATTCTCCGATAAAGAAACTGCAACTTTTCTATTAAAAAGCAACTTTTCGTTAAAAACTAAAATAGAAATTAGAATTAAAAAATAAGATACCAATTGAATTGTAGTCACTTCTTCGTTGTAATAAAAAACTGCTATTAAAAAATTAATTATAGGATTGATATACATCATAATTCCAACAGTTGAAGAATTAATTCCTTTGAGTGCGTAAAGATTTAAAAACAAAGGAACAATTGTAAAAAATACTACAATTACGACCAAGTAAATATAAAAAATCGGAGTCGTTGGAATAACGCCGCTAAAACTTGGATAAAACGGTAGAATTACCAATGCCGTGAAAACCAATTGAATTGTTAAGGTAATAAATTTATCAATTTCACTGTTTTTCCTTTGACTGACAAGGTATAATGCGTAGGAAGCTGCAACAATCAAGCTGTAAAAAATATCTTGAAAATGATTTAGAGACAATAAAAAACAGCTGAAAATACTAATAAAAACAGCAATCCATTGCGGTTTACTCAGTTTTTCTTTTAAAATTACAAAAGCAAAAACAGTCGTTAGAATTGGACAAATTAAATACGCCAATGAAGCCGCTTTGACATTGATGTGATTGACAACGAAAATGAAGATAAACCAATTTATAATTAGTAAAAAACTTCCTCCCAAAGTCAGAAAAAGTATTCTTTTTTTATCATTTGGTTTCAAATTAGAAAACAAAAGTGCATTTTCCTTAACTGTTTTTCTGCGAAATAGTAGATTTATGAGCAACATTACAATTGAACTTAGAAAAACACGATAAAATAAAATATCTAAAGATGGATAGTCTTGCAAGGGTTTTAATGCCAAACTGAAAAATCCCCAGATTAGAAATGCAGTAAAAGCAGCAAAATAATATTTATACGTTTTCATTATTACAATTTCAGTTGTGCAAATATACAGATTATTTAAAGTTAAAATTTCGCAAAACAGCTACCTGATATTTGAATTTACTTAAAATATAAATGATTTTGGACACTATTGCTTTTGAAACAAATTAAAAATTCTATTTTTGTTTTAAATATGAAAAATATGAAACGATTTCTTGGTTTATTACTTTGTGTCTTGCTTTTTAATAGTTGCGATGATGGAAATATCAAATTAGACACCTTTAATTTTGATTCTGCAGCAGCAATAAATGACTGCGATGTGAATAACGGATTGTTTTTCAAGGTTAAAAACAACGAAGCATTGATTTTGCAAACACCAATTTCGACTTTTGAAAACGTGGTTACAGCAGCAAATACGCCTCGAACCATTTTGGTTAGCAGTACCAATAAAGTAATTTACAGACTTTTTGATTCCATAATTAGCAGTGCTTATTTCTGCGCTTCTTTTCCGCCAGCAAGCCCAACTGTTTCCGACGAATGGAACGCTTCTGCCGGTGTTTCAGGGACAAGCGGAATTATTGAAGTGACAACTACTAAAGTTTTAAATCCTACAACTCAAGTATTAACGGGTTATAATCATTATGTAGTTTTCAAGAATATTACGTTTTCAAATGGCGTAAATTCGTTTACTTACGAACAATATATTTTTGGAAATTTCGTGACTTCTATTTAAGTTAAAAATGGTTTCTACATAAAAAAGTGTAAATTCAAATTGACAAATAAACAACTGCTTTTTCTTTTGGGCGTGCCCTCGTTTTGAACGTTTTTACAAACGAGGCAATCTCTACTAAACTCGGTCGGGTGTTCCGTTGCAAGTCCTCGTCAAGTTCCGCTTTCGCTACACTTGTCTGTGGGCTTTACTCTTCACCCCCTCACGCAAAACAGACAACTTAGAGTATTAGATTTTTTGACTACTTAGATTCCTTAGATTTCCGCAAAATAATTATCCGTTACTACATTCCCGTTCAGTCACTCTTTACTTTTGATTGCTTCGTGCCTTGCAATTACAGAGCCTTGGATAGGATTTTTTGCCACAGATTTCCCATCAACCAACAACCATCAACCAACAACTAACAACCAACAACTAACAACCATCAACCAACAACCATCAACTTTACCCGCCATCCCGTCCTTGCGAGCGTAACGAAGTGGAGCGTGGCAATCTGTTGTCGTATCCATTACCATCAACAGATTGCTTCGTCGTGCCTCCTCGCAAAGACAGTAAATGGGGTTCTAAAGTTCGTCAATGGGGTCTCGAAGTGCATTAACGGGTTCTCGAAGTACTTTTTTGAAGTCATTAAGTGCATTTTTGGGGTTAAATAACCTTAAATCGGGGTTCGAGACCCCAATTTTAGGCTTATTAACCTCAAATTATCATTGTTTAACCCCAACAGAAGACTAAAAAACCCTAATGAACCTGTTGTTTAAACCTTTGGCGGGGTAGTTGGCGCTGTTGTTCTATTAAAAAACGTTTTCATTTCGTTCATTTTGGTTTTGTTTACTCGAGATTGGACATAATTTTGTATAAACTCTAAAAATGCTTACTGTTTTATTTGAGCAACGGATTGTGGCAATCTGATAATGGTAATGATAAAGTATTGGTATCCTACAAAGCTAAGCATTGGGGTATTATATTGGGTCGAACCGCTGGATCTGTCACGTGGTGTGATGGTAGCAGTAGGGTATCTGTGTAGGCTATCCCCAAAGCTAAAGCATTGGGTTACTATATGCGCCAAGTCGATGGCTTTTGCACGTGGCGAGAGAGTCCCGTAGGGATGGCATATAGGGTAACAACGGACTTCAGTCCGTTGGGAAAGCCACTAGTAGCTCCTCTAACACGTGCGAATCCCGTAGGGATGGGACATATAGTAACTATGGACTTTAGTCCGTTGGTGTAGCGTAGATAGAGCCATAAGTAGCACCACAAGAGCCACAGCTAGAGATAAGCGTATGATGCTAACACAAGCAAGCCAAGACGGATCGGGATATCACGCCAACTACTTAACGCTCTGGCACCCTTTCCTACTATGTTTGTAGTGTTTAAATAATAAATGTTTAAAACAGTGTAAATTTGTTATATAAAGTGAAAAAGAATGAGAGCTCGCCCTTTCAAAAATAGCTCTTAGAAGTATATTCTTCCAAAGAAATTGCCTCATTCTTTTTTATCTTTTAGAGTCTGAA
>OZ248393.1:0-167610 GCA_965234425.1 Flavobacterium neuenschwanderi (SeqCode) | reverse complement strand
CATACGCCTTTGCTCATTTTTTATACAACATCTAAACTAAAAGCATAGTGTTTAAGTACTTATTGAGGCTTCTATGTAATAAAAACAAAGTTGATCTTCCTATTTCGTCAATATCATTAAATGTATCTAGCCCAACGACGATTATGCAACTTTGTTTTGTTATCTATTATTACTATTTCAAAGATAAGTATTTCTTATAATTGTAATCAATACAAAGATATGAGCCCGACCTCGTTTTGTACAGATGGCGTAGTAACTAAAATCGTTCTGAACAAGGGCGCGCCCAAAAAAAACTCCGAATTGAAAGCACAAAACGGAGTGGTTTTTATCATTTTTTATTGCATTTATTGGGCTGTCCAACCACCATCAACTGCCATTGCGTGTCCTGTAACAAAGGACGCGGCTTCGGAACACAACCAAATTACGGCATTGGCAACTTCATTGGGATTCCCCAAACGACCAATAGGTTCTTGTGCTGCATATTGGGCTTCGACCTCTTTTTTATTATTCGTTAATCTATCAATCATTGGGGTTTTTATAGCGCCTGGACAAACGGCATTTACCCGAATTCCAAGTTTTGCATTTTCTAAAGCGGCAGTTTTTGTGAGTCCGATTACGCCGTGTTTTGAAGCAACGTATGCAGGAAGTCCCACGTATCCAACTAATCCTGCGATGGAAGCACAGTTCACAATAGCGCCATTGCCGTTTTTTAGCATTTCGGGGATTTCATATTTCATACATCCCCAAATTCCCTTGAGATTGATACCAATTGTTTTGTCCCAATTTTCCTCGGAGCATTCTGTAATTGTTGCTGATGCGCCTTCGATGCCCGCATTGTTGAAGGCAAAATCCAATCTGCCGTAAATAGATATTGTTTTTTGAATCATTTTTTGAACTTCGGAAAGTTGAGAAACATCACATTTTATGAATAGTGCTTCGCCACCAAAAGCGGTTATAAAATCTAATGTTTCGCTATTTTCATGCCAATCTACGAGTACGACTTTCGCTCCTTTTTGGGCGAATAATATCGCTGTTGCTCTTCCAATTCCGAAAGAGGCACCTGTGACTAAAGCCACTTTATTTTTGAACGGTGTTTCCATTTTGATAATTTATTTTAATATTTGTTCGGCTTCTAATATGTTTTCGATGCCTTTTATAAGTGCATCTGGATTGAAAGAAATGCTGTCAATTCCTTCGTCAACAAGAAATTGAGCGAATTCTGGCAAATCGCTTGGAGCCTGACCGCACAGTCCAACTTTAATATTATTGAATCTTGCTGCATGAATGGTTTGGCTGATTAAATATTTTACAGCTGCGTTTTCTTCGTCGAATAAAGGACTTACTAAATGAGAATCTCTATCAATTCCCAAGGTCAGTTGTGTTAAATCATTGGAACCAATAGAAAAACCATCAAATATTTTAGCAAATTCATTGGCTAAAATCACATTACTTGGAATTTCCACCATCATATAAATTTCCAATCCATTTTCTCCACGAATGAGACCGTTTTTTTCCATTTCAGCGATTACTTTTTCGCCTTCTTCGACCGTTCTACAAAACGGAATCATCAATTTCACGTTGAGTAATCCCATTCGGTTCCTCACTTTTTTCATTGCCAAACATTCTAAAGCAAATGCTTTTCGATAAAAATCACTATAATATCTTGAAGCACCACGGAACCCGAGCATTGGATTTTCTTCATTGGGTTCAAACTCGGCACCGCCAATGAGACTTGCATATTCGTTACTTTTGAAATCACTCATTCTCACAATGACATCTTTTGGGTAAAATGCGGCAGCTACAATAGAAACAGCTTCTGACAGTTTATCGACAAAGTATTTTTTGCCGTCTTCATATCCTTTTGTGATTTCTTTTATAGTTTTTATAGTTTCTTTATTGGTGATTTTTTCGGGTTCACAAACTGCCAACGGATGAATTTTTATGGAGTTTGAAATGGCAAATTCAATTCGCAACAATCCCACACCTTTATTAGGATATTGACTCAATTCGAAAGCGCGTTCTGGGTCGGCGAGAATAAACATAGGGTCTGTTTCGGGAAGAATTAAATTGGAAAAATCCTCTTCATATATTTCCCATTTTAATATGCCATCGTAAATTATACCTTCTTTTCCTTCAGAACAACAAACAGTTATTTCTTGACCATCTGCAATACATTCCGAAGCATTTCCGCAACCTACAATTGCCACAGTTCCTAATTCTCTTGCTATAATTGCGGCGTGACTTGTTCGTCCTCCTTTATTTGTGACAATACCTGCTGCTTTTTTCAATATTGGATCCCAATCTGGATTTGTGAAATCGGCAATTAATATTTCACCTTTTTGAAGTTTATGACCTTCTGCAGGACTTTCCAAAAACCGTGCTTTTCCAGTTGCAATTTTATCCCCAAGGGCAATTCCTTTGGCTAAAATTTTACTTTTTTCTAATAGTTTATAGGTTGTTTGGATGTTTCTATTTTTTAAACCGTGAATTGTTTCAGGTCGCGCTTGAACAATATATATTTGGTCGTTCAAACCGTCTTTTGCCCATTCAATATCCATTGGTTTTCGATAATGTTTTTCAATAGCGTAGCACCATTGCGCAATTTGAATAACTTCTCTTTCGTTTAGACAAAATTGATTTTGCTTTTCTAAAGGAGTTACGCTGTTTTTTACAGTTGTTTCAATGGATGTGCGTTCTTTTTTATCGGAATATCGCATTGTGAATTCCTTGCTACCACAGGTTTTTTTCAATATAGGACTCCAATTTCCGTTGTGTAATGTTGGTTTGAAAACAACCCATTCGTCAGGGGTTACAATTCCTTGTACGATATTTTCTCCAAGTCCCCAAATTCCATTAATGATGATTGTATTTTTGAAACCTGTGTCTGGATCTATTGTAAATACTACACCAGACGCCGATTTGTCGCTGCGAACCATTTGTTGAATTCCTACAGAAATTGCAATGTCTAAATCTGCAAAACCCATATCATTTCGATATTTTATGGCGCGATCTGTGAATAAGGATACAAAACAATTATGAACGGCTTCCAAGACTTGTTTTTCACCACAAATATTCAAAAATGTTTGCATTTGTCCCGCAAAACTGGCTGTTGGTAAATCTTCTGAAGTGGCGCTACTGCGAACGGCAACATCTAAATTAATGGTATCACATTGTTTTGATAATGCTTTGTAAGCTGTATTTATTTCCTCACAAATTTCTTTTGGTATTGTTGCTGAAAGTACTAGCGATCTGATTTTTTTACCAATATCGGAAAGATTAGAATATTCTTCGGTATCTAATTTTCCCAATAAATCAGTTAGCTTTTTTTCCAAATGATTTTCTGTTCGAAACATCCGATAGGCATTTGCCGTAAGAGCGAAACCATTTGGGATTGCAATCCCCATTGGCTTTAGCTGGTTATACATTTCCCCAAGTGAGGCGTTTTTTCCTCCAACTTCATCAATAGAATCGAGGCTAATTTCATTAAAGAAAAGAATGTGGTTTAACTTTGTCATTTTTCAATTATTAAAGGATTAAAATTTTAATATTTCCAAGACAAAGGGTAAAGTATTGATTTGCTTCTATTTTAATTAGAAACGGATTAAATTCGGGGAAATTTAATGTTGATAATTTTAAATACGTAAGAAAATGTATTTAAATAAAAGTACGAATATTTATTTAATAATACAAGTAAAATTTTTATAAAATATTGTTATTTAGTTAGTTATATTTTATTAAATTTGTTTCTCCCATTCTATTTATTGACTTAACTACTTTTTTGGTATTTTATAAGTTAGCAAAGTGCTGACTTTAGAACAATCTAAATTAGTGCGTTATGACAAAATCAGAAAAAAAAGTAGTTGTGAATAATTTGGTCAATGGATTCAAAACCACTAATAGTTCTTCGGACTTAAAAACATTGGGAAACAAAATTATTCAAGAGGTAACAGAATGTCCTTTTAGCCACGAAAACAAAGAAGTTTTTGAATTGGCATTGCAATTTTGGACACAGCATATTGATAATTATATTAATGATTCTGATAGAGGAGGAGCTAGTGAATACAGTAATGCGATGGCAAATTTATCTATAGATGGAATTTATAATTTTATAGATGCCAGTTTATTAGAGGAATAAATAAGATTAATTTTCGCCAGAAAACTGCATATAAACCAATGCAACAGCTGCAAAAGTCATAATTATCAAGGCACTAAATCCGAGAATATTTGTTGTTTTGCTATTTGTAAATTTTCCCATCACTTTTTTATTATTTGAAATATGTAGAATAATCGCAATCAAAACTGGAGCTGTAAGTCCGTAAAGTATGGCGGTATAAATCAAAGCTTGCACGGGTGAAATCCCTATATAATTGAGTGACAATCCCAAAAGTAAGGAAATTGCAATAATTATATAAAAGGCTTTGGCTTCGTGAAATTTCTTGTCTAAACCTTGTTCCCAACCAAATGTTTCCGTTATAATATAGGACAATGAACCACTTAAAACTGGAATTGCAATAAGCCCCGTTCCAATTATTCCAATAGCAAAAAGTAAATAGGCAGCGTCTCCAGCTAATGGTTTTAAAGCCATTGCTGCTTGTTCAACCGTATCGATTTGGTGAATCCCAGCTTTGAATAGTACAGTTCCTGTGGTTAGAATTATAAAAAACATTACCAATCCAGAAAAGGTCATTCCAAAATCGATGTCTTCTTTCATATCACCGATTATTTTTTTATTCACGATTAAGTGTCTCTTTTTTTGTTTCATTTCTTCAACTTCCATCGAGGCTTGCCAAAAAAATAGATACGGTGAAATGGTAGTTCCAAAAATTCCAACAATGATAGCTACAAATGCTTTATCGAATTTCAGTGTTGGTATAAAGGTTGATTTTGCAACTTCAACCCAATCTTGATGGTATAAAAATGGAACGATTAAGTAAACCATTAAAACAACACAAAGGTATTTTAAGATGGATGCTATTTTATGATATGGTAAATAAATAATCAAAATTAGAAGCAGCATTGTAAAAACCACACTGAAATAAGTTGCTTCTATTTTTGGAAAAAGCATGTTCCCAACAGCTCCCATAGCGGCAATATCGGCACCAATATTCATTATAATACTTGGAAAACTGAAAAGAAGCATTAAATATAAAACCCATTTCGGATAGTTTTTTTTCAAAGCTCCTGTTAAACCTTGCTCGGTTACCAATCCAATTCGGGCACACATTTGTTGAATTGCTGCCATAAGTGGAAATGCCAAAATTGCAGTCCAAAGTGTAGAAAGTCCGAACGCAGCTCCAGCTTGAGAATACGTTGCAATTCCTGATGGATCGTCATCGCTTGAACCTGTTATTAGTCCTGGACCAAGTAGTTTCCAAAAACGTTTGAATTTATTAGCTTTTTTTATACTCATTATATCAATGTTATGTTACAAAGAATTTACGGTATAGCTAATTTATGAATAGTAATTATAATTAAAGGTGTTTTAATTACTTTTCTTTAAGGATATTATTTCAGAGGATAGAAGATGTTTAAGAAGTTTATTAATTTTCTTGGTCAGAAATATTTTTCTCGAAACGTTTAAGATCTTTCTGTATTCTAATTTGAGAAACTATAGTTTTAACTATGTATTTGTTGCTATGAAAAATAACGTATTCGCTTGGTTCATTATCAAATTGTTTGATAACAACTGAATTGTTATAGAAATTATTTAAATAAGAATAAATTAATAAAAGTATGAATGGACTAACAATTAAAAAATATTCAGAATCAATAATCAT
This sequence comes from Flavobacterium neuenschwanderi (SeqCode), assembly GCA_965234425.1. Classification (GTDB taxonomy): domain Bacteria; phylum Bacteroidota; class Bacteroidia; order Flavobacteriales; family Flavobacteriaceae; genus Flavobacterium; species Flavobacterium neuenschwanderi. The sequence continues at coordinate 161,833 of OZ248393.1, read as the reverse complement.
GTCAAAAAACCAAGTAATAAGTATATAAGATGAAATTAATATTAACCAAAAAAATAGAGGTTTTTTAATTTTTTTCATACTTATCGTTTCAATATTTGAAACAGGTATTGAATCAACTATTTTTCCTAAAATTGATATTTCTATAGAATCATTTTCAATATTGATTATTGCAGGTAATTTCATCATCATAAAATAAATTTTGTAGTTGAGGGAATCCTTATTATTTATAAATTTAAATAATAACAAATATAAAAAACTCGTATTTATAAATAGATAAACAGTTGTTAATGTTTATTTTAAGTATAATTAAATAGATAAATGAAACACTAATTTAAATGCAATCGATTAATCAAAGTTAATAAATTACATTTTAATTAACAAAATAAATTTTTAAAAAGTTGCAATAAATATACTTATGTATTAAACAATAATACTTTTTCCGTTATGAGATTTTGATTTATCGTTATCGAAATAAAAGTCAATTCGACCAAGATTTATCCCGTAACAACCCGCCTGATTGACAATTACTTCTTTTCCTTCGCTATTTTTTAGCACTGTTGGTTTGTCTAAAAAAGTATGCGTGTGTCCGCCAATAATGAGGTCGATGTCTTTGGTTAATGTTGCTAACTTTACATCAGAAATTTTTTCTGGTTCGTCTTTATATTTATATCCAAGATGAGAAAGACAAATTACAAGATCGCATTTTTGTTCTTGTTTTAGAATTCTTGTCATTTCTTGAGCGGTTTCAACAGGATTTAAATACACAGTTTCTTTATAGTTTTTTTTATCAACTAATCCTGATAATTCAATTCCGATTCCGAAAATTCCAACTTTAATTCCGTTTTTATTGAATATTTTGAACGGTTTTGTTTTGCCGTTGAGTACGGTATTTTCAAAGTTGTAGTTTGAGGTTACAAAATCAAAATTAGCATTGTGCATTTGAGAATAGAAGCCGTCAATTCCGTTGTCGAAATCGTGGTTTCCCATTGTTCCCAAATCGTATTTCATCATACTCATTAATTTCAATTCTAATTCGCCGCCATAATAATTAAAATAGGGTGTTCCTTGAAATATATCGCCTGCGTCAAGCAATAAAAGGTTTGGGTTTTCTTGACGAATGCTTTCGATTAATGCCGCTCTTCTGGCAACGCCGCCCATATTTGGATTTCGTGGATGGTCTGCTGGAAATGGGTCGATATAACTGTGAACATCGTTGGTATGAAGAATTGTTAAGTGTTTTATATCTGTTTTATCGGATGATTTGAAACTGCTTAATGACAATCCTAAACCCATTAATGCGGTGCTTGCTGCTGTTTTTTGTATAAATTCTCTTCTTTTCATTTTTGTTTTTTTTTAGGTAAATTCCAAAAGGTTTATGATTTAATTTTAGCCCCGACTGGAGGGAAAATCCTGCGCTTTTTTGCGCAGATTGGAAGGAAGGCGGGAATATCATTTCCTGATTATTACTGCCTTTTCGCTCCAAAAAATATTTTATTCTTCTAATATTCGTTGGTCTTTTAGAATTGGAATGGTATCGGTTTCTTTGAAATAATCGATTAGGATGTTTCGTAATTTGTAATTTAGGTCATAAGTTGCTACTCCTTTTTTGAAAAAATCCATTTTATCGCCACCGTTTGAGAGATAATCTGAGGTTATGACGTGGTAGATTGAGTTGTTTTCTAATAATTTTCCTTGAATTAGGATATTTTTTGGCTGTTTGTTTTTATCGATTGTGAACTGAATTCCTGAAATTGGGTGCGGTTTTTTCTCGGAAATAAAATAATTCACCATTTCTAAAATTTGTTCCCCTTTTAATGCGACTACTATCGATGTATTTTCAAAAGGCATCACTTCGAAGGCTGTTTTCAGTGTGATTTTTCCTTTTGGAATTATAGAACGAATGCCGCCGTTGTTGAGAATGCATAGGTCTATTTTTTTATTTTCACGAGTATAAAAAATGGTATTTCCTCTTTGTAATGTAATGTCTGCTAGCAAATTACCTATTGTTGTTTGCCATTTTCCAGATTTATCTAAAGTTTCTGGTGCATACGAAATTTGCGCGTTTAATTCTTGGTCAATGTGTTCTCGGTAGGGTTTTATATAGGCTTCAATTTCTGGGATTTCTGCGTTTTTGTTTGTGACTACAATTTCTTTTCCTTCAATTTTTGTAACGTAATATTTTTGTTCAGCACAAGAAACTGACAAAATAAATGTTAAGAATAAAACAAAAAACCTCGAAACAACGTTATACTTTTTTAGATTTACCATCGGAAATGCGACTTATTTAATTAAATTTGTAATTTAAGTAAAAGTACTATGTTTTTAATTTACATCAAGAATTTTTTGACCAAAAAGATAGTTAATAAATCATTATCAAATGTTAAACTGGTTGCAACGGCTTCAAAAATTATAACTGTTGGGATTGTTTTGGACGATAGTTATTTCTACGAAAGGGAAGCTTTAGTTCAAGAATTAGTTAAACAAGGAATTGAGGAAAAACATATTAAATCTTTGGTTTTCAAGGATAAAATAAAAAAAAATGAAGTTTTTGATTGCCCTATTTTTTGTAATGTAGATTTGAGTTGGGCGGCTACATTTAGTAAACCAGAAGTGGTGAATTTTATAAATGAAAATTTTGATTTGCTGATTAATTATTATGATGTTGAGAAAATTCCATTAATGTTGCTTTCAAATGAATCGAAAGCGAGTTTTAAAGTTGGTTTTACGTCAATTGACAAACGCTTAAATCATTTTATGATTAATACAAATGCTGAAAATTATACCGTTTTCATTTACGAATTATTTAAATATTTAAAAATATTAAACAAAATATAGTATGCAATCATTAATAGGGACGGGAGTTGCGTTGGTTACACCTTTCAAAAAAGACTTTTCGGTAGATGTTGAATCTTTAACGAAAATTGTAAATTATCAAGTTGAAAACGGGATTAATTATCTTGTAATTCTTGGAACGACTGCTGAAAATGCGACCTTAAACCAAGAAGAAAAAGAGTTGGTAATTCAAACGGTTGTTGCTGCTAATAAAGGCAGATTGCCACTTGTTTTGGGAGTTGGCGGAAATAATACTCATAAAGTAATTGAGGAATTGAAAAGCAGAGATTTTTCAAATTTCGTTGCAATACTTTCGGTTTCTCCTTATTATAATAAACCAACTCAGGAAGGAATTTATCAACATTTTAAAGCTATTGCAGCAATTTCACCAATTCCAGTAATCCTTTATAATGTTCCGGGAAGGACTGGAAGTAATGTTTTGCCTTCGACAGTGATTCGTTTGGCAAATGATTTTAAAAATATTGTTGCAATAAAGGAAGCTGCGGGCGATTTGGTTCAGGCGATGCAATTAATTCAGAATAAACCGAAGGATTTCCTAGTTATTTCTGGCGATGATATGATTGCTTTACCTATGGTTTTGGCTGGTGGAAGCGGGGTGATTTCTGTAATTGGCCAAGGTTTTTCGAAACAATTTGCTGAATTGATTCGTTTAGGTTTGGACAGAAAAGTCGATGAAGCGTATCAATTACATTATATATTATCGAATAGTATTGATATGATTTTTGAACAAGGAAACCCTGGGGGAATTAAAGAAGTATTGAAATCATTGGGATTATGTGAAAATACCGTTCGTTTGCCGTTGGTGAATGTTGATACTGATTTGGCTACGAGAATAGCATTATTCGTTGGTGAAATTGATAATAAATTAGCAATAAAAAAGCAGAATTATTATTAGAAAAATATATTTTGTAGTCACTAAATTAATAACTAAATTTGCAGTTGATTTTTAAACGGTTTAAATGCCACTAAATCTGCAATAATTCAATAAAAAAAATGAATAAATTTATAATTATAGCTCTAATTCTTTTTGGTTTTTCATCTTGTAGTGAATATCAAAAGGCTTTAAAATCTGAAGATCTTGAGGTTAAATTTGATGCGGCAACCAAACAATATGATAATGGTAAATATTCTAAAGCAATTCGTCTTTTTGAACAAATAGCTCCATCTTACAGAGGAAAACCTCAAGCGGAGAAAATGTTTTATATGTTTTCACAGTCGTATTATAAAACAAAACAATATTATTTGTCAGGATACCAATTTGAAAGTTTTGCAGCTGGTTATCCAAAAAGTGATAAAATAGAAGAAGCATCGTATTTAGGTGCGAAAAGTTATTCAATGTTATCGCCAGTTTACAGTTTAGATCAAACAGATACTGACAAAGCAATTGAGAAATTACAAGCTTTTATAGATGCCTATCCAAATTCTTCCTATTTGGCTGATGCCAATGTTGTAGTTAAAGACTTAAGAGAAAAGTTAGAGAAAAAAGCATACGAAAATGCTTACGGATACAACAAAATATCAGATTATAAGGCAGCAATAGTTGCACTTGATAATTTTATAATTGATTATCCTGGAACGCCATTCAAAGAAAAAGCATTGTTTTATAAGTTTGATTCTGCTTATCAATTAGCAATAAACAGTATAACAACAAAAATGCAAGACCGTTTGAATGTTGCTAAAACAGCATATTCTAATTTGGTAAAATTTAATGCGAATACAGAATACAAACAAAAGGCTGACGAAATGTTGGCGAGAATAGACACAGATTTAAAACAATTTTCAAAATAAATAGAAAGTCATGGATTTAAAAAAGACGAATGCTCCGGTAAATACAATTACTTATAATAAAAGTATTATTGAGGAACCAACTGGTAATGTGTATGAAGCTATAACTATTATGGCTAAAAGAGCAAACCAAATTAATTCTGAAATAAAAAAGGAATTGACAGAAAAGTTGGAAGAATTTGCAACTTATAATGACAGTTTAGAAGAAGTTTTTGAAAATAAAGAACAAATTGAAGTTTCTAAATTTTACGAAAAATTACCTAAACCACACGCTCTTGCAGTTCAAGAGTGGTTGGATGATAAAATCTACTATAGAGATTCAACTAAATAAGATATAATGTCAGTTTTAAGCGGTAAAAAAATAGTACTGGGAATTTCTGGTGGAATTGCTGCTTACAAAACTGCTTCATTAGTTCGGCTATTCATAAAAGCAAGTGCACATGTCCAAGTGATAATGACACCTGCTTCTAAGGATTTTATAACGCCGTTAACGTTGGCAACGCTTTCAAAAAGACCTGTTTTTTCGAGTTTTTATAAGGAAGAAGAGGAATCAATTTCTCAAGTTGAAACCACAAATAAAAATTTAGAATGGAACAATCACGTTGAAATTGCGCTTTGGGCGGATTTGATTGTAATTGCGCCTGCTACTGCAAATACGTTGTCGAAAATGGCAAATGGAATTTGTGATAACATTCTAATTGCAACCTATTTATCTGCAAATTGTCCTGTTTATTTTGCACCTGCAATGGATTTGGATATGTACAAACATCCTTCAACAATAGCGAATTTTTCTAAATTGAAATCGTACGGAAATACCATAATTCCTGCAGAAAGTGGCGAATTAGCAAGTGGACTTTCAGGCGAAGGTAGAATGGCAGAACCTGAAAATATTGTTGCATTTATAGAAAAAGATTTAGAAAAAAAGTTGCCTTTATTAGGTAAAAAAATAATTATTACCGCAGGCCCAACGTATGAAGCTATTGACCCTGTTCGGTTTATTGGCAATCATTCTTCTGGAAAAATGGGTTTCGATTTAGCGCAAAGTGCAGCTAATTTTGGTGCATCTGTAATTTTAATTTCAGGACCTTCTCATTTATCAATTGAAAATAATTTAGTACAATTGATTCGTGTAGTTTCTGCTCAAGAAATGTATGAGGAATGTCATAAGTATTTTGCGACTTCAGATGTTTTTATTGGTGCTGCCGCTGTAGCGGATTACAAACCTAAAAATTCTGCTGTTCATAAAATAAAAAAGTCAGAAGATACGTTAACTATTGAATTAGAAAAAACGAAAGATATATTGGCTTCATTGGGTTCAATTAAAGAAAATCAGTTTTTAATTGGATTTGCATTGGAAACAGAAAATGAAATTGAGAATGCGAAGTTAAAAGTTCAGAAAAAAAACCTAGATTTGATAGTTCTAAATTCTTTGCAAGATAAAGGTGCGGGATTTGGAAGTTTAACAAATAAAGTTACTTTTATAGATAAAGATTTAAGGATTGAAGCGATGGAATTAAAATCTAAAGAAGCTGTTTCAGATGATATTTTAAATAAAATAATAGTCCATTATGATGCGTAATATATTTAGTTTACTTATAGTTTTAGCTTTTGGAATTGTGCAAGCGCAACAATTAAATTGTACCGTTAACGTCAATGCGGACAAGGCAGCGAGTACCAACAGACAAATATTCAATACATTAGAAAAATCGTTAGCTGAATTTGTAAATAAAACGGATTGGACTGGAGTTACATACAAACAAGACGAAAAGATAAATTGTTCAATGTTTATTACCGTTACGGCGTATGATTCCAACCAATTTACGGCTACAATTCAAGTGCAATCTTCAAGACCAATTTATAATTCGACCTATTCATCACCTGTTTTGAATTTTAACGATAAAGATTTCTCGTTTAGATATACAGAATTTGAAAATTTGACCTTTAATCCTAACAATTTTGATTCGAACTTAATTTCCGTAATTTCATTTTACAGTTATTTAATTATCGGAATGGATGGCGATACTTTTTCAAAACAGGGTGGAACTAAATATTTAGAAACGGCTCAAGATGTTGCCAATATTGCAATTTCTGGCGGTTACAAAGGTTGGAGTCAATCTGACGGAAATCAGAATCGTTTTTTTTTGATAAACGATATGCTTTCTAATACTTTTAATCCTTTTCGGGATGCAATGTACGAGTATCATTTTGAAGGTTTGGATTTGATGCACAAAGATTTAAATGCTGCAAAACTTAAAATTAAAGACGCCATAAATACTATTGGAAAGATTAATGATACCCGTCCAAATGCTTTTTTAACTCGGGTGTTTTTTGATGCAAAATCAGATGAAATTGTGTCAATTTTTTCTGCAGGGCCATCAATGGATATTCGAGATTTAATAGGCAGTTTAAATACTATTTCGCCTTTAAATTCTAGTAAATGGGCTGGAATTAAGTATTAAAAGCATAAAAATAAAATCAATTATTTCACTTAACAACTATAAATGCTAACGTCACTTTCTATTAATAATTTTGCTTTAATTGATAAATTAGGAATTGATTTTTCTGACGGTTTTTCAATTATTACGGGTGAAACTGGAGCTGGAAAATCAATATTATTAGGTGCGTTAGGATTGGTTTTAGGAAAACGAGCCGATTTGACTTCCCTAAAAAATAAAGACGAAAAGTGTATTATTGAAGCCCATTTCCAAATTTCAAATTACAATTTACTGTCTTTTTTTGAAGCCAATGATTTAGATTATGAAGCAGAAACAATCATTCGTAGAGAAATTTTGCCTTCTGGAAAATCGCGCGCTTTCATAAATGACAGTCCCGTAAATCTTCAAGAATTGCAAGATTTGAGTTTGTTTTTGATAGATATTCATTCGCAACATCAAACTCAAGAACTTTCAGAAGAGACTTTTCAATTTCAAATTATAGATGCTGTTGCCAATAATGTTGACGTTATAGCTTCATATTCCACGATTTTGAAATCCTATAAAAAAGACAAATCTCAACTTACAATTTTAAATAGTCAACTTCAATTGGTTCTGAAAGAGCAGGATTATAACACTTTTTTATTAGAAGAATTGCTTGTGGCGCAGCTAAAATTGAACGAACAAGAAGAATTGGAGCAAATTTATGAGCAACTAAATAATGTTGAATTTATAAAAGAAAGTCTTGATAAATCTATGGCTTTAGCCAATGAAGAACAGTTTGGGATTTTGCAAAATTTGAAGGAATTGAAAATTGCTTTGCAAAAAACGGTTGGCTTTTCATCGGATTATAAATCATTATTTGAAAGAATAAATAGCGTTTCCATTGAATTTGATGACATTGCAACTGAATTGAATCAACTTTCTGAAAATTTGATTAATGATCCGGAACAATTGGATTTAGTCAATCAGAAATTGCAAACTATTTATAATTTACAGAAAAAACACCAAGTAGGTTCTGTTTCAGAATTGCTTGAAATTCAAAATGATTTGGATAATAAGGTAGTTTCTGTTGGAGAATTGGAAATTGAAATTAATAAATTAACGACTAAAATTCAGAATACAACTTTAGAATTAGACAATTTTGCGGCTATAATTCGAGAAAATCGATTAAAAGCAGTACCTGTTTTATCAGAAAAATTAATTTTTATTTTGGAACAATTAGGAATGCCAAATGTTCGGTTTAATATGGAATTAAAACCATCGGATACTTATTTTGCAAATGGAAAAGATGAATTACAATTTTTGTTTTCTGCAAATAAAGGTTCTGATTTTGGATTGTTAAAAAAAGTAGCTTCTGGAGGAGAATTATCGAGAATTATGTTGGCTACAAAAGCGATTTTGGCACAATATTCTAATTTGCCAACTATCATTTTTGATGAAATAGACACTGGTGTTTCTGGAGAAATTGCTAATAAAATGGGGAATATAATGAAAGATATGAGTGCTAAAATGCAAGTATTTTCAATTACACATTTGCCACAAATTGCCGCCAAAGGAAATGTTCATTACAAAGTTTTCAAATCAATTCAAGGCGAAAGCACAATTTCAGAATTAAAATTGCTCACAACAGAAGAAAGAATTGTAGAAATTGCAGAAATGCTTTCAGGAAAAGATATTTCTGATTCTGCTTTAAATCACGCAAAAGCCTTGTTAAATTAAATAATTTTTTACTTTTGCAAAAGAAAAAAATCAACAATAATCACATAAACGAATAAATTACAAAAATGATTATAGAACCAAGAATGAGAGGATTTATTTGCTTGACAGCACATCCAGAAGGGTGCGAGCAAAGTGTTAAAAATCAAATTGAATATATAAAATCAAAAGGACCAATTGACGGAGCTAAAAAAGTTTTGGTAATTGGCGCTTCAACTGGTTTTGGTTTGGCATCAAGAATTACGAGTGCTTTTGGTTCAAATGCTTCAACTATAGGAGTGTTTTTTGAAAAACCGCCTTCCGAAGGAAAAACAGCTTCACCGGGTTGGTATAATTCTGCAGCATTTGAAAAATTGGCACACGAATCTGGTTTGTATGCAAAAAGTATCAACGGCGATGCGTTTTCAAATGAAATAAAAAAACAAACATTAGATTTGATAAAATCCGATTTAGGTCAAATTGATTTGGTAATTTATAGTTTGGCTTCACCTGTTAGAATGAACCCAAAAACAGGAGTTTTACACCGTTCTGTATTGAAACCAATTGGAGGAACATTTACAAATAAAACAGTTGATTTTCATTCAGGAATTGTATCGAATATTAGTATTGAGCCTTGCAATGAGGAAGATATTGAAAATACGGTTGCAGTTATGGGTGGTGAAGATTGGTCGATGTGGATTGAGGACTTAAAGGCAGCTAATTTATTGGCACCAGGCGCAAAAACGGTTGCTTATTCGTATATCGGACCTTCATTAACAGAGGCAGTTTATAGAAAAGGGACAATAGGACGTGCAAAAGATCACTTGGAAGCAACCGCTTTTTCTATAACTGACAGTTTGAAATCTATCGGTGGAACTGCGTATGTTTCTGTAAATAAAGCATTGGTAACACAAGCAAGTTCAGCAATTCCAGTTATTCCGTTGTATATTTCTTTATTGTATAAAATAATGAAAGAAGAAGGAATTCACGAAGGTTGCATCGAACAAATTCAACGTTTGTATCAAAATAGATTGTATTCAGGAGCTGAAATTCCAACGGATGAAAAAGGAAGAATTCGGGTTGATGATTGGGAAATGAGAGCTGATGTTCAGGAAAAAGTGGCTAAATTATGGGAACAAGCAACAACAGAAACTTTGCCAGGAATTGGAGATTTGGAAGGATATAGAAAAGACTTTCACAACCTTTTTGGATTTGGATTTGAAGGCGTAAATTATGAGGCTGATACCAACGAAATGGTTGGTGTTTCAAGTATAGTATAAAAAATAAAAAACAATAATTAGCCACAAATTCACTGATTTTTAGAAATATAATCTTTGAATTTGTGGCTTTTTTAATAATATAAAATATGTACAATTTATTAAAAGGGAAACGAGGAATTATTTTTGGAGCATTAGATGAAAATTCTATAGCTTGGAAAACTGCAGAGCGAGTTCACGAAGAAGGCGGAATTTTTGTTTTAACCAATGCGCCTGCTTCCATTAGAATGGGATCAATTGATGCATTAGCAGTAAAAACCAATTCACATATTATTCCTGCTGACGCTACTTCTGTTGAAGATTTGGAGAATTTAGTGGATAAAGCAATTGAAATTTTAGGAGGAAAAATTGATTTTGTATTGCATTCAATCGGTATGTCTGTCAATGTCAGGAAAGGGAATCATTACACCAATCAGAATTATGATTATACTGAAAAAGGTTGGAATGTTTCGGCTGTTTCATTTCATAAAGTGATGCAAGTGTTGTATAAAAAAGAAGCGATGAACGAGTGGGGGAGCATTGTTGCATTGACTTATATGGCATCGCAACGTGTTTTTCCGGATTACAACGATATGGCAGATAACAAAGCTTTTTTAGAATCAATTGCACGTAGTTTTGGTTATTTCTTTGGTAAAGACAAAAAAGTGAGAGTGAATACCATTTCACAATCACCAACACCAACAAAAGCAGGACACGGAGTAAAAGGTTTTGATGAATTTATTTCCTATTCAGATGCAATGGCACCACTTGGAAACGCAACTGCATTGGATTGTGCTAATTATACAGTTGCTATGTTTTCTGATTTGACAAAACGTGTAACCTTGCAAAACTTATATAACGATGGTGGATTTTCAAATATGGGAGTGAGTCAGGAAGTTTTAGAGCGGTTTTAAATGTTATTTGTTTTTTTAATATAATTTAAATTTTTAATCATTACATTTATACTTTATTTAACTAAAATTTATTTTAACATGAAAAAAATTACTTTATTGATTACCTTTCTTTTGGTATTTATGCCTAAAATGGGAGCTCAAATTCTCTTTTATGAGAACTTTGATAACCCAGCGAATTGGGTTACTTGGACGGTAGGACATCCAGTTGGAGGAGAACTCGATTTAGGTTGGACAAATGAAACTGTGGGAGCGAATCCTACTTGTTCTCCGGCACTTGGATCAGGAATGGCAAGGTTTGGTTCTTTTGATTTCGACAGAGATCAGTACGATTTAAATTCTCCAGCAATTGCATTTACAGGAGGGTCTTACAGAGTTACCTTGAAAATGTATAGAGATAACGGCTATGCTACTACTGACGATAAAATAGAAGTTTTTTTTAATACAGGTCCAACTTCGGAATTAGGAACTACATTGGGATCAATAAGCCGAGCAATTGGTTTCGCTCCTGTTGAAACTGCTACTGGTTGGTATTCTTACACTTTTAATATACCTGATAATCCTACCGGCGATGGTTTTATTTCAATTTTAGGAACATCTGCTTTTGGAAATAATATTTATATTGATGAAATTGTTGTTGAAAATGTACCAAGCTGTGATAATCCAACGGGTTTAGTTGCCTCAGGAATTACTTCTTCTGGAGCAACTGTTGATTGGATTTCACCAGCGGTTTCTCCTGCAATTGGTTATGAATATTATTATTCTACTACAAATGTTACTCCTACTGGTGCGGCCATGGGAACAACAGCTGCGGGAGTTACAACTGCAACAATAGCAACTGGCTTATTACCTTCAACAATCTATTATTTTTGGGTTCGTTCTGTTTGTAGTGGGACTGAAACAAGTTCTTGGAGTAGTTCAAGATCTTTTACAACTGCTTGCGCTACTATTACAAGTTTACCTTGGACAGAGAATTTTGACAGTCTAACAACAGGAACTAATGTTTTTCCTCTTTGTTGGGACTATGTTAACACAACTAGCAATTGGAGTATTTCAACTTTTCCAACTGCAAATAGTGGAGCAAATTCTTTAAGAAGAACATATGGTACTGATGGATGGGCATTTACTCCATTAGCAACATTATCAGCATTAACATCTTATACTTTAAGTTATTATATGAGAACTAATGATGAAGTGGTGGGATATGATATTACCATAGGAGTTGGAACAGGACAATCTGTAACTGATATGGTAACTACATTGTCAACTGTTACAGGGCACCAAGGAGCTATTTGGACTAAATTTACTTATGAATTCACACCATCAATAGCTGGGGATTATTCATTTGGAGTTCATGTTGTTGCACCATTTGCACCAAATGGAATCAATTTTGATGATTTCAAATTAGAAGTAACACCATCATGTAATGAACCGTCTCTTTTAGTTGCCTCTTCATTAACTTCAACTTCAGCAATGGTTTCATGGACAGCACCTTCTTCTGTACCAGCAAATGGTTATGAATATTTTTTATCAACATCTAATACTGCTCCAACTGTTTCAACAGTAGCAACAGGTTCAGTTTTGGCAGGAATTACAATGGTTGATTTAGTTAGTTTAACTCCAGCAACAATTTATTATGTATGGGTTCGTTCTCTTTGTAGCCCAAGCGACATCAGTTCTTGGAGTAGCTCTTTGTCTTTTGTTACTGAATGTGTCGCTGTGACAAGTTTTACAGAAAATTTTGATAGCGCTTTGGCTTTTCCAACTTGTTGGGGTAGAGTTGGAACAGGTGGGAATACTGATATTAGAACTTTAGGAACGGCGCCAAGTTTGCCTAATGTGATGTATTTATACGGTTCAAGTGCTACAAGTCAAGGATTAGTAAAAACTATCTTAGTTTCAAATTTAGGAGCTGGTACTAACAGATTAAAATTTGATATGAGAGCTAATTTTACCGTTGGTGGAATTATTGAAATTGGATATTTAACAAATCCTAATGATGCATCTACATTTATTGCTTTAAATAGTGTAACTTCAAATTCACTTGATTTTACTCAATTTATTTTTAGCCCTCCCGTAGGAGTTTATTCTGAATATTTAGCTTTAAGACATACTGGAGCTCCTGCTTTAAGTGTTTTAATTGATAATGTAGTTTGGGAAGCTAATCCAGCGACTGTTCCAACGTGTGCTTCAGGAATCACAGCTACTATTAATCCTACTTGTGGTAATTTTGCTACAGAAATAACTTGGACAGCGGCTACTGATGCAGATGGTTATAAATTAAATATAGGAACAACATCTGGTGGTACCGATATAATGAACAATCAAATTGTTGGAAATGTATTAACCTATTCTTTTGTTGGAAATGCAAATACAACATACTATTATACAGTATTACCTTATAATTTTGTTGGAAATGCAGTTGGTTGTTCTGAGCAATCGTTAACTACATTTGCTTCAGGCTGCTTTTGTGATTCTTTACCAACAAGCCGTGATGGCGTTGGAATTACAAATGTTCAATTAGGAACTACTGATTTTCCAAATGGAGATGTAAGTTATTTTGATAATACTGCAACACCTGTAAGTTTAGCACGTGGAATAAATACAAATTTACAAGTATCTTTTGATACGGGTTTTGGTTATACTTATAATACTAATGTGTGGATTGACTTTAATGATAATTTGACCTTTGAGTCTTCAGAATTAGTTTATTCAGGCGAATCATTAGCTGATCCTACTACCGTTTTGAATGCTTCTTTTATTATGCCAACATTGGCAAATTTAGGATCACACAGAATGAGAATAGGTGCTGCAGATTCAGGGCAATTACCTCCTAACCCTTGTTATTCTGATACTTATGGAGTGACATTGGATTATACAGTTACTATTATTGAAGCAACTTGTGCACCTGCAGCTGGTGTAGCTACACTTTTGTCTGATTGTGCTAATAATCAATTTTTTGTAAATGTAAATGTTACAGCTTTAGGTAGTGGAACACCTTCAATTTCTAATGGTACTGCTACTTGGCCAATCACTTCAATTGGAAATTTACAGGTCGGTCCATTTGCAGATGGAACATCTTCAAATGCTTTAGTAATTGTTCACGGTTCGGACAGTACTTGTGATTTACCTTTAGGTACATTTACTTATTCTTGTCCACCTTCAAATGACGAATGTTCAAGCGCAATAGTATTGACACCAGGGGGAATTTTTGCAACTAATCCTCTAACGGGAACTATTTTAGCTGCGACAACTACCGCTGGAATAACACCATCTTGTCAGGCAACAGTGTCTGCTGATGTTTGGTATTCTGTAGTTGTACCTGCTTCAGGTACTTTAACAATTGAAACAAAAGCTGCTGCTACAAACACAATGACAGATTCAGTTGTTGCTGCGTTTTCAGGAGCTTGTGGAGCGCTTACTCAAGTAGGTTGTAATGATGATGATGGTTCTGGAAATATGTCAATATTATCATTAACAGGGCAAACTGCTGGCGAAACTCTTTATGTAGGTGTTTGGAAATATGGAATTGCTGAACCAACTGCTGCAAACAGTGGATTTCAAATAGCAGCATACGATGGATCATTAAGCACTAATACTTTTAATTCAGCTTCGTTTACTTATTATCCAAACCCAGTTAAAAACACCTTAAACTTGTCTTATTCTGAAAATATTTCAGATGTTTCAGTTTATAATTTATTAGGACAACAAGTAATTGCAAAAGCGATTAATGCAAATCAATCTCAAATTGATATGTCGCATTTAACTAGTGGTACTTATATGGTAAAAGTTACTGCAAACAATCAAGTTAAAACAATTAAAGTGATTAAACAATAATTATTTTAACACTTAAGTTTATTAAAGAAAGCCATCAACGTAAAGTTGGTGGTTTTTTTATTTATATAGTTTATCTTTGTTAAATTATAAGTATAACATAGATTCAAATAACGATGTATTTTTCTTTAATTATTCCTGTTTTCAACCGCCCAGAAGAAGTAAAAGAACTTTTAGAAAGTTTGGTACATTCTGAATTTAAAGAAGATTTTGAGGTTGTAATCGTTGAAGATGGTTCAACCTTACCTTGTGAAAATGTAGTTGAATCGTATAAAAGCAAATTGAATATTTCTTATTATTTAAAATATAATTCAGGCCCAGGAGATTCAAGAAATTTTGGAATGAACCTTGCCAAAGGAGAATATTTTATAATATTCGATTCTGATTGTATTATTCCAAATACATATTTATCCGAAGTTTCAAAACAATTAAAACATCACTATGTAGATTGCTTTGGTGGTCCAGATAAAGCATTGGCTTCTTTTTCAAACATTCAAAAAGCTATTAATTTCTCGATGACTTCTTTTTTGACTACAGGAGGAATTCGAGGTGGTTCAGAAAAAATAGACCGTTTTCAGCCCCGAAGTTTCAATATGGGACTGTCTAAAAAAGCCTTTCAAGCGTCAGGTGGTTTTGGAAATATTCATCCCGGAGAAGATCCTGATTTATCTATACGACTATGGAATTTAGGATTTGAAACAAAGTTATTTTCCGATGCTTTTGTTTATCATAAAAGAAGAATTGATTGGGATAAATTTTACATTCAAGTTAATAAATTTGGCAAGGCGCGTCCGATTTTAAATAGTTGGTATCCAGAACACAATAAATTAACTTATTTCTTTCCGTCACTATTTATTTTAGGATTTTTTACTTCACTATTTCTTTTGATTTTCTCTCAAGATTTACCACTAAAATTATATTTCATCTATTTTTTTATATTATTTGTTACTGCATCATTTCAAAATCGAAGTTTAATAATTGGCTATTTGGCTGTTCGTGCAACTTGGAAACAATTTTTGGGTTATGGATTAGGATTTATAGAATCATTTTTTAAAATTATTGTGCTTAAGCAAAATCCAGAAGTTGCTTTTCCCGAATTATTCTTTAAGATATGACAAAAATAGTAGGCTTAACAGGCGGAATAGGAAGCGGAAAAACTACGATTGCAAAACACATAAAATCGATGGGAATACCCGTTTATATTGCTGATGATGAAGCTAAAAAGATTCTTATGTTGCCAGAAACGTTGAACTCTTTAAAATTAGTTTTTGGTAATTCTATATTTGATGATCGATTACTTAATAAAGATAAATTATCAAATATTGTTTTTAACAATCCCGAAATGTTAAAACAGTTAAATCAAATTATACATCCCGCAGTAAAAAGAGATTTTGAAAATTGGCTTATTGCAAATAAAAATCATCCATTAGTTGTAAAAGAAGTTGCTATTTTATTTGAAAGTGGTAGTTATAAAGATTGCGATGCAGTAATTACAATTGTAGCACCATTAGATAGCCGAATAAATCGTGTTTTGGAAAGAGATAATACAAATTATGAAGCCGTTTTAAGTAGAATTAACAATCAATGGACAGACGAAATGAGAATTGAAAAAAGTAATTATGTTATTGAAAATGAAGATGTTAATATTGCGTGTGCGCAAACCGAAAATATACTTAAAACATTGTCAAATCAATAATAATTAAACCATTTGTTAATGTTTGGTTAATGTATTAATGGAATAAGTGTTAAAATGTTAAATTTGTATAGATGAATAAATTATTTTTCCGATTATTAATTGTATTGATGAGTTTATCCCTAATTGGGATTATTTTGGTACAAGTATATTGGTTCAATTCTTCCTTTCAAAACAATGAAGAACAATTCCGTTTTCACGTTCAGCAAGCTATTGGAAACGTTTCCAATAAATTGCAAAAGCAAGAAGCGTACAGTTTTTATGATAAATACAATCGCTATAAAGACAGTACAGGAAAAGCGCCACAAAAGAAAGATTTATTAGAATTTTATTATGTTCAAAAAAATACAAGAACAAATGAGACCATAATTTATTCAAATAGTATTATTGATGAAGATTATTCCATTTCATCGTCTGTTTTTAATAAGAAAATTGACAGTGTTAAATTAAAAAATTTCTCTTCAAAAAGAACAACTGAGGTATATAATAATAATAAAATTGATAATTCAACTGTTCAAAACAATTTAATTCCAGATTCAAAGACACAAAAATCAGGAAATTTAGAAATTTTGGATAATGCGCAATTTGAAATCTTTTTTAAGGATATTGCGGCAATAATGCCAATTGAAGAAAGAATTTCAACTGAAGCAATTCGGAAATTATTGTCAAATGAGTTGGATGTATTCGGTATTAAAACACCATTTGAATTTGGAATTTATAGTAATGGCTTAGCTACAAAAATTAAATCGGATAAATTTAAGTACGATAAAAAAAATACTTATTCCATTCCAGTTTTTACTGATAACGAGGGATCAAATACCTACCAATTGTTGGTAAGTTTTCCTCACAAAAAGAAATTTTTATTTTCAGAATTGTTAGGGATTACAGTTTTATCGATAGTTTTTACATTAATAATAATAATTGCCTATTCGAGTGCGTTAAATCAATTGATTCGGCAACGTCAGATTTCTGAAATTAAAACAGATTTCATTAATAATATGACGCACGAGTTTAAAACACCGATTGCAACAATAAATTTAGCTTTGGATGCTATAAAAAATCCTAAAATTATTGACGATAAAGAGAAGGTTCATCGATACCTACAAATGATTAGGGATGAAAATAAACGGATGCATGCTCAAGTTGAAAACGTTCTTAGAATTTCAAAATTAGAAAAAAGAGAGTTAGATATTAGTAAAGAATCTAATAACATACACGAAATAATTGATGAAGCTGTAGAACATGTTAATTTAATTATTGAAGACAGACAAGGTACAATTACGACGCATTTTGATGCAAGTAGAACAACAGTTTTGTTAAATGATGTTCATTTTACCAATGTTTTAGTTAATATATTAGACAATGCAATTAAATATTCGCCTGATATTCCTGTTATAGATATATATACAGAAAATGTAAAAGATTTTGTAATTATCAAAATCAAAGACCAGGGAGCAGGAATGAGTAAAGTGGCTCAAAAGAGAATTTTTGAGAAATTCTATCGAGAACACACCGGAGATTTGCATAATGTAAAAGGACATGGACTTGGATTAGCCTACGTGAAAAGAATTGTTGAAGATCACAATGGCGAAGTTTATGTGGAAAGTGAAAAAGGAAAAGGAAGTACATTTATTATAAAATTACCACTAATTAATTAATTATTATGGAAACAGACAACAAAAAAATTCTTTTAGTAGAAGACGATCAAAATTTCGGAGCCATTCTAAAGGACTATTTAATGCTAAACGATTTTGATGTTACATTAGCAAAAAACGGAATGGAAGGCTTTGAAAAATTCAAAAAAGATACCTATGATTTGTGTATTTTGGATGTTATGATGCCTTACAAAGATGGCTATACTTTAGCCAAAGAAATTAGAGAAAAAAATAAAGAAGTGCCAATTATTTTCTTGACAGCAAAATCTATGAAAGAAGATGTGCTTAAAGGATACAAAGTTGGTGCGGATGATTATTTGAACAAACCTTTTGATTCAGAGGTTTTATTGATGAAAATCAGAGCAATTATTCAAAGAAAATCTTCAGATACTAAAACTGATATAACTAAATTTGAGTTCATAGTTGGAAATTTTCACTTGAATTCTAAATTACGTTTCTTGACATTTAAAAATGAAGAGCCAATTAAACTTTCTCCTAAAGAAAATGAATTGCTAAAATTATTAGTTCTTTATGAAAATGATTTGATGCCAAGAGAATTAGCATTGACAAAAATTTGGAGAGATGATAATTATTTCACTTCAAGAAGTATGGATGTTTACATCGCCAAACTAAGAAAATATTTGAAATTAGATCCAAATGTTGAAATACTTAACATTCACGGAGAAGGTTTTAGATTGGTAGTTAAAAATAAAGTGCCTGCTGTAGAAGCAGTTTAAATATCAAAAAAGCTCTGAGAAATCGGAGCTTTTTTATTTCCAATTTATCTCTAAAGCAAAACTCGTTTTATCGTCTTTTGTAACACTGAAAATGGTTTTATTTTCGATTGCGATTTCGTGAATTTTTACTCGATCATTTAAAGACAATTCTTTCAGAAAATTCATTTCAAAACTATCTATTTTTTGATTTAGAATCAATTCTGATGAAACAAAATCCAAACACCATTCTAAGTATTTGACATTGTTGACGTGGTTTACAATGTCCAAATCGGATAAAACAACTACCTTATCCAATACTTTATCTTTGTTGTTATCAAGGAGTTTTATTTTTGATAAACCTTTTTCAGTTGCTTTATTTTCAGGGAAAATTTCAAAATGTTCGTAAGGTAATGCCAAAGATTCGGGACGCCTTTTTTCTGTATTAATAACCGCCCAAAAAGTTTCTGAGCCTACTACTTTATTTCCATTAACATAAACTTCCAAAGCACGGACGGATCGAGAATTTTCAAGGGTATTGATCCAGGTTTTTATAGTTACAGTGTCTTTCCATTTTGGTAATTTTGATATTTCGACACGCATTCTACTCAAAACCCAAGCTTGGTCGAATTCCTGCATATCCGAAAAACTAATTCCACCCAATTCCGAATGTGCAGCAGCAGTTAATTGTAATAAATTACATAAATCAGTATATTTTAAATACCCATTTAGTGTGCATTGTGTGAAGTTGATTTCCCAGTCTTTGTTGAAAACGGAAGTGAAATTTGTTGAAATAGGCATAAAAGTAATTATGAATTGTGAATTATTGAAGCTATGTAATCTGTGACCTTTTTTTGATTTTCAAGATAATCAAACCATTTTGTCGCTTCATTTCTTTTGAACCAAGTCAATTGGCGTTTTGCAAATCTTCGGGTGTTTTTCTTGATTTCTTCGATTGCAAATTCCAAGGATATTTTTCCATCAAAGTAATCAAATAATTCTCTGTAACCAACAGTTTGTAAGGCATTTAAGTTTTTATTAGGATATACTTTTTCGGCTTCCGCCAATAAGCCCTCGCTAATCATAATTTCAACACGCTGATTTATTCTTTCGTAAATTATTGCTCTATCAGCTTCCAAACCAATTAAGATAGGGGTGAAGTTTCTCGTATTTTTTTTCTTATTCATAAAAGAAGAATACGGATTTCCAGAGCCAATACAAACTTCCACAAAACGCATCATTCGTTGTGGATTTTGTAATGTTTGCGGGTTTTCTAATGAAATTGTATCAAAATAATCGGAATCTAATTCTTGAAGTCTTTGTTGTAAATAGGCAATTCCAAGTTTTTCATAATCAGCATTTACTTGTTCCCGTACAGAATTTTCAATTTCAGGAAATGCATCAAATCCTTTTAAAATTGCATCTACATACAAACCAGAACCGCCAACAAGAATTGCAAAATCGGATGTTTTATAGAGTTCGTCAAGTTTTGAAACGGCTTCTTTTTCGAAATCTCCAACAGTATAATTTTCAAATATAGATTTGTTATGAATGAAATGATGTTTCGCTTCGGAAAGTTCTTCTTTGCTGGGAACGGCTGTTCCGATTGACATTTCCTTGAAAAATTGGCGGCTATCGCAAGAAATAATTTCACATCCAAAATGTTGTGCCAAAGCAATACTTAAGGAAGTTTTTCCTATTGCTGTTGGTCCCACGATGGTTATTAAATACTTCATAAGTTCTGTTTTGTGTTAGCCCAGATTGCAACGAAAAGCCCGGAATAAAAAAAGTTAGTTTTTCTTGGCGAAAAAGAGCGACCGCAGGAAGCTCCTTTTTTGGCTTAGAAAAACAACTTTTTGAATGAGGACTTGTAGTGAAAAGCTGGAAATAGCTCCAAAAAAATTAAAATTTTATAATCTTCAAATACTTACTTTTTCGGATGTGACTTTGTATAATGTTTCTTGTGTCGCGGTTATTTTGCATCGGAATTAAGATGTTTTTCAGAATTTCGATTTTGTGAATTTGATAATTTAAATCGTAAAAAGCATAGCCTTTATAGACGCCATTTTCAATTAATACGGCACTTCGCTCGCTTATATTCCGACCTTTATCGGTGACGACCATATTTTGATTTTCAAAGCTATTTTTTGTAACGAATTCTTGAACTCTTGCATTGTATTCTTCTGTGGATATTTCGCCGATGCAAGCGCCGTCACATTCTTTTATTTTATATTGAAAACAGGCTTCTTTTGTGATGTATAAGCCCGTGAATTTTTGGCATAATTTATAATCTGATGTGATTCTGAACAAGGCGTTTTGTGCTTCTTGCAACGTTGAAAAAGAGGTGATTTCTTTTCGTCGACCGTCTGTTTTTTGAAGTTTTAAATTCAAATATCCTTTTTTATCGGCTTCAACATACAACGCAATATTGAAAACACTTTTTCGCTGCGCCCTGTTATAGATGGGTTTATGGATTTTAATTTCTTCACTTTCTTTCAATAAAGCAATTAATTCGCTTCCAGTTTCTTCATAAGTTACTGAAAAAACTTCCTTTTGGATTTTCATCGATTTTACATCAACGCCTGTGAAATGCTGGTTGATTCGTTTTTTTATATTCTTACTTTTCCCAATATAAATTAACTTACTGTCCTTATTATGAATATAATAAACTCCTGTTATTGAAGGTAAACTTTCAACAATAGTATATAATTTTGGAGCGATTCCTTTTTGGATTTCAGTTTTGATTAATTCTGTAACAATTACTTTTTCGGTATCTTTTGCCAATAGTAATTGGAATAATTTCACGGTTGCCAATGCGTCGCCACTCGCGCGATGTCTATCAGCCATTGGGATTCCAAGTGCTCGAACTAACTTTCCTAAACTGTGAGAAGTCTGTTCTGGCAATAATTGTTGCGATAATTCAACGGTGCAAAGTGTTCTTTGATTGAAATCGTATCCTAAACGACGAAATTCTGTTCTCAAAATTCGATAATCAAAAGAGGCATTGTGAGCAACCAAAACGCAATCATTTGTAATTTCAATAATGCGTTTTGCTACTTCAAAAAACTTCGGAGCGCTTTGTAGCATTGCATTGTTTATACCTGTTAATTTCACAACGAATGGCTGAATTGGAATTTCAGGATTGACCAAACTTATAAATTGATCCACAATTTCGTGGCCGTCAAATTTATAAATGGCGATTTCGGTAATTCCTTCTTCGTTGAATTGTCCTCCAGTGGTTTCTATGTCGAGAATAGCGTACATTTTCAATATCAATTTCAAAAATCAATTGCAATGTCAATGCCAAAACTAAATATCAATTCCTAAAAATTGAAATTTGTAATTGCCATTGTAATTGCTATTAAGTTACTTTTTGTTGTTTATCATTTTTGATGCGATTGCAATAAGTTCTTCAACTTCTGTTAAAAGCCATTTTCTTTCTTCTAAATCTCCAGTTTTTATATATTCGAGCACTTTTAAAGTATTTCTTGATTCTTTTAATTCTTTCACAAATAAAGAAACCTTAAAAATAAAATCTTTACCAGTAATTGTTTCTTGTGCTTCACCGTAATTTAATGAAGAACTTCCTGAAGACCTAATGAGTTGATTTTTGTAATAATCGACTTCATAGGATTTTTCTAATTTTCTAACAAATAAAATACACTCTCCAGCAAACCTAACTAAACGGTCTTCAAAATTGAATATTTTTTCAAAATGTGATTCATTAACTTCCATTTCTTGTATTATTTTTAATTGGTATTTATTTGTTTTTTGATTGCTATTACTATTCCAATAATTTTGTCGTTGTAATTGCTATTGCTATTTCAATTACCTTTTCGCTGATAAAATTGTTAACGTCCTCCAAAGATACTACTTCCAATGCGAACCATAGTACTTCCACACGAAATTGCAAGTTGGTAGTCGCCTGACATTCCCATCGAAAGAATTGACAATTGACAATTAACAATTGATAATGACTTTATGGTGTCAAAAATCGATTTCAAATGTTCAAATTCTTTCTTGATTTGGTCTTGGTTTTCTGTAAAAGTAGCCATTCCCATTAAACCGATAATTTTGATATTATTTAAGTTTTTAAATGTTTCAGATGCTAATAAATCTTTCAATTCATCTTCATTTAAACCAAATTTAGTTTCTTCTTCGGCAATGTGAATTTGTAGCAAACAATCAATAATTCTGTTGTTTTTTAGGGCTTGTTTGTTGATTTCTTCTAATAATTTCAAACTGTCAACTCCGTGAATCAAACTTACAAAAGGTGCCATAAATTTTACTTTATTCGTTTGAATATGCCCAATCATTTGCCATTGAATATCTTTTGGCATTTCTTCCCATTTTTCGGTCATTTCTTGGATTTTATTCTCTCCAAAAATTCTTTGTCCAGCATTATACGCTTCCAATAAATTAGCAATAGGTTTGGTTTTTGAAACAGCAACAAGTGTAACGTTTTCAGGTAATGACGATTTTATTTTGAGTAAATTTTCTTTTATTGACATTTTATGTTTTAATTTTTAAATCGATACCAAACCTAAAGTTCATAAACCACTAATCCGCTTCTGAATTTCGGTTCAATATAGGTGCTTTTTGGAGGCATTATCAAATTGGCGTCAGCTAAGGCTTTTATTTCTCCAATGTTTGAAGGAAATAAGATAAAACCGATTTCAAATTCTTCCTGATCAATTTTATTTTTTATTTCTAATATGGAATGTTTTCCCGAAAGATACTCTATTCGTTCGTCATTTCGTAAATCTTCAATCGCAAGAATTGGAAGCAAAATTTTGGTATATAAAATTTGAGCGTCCAAACTATCCAAAACCGTTTTGAAAACTTCATTATTTTTATGCAAAATTAAGCTATAAAATTCATTATCGAGATACATTCCAAATTGATGTTTCAAAGTTGGCTGAAAAGGTTGCTGAAATTTATTTTCTACAATGAAATTCTTTTGTAATTCTTTAATGAAATTGGCTTTTGAATACCCGTTTAAATCTTTTATTAACCGATTGAATTCGTAGATTTTGACATTATTTTCTGAAATCAAATAGCTAAGAATATGATTTTTAGCAGTATTTTCAGGATTGTCATTTTCCTCGGATAATAACTTAAGGGCTTCGGTACGGTGATGACCGTCAGCAATATAGAGGCTTTCTGTTTTTTCGAAAATATTTTGAAGCCAATTAATTTCTAAAGTATCTTCTATTTTCCAAAGGTAATGGATTTCTTTTTTCGTGGTTGAAAACTCAAAATCAGCCATTTTTTGAGTGCAGTTAAAAATCCAGTTTTCGATTGTTTTATTATCCGGATAAGTCATCAAAACGGGTTCAGTATTGAACTCCGAATATTTCATATAATCTTTGAGTAATTGGACACGGAATTCGATAATGTCTTCGTGTTTTTTGATTATGTTATTGCAATAATCGACGACACTTGTACCAACAATTATTCCAGTAAATGATTGCGATTTTGTTACAATTTTATGAATATAAATTGCGGGTTTATTATCTTTAATTAAAATAAGTTCATTTTTGAAATCCTCATATTTTTGATGTACTTGTCGGTATCTTTTTTCAAAGGAAACAGTTTCAGAATTTGTATATGCAGGTTTTAAAATATGCAAAAACGATAGCGGATTAAAATCCAATTGCGCTGCTAATTCAGCATTCACATATTCTTCATAAGAACGACAAGTGACAAGGCAAACCTTATCACGAGTAGGACGAACTGCTTTGAAAGGAACTATTTTTGCCATAATTAAAAAAAGTAAATATAAAAAAGTCAATGTTTAAAGTAATTTTGTTCTATTACTTTCAATGAACTAATTAGTAAGTTTAGTAAAGTATCGTTTTTTAAAATATGTTATTTATTGTGATAGTCTCATTTTAAATAGTTTTTTGTTGTTTTGAGACTTTTGACTTTACGATATTAAAACTTTCGACTTACTTAAGTAAACTGTTTTGCAATTTTTTCTGCTTTTTTACTCTCGCTATAATCATAAAAACCTTCACCAGATTTTGAACCTAATTTTCCAGCGCGAACCATATTTACTAAAAGTGGGCAAGGAGCATATTTAGGATTTTTGAAACCGTCGTACATTACATTTAAAATGGCTAAACATACATCAAGTCCAATAAAATCAGCTAATTGTAATGGTCCCATCGGTTGTCCCATTCCTAATTTCATAACCGTATCAATTTCATAAACACCTGCAACTTTATTGTATAAGGTTTCAATTGCTTCGTTTATCATTGGCATCAAAATTCTATTGGCAACAAATCCTGGATAATCATTGACTTCAACGGGATTTTTACCTAATTTTTCTGATAAATCCATTATGATTTTCGTAACTTCATTCGATGTATTGTAGCCACGAATAATCTCTACCAATTTCATAATTGGCACAGGATTCATAAAGTGCATTCCTATAACTCTTTCAGGATGAGCAACAACAGAACCTATTTGCGTAATTGAAATAGAAGAAGTATTAGTTGCTAAAATCGTATTGTGCGAACAAACCTCATTCAGTTGTTTGAAAATATTTAGTTTTAATTCTACATTTTCTGTTGCAGCTTCAACCACTAAATCAACACCTACTACACCATCTTTTATGTCCGTATAAGTGATAATATTGGAAATGGTTTTGAATTTATCATCTTCAGAAATAGTTCCTTTTGCAACCATTCTGTCTAAATTCGTAGCAATCGTTGCCATTCCTTTATCTAATGATTTCTCTGAAACATCAATTAATTTTACGGTAAATCCACTTTGAGCAAATGTATGAGCAATTCCGTTACCCATTGTTCCAGCTCCAATTACTGCTATTATTTTCATATATTATTTATTAAAACAATCAATTATTTGATAAGCAACTCGCAATGCATTTGTTCCCTGTTCCAAAGTTACGACAGGAGTTGTGTTATTATTTATGGCATCTGCAAAAGAATCCAATTCGTCTAAAATAGCGTTATTTTGTTCTACATCGGGATTTGCAAAATAAATTTGTTTTTTCACACCTTCTGCATTTTGCAAAATCATATCAAAATCGCCAGGAACTTCTGGAGCATCTTTCATTTTTACAACTTCACATTTTTTCTCGAGAAAATCAACAGAAATATAAGCGTCTTTTTGAAAGAATCGAGATTTACGCATATTTTTCAATGAAATTCTACTCGCCGTTAAATTGGCAACACATCCATTTTCGAATTCAATTCGAGCATTCGCAATATCTGGAGTTTCGCTAATTACAGAAACACCACTTGCATTTATAAGTTTAACTTTAGAAGGAACAACACTCAAAATAGCATCAATATCGTGAATCATCAAATCTAAAACCACGGGAACATCAGTGCCACGAGGATTAAATTCTGCCAATCTGTGCGTTTCAATAAACATTGGATTTTCAATCATATCTTTTGTAGCGATAAATGCAGGATTGAATCTTTCAACGTGACCAACTTGCCCTTTTACCTTATATTCATTGGCTAAAGCAATAATTTCTTCTGCTTCAGCAACAGTATTTGAAATTGGTTTTTCAATAAAAACGTGTTTTCCAGATTTGATTGCCACTTTTGCACATTTGTAATGAGAAAGAGTAGGAGTTACAATGTCAATTACGTCAACTGCGTGAATTAGTGTTGCAATAGTATGAAATTGTTTGTACCCAAATTCTTTCGCAATCTTAGCACCATTTTCTTGATTTTCATCATAAAAACCCACCAATTCGTACTTATCTGATTGTTCTAATAATCGTAAATGTATTTTTCCAAGATGTCCAGCACCTAAAACGCCTACTTTTAACATATAAATGTATTTTCAACAAAAATAGCAATAAAATGATTATTATTTAAAGCATTTAAAATTTAAAATCCAACAATTAAATTTACATTTACTTTCATAAATTTACAAACTAAATAAAATATAGTTTTGAAGGACACTGCCAAACATCAAGGACTTAGAAATCAGCTCGTAAAACTTTTGCAAGAAAAAGGAATTATTGACAAAAACGTTCTAAATGCAATTAATAAAATTCCGCGCCATTTATTTTTAAATTCAAGTTTTGAAGACTATGCCTATCAAGATAAAGCTTTTCCAATTGGAGCTGGGCAAACTATTTCACAACCTTATACCGTTGCTTTTCAAAGCCAATTATTAGAAATAAAAAAAGACGATAAAATTTTGGAAATTGGAACAGGTTCGGGCTATCAAACCGCAGTTTTGTGTTTGATGGGAGCTAAAGTTTTTAGTGTAGAACGACAAAATGAATTGTTCAAACAGACTTCCGCATTGTTGCCGAAATTAGGAATTCGTCCAAAACATCTTTCTTTTGGAGATGGCTATAAAGGTTTGCCAAATCACGCCCCTTTTGACAGTATCATCGTGACAGCAGGTGCTCCGACAATTCCAAAACCTTTAAT
This sequence comes from Flavobacterium neuenschwanderi (SeqCode), assembly GCA_965234425.1. Classification (GTDB taxonomy): domain Bacteria; phylum Bacteroidota; class Bacteroidia; order Flavobacteriales; family Flavobacteriaceae; genus Flavobacterium; species Flavobacterium neuenschwanderi. The sequence continues at coordinate 134,577 of OZ248393.1, read as the reverse complement.
GGCGCAATTAAAAATAGGAGGAAGGTTGGTAATTCCTGTGGGAGATAAAAATCAAATAATGACGATGTTAATCAGAAAAAACGAAACCCAATTTGAAAAACACGAATTTGGTGATTTTAAATTCGTTCCTTTATTAGAAGATAAAAATTAAAACAAAAACCCCGAATAATCGAGGTTTACTGTCCAATAATATTTAAATAACGCTCTAAACTTTCTTTTTCTATTTGCGCAATAAACATCAAAAAATCATCTTTTTTGTTTTTAGTTTGGGCAACTTCAAGAGCATTATAATATTGCATTCTATTGTCATAATCACCTTTTATATTGGCAATTACATAACCGTGTTGTAACAAAACAAGGTTCATTACTAAGCGAGAACTTCTTCCGTTTCCATCAATAAATGGATGAATAGTAACCAAGCGTTCGTGAAGTTCGGCTGCCAAAATAACTGGATGAAGCCTTTTTTTATTGGTTTCATACCAAATGAAAAAATCTTCCATTTCCTTTGCAACCATAAAAGGTTGTGGCGGCAAATGAGAACTTCCCTTTATCATTACTTGAACTTTTCTGTATTTTCCAGCATCATCAGGATTAATTCCTCTCAAAATTAGATTATGAATGCACAAAACTTCACGCTCATTCAACAGAATATTTCGCTTCATTAAATCTTTTATATAGGCAATAGCTTCTTGATGATTTATAGTTTCCAAATGTTCTCGCATACTTTTTCCCGAAATAGTAAGTCCTTCATTGATAACTAAATCAGTTTCCCGAAGCGTCATTGTATTTCCTTCAATTCTATTGCTCTCAAAAGTATATTCTAATTCTAATGCTTGTGCAATTTTATAACTGTCTAATTTTCTAAAAGCATCTAGTTTCGTTTTCAGAGCATCAATTTCAGCCAAAATAGTAGTTAAACTTTTTGATAATTTTCTCTTTGCAATTCCAAAAGTATTCTCGACTTCTTCTTTAACTAAATTCATCGCTTTTATAGCAAATTCATCACTTCCAATTTCATAAAGAATTTTTTCTTTAAGCCAAGCAACCATTAAAGTTTCTAAATCAATTTCAAGAAGTGAAGCTAATTTTATTAATTGGTCTTTTGTTGGTTTTCGTGAACCGCTTTCAAATTTACTTATAAGTGCTTGATCAATCCCAATGAGTTGTGCTACTTCACGAGTTTTTAAGTTTTTTTTCTCTCTTGCATTTTTTAATAGTTGTTTCATCTTTATTAACTTTTATTGTCAAGACAAATTTAGTCATATTAATTCGTAAAAAAAAAGCATTTAACTTTTTTTTCTAAAATTCTTTTTTTATACGATCTAAATCTCTTTTTGTATCTTGTTCTTTTAGGGATTCTCGCTTGTCGTAGGTTTTCCTTCCTTTACAAAGTCCGATTTCCAATTTTGCCATTCCTTTTTCATTGGTAAATAATTTCAAAGGAACAATTGTCAAACCTTTTGCTTGAACACTTCTTGCTAAACTTTTTAATTCTCTTTTGTTTAAAAGCAATTTTCGTTCGCTTCGTGCTTTATGATTGAATTGATTTCCATAAGTATATTCTTCGATATAAGTATTTATCGCAAAAAGTTCGATGCCACTAAATTCGCAAAAACTTTCTGTAATATTAGCTTTCCCTAAACGTATAGATTTTATTTCAGTTCCAGCTAAAACAATTCCAGCAGTATAGGTTTCGATTATTTCATAATCAAATCGTGCTCTCTTATTTAATATGTTGATTGTTTTTAGCATAGGATTGCAAATGTACTACAAAATTAAAAAAATTGTTAGTAATTGGTTGTAATTTAAATCATAAAAATAATGTTAGAACTATGATTTTTATCAGTTAATTCTGATAATGATGCTAGTAGATTTGTACTATAATTTAAAAACAAAAAAAAATGAAAAATTTATTATTAGTTGCAGGTTTCGTATTATTAGGTTTAACATCAAATGCTCAAGAAAAAGCAAAAGACAAAGGTCTTGAGGGTACTTGGTGGGTTGCAGGTCAGGTTTCTTTTGGTTCAACTGAAACAGGAAGTGCAAAAACAACATCAAATATGATTCTTCCTATCGTTGGTACTTTTATTTCTCCTTCTGTAACTGCGGGAATTGGAATTGGAACTATCAGTTCAAAAACGGAATCTGGTTCACTAACAACTGCAGATAGCAATACTTTAGTTATCAAACCATTAATGAGAAAATACTGGAATATTAGTGGAAATTTGTTTTTCTATGGTCAAGCTGCTTTGCCAATTATGATTGGAAAAGATAAAGTTGCAGATTCTAAATACTCTTCTTTTGGTTTAGAATTGGCTCCAGGATTTGATTATATTATCAATAAATGGTTAACAGTCGAAACTTCTTTTACAATTTTCAATGTTACTTCTACAACATCAACTCCTGCGGTTGGTGATAAAACTACAACTTTCAACTTCAATGCAAATCCAATGAATTCTGTTGCTGACAGATCAGTTGGAAATTTACAAGTTGGTGTTAAGTTTTTATTCTAAAATACTTCAATTTCTTCAATAGATATTGACAACAATTTATTATTTTTGTTGGAAAGGCCGTACTTTTTAAGTGCGGTTTTTTTATAATTATAAATTGATACTAAATGTCAAATCAAGCAAATAATCCTCTTCACGGAATTACCCTTCAATCAATTGTAGAACAATTAGTTGCTTTTTATGGTTTCGATACTTTAGGAGAATTGATAAAAATTAAATGTTTTACAGACAATCCAAGTGTAAAATCAAGTCTTACCTTTCTTAGAAAAACAGATTGGGCAAGAAAAAAAGTGGAGGAATTGTATTTGAACAGCCAGAATAAATTTAAAAATTAGTGATTATTCAATCGAGAATAAATATAACAGTCTAAAAATTTACCATCATAAAATTCATTTTCTTTTAAATGTCCTTCTTTAACAAATCCGTTTTTTTGTAAAACTTTCTCAGAAGCACCATTTTCAGGATCAATAATAGCCTCAATTGAATGTAACTTCATTTCATTAAACCCAAATTCCACAACAATTCCAACTGCTTCTGAAGCAATTCCCTTTCCGTGAATTTCAGGAAGTAACATATACCCAATTTCAGAACGATAATGTTCGTGTTTGGTTCTATAAAAACCTATAATACCTAGTAATTTTGAACTTCCTTTGACAGTAATTCCCCAATTAATCGCTTCATTTTTTTCTATTCCAGAATCAATCATAGCCAAGTGTTCCAAAGCTTCTTCGTGGTTTTTTACCAAAGGTCTTGGAATATATTTCATATTTTCGGCATCAGAACGCATCTCGAAAATTTCTTGCACATCATTTTCATCTATGCGTCGAAGCAATAAACGATCACTTTCTAAATTCGGAAATGGGTTAAAATTAAGGATTAACATAGTTTTAATTTTTATAAAATTTCAATTGAATATTCGGATTGAAACTGTTCCTTAATTCCAATAATTTGAATTCCTTCTTTTTCTGATAATTCCCCTGAATTTGTCATTGTATCGGCATATCCAAACCAAGGTTCTATACAAATATAAGGTGCTTTTTGTTTTGTCCAAATCCCCAATGATGGAAATCCTTCAAATTTAACTTTCAGAAAAGGAACATTATTTTCAGAAATTGTAATTGCTTTAGATTCTAATTTTTTAAAAATTAATGCATCATTTTCAAACAACGAATAGGAGAGAGGCAAACGATTTTCTTTCATTGGTAATGAAATGGTTTCGTTACAAATTAAATCGTTTTCAAGTTGCGAACAAATTAAGATTTCTGATTTCTCAAATTCTAATGAATAACTATCAAATTCATTTGGCAATGCAAATGCAGGATGTCCGCCAATTGAAAATGGCATTTCAAAATCATTAGTATTGATGACTTTATAACCGATTTTTAAACTTGAATTTACAAGTGTATAAATGATTTGCAATTCAAATTCAAATGGATAATTTTCTAAGGTTTCTATATTGTTTTTTACTGAAAAAATGACATTTTCTTCTGATTTTTCAATAATTTTAAATTCCATTTTATTAGCAAAACCGTGACGATATAAAGTATAAGAATTACCTTTGTAAGAATATTTATCTTCTTTTAAACAACCAACAATTGGAAACAAAATAGGCGAATGTTTGCCCCAAAATTCAGGATTTCCTTCCCAAATATATTCTTTGTTATTAGAGTTTTTTAGAGAAATTAATTCTGCACCTAACGGACTTATTATTGCAGTCAAATTTGAATTTGAAATAGTTGTATTCAATGTTTTATTTTTTTTGTAAAAGTATTTAATTTAAGCTATTGTAATCAAATTTTCAGTAAATTTTGTTAAAAATATTCCTATTTCAAGAAAAAGTAGCAACTTTGAAACTCGAATTGTTTACTTATTTAGATGTTTATTATCGTTAGTTGTAACATTTATTTGAATGATTCGTTTTATGTAAAATTTAAATAACAATAAATGAAAAACCATTTCACCAAAGCCATTTTATTTTCGGCTTTATTTTTCGGAACAGTAGTTGTAAATGCGCAACAAGCCCCAGTAACAGAAGCTAAATCAGTTTCAAATTACAATTACCATGATGCTTTTGCACCCAATTTTTATACAAAAAATGGAACTTCAACGCGCTCAGCAAGTGGTCAACCAGGAGAAAAATATTGGCAAAACAGAGCGGATTATCAATTAACTGCAAATTTAAATGATAAAACAAGTGAAATAATTGGTTCTGAAACTTTAACTTATACCAATAACAGTCCAGATAAATTGTCTTTTTTATGGATGAATGTTGATCAAAATTTATTCAAAACTGATTCTCGTGGAAATGCTGTAATTCCTGTAAATGGTAGTCGTAACGGTGCAAGAGGTGAAAAATTTGATGGTGGTCACAAAATTAAATCCGTTAAAATAGTTTCTGTAATTGGAGGAAAATCAGTTGAGAAAGAAGCGAAATTTGAAATCAATGATACAAGAATGAAAATTATTCTTCCTCAAGATTTGAATGCAAACGGTGCTTCATTGAAATTAAAAATCGAGTTTTCCTATATTTCACCAAAATACGGTTCGGACAGAACGGGTGTTTTAGATACTAAAAACGGTAAAATTTTCACAATTGCACAATGGTATCCGAGAATGTGTGTTTATGATGATGTAAGAGGTTGGAACACGCTTCCATACCAAGGAGCTGGGGAATTTTATTTAGAATACGGTGATTTCGATGTGACAATTTCGGCACCTTCAAATCACGTTGTAGTTTGTTCTGGAGAATTAGTAAATCCAAAAGAAGTCTATTCTGTTGCACAACAAAAACTTTGGGCAGAAGCAGCAAATAGTGATAAAACGGTTGTAATTCGTTCTGCGGAAGATGTTGCAAATGCAGTTTCAAAACCATTGGTTAAACCAACATTAAACTGGCATTTTAAAATTAAGAATTCTCGTGATGTTTCCTTTGCTTCATCACCTGCTTTCATAATTGATGCGGCTAAAATTAACTTGCCAAGTGGTAAAAAATCACTTGCAATATCTGCTTATCCAGTGGAAAGCGATGGAAGTTCTGCTTGGGGACGTTCAACTGAATACACAAAAACATCTATTGAAAATTACTCGAAAAGATGGTTTGAATATCCTTATCCTGCCGCTACAAATGTTGCTGGTAATGAAGGCGGAATGGAATACCCTGGAATCGTTTTCTGTGGTTGGGAAGCTAAAGGAGAAGGATTATGGGGAGTTACGGATCACGAATTTGGACACATTTGGTTTCCAATGATTGTAGGTTCTAACGAGCGTTTATTTGCTTGGATGGACGAAGGATTTAATACTTTTATAAATTCTTTGAGTTCTGTTGATTTTAATAATGGAGAATATAAATCGCCTCTTACAGATATGCACCAAATGTCGGAAGTTTTTTCAAATACTTCTATGGAACCAGTAATGACTGCGCCTGACGGGTTCAAAGAAGCAAATATGGGAATTTTAGCATACTATAAACCCTCTTCAGGATTAGTAATGTTACGCGAACAAATTCTTGGAAAAGAACGTTTCGATGCTGCTTTAAAAACCTACGTTGCACGTTGGGCATTCAAACATCCAACGCCAGATGACTTTTTCAGAACTATTGAAAACGTTGCTGGTGAAGATTTAAATTGGTTTTGGAGGGGTTGGTTCATTAACAATTGGCGTTTTGACCAAGCAATTACGAAGGTTAAATATGTGAAAAACAACCCGCAATTAGGAGCTGTAATCTCTATTGAAAACCTTGAAAAAATGGCACTTCCTGTTGTTTTAGATATTAAATTTAAAAGCGGAACTGTTTCTCGCATAAAATTACCTGTCGAAATCTGGCAGAAAAATACAGATTGGTCTTTCAAAAGTAATTCTACTGAAGAAATTGAAACCATCACTTTAGATCCAGACCACGTTTTCCCAGATGTAAATAGCGCTAATAATGTTTGGAGTGCTGATAAAGGCGAATTAGAAAAAGATGTAATTTTAGACAACTATTTTGGAAACTTTTCAAGTGCAATGATTCCTATTAAAATTAATTTCACAGAAGAAGATGGTTCACTAGTAGCCAACGCAACAGGACAGCCAAAATTACCTTTAACAGCTGCTGGTAAAGATAAATTCACGTTTGACCAAGCAGGTTTAACAATTCAATTTAACGAAAGTAAAAGCGAATTTAATTTGTTAATCAACGGACAATCTTTCTTGTTTACTAAAGATAAATAAGATTTTAATTATTAATTCAAATAGAAACACCAACTGAAAAGCTGGTGTTTTTTTTATGGTAAATATTTTTTCAAGACGGTATTTGCTGGCTCAAACAATGCAATGTTCCAAATCCCCAAATCAAATCAATGGCATTAATTCCGATGATTTCTCTATTTGGGAAACATTCTGCTAAAATATTCAAAGCAATTCTATCGTTGGCATCATTAAAGGTAGGAACCAAAACACAATTGTTTAAAATCAAGAAGTTCGCATAACTCGCTGGCAAAACCAATCCATCAAAAATAATGCGTTTCGGCATTGGCAATGCAATGATATTCAATGGTTTTCCATCTTCTAATTTTGCGTTTTGCAATCGTTTTAAGTTGTCTTGCAAAGGTTTATAGTTACTGTCTTTTGTATCCGATTCCACAATAGTTACCACCGTGTTTTCATTTACAAAACGACACAAATCATCAATATGTCCGTGCGTATCGTCGCCTTCAATTCCGTTTCCTAACCAAATAACATTTGTAATTCCTAGATATTCCTTAAAAACAGCTTCGTAATCTGCTTTTGTGAAATCAGGATTTCGAACCTGAATCGTAGGATGCATCAAACATTCTTCCGACGTAATAAGCGTTCCTTTTCCGTTTGTTTCAATAGCGCCGCCTTCTACAATAACAGGTTTTCCGTTATATGTAACTTGGGTTAAGGGAAGTTTCAATGCTGTTGCAACTTTTGAAGGAACAAATTTATCCAATTGAAAGTTTTTATATTTTGCCCAACCGTTAAAATTGAAGTTCAAGGCTTCTCGTTTAGAACCGTTTTTCACGATAATTGGACCCGAATCGCGCATCCAACTTCTATTGGTTTTATGAATGATAAATGAAACTGCTTTCAAATTAACTTCCGCAATTTCAAGCATCTCTATGACTTTTGCTTTCAAATTTTCATCTGCAACTACCAACACGACCTCTTCAAAAGTGGCGACTTTTTTAATAAATTCTACAAAAGCCCATTGAATGGCACCGTATTTCCCTGGCCAATCGTTGCCATTATGAGGAAAACAAAGCAAAATTCCTTGTTGGTTTTCCCATTCTGCTGGAAATCTTCTTGAATTTGTCATTAGTCGATGGCTCTTTTAGTAAGATCCCCAAAAGCATCAATTCTTCTGTCTCTTAGAAATGGCCAATTCTGACGCACATTTTCTTGTAAATCCAAATCCACTTCTGCAATCAAAATTTCTTCTTTATCGTGCGAGGCTTGCGCCAATATTTCACCCTGTGGTCCCGCAATAAACGAAGAACCCCAAAATTGAATTCCCGAAGTATTTGGCAAGTATTGTTCTAATCCAATTCTGTTCGCAGCAGCAACATAAACGCCATTTGCAACAGCGTGCCCTTTCATAACATTCATCCAAGCACCATGCTGATTTTCGCCATATTGCTCTTTTTCCAACGGATGCCAACCAATCGCTGTTGGATAAAACAACACTTCAGCCCCTTGCAAAGCCGTCAATCTTGCCGCTTCAGGAAACCATTGATCCCAACAAATTAGCGTTCCAATTTTTCCTTTATTCGTCGGAAAAGCTTTGAAACCCAAGTCACCAGGCGTAAAATAGAATTTTTCATAAAAATGAGGATCATCGGGTATGTGCATTTTGCGATACAATCCAGCTTCCGAACCATCAGTATCAATAATATAAGCGCTATTATGGTAAATTCCAGCCATTCTTTTCTCGAAAAACGGAACAATAATCACCACGCCCAACTCTTTTGCCAAAGCACTAAAAGCCACAAACGAAGTACTGTAAAGTGGTTCTGCTAAAGCAAAATTATCAACATCTTCACTTTGACAAAAATAATGACTGCTGTACAATTCCGGCAACGAAATAACCTCGGCACCCATTTTAGCAGCCTCACGAACCCAAGACAAACATTTTTTAAGGTTGTTCTCCGCAATATCATTCAGATTCAATTGAATAACCGCTATTTTGTATTTATTCTCTGGCATCGCTAAATATTTTAGAGTGCAAAAATAGTTATTTTTATAAATAGTACTTAAAAAAATATGTCGAAAGTCAAAACTCATAACCAAACTTCCTATATATTATTCAATATTTTGGAGCGAATTGTCTTCTTGTATTTGGAATTGCAATACCCGCTTTCGGCTATATCTCTTCGCTTCGCTGCGAGGATACCGCCTCAATCGGGGCTGAGGGAGCAGTCATTTTCTTGCTTTTAATTTTTTGGATTTTTAAATAAAAATAAACAAGGCTTTTATTGAATATTTAAAACTACATTTACAAAGATAATGAGATACAACCCTCGCCAATCTACCCAAATTTGGGGTGATAGACGCTACTTTGTAGCGCATATATACAAGTTGGCAGAAATATTATGAAAAAAAAACATACATAAAAAGTATTGACACGCAACCTTTTTACTAAAATTGTATCCTTAAATTAAAGCATCTATTATGAAAAGTAAAATTATTATAATTCTTCTATCATTTATTTTGGTTAGTTGTGAAGAAGAAAATATTCAGTCAGGTATTCAAACAAATGTAATGGGAAAAGTTATAGAATATAATTTTTCTCCTGTATCAAATGTAAAAGTTAGAATAGGCGAATTTAAAAGTCAATTTGTATTTGATGGAGGTAGTCAAGACTATTTTGTAAAATATGTTGATTCTACCTTTACTGATTTCAATGGTGATTATAATATGAATTTTAAAACGACTGGAAATGGAACTTCGTATAAAATTATTTTAGAAAATTCCCCAATAGACCAAAGTTATATTGGTTATAATGACCCTATCAAAATTAATAAAATAGGTGGTGATTTTGTTTCGAATAATGTTTATGTTGCTAAATTATATCCTTGCCAAATAACTATTAATTTCAATAATATTTCAATTTTTCCAATTGGAATTTGGCACGAAACAACTAGAACTGTTAACACACCAGAAATTAATTCAGCGTCTACGTATGTCAAAACAATTTACATTACTAATTATGTAGCACAAACTTTAAACTTTTATAGAACTAAACCAAATGGTGTAAACCAAAAAGCAATTTTTACATTTCCGCCAAGTAATTCAACAAGCATAACTAATCAAAGTATAACATTAAATGAAACTGATTTTATAGACATCTAAAATACTTCTGCCAACAGCTAGGGTTTCGTTGCGTGCGCAGCACGAACAATGAAACCCGTGTTGAATCCGCCTCGTCGGACAAGTGGAACCGATTGTACGTCAGCCACACTATGCATTTATCGTAAAAATTTTAGAGAGAATATCAAGAGGATTTAGTATCCTCTTTTTTTTGGAGTAATTTCAAGATGGTTTTTCGGTGTTTTCCGTCACTTTTGGGTACAAAATCCCTACCCACAATTTAGTTTTTATAGAAACCAGAACTTGGCTACCGCCAGCTGTACGGGAGTGTGAATGAGCAAAACAAACTAATCATCAATAAGGTGAAAGGTTTTAATGATTTCCAACCCGCTTTGAGTAGTCCCGATGTGAATTGGCAAGAATTTGACAACGATTTCGACACTCGCAAATTCTTGCAAACCGCTATACTGCGTTTGCAAAGTTTGATAGATGGTTTAGGAAATGCGAAAATCTTGCACGATTACGAAAACTATCAAGCGGCCTTAACCGATTATGACTTTGCGAAATACAAGGCATCGACAAATGCGGTTGGATTTCAGACTAAAGTTGCCGAGATAGGGCAGTTTTTCAATAGTGGACCTCGTCCAGCTAGTCCAGATGCCCCAACACCTTAATAAGTGCGTTTACCACGTCTGGAAGTCCGTTAACGGGGTCTCGAACTCCATTAACGGGGTCTGGAAGTGGTCAGATGGGGTTGTATAAGTGCATTAACGGGGTCTCGAAGTGCATAATTGGGGTTCTGAACCCCATAGACGGGGTTTCAAAGTGCATTAACGGGGTCTCGAACCTCATAGACGGGGTTCTGAACCCCATAATTGGGGTTGTATAACGTGGTAAATGGGGTTCTGAACTCCTTAATTGGGGTTGTATAACGTGGTAAATGGGGTTCAGGACGTGGTAAACGGGGTTGTATAACGTGGTAAACGGAGTTCTGAACGAGGTAAACGGGGTTCAGAACGAGATAAACGGGGTTCAGAACGAGGTTTATGGAGTTACGAAGCTGTCTTTGCGAGGCACTTGGCAATCTGATGATTGTAAGGAGTACAGTAATGAGTAGGTAACGTCCAAAGATGAAGCATTGGGTTACTATATGGGTCGAACCTCTGGTTCTTGTACGTGGAGTAGTTTATATCCCCAAAGCTAAAGCATTGGGTTACTATATGGGTCGAACCTCTGGTTCTTGTACGAGGTGTGATGGTAGCAGTTGTTCATATCCCAAAGCTAAAGCATTGGGTTACTATATACACCGAGCCGCTGGCTCTTATTCGTGGAGTGTGAGAGTCCCGTAGGGATGGTATATATGGTAACAATGGACTTAAGTCCGTTGGTGTAGCATAGGTAGAGCCATAGGTAGAGCCGCTAGTAGAGTCACTAACATGTGCGAATCCCGTAGGGATGGGACATATAGTTGCTATGGACTTTAGTCCATTGGCAAGGGATGGGACATATAGTTACTATGGACTTCAGTCCATTGGCAGTAAGAAGGAGTTGTTATAAGAAACATAAAATAATAGAATAATAAAAATGGCAAATACCTAACATCAAGTACATATCCAAGTAGTTTTTGCAGTTAAATACCGAAAAGCGGTATTAGAAAAAGAATGGCGAGAAACGGTGTTTGGAGTTATAGGAAATCTAATAAATTAAATAGGATGTAAACCATTATTGTGAATGGCGTTGAAGATTATGTACCCATGCTGGTACGAGCGTCTCGCTCGTACCCACAAAGAAAAATCCTTCCCTACTTTGCAAAAGTTCTTATGAAAATATAAACGTGAATTATAGCCCCGATAGCAGCGATATCCCACGCTTTTGGGCGTGGATATAGCGAATAGCGGGAGGAATCGTGAAAGAGAAAATAAAACGTGAGCTTCAAAAAATAAAAAAAATCAATTTCAATTGCAATAGCAATATCAATTTGGTTTCAAGGGGATTTCTTCCAAAAAACAGCGTGACTATTTTAACAACTTCTAATGAAAGCATTAACCATTTTGTGCGCTATAAAGTTATAAATTTACATAATTAGGATTCCGTTTTATATATAATTAATTGAAAAACAATATGTTATAATGAATTATAGTAACGAAATAGAATTCAAGTGTTCCTACTGTAATTGAGTAACCTATTGAAAGTTAATAACTAAAAATTAGAAATTATGAAAACAGTAATGGTAATGTTATTTTTAAGTTTAACAACTTCTTTTTATGCCCAAGTTAAGAAGGGAGAAGTCGAAGATCAAAGCATGAAGCTTGAAGAACTGCCCGAAATTGTTATTAAAGCTGCGGGAAAAGATTTTTCAATTTACATACCTGATAGAAATCCAGATGAAAATGTTAGGTATCTTCAGGATAAATTCATTGCGTATGATCTTGGTAAAGATTATGAAGGATATGAGTCGTATTTGGTAACTATGGAGACCGATAATGGCTCATTGGCAGCGACCTATAATGAAAACGGAAAGCTAACTAGTGTTGTTGAAAACTATGAAAATGTTAAGCTTCCGAGTGCTGTAATTTTTTCAATTTATAAAAAATATCCAGGTTGGCGAATTGTAAACGATCAGTTTTTATATACGCAGGAAGATGGGGATATTATTAAAAAACAATACAACCTCAAAGTCAAAAAAAATAAGAAAACTAAAAGATTAGTGGTGCAGCCCAATGGTGAAATCATTAAGGGATTTGATTAAATAGTGGTAATTTAATTAAATAAAAATGAGTTTGACACTTAAATTTGTCAAACTCATTTTCGTTTATAATGAGATTCAATTTTAATTTTCTATCAATTCCGATTGATTTCTAAAAACCAATTGTCCGTTGAAACTATCTAATAAAATTATACTGTCAATGGTGATTTTACCAGATAATATCTCTTTTGATAGTTCATTTAAAACCTCTTTTTGAATGACTCGTTTTACTGGTCTTGCCCCAAATTGTGGGTCGTAGCCTTTTACCGCTAAATAATTAATAGCTTCTGGAGTAGCATCTAAAGTTATTTGTTGTTTGGCAAGCATTTTCATAACTGATTTCAATTGGAAACCCACAATTTCTTTAATATTCTCATTTGTAAGTGGGGTAAACATTACAATTTCGTCAATTCTATTGATGAATTCAGGACGAACTGTTTGTTTCAATAAATTCAGAACTTCCATTTTTGCAACTTCTGTAGCGGCTTCCACCGAAGCGTCGGTGCTTCCTTTTAAATTCTCAAATTTCTCTTGAATTATTTCACTTCCCATATTGGAAGTCATTATGATAATGGTGTTTTTGAAATCTGCCAAACGCCCTTTGTTGTCGGTCAATCTTCCTTCGTCTAAAACTTGCAATAAGATATTAAAGGTGTCAGGATGCGCTTTTTCAATTTCATCTAATAAAATCACAGAATACGGTTTTCTACGAACGGCTTCTGTTAATTGTCCACCTTCTTCATAACCAATATATCCTGGAGGCGCACCCACTAAACGGCTCACACTGTGACGTTCTTGGTATTCGCTCATATCAATTCGGGTCATTGAATTTTCATCGTCAAAGAGATATTCTGCTAATGCTTTCGCCAATTCTGTTTTTCCAACTCCAGTCGTACCAAGAAATAAGAACGTTCCAATGGGTTTCTTGACGTCTTGCAATCCTGCGCGACTTCTACGAACAGCATCACTAACGGCTTCAATTGCTTCTTCTTGTCCCACAACTCTTCGGTGCAATTCGGCTTCTAATTTTAATAGTTTTTCTCGTTCGCCTTGAAGCATTTTCACGATAGGAATTCCAGTCCATTTGGCTACCACTTCGGCAATATCTTCTCGGGTAACTTCCTCTTTTATCAAGGATGTTCCCGATTGATTTTCCTGTAATTGTTTTACAAAAACGTCTAATCTTTCTTGTGCTTCTTTTATTTTTCCATAGCGAATTTCAGCTACTTTTCCATAATCACCTTCGCGTTCTGCACGTTCAGCTTCGTATTTAAAATCTTCAATTTCTATTTTTATGTTTTGAATGTTGTCCACCACATCTTTTTCAGATTTCCATTTGGCATAAATTTCGTTTCGGTCTTCTTTTAAATTTGCCAGATCCATTCCCAAAATCCGAAGTTTGCTTTCGTCTTTTTCTCTTTTTATGGCTTCAATTTCAATTTCTAATTGCATAATTTTACGATCCAAAACATCTAATTCCTCTGGTTTTGAATTGATTTCCATTCGCAATTTAGACGCCGCTTCGTCAATTAAATCAATAGCTTTATCAGGCAAAAAACGATTGGTAATGTATCTTTGTGATAATTCTACAGCCGCAATAATAGCCTCATCTTTTATTTGAACTTTATGATGCGTTTCGTACTTTTCTTTGATTCCACGCAAAATTGAAATGGCACTTTCTGTATCCGGTTCTTCGACCATAATTTTCTGAAAACGGCGTTCCAACGCTTTGTCTTTCTCAAAATATTTTTGATATTCGTCTAATGTGGTTGCCCCAATGGCTCGAAGTTCGCCTCTTGCCAAAGCAGGTTTCAAGATATTTGCCGCATCCATTGCACCTTCGCCACCGCCAGCACCAATTAAGGTATGAATTTCATCAATAAACAAAACAATATCACCTTCGGCAGCCGTAACTTCTTTAACCACTGATTTTAATCGTTCTTCAAACTCGCCTTTGTATTTTGCACCCGCTATTAAAGCGCCCATATCCAAAGAGAAAATGATTTTATCTTTCAGGTTTTCGGGAACATCGCCATCAACTATTCTATGGGCTAATCCTTCGGCAATGGCAGTTTTTCCAACGCCGGGTTCTCCCACTAATATTGGATTATTTTTGGTGCGTCGGGTTAAAATTTGCAATACTCTACGAATTTCTTCATCCCGACCAATCACAGGATCTAATTTTCCGTTTTGTGCTAGTTCATTTAAGTTTTTGGCATATTTATTCAAAGCATTGTAAGTTTCTTCTGCAGACGCAGAAGTTACTCGTTCTCCTTTTCGTAATTCGTCAATAGCGGCTTTAAGTCCTTTATCGGTAACACCTTGGTCTTTTAAAATTTGTGCAACTTTACTTTTAGAACCAAAAATTGCTAGTATCAAATGTTCTATAGAAACGAATTCATCATTCATTTTTTTAGCGATGATTTCTGCTTCATTTAAGGTGGTGTTGGCGGTTCGAGAAAGCATTATTTCGCCCCCAGAAACTTTTGGAAAACTCTGAATTGTGCTGTCCAATATTTGAATAAATAAAGGCACATTTACATTTAGTTTTTTCAAAATGAAAGGGGCAACATTTTCATCGACTTCAAAAATTGCCTTAAAAATGTGTTCGTTCTCAATTTGTTGTTGTCCAAAACTTTGAGCCATTTGCTGTGAAAGTTGAATGGCTTCTTGCGATTTAATTGTAAATTTATTTATATTCATAGTCGTGGTATTTAATAGTTATTTAGATAACTTTGCAAATAGAAATCAATTTATATTCCATTTTATAATTACAGACAAAATGACTGTTTTTGAGGATTGCTTTTCTGATTTTTAATCAATAATAAAATAAATAATGAGTATTTTTAATTCAATTTTTGGAACTTCAGAAAACATTTCTAATCCGTCAAAAATCAATTGGGTTCCTCTTACAGATTTGGGACAACTCAATGAAATTAGCCAACTTTCTAACGAACAACCTGTCGTAATTTTCAAACATAGCACCCGCTGTAGTATTAGCCGAATGGCTTTGAAGCAGTTTGAAAACGAGTTTGATTTGTCAGATAAAGTTACGCCTTATTTTTTAGATTTAATAGCTTTTCGGGATATTTCTAATGAAATTGCGTCTCGTTTTGAAGTCGTACATCAATCGCCACAATTGCTATTGATAGTAGAGGGGAAGTCGGTTTATAATGTTTCTCATAGTTCAATTGATGCTGACGAATTGAAATCTAAAATATAAAGAACGAATCGTAATTTTACCATTTACCCAAAGGAATTAATGAGTGACTATTTTCTTGATATCGAGCACAATGGAATCACTTTTGGTGAAAACGAAATCAGTTATAAAGAATTTGAAAATTGCACTTTTACAAACTGTGATTTTACAAATTGCGTTTTTATGGCTTCCACTTTTATAGATTGTAATTTTAATAATTGCAACTTTAATGCTGCCAAAATTAATCATACTTGTTTGAGAACGGTATTTTTCAATAAATGTAAAATTAGCGATGTCAATTTTGCAATGATTGATAAATTTATCTTTGAAATTCACTTCAAAGATTGCATTTTAGACTTTTCAAAATTCTATGCATTGAAGATGAAAGGTTTCACATTTACCAATTCAAGTCTTGTGGCTGTTGACTTTATGGGAACTGATTTAAGTGAAGCTGTATTTGAAAACTGTGATTTGTATCGAAGTGAATTTGATAAAGCCATTGCCAATAAAGCAAATTTCAAAACGAGTTACAATTACACTATCAATCCAGAAAAAACTAAAATTAAGAAAGCAATTTTCTCTTTAGAAGGTGTAAAAGGATTGCTTTATAAGTACGATATTATTGTGAAATAAGTCGAAAGTTATAATGTCGTAAAGTCTAAAGTCTAAAAAAACTATCAAAATTTGATAATTATATTCAATTTCATATTTATATAAAACGACACTTTATCAAACTTACTGTTAAGTTGGAATCACGTCAAATTTTTCTCTAAAATATAATCTTCCATCAAATAGCCAAAATCCAACTCAATATCTTCTTCGCCCACTTTTTCAAAACCTAATTTTTTATAGAAATTGAAAGCGCTATTGAACCGATTTACATTCAATGAAATGATAGTATCGTTGTTTTCGAGGGCTAATTTTTCTACTTCGGCAAGTAGTAATTTTCCAGCACCTTTTCTTTGTGATTCAGGAAGTAAGTAAATTTTATGCAATCTGGTATTAGTTCCACCCAAATAATGATGTTCATAAGATGCAAATCCCAAACAAATGGAATCTTGTTTTACCAATAAAAAACGATGGTTTTTAGTACTGAAATTATCGTTTAGAGTTTCATCCGAATAGAATTTCTCCAACATATAATCCAATTGAGCCTTTGAGATAATCGAACCGTAAGCAACAGGCCAAGTTATTTGTGCAATTTCTCGTATTATTGGAAAGTCAGTTGGTTTGGCCTCAGAAATTGAAATCATTTTAAAAATTGAATTTAGATTTACCCGTGCATTGTTTCTCGTTTTCCATAATTTGCAATTACAGAAGCTTCAAATTCAATCCATTCGCGCCATCTTTTTTCAACATCAATTCCGTGACCGTATTTTCGAGCGTAGGTAATAAAAGTAGTATAATGAGCGGCTTCACTTTCCATCAAATCTCTATAGAAAATAGATAATTCTTCGTCATTAATATTTTCAGAAAGCACTTTGAATCGTTCACAACTTCTGGCTTCAATCATTGCAGAAAACAACATCCGTTCTACAAAACCAGAAACTCGACTTCCGTTGTTACTTTTCTTCATATATTGTGCTAATTCGCCAACATATTCGTCTTTTCGTTCTCGTGCTAAAGTCAATCCACGCTTTTTAATGATGTCGTGAACCATCTGGAAATGCTCGATTTCTTCTTTTGCCAAAGCCAACATATCCGAAACCAAATCAGGATATTCAGAATTAATTGTAATTATGGTAATGGCATTTGAAGCTGCTTTTTGTTCGCACCAAGCGTGGTCAGAAAGAATTTCTTCAATGTTGGTTTCCACAATATTCACCCAACGTGGATCTGTTGGTAATTTCAATCTTAAAACTGACATATATTTTAGTTTAAAGTTTAAGGTTCAAAGTTTAAAATTGCTATAACTTTAAACCTTAAACTGCACTCTTTTTTTAGAAAACGAACATTGCTCTTTCGCCCATCATTTCATTAACTTCGTCTGCAACTTGTTCAATAACAGCTTCGTCAGTGTGGTTCATTAAAACTCTGTCAATTAATTCAACAATCGTTTCCATATCACTTTCTACCAATCCACGAGTAGTAATTGCTGGAGTTCCAATTCTTATTCCTGAAGTTACAAATGGCGATTTATCATCAAATGGGACCATGTTTTTATTTACAGTAATTTCGGCTTTCACCAATGCGTTTTCGGCTTCTTTACCCGTAATATTTTTATTTCTTAAGTCAATTAACATCATATGATTGTCAGTTCCACCAGAAATTAAATCGTAATTTCTTTTCATAAATGCTTCCGCCATAGCTTTTGCATTTTTTTGAACTTGCATCGAATAACGGAAAAATTCATCTGTTAATGCTTCACCAAATGCAACTGCTTTTGCAGCAATAATATGCATTAAAGGACCACCTTGATTTCCAGGAAAAACTGCTAAATCTAATAAGGAAGACATCATTCTAATTTCACCTTTTGGAGTAGTTAAACCAAATGGATTTTCAAAATCTTTCCCCATCATAATCAATCCGCCTCTTGGACCACGCAAAGTTTTGTGAGTGGTTGTAGTTACAATATGGCAATGAGGTATTGGATCATTCATCAATCCTTTTGCAATTAATCCAGAAGGATGAGAAATATCGGCCAATAAAAGTGCGCCAACGCTATCTGCAATTACTCTGAAACGTTCAAAATCCATATCACGACAATAAGCCGAAGCTCCTGCAATAATTAATTTTGGCTGTTCTTTAATTGCAATTTCTTGAATTTTATCATAATCAAAACGACCCGTTTCTTTTTCAACACCATAAAAAGAAGGTGTATATAAACGTCCCGAAAAATTTACTGGGGAACCGTGCGTTAAATGTCCACCGTGAGACAAATCGAAACCTAAAATTTTATCGCCAGGTTTCAAACATGCGTGATACACGGCTGTATTTGCTTGAGAACCTGAGTGTGGCTGCACATTTACATATTCAGCACCAAAAAGTTCTTTTGCTCTATCAATCGCAATTTGCTCGACAACATCAACCACTTCGCAACCGCCATAATATCTTTTTCCAGGGTAACCTTCGGCATATTTATTGGTCAAACAAGAACCTGCAGCTTCCATAACTTGGTCGCTTACAAAATTCTCTGAGGCGATAAGCTCAATTCCATGAATTTGTCTGTCTTGTTCTTCTAAAATAAGGTCGAAAATTTGGTTGTCGTGTTGCATTTTGTTGGATATGTTAATTTTTATGCAAATTTACGAAAAAAAGGTTTGTATAAATTTTAGTTTATGATATATTTGGTACATATTTTTCAACAAACTAATTAACACACATAATGCCGATAACAGCAAACGATCCTAATAGAATATCTTGGTTAGAAATTTCTAGTGAAAGTGATTTTCCAATTCAAAACATCCCTTTTGGAGTTTTTTTAACGCGTGAAAACGTAGTTACAGTTGGAACACGAATTGGTGATTTCGCCATAGATTTAGGGGCTTTACAACAATTAAATTATTTTGAAGACATCGAATTAACCGATGATATGTTCATGCAAGACACTTTGAATGATTTTATTTCAGATGGTCAAAAAACATGGCGTTTGGTTCGGAATCGAATAGCAGATATTTTCGATGCTCAAAATCCAAAATTGCGTGACAATGCAAAACACCGAAAAGTTGTTATCTTTAATATCAATGAAGTTGAAATGCAATTACCAGTATTAATAGGCGATTACACCGATTTTTATTCTAGTAAAGAACACGCAACCAACGTAGGGAAAATGTTTCGTGATCCCGAAAATGCGTTATTACCCAATTGGCTTCACATTCCAGTAGGATACCACGGTAGAAGTTCAACCATAATTCCTTCTGGTATTCCTATTCATAGACCAATGGGGCAAACGTTGCCAGCAGGCGAAACTTCTCCTGTTTTTGGTCCTTCAAGATTAATTGATTTTGAATTAGAAACCGCATTTATCACTACAGATGTAAATATAATGGGTGAAAATATTCCAATTCACGAAGCCGAAGAATATATTTTCGGAATGGTTTTGTTAAATGATTGGAGCGCACGAGACATTCAAAAATGGGAATACGTGCCACTTGGTCCCTTTTTAGCTAAGAATTTTGCTTCCTCAATTTCACCTTGGATTGTAACAATGGATGCTTTAGAACCTTTTAGAACTAAAAGTCCTAATCAAGAGCCAACGCCGCTTCCCTATTTACAACAAAAAGGAAAGCATTCCTTTGATATTAATTTAGAAGTTGCCATTCAGCCTGAAAATGGTGAAGCAACCGTAGTTTCTAAAACTAATTTCAAATACATGTATTGGACAATGAGCCAACAACTAACGCATCATACTTCCAATGGTTGTCGCGTAAATTCAGGCGATATGATGGGTTCAGGAACTATTTCAGGACCAACGCCAGACAGTTATGGTTCGATGTTAGAACTAACTTGGGGAGGAAAAAACCCAATTGTATTGAAAGATGGAACAGAACGAAAATTCATCAATGATTATGACACGGTAATTATGAAAGGATTCTGTCAAAACAGCAATGTTAGAATTGGTTTTGGAGAAGTTTCAAGCAAATTATTACCTCCATTCGTTAGAAAATAATAATACAATTCCAATAATTTAAGCCTAATAGATTTCAATCTGTTAGGCTTTTTTTATTGTATGGAATTAGGTGCTAATTTGAATTTATTAAAAATCAACCCTTAAAAATGCAATTATAATTTATTTTAGGTATTAAAAAGAACATATTCGTAAAAGTGAAATTTTATTTTTAAAAAATAAATCTATACCTATAAAATTATGTACTATTGCAGTATGAATGAATCGAGTTTACATATAACTTCATTTTCTCGGAAAAACACACCCATGGCTTCACCCGGAGTTCGGATACTATAACTATAGTTCCATTTTTAGTGTTTTTTATTCATTTATTATTTTATCATTTTGAAATCATTATTTTATTTTTTTGGATTTTATATCCTACCAAGAATAATTATCATTCTTACAAAAATCAATTATAGCTACAAATCAAAAACTCTACTTTTGAAATGAATATCTCTATAGAAATAACCCAAGAGAAACACTATTGTTATTCGCAAGAAATTTGTGATACCATTGAAAAATCTGCCCAATTACGAGGTACAGGAATTGCAAAAAGAACTCCCGAATACATTCAGAAAAAGATGGAATCGGGCGATGCAATGATTGCTTTAGACAAAGGAAAATTTGTTGGCTTTTGTTATATCGAAAGTTGGCAACACGGAAAATTCGTAGCCCATTCAGGACTTATTGTGCATCCTGATTATCGGAATTTAGGATTGGCAAAAGAAATTAAGTCTAAGGTTTTTGACTATTCCTTAAAGAAATATCCAGACGCCAAAATATTTGGAATTACAACAGGATTGGCAGTGATGAAAATTAATTCGGACTTGGGTTACAAACCAGTACCTTTTTCTGAATTGACAAGTGATCCAAGTTTTTGGTCGGGTTGTAAAACGTGTACCAATTTTGAAATCCTTAAAAGTAAAGAGAATAAAATGTGTTTGTGCACTGGAATGTTATATGACGGGAAAGAAAAACCGAATGTAATTCAAAAACATCCATTCAATCTCAAAGTTCTCAACAGATTAAAATCAATTAAACAAGCACTTTTCTTAAAAAAATAAAAAATGAAAAAAGTAGTATTGGCTTACAGTGGCGGTTTAGACACCTCATATTGCCTAAAATATTTAATAAAAAACGGATACGAAGTAGATACTGTTCTAGTAAATACAGGTGGTTTTTCTTCATTGGAATTGAAAGCTACCGAAGAAAGAGCCTATGAATTGGGAAGTTCAAAACATACCAATCTTGATATTATTGAAAAATATTATCAAAAGGCAATTAAATATTTGATTTTTGGAAATGTATTGAAAAATAATACGTATCCATTATCGGTGAGTGCAGAACGTGTTTTTCAAGCTTTAGAGGTTATAAAATACGCCAAAAAAGTTGGGGCAACAGCAATTGCTCACGGAAGTACGGGTGCTGGAAATGATCAAATCCGTTTTGATATGATATTCCAAACCATAGCTCCAGAAATTGAAATCATTACGCCAATTAGAGATTTAAAATTGACACGTCAAGAAGAAGTTGCTTTTTTACAAGAAAACGGCGTTTCCTATTCTTGGGAAAAAGCGCAATATTCAATCAATAAAGGAATTTGGGGAACGAGTGTTGGTGGCAAAGAAACATTGACTTCAAATCTTCCTTTGCCAGAAGAAGCTTTTCCATCTCAATTGAAAAATACGACTCCTGAAAAAGTAGTTTTAGAATTCAAAAATGGCGAATTTGTAGCTTTAAATAATGAATACAATAAACCGTCTGTAAATATTCAAAAATTAGAGACCATCGCAAGTGCATTTGCAATTGGAAGAGACATTCACGTGGGCGATACGATAATTGGAATTAAAGGAAGAGTTGGTTTTGAAGCTGCAGCGCCATTAATTATTATAAAGGCACACCATTTATTAGAAAAACACGTATTGTCAAAATGGCAACAATATTGGAAAGAACAATTGGGAAATTGGTACGGAATGTTATTTCACGAAGGTCAATTTTTAGATCCTGTGATGCGAAATGTAGAAACGTTTTTGGCTGATACTCAAAAAACGGTCACTGGAAAAGTAACTGTAACGCTTCAACCGTATCATTTTTCTTTGGACGGAATTGAATCAGAGCACGATTTAATGAATTCTAAATTCGGACAATACGGAGAAATGAATAATGCTTGGACTGCGGACGATGCGAAAGGATTTATAAAAATAATGGGAAATGCACAAAATATTTACACTCAAATAAACCATTTAGATTATGATTAGTATTGGAATAATTGGCGGTTCAGGATATACGGCGGGCGAATTAATTCGTTTGTTGATTCATCATTCCAAGGTGAATATTGATTTTGTTTACAGCACAACAAATGCGGGAAAACCAATTTCAAGTGTGCACCAAGACTTATTAGGAGATTCAAATCTCGTTTTTACAGATGCAATAAATCCAAACGTAAATCTTGTTTTCCTATGTTTAGGACACGGGAAATCAAAAGCGTTTTTATCTGATAATCAATTTGATAAAAACACTAAAATTATTGATTTAGGAAACGATTTTAGATTGTTGAATGATGCTAAATTTCAAGATAAAACCTTTATTTATGGTTTACCGGAATTAAATAAATCGGAAATTAAATCAGCTGATTGTATCGCAAATCCAGGTTGTTTTGCCACGGCAATTCAGTTGGCTTTGTTGCCTTTAGCTGCCGCAAATGAGTTACAGAATAGCATTCATATTAATGCAACCACAGGAAGTACGGGTGCTGGCGTTCAACCAAGTGCCACGACGCACAACAGTTGGAGAAATAATAATATGTCGCATTACAAATCTTTTGAACACCAACATTTAGGTGAAATTCACAGAAATTTATCAGCAATTCAAAATGATTTTGACCAAGAAGTACTTCTAATTCCGAACCGTGGCGATTTTACAAGAGGGATTTTTGCAACAATCTATACTAAAACAGCATTATCATTAGAAAATTGTTTGAAAATCTTTGAAGAATTTTATAAAAATCAGCCATTTGTTGTCGTTACGACATCGGAAATTAATTTGAAGCAAGTCGTTCAAACCAATAAATGCATCATTAGCATTGAGAAAAAAGGCGATTATGTTCTAATTACTTCCATAATTGATAATCTTTTGAAAGGTGCTTCTGGGCAAGCAATTCAAAATATGAATTTGATGTTTGGATTTGATGAAACGGAAGGAATAGTATTAAAATCAAGCGGTTTTTAAATTATAAAACATAAAAAATGAATTTATTTGACGTTTACCCACTTTATTCAATTACACCTGTAAAGGCATTAGATTGTATTATTACAGATGAAAATGGTGTTGAATATTTAGATTTATACAGCGGTCACGGAGTTATTTCCATTGGCCACAGCCATCCTGAATATGTAAATAGGCTTAAAGAACAGTTGGATAAAATCGGCTTTTATTCCAATGCAATTCAAAATCCACTTCAAGTGGAATTGGCAAAAAAATTAGGAGAACTCTCTGGATACGAAGATTATAGTTTGTTTTTGTGCAGTTCTGGAGCTGAAGCAAATGAAAACGCATTAAAATTAGCCTCTTTTCATACCGAAAAATCACGAATTATTGCGTTTGAAAATTCCTTTCACGGAAGAACTTCTGCAGCCGTTGCAGCTACGGACAATAAAAAGATTGTAGCTCCAATGAATGCGCAACAGAGTGTAACTTTTTTACCTTTAAATAAAATTGAATTGGTAGAAAACGAACTCGAAAAGGGTGATGTTTGTTGTGTAATTATCGAAGGAATTCAAGGAGTTGGCGGATTAGATGAAGGCACAAAAGAATTTTTTCAAGCTTTAGAATTGGCTTGTGAAAAATACGATGTAGTTTTGATTTTAGACGAAGTGCAATCGGGATATGGACGAAGCGGAAAGTTTTTTGCACACCAATACCACGATATAAAACCAGATATTATCTCTATTGCCAAAGGAATGGGAAATGGTTTTCCAATTGGAGGTATCTTAATTTCACCTAAAATCAAAGCGAGTTTTGGATTATTAGGAACTACGTTTGGAGGAAGTCATTTGTCTTGTGCAGCGGGAATTGCGGTTTTAGAAACCATTGAAAAAGAAAAATTACAAGAAAATGCCATTCAAATTTACCACCATTTTCTGGAAGTTATAAAAGATTTGCCTTATGTCAAAAAAATAAAAGGAAAAGGATTGATGTTGGGGTTGGAATTTGATTTTGATGTAAGCGAGCTTCGCAAGAAATTAATTATAGAAAAGCACGTATTTACAGGGAATTCAAGTAATAAAAATCTACTTAGAATTTTACCGCCATTAACAATAAAAAAAGAAGCTATCAATCATTTTGTAAAAGTTTTGAAAGAAGCTTTAGAAGAAATTAAAGCATAATACTATGAATTTTATATCTTTAAAAGACATCGATTCTTTGAAAAAATGGGTATCGGAAGCTTTAGAAATAAAAGCAAATCCATTAAAAAACAAAAAGTTAGGAAAAAATAAAACCTTAGGAATGTTGTTCTTCAATCCAAGTTTAAGAACGCGTTTGAGCACGCAAAAAGCAGCTTTGAATTTAGGAATGAATGTTATGGTTATGAACTTTACAAACGAAGGGTGGACCTTGGAATTTGAAGATGGCGCCGTAATGAATCAAGGGGCTTCGGAGCATATAAAGGAAGCGGCAGAAGTCGTTTCTCAATATTGTGATGTTATTGCAATTCGTGCTTTTGCGGAATTAAAAGACAAAGAAAAGGACAATTCCGAAGTTGTAATTTCAGGTTTTTTGAAATATGCAACCGTGCCAATAATCAATATGGAAAGCGCTACAGGACATCCGCTACAAGCTCTTGCAGACGCTATCACAATGGAAGAATTCAAACCAAATCACCGACCAAAAGTAGTGCTTTCGTGGGCGCCACATCCAAAAGCGTTGCCTCAGGCGGTACCGAATTCTTTTGTAGAAATGATGCAACTTCAAGATACAGATTTTGTGATTACGCACCCAAAAGGATACGAGTTGAACCCAGAAATTACTAAGGATTCTACCATAGAATACAACCAAGACAAAGCTTTTGAAAACGCCGATTTTATCTATGCTAAAAATTGGAGCAATTACAATGAATACGGAAAAATTACCAATTTAGATTCCAATTGGACTGTGACTGCCGACAAAATGAAACTGACCAATAATGCTAAATTTATGCATTGTTTGCCCGTTCGAAGAAACGTAATTGTTACCGATGAAGTAATTGATAGTGAGAATTCTATCGTGATGAATCAAGCCAATAATCGAACCTATTCTGCACAATTGGTTTTGCAAAAAATATTGAAAGATGAAAGATAAAGCAGTAGTTACGGTTGTAAAAATAGGAGGGAACATAATTGACAATCCGTCTGAATTGGCACTATTTTTAACTGATTTTTCCAAAATTCAGGGATATAAAATACTCGTTCACGGAGGTGGAAAATTAGCAACAAAAATTGCCGAGAATATTGGTTTAACACCCCAATTAATTGATGGTCGCAGAATTACAGATGCGCCAATGCTTGATGTTGCCGTAATGACTTATGCTGGAGGAATTAACAAAAATATCGTTGCCCAATTGCAAGCGTTAAATTGCAATGTTATTGGATTTTCTGGTGCCGATGGAAATCTTATTCAATCCGAGAAAAGGAACCATCCAACGATTGATTTTGGCTTTGTTGGCGATGTAAAAAAAGTAAATTCAGAATTGTTACAAACCTTACTTTCTATTGGGATTTCGCCTGTTTTTTGTGCAATTACTCACGATAATAATGGACAACTTTTAAATACTAATGCAGATACGATTGCCAGTGAAATTGCAATTTCGTTAAGTGCCATTTTTGAAGTTTCACTCTTTTATTGTTTTGAAAAACAAGGCGTTTTAGCAAATTCAGAAAATGAAAATTCGGTTATTTTGCAAATAAATGAACAGGTTTACAAAGAATTATTAGAGAAAAAAGCAATTCACTCTGGAATGATTCCAAAAATGGATAATTGTTTTTATGCCTTAAAAAAGGGAGTCGAAAAGGTAATTATTGGAAGCCCGAACTTGTTATCTAATGAGAATGCAATTTTCACCACAATTAAACTATAATTTATGAAGTCGATTGAAAAAATTACAATAGAGGCAATTGAGTTGTTGAAAAAACTTATTGAAACACCTTCTTTTTCAAGTGAAGAAGATAAAACTGCGCTTTTAATTGAAGCTTGGTTTACAGAAAACGAAATCCCTTTTGAGAGAAATAACAACAATATTTGGGCTTATAATTTGTATTTCGACAAATCAAAACCTACGCTTTTACTCAATTCTCATCACGATACCGTAAACCCAAATCAAGGCTACACCATCAATCCTTTTGCAGCAATTGTTGAAGGTGACAAGCTTTTTGGACTTGGCAGTAATGATGCGGGAGGTTGCTTAGTTTCATTAATCGCAGCTTTTACGCACTTTTTTAAAGCCGAAAATTTATCGCACAATATTGTGATAGTCGCCTCTGCAGAGGAGGAAAGTAGCGGTCAAAATGGATTGAATAGTGTCTTGAAATTCTTGCCAGACCTGAATTGTGCGATTGTTGGCGAGCCTACGCAAATGCAATTGGCAATAGCCGAAAAGGGTTTGGTAGTTCTTGATATTCAGGTTCTTGGCACCGCAAGTCACGCCGCTCACGAGAATTTAGACAACCCAATTATGAAAACCATTGGAATTTTAGAATGGTTCAAAAACTACCAATTCGATAAAATTTCGGAGGTTTTAGGGCCTGTAAAAGCTACAGTAACTCAAGTCAATGCTGGCAAACAACACAATGTGGTGCCGTCAGAATGTAATTTGGTGGTTGATATTCGTGTCAACGAAAAATATACGAATCAGGAGATTGTGGACATCATAAATCAAAATATCGAAGCAGTTGTAAAACCGCGTTCTTTGAATTTAAAATCGTCGTCAATACCCGAAAATCACGGGTTGGTTCAAGCGGGAATCGCCCTGGGAAAAACTACCTATGGATCGCCAACGCTGTCTGATCAGTCGGTTTTAGAATGCCAATCTTTGAAGTTAGGACCAGGGAATTCTCTGCGTTCTCATACTTCAAATGAATTTATTTATCTATCTGAAATTGAGGAAGGTATCGAAATTTATATTAATATATTAAATGCTTTTTTAAAGTCTTAGTTTTTGGAGCTATTTCCAGCTATTCGTTGCAATCCACGATAGTGTTCGTGCCTCACACTACCGTGGGATTTCCACTGCTATCTGGGCTAGGGCATTTTGGGAATTTGAAATTTTTTAGTTTAAATTTATAATTATAGTAGTATGAAACTTTGGGAAAAAGGAATACCAACAGACAAAAAAATCGAACAATTCACGGTTGGAAACGACAGAGAATTGGATTTGGTTTTGGCAAAATACGATGCAATTGGTTCTATAGCACACGCTAAAATGCTTGGTGAAATCCAACTATTGACCACTGCTGAAACGGATTCTTTAGTGCGTGCGTTGAACGAGATTTTACAAGATATCGAAAAAGGAAATTTTGAAATTGAAGATAATTTTGAAGACGTACATTCCAAAATTGAGTATTTACTAACAGTAAAATTAGGCGATACGGGGAAAAAAATTCACACCGCACGTTCCAGAAATGACCAAGTTTTGGTTGATGTAAATCAGTATTTAAAAGACGTTGTAATTGCCTTTAAAGAACAGGTAAAAGTTCTTTTTGATTTGCTAATGGCTTCAGCCGAAAAACACCAAAACGTTTTATTGCCTGGTTATACGCACCTTCAAATCGCAATGCCTTCGTCATTTGGAATGTGGTTTTCTGCGTATGCCGAAACGCTAATTGACGACATTGCCATTCTAAATGCAGCGCTAAAAGTGGTTGATCAAAATCCGTTGGGATCGGCTGCAGGTTACGGAAGTTCCTTTCCTATAAACCGAACTTTCACAACCCAAGAATTAGGATTTGAAACCTTAAAATTCAATGCTGTTGCGGCACAAATGAGTCGTGGAAAATCAGAAAAAACTGTAGCATTTGCTATGAGTAGCGTGGCGGCAACGTTGTCTAAGTTTTCAATGGATGTTTGTTTGTATATGAGCCAGAATTTTGATTTTATTAGCTTGCCATCACATTTAACAACGGGTTCCAGTATAATGCCTCACAAAAAAAACCCTGATGTTTTTGAATTAATACGTGGGAAATGCAACAAAATTCAGGCGTTACCTTATGAAATCACTTTGATAACCAACAATCTTCCGAGTGGGTACCACCGTGATTTACAACTTTTGAAAGAAGGTTTGTTTCCAGCAATTGAAAACCTAAAAGCGTGTTTGGACATTGCTATTTTTGCTATCAAAGACATCAAAGTTAAAGAGCACATTTTGGACGACAAAAAATACAATTATCTTTTTACTGTCGATGCTTTGAATGAGTTGGTCGTTGCGGGAGTTCCTTTTCGAGACGCTTATAAAACAGTTGCGGAACAACTTGAAAACGGGACATTTCAATCGCCAAAAGCCACCAAACATACCCACGAGGGAAGCATCAATAACTTGTGTTTGGAAGAAATTAAGTTGAAAATGAAAAGTGCTTTTTGATTCGGAAAATGATTGTTTTTTTGGTAAAACGGATGCGTTTTGTAATTTCTCTGAACAATATGGAACACATTCGAGCGATCGGGATTTCAAATCCGAGCTATTGGTGGTTTTGTTCGGATTACTGCCAGCGGAATCAACGAAAGTCACTCACAAAATGTAACAATTACAAAGGAAGCTCCTAATTATTCAAGATAAAAGAAAGGCGGTCGAACGTCCCAAAAGCATATACCAAAAACCATTAGTAATCAGTTATTAATGGTTTTTTTATATTTGAAGCATACGTTTTCATTTCCATAGGAAAATCCCTCCCGCTATTCGCTCTATCCACGCCCAAAAGCGTGGGATATCGCTGCTATCGGGGCTACTATATTACGTTTATATTTTTATAGTTACTATTGTAAAGTAGGAGGTGATTTGCCTTTGTGGGTACAAGCGAGACACTCGCACCATCTTGAATAAACTTATCCAATATAACCAAATTAACAAATAACGATTAAACTAACTGAACTTAACTACATTAGCCTATTAAATTAATTCAAATTTATTATGCTAAAAAAATCAATCCTAATAGAAAACAAAGCTTCTATTACTGCTAAAAACCTACAATTAGTCATTCAATCCGAAATCCGAGAAAGCACCATTCCAATTGAAGATATTGGTTTTTTAGTCCTCGATCATCAAGAAATTTATATTAGCCTTCCAGCTATGAATTTGTTAGTCGAAAACAATACAGGTTTAATCGTTTGCACAAAAAATCATTTGCCAAACGGAATGTTTCTCAACCTCAACGGGCATCACATCCAACAAGAAATTTTCAGAAATCAAATTGATGCCAGTCTTCCACTGAAAAAAGTGCTTTGGCAACAAACAATTATTGAGAAAATAAAAAATCAAGGGCAACTTTTAGAAAGAGTTACGGCAACAAAAAATCATTTAGATTATTTGGCAAGCAAAGTATTAAGTGGCGATACTTCAAATATGGAAGGTGTTTCGAACTTCTTGCCTGTGATTACAAATATAAAACTCCCAATTTTACGGACTAATTATGAAAATATAAACGTGAAATTTTAGCCCTGACAGCAGCGGCATCCCACGCTTTTGGGCGTGGATACAGCGAATGGCGGGTAGAATCGTGTGTTGAAAATGAAACGTGAGCTTCAAAAAAAAACAATAAAAACGGTTGGATTTTGAATGTGGTACCAATAAAAAAACCCTTACAAACTATGTTTATAAGGGTTTTTGTGACCGCGGCTGGATTCAAACCAGCAACCTCTTGAGCCGTAATCAAGTGCGCTATTCAGTTGCGCCACGTGGCCATTTTTGTGAGTGCAAATATAGCTATAATTGTGTAATTTGCAAATCTAAATCTAAAATAAATCTAATTTTATCAGTTATCGCTTGCATTATCCTAATGCTCTTGTAGTTACAAAGTAGCGGTAGCCAATTATTGCTTTCTGCCAATTCGTAGCTTTGGCTAAATCCAATCGCTGCTTGGTGAAGCTTGGCAATAGTAGCTTGTTGATTTTGGCTAGAAATTTATACCTTTTCAATTAATCTTTGTCTTGTTTTTCGTTTGCTATAGCAAAATTCCTTGATTTTTTTTCATAGGTAGCATACGATTTATCACTTGGATTTACAATTACTGTTTTGATTGTAATTTCGTCACCAATTTTAAAACTCTTTGCAACCATTTGATAATCAAGTAGAAATTCGCCGCAAAAGTAATTTCCGTTTTCATCTAGTTCTATAATTCCTGTGTGGATTCCTTTGGCCATTGTAATTCAATTTTAATTTGATACTGCAAAACTAATCAATTTTTGAAGATATTAGGCACTTGATTTGGTTTCTAATTTCAATAATTTTTGAATCCAAATACAACAAAAAGCAGCAAGTACGCCAAAACTTCCCATAACTATCCAATCCCATTGGTACCCAAAATGCCCTATAATTTCCATTCCTATTTTAGAACTTGCGATGTGTGCGGTGCTGAAACTCATTGTGTAAATTGCCATATATCGACCTTCGTGCCCCATTGGTGCTCTGCTTAAAGCAAATGCGTTAGAGAATGGGAAGGCGAATATTTCTCCTATGGAAATGAAAATCATACTGACAATTAATATTCCTGCCCAAAAATTGATGAGCAATAAATAGAATCCAAACGACATTAAAAGCGTTCCCCAAAGGATTATTTTTAGTTTATGAACCTTTTTTCTTTCAAAATAGCTTACGAATGGCATTTCTAAAGCAAAAATTAGCAATCCATTTAAGGTCATTAATAAACCTGTTTGAAATTCGGTCAAGCCAAACATTTCGTGGTGATAGAGTGGAAGTGTGGTGAATAATTGGAAGAATATCATTGCCGTCACAAAACTGACAAATAAGAAAATCCAGAATATTTTATCTTTGAATACAGAAACTATTTCTGATTTTCCTAGGGCCGCATCGCCAATAATTGAAGGCTTTTTCTTTTCTTTTACCAATAAAGCAAAAATTGAAATGGCAATAATACAGGTAGAACCATCTACCCAAAACAAACCTTTATAGCCCATTCCCATAATTATTAAACCTCCTAAAGCAGGGCCAGCGGCGAAACCAAGATTCACGGCAAGGCGAACTAATGTTAAGGCTCGCGTTCTATTTTCGGGTTTTGCATAAGCGCCAAGCGAAACAAACATAGCGGGACGAAACATATCTGCCAAAACCATAATACTGAACATTCCGATGCACAATCCCACAAATGAAGTTACAAATTGAAGGAATAGAAAACCAATTCCACTGGTAAATAAACTGAAAATCATAACTTTGTAAAACCCGATTTTGTCTGCTAATTTTCCGCCAAGCCAAGATCCCAACATAGAGCCAAATCCGAAAGAAACCATAATCCAACCGACTTCGCTGTAGGAAAAGTGTAAGTTTTCTTTGAGATATTTAGATAAAAAAGGCAATACCATTGTTCCCGCCCGATTTATAAAAGTGATGATGGCAAGTATCCAAATTTCTCTTGTAAATCCTCTGAAATTATTGATATAGCGATAAAAAGCGGTTTTTAACATAGATGAATTTTCAATCGTGTAAAGGTAAAAATTTTGTGGCATTGTACCGTTGTCTTTTTGTAACTTTTAAACTATTTTTGCAATAAAGTATTAAGATGAAAAAGGGATTTCTTGTTGCGTTATTTTTTATTTCAATGTCAAGTTTCTGTCAAGAGAAATTTGATGCTTCAGCTGTTGAAACTTTTCAAAAAAAGCTCGATTTTGAATTTGCTGATAAAGACGAAAGCCCTTTAACAGATGAAGATCGTGCGGTTTTTAAAATGTTGGAATACTTTTCAATTAGTGCTAAATATTTTGTAATAGCGCAATTCACTCGAACAGAAAATGAAAAGACTTTTGAGATGAAAACCACCAAAGAACGCAGACCGATATATGTGAAATATGGTGAATTGGCGTTCACAATAGACGAAAAACCATTCAAATTAAATCTTTATAAAAACATTGAACTATCAAAAAAAGAGGAATTTAAAGACTATTTGTTTTTGCCATTTTCTGATAACACAAACGGAAAGGAAAGTTATATTGGCGGTCGTTATATTGATATGAAAGTGCCAAAAGGCGATACCGTTGCTATTGATTTTAACACGGCTTATAATCCGTATTGTGCTTATAATTATAAATATTCCTGTCCAATTGTTCCGCTTGAAAATGTTTTAGATATTGACATCAATGCAGGTGTAAAAAAATTCCATAACTAATGAAATTTTTCAATTTTCATACGCATCAATCTTCAAATCAAGAAGGTATTTTGGAATTAGTGAATCAATATCCACAGGAATTTGATGCTTCAATTCCGAATTATTCT
Source organism: Flavobacterium neuenschwanderi (SeqCode) (assembly GCA_965234425.1). Taxonomy (GTDB): domain Bacteria; phylum Bacteroidota; class Bacteroidia; order Flavobacteriales; family Flavobacteriaceae; genus Flavobacterium; species Flavobacterium neuenschwanderi. The sequence continues at coordinate 101,739 of OZ248393.1, read as the reverse complement.
ATTGGAATTCATCCTTGGCATATCGTTGAAGATAGGATTGACGCTGATTTGGAAATTATTGAAAGCAAATTAAAGGACGAAAAGTGTCTTGCTATTGGCGAATGTGGATTGGATAAAAGAATTGAAATTCCTTTGGCTTTGCAGCAAATGGTTTTCGAAAAACAATTGGCTTTAGCCGAAAAATACAAGAAACCAGTTGTTATTCATTGCGTTGCGGCTTTTCAGGAAGTAATTGCAATAAAGAAGAAAATGGCTATTTCTGTCCCGATGATTATTCACGGATTTTCAAAAAACAAGGAAATTGCAGAGCAATTGATTGCCAATGGTTTTTATTTATCATTTGGTAAATATTTACTAAGAAATCCCGAATTAGAATTGGTTTTTAAGAGTATTCCAAAAGAGCGATTGTTTTTAGAAACCGATACGATAGAAGAAGGAATAGCTGCTGTGTATGAATTGGCAGCAAAATATAGAAACATAGAATTGGAAGAAATGACGGCAATTATTAATGCTAATTTTAATACTGTTTTTAAACACTAATTACACAAATTAGCACGAATTGATTAGTGAAAATTAGTGAAATTCGTGGCAAAAAAAAGTAAAGCAATTGTTGTTAAAATTAAACACGAATTACACGAATTAACACGAATTAATTAAAAAAAAATTAGTGAAAATTAGTGAAATTCGTGGCAAAAAAATGAAGCAATTGTTGGTAAAATTAAACACGAATTACACGAATTAACACGAATTAATTAAAAAAAAATTAGTGAAAATTAGTGTAATTCGTGGCAAAAGAAAGAAAATAGAAGTAACGCTTCAAGGAAATAAACTAAAGAGAATAAAATGGCAGAATGGACAGAACGAGCAGAATTATTGTTCAAAGCAGAAGGATTAAGTAAGTTGCAAAACGCAAACATTTTGGTCGTTGGATTAGGAGGCGTGGGTTCTTTTGCTGCTGAATTTTTGGCGAGAGCAGGAGTAGGGACAATGACAATAGTTGATGGTGACGTTGTGGATATTACAAACATTAACAGACAGTTACCTGCGTTACATTCAACCGTTGGTCAAGCTAAAATTACCGTTGTTGGTGATCGTTTGATGGATATTAATCCTGAATTAAAACTAACACGTATTCAAGAATTTCTTTCCCCAGAACGGGCTTTTGAAATTGTAACCGATGAATTTGATTATGTATTGGATTGCATTGACAGCGTAACGCCAAAACTGAATTTGATTATTGGTGCTAAACGAAAACGAGTAAAAATAATTTCCAGTATGGGTGCAGGTGGGAAAATGGAAGCTTCCAAAGTAAAAGTAGCTGATATTACAAATACCGTAAATTGTTTTTTGGCGAAAACAATAAGAAGACGCTTGAAAGAAGTAAAAATTGATAAATTGAAAGTCGTTTTTTCTTCTGAAATACAAGACGACGCAAGTTTGAAAATGACAGATGGATCCAATTATAAGAAATCATTTTATGGAACCAACAGTTATATGCCAGGATTATTTGGTTTATACGCTGCTGAAACCGTGATTCGATATTTATTAAAAAAGGAGTAAATTATTTTTTTTAAGTTTACAAAATCTAACACCTTAAACCTAACACCTAATATCTAACACCTTAATGATACAAACAGTAATTTTCGATATGGACGGAGTGATTGTTGACACAGAACCCGTACATAGATATGCCTATTTCCAACATTTTTCGGAGTTAAATATTGATGTTACTGAAGAAATGTTCACTTCATTTACAGGGAATTCCACTCGAAATGTATTCCAAAGAGTGAAAGCAATTTTCAATTTAGAGGATGATGTTGAAGAATTGATTTTGCGAAAAAGAACTATTTTTAATGATGCTTTTGATCACAAAGAAGATTTAGAATTATTGGAAGGAGTCGAAAAGTTAATTAAAGATTTACACCAAAACGGAATGCAGTTGATATTGGCTTCGTCGGCTTCAAAAGTTACTATTGACCGTGTTTTTCGACGTTTTGGATTGCATCCGTATTTCACTCATATTGTCAGCGGAGAAGATTTCCCAAAATCCAAACCACATCCTGCAATTTTTGAGTTCGCCGCTTCTTTGTCAATAGCACCAAAGGAGAATTGCATCGTAATTGAAGACAGTACCAACGGCGTTTTGGCAGCAAAAGCAGCAGGAATATACTGTATTGGTTACAACAGTATTCATTCTAAACTTCAGGATCTATCAAAAGCAGATACGGTTATAAACCACTTTGATGAGCTGGATTTTAGTACAATTTCAAGAATGAAATTGGTTTAACCAACTGCCTCTTTAAATACTCGAAGACATCTTTCACGAGCAAATTTATGGTCAACAATGGGTTGTGGATAATTGAAATCCTGCAATTCAGGAACCCATTTTTTAATGTAAATTAAATCTTTATCAAACTTTTTGACTTGCTCTGTTGGATTGAAAATTCGGAAATACGGAGCTGCATCAACGCCACTTCCAGCAGCCCATTGCCAATTCCCAACATTACTCGATTGTTCGTAATCCAATAATTTGGTAGCAAAATAAGTTTCGCCCCAGCGCCAATCAATGAGTAAATGTTTGCATAAAAAACTGGCAACTACCATTCTCACTCGATTGTGCATGTGTCCCGTGGCATTTAATTCACGCATTCCTGCATCTACAAAGGGATAACCAGTTTTGCCTTCGCACCACTTTTTGAATTCAGTTTCGTTGTTATTCCATTTTATAGCGTCATATTTTGGTCGGAAACTTTTGGTATTGGTATGTGGGAAATGCCAAAGTATTTGCATAAAAAATTCACGCCAAATCAATTCATTCAGAAATGTTTCTCGTTCTTGCGAGGCTGCTTTTTCAACTATTTTCCGAATGCTGACAGCGCCAAAACGTAAATGCGTTCCAATCATAGAAGTTCCAGCAAGAGCAGGAAAATTACGTGTATCTTCATAATTCTGAATCAATTTTTCGGAAGTATCAAAATGTGCAATTTTAATTTTGGATTGCTCAAAACCAATATCGTTCAAACTCAAAAAAGGGTAGGAGTGATACACAACATTATTGAGTAATTTTTCGGATTCAAAGTGTTCTAATTTTGTGGTTTGGAACAATACTTTCCATTTTTTTGAAAAAGGCGTAAAAACTACATACGGAGTTTGATCGTCTTTTACAACTTCACTTTTTTCAAAAATAACTTGGTCTTTAAAAGTTTTAAACTCGATGTTTTTTGAAGCTAATAAAGTAGTGATTGCGGCGTCTCTACTTTTAGCATACGGTTCATAATCGTGATTGGTAAAGAGTGTTTCAACTTTATTTTCCGAGATTAATTTTTCTATAATGGTCATTGGTTCACCATAAAAAACAGCTAAATTCTTCCCGAATTTTTGAAGTTCGGTATCAATAAAATCTAAACGCTCGTGAATGAAACTAACACGTGCATCGTCTTTTGGAAGTTCGTCTAATATGTTTTTATCAAAAATAAATATCGGTAAAACTTCAGAATTACTATTTAAAGCTTCAAAGAATCCCTTGTTGTCATCAACTCTCAAATCACGTCTAAACCAAAATATATTCATTTTTAAACAGTTTTAAATTCGCCAAACATCTCAATTAATTTCTTTCTTCGGTATTCAAATATTTCATTTAATTTAGGTTTAACTAAAATCGGATGAACCATTTGCCCGAGAATTCCCATTGGAATTTTATAATCAATAATGTCTTCCATTTCTACGCCTCCAGGAATTTCTTTGATGAAATGTTTGTGATGCCAAAGCGAATATGGACCGAAACGTTGTTCGTCAACGAAATATTTTTTGTCAACTACGTGGGTTATTTCTGTTACCCATTTTGTTGGAATTCCTAAAACTGGCGTTACAATATATTGAATTATTTGTCCTGCAAACATTGGTCTGTCGTCACCTGAAAGTGTAATAAAACCCATATAATCAGGAGTTATGACTTTTAAATTTTTAGGATTTGACAAAAATTCCCACGCTTCATCAAGAGTAATTGGTAAGTTTTGTTTTGCGTGATAGGTATATATTTTCATAATTAATATTTTTTACAAAGGTACAATTGTTTATCTTTCAATTATAAATGTTAAACAACTTAAATTCAAATTAAGGAATAATTAACATTATTGCTGTATTGAATTCGTAAATTTGAAAAAAATTTATAAATTATGAAAAAAATACTTTTTGCATTAGCAGTAATTTTGAGTTCCTTTGGTTCTCAAGCACAGGTTTTAACACCGCAACCAAGTCCTAAATGTACTATAAATCAAATGGTTGGATTAACAGACGTTGAAATTGAATATTCAAGACCAGGAACAAAAGGTAGAAATATTTTTGGTGATTTAGTACCTTTTGGAAAAGTATGGAGAACTGGAGCGAATGCAAACACCACAATTAGCTTTAGTGAAGATGTTATTATTGATGGGAAAACTTTAAAAAAAGGAAAATATGCCTTATTTACTTTACCAAAAGTTGAAAGTTGGGAAGTTATATTTTACTCTAAAACTGATAATTGGGGAAATCCAGAAGAATGGAATGAAGCAGATGTTGCTTTGCGAGCTTCTGTAGTTCCTGAAATGTTGAATAGAAACATAGAATCTCTAACCTTTGATATTAATAATTTAGATAACAATTTTGCTACTTTAAATTTATCTTGGGAAAAGACTTTAGTTTCTTTAAAATTTGAAGTTCCTACTCAAAAAATGGCAATGGCAAGTATTGATAAAGTATTGGCAGGACCATCAGCAGGTGATTATTTTTCGGCAGCACAATTTTATTATCAGTCTAACGGGGATTTGACAAAAGCATTGACTTATGTGAACAAAGCATTGGAATTGAAAAAGGAAAGTCCGTTTTGGTACACCAAATTAAAATCATTAATTCAAGCGAAATTGGGTGATAAAAAAGGTGCTATTGAAACAGCAAGAATGTCATTGGCTGCAGCCAAAGTTGCTAAAAACGATGATTATATCAAAATGAATGAAGATAATATTTTAGAGTGGAGTAAGAAATAAATCCAATTTAAATCATATTTAAAATGCGGTAAAAGTTAAATTTTACCGCATTTTTTTATTGCAAAAAAACAACTATTCCTAACTATAAAATTATTCGTTTAACGGTAGCCAATCTCTTGTTAAATATATTATAGTCGTTGTTAGATTTCCGAATTCAATTCCTTAAATTTACTTCAATATGAAAAACAATAAAGAAGTTTTAATTTTGGGTGGCGGATTAGCGGGACTTACTGCGGCTATTCATTTGTCTAAACTTGGGCTTCAAGTGACGGTAATTGAGAAAAATGGTTACCCAAAACATAAAGTTTGCGGAGAATATATTTCTAATGAAGCGCTTCCGTATTTCGAATGGCTTGATATTGATTTAGCAAAACTACTGCCAACTTCATTAACTAAACTTCAATTTTCAACCCAAAACGGAACGGCAATTAACACTGAATTGCCCTTGGGTGGATTTGGAATCAGCAGATATGCTTTAGATTTTCATTTGTACACTATTGCACTTTCTAATGGTTGCACTTTTATTCAGGAAACTGTTGAAAATGTAATTTTTGATACTGATGCGTTTACAGTTACAACTTCAATTGGAACTTTATTTAAATCAAAAATAGTACTCGGAGCTTTTGGAAAACGTTCTTCGATTGATGTCAAATTAAATAGAAATTTTATTCAGAAAAAGTCGCATTGGCTCGCAGTAAAAGCGCATTATAATGGAAATTTCTCTAATGATTTGGTAGGTTTGCATAATTTTAAAGGTGGATATTGTGGCGTTTCAAAAGTAGAAAATAGTGCCATTAATATTTGTTATATTACAAATTACGCAACTTATAAATTGTATAAAAATAACGACGAATTTCAAGAAAAAGTGCTTTCTGAAAATCCACATCTAAAGAAATTGTTTGAAAATTCTACTTTAATTTTTGAAAAACCATTAACAATTGGGCAAATATCATTTGATAAAAAAGAAAGTGTTGAAAATCATATTTTGATGATTGGCGATACCGCTGGATTAATTCATCCTTTGTGCGGAAATGGAATGGCAATGGCGGTTCACAGTGCAAAAATTGCTTCAGAATTAGTAATCAATTATTATGATTCTAAAATTCCATCAAGAGCTTCATTAGAAGAAGAATACATCAAACAATGGAAATTTCATTTTGAGAAGAGATTAAAAACAGGACGTTTAATAGCCGAAATTTTACAAAAACCCCGTATCGCATCAATTTTAATGCGTATATTAGTACAATTTCCATTCTTATTACCAATTATCATTAAGAAAACACACGGAAAACCAATACTTTAGATATAAATATGTCAATAAACACAAAATACAGAACCGAAACTCCAGAAATAATGGACGATTTTACTTTGGAAGGGGAAGTATTGCGGGAAGCGTTGGATAAAATCGCCAAAATCAATCAGTTTTTAGGTGGAAATTCATTGACTTTGAACGGCGTAAAAGAATTGATTTTAACCGTTCCAAAATCAAGATTGATAACGATTGTTGATGTAGGTTGTGGCAATGGAGATATGTTGCGGGTTTTGTCAAATTATGGAAAAGAGAATAATTATTCGTTTAATTTAATTGGAATCGATGCAAATGCCTTCACGGTAAATCACGCTAAAAAATTATCGGAATCCTATTCAAATATTACCTTTCAATGCGAAGATATTTTTGAATTCGATTTTAGCCAATCTAAATGCGACATTATATTATGTACATTGACGTTGCATCATTTTAAAAATGAAGAAATTGAAAGTTTATTAACTACATTTTATGACAATTCAAAACTTGGAATAGTAGTCAATGATTTACAAAGAAGCAGTCTGGCGTATCGATTATTTCAAATAATTTGTTTCTTGTTTCAATTGAATTCAATGTCTCGTGAAGATGGATTGACCTCAATATTGCGAGGTTTCAAAAAAGAAGAACTGGAAACATTTTCAAAGAAATTAGGTTTTAAAAAATATACAATACAATGGAAATGGGCTTTTAGATACCAATGGATTATTTGGAAATAGACAAATAGACAAAAAGATGATAGACGAATAGATAATAGATGTAAATGCTGAAGAAAATATGAGTGTAAAAATTAAAACGGTTTGCAAACAATTGCCTAAATATTCGAGAACTACCGAAGAAATTATGCCTTTTTTAGACGCTTGGCTTGAAGGGCAGGAACATCGATTTATACGAAAAGTAAAGAAAATATTTGAAGGTGCTGCAGTTGACAAACGCTACTCAATTATGGATCCAATTGAGGTTTTTACACACACTTCCTTTGAAGAACGAAATGCTATTTATGTTCGAGAAGTCATTGATTTAGGTGAAAAAGTTTTGGAAAAAACTTTGGCAAAAGCCAATTGGAACCCCGAAGATTTAGATTATATTATTACGGTAAGTTGCACAGGAATTATGATTCCGTCTTTGGATGCTTATTTAATTAACAAATTAAAATTGCGCCAAGACATTGTTCGCTTGCCTGTAACGGAAATGGGTTGTGCCGCAGGAATATCAGGAATTATTTATGCTAAGAATTTCTTGCAAGCAAATCCCGGAAAACGAGCAGCGGTTATTGCAGTTGAAAGTCCAACGGCTACATTTCAATTGAATGATTTTTCGATGGCAAATATTGTAAGTGCCGCAATTTTTGGAGATGGGGCTGCCTGTGTTTTGCTTTCATCCTGTGAAGAGGAGGAAGGCCCAGAAATTCTATCCGATGAAATGTATCATTTTTATGATGCAATTGATATGATGGGTTTTAAACTAACTAATTCAGGATTGCAAATGGTTTTAGACGTGGAAGTTCCGAACACAATTGCAACACATTTTCCTGAAATAATTCACCCATTTTTGGCAAAAAGTAAGCTCACTATTGAAGATATTAATCATTTAATATTTCATCCAGGTGGAAAAAAAATCGTGCAAACTGTGGAAGATTTGTTTTCTGATTTGGGTAAAAACATCAATGATACCAAGGAAGTTTTGAGATTATATGGAAATATGTCAAGTGCCACTGTTTTATATGTTTTAGAACGAATTATGGAAAATAATCCTCAAAAGGGAGAATTAGGTTTAATGTTGAGTTTTGGCCCAGGTTTTTCGGCTCAAAGGGTATTATTAAAATTTTAAATAATTAACCGCAAATTCGCAAATTTCATTAAATAGTTTGAATTGAAATTTGCGAATTTGCGGTAGAAAAAAATATGACAAATCAAGAAATAATTGCAAAATTACCGTATTCAGCACCTTTTTTGTTTGTTGACGAACTTATTTCAATAAATGAAAATGGAGCGGAAGGAACATTTACATTTGATGAAAATTTAGAATTTTATAAAGGTCATTTTAAAGAAAAACCAGTTACACCAGGAGTAATTTTGACTGAAGTTATGGCACAAATCGGATTGGTTTGTTTAGGTATCTATTTATTAAATAATGAATTTAGTAAAAATACTTCAATTGCTTTAACATCAACGAATATAGATTTTTTAAAACCTGTTTTTCCAAATGAAAAAGTTACAATAATTTCAGAGAAAATGTATTTTCGTTTTGGCAAATTGAAATGTAAAGTAACAATGAAAAATAAAAATGAAGAAGTCGTTTGTAGAGGTGAAATTGCAGGAATTATTGTTTAATTTAAATGGAATCTGTAAATGAATAGAAGAGTAGTAATAACGGGACTTGGCGTAGTTGCACCAAATGGAGTTGGGCTTGTTGATTTTACTCATTCCGTCAAAAACGGTATTTCGGGCATAAAACACAATGCAGAATTGGAACGATTGCAGTTTTCTTGTCAAATATCTGGTACACCCGAGATTTCACCCGAATTAATATCAAATTATTTTACAGAATTAGAATTAAGAAATTTCAATTCATCAGGTATTTTATACGGCGTAATTGCAGGAATTGATGCTTGGAAAGATGCGGGATTATTGATAAATAACGATAATGAACCCGATTGGGATAGTGGAACTATTTTTGGAACTGGCACTTCCGGAATTGATAAATTTAGAGAAAGTATATACAAAATTGATGCTTTTCAGACTCGAAAATTAGGAAGTACCGCTGTAGCGCAAACAATGAATAGTGGCGTAAGTGCATATTTGGGTGGGAAATTAGGTTTAGGAAATCAAGTTTCTACCAATTCATCTGCTTGTACAACAGGAACTGAAAGTATATTGATGGCTTATGAAAGAATAAAATCTGGTCAAGCCAAACGAATACTTGCAGGAAGTACAAGTGATTCTGGACCTTACATTTGGGGAGGTTTTGACGCAATGAAAGTATGCACCTACAAACATAATGAAACTCCTGAAAGTGGCTCAAGGCCAATGAGTGAAAGCGCTTCTGGATTTGTGCCAGGCAGTGGGGCAGGGGCATTAGTCCTAGAAGATTTAGAAAGTGCTTTGCTTCGTGGAGCAAGAATTTATGCTGAAGTTTTGGGTGGAAATATCAATTCGGGTGGACAACGAGGTTTAGGAACAATGACGGCACCAAATCCAACAGCAGTTCAAAAATGTATTACAAGTGCAATTGAAAACTCGGGAATTTCAGCAAATGATATTGATGCAATTAATGGACATTTAACAGCGACATCAAAAGACAGTTTAGAAATTCAGAATTGGAGTAACGCATTAAATAGAAAAGGAATGGATTTTCCTTATATAAATTCATTGAAATCAATGGTAGGGCACTGTTTGACTGGTGCAGGAAGTATTGAAAGTGTAGCAACTGTTTTGCAATTGAAGCAAGGTTTTATATTTCCAAATATAAATTGTGTGGATTTGCATCCTGAAATTACTGCAATAATTGACGAAAGTTGCATTCCTCAAAAATTGATTGAAAAAGAGTTGAATATCATCATCAAAGCCAGTTTTGGTTTTGGTGACGTAAATGGATGTGTCGTATTTAAGAAATATTAAAAATAAATAAAAAAATGATGGATAAAGAAGCAACGATTACGAAATTGAAAACAATAATAAAGCCATTCATTAATAATGAAGAAGCATTTGAAAATCTTACGGAAACAACTGATTTCATTACTGATTTGAATATTAATTCTGCGAATTTGGTCGATATAATATTAGATATTGAAGAAGCTTTTGCCATTGATATTGACAACCAATCGATGGAAAAAATGTTAACTATTAAAGCCGCTTTGGAAATAATTGAAACCAAATTATCCGAAAAATGATTGGGAATGACATTGTTGATTTGGCATTGGCGTTAAAAGAAAGCAATTGGAAAAGAAAAGGATATTTGGATAAAATATTCACGGAAAACGAACAATTACTTATCATAAAATCTGATAATCCTGAAAATATGGTTTGGAATTTATGGAGTAGAAAGGAAGCTGCATATAAAATTTTCAACCGAAATACTGGAATTAGAATCTATAATCCGATACAATTTGAATGTTTTGAAACGGATAAATCAATTGGAAAAGTTATGTGTAATGGCGTTTTATATTACACACAAACAGAAATTAATTTAGATTATATTCATACTGTTTCTTTACTAAATAGCACTGATTTTGAAAGTATAAAACTCTTAAATAGAAACATCGAAATAGTCAAAATTGATGGAATTCCTTTTCTAAAAGAAGCTAATAACAAAGAAATAAATCCAATTTCAATTAGTAATCACGGGAATTTTGAAAAAATAGTTTCTTTATTTTAATCCCAATCGCAACTTTAACTTTTTATAAAAGTAATTGCTTGTTATTTAATATTTCAGGTTTAAAAATCCAATTACCAATCAATTGCAATTCAAGTCGGTTTTTCTACAACTCAACAGCTATTTATTTTTTGTCTCAATTTTGAAAATGTAGGTTTGTGATTCAAAATCTATTAAAATGAAAAAATACCTATTATTTCTATTCCTTTCAACGACTTTATTCGCTCAAAACAACAAACAAAACATTCGTGGAATTGTTACGGATAAATTGTCTCAAACACCTATAATTGGGGCAACCGTTCAAATAAATAATTCCGAAATCAAAGCGATTACCGATGAAAAAGGGAATTATATTTTAACCGAAATTACTCCAGATCGCTACGATATTAAAGTTTCATTTGTAGGCTACAAAGAAGTCCTAATTCCAAATGTGATTGTTACTTCTGGTAAAGAAGTTATTTTGGATATAGCGATGGAAGATGAATATAAAAAATTAGACGAAATTGTTATAAAAACATCTAATAAAGCCAGTACTATTAATAAGTTAGCCTCTGTTAGCGCAAGAACTTTTTCAATGGAAGAAGTCAATCGTTTTGCAGGCGGAAGAAGCGATGTTGCCCGTTTGGTAGCCAATTTTGCTGGAGTAAGCGCACCCGATGACAGCAGAAATGATATTGTAATTAGAGGAAATTCGCCAGTTGGAGTTTTGTGGCGCATTGACGGAATGAATGTAACCAATCCCAATCATTTTGCTTCCGTGGGAACAACTGGTGGAGCAGTAAGTGCTTTGAATACCAATTTGTTGAAGAATTCTGATTTCTTCACTTCGGCTTTTCCAGCTGAATATGGCAATGCCACTTCTGGAGTTTTTGATATTGGTTTTAGAAATGGAAATTCTAAAAAAAGAGAAACTACCCTTCAACTTGGCGTAATTACCGGATTGGAAGCCACCACGGAAGGACCTATTAATAAAGAAAAAGGTTCGTCTTATTTGGTAGGCTATCGGTATAGTTTGGCGGGAGTAGCACAAGCTCTTGGTGTAAATATCGGAGTAACAGCCACACCATCGTATCAGGATTTATCGTTTAAATTGAACAGCGGAACCTCTAAATTTGGAAAATTATCCCTATTTGGAATTTTAGCTACAAGCACCATTAGCATAGATGGAGGCTCATCGGGTAGCTTATATGGTGGTGGCGATCAAGTTGATTTTGCCAGTAAAATTGGAATTGTCGGTTTGAATCATTTTAAACAAATCAATCCTAAATCGTTTATCAGTACGACCATTGGAGTGAATTATTCTGAAACCAATCAAACTTCATATGATTTTGATAGAATGGCTACTATTTCCTATTCAAAAGAAATAAGCAATGTTGCCAAAACAGCGTATAATTTTAGTTCCAACTATAATTTAAAAGTAAATTCTAAGTTATTTGTAAAAGTAGGAATTCAAGATGAATTAATAGGTTTGGATTTATTTTATAAAACGAAACAAAATAGTATCGACGCTTGGAAACAAGTTTGGGATTACAATAGTTTTACCAATTTGGCGCAAGCCTTTGTACACGGAAAATACAACATTAGCGAACAATTAACTTTAAATGCTGGTTTGCATTCGCAAAAGTTCTTCTTGAATAATTCGGTTTCAATAGAACCGCGTTTGGGATTGAAATATGCAGCAAACAGCAAAAGTAGTTTTAGTTTAGGATACGGTTTACATTCGCAAATGCAGCCGATTAACGTTTATTTTCTTCAAACTCAAAATACAGATGGCTCATTATCTTACAACAATAAAAATTTAGATTTTACCAAAAGTCAGCATTTTGTTTTGGGTTATGATTTGCAACCTTTCAAAGATTGGAGATTGAAAACAGAAGTCTATTACCAAGCCATTTCTAATGTTCCTGTGAATACTTTTTCGAGCAGTTATTCGATGTTGAATACGGGTTCGAGTTTCAAAGCTGATACCGAAGACAATCTTACTAATGCAGGAACAGGAACTAATTATGGAGCGGAAGTAACTTTAGAGAAATTCTTTAGTAATGGATATTATGGCTTGTTTACGTCGTCATTATACAGTTCAAAATACAAAGGAAGTGATGGCGTAGAACGAAATACGGCTTTCAACGGAAAATATGTTTTCAATATTTTAGGTGGAAAAGAATGGAAAGTTGGTAGTGAAAAAAGAAACAAAATTGCTACCGATATGAAATTTACCAATGCAGGAGGAAGAGCCTATACGCCAATTGATATTGCAGCTTCTCAATCGAGTAATAACGAAGTTTTGTCAACCGATGCGTATTCGGGAAATTTAAGTAATTATTTTAGATTGGATTTAAAAGGAAGCTACACCATTAATAGCAAAAACAAAAAACGATCTCAATCTATTTCATTAGATTTACAAAATGTGACGAATCATAAAAATATGTTTTCACAAAGTTATGACAATAGAAATCAAAATTTAAGTACTACCTATCAATTGGGTTTCTTTCCAAATATTATTTATAAATTGCAGTTTTAAGGTATAAAAATGAAGAATTCAAATCGTAACATACTTAACAAATTCGGAATTGCGATTGCAATAACACTCTTTTTTAAAATCGTTTTTTTTAGAATGGATGAATTTTTCCAAATGGATTTGTTATTTATTTTAGCAATTATAATACTTATTTGGTTGGGAAATGAAGCTATTAATAAAGGGCTAAATTCCAAATACAGTTGGATTGAAAATGCCAAAAAAAGATTGATTATTCAAAGTATTCTTTCGATTCTATTCACATCAAGTGCCTTATTCCCTATAATGTATTTGCTGCATCAATTGAGATTTGGGGACGGTCAAATAGTAAATCATAAAATGATTGAAATTTTTCCGTCAGCCCTTCTTTTTACGTTTGCACTTTTAGCCGTAAAAATCGGAAGCGAATTTTTTAGTGCTTTAAAAAACAGTTTAATTGAAACAGAAAAATACAAAACGGAAAGTTCCAACGCCCAATTGCAAAACTTAAAAAACCAGTTAAATCCTCATTTTTTATTTAATAATTTAAGTGTTTTAACTTCCTTAGTTTATAAAAATCAAGACAAAGCTGCCGATTTTATCAATGAATTAGCCAAAGTGTATCGCTATGTTTTGGATACTAAAAATTCAGAGTTAGTTCCCTTGCAAGAAGAATTGGATTTTATAAATCATTATATTTTTTTGCAAAAAATACGATTTGAAGACAGTATTTCATTTGAAATTAAAATTGAAGAAAGTAAAAAGTCAGCTTATTTATTGCCAATGTGCCTGCAAATGTTGGTCGAAAATACGATTCAACACAATGAAACTTCGCAAGCCAATCCGTTGAAAGTTTTAATTTATACGGATAATGATTCCTTAGTCATCGAAAATCCAATCTTGTCAAGAAGCGACATTTCGGAAAGCACTAAAACAGGCATAAAAAATATTAAACAACGGTATTCCTTTTTTACTGATAAAAAAGTAATCGTTTCTAACAATGGCAAAATTTTTAAAGTAATTTTACCATTAATACAGAAAAAATGAAGGTTGTAATCATAGAAGACGAAAAATTATTGGCAGAACACTTAACTATTTTATTACAAAAAATAGACGAGTCAATAACTGTTGTTAACTATTTCGATACAATTACGGCTTCTGTAAATGCTTTTAAAGTAGGCTTAAATGCCGATTTAATCTTTATGGATATTCATTTAGCCGATGGCAATAGTTTTGAAATTTTCAATCAAATTCAACTTGAAATACCCGTTATTTTCACCACTGCTTTTGACAATTATGCTATTCAAGCTTTCAAGCAAAATAGTGTCGATTATTTATTGAAACCCATCGCTTTAAAAGAGTTGCAATTTGCCTTAGAAAAGTTTAAAAAGCAACAGCAATCAGGAAATAAAGACTTAATTTCAAGTATCGCATTGGCTTATCAGCAAATGAATAAAGAATACAAAACCCGTTTTTTAGTCAAATTAGGACAAACCATTGATACTATTCCAACAGATGAAATTCATCATTTTGAGACCAAAGAAAGTTTGTCCTTTTTAGTTACCAATAAAGGGAATCGCTATCTAATTGATTATACTTTAGATCAACTGGAAACGATGTTGCAACCACAAAATTTCTTCCGCATTAACAGAAAAATAATTCTACATATTCAATCCATTGAAAAAGTGACTACTTATTTTAACAGTCGTTTGTCTATTGCATCAAAATTTCTTGATTCAGATGCCCGAATTGTAAGCAGAGATCGGGTAAATGATTTCAAAAAATGGTTGGATAATTAAAGATTCAAAAACCACCACATTATAAGTTACGATTCAACCTTTTTTTTATACAATTCAACCTAATTTCGTTTTTGACCTTTTTGTTCTGAAAGTATATTTGCTTAAATAAATCAAATAAATCTTTAGAATATGAAATCAAAACTAATTTTATTACTCTTAATTGTAAGTAGTTCTTCTTTCGCTCAAACCAATCCTGCTATTTTATCGTGGTTACAAAATACCAATAATACCAAAGGAAGATATTATTTAACTGGTAATTCAACGCCAGTGACCACAACAGTCAATGCCAATGTTCAGCAAGTTCAATATTCTGCGAATTATGTTTATGTAACAGCCACTGGAGTTCCAGCTTTTGTAACTGGTCCTTTTGCAACAGGTCCCGTTAGGACAGCATTAAATAATAATTACGTTATTAAAATGCCTTTAAATCCAACAATAGCTACAACCAATACGTTAGTTGGTATGGGTGCAGTCGCAGCTTTTATTAATGGTACAGTTGCATATACTGCAGGGGATGGGGGTTCTTATAACAATTTAAATAAATGGCATTCTAATGCAGTTTATTTTGAAAATATTGGTTTTGATTGTGCACACGGTCATCCTGGTCCAATGACTTCAGATTATCACCACCATCAAAATCCTTCTGCCTTTAATATTGAAACAGTACCTACTTCAACAATATGTAACGTATATTTAGCCGATGGACTTTATGTTCCAAATGCTGCCACACACGGACCACTTATTGGTTTTGCAGCCGATGGATTTCCTATTTACGGGGCTTATGGATATACCAATCCATTGGATGCTACAAGTCCTATAAAGAGAATTACACCTAGTTATCGATTAAGAAATATTACGGCAAGAACAACTTTGCTTGATGGAACTGCTGCTGTAGGACCAACTTTAACAGAAATGGTTCAAATTATGGGTCCAGGAGCTCCACAAATTCAAGCAATATTGGGGGCTTATTTAGAAGATTTTGAATATGTTGCTGGTTTGGGTGATTTAGATGAAAGCAACGGAAGAATTTGTAAAACCCCTGAATATCCAAACGGTATTTATTGCTATTTTGCGACTGTTGATGCAACTAACAAACCGGTTTATCCGTATCTTTTAGGAAAATATTATCATGGTACAGTCCAAGCTTCTATCCACGCAACTATATCTGAAACTGTAACAACTTATACGCCTTCCTTATCTGTTTCAAGCAACAATTTAGAACAAATTGGTTTGTCATTATTTCCAAATCCTACCAGCGATATGGTAGTTGTTCAGTCATACTCGCCAGTTGTTAGTGATTTAGAAATAGAGTTATTTGATATTAATGGGAAATTAATTTTAAAAGATACTTTAAAACAAGGAAGCACAATGTGTTATCTGAATTTAGAAACCGTGTATTCAGGTATTTATTTTGTGAAAATATCGGACAATAAAGACTCGATTACTAAAAAAGTTGTTATTTCGCATTAGAATATTTAACTTAAGTAAGTCGAAAGTTTTAATGTCGTAAAGTCAAAAGTCTCGAAATCGTTAAAAAAATATGTAATAAGCCAATTACATTGAATTACATATTATAAAATAAACAATGAGAAAAATTAACTTACTATTACTATTTATTGCTTTTTCTGCTGTTGCTCAAACCAATCCAGAAATCCCTAAAAGTGCTATTCCTATAGAAATGCTTTTTCCAGAAGGGAAGAACAAGGCTTTAATTTTAAGCTATGATGATGGGGCAATTCAAGATAGAGAATTGGTAAAACTTATGAAAAAGTTCCATTTGATTGGGACTTTTCATTTGAATTCTAATAAATTAAGTACCAATAACTATTTCAATTATTTAAATAAAGACGAAATAAAAGACTTATATAAAGGTCACGAAGTTTCTGTACATTCGGCAAATCATCCAAACTTGACCGTATTATCAAAAATTGATATTGTATATGAAATTATTGAGGATCGTAAAGAATTGGAACGCTTAACAGGAAAATTAGTTCGAGGAATGGCGTATCCTTTTGGAAATACAAATGATGAATTAGTTGCAACTATTAAGGATTTGGGAATAGAATATGCAAGAACAGTTGATGATACTTACAATTTCAAAATACCTGAAAATTTTCTAAAATGGCATCCCACAATGCATCAATTTTGTAAAGCATATTGGGAACCCAACCAACCTGAAAAAGACAAAAAAGAAATTGCACTATTTTATAAAACAATTGATGCTTTTTTACAAACTAAAGAATTAGCGGTTATGGATATTTGGGGACACAGTTGGGAAATGGGAACTGATCAAAAAAAGTGGGACGAAACCGATAAATACTTTAACTTGTTAGCTAATAATCAAGCTATTTATTACACTTCGCAAATTGATTTGGTTGATTATATTAATGCGTTTAGAAATTTAAAATTCTCTGTAGATAAAAATAATGTTACCAATCCAAGCGCCATAAATGTTTATATTAAAATCAATTCTAAAGTTTTTAATGTGTTGGGAGGAACGTCAATGAATTTGAATTATTAGATTTGTTTTATAAATATAAAAACTTTTCATTCGTATTTATAAGTGTTTGACGGAAGATTTGAAAAAATAGTTTCTTTATTTTAATCCCAATCGCAACTTTAACTTTAAAAACAAAAGTGCAATAGTATAGGCTTCTTCGGGTGTTGAAGCTATTTCTGAAGATGCGGGAAGTTTGAAATGAGCGCATAACTGATCGATGGAAACAGGTTTATCTGAAAGGTCATTTAGTTTTTGAAACATAATTTCAATATCCAAAGCTTCATTTTTCAATCTGCCACAATCTAATTTTTCAAGAGCAGTATTTATCAAATTCACAGCATAATCTATTCTGTGACCAACCAAAGTTGCATTCCCTAAATACTCTATAAATGCTTGAATAGCTTCACGTTCACCGAGTTTTGGCTGTGTGCTTTTAATTATAAATTCATTCGATAATCCATTATCGTGCAAATAAATATATTGCAACAAAACAACTTCAAAGCTATCGCCGATGCGAATACTATCTTGTTCAATTGCAACTGCACCAAATGATAAAATCACATCTTTTTCAGGGTTTGTCCCTGTAGAACTAATACTTAACGAAACATATCGCTGTGATTTTTTCTCGAATTTAGAAAGATAATTTTTCCAAAATTCGGGATGTTCTTTGTTTATATTTTTAATCCAATCTAACATATTATGAAAATTGAGTCAGTTGAAAACTATCTTTTATTAATTCTTCTAATTCTTTTATTGGAGCAATAGCATTTTTTAAATTCTCTTTATCTACTTTGGATAAATCTTCAATATTTATAAATTGTCCCGAATTATCATATTTCAAACCTTCGGAAGTTTGCAATTTTATCAATGTTTGAAAAGCATCCGCACAATTCAAATAAATCTCAGAATGTTTTGGATCTATTATTGCCAATTGCTTAAATCGTAAATGCGTATTGTTAATGCCGCGGATAGTATGACTCAATACAAATAGTCGTGCGCCATCAACCAAAGGTAAAATAGCCCTGTTTTTTATATCGAATTTTCCTTTATTAACGCCAGTTTCTTCAACATTAAATTTTTTGAAAAAGCTTAAAGGTGGTGGTTTTCTTAACGCATCATTACCCAAATAGTCAAAAAATAATTTATTTTTTTTAGTATTTACAAAGATAATATCGGTAATTGCATCTTCAATTTTTTGTTCCCCAAAAGCAATTTCATAATCAAAAAACACACTACTAATTTCATTGTTTTTTTCACCTGGAGTATTCATCCAGTTGCTATATTGTTTTACCCACTCAGTCAATGACTTACACCAAAGCATATTACTTGAAACATGACCGTTTTGACAAGGTTCATAACCAACGATTTCTAATGTTGAAACTGCTTTTTTAGCCAATTTCATAAAATAATTCTTTACATCCCGATATTTATCAGCGGCAACATCTTCAAATACCAAAATACTATCTTGATCGGTCAATAATAATTGTTCTTTTCTACCTTGACTACCAATGCTTAACCACGCAAAACGAGCAGGAGGGGAGCCTAAATCTAAAATTGCTAATTCTACCGAACGCTTAATAATAGCAAGGTTTATTTCACTTGCAATATTGGTAATATGCGTTAAAGGAATATTTTTGGCTAATGAAGTTTGTACTAAATCCGATAGTTTTGAACGTACTCGACTTAAATCACTTGCATTTTGGGAACGTTTAACTTCTTTAATAAAAACTCCAGGATTACTCGCTTGGGAGACAATTAAATCGTGTTCTGTAATAATTCCTTTGATTTCAGATTTATCAGAACCATCAACGGTAACACACAAATGACTGACATTGTTTTTTAATAAAAGTAATTGCGCTTCAGCTAATGAAACGTTTTCAGCTACTGTAATTACAGGCGATGTCATTATTTTATTAATCGCAGAAGTAATCTCAAAACGCCCAGTTGCAATTTTTGTTCGCATATCAGTATCTGTGACAATTCCAATAGGGAAGTTGTGTTCCGAAATAATTGCGTTGTCAACTAAATTGTCTGTCATCAATTGTGCAACATCTTTAATAATATGATTTACAGTTACTTTTAAAGGTGTTTTATTATATGTTAAAGATTGAAAATAGGTGATTTCAGTGGGTTTTGTTGTAAATGCTACGTTATCTGAAAGTAATTTTCCTCGATTTTCTTTATCCGCTGGATTGCTGGTATTATTGGCAAAACTTTCTAAAAGGAAATTCAAAACCTCCGCATTTTGAGCTACAAATGGTCGGAATGTTGCAATCGGAATGGCATAAACAACGCATTCTTCACGAGCTTTTGCAGTCATCATATAATTGTTTTTCGCAAAAAAAGGTCGTAAACCAAAAACATCACCAGCAACACATTTATTTAATAAAGTTTCTTCAGAATCTGAAATTACAGATAAATTGATGACTCCAGAAGCAACCATATAAAAACTATCGTGTAAAGTATCATTAATTTGAAATAAAGTTTTATTTTTTTCCAAATTAATAACACGAATATTCATCGCCACAATTGTCAATTCTTCAACTGAAAGATTGTTAAACGGTGGAAATTGCTTTAAAAAATCAGCAATGCGAGTAGCAATAGTGTTCATATAATATATACTAATTAAATACGTTTGTAAATTTATACTTTATTATTAAATCATACAAGAATAGTATGTTTTAAAATATTCTATTTTACATAATATAAATTATAGTTCATTTAATTATGAAGTTTTATTCATTAATTTTTTAATAACATTTGTTTTATCTTTTAAAATATATTTTAAATTATCTTAGCTTAATGAAGATTGTCTATCATTTTCTAAATTATTTAAAAAATTAAGAATCAAAAATTAAAACAACTATTATGAAATTATTTATTTTTAAGTGGTATCCTGTTATTCTAGCATTTATTTGCATGCTGTACTCAATAACATTAGGTATTCTTGGAAGACATGAAGAAGCCCTTTATTCAGCCCATTGGCCTGGGACAATTTTATTATTTGCATTAGTAATCAGACAAAGAAGAACATCATGAGTATAGGATTTTTTATTGTAGGTGGAGTTATTTTTTCATTTTATATGTTTTTTACTATTTGGAATATTTTTTATTCAGGTAAAAAACAAAGAGATGAAAATTATCCTAACATAGCAAAGAAAAAATAATTGGTGGTAATCAATTGTTAAAATATAAGAAAATAGAAAATTATTTAAAACCATTATAGAAATTTAGTCTATCAAATTCCCTTTTTTATAAATTTAAGTTCAAATATATTACAGTTTATAGACTACTTTTTATTTTTAATACTGAATTTCCTCAATTATAAAGCTATTCAAGAACACAATTGATTTTTGAATGTCATAATGTAAAATTCGATCTTCTTTTACAAAAGGAACTTCTTCACGATACGATTTCAAGAACATTTCAATAAAATCACTTGATTTTAATGGACGACGGAATTCAATCGCTTGTGACGCATTCATTAATTCAATGGCAAGAATTCGCTCTAAATTATCCATAATTCTAAGTGCTTTCGTAGCTGCATTTGCGCCCATACTCACGTGATCTTCTTGACCATTGGAAGAAACAATACTGTCAATACTGGCGGGAGTTGCCAATTGTTTGTTTTGACTTGCAATGCTTGCAGCGGTATATTGTGGAATCATAAATCCAGAATTCAATCCTGGATTATCAACCAAAAAAGCTGGGAGATTTCGCAATCCTGAAATTAATTGATACGTTCGTCTTTCAGAAATACTTCCTAATTCTGCTAATGCAATCGCAAGAAAATCTAAAGAAATCGCCAACGGTTGTCCGTGGAAATTTCCTCCAGAAAGTATCTGATCACTTTCTATAAATACGTTCGGATTATCTGTAACTGAGTTGATTTCGGTTTTAAAAACTTTCTTAACATAATCAAGCGCATCTTTTGAAGCACCGTGAACTTGAGGAATACATCGGAGAGAATAAGGATCTTGAACGTGAGTTTTTGGTTGTGCAATAATTTCGCTTCCCTCTAAAAACTCATTTACACGATTTGCAGTAACAATTTGCCCTTTGTGAGGCCTGATAAAATGAATTAACTCGTTAAAAGGTTCTTGTCGTCCATCAAAACCTTCCAAAGAAATCGTTCCAATTAAATCCGCTAAATAAGAATATTTACTGGCTTTTATGAGGATATGTGTTCCATAAGCACTCATAAATTGCGTTCCATTTAGCAATGCCAATCCTTCTTTAGATTGCAAAATAATTGGATTCCAACCAAAATGTTTCATTACAACAGAAGTTGGTACTTTATTTCCGTTAAATACCACTTCGCCTTCTCCTAAAAGTGGCAATGATAAATGGGCTAAAGGCGCCAAATCACCCGATGCTCCAAGTGAACCTTGTGTATAAATTATTGGTAAAATATCATTGTTATAAAAGTCAATTAAACGCAAAACAGTCGCCAATTGCACTCCTGAATAACCGTAACTCAACGATTGTATTTTTAACAGCAACATCAACTTCACAATTTCTGAAGGCACCTCCTCCCCTGTTCCGCAAGCGTGCGATTTTACTAAGTTTTCTTGAAGTTGTGAAAGATTTTCATTTGAGATTTTCACATTGCAAAGCGATCCAAAACCTGTGTTTATTCCGTAAATAGCAGTTTCATTAGATTCCATTTTTTTATCTAAATAATCTCTGCATTTTTGAATATTCACTCTTGCTTCTTCAGATAATTCAATGGTTTTATTATGACTTGTGATTTCTTGAACTACTTCTAACGAAAGAATATCTGTACTTATATAATGAATGTTACTCATAATTATCGTTTTATTACAAGCACAAAAATCCGTAAATACTACTTATAAAGCAAGGTTTATTCGTTTATTTTATGATTATTGTAATAATGACGTGGATTCGAGAAAGGCAATTCCAATATTCTCAATAATATCAGAGGCAATAAATGCTTGATAACTCATTTTTGGGGCTGCAATATCGGCTGTTAATCCGTGTAAATAAACACCTAAAATTGCTGCTTCCAATGGTTTGTACAATTGAGCAACTAAACTTGTTATAATTCCCGACAAAACATCGCCGCTTCCTGCTGTTGCCAATGCTTGATTTCCTGACGTGTTTTCATAGATTTCATCTTGAAAAAAAATAACCGTTGGTGCGCCTTTAACCACAATAATAAGGTCATATTTATGAGATAATTGTGCTATTCGATACCTTTTGTCTTCATCTGAATCCCATTTCCCGATAAGTCGTTCTAATTCTTTTGGATGTGGTGTTAAAATGGTGTGTTTGGGTAATAATTCCAACCATTCTAAATTTTGAGACAAAATATTTAATCCGTCAGCATCAATGATTAAAGGAGTTTTGTTGCTTTTTAAGAAATAATGAAATGCGTGTTGGGTATCAGAATTTTGCCCCATCCCCATCCCTATTCCAATGGCTTGAAATTTATTATCGGTATTTATTGCTGTCAAATGTTCCATAAAATCATCGGTTTCAACCATCACTTCAGGATTTGAAATTTGCAAAATCTCATAACCACATTTTGGGATAAATGCCGTAACCAATCCGCAACCTGTTTTCAAACAAGCTTTTGAAGCCAAAACTACAGAACCCATTTTCCCATAACTTCCACCAATAATCAAAGCGTGACCTTGAATCCCTTTGTGAGTGAATTTATCAATGGGACGGTATCTTTTTCTAAATTCTTCTCTATTAATTATCATAAAATGATGTTTGAATTGCAATTAAATTTACGACAAATTGACCGTTTATTTATTCATTTATCAAAATAAGTTTTAAAAAATGAGAAATTCATATTAATTACTATTTTTAAAATAATCTATTATTGATTGTTAGTAATAATTACTACATTTGAAATTATGAATAGCAAATTTACTTCATATCAAATGTTTATTCCAACCGATATTTCGGTTGCGGTTTCTATTATCACAATTTCTACAACAACAATTATTACCCCTATGGGGTACATTTTTCACATATAATCCACTTTATTTCCTTTTTCGTAAGAAGAAAAAATCACTATTTACCTCATTATAATTTTACACAATGAAAATCTTAAAATTCGGCGGAACTTCGGTTGCCAATGCAAATAACATAAAATTAGTCCTTTCAATCGTTGAAAATACAGCTGCAACATCAACTAAATTAGTGATTGTAGTTTCCGCTTTCAGTGGCGTTACCGATTTACTAATTTTAGCAGCTTCAAAAGCAGCTTCAAAAGATATTACATTCAAAGATGTGGTTTCACAAATTGAAGAAAAACACAACGAAGCAATTGAAGAATTAATCATTTCGAGCCAACAAAAACCTTTGTTAGAAGCTATTAATAGCGATATTAATCATCTAAAAACACTTTTAGACGGTTGCTTTTTATTGGGAGAATTATCCAATAGAACTTCCGATACAATAATGGGATTCGGCGAACTTTTATCTTCCCAAATCATTGCAAAAGCATTGGAACAAAAAGTTCATAATTCAGGATATAAAGACAGTCGCGAAATTATTAAAACCAACAATCATTTTGGAAAAGCAGTTGTAAATTTTGACCTTTCTAACCAATTGATAAAGGATTATTTTAATTCAAATGTATTCAGAGTAACTTTAGTTCCTGGGTTTATCGCCTCTTCAACAGACGGTTATTCTACAACTTTAGGTCGTGGTGGTTCTGATTATACGGCTGCCATTTTAGCTGGCGCATTGAATGCTGAATTACTCGAAATTTGGACAGACGTAAGTGGAATGTTTACTGCAAATCCGAAAATCGTAAAACAAGCACATCCCATAGAAACAATTTCTTATCAAGAAGCTATGGAATTGTCTCATTTTGGGGCAAAAGTATTGTATCCACCGACAATTCAGCCTGTTTTGAAATTGAATATTCCAATTGTTATCAAAAATACATTTGAACCTGAGGCAGCTGGAACTTATATTTCATCTGAAAGAAATGAAAATGAAAACCCAATAAAAGGAATTTCACATATTGACAATATCGCATTATTAACACTTGAAGGTTCAGGAATGATTGGTGTTTCAGGTTCTTCAAAACGATTATTTGAAGTGTTATCCAATGAAAATATTAATGTTGTTTTTATCACTCAAGCCTCTTCGGAACATTCTATTTGTATTGGAATTTTAAATGAAGATGCCAATAATGCTCGAATTGCTATTGATAAAGCATTTGAATTAGAAATTGCTCAAAACAAAATTGATCCAAGTATTGTCGAAGAAAACCTTTGTATCATTGCTTTGGTTGGTGAAAATATGAAAAGTCACCAAGGTTTGAGCGGTAAAATGTTTAGTACTTTAGGAAAAAATAACGTGAACATCAGAGCCATTGCGCAAGGAGCTTCAGAACGAAATATTTCAGCGGTAATCAACAAACGTGATGTTAAAAAAGCTTTGAATACATTGCACGAATGTTTCTTTGAAGAAAATGCAAAACAGTTGAATTTATTTGTAATGGGCGTTGGAAATGTAGGTGAAAAATTCATTGAACAAATTCACCAACAAAAGAAATTCTTAAAGGAAAATTTAAAAATAAACCTTCGTGTTATTGCTTTATCGAACTCACGAAAAATGCTTTTTGACGAAGAAGGAATCTCATTAAATAATTGGAAAACAAGTTTAGAAAATGGGGAAGTTGCGAATAAAGAATCCTTTATTTCTAATGTAATTGCACTCAATTTAAGAAACAGTATTTTTGTAGATGTCACAGCAAATGAAAGTGTTTCTCAAACGTATGCGCACTATTTAAAACAAAATATTGCTGTGGTTACGTGCAACAAAATTGCGTGTTCTTCGGCTTATGAAAATTATAGTAATCTAAAACAATTATCAAGAAAATTCAATGCGCCATTTTTGTTTGAAACCAATGTTGGTGCAGGTTTACCGATAATTGACACTTTGAAACATTTAATTGCATCGGGTGATAAAGTTCATAAAATTCAAGCCGTACTTTCGGGAAGTTTGAATTTTATATTCAACAATTTTGATGAGAAAAATTCTTTTCACGATGTTGTAAAAGAAGCTGGCGTTCAAGGATTTACAGAGCCTGACCCGAAAATTGATTTAAGCGGGGTTGATGTTGCTCGAAAGATATTAATTCTAATTCGTGAAAGCGGTTATAAAATGGAAATCGAAGACATTGCCAACGAATCTTTTTTACCAGTTGAATGTTTAGAAACTAAAAATAATGAAACGTTCTTTGCTTCCTTAATAAAAAACGCAGCTCATTTTGAAAACATATATAAAGAAGCGTTGGCAAAAGACTGTCGTTTGAAATATGTTGCGAAATTTGAAGATGGAAAAGCAAGTGTAGGATTACAATTTATACCAAAAGAAAGTCCGTTTTACAATTTAGAAGGAAAAGATAATATTGTTCAATTTTACACCGACAGATATGTTGATCAACCTTTATTAATTAAGGGTGCTGGCGCTGGTGCTGCGGTTACAGCTTCAGGAATTTTTGCCGATGTAATAAGAATAGGAAACGTATAATTCAGTCGTTCAGTTATAAAACACAGAAGTTAATGACTTTGAACTTTAAGACTTTAGACTTTAAGACTCATAAAATGAATGAAATAAAAATATTTTGCCCCGCTACAATTGCCAATATTTCCTGTGGATTTGATGTCTTAGGATTGTGTTTGGAAGCTACTGGCGACGAAATGATTATTAGAAAATCAGATATAAAAGGCATTAGAATTACCAAAATTGTAGGTGCTGATTTGCCTTTGGAAACTTCTAAAAATGTTGCTGGAGTTGCTGGTTTGGCACTTTTAGAAGCTATTGATTATGAATTTGGTTTTGATATTGAAATCTACAAAAACATAAAAGCAGGAAGTGGAATTGGCAGTTCGGCTGCAAGTGCTGCAGGAGCAGTTTTTGGAATAAATGAATTAGTTGGAAAACCATTCACTCGAAAAGAATTGGTTGCTTTTGCAATGAAAGGCGAGGCAATTGCAAGCGGAAGTGAACACGCAGATAATGTTGCGCCCGCAATTTTGGGAGGAATAACATTGGTTCGCAGTACAATTCCATTAGATATAATTAAAATAGAAAGTCCATCTGAATTGTATGCGACAGTAATTCATCCGCAAATTGAACTGAAAACTTCAGAAATGCGTGCCGTTTTACAACCGATGATTCCTTTAAAAAGTGCCATTGTTCAGTGGGGAAACTTGGGAGGATTAATCGCAGGATTTTATACTTCTGATTATGAGTTGATTGGACGTTCGCTTCACGATGAAATTGTGGAACCCTTGCGAGGCCCATTTATTCCAAAATTTGATGTAATTAAAAAGGTTGCTTTAGAAAATGGTGCTTTAGGATCTGGTATTTCTGGTTCAGGACCTTCAATATTTGCCTTGAGCAAAGGAATTGAAACCGCCAATAGAATTGCAAAAGCAATGAGTGCCGTTTACGATGAAATAGATTTGCCTTATGAAATTCACGTTTCAAAAGTAAATTCTGAAGGAGTTAAAATAATTTAAAAGCAATAGGCTTTATGCAATAGGCAAATGGCTTACTGCACAAAGTATTATGCATGTAGCTAAATAAAAATGAAATATTACAGTTTAAACCATAATGCACCAAAAGTTTCTTTCCAAGAAGCTCTAATTCAAGGATTAGCACCTGATAAAGGTTTATATTTTCCTGAAAGCCTCACCCCTATTTCATCTGATTTTTTTGATAAAATCGAGACTTTTTCAAACGAAGAAATTGCTTTTCAAGCGATTCAACAATTCATAGGCGATGAAATTCCTGAGGTAAATTTGAGGCAAATTATCACTGAAACTTTGTGTTTTGATTTTCCATTAGTGAAAGTTGAAAACAATATTTATTCATTAGAACTTTTTCACGGCCCTACAATGGCTTTCAAAGATGTCGGTGCACGATTTATGTCACGCTGTTTGGCGTATTTTAATTCAGATAAAAAAGGTGCTAAAAACACTGTAATCGTTGCTACTTCAGGAGATACTGGAGGCGCTGTTGCCAGTGGTTTTTTAGGTGTTGAAGGCGTTGATGTAGTCATTTTATATCCTTCTGGGAAAGTAAGCGATATTCAAGAACGACAATTGACAACATTAGGACAAAATATTACAGCACTTGAAGTTGACGGTGTTTTTGATGATTGTCAGGATATGGTTAAAAAAGCTTTTTTAGATGAAAGTTTGGATTATAAAAACTTAACATCTGCAAATTCCATAAATATTGCCCGTTGGTTGCCACAAATGTTTTACTTTTTCTTTGCATACAAGCAATTGAAATCTGAAAACAAACCGCTTATATTTTCTTGTCCGAGTGGTAATTTTGGGAACATCTGTGCTGGTATCATTGCAAAAAAGTTAGGATTACCAATAGAACATTTTGTAGCTTCTACCAATGTAAACGATACGGTTCCACGCTTTTTAGAAGACGGATTGTATTTACCTAAACCTTCCAAAGCAACGATTTCCAATGCTATGGATGTTGGAAATCCAAGTAATTTTATTCGGATTCAAGAAATGTATAAAAATGAGTTGGCGGAATTCAAAAAAGATTTTTCTTCTTATTCATTTACAGATGCAGAAACCGAAGTTGCATTGCAAAAAATCTATAAAAACTCAGGATATATTGCCGAACCTCACGGCGCTGTTGGGTATCTTGGATTGAAAAAAGAATTACAGAACCATCCGAATTCAATTGGAATTTTCCTAGAAACGGCTCATCCTATTAAGTTCTTAGACGTGGTTGAACCGATTTTAAATGTAAAACTTCCTATTCCAAAGCAAATCGAAAGTGTTTTGAATAAGGAAAAGTTGAGTATAAAAATCAAATCCTACGAAGAATTTAAAGCGTATTTGAAGCTTTAAATATAGGAAGAAGAATTGCTTCGTAAAAGTTCTAAATTTAAAAAAAATTCAATTAAAAATCAAATCGTTCTCGTTAAACGAAAACTCATAGCCCAGATAGCAGTGGAAATCCCACGCTTTTGGGCGTGGATTGAAACGAATAGCTGGAAATAGCTCCAAAAAAAACATTGTCAAACCATAAAAAATGAATAAATTAGCCGCACTAAATAAAAGCTAACAAGACAATGAAAAATACAGCGCTGACGCACATCCACGAAAGTTTGGGAGCAAAAATGCTTCCGTTTGCAGGTTACAATATGCCGATTTTATATGAAGGTGTGAATGCCGAACACGAAACGGTGCGAAATGCTGTGGGTGTTTTTGATGTTTCGCACATGGGGGAATTTTTACTTACGGGCCCAAATGCATTGGCTTTAATTCAAAAAGTTACCTCGAATGATGCGGCTACTTTAACAATTGGAAGAGCACAATATTCTTGTTTGCCAAATAATGATGGCGGAATTGTAGATGATTTAATTGTCTATAAAATGAAGGATGAAGAATATTTATTGGTTGTAAATGCCTCGAATATTGACAAAGATTGGAATTGGATTTCATCGCACAATGATTTGGGTGTTGAAATGAAAAACCTTTCTGACGACTATTCTTTACTGGCAATTCAAGGTCCTAAAGCCGTTGAAGCGATGCAATCTTTATCATCAATTGATTTATCAGCAATAGCTTATTATCATTTTGAAGTAGCGGATTTTGCAGGTTTTGATAATGTAATTATTTCTGCAACTGGTTATACAGGTTCTGGTGGATTTGAGATTTATTGCAAAAACGACCAAGTAGAAACCATTTGGAACAAAGTTTTTGAGGCGGGTGAACCTTTTGGAATCAAGCCAATTGGGTTGGCAGCTCGTGATACGTTGCGTTTGGAAATGGGTTTCTGTTTGTATGGAAACGACATCAACGACACCACTTCCCCACTAGAAGCGGGATTGGGTTGGATTACAAAATTCACAAAAGAGTTTACCAATTCAGAAAATTTGAAGCAACAAAAAGAAGCAGGAGTAACTAAAAAATTAATAGCTTTTGAAATGCAAGAACGTGCGGTGCCGCGTCACGACTACGAAATCGTTGATGCTAATGGAACTGTAATTGGGATTGTAACTTCTGGAACGATGTCGCCATCAATGAACGTAGGAATTGGAATGGGTTATGTGCCAACAGCCTTTTCAGCGGTTGACAGTGAGATTTTCATTAGAATTAGAAAAAATGATGTTTCTGCAAAGGTGATCAAATTACCGTTTTATAAGAAGTAAATTAAAAGGGGCAAAGGTACAAAGGGTCAAAGGGTCAAAGATTGAAAGATTGAAAGATTGAAAGATTGAAAAATTTAAGTTGGCAATTGAAATTGAAAAAGTTATTTTTGCAATAGTTAAGAAATGATTTAAGATTGAAGAGTAACGATTTTTGATTTTAGAATTAAATAAAAATAAGAAATGGGAAGAGCTTTTGAATTCCGAAAAGGTAGAAAAATGAAACGCTGGTCAGCAATGGCCAAAGCATTTACCAGAATTGGTAAAGATATTGTAATGGCAGTTAAGGAAGGCGGACCAAATCCGGATGCCAATTCAAGATTGAGAGCCGTAATACAAAACTCTAAGGCAGTAAATATGCCAAAAGAAAATGTTGAACGTGCCATCAAAAAAGCAACTGATAAAGATACTGCCAACTATAAAGAAGTATTATTTGAAGGATATGCGCCACACGGAATTGCGATTCTTGTTGAAACTGCTACCGATAATAACAACAGAACGGTTGCGAATGTTAGAAGTTACTTCAATAAATGCAACGGCACAATGGGAACGCAAGGTTCGGTTGAATTTATGTTTGATCACACGTGCAACTTCCGAATTCCTGCCAACGGAATGGATCCTGAAGAATTAGAATTAGAATTAATCGATTTTGGTGCTGAAGAAGTTTTTGAAGACGAAGACGGGATTTTAATTTACGCACCTTTTGGTAGCTTTGGAACCATCCAAAAAGAATTAGAAAACAGAAATTTAGAAATACTTTCATCAGGTTTTGAGCGTATTCCTCAAATTACAAAAAAACTAACAGAAGCTGAAATGGCTGACGTTGAGAAATTAATCGAGAAAATTGAAGAAGATGATGACGTGATGAACGTGTATCACACGATGGAAGAGTAGATATTTAGACTTCTTAGATTTTTAGATTTAAAGATTGAATGATTACAAGATTCCTTTCATAAATACTCATATAACAAAAAACTCCAGAGCAATCTGGAGTTTTTTGTTATATATAGGTCTAAGTTTCTAAAATCTAAGAAGTCTTTTTTTTCTAAAAATCTAAGAAGTCTTTTTATCTAAGAAGTCTTTTTATCTAAAATCTAAGAAGTCTTTTTTATTGCCCAACATTTCGACTACAAAACATTAAATCAACACCTTCAATAAAAGCTTCATTTCCTCATTATTTGGAGCGAATTGTCCTTTTGTATTTGGAATTGCAATTCCCGCTTTCGGCTATATCTCTTCGCTTCGCTGCGAGGATACCGCCTCAATCGGGGCTGAGGGAAGAATTGTTTTGATGATTTATTTATTTTGAAAAACAAAGCCTTTATTGAATATTTAAAACTACATTTGGACTAAATACGCTAGTGAGTAGCGACAATCTACCCAAAATTGGGGTGATAAGCGAAAGTTTGTTTCGCCTGTTTACAAGTTAACTGTTATTTTACCTCAAAATCGCAGAAAATTGAACTTTTGAAAAATCCGAATTAAATTCATAATTTAGCAAACGAAAACAAATTTCAAAAAATTATGAAAAATAAGTATGTAGATTTTATTTCTGATGAACACTTTTTAGATTGCGTAGCAAATCTTCATAAAGCATACTTAAAAGCCAAAAACAACATTACAAAAAAGAATTTTTACACAAATAAAGTTGACACTATAAAGTTAACTTTTGATGCTAAATTCAATGATATTGATGAAGAAAGTTTAATTCAAGCTGAAATCTTAAGACAAATTGACAAATCCATAAACAATTCTATTGGAACTTTTCACGAACAAATATTGGGTGGAATAAATGGTTTTGAAGTTGGAATTTTGAGTGGTTTTGATATAAAAGCAAAAGATGATACTTTGTTCGCAGATATTAAAAACAAACACAATACAATGAATAGCAGTTCAGCAGAAGCTCTTTTTCAAAAACTATCAAGATATGCTGACACTTATAAAAAATCTAAATGTTATTGGGTTCAAGTTTTAGCAAAAAGTAGTTTTTGTGAACTTTGGAAAGGTGAAATTAACGGAAAAGAATACAGTCACAGCAGAGTTTACAAAATTTCAGGCGACCAGTTCTATTCATTACTTTCAGGAAAAGAAAATGTACTTTTTCAACTATATAAAAATCTTCCAATTGCAGTTAAAGACTATCTTAATTCAGTTGAAAAAAATGAATCTGTAAAAGAAAATTCTGCATTAGACGAAATAAAAAAAGAAACTAAGACTTCAAAAAGAACAATTTTAGACCAAATAACTTTCGAAAATTATAGTTATTATTTAGGTTTTGACAAATTGTAATAGCTATTCAAGAACTTAACAATTGAATAACCAACTTCTTTTCCTAAATTAACAGGAACTGCATTTCCAATCTGCTTATATTGTTGAGCAACAGAGCCTTCAAATTTCCAATCATCAGGAAAAGTTTGAATTCTCGCATATTCTCGAACCGTAAACGGTCGAGTTTCTTCGGGATGACATCTTTCAGTTTGCTTTTGTGCTGGACTACAAGTTAATGTCAAACAAGGTTCGTCCCACCCTATTCTTCTTGCAATTCCAGTTTTTCCACCACCAAGAAGGAAACTTCCGCCCATAAACTCCTTTTGAATATCAATAGGCAAAT
Source organism: Flavobacterium neuenschwanderi (SeqCode) (assembly GCA_965234425.1). GTDB lineage: Bacteria > Bacteroidota > Bacteroidia > Flavobacteriales > Flavobacteriaceae > Flavobacterium > Flavobacterium neuenschwanderi. Next base: position 69,453 of record OZ248393.1, on the reverse strand, counting down.
CTCTCCAATAACCTTTTTGCGGAACTAAATCTAAAACATCAATCTTACTTTTTGGATATTTTGAACCTTCAGATTTTGGAACATCACAATCAAATAATTCGCCTTTTTTCAGAGCATCTTTTAAATTATAAACTTTCTTATAAGAATTTGGATATTCATATTTCAAATCAATATCTTTTCTTATTCCAACTAAAATTAATCGTTCTCTTTTTTGTGGAACATTAAAATTAATTGCTTTGAGAACTTGAACAGGAACAACATTATAACCTATTTCATCCAAAATAGAAATCATTCCTTGAAGTGTTTTACCATTTTCGTGACTTAATAAACCACGAACATTTTCACCAATACAAATTGGAGGATTTACTTCTTTTACAACTCTTGCAAACTCATAGAATAAAGTTCCTCTTGCGTCAGCTAAACCTAATTTTTTTCCAGCATAGCTAAATGCTTGGCAAGGAAATCCACCAGTTACAATATCAACTTTATTTTCATATTCTGTAAAACTAAAAGATTTAATATCGCCTTCTAAAACATTCCAGTTCGGGCGATTTTTTCTCAGAGTGTTACAAGCCCATTTATCAATCTCATTTAAAGCTACACATTTCAAACCAGCTTTTTCCATTCCAACAGCCAAACCGCCAGCTCCAGCGAAAAGTTCCAAAACTTTATATTCATTATGAGGTTCAACATAATTTGAAATTTCTTCTTTTATATTTTTATCTAAAAATTCCGAGAATAAATTATCAACATCAGATTTTCTATAAACTCTATAATTACTCATAGGTTCACGCACAGCAGGCAATTTTCCTTCTTTATCCCAACGTCTTAAAGTTTCTTTACTTTTTCCAATATATTCAGAAGTTTCCGAAAGCGTCATATATTCATTCATAACCAAATTATTTAACCTTACACAATGGTTACAAATTTAAAAGAAAAAAAAGAAATAACCAAACTAATGGAAAAGAAATAACAACAGTTAATCGAGTAGACGACTCCGCCAGAAACTGACGGAGAGTGACTCTCACACCATCCCGCCCAGAGCGGGACGGTTCGCAAAGTGTTGGGGTTAAGTTCGATGTAAACTTCTGTTAATGATTGATACCCACGCTGTTTTAGTCGCTTCAAAGTAATGGTCGTGTTCAAAATAGGACTCTGAGCAATTGCCCAACCCCCTTTTACTCACGCTTTCGGCTATATCTCTTCGCTTCGCTGCGAGGATACCGCCTCAAATGAAATTCACTGAACTCCAATTAAAATAAAAGTATAGTGAAGTAATCGAGGCTGAGGGATTAGTCATTTTTCTTTCTTTTAATTTTTTGGCTTTAAATAAAACTGATGTTGAATTATTAAAACTATATTTGAAAATAAATAATGCGAAACAAACCTTCGCCAATATACCCAAATTTGGGGTGATAAGCGAAAGTTTATTTCGCCTATAAGCTAGTTGTGCGACACTTTGGTTGAACGAAACGAAAAAGAAATGAAAATTAGAAAGATTTTATTTTGCTTATTTACAATTTCAATGTTTTATTCTTGTTCTACGAGTAAAATATCTGAAAGTGAAATATCGAAAATTAACGGAACGTTTGAAGCAAACAGTTCCGATGGTAATACACATTATAATTTAGTTTCATTATTAAACCGAAAACTTTTAAAGGATACGTTAGATGATAAGCCAATTAATTTGTATAAATTAAAACTTAAAATTATTGATAAAAAACATATTGAAATATCAACAATAAGTGAAGAAAATAAAATACTTAATAAGAAGGCATATAAATTTAGAAAGAAAAATCAATATATAATTTTGAAAAACCAAAACACTAAACCAATTTTAATTCCTTATCTTGCAGGTGCGCTGGATGTGACAAAATTGAAACTAAAAACAGATGAAAATAGAAACTTAACCGTTTTAATTAGTCAGCATCGGTCAGGAGGAGCATTTTTAATACCAATGGGTTGGTCAAATGAAAAGAAAATTGAAACATTTAAAAGAATTGAATAAAAGCGATAGCCCAACAGCTAGGGTTTCGTTGCGTGCACAGCACGAACAATGAAACCCGTGTTGAATCCGCCTCGTCGGACAAGTGGAACCGATTGTACGTCCGCCACACTATGCACTTATCGTAAAAATTTTAGAGAGAATAACAAGAGGATTTTACATCCTCTTTTTTTTGTGAAGTATTTTTGGTGGTTTTTAGCGTGTTTTTCCTTCACTTTTAAGTGTAAAAGCAAAATAGTAAAGAGATTTTCCAAATAAACGAATAAACGAATAAACGTTTAAATAATTTTCCGTCCCCACAAAGACAAAAAAATAATTGTGCTGAGATTGCTTCATTCACCTTAAAGTCAAGAAAATAATCATAATGTGTCAACCTCAAAAGATACAGCGAATAAAGCAACGAATCGTGTAATAAAAATAGCAGTTAGTGAATTAACTAAATTCTTCCATTAATCTTTTAGAAATCTCTTCTTTTTTTACAGTATCAATTGAATCGCATAATTGTAAATATTTATAAACAACTTTTGTGTTATCCAAACACATTTTTATTAATCGACCGCTAGACAAGGAAGTAATACCCTCATTTTCAATGTTAGAAATTGTATTTTTACTAAAACCTAATATAACACTAAATGTAGATGCCGAAATATTGTATTTGTTTCTAAAATCGATAATTTCACTTGGCGAAGCAGCACCTTTTGCAATATGATACGCATTTTTCAAGGCTTTACTATTCCGTTCCATTTGATTTTTGGTATAATGCCTATCTTTCAAATCCTTATTAATTAATCCTGTATCCTCATCTACACAATAATCTAAATAAAATGCTTCGTTATATTCTAACTTGATTCCTTTATATACTTTTTCTACAACAGCATATAATTCGTCAGTAGTAGTATTTTCTCTTGTCAATAACTTTTTAGCTTCCATAGTTTAAATTTTTAAAAGGTTGTGCCATTGGGTGTTTTGGCAAATGATTTGAAAATAATAAAATCTGTAAACCATTAACTTCTAATCCGTATTTTAAATAAATTTCCACATTACTTTTTCCAATTTTAGTGCAAAAGGCGCATACTTCAAAATCGGCAGTTCGAGATGGATCTATTCCTCTGTAATAATTTTCAGTTGTCAGGTTTTCTATCGCTTCCTCAATATCTTCAATTTCTATTTCGAAATCTAAAACTAAATCTTGCAATTCTAAATTAGCTTTTCTTGTAAATGTTATTTCTACACCCTCAGAAATTCTTTTTCTAGTTTCGTCCAAAAATTCTTGAATCAAAATAATATTATCTGCAGTATTCGGTAATTCTAACATCATTTTGCTTGGTTTAAAATACAATACAAATATAGCGATTATAATCTAATTCCCAACCATTGGGAAATATATTTAAATAATATATAGAATGTGGTTAGACTATGTTATAGACTTATTATCTGTAATTTGTTACTATTAGTCTAAAATTAATGACTCGAAAGAGAATCTGAAATAAATTCAGATTGACAAATCATAATTTAAATTTAGATTGACAAACCTAAAGCGATATGTTTAACAACTCCGTCAGAGTTTAAAACTCTGACGGAGTTAGCCGTTAATTCAAGAGGATTTTGCATTCTGGTTTTTTTTCTGATGCACTTTCGGTTGTTTTTAGCGTGCTTTTCCTTCACTTTTAAGTGTAAAAGCAAAATAGTAAAGAGATTTTCCAAATAAACGAATAAACGATTAACCGATTAAATAATTTTCCAAATCAACAAATCAACGAATTACCAAATCAACTTTTAATTATGAAAATATAAACGTGAAATTTTAGCCCCGATAGCAGCGATATCCCACGCTTTTGGGCGTGGATAAAGCGAATAGCGGGTAGAATCGTGAAGTAAAAAAGGAATCTTCTGCTCCAAAAAAAAGAAATACTTAATTCGGGTTTTAGAAATCCTATACTAATTCAGCTTTTATTGACTTTAAATTCCTTTCATAAATACTCAAATAACAAAAAACTCCAGATTAGTCTGGAGTTTTTTGTTATATATAAGTCTAAGTTTCTAAAATCTAAGAAGTCTTTTTTTTCTAAAAATCTAAGAAGTCTTTTTATCTAAAATCTAAGAAGTCTTTTTTGAAAGTCTATTTAATAAACTCTATTTTCTGCGCTTCTTCGGTTTTAACGCTATCAAAGAAACCTTGTTCGTTCATCCAATCGTCACTGAATACTTTGCTCATATAACGAGATCCGTGGTCTGGAAAAATAGCAATTACATTACTGTTTTCATCAAATTCCCCTTCGCTTGCATATTGTCTAATCGCTTGAAGAACAGCACCAGAGGTATATCCTACGAATAAACCTTCTCTTTTTGCCAATTCTCTTGTTGCGTGTGCACTTTCTTCATCGGTTACTTTCATAAAGTAATCTATAGAATCAAAATCAGTAGCAGAAGGAATTAAGTTTTTACCCAAACCTTCAATGCGGTAAGGATATATTTCGTCGTTGTCAAATTCTTTAGTCTCGTGGTATTTCTTCAATACTGATCCAAAAGCATCAACTCCTAAAATTCTAATATTTGGATTTTTCTCTTTCAAGTATTTTGCAATCCCAGAGATAGTTCCTCCAGTTCCACTGCACGCTACTAAATGCGTTATTTGACCGTTTGTTTGTTCCCAAATTTCAGGACCTGTAGAGTTGTAATGTGCATCAACATTCAATTGGTTGAAATATTGATTGATATACACAGAACCTTTCGTTTCATCGTGCAAACGTTTGGCAACAGAATAATACGAACGCTCATCGTCAGCAGAAACATTAGCAGGGCAAACATAAACTTTAGCGCCCATGCTTCTCAACATGTCAATTTTATCTAGTGAAGACTTTGAACTTACAGCCAAAATACAGTTGTAGCCCTTTATAATGCTCACCATTGCCAAACTAAAACCTGTGTTTCCAGAGGTAGTTTCTATAATGGTATCGCCTGGAGATAAAATTCCTTTTTTCTCCGCTTCTTCAATAATATATAATGCAATTCTGTCTTTCGAAGAATGACCCGGATTGAAAGCTTCTACTTTTGCGTAAAAGTTTCCATCTAAATCACCAGTTACTTTGTTGAGCTTAATTAAGGGTGTATTCCCAATTAAGTCAAGTACACTGTCGCAGGCATTTATTTTTTCTTTCATAAAAAGTAGTCCATTAAGATTCAAATTTTCAATCTAAGCTAACCTCAATATATGCAAATTTAACAATAATTTTCTAATTATTTTCCTATTTTTTCTAAATCTAATAAAAAAGTGAATTCCTTAGCCAATTCCTTCAATGCTTCAAACCTTCCAGATGCACCTCCATGTCCCGCATCCATATTGGTGTCTAGGTAGATAGTATTGTTATCGGTTTTTAAAGCACGTAATTTAGCAACCCATTTTGCAGGTTCCCAATATTGCACTTGAGAATCATGTAAACCCGTTGAAATGTACATTGTTGGATATTCTTGGGCTTTCACGTTGTCATAAGGCGAATAGGATTTCATATAATTATAATATTTTTTAACGTTCGGATTTCCCCATTCGTCATATTCTCCAGTTGTCAGTGGAATGGTATCGTCAAGCATCGTCGTCATTACATCTACAAATGGCACTTGGGCAATGATTCCGTTGTACAATTCAGGTGCCATATTTGCAATTGCTCCCATCAATAATCCCCCTGCAGATCCGCCTTCAGCATATAAATGCATTGGTGACGTATATTTTTCGGCAATCAAAAACTTGGAACAATCTATAAAATCCGTAAAGGTGTTTTTCTTTTTCAATAACTTTCCGTCTTCATACCATTGTCGTCCTAAATCTTCTCCCCCGCGAATGTGCGCTATTGCAAATATAAATCCGCGATCCAACAAACTCAATCTAGTTGATGAGAATGTTGCATCCATTGAATATCCATAAGAACCATAAGCATATTGCAACAACGGATTGGTTCCATCTTTCTTCAATTCTTTTCTGTAAACCATCGAAATTGGCACTTTTGTTCCATCAGTTGCTGTTGCCCAAACACGTTCTTCGGTGTAATTATTTTTATCAAATTTACCTCCCAAAACTTCTTGTTCTTTCATCACTTCCTTTGCCTTCGTCTTCATATTGAAATCAATAATCGACGATGGTGTTGCCATAGATTGATAGCCGTAACGTAAAATATCGGTATCAAAATCAACATTTGTAGAAGTATAAGCGGTGTAGGTTTCGCTTTCAAATGGCAAATAATATTCCCCTTCCCCACTCCACGGCATAATTCGGATGGTATTCAAGCCATTGAAACGTTCGGTTACGACTAAGAAATCTCGAAATATATCAATATCTTCAATTAATACGTCGTCTCGGTGTGCAATAATGTCAACCCAGTTTTCTTTGGCTGTAGCCAATTCTGGAGTTTTCATCAGTTTGAAATTGGTTGCCTCATCTTTATTGGTCAAAACATAAAAATGTTCTCCAAAATGTGCAATATCATATTCCAAGCCACGAACTCTTTTCTGAAAAATAGTAAATTCGCCTTCTGGATTATCCGCTAATAAGGTTCTGAACTCTGTGGTCATCGTACTTGACGAACTAATAACGATATACTTTTTTGACTTTTCTTTGGTAACTTCTACCGAATAAGTATCGTCTTTTTCAAAATAAACCAAAATATCATTTGCAGCATCCGTATTCAATTTATGCTTGAAAACTTTATCCGAACGCAATGTTTTTTCGTCTTGACGCGTATAAAATAAGGTTTGATTGTCATTTGCCCAAGTGCTATCGCCAGAAGTATTTTCAATTGTATCGGCAAATATTTCACCTGTAATAAGGTTTTTTATTTGCACCTTATAAATGCGTCTTCCAACGGTATCGACTGCAAATGCTACAAATTGGTTGTCGGAACTAACGCTCAATCCACCCAATTGAAAATATTTATGACCTTTTGCCAATTCATTGCAATTGAACATAATTTCTTCATTTGCCGAAAGGCTTCCTTTTTTTCGAGAATAAATAGGATAATCGCTCCCCGTTTCAAATCTGGTGATATAATAATAGCCGTTGTATAAATACGGAACCGACTGATCGTCTTCCTTGATTCTGGCTTTCATTTCTTCAAATAATTCTTTTTGGAATGCTTTGGTGTGCGACGTCATCTTTTGGTAATACTGATTTTCCTTGTTCAGATACGCAATAACTTCTGGATTTTCTCTATCGTTTAGCCAAAAATAGTTGTCTGTTCGCACATCATCAAACTTCTCTAATGTTGTTGGAATTATCTTTGCTAATGGCGGTCTTTGTTGTTCTGACATTTCTTTAGGTTACATTATATTTTATATCATACAAAAATAAGACAAACATTTAAGAAAGCATTATTAATAGTAATTTTCTTATTGGTATTTCATCGAGTATTTATGTAAATTTGTATCCAATATTATAAAAAACAGACAAATGGATTTAATGGGAATGATGGGAAAATTGAAAGCTACCCAACAAAAAATAGAAGATACTAAAAAGAGATTAGACACGGTTTTAATAGACGAGCAAAGTGCTGACGGACTACTGAAAGTGACGTTGACTGCCAATAGCAAAATAAAATCTGTGGTTATTGCCGAGGCTTTATTGGAAGACAAAGACCAGCTGGAAGACTACCTAATTGTGGTAATGAACAAGGCAATTGAAAAGGCTGCAAGTGTAAACCAAGCCGAATTGGACGCTGTTACTAGAGTTGATATGCCAATGATTCCAGGAATGGAAGACATGTTTAAATAGGTTTTTAGAGGTAACAAAATCAAATTTAGGACATTAAAACAGCATAGAAAAATAAGTTTTGTTTATTCAAATCAATATTTTACAAGGTTGCATAAAGAGCCAATTAATTGTAAAATTATTATTTATTAGGCAAAACTCAATTTAATTAATTGGTTATTTCATAAAAAAGTGATTAAAAACAATGCTTAAATTATAATATTGGTAAAATTCACCTTAACATTAACATTACACTTAGCATTCAATCCTTCAATAACGGTTAATAATTAGTAATAAAGTTATAATTTTCAACGATACTAATTCATCTAAGCATTTGAAAAACAAACTCTTGATTTGAATCTCAAGGATTTCTTAATTTGTGTATAGTTTTTTTATACTTCAGTATAATTATTTTAAAATTTTTTAAAATAAATTTACTTTCAACCAAATTAAACTATATTATGAAAAAAGCATTCCTTATTTTAATGTTACTTCAATCGGTATTCATTTTTTCTCAAAATACCCAAGGATTTCCTTATGAATCTACTATTCGCAATAGTAGTAATCAAGCTGTTGTTAACCAATACATTAGTTTACGTTTCACAATTCGACTAAATTCAAATACTGGAACTGTTGTTTACAGTGAAACCCAAAATCCATATAGTAATACTTCTGGAAACGTAAGTCTAATTATAGGTAAAGGAGTTGCAATAACTGGAGTTTTTTCACAAATTAATTGGACACAAGGAACACATTATTTAGGAATTGAATTTTTTACTGGATCAACTTGCCAATGGACACCAATTTCAACCGGAACAAATGGTCAAATTGTTAGCAAATGTAATGGAATTTACACTTATGGTTCGTGTACTACCAATGTTCCAAATTTAGTTTGGTCTGATGAATTCAATGGGAGTGGCGCAATTAGCACTTCCAATTGGTTTCAGCAAACTCAATTCATTAATGGCACTAGTTGGGCAAACGGGGAATTGCAACATTATACAAACAGACAAGCTAATTCTTATGAAAGCAATGGATCCTTAAATCTTGTCGCTAAAAAGGAATCTTTTACAGATCAAGGGCAAACAAAACAATATACTTCGGCAAGATTAAACTCGAAATTTTCATTTAAATATGGGCGAGTTGAAGTTCGTGCAAAACTACCGTCAGGAGCTGGGACTTGGCCAGCAATCTGGATGCTAGGAAAAAACATCATTGAACCAGGCGCATTTTTTAGCGCAACTTATGGAACTAAAAGTTGGCCAGCTTGTGGAGAAGTTGACATCATGGAACATTGGGGAACCAACCAGAATTATGTTCAAAGTGCCATGCATACCCCTTCTAGTTATGGGGGAACAGTAAATTTAGGAGGACAAACTGTATCTACAGCATCAAGTCAATTTCATATTTACTCACTTGATTGGACTTCCGAAAAAATGGTTTTTAGTGTTGATAACGTAGTGCATTACACCTATAATCCGCCTGTAAAAAATTCCAGCACTTGGCCCTTTGATGCAGAACAATACATTCTTCTAAATGTTGCAATTCAATCTAGCATCATTTCAAATTTCACACAAGCTGCCATGGAAGTTGATTACGTTAGAGTATATCAATAGCAATTTTACAATTATTTTATAAAGGTTTCATTTCCATACGGATCACTTTAATTGCGCATCAAGTCAATATTTTGGAGCGTTTATTACCTCAATTATTTATCAATCAGGAGAACGATTTAAAAAACTATTGTAAAATTTAGAATACAAGCGAAAACAATAGCTAAAAAATTGGGGGTTTTTTACATTATTAAAACCCCGTCAGATTTTAAAATTTTGATGGATTTAGGCGATAATTCATGATAGAAGAGTCGTTATGAAATAATTCTATACATCCTAATTTCCTAAATCCCGCGCGAAGGGTGGCAGCGAAAATCCTCTGTGTAACGAAGTGGAACAGAGATTGCAGCGAACGACCTGACCCGAAGTTTTTACGGAGGGTCGCGCCCAAATAAAAAAACGCCTTCATTTCTGAAAGCGCTTTGTGTTTGAATCAATAATTGTATCGTCGCTTTATCCTTGGAAATCATCGCCATTTTCACCACCTTTTTGAGGTTTGCTTCGCTCTTCTTTTTTCTTATTGAATCGATAAGTAAACGATAACGTGATTTGTCTAATTCTCCATTGCATTTCTGTGTAAGAATTTAGCACGTTTGGAATGTTGGTGTCGTACATTCTTTTTCGGGAATTGAATACGTCTTGAACATTTAGGGCGATGGTTGCTTTGTCTTTAAATACGTCTTTGCTGAATCCTAAATTCGCACCAACCATTCCTAATGATTTTCCTTGCGCATTTTTTTCCGGTCCATTATAGGTTACGTTTGTTTGCCAATCAATTTTATATGGCAAGGTAACTTTTGACGTTAATCTGGTGAACCAAGATGATGCTGAGTTGTCGAAATTTTGCGTGACAACTAGATTTTGGGTATTGGTATAAGAGAAATCCCCTTGTGTTTGGACTTTATAAAAATTGAAGTTACTGTTTAATTTCCACCATTTATAAGGGGAATAATTCAAGGTGAATTCAAATCCGTAACGGTATTCTGTTGCCAAATTTATTGGTGTGCTTAAAATAACGGGGATTCCATTTACAAAATCACCGCTTTCACGACGAATATATTGATAGGAATTGGTTGTTGTATTAGCATACATTGACGTATTGAATGTCAGTTTGTCCCAACGTTTTAGGTAACCAAAATCTATTGCATCGGTGAATGCGGGTTTTAAAATTGGATTTCCTTTAAAGATATTTATGTTACTTGAATAATTCGAAAACGGATTTATTAGACGTCCTCTTGGTCTTGAAATTCTTTTGCTGTAACTTAAAGAAACACTACTTTCGTCGGAAAGTTCGTAGGTAATAAAGGCACTTGGGAAGAAATTACTATATTTTTGAGTATTGAATTCATTGGTAGCTAACTGGTTGATTTCAATTTTTGAGTTTTCGTAACGCAATCCAAATAAGAAAGAAAATTTGTTGATTTTTGTTCCAAATTGTGAGTACAATGCATTAATAGTTTCTCTATAATCTAAGGTATTAGTGTATTGTGTGTTTGGTGTGTAATTTCCACTTGCATCTAAAGCACCAACTTTAAAATCGGTCAATAATTTATTAAAATCGCCTTTGTTACCAAATTCAAACTGATTTGCTTTACCAAAAGGAAGCACATAATCGGACTGAATTGTGTTGCGATTTTGCTTTTGTACGTTGCTCGTTTTTTCATCAATTAAACTGGTGATTAATGAAAAATCATTATCGTTATTTTTAGAAAACGAACCGTCAATTGTGAATTTATGCCCATCTCTCTTGAATTTTTTCGTGAAATTGGTTGTGTATTCAGCATTCAAACCTTCATTCAATTGATTGCTAAAACGGTAATTGGTGTTGGTGTAAATGTGATTTACATCGAAGTTTGTATAGGAAATAGTTTCAGGATTTCCGCCGTTATTTTCCCTAATATTCATCGCATTTGACCAAGTCGTAGATTTATCAATGTATAAATCAATACCAAAATTAGAGTTGTAACCCTTGCTTAAACGCTCGTTATTTCTTAATTCATCAACATAATTTCTTGTGGATCCATCGGGATTTAAATATTCGGTATTGAATATAAAATGACCCGGATTGGTTCTATAATTGTAACCTGTAGTTGTGAAAACATTAAATTTTTCTGATTTATAATTTATATTTCCTGAAAGTCCGTAATTTTCTGGGTTTCCAGTAGAGGCAATCACCGTTCCGTTGAGTCCTTTGTTTTTACCTTTTTTCAGAATAATATTCAAAAGTCCGCCTCCACCTTCAGAATCGTATCGAGCAGAAGGATTGGTTACCACTTCAACTTTATCAATGGCATCGGCAGGAATTAGACGCAAAGCTTCAGCAATATTAATGGCATTAGAAGGTCTTCCATCTATTAGAATTCGAACATTTGCATTTCCTCTAAGACTTACAGCACCATCAGAATCAACAGAAACAGAAGGAATGTTATCCAAAACATCACTCACAGTTCCACCTTTTACCATTAAATCGGAACCTACATTATATACTTTTTTGTCGAGTTTAATTTCAACCGTAGTTTTTTCAGAACGAATTACAACTTCATTCAATTGATTGGCATCTTCATCAAGTGCAATTTGCCCTAAATTTGTACTTTCTTTAAGGATTTGTTGTTTAAATTCAGTGACTTTAAACGAGATAAATTCGATTTTTACATCATAACTTCCAGCATTTATTTCAATATCAAATTCTCCTTTGGCATTTGTAATACCTCCAAAAATAGCTTTAGGATTTCTATTGTTTATAAAGGTAATCGTTGCATATTCTAGTGCTTGCTTGCTCACTTTTTCGATTACTGTTCCCGTTATTTTAACCTTTTTGGCTTCAGGTCTTGTTTGTCCGAAAGTCAAAATTGAAATCGAAAGAAGGAAGAAAGTGAATGCCGTTTTTAAATTTATCATATAATTGAATTCTTTTTTTACAATAAGACTGCAAAAGTAAAACTTGGTTTAGGCTTGGCTTCACAAAGGTTTGTTAAATTAAATTATCAAAGAATTTCTGATGTTTTTTCAATAGGTCTTGCTATCACTGCTTTATTTCCATTGACTACAATTGGTCTTTCAATCAAAATTGGATTTGAAACCATTATTTGAATCAATTCTTTAGCAGTAAACTCCTTGTTTTTGAAATTTTCAGTCCATCGTTTTTCTTTTTTCCGAATCAAATCTATAGGATTTATTCCTAGCTTTTTGATAATTTCTTCCAATTCCTCATATGAAAGCGGCGTTTCCAAATATTTTATTATTTCAAATTCCACAGCTGAATGCTCTAATAAATTGAGACATTCTCTTGATTTTGAACACCTTGAATTATGGTAAATTTGTATCATTATTTTTTTAGAATTAATTTATCGCAAAGTAATTGATTTATACTTAAAATAATAGTTAAATTGGCTAACAAATTAAATTTCAATTTTATGTTTATAGAACAAGCGTACAAAGGTAATAATACGTGGTGGCGAGTAGTAATTACAGCGCTATTGACTACAGGAATTTTCATTGGAAATTTCATAATGTACTTTATGATGTCCGACAAACAAATGAAAGAAGCGTATGATTTAATGAAAGATATTCCAAATAATTTGGGGTTGATAATCAATTTAATTCCGTTTGTTTTCCTTTTGGGAATGTTGTTTTTATTGGTTTATTTTTTAAATGAACGAAACGTAATAACGCTCACAACGTCAAGAGAAAAGGTAGATTTCAAAAGAATTCTATTCTCATTTGGATTGATTGTCGTTATAACCGTTATAGGATTTTTGGCGTCTTATTATGTTGACAGCTCCAATATAATTTGGAATTTTCAACCCATAAAATTCTTTATTTTACTAGCAATTAGCTTGCTTTTATTTCCTTTTCAAATTGGTTTGGAAGAGTATTTATTTCGTGGATATTTGATGCAGCAAATCGGAATTGTTGTCAAAAACAGATGGTTTCCGTTGTTATTCACCTCAATTGTTTTTGGATTATTTCACAGTGCCAATCCTGAAGTTGCCGAAATGGGTTTTGGCGTGATGATTTTTTACATCGGAACAGGACTTTTACTTGGAATTATGACTTTGATGGATGATAGTTTAGAATTGGCTTTGGGATTCCATTTAGGAAATAATCTGTTGGCTTCTATTTTGATAACTTCTGATTTTTCTGCCTTGCAAACAGATGCTTTGTTTCGCTATTCTGGTGTTGAAAATACAGCAAATACGCTGAATGAAATGATAATTTCCATTGCAATTACCTATCCAATTATCCTATTTATATTGGCGAAAAAATACAAATGGACCAATTGGAAAGAAAAATTGACGGGCAAAGTAATTCCAATTCAAACCGATGAAATCGTAATTAATGAATAACCAAAATTACAATACTGTTCACCCAAAATTCAAATGGAATGGAATTTCTCTTGACAGAGAAAAGCTACTTCTTGCTGCGCACAATTTAATAAAAAATGGCGACGATTTTGAAAGAATTACGGGCGAATTTCTATTGGAATGGTTCAACAAAAAATCCTTTATTACGGTTACAACTTCAGGAACAACGGGTTTTCCCAAGAAAATCAATCTTGAAAAACAAGCAATGATCAATTCTGCATTGGCAACAGCCGAATTCTTCGATTTAAAAGCAGGAAATCGGGTTTTGAATTGTTTGTCAACAAATTATATTGCGGGTAAAATGATGCTCATTAGAAGTATGATTTTAGGTTTCGAAATGGATTTTGTAACCCCAACTTCCAATCCATTGAAAGACAATAAACGTAATTATGATTTTGTTGCGATGGTTCCAATGCAAGTTCAAAACTCGATTTCTGAATTATCCAAAGTCAAAAAACTGATTGTTGGCGGTGCAAAAATCAGCGAAACACTTCGGAATCAACTTTTAGAAGTACCAACGCAAATTTTTGAAACCTACGGAATGACCGAAACAATTACCCATATTGCTGTCAAAAAAATAGGGGAGAAGTACTTCTCGGTTTTGCCAAACGTGAAAATCGCAACCGATGAAAGAGGCTGTTTGGTAATCGTTGCCCCAAGAATTTCCGATACAAAAATTGTTACCAATGACGTTGTTGAAATCCTGTCTGAAACCCAATTTCTCTTGTTGGGAAGAATAGATAATGTCATAAATAGCGGCGGTGTCAAACTATTTCCTGAGCAAATTGAAGCGAAACTTTCCAATAAAATTATGCAGCGTTTTTTTGTAATTGGAATCCCCGATGAAAAATTAGGCGAGCAAGTACTTATCGTTATTGAAGGAAAACCAGCCATTTTCGATGACTCGGTATTTAAAAATTTAGAGCCGTATGAAAGACCAAAAACAATCCGTTTTGTGCCGAAATTCATAGAAACTGAAAGCGGAAAAGTGAAGCGAACGGAAACATAACTTTAGATTAGATTGAATACAATACACAACAGATTTTCCTTTTAATTTATTTGGGCGCGCCCTCGTTTAGAACAATTTAAGTAACTACGATATCTTTTCTAAACTCGGTCAGGCTGTTCGCTGCAATCTCTGTTCCACTTCGTTTCACAGCGGATTTCCGCTGCCATCCTTCGCGCAAATCTCGATTTAAGAATTACGATTTTTGATTTTTGATTTTAACCGCAAAGAGCGCAAAGACTTACGCAAAGTTCGCAAAGTTTTTTTGCCACGAATTACACAAATTATCTCGAATTTTTTATTCTATTATCCATTATCTCAACAGCAACACATTCCCGTCTCGTCTCCGTCATTGCGAGCGAAGAGCAACGGAACGCGGCAATCTGTTGATTGTAACGGCGAAACGAAATGAGATTGCTTCGTGCCTCGCAAAGACAAAACGGGGAGATGATTTTTTGCCACAGATTCAACGGATTAAACGGATTTACACAAATTTTCCAAATAACCGCATTAACAAATAACCAAATTAACGAATAACCAAATAAAAACGAATAACATCCAGTTTGTCTTTCCGACGCAGGAGGAATAACATAAAGCAATTCAAAAAAAATAATGTTATTCCTCCTTCGTCGGAAAGACAAAAAAACAACAAAAAACGGGTTTTCCATCTAACACTTTTCCATCTCGTCTCCCTTTCCTACTATGTTTGTAGTGTTTAAATAATAAATGTTTAAAACAGTGTAAATTTGTTATATAAAGTGAAAAAGAATGAGAGCTCGCCCTTTCAAAAATAGCTCTTAGAAGTATATTCTTCCAAAGAAATTGCCTCATTCTTTTTTATCTTTTAGAGTCTGAACAGAATGTAAGGAGTTAGGCAAGTCCTAATATCCAGAATAACCAATCAGGAGAAAAGACGAAGGGAGATTAATCACTTTTATAACATATTAAACTTTAAAGTATGAAAGAATTAAAACAAGTAGTAGGTATTGATGTTGCACAAAATGAGCTGGTGGTAACTTTAGGAAGAATGTTCGATGATTCTTCAATTGAATTATTTGCTTATAAAGTCTTTAGAAATAAAGAAACGGGGTTTGTGGCATTAAAAAATTGGGTAAAAAAGTTAGTCTCAGAGGACATAAAAGTCCGTTTTGTAATGGAGGCTACAGGAGTTTATCATCAAAAGTTCGCTTATTATTTAGATGATAAAGGATATGAAGTAAGTATTGTATTGCCTAATAAAATAAGCAATTACATAAAGACTTTGGAAGTAAAAACCGTTACAGACAAGACTTGTTCACAGGCAATAGCACAATTTGGATTAGAAAGAAAATTAGATCAATGGAAGCGTCCAAAAAATGTGTTTAAAAATTTGCAACAACTTACAAGAGAGCGAGATCAAATAGTTTCAGAAAGAGTTGTTGTCAAAAATCAATTGCATGCCGAAAACTCCGAAGCAGAGCCAAATGAAAATAGTTTAAGTCGAATGAATGCGAGAATCAAATTCTTAAACATACAAGAAAAAGATATTAAGCAAGATATGTTAAACTGGGTAAATTATGATGAATCATTAAAATATGATATTGAAAATATTTGTACAATACCAGGGATAGGATGGCTTACGGCGGTAATTATTTTAGCTGAGACCAATGGTTTTGAGTTAATTAGAAATAAAAAACAATTATCAAGTTATGCTGGACTTGATGTAAAAGAAAAAACATCTGGTACATCTGTAAAAGGGAAACCAAGAATATCAAAAAAAGGAAATAGAAATTTAAGAAAAGCTATGCATCTGCCAGCATTAACAGCAGTTAGGCGAGACGAAAGTTTTAAAAATATTTATGCGAGATTAGTATCAAAACATGGCATTAAAATGAAAGCATTAGTTGCAATTCAAAGAAAATTATTAGAAATGGTATATATACTATTCAAAAACAAAAGCAGATACGACATAGATTATGAATACAAAAAAGAAATAAGTCTACAAAAAAATAGAGTGCTAGCACAAATGGCATAAGCACTCTATGGAGACTAGTTCTATGACTGTCTTAGAAAAACAAAAATATAAAAAAAATTAATATTTTAATAGTAAATCATCACAGAATCTTTGGAAAGTCCCGAAGCTTCGGGAGGGGATAGGATTTTTTTTCTCAAAACAACCGATTAACCAAATTAAACATTACATTTACAGAGAATACAAAACATTGTATTTCTCGTCGAAATAAGATTCCTTTATTTCTTTGATTCTAAGGCAAACAATTCGCTTTGCTTCTTTTACTATCCCTCAAAAAGAATGCGCAGGATTTGTTATGCAACAAAAACACATTGTTGTTTTAGCAAATCAAGATTACAGAAACAATAACCACGATTTGAATAATTGCAATCGTGAAATTTAATAATAATAAATAATGCGAAACAAACCTTCGCCAATTTAACAAAATCGGGTGGATATACGAAAGTTTGTTTCGTCTAAAAGCAAGTTGGCAGTAATTTTACAGAAAATTTAAAAAATATAAATAAACAAAATAAAAATTTATGCAGAAACTAGACTTTGTAAAAAATTTAGAAATAATTATAGATAATCTAAAGTCAAAAGAAATACTTTTTCATTTTGAAAGTGGTTTTAGTAATTCAAATCAACATTATAAATATTCTGATATTGTTCCACTATTATTTTCTTCGAAAAGTAATTACGAAAGAATTAAAAATGACGATGGTTTATCAAGAATTTTAGAATTTTATAACTGTGAAAAAATGTATTCTTCAGAAAATTTAACCTTTTTGACAAGAAGCCTTCCTAATTCAACAGCAACAGCGGTTTATAATCACACTGATAACCTACAATTATATAATTTTCACAATACTTTAGTTAAAACTTTCATGTTATCAAAAGAATTATTATTGAGTGATTTGTTGAATGAAAGTTATGAAGAGTCTTTAGAGGAAGGTTTAAATATTTTTCAAATTGTAATAGATGAAGAATCATTGGAAACTTATAAATACATAAAAATACTTACTAGTTTAACTGAGCTTATTGACACAATAAATAGAATATATAAAGACGAAATTTCAAAATCTCAAATTATTTTATTAGACAGCGGAAGTGATACTAATCTTGGCATAAAAACAGGAATTGAAACCGCAAAATCATTATTTCTAATTTTTAAAGAAGTATGGGATTTTGCTACTAATCATAGACAATACAGAAACGACCAAAATAATAAAGCATTAATTGAAAGTTTATCAATTAGAAAAGAAATATTAAGAAAAGTAGATGAAGGAGTAATTACTGATTCCGAAGGAATTGAGTATGTTCATTTAATTAAAACAAGAACTGACGATTTAATAGGAATGAAAGTTATGCCTAAATTAATAGTTATAGAAAATAATAAAATTGAGAATAAAAAATTACTTAAAGAAATGCAAGGAATTAGATTATTATCAAATGGAGAATAAAAACCCGACCGCACGGATATGTCCAACAACGGATAGCACGGATTTCTAATCCGTACCCACAAAGACAAGAAAAAAAGAATATTTTTAAACTAAAAGTAAAAAATTTCATAAAGGGTATGGATTGCAAATCCACTCTATTAGATTTTGAAAAACCGAAAATAAAAGAAAAATAATATATGAGTATTCCAAAATATGACCTAATTCAATTTCCAGCTTTACAAATATTAAGTGATGAAAAAGAATGGAAATCAAGAGATTTAGAACCAATTTTAGCCCTTCATTTTAAACTAACTGAAGAAGAAATGACTGACCCATATTCGTCAGGTAATGGAACAATATTTCTTGACAGAATTAATTGGGCATTGAGTTACCTGAATATGGCAGGGTTAGTTACTAAACCCAAAAGAGGTATTTACAAAATAAATGAAAACGGTAAAGAGATTTTAAAAAAACCAAAAGAGTTTAGAGATTATGTTAAAAAACAAATTGAGCAACGTGAACCTACAAGAACTAAAAAAGAAAAGAGCGAGAGTGAAGATATTGAAATTATTTCCGGGACTTTAAATGATTTAACGCCACAGGAAATTTTATATAATTCATTTCAAGGAATTAAAAAATCTATTTATTTAGAAATTATTGATACAATTCTTAGTAAAACTCCTCGCGAATTTGAAAAGCTAGTTGTAAACTTAATGCAAAAATTAGGTTATGGTGGACAAATTAAAAATTCAGGATTGGTTACTCAAGCTACAAATGACAAAGGAATTGACGGAATTATAAGAGAAGATATACTTGGATTTGGTAGAATTTATATACAAGCAAAAAGATATAACAGAGAAAATTTAATTGGTAGAGAAGATATTCAGAAATTTGTAGGAGCATTAGCTGTTGAAAATTCAGATAAAGGAGTTTTCATAACAACCTCAGATTTTAACAAAGGAGCATATGAATATGTGGAAAATTTATCTTCAAACAATAAAATTGTACTAATTAATGGAAATAAACTATCAGAATATATTTACGAATTTAATTTAGGAATGCAAACTGAAAAAATAATTGAAGTAAAACGACTTGATAGCGACTTTTGGGACAATTTAGAAAATGAAAAATAACCCAACCGCTCGGATTTGTCCCCACATCGGATAGCGCGGATTTGCAATCCCACAAAAACAAGAAAATAATTGTGATGAGATTGCCTCGTTCCTCGCAAAGACATTCTAACACAATTACGGTTGCGACAAAAGTTCGACGTAAATAATAATATAAAAAAGTAAAAAAAATAAACCTATAAGTTGATTTAATGAAAATTGTTTCTATCTTTGCAGAAAATATATATGCCTTTCATTATAACGCAGAAGCGGATAATGAGTTTGATAAAGCTTTGGATTTATGGACAGACGTTGCCTATTTACAAGCATTCGCCAAACGAAATAATGTAAGCAATGTTTATGGATTTATAGAAACTATATTAAAAAATGCCGAAGATATTCAAGATTTATTAGACAGTTGCGACCAAAACGAAATTCCATTTGGAATATACTTTGAAGCTTTGCAAGAATCCGAAAGGAAGAAAGAAGTATTATCGCTTCAAAAAGGTAAGATTCGGAAAAACCAACTTCGGTTTTATGCCATAAAAATAGATGGAAATTGTTTTGTAATAACAGGAGGTGCTATAAAAATGAGTCAAAAAATGGATGATCACCCCGATACAAAAAAGGAATTAGAAAAATTAAAAATTGCAAGAATCTACTTTACGCAAAATGGTGTTACTGATGAAGATTCTTTTTTTGAACTATTAATAGAAAATATATGACACCCAACAAAGAAAAATTTTTAGCGTTAGTTTCTAAAGAAAAAACGAATACTTTAGAAAAAAATAGTGACCGAATTAGAAACCGAGCAATGCTCAGGGAATCTCAAAAAATCGCTATTAAAGTCTTAAAGAAATTAGATGAAATGGGTTGGTCTCAAAAAGACTTAGCTCGAGAACTTAATGTGAGTCCTCAGCATATTAATAAAATTGTGAAAGGACAAGAAAACCTTACGTTAGAAACACAAATAAAACTACAAACAGTTTTAGACATTCCAATTTTGGCAAGTTATTATGACTCAAAAATGGATAACATTGGGGAATTAATTTCGATGCAATAATGAATTGGCAATCCAAACAAAATAATATCTAACTAAATAAACCAAACTCGGATATTTTCCCACAACGAATAGGGTTTTAAAACCGTACCACAAAAACAAGAAAATAATTGTGCTGAGATTGCCGCGTTCCTCGCAATGACAGGCTGGGAATAGGATTTTTTTGCCACTGATTTAACGGATTAAACAGATTTCCACAGATTTCCCAAATAACCAAATAACCGCATTGACGAATAAACGATTAAACTATTAATCAAATAACTGAATTAACAATATAACACCGAAGTCTAGCCCAGATGGAAGGGAAAATCCTGCAAAATTGCTCGGCACGAAGCAATTGAGCAGATTGGAATGACAGCGGGAAATAGCTCCAAAAAACAAACGTCTTAAACCCGTTTGAACCTTTGAACTGTGGAAACTTTTTGAAGCCGTCTAAAAAACGTATCTTTGCACCAAATTTACATTTTATGACTACTTTCGAGCAATTCAATCTTCCAAAATCGGTTCAAAAAGCAATTGACGATTTAGGATTCGTGACGCCTACTCCAATTCAGGAAAAATCTTTTTCTGTGATTATGTCAGGGCGCGATATGATGGGGATTGCGCAAACGGGTACAGGGAAAACTTTTGCGTATTTGTTGCCTTTATTGAAATTATACAAATTTACGCCAACTGATACTCCGAAAATTGTAATCCTAGTTCCAACACGGGAATTGGTGGTGCAAGTCGTGGAAGAAGTGGAAAAATTAACGAAATATATGTCGGTGCGAACCATCGGGATTTTTGGTGGTGTGAATATCAACACGCAAAAAAAATCGGTGTATCAGGGAATTGATATTTTGGTGGGAACGCCTGGTCGGGTGATGGATTTGGCTTTGGACAGCGTAATCCGTTTTGACGATACCCAAAAATTAGTCATTGATGAATTTGACGAAATGTTGAATTTGGGTTTCCGAGTTCAATTGACTTCTATTTTGGCAATGATGACGAGAAACAAACGTCAAAACATTCTTTTTTCGGCTACAATGACCGACGAAGTAGATGCTATTTTGAATGACTTTTTCGATTTTCCTGAGGAAGTTACGCTTGCTGCATCGGGAACTCCATTAGAAAACATCAAACAAATTAGTTATAACGTTCCGAATTTTAACACGAAAGTAAACCTGTTAATTCATTTGCTTGAAAACGATGAATCGATGGAACGCATCTTGGTTTTTGTGAACAATAAGAAGATTTCGGATATGCTTCACGAGCGAATTGAGGAACATTTTGATGGACAATTTGGGGTTATTCACTCGAATAAATCTCAGAATTATCGTTTGAGTACAATGGCTTCATTTCAAGAAGGGAATTTGAGAGGAATTATTACCACCGATATTATGGCGAGAGGTTTGGATATTTCCAATATTTCGCACGTTGTGAACTTTGAAGCGCCCGAAATGCCTGAATTATATATGCATAGAATAGGTAGAACGGGTCGTGCCGATGCTACGGGAACAGCAATTAGTTTTATTACGCCACGGGAAGAAGATTTCAAAACTGAAGTGGAAGAATTGATGGGACAAGTCCTTGAAATAGTTGAATTTCCTGAAGTTGTAGAAATTTCATCAAAATTAATTGAGCCTGAAAAAGACAAACAACCGATTAAGTTTTTGCTTAAAAAACCAAAATTAGACGGTGACGGAGCTTTTCACGAGAAATCAAAAAAGAATAAAAAAGTAAATCTTGGCGGACCTTCAAAAACGAAAAAGAAAGTTTCGGGTTCTGTGAATAGAAACATGCTTAAAACGAGAGATAAAAAACGTAAAGACAAGAAATAATTCTTGTTTGATACTTGCTAATTGATAATTGATTGCTATTTTTGACAAACGCTAATTAGAATGCAATTTAAACATCCAGAAATACTCTATTTCCTTCTATTATTGGTAATTCCAATTCTGGTTCATTTGTTCCAATTAAGACGTTTCAAAAAAGAATATTTTACGAATGTTCGCTTCCTTAAAGAGCTTTCAATTCAAACTCGGAAGAGTTCAAAAATCAAAAAATGGTTGCTTTTAATTATGCGAATGTTGTTGTTGGCAGCAATAATCATAGCCTTTGCACAACCTTTTTTTCAAGCCAAAGACAAGGAAAATGCTACCAATGAAATGTATATTGTTTTAGACAATTCGTTTTCGATGCAAGCAAAAGGTAAAAAAGGCGAACTTTTGAAACGTGCAGTTCAGGAATTATTAGAAAACACCCAAGAAAAACAGACTTTTTCATTGATTACCAATTCGGAAACGTTTTGGAATACCGATATAAAATCGATTCAAAAAGAAGTACAAAACCTTACTTACAGTGCTTTGCCATTTCAACTTGAAAGTGCTATGGCAAAAATAAAATCTCGCAAAACACCGTTCAACAAAGACGTTATTATTATTACAGATGCCGTAGGACTAGAACAAAAACAATTGAAAAGCATCGATTCCAATTTCAATACGTATTTTATAATTCCTGAAGCGGAACAAAAAAATAACATTTCAATTGACAGTGTTTTTATCCAGCAAAACTTAAATGATTTTTATGAAATTGGCGTAAAATTGACTTCTTACGGTGAACAAAAAAATGCTATTCCAATTGCTTTGTACAATGAAAATAAGCTCATTGCTAAAACCCTAGTGAAATTTGAAACTCAAGAAAATACCATCAATTTTACCATTCCTAAAAAGGATTTTAACGGTTATGTTTCTATAAATGACGGAAGTTTATCGTATGATAATACGTTCTATTTAAGCATTTCAAAACCAGAGAAAACCAATGTAATTAGTATTGGGAAATCAGAAAAAAGCAGCTTCCTATCACGGATTTATACCGTTTCAGAATTCAATTATTCCAATTCAACGATTGAAACTTTAGATCATAATGCCATTGAAAAGCAAGATGTGATTGTGTTGAACGAAGTTGAGAAAATTCCACAAGCTTTGGAAACCAACCTAAAATCGTTTGTAGAAAAAGGTGGTAATTTGGTTGTAATTCCTTCCAATGAAAATACAACTTCCGATTTGAATCGATTTTTGGGAACTTTCGGAAAAATCCAATTTGGCGCTTTGCAAAATACCAATAAGTTAATTACGAAAATTTCCTTTCAACATCCATTGTTTAATTCGGTATTTGAGAAAAAAATAGTCAATTTTCAGTATCCAGATACGAAACAGTCTTTTGGAATAACAAGTCCAAATCCGCCCATTTTGAGTTTTGAAGATCAGAGTGTGTTTTTAACCGCTTTGCAAAACCAAATTTCGGCTGTTTATGTATTTTCGGCACCTATAAATAAAGTAAATTCTAATTTTCAGAATTCGCCGTTGATTGTTCCAATATTTTATAATATGGCACAAAATGCACAGAAAACTGGAGTAAACGCAATAACAATTGGTGAAAATCAACCTTTTTTAGTCGCTACCAATTTATCAAAAGACGAAATTATAAATGTGAAAAACGCATCCGAGAAATTCATCCCAATTCAACAAATCTTGAATAACAAAGTAAAACTTTTATTCAACGATTATCCAACTGTTGCAGGTAATTTTGGAGTTTACAAACAAGATGATTTCATACGAAATATCAGTTTTAATTACAATAGATCTGAAGGAAATTTGGCTTTAACCAACAGCAATATATTATCCGATTTTAAAGTTGTAAACTCGGTTGATATTGTATTTAACAGCTTGCTTTCAGACCGAAGCAATAATGAAATTTGGAAATTGTTTGTTCTATTAACCCTATTATTTTTAGCTTTAGAAGTAATAATTCAAAAATTTGTAAAATGAAACTAATCATCCGAGAAGCGAGAATTATTGACTCAAAAAGTCCTTTTCACAACCAAATTGTGGATGTGAAAATCAACGGAAGTATTATTGAAAAAATTGGAGCAAATCTTCCCAAAAAAACTGGTTTTGAAGAAATACAACTTGAAAACCTTCATCTTTCTGAAGGCTGGTTTGACAGTAGTGTTTCGCTTGGAGAACCAGGTTTCGAAGACCGAGAAACCATCGCCAACGGACTGAATGTTGCTTCAAAAAGTGGTTTTACTGCAATTGCTTTGCAACCCAATTCCTACCCAATAATTGACAACCAATCGCAAATCAATTTCGTAAGAAACAAAGCTGCTGGTTTTGCAACAGAATTATTTCCAATTGGTGCCTTCACAAAAGAAAGCGAAGGAAAAGATATGGCAGAATTGTTCGATATGAAAAATGCGGGAGCCGTTGCTTTTGGAGATTATAATAAAAATATTGACAATGCCAATTTGCTAAAAATAGGTTTGCAATATGTTCAAGATTTTGACGGATTGCTACTTGCTTTTTGTCAAGATGCCACAATAAAGGGAAATGGAGTTGCAAATGAAGGCGTTGTTTCTACGAGATTGGGATTGAAAGGAATTCCAAATTTAGCCGAAGAACTTCAACTGTCAAGAAATCTGTTTTTATTAGAATATACAGGTGGAAAAATGCATATTCCAACAATTTCAACAGCAAAATCGGTTGAATTAATTAAAAATGCAAAAGCCAAAGGATTGAATATAACTTGTAGTGTTGCCGTACATAATTTGGTTTTAACCGATGAAAAATTAGATTGTTTTGATACCCGATTTAAAGTTTCACCACCTTTAAGAACTGAAGCAGACCGAAAAGCTTTATTGGCAGGAATTTTAGACAATACCATCGATATGATTACTTCAGATCATAATCCGATTGATATTGAACATAAAAAAATGGAATTTGACGGAGCTAAAAATGGGACAATCGGTTTGGAAACTGCTTTTGGAGCGTTAACAACCGTGTTGCCTTTGGAAAAAGTAATCGAAAAATTAACAGTTGGAAAAAGTATATTTAGCATTGAAAACGCAACAATAAAAGAAGGTTCAATCGCCAATATTACGCTTTTTAATCCAAATGGAAAGTGGACTTTCAATAAAGAAAATATCTTGTCGAAATCGAAAAATTCGGCTTTTATTGGAATTGAAATGAAAGGGAAAGTTTACGGAATTTACAATCAAGGAAAATTAGTTTTAGCTTAAAAATAATATGGAAAACTCAGTAGAAGAAGGGAAAACAGCCGCAATAACAAGTTATATTTTATTTGTTGGAGTTTTAATTGCAATGTCAATGAACAGTGAAAGTAAAAATTCATTTGCATCGTTTCACATTCGTCAAGCATTAGGAATTTCATTGACTTTTATTTCTTTGGGATTGATAATTAGTAATTTTGACAGCCTTATGATTTCCGCACCAATGTGGATTTCAGTTTCTGTTTTATGGAGCTATGGAATTTTCAGCACTATAAATGGAACTACAAAACCAATACCTTTATTGGGTAATTATTTTCAAAAATGGTTTAAAAGCTTCTCGTAAATATGGAATTATCATTAGTTTATCAAATTCGAGAACCAAAAATAAAAGCAGATAAAAACCCATTATTGCTACTATTGCACGGTTACGGTAGCAATGAAGCCGATTTATTTTCGTTTGCTGCAGAACTTCCTGACGAATATTATGTGGTTTCGGCACGAGCACCTTATGATTTGCAATATGGAAGTTATGCGTGGTACGCCATCAACTTTGATGCCGCTCAGAACAAATTTTCAGACCACGACCAAGCAGTAATTTCAAGAGATTTAGTATTGAATTTCATTGATGAATTGATTGCTAATTATCCAATTGACGCTTCCAATGTAACGTTAATTGGTTTTAGCCAAGGTTCTATTTTGAGTTATTCAATTGCACTTTCTTATCCTGAAAAAGTTCAAAAAGTGGCTGCAATGAGCGGTTATTTGAACTTAGATATTATTAAAGAAAACTATCAGAAAAATGATTTTAGCAATTTGAAAATATTTGCTTCCCACGGAACAGTTGACCAAGTAATTCCTGTGGATTGGGCACGAAAATCACCCGCTATTTTAGAAAGTTTAGGAATTAAAACTACTTATAAAGAATACCCAATTGGTCACGGAGTTTCACCTCAAAATTTTTATGATTTGAAAAATTGGTTGTTAGAAAAATAAACTACATTCGACTTTAATTCAAAACAAATACGAATTAAAAAGTAAACACGAATTTCACTAATTAGCACGAATTTATTAGTGGAAATTCGTGTAATTCGTGACTAAAAATAATTTAAAAATCTGTGAATCTATGGCTAAAAAAAATTAAAAGCTAAGTGGGATGCACTGAAAGTGAATCGTTTTAATAAACTTTGGTACCAAAAGTAGCCACGAATTTCACAAATTAGCACGAATTTATTAGTGGGAATTTGTGTAATTCGTGTCTAAAAATGCTTTGAAAATCTGTGAATCTGTGGTTAAAAAAAATTAGAAGCTAAGTGGGATGCACTGAAAGTGAATCGTTTTAATAAATTTTGGTATCAAAAGTAGCCACGAATTTCACAAATTAGCACGAATTAATTAGTGGAAATTAGTGTAATTCGTGGCTAAAAAAATAATTTAAAAATCTGTGACCCGAGCGAAGTGAACAGACGAAGTAATCTGTGGCTAAAAAAAACTACTGTTTTTGATACACTAAAGATTGGTTGACTTCAAAGGAAATACTTTTATCATCATTTACAAAATACTTCAATAATACTTCGCCCCAATATTCGCCATCACTATAATCGGCAATAATCCATCGGTGGTTTAGAACTTTTACTTTGTTGATAATAAACTTATTAGCACCTAATTTTTCTTGACCTGTATATGGATTTCCATTCGGATTATCATTAAAATCCATTAATTTATCTTTCAATAATGGAATTAATGTTGCATAATCTACATTTTTTTCTGGCACATCGGAATAAAAATAATTCTGTGCTTTCTCATTATTTTCTAATGAAAAATAGTTTGCATCAATCAGATTATCATTCAATTTAAACTCTTTTGCTTGGGATTTTTTGGTCAATTTATCCAACTGTTCTTTCTGAAAAGCCACTTCTTTAGAATAATAAGCATAAGTGAAAACATTGAAAACCAATGCAAGAATAAAAAGGTAAAGTAAAAAGGATTGTTTCATTTTTTAAATATTAATTTCTAAATTATCGTAGGCTAAATAAACGTTTTTTGGAAGTTTTTGTTGTACTTCATCGTGAAAACCTAAAATATGACTTATATGAGTCAAATAGGTTTTTTTAGGTTGCACCAAAGCTATGAAATCCAAGGCTTCTTGCAAATTAAAGTGGGTGTTGTGTGGTTCTTCCCGTAAGGCATTTACAACCAAAACATCCAAGTTTTTCAACTTTTCAAGTTCTGATTTTTCAATAGTTTTCACATCCGTAAGGTAGGCAAAATCATCAATTCTGTAGCCAAAAACTTGAAGATTACCGTGCATCACATCAATTGGAATTACTAATTTTCCACCTAAAATGAAAGGTTGATTATTGATTACTTCAATTGGAGAAACCGTTGGAGCGCCAGGATATTTATTCACCGTTTCAAAAATATAATCGAAGCGTTTTTTGAGATTTTCAAGTACACGTTGGTGCGCATAAATTGGAATATTTCCGTGTTTGAAATTAAAAGGACGAATATCATCCATTCCAGCGGTGTGATCGGAATGTTCGTGAGTATATAAAATGGCTTCAACTTTCGGACATTTCGAGGTTAGCATTTGCTGTCTAAAGTCTGGTCCACAATCAATTACGAAAGAAAATCCTTCCCAAGAAATCCATACAGAAACCCGCAATCGCTTGTCTTTAGGGTTCTCGCTTTGGCATACAGAATGGTGACTTCCAATAACTGGAATACCTTGTGAAGTGCCGGTGCCTAAAAAATATACTTTCAACGAATTTCTTTTATACAAAAATAAGATAAATTATCTTTTATTAAAGCCCTATTTTACTAACTTTGTAAACAAGTTATTGTAAATCATAAAATGGATACTGAAATAAAATTAAAAGGTGACAAAGTCATCCAACAAATCCCTTCAATAAAGGACAAAGCACTTCGTATCAATTTGAACGAAAATATCTATGGTACTTTTGCTGAAATTGGTGCTGGTCAAGAAACCGTTAGACATTTTTTTAGATCTGGAGGTTCTTCGGGAACCATTGCAAAAGCAATGTCAGCCTATGATAAAGATTTTAGTGATGCTATTTATGGAGATGAAGGAGATGGTAGATATGTGACAGAAAGTCGTTTAAAAAAAATGCTTTCACACGAATATGACTTGATTGAAAAACGTTTAAGCAGAGCAAAACATCCAAATAAAATGTTTTTTAGCTACGCCAATACCGTTGCAACCATCGATTTTGCAAAACAATTCAAAGGACACGGTTGGGTTGGAATTCGTTACCAAATTGAACCCGATGAAGATTATAACGAAATTATAATTCACATTCGATTTAAGGAAACTGATGCAAAACTGCAACAAGAAACCTTAGGCGTTTTGGGAGTAAATTTGATTTACGGAGCTTATTATAAGTACAACGACCCTAAAAAATTACTTCGTTATTTATACGACCATTTAGACAAAGACCAATTAGAAATTGACACCATCAACTTTTCAGGACCACGTTTTGCTAATGTTGACAACCGTTTAATGAGTTTACAATTGGTAAAAAACGGAATGACCGATGCGGTAATGTTTGATCCAAATGGGAATAATATTTTGCCAGCAGCCATACTTTACAAAAAAAATATCTTAGCATTAAGAGGAAGTTTCCGTCCCGTTACGAAAGTAAATATGGATATGTATGAACATTCCTTGAAAATGTTCCTCAACGAAAATAAAGTGGATAAGGAAAATACCTTAGTAATTTTTGAAATCACACTTTCTAATTTACGTTCTGATGGAGAAATCGACGAGCGTGATTTTATGGATCGAGCCGAATTGCTTTGTTCGTTAGGGCAAACCGTAATGATTTCGAACTTCCAGGAATATTATCGCGTGGTCGAATATTTCTCAAATTACACCAAAGCCCGAATGGGATTGGCGATGGGAGTGAACAATTTAATCGATATTTTCGATGAAAAATACTACCGCCATTTGAGTGGTGGAATCCTAGAAGCCTTTGGAAAACTCTTCTATCGCGATCTAAAAGTGTTCCTTTACCCAATGCTTGGCGAAAATGGCGAAATCATAACTTCCGAGAATTTGAAAGTACATCCAAGAATGAAAGAGCTGTATAAATTCTTCAAATTCAATGGAAAAGTAATCGATATTGAAGATTTCGACCCGCATAATTTAGAGGTTTTCTCTCGTGAAGTATTGAAAATGATTAGCAACGGAAAATCCGGTTGGGAAGATATGCTACCACAAGGAATTAGTGAAATCATCAAAAAGCACCGCCTTTTTGGGTTCGATCCCAACAAAGTTTTGCAGGCCAAAAACTAATTCCACACACCAATCTATACAAAGCCAAGAAGAACCACTATTCCTTCTTGGCTTTTTTATTTCCCAATATTTCCACTACCAAACGTTCCAAAAACACCTTCAATAAATATATATTTCCTGATTATTTGGAGCGAATTGCCCTCTTGTATTTGGAATTGCAATTCCCGCTTTCGGCTATATCTCTCCGCTTCGCTGCGAGGATACCGCCTCAATCGGGGCTGAGGGAAGAATTGTTTTCTTGCTTTTAATTTTTTGTGTTTTTAAATAAAAATAAATAAGGGTTTTATTGAATATTTAAAACTACATTTGAAAATAAATAATACGCAACAAGAGTTGAGTATATACAGTCAAAAAAGATAGATATACTCAGTTTTTAGCTTGAAAACTGAGTATATATAAGAGTTGGCAGAAATGCCACTCGAAACGATAAAAAACCAAATTTAATACAAAATGAAAACAAAATTATTATTTTTATTAATTTCATTATTAGGAATTAAAACTTATTCACAAAACTATATTTTAGATAATTCTTTCGGAGGTTCTGGATTAGTTACCACAACTTTTGGTTCAAATGATAACTATATCACATCTATAGAATTGCAAGCTGATGGAAAAATATTAGCTTGTGGCAGCAGTTATGAAAACGGAAATTTTAGCAATTTAGTAATTTCAAGATATAATGTAGATGGAACATTAGATAATTCATTTGGAATTTTAGGAAAAGTTACTACTTCAATTTCAAACAACAATATTACATCACTTTTTAAAATAAAATTACAAAGTGACGGTAAAATATTAATTGGAGGAACAACTGGAACTTCAATGTCAACAGCAGATTTCATCTTATTACGTTTAAACACCGATGGCAGTTTTGACAATTCGTTTGGTACAAACGGCACGACAATAACAGATATTAATAACAAAAGTAATATTGCATATAGCATCGAAGTTCAATCAGACTATAAAATATTACTAGCTGGCAGAACTGACACAGATTCGGAATTTGATAATTTTGCTGTTATCAGATATAATTCAAATGGAGTATTAGATGATTCATTTGGTAATTTAGGAATAGTTAATTTAAACATTGGGAATTCAAATTCACAAGCAAGTCTCGATGGTGTAAGCTCTATTAAACTTCAATCAAATGGTAAAATTTTACTTGGCGGGAGTTCTGATGCAACATCAGCCGTTGAACAATACAATTTTACTGTAATAAGATTAAATACTGACGGAACTTTGGATAATAGTTTTGGAAATGCTGGCAAAATAATAACAGATATGGGTGGTAGAGAAGAGATAATTTCATTAGATGTTACAACAGATGACAAAATTATTGCAGGGGGTCATCAGTGGGATGACTCAACAACCAAAATCTGTTTGGCAAAATATAATATTAATGGTGCTTTAGATACCACTTTTGGGGTTAATGGTATTGTACTAACACAAATTAATAACATTATTATGAACGATACTAACTATCAAACTAGTTTACAATCTGACGGTAAAATTCTTTGTATTGGCAGTTCTAATGATAATTTTTTAATGGTTCGTTATAATACAAATGGTACTCTTGATAATTCATTCAATACAATTGGATACCTAACAACAGATTTTTTTGGAGGAAATGATGCTGCATTTTCATCAATTAATCAATCAAACGGTAACATAATACTTGGTGGAGGAGCAACAAATCTAATACCAAATGTGACTTTTGCATTAGCAAAATATAAAGTTGAAAATCTATCTAATATCAGTTTTTTAAATTACAAAGGGTTTAAACTTTATCCAAATCCAACAACAACAAAAATATACATCGATAATTTAAAAAATGATTTAATCACAGAAATCAATATTTTTGATATGCAAGGAAAAACTGTTCTAAAAGAAAAAGACAATTTTAATCAAATAAATATTGAAAATTTAAACTCTGGTATTTATAACTTGAAAATAAATACAGAAACCAAAAGTTATAATTACAAAATTATTAAAGAATAAAGGCACTATCTGCCAACAGTAGTTACACGAGATTTGGGTTTTAGGCAAAATTCAAAGTTTTTTTTGTACTTGAAAGTTCAGTCTTCAACCGAAAATTAGGGCGTACTTTTTCCCAAACCTCGTGTAGCTGCGGAACGTTATAGCCAATTTAGTAGAAAATTACAATCTCAATATAATAAAATTTACGATGCATAAATTCGATTTAGAAGATGGAATGTTCTATTCCTACAATAACAAAACAATTTCTTCTAACCAATCATGGTCACTAACTAATATAAGCGAAAACTCGTTATTGAGAATTGTAGCATGGAATATTTTTAATAATAGCGAAAACCCAGATGGCTCGTATATGTTCCGTTTCGTAAACCCGACCGCTCGGATGTGTACCACAACGGATAGGGCGGATTTTCAATCCGTCCCCACAAAGACAAGAAAAAAATAAAAAGTTTCAACACGAAATTAAAGAATTTCATAAAAGGCAGGGATTGTAAATTCGCAATATCTACTAAGAAGTACTTTAAAGTCGTCTTGAACTACTTTTAACTGGTTATACTACTACTTTAAAGTGGTTTTAAAGTACTTTAAAGTGGTTAAACAACTACTTTTAAGTGGTTAAACAACTACTTTTAAGTGGTTAAACAACTACTTTTAAGTGGTCTTGAACTACTTTAAAGTGGTTAGACAACGTGTTTAAAGTGGTCTTGAACCACTTTAAAGGGGTTATAAGACGTATTAAAAGTACTTCAGAACCACTTTAATGGGGTTAGGCAACGTGGTAAAAGTGGTCTTGAACCACTTTAAAGTGGTTGTAGAACGTATTAAAAGTACTTCAGAACCACTTTAATGGGGTTATAGAACGTGGTAATAGTCGCTTGAGACACGGAGAAACCCAGATGGCAAGGATATGTTCCGTTTCGTAATCTGTTTCGATAGCGAGGATTTGCAATCCGTGCCCACAAAGACAAGCTATGTGTGGATTTTTTGCCACAGATTTAACGGATTAAACGGATTTCCACAGATTTTTAAATAACCGAATTAACGATTAAACGGTTAAACCCTTTCCCAAATAACCGAATCAACGATTAACCGATTAAACAATTTTCCGTGCCCACAAAGACAAGAAAATAATTGTACTGAGATTGTCGCGTTCCTCGCAATGACATTCTTACACAATTAAAGGTTCGACAACTAATTGCCCTCAATACTACTATAAAATTAGAATCTGAAATAAATTCAGATTGACAAAAAAGTTACAATTGTAAATAAAGTTGTGGGTTCGCATGAAGGGTGGCAGCGGAAATCCTCTGTGGAACAAAGTGGAACAGAGATTGCAGCGAACGACCTGACCCGAAGTTTTTACGGAGGGGCATGCCCAAATAAAAATTTCTTAACTAGAGATTAACATTTGAAATGTAAGTAATTGTGTATAAATTTCCCAATTTTGCAACTCAATTCTATACTATGATTTCTAAGAAAATTATTGCAACACTCCTTTTAGTATTTTCATTGGTTTACAACGGATTCACTCAAGAAAAAGTTACACTAAGCGGTGTAATTTCCGATTCAAATAGCAATGAAACAATAATTGGCGTTAACGTTGTTATCCCAGCAATTCCGGCTTATACCACGACCAATGAATACGGTTTTTATTCGATTACGATTCCAAAAGGAAACTATAAAATTGCCATTAGTTCTATTGGTTTTCAAACCAAAGAAATTACGCTGGATTTAACCAAAAATACCAATTATAATATTTCATTATCCGAAAGCGGCGAAGAATTGCAAGAGGTTATCATCACCGAAAAAAAGACTACAAACACGCAAAAAGCAGAGATGAGTGTGAACAAACTCTCGATTGCAACCATAAAAAAAATGCCTGTGGTTTTGGGTGAAGTCGATGTTTTGAAATCAATTTTATTGCTTCCGGGGGTTACAAATGCTGGTGAAGGCGCCTCAGGATTTAATGTTCGAGGAGGTGGTGCAGACCAAAATTTAATACTTTTGGACGAGGCTACGATATTTAATTCGTCTCACGTATTTGGATTTTTCTCGGTTTTTAATCCAGATGCCATCAAAGATTTAAAGTTGTATAAAGGTGGAATTCCTTCTCGTTTTGGTGGAAGAGCAAGTTCGGTTTTGGATATTTATCAGAAAGATGGAAACTCAAAAAAATATCATATCAACGGTGGAATTGGATTAATTTCAAGCCGTCTTTTAGTTGAAGGACCCATCGTGAAAGACAAAGGTTCATTTATAATTGCGGGACGAGGTTCGTATGCACATTTGTTTTTGAAACTTACAGACAACAAAAATTCGGCTTATTTTTATGATTTAAATACCAAACTGAATTACAAACTCAACAAAAATAATAGTTTGTATGTTTCAGGATATTTTGGTCGTGATGTGTTTAATTTAGCGGGGAGTTTTACCAATATCTATGGAAATGCAACTTCAAATCTAAGATGGAACCACTTGTTTTCGGACAAATTATTCTCTAATCTTTCCTTGATTTATAGCGATTATTATTACGGATTGCAATTGGATTTTGTAGGTTTCAAATACGATTCTGGAATTAAAAACTACAATTTGAAATATGATTTTAAAAACTATGTTTCCGATAAAGTCAAACTGAATTATGGAATCAATGCTATTTACTACGATTTCAATCCAGGTTCCATAAGCCCGACAACTGCTGAATCTGGGATTAATTACAAGCAATTAGAAAAAAAATATGCTTTTGAGCCTTCCGTATATCTTGAAGCGGAACATAAAATTACCGATAAATTAGAATTAATGTACGGTTTGCGGTACAGTCAATTTTACAGATTGGGTGCGTCAACAGTGAATTTGTACCAAAATAATGAAGCCGTTACCTTCAATAATGATTTGAAAATATACGAGAAAGGAATCCCAATTGGTACAGAATACTACAACACTAATAAAGTAATTGCTTCATTCGATAATTTTGAACCACGGTTTTCAGCTTCCTATTCATTGGATAAAAATCAATCTATAAAAGCGAGTTACAACCGAATGACACAGTATTTACAATTGATTTCCAATACGTCCTCGCCTACTCCATTGGATGTTTGGACGCCAAGTGATTCTTTTATAAAACCACAAATTGCGGATCAAGTTGCGTTAGGATATTTCAAAAATTTCAATGATGATGCGTATTCGCTCGAAGTTGAAACGTTCTACAAAAAAGTAAAAAACAGAATTGATTATATTGACGGAGCGAATTTAATTGCCAACGAAGCCTTGGAACAAATCATTTTAAACGGGCAATTGAGGGCTTACGGATTAGAGATTTTGTTACGAAAAAATACAGGAAAATTAAACGGTTGGATTGCTTATACGCTTTCTCGTTCCGAACAACAAACGCCGGGAAGAACTGCTAATGAAATAGGAATAAATAACGGGAATTGGTACCGTTCAACCTATGATAAATTACACAATATTGCCATTACAGGAAGTTACAATTTTAATGAAAAATGGTCGTTTGGTGCCAATTTTACCTTGCAAACTGGGCAACCCGTAACGTATCCAAACGGGCAATACCAATACCAAGGAATTACCGTTCCGAGTTACGGTTTGCGCAATGAAAATAAATTGCCAACCTACCACCATTTAGACATTTCGGCAACTTACACTCCGAAACCTCAAAAGAAAAAAGGCTGGCAAGGGGAATGGGTTTTCAGTGTTTACAACCTCTACAACCGACAAAATGCTGCTTCCATAAGTTTCCGTCAAAATGAAACATCGGGAAGTAATGAGGCGGTTCGATTT
Source organism: Flavobacterium neuenschwanderi (SeqCode) (assembly GCA_965234425.1). Classification (GTDB taxonomy): domain Bacteria; phylum Bacteroidota; class Bacteroidia; order Flavobacteriales; family Flavobacteriaceae; genus Flavobacterium; species Flavobacterium neuenschwanderi. The sequence continues at coordinate 33,981 of OZ248393.1, read as the reverse complement.
TCAATTTTTGGCGCCGTTCCTGCGGTGAGTTATAATTTTAAATTCTAAGACTATGAAAAAACTACAACTGTTTTTCGTTATAATATCTGCAATAATTGTAACAAGTTGCGAAAAAGTAATCGATGTTGACTTGAATACTATGGCACCAAAATTAGTGATTGACGCTTCCATAAAATGGCAAAAAGGCAAGCTTGGAAACGAGCAAACCATAAAATTATCAACAACAACTTCGTACTACAGTAGTCAAATTCCAACTGTTTCAGGCGCAACCGTTTTCATAACTGACGCTGCAAATAATGTTTTCAATTTTGTGGAAACTGCGGGTACTGGGAACTACAATTGCACGGATTTTGCTCCTGTTTTAAACGGAAATTACGAACTAACTGTACTTTTAAACGGAGAAACCTATACGGCAATCGAAACTTTAAAACCAGTTCCGACAATTGATTTTATCGAACAAAAAGACAATGCAGGATTCTCAGGTAAAGACACAGAAATCAAGGCTTTTTATATTGATAACGGAACAACAGACGACTATTATTTGTTCAAATTCAAGCCAAGTTTCACCGCAATTCCAATTTATTTTTTGCAAGAAGATAGTAATTTTCAAGGCAATCAAATATTTGGATTGTACCGAAGCGAAGATTTAAAACCCGGGCAAAACTTTGAAGTTACACTTTCGGGAATCTCAAAACAGTACTACAATTACATGCGAATCTTGGTTAGCATCGCTGGAAACAGCAGCGGAAGTCCGTTCCAATCGCCATCTGCAACCGTTCGTGGCAACATCATCAACACCACAACCGAGGCCAATTATCCCCTTGGATATTTTAGTTTGTCCGAACAAAGTAACAAGAACTACATCATAAATTAGGAGCGAATTGTCCTCTTGTATTTGGAATTGCAATTCCCGCTGTCATTCCAAATCCTCGCTAAAAAGCTCGGGATTTTCCCTTCCATCGGGGCTGAGGGAAGAATTGTTTTGATGATTTTTATATTTTGGAAAACAAAGCCTTTATTGAATATTTAAAACTACATTTGAAAATAAATAAAGAATGATGTTTGACATACAAAGTAATCCGATTTTGGGTTGATAAGTATGACTTTATCATACCTATATACAAGTTGTGAGCTAGTTAAGAGAAAGCCGAAATCGAAATTGAAACCTGAAAAAAATTAAATCAATAGTTATGAATAGTGAAAAAATATTAAATGCCTTAGACAAGTATGATTATAAGTATATTAATCAAAAAGGATTAATAATCGTGAAACTTGATTATGCGCAACAGATTATAATTGACGTTACAAATCCAGATAAAGTAATTGTAAAAGACAAATTAGTTGGATGGAATTTCTTAACAGGATCAATTCAAATGAATATTAAAAATGCAATGGTTTATAATTTCGTTGGATTAATCTTATTCGGTTTTTTATTAGTTGCAAATGATAATAATACACAAGTATTCTTGCCTTTCTTTTTGACTTTTATTGCTTGGGTTTTAATGTGGACAATTTTTTATCATGTTAAATCCGAAAGTTTAAAGCAACAAATAATTAGTTGGACAAAATAAAAATTGTACAACGGAATTGGAACATTGAATTAAATAAGATAACCAGCTCACAACAGCCAATAAGCGCACTTGCTAACTTTTTAGTTTCGAGAACGTCTATTTTCGTATTTTCGTTTTGCGGCTAATGGAAAGATTTCTTTCCATTAGCCGCAAATGCGTTCCAATCGCCATCGGCATCCGTTCGTTGGAACATTATAAATACTACAACCGAAGCCAATTATCCTCTTGGATATTTCAGTTTGTCGGAGCAGGATAGTAGGAATTATATTGTAAATTAGTCGATAATTCCGGGATTCCGCATGAAGGATGGCAGCGGAAATCCTCTGTGAAACGAAGTGGAACAGAGATTGTAGTGCACAGCCTGACCCGAAGTTTTTACGGAGGGGCATGCCCCAAAAAAACCAATCAATACGATTGGTGTTTTCAATTATCTTTTGTTTTACAATTACGTTTTCTGTTTTTTCTTTTTAGCCGCAGGAAACAAAACATTGTTCAAAATCAATCGGTATCCAGGAGAATTGGGGTGCAAATCTAAAACGGTGGGTTCGTCGCCCACTTTGTGCTGGTAATCTTCGGGATCGTGGCCACCATAGAACGTGAAAAATCCTTTTCCTTTTTGACCGTGAATGTACCGTGCTTCGCTGTTCAATAAATTTTCGCCTAAAACCAATACATTCGTTTTGATTAATTCCCTATCAAAAGCGGTGGTTTGTCCCATAAATCCTTTCACTAATTGCGTGTGATTTTGGCATAACATACTGGGAATTACGTCCCATTTTGCTGAAAATTCCATTAAAGTGAAATAATCTTTTTCCATTGGAAGTTGCCGTTTTTCGGTCATATCAATGGATGAAAACTCATAATGATCTGGTTTTCTATCTAAAATATAATCTTTGAAAGCAAATGTTTTGGAATACTCAATTTTGGATTGGTAATTGCCTTCACTCGGATCTCCGTCGAACATTGGCTCACAAATATCAACACCATCGGCTGATAACGAAATATCGAAACTGTCTGTTGCAGAACACATTGCAAACATAAATCCTCCGCCAATTACAAAATCTCTGATTTTTTTGGCTACAGCCAATTTCTCTTCCGAAACTTTAGAATATCCTAATTTTATAGCTAATTCCTCGGATGCTTTTTTCTGTTCTATATACCAAGGTGCGTTTCTATAAGCGCCAAAAAACTTCCCGTATTGTCCCGTAAAATCCTCGTGATGCAGGTGCAACCAATCGTAAAGCAACAAGCCATCGGAAAGTACTTCTTCGTCATAAATAGGTGTAAATGGAATTTCGGCATACGTCAAAACTAAGGTTACAGCATCGTCCCAAGGTTGTTTTCCTTTGGGTGTATAAACCGCAATTTTAGGGGCTTTTTCCAAAATTACATTCTCCATATTTTGGGAAGGACTTGAAATGTCATCTAAAATCGTATTGGTTTCCCCGTCCGAAAGTACTTCAAAACTAACGCCACGAATTTTACATTCTTTGCGAATTTCTTCGGCATCGGGCAATAAAAAAGAACCGCCACGGTAATTCAATAACCAGCTAGCTTTGTATTTTTTGTCCAAACACCAATAGGTAATTCCATACGCTTTTAAGTGATTTTGCTGCGTGGTTTCGTCCATTGGCAACAAAATAAAAGACGCTTTTGCAGAAAACGAAATAAGTAGAAAAACAATTAGTATTTTTTTAAAGGACATTTTAATTTTTATTTCAAAGATAAAGAATTGTATAGAAAATGAATAGCAAAAATATTAATTTAAACTTATTTTTTCTAAAATGGAACTTCGCTATCGTCGTCAAAGCTATTCAAATTACTACCAAAAGCTTCGTTTGCTGAAGGTAAGTTTTTGGTTTGAAATGGATTGTCGTCGTGATTCATTTTTGAAGGTAAATCATCAAAACTGCCGCTATAACTTTCTAAATTTTCAAATTTACCGAGGTTTCCAACAAATTTCAAACGCACACTTTCTAAACTTCCGTTTCTGTGTTTGGCTATAATAAATTCCGCTTGACCTTGTGTTGGCGAACTTCCTTCATCGTCCCATTCGTCCAATTTGTAATATTCTGGTCTGTAAATAAAGGAAACAATATCCGCATCTTGCTCAATCGCTCCCGACTCCCTAAGGTCTGAAAGTAAAGGTCGTTTGTGTCCAGGACGCGTTTCAACGGCACGAGATAATTGTGATAATGCAATTACGGGAACGCCTAATTCTTTTGCCAAGGCTTTTAAATTTCTGGAAATGGTAGAAATTTCTTGCTCTCTATTTCCAGCTCCTTTTCCGTTACTTCCTCCAGCTGTCATTAATTGTAAATAATCCACAATAATCAATTTGATTCCGTGTTGAGAAGCCAAACGTCTGGATTTTGCTCTTAAATCAAATATTGAAAGCGAAGGAGTATCATCAATAAAAAGAGGTGCTTTTTCCAGATTTTTTACTTTGATACTCAATTGTTCCCATTCGTGTTTTTCTAGTTTTCCTGTTCTTAATTTTTCTGATGACAATCCTGTTTCAGAAGAAATTAATCTTGTAATTAACTGAACAGATGACATTTCCAATGAAAATAGTGCTACTGGGTGACCGAAATCTATAGCGACATTTCGTGCCATTGAAAGTACAAACGCGGTTTTACCCATACCCGGACGAGCAGCAATGATAATTAAATCGCTTGGTTGCCATCCAGAAGTTACTTTGTCTAAACTGTCGAAACCAGTAGCAACACCGCTCAAACCTTCTTTTCCAGCAATTTCTTCAATCCTTTTTTTAGCTTGAATTACCAAACTTTGCGCTGTTTCTGAACTACGTTTGATATTTCCTTGGGTAACTTCGTATAATTTAGATTCTGCTTTGTCTAATAAATCAAAAACATCTGTAGATTCATCGTAAGATTCCTCAATGATTTCTGATGAAATTCGGATTAAACTTCGTTGGATAAATTTCTGTAGGATAATTCTTGAGTGAAACTCGATATGCGCCGAAGAAGATATTTTTTGAGTGAGTTGTATCAAATAAAAATCACCTCCAGCCAATTCTAATTTGGCACTCTTTTTTAGTTGTGCCGAAACTGTTAATAAGTCAATAGGTTGAGAATCTGTGAACAACTGAAAAATCGCTTCAAAGATATGTTTGTGAGCCTCTTTATAAAACGCATCTGGTTGTAAAATATCAATAACTTCGTCAACTCCTTTTTTATCAATCATCATTGCACCCAAAACTGCTTCTTCAAGTTCTAGTGCTTGTGGCGGGAGTTTCCCTTTTTCTAAATTGATAATAGTAGTTTTATCTACTTTAATGGGGTTGAGGTTTACGAATTTTTCCATTTAGCGAAAGTAACAAAAAAATAAAAAAAAACCTTTAGGAGTTATTAAAATTAATTGTTGATAACCAACTATTTTTTGTTTATAACTAAAAAAAAATCCGAAACCATTGGGCTTCGGATTTAACATTTATTTGTAAGAATTTACTCCTTAAACTCGCCCATCTTACTGTATTTGTCCATTCTTTGGGCAACTAACTCAGTTGTTGATAAGTCTTTCAATTCGTTATATCCTTTCAAAATATATTGTTCTACAGTTTTGAAAGTAGTTTCTCTGTCATAGTGCGCTCCACCAAGTGGTTCAGGAATAATATCGTCCACTAATTTTTGTTTTTTCATATCAGCGGAAGTCAATTTTAATGCTTCGGCTGCTTGCTCTTTGTATTCCCAACTTTTCCAAAGTATAGAAGAACAAGATTCTGGAGATATTACAGAATACCAGGTGTTTTCTAACATATAAACTCTGTCACCAACACCAATTCCTAATGCACCACCAGAAGCACCTTCACCAACAATTACAGCTATAATTGGTACTTTTAAACGGATCATTTCGATGATGTTTCTTGCGATAGCTTCTCCTTGTCCACGTTCTTCAGCTTCTAATCCTGGATAAGCTCCGGGAGTGTCAATTAATGTTAAAACAGGAATTCCGAATTTTTCTGCCATTTTCATTAATCGCAATGCTTTTCTGTATCCTTCAGGATTTGCCATTCCGAAATTCCGGAATTGACGAGTTTTGGTATTAAACCCTTTTTGTTGACCAACAATCATAAAAGATTGCCCGCCAATTTTTCCTAAGCCACCAATCATTGCTTTGTCGTCTTTGAAATTTCGATCACCGAACATTTCAAGGAACGTGTCTCCGCATAAAGCCCTAACGTGATCCATTGTATAAGGACGACTTGGATGACGAGACAATTGCACTCGCTGCCAAGCAGTTAGGTTTTTATATATTTCACGCTTGGTTTCTTGTAATTTTTTCTCAATTTGTTTGCAAGTTGTGGTTACATCAACATTGGACTCTTGTCCGATGATTTCACATTTGTCTAATTGGTCTTCTAATTCTTTTATGGGAAGCTCAAAATCTAAATATTCCATAGGGTTTGTGCGTTTAAATTTAATTTTAGTAGGCAAATATAGTTCTAAATTTAAAGATGGAAAAATTTAATGATTGGAAATTAACAATATTTAGTTGTTGGTTGTTGGTTGTTGGTTGATGGAAAGATAGTTGGTGGGGTTTGAAAACAGAAGTTTCTGGGCATTCGGGATGTCATAGCCTAGATTGAAGTGGAAAGCCCGCAGTGAAAAAAGGTAGTTTTTCTTGCCGAAAAAGAGCGACCGCAGGAAGCTCCTTTTTTGGCTTAGAAAAACACCTTTTTGAACGAGGACTTGGAACGGAAAGCTGGAAATAGCTCCTAAAAAAAATTATTTGTTGATTTCTGTCGCTTTAGAATACCAATAATCTGATAATTTATCGTAATCTATTGGTGTTGCGGGGGCTTGTTTTACTAATCTTCCGCTGTTGAAGGCGCGTTCTAAAATGGTTTCAATGAGATAATCTTCATTGACTTCATAAGGTGCATAACCCGTTTTTAGGCTAATGTCAAATAATCGGGCGGTGGTGTTTGACCAAAATGCTTTCCAGCCGCTTTTGTGTTCTTTTATTAAATCGAAGGTGGTTTGTCCGGTTTGACGGTAGATTAATTTTACGAGAATTTGCCCTTGTTTGCGTGATAATTTTTTGAGTTTACCCGTAAATTCATTCTCGATATAATCTTCTACGATTTTGAAATACTTCCTTTTATCTCTGTTTGTTTTGAGAATTGCCATATTTTTATTCAAGCCTGTCAATCTTTCGGAAGCGATTTTTGCAAATGGATATACTTTGTAAACTCGGTTTTGAAGAATTAAAAATTGTTTTTTGCTTTCAGGATCGAGTTTGTATTTGTGGATAACAACTTCTTCTAAAAGGATTGGATCTTTCAGAATAGTGTCGTTTTCTTCGCTAAATTGTTGCACTTTCAGCGTGTCTAATTTTACTACTTGAGCAAAAGAACTTGAAGAAAGTAGGAGGCAGAAAAGAATATAGTGGACTATTTTCATTTGAAACGTTATTTATTTGTCAAAAATATACTTTATATATAACAAGTGTGATGCCAAATTTATAAATTAGCGAAAAAAATATTTTATGAGTGCAAAATCGATATTGAAAGACACGTCAATTGCTTTTTTAGAGCAGTATTTGAATAATGCTTCGCCAACAGGATTTGAAGCTGAAGGACAGAAGATTTGGATGGATTATTTGAAACCTTATGTGGATACTTTTATCACGGATACTTATGGGACGGCTGTGGGAGTTATCAATCCTGACGCACCTTACAAGGTGGTTATTGAAGGGCATTCGGATGAAATTTCTTGGTATGTGAATTATATTACCGAAGACGGATTGATTTATGTAATCAGAAATGGTGGTTCGGATCATCAAATTGCACCTTCAAAAATTGTTAATATTCACACTAAAAACGGAATTGTGAAAGGCGTTTTTGGCTGGCCTGCCATTCACACTCGAAATCGAGATAAAGAGGAAAATCCAAAAATTAGTAATCTTTTTATTGATACGGGTTGTGATAATAAAGCGGCTGTTGAAAAAATGGGAATTCACGTGGGTTGCGTAATTACGTATCCTGATGAGTTTATGATTATGAACGAAAATAAATTTGTTTGCCGTGCAATTGACAATAGAATGGGCGGTTTTATGATTGCCGAAGTCGCTCGTTTGCTTCACGAAAACAAAGTAAAATTGCCTTTTGGATTGTACATCACCAATTCCGTTCAGGAAGAAGTTGGTTTGCGAGGTGCCGAAATGATTACGAAAACCATCAAACCAAACGTTGCAATTGTAACTGATGTTTGCCACGATACTTCAACGCCAATGATTGATATGAAAATTGAAGGTGAGATTAAAATTGGGAAAGGTCCTGTTATTACGTATGCGCCGGCGGTTCAAAATAATTTAAGAGAATTGATTTTAGATGCTGCTTTGGCAAATGAAATTCCGTTTCAAAGATTGGCATCGTCACGAGTTACAGGTACTGACACCGATGCTTTTGCCTATAGTAATGGCGGAGTTGCGTCGGCATTAATTTCACTTCCTTTGCGATATATGCATACCACTGTGGAAATGGTGCATCGTGAAGACGTTGAAAATGTAATAAAATTGATTTATGAGAGTTTATTGAAAATCGAAAATAACGAATCGTTTTCTTATTTTAAATAGAAATCTTTTGGATATTTAACGTCCGAAAAAATGATTTATGAAATACATTTACATAATGCTAAACCTATTTGTAGGAACTTTCCTTTGGTCAATTATTGAACCTAAGGAAAGTTTTACCTGCTTTTTGGAAATCTTCCCTGCCCTACTCGGTGTTTTGATTTTGGTGCTGACTTTCAAAAAGTTTAGCTTTACCAATTTCACCTATTTGATGATTCTACTTCATTGTATCATTTTATTCATTGGCGGACATTATACGTATGCAGAGGTTCCGTTATTTGATTTTATCAAAGAAATCTTTCATCAAACCAGAAATAACTATGATAAAGTGGGACATTTTGCACAAGGATTTGTTCCTGCATTGATTATCCGAGAATTGTTTATTCGCAAAATGGTTATCAGCAACAAAAGCTTTTTCAATTTTATTATTGTTTCCATTTGTCTTGCTATAAGCGCTGCGTATGAATGGATTGAATGGGGAGTTTCTATTTCTACTGGCGATAAAGGCGATGCTTTTTTAGGCACTCAAGGCGATATTTGGGACACCCAATCCGATATGTTGTTTGCCACAATTGGTGCTTGTATTGGGTTGTTACTGTTTTCAAAAATTCAGGATAGGCAGATTGAGGAAATGTGTCGAAAGTCGTAAAGTCTTAAAGTCTTAAAGTCGTAAAGTCTTAAAGTCTTAAAGTCGAAAGTCGAAAAAGTAGCCACTGATGCACAGATTAAAAAAGACAAAAAAGTAGCCACGAATTACACCAATTAACACGAATTAATAAAGCCGAAAAAGATAATAGACGAAGAGATGAAAGACTAAAAAAATTCGAGATAATTCGTGTAATTCGTGGCAAGAAAAAAAAATCAGTGAATCAGTGGCTAAATGATTTTATTAGTATTCCTATTTTGTATAAAAAAAAGAGGCTGTTCTAATCGAACAGCCTCTTTTGGTATGCAATCCCGCTAAAAAGCGGGATAAGCGATTCACTCTGTTTTTTTTTCAAAAAAACAGGTTCTCTGCTTATTTAACTTCTTCGTAATCCACATCTTGAACATTGTCACCTTGCGCTTCTTGTGGTTGCGCTTCAGCTTGTTGACCTTGTTCTCCTTGAGCGTACATAGCTTCTGTAGCTACTTTCCAAGCTGCATTGATATTGTCTAATCCTGATTGGATTGCGGCAACATCTTGAGATTGGTGTGCCATTCTCAATTCTGTCAATGCATATTCGATTGCTGTTTTGTTTTCATCAGATAGTTTGCTACCTAATTCTTTCAATTGGCTTTCAGTTTGGAAAATCATTCCGTCTGCTTCGTTCAATTTTTCAACTCTTTCTCTTGCGATTTTATCTGCTCCAGCATTTGCTTCAGCATCTTTTTTCATTCTTTCGATTTCTTCAGATGTCAATCCAGAAGAAGCTTCGATACGAATATCGTGAGATTTTCCAGTTCCTTTATCTGTTGCAGAAACTTTGATGATACCATTTGCATCGATATCAAAAGTAACCTCAATTTGAGGAACTCCTCTTGGTGCTGGTGGAATACCATCTAAGTTAAAACGACCGATAGTCTTGTTATCAGCAGCCATTGCTCTTGCACCTTGAAGAACGTGCAATTCAACAGTTGGTTGAGAATCTGCAGCTGTAGAGAATATTTGTGATTTTTTTGTTGGAATAGTTGTATTCGACTCAATTAATGTAGTCATAACACCACCCATAGTTTCAATTCCTAATGATAAAGGTGTAACGTCCAATAACAATACATCTTTTACATCTCCAGAAAGAACTCCACCTTGAATAGCCGCTCCAATTGCCACAACCTCATCAGGATTTACTCCTTTTGACGCTTTTTTACCAAAGAACTTTTCAACTTCTTCAGCAATTTTTGGCATACGTGTAGAACCACCAACTAAGATCACTTCATCAATATCAGAAACAGATAAACCTGCATCTTTCAACGCTTTTGCAACTGGTGCCATAGAACGTTTTACTAATGAATCAGACAATTGCTCAAATTTAGCTCTTGTCAATTTTTTAACCAAGTGTTTTGGTCCTGAAGCCGTGGCAGTAACGTAAGGCAAATTGATTTCTGTTTCAGCAGAAGATGACAATTCGATTTTCGCTTTTTCAGCAGCTTCTTTAATACGTTGCAATGACATTGGGTCAACACGCAAATCTATTCCTTCTTCAGCATTGAATTCATCTGCCAACCAGTCAATAATTGTTTGGTCAAAATCATCTCCACCTAAGTGTGTATCTCCATTTGTTGACAATACTTCAAAAACTCCGTCTCCTAATTCCAAAACAGAAATATCAAATGTACCACCACCTAAATCGTAAACAGCAATTTTTTGATCTACTCCTTTTTTATCTAAACCATAAGCTAACGCAGCAGCAGTAGGCTCGTTGATAATACGCATTACTTTCAAACCAGCAATTTCTCCTGCTTCTTTCGTAGCCTGACGTTGAGCATCGTTAAAGTAAGCCGGAACAGTAATAACTGCTTCCGTAACGGTTTGACCTAAATAGTCTTCAGCCGTTTTTTTCATTTTTTGAAGTGTCATAGCTGACAATTCTTGTGCCGTATACAAACGACCATCAATATCTACACGAGGTGTATTGTTGTCTCCTTTTACTACAGAATACGGAACTCTTTTAGCTTCAGCTGTAATTTCAGCAAAAGAATGTCCCATAAAACGTTTGATAGAAGCAACCGTTTTCGTTGGATTGGTTACCGCTTGTCTTTTTGCAGGATCTCCAACTTTGATTTCACCGCCTTCTACAAAAGCAATTACAGATGGTGTTGTTCTTTTTCCTTCTGCATTAGGAATTACAACTGCTTCATTACCTTCCATTACAGAAACACAAGAGTTGGTTGTTCCTAAATCAATTCCAATTATTTTACCCATTTTAATTCTATTTAAATTTAATTTTAATTTCTAAACTCAATTTCCATAAGTCAATCTTTATGCCACACTACCAATCCCCAATAATTGTCAGTAATACATCTATTTGACATTATAATTTCTGACAATATGACATTTTGGAGCGAATTGTTACTGTCTTTCAGCAATTGCAATTCCCGCTTTCGGCTCAATCTCTTCGCTTCGCTGCGAGGATACCGCCTCAATCGGGGCTGATGGATTAATTGTTTTCTTGTTTTTAATTTTGGGGTTTTTTAAATATAAATAAACAAGGATTTTATTGAATATTTAAACTACATTTGGAAATAAATAATGCGATACAAACATTCGCCAATCTAGCCAATATGGGTGGATATGAGCTGCTTTGTATAGTCTATATATAAGTTAGCGGCAAGACTGCCAAAAATGACGATAAAAATCGTAATCAAAAACAAAATATGAGTAAAATTATTACTAGACCAGCAGCAATTGTTAAGCAAGGACAATTGACACTTTATTCAACTTCTTTAAAAGTTTCGGATTTATTAATACCGAAATTTTACAGCGTAGAAACTTTAGATCCAGAGGATGATAATGATAAAGGTTATCAAAGATTACTAAATCGTGCAAGAGCAAAAAGGCTCGCAGATTATATTATTGATGGACAAGAAACAAAAGATGCTTTTCTTCCAACAAGTGTTTTTATGGCAACTCATAAAAATATCGATTTCAATTCAACCAACAACACAATAGAAATCAATATTGATGAAATTGGACCATTTAGCGTTGTTGACGGACAACATAGAGTTGAAGGATTGAGAATGGCTGCTGAAAAAGATGATAGAGTTTTAGATTTTGAAGTTCCAGTAAATATTGCAATTAATCTACCGAGAATTGCACAAATGTGTCATTTTTTAATAGTCAACACAACCCAAAAAAGTGTAGAAAAAGGAGTTGAACAAAGAATTTATCAAAGATTAACTCAATCTTTAGAAGTTGAAGACATTCCAAATTTACCAAAGTGGATTTCAAAAACTGTACAGAAAGGAGAGGACGATTTAGCATTGAAATACGTAGATTTTCTAAATACTGATAGTGAAAGTCCGTGGCTAAATAAAATCAAGATGGCAAATCAAGATAGCAAAGATGGAACTATCAATCAACAAAGTTTTGTAAAATCTATCAAAAAATTTGTACTTGTTGTAAATAATCCAATTGTAATTCAAACAACAGAAAAGCAACATAAGATATTTTTAAACTATTGGAAAGCAATTACAAACATTTTAGGAATTGACGAACCAACAGTTCTTTTTAAATATAATGGTGTAGAATTATTTTGTAAATTTTCAGTACCATTTTTTAACAAAATGATAAATATGCCTGATTTTAAAGTTTCAACAATGGAAAATTTATTATCACAAACATTTGATGAAGTTGAAGGAGATTATGCAGGTGTTGGTCACACAGATTTTTGGACAAAAGGAAGTACAGCAAGTTTCTTAAATTCTGGAGCAATCGCTCAAATTAATACAGAATTAATTAAAGCATTACATAAAACTAATTTTCAAAAAGACATAGAAATATAAGACATGAAAATAACGGAACTGAAACCAAATCCAACTGATAAAGTTTTATTTAAACTTGCATCTTTTAAATTTGTTACAAAAAATGCTGGTTGTTATATATTGACAAACTTTGAAAACGAAATCCTTTATATTGGTTTGGCGGTTAACTTAAACAAACGATTTTTGCAACATTTAGAAAATCCAGAAAAGACAAGTTTAACCGAAAACGGAAAAGCAATATGGTTTCACTTTACCGAATTCGATAAAACAAATTTAGAAAAACTTGAAAGAAGTTGGATAAATCAATATTCAGAAATATATAGCAAATTACCAATATTGAATAAAATAAATTCGCCAATACATTAATAAATAAAAGTCCAGCTGCTAACTGCCAGAGTTTCGTTGCGAGCTTAGCACGAACATTGAAATCCGCTCTACGAAGTGTTCTTGAATAATTAATCGTTATTAATAGTCGGGATTGCTGTGCGAAGTCTCCCGACTTCGTACCCATAAAGACAAGAAAAGAATTGTGATAAGATTGCTTCGTGCCTCGCAATGACAATATAACACGATTACGGGGGCGACAACAGATTGACAAATCATAGTTTAAATTCAGATTGACAAAACTGGAATTTTTTTTTCACAACTCCGTCAGAGTTTTAAACTCTGACGGAGTTAGGCGGTACTTCACGGTAAAAAAAGCGTACAATAATATTCAAAACATCCTAATTCCTGAAATCTGAAATCATAAATCTAAAATCGGGGTTCGCATGAAGGGTGGCAGCGGAAATCCTCTGTGGAACGAAGTGGAATAGAGATTGCAGCGAACGACCTGACCCGAAGTTTTTACGGAGGGGCATGCCCAAATAAAAAAAATAAATATTAACTATGATTTCATTCTTACGAACCCACTCTGAAAATCCTGATTTCAAAAAATTAGTCGTTGAATTGGATGCAACTGCGTGAAACGGCGGAACATTATGCCGCATTGTATTGCAAAGAAGAAAACAATTACTTACCTTTGGCGTTAGTATGTAAAATTTAAGCCGTGATTAAAAGTTTTGGAGATAAAGAAACAGAAAAAATCTGGAACGGAATTCAGTCGAGAAAATTACCGATTGAAATTCAAAATGTTGCACGACGAAAATTGAGAATGATCAATAACTCTCAAAATGTAGTTGACCTAAGAATTCCGCCAGCAAACCATTTAGAAAAATTAAATGGCAATTTATCTGGACTCTATAGCATTAGAATTAACAATCAGTGGAGAATTATTTTTAAGTGGGAAAACGATAATGCATTTGAAGTGCAAATTGTAGATTATCATTAAAATTATAAGTTATGGGAAATTTAAAAAACATACATCCTGGAGAGATTTTAAAAGAAGAGTTTCTTGAACCGCTAGGAATTACGGCTTATCGCTTGTCTAAAGAAACTTTTATTCCGCAGACAAGAGTTAGTGAAATTATTAAAGGAAATCGGAGAATTACTGCCGATACAGCTTTGAGATTTTCTAAATATTTAGGCACAAGCGCAAAGTTTTGGCTTGGACTTCAAGATGATTATGATTTGGAAGAAGAAAGTAATTCCAAAAAACATAGTTTTGAAAGAATCAAGCCAATTGAGAACAACGCAGCATAACACTTGCTAAATCTTATGGCTAGTTTTCGGTAAGTTGTTCGTTTAGTTTTCATAACTTCAGACTGTCAGTTATGGAAAAAAATCTTTCCAAAAGCTGACCACTCGGATGTTTACCCAACTAAGGATAGTACGGATTTCTAATCCGTGCACACAAAAACAAGAAAATAAATGTACTGAGATTGCCGAGTTCCTCTCAATGACATTCTAACACGATTACGAATGCGACAACACATTTCCCTAGATAATAATATAAAATTAGAATCTGAAATAAATTCAGATTGACAAATCAAAGGTTAAATTCAGATTGACAAATCAAAGGTTAAATTCAGATTGCCTAAGGGTTGATTTGGTTATTCGTTGATTCGTTGATTTGGTTATTCGGAAAATCTGAAATCATAAATCTAAAATCATAAATCTGAAATCGGGGTTCGCATGAAGGGTGGCAGCGGAAATCCTCTGTGGAACAAAGTGGAACAGAGATTGCAGCGAACGACCTGACCCGAAGTTTTTACGGAGGGGCATGCCCAAATAAAAAAAATAAATATTAACTATGATTTCATTCTTACGAACCCATTCTGAAAATCCTGATTTCAAAAAATTAGTCGTTGAATTGGATGCCATACTGAAAATTCTTGATGGTGAAGACCACGTTTTTTATGCGGATTTAAATCAGAATGCAGTATTGAATGAAGTGCTTATTGCTTTTGAAAACAATGCTCCTGTGGGTTGCGGGGCGTTTAGAACTTATTCAGAAAACATTGTCGAAATCAAACGAATGTATGTCCCAGAATTGTATCGCAACAAGGGAATTGCTTCCAAAATCCTTGCCGAATTAGAAGCTTGGGCGAAAGAATTAGGCAATACAAAATGCATTTTAGAAACGGGAATAATGCAAGTGGAAGCGATTGGGTTGTATCCCAAAAATGGTTATGAAAAAATAGAAAATTACGGGAATTATAAAGGTGTTGCCAATAGCATTTGCTTCGGAAAAACGATTGGTTGATTGTATTAAAGTTGTTTTTTTTGCCACGGATTGCACAGATTAAACGGATTTTAAAACCTGCGGTTTTGGGTTTTTTACCACAAAGCTCACAAAGGAACACAAAGATTCACGAAGTATTTAGAGAGTTTTGTGGGTGGATTTTTGCCACGAATTACACGAATTACACGAATTAGCACAAATTAGCACGAATTAATTAGTGAAAATTAGTGTAATTCGTGGCTGACTTTTATAGAAATGAAAGTGAAATGCACAAAAAAACGCCCTGTTTTCACAGCACGTTTTTAGTATAATTGAAAATGTGATTATGCTTTTCCAGCAGCAATTAAGTTCAATGCTGAACCTGCTACAAACCAGCCAATTTGACCTTCATTGTAAGTATGGTTTGCCAAAATGATGTCTTTTGAACCATCTGCGTGAACGAATTCTAATGTTAACGGTTTTCCTGGTGCAAAATCTACTAAATCTAGGAAGTTAATCGTATCATCTTCTTGGATTTTATCGTAATCGGCTTCGTTTGCAAACGTTAATCCTAACATTCCTTGTTTTTTCAAGTTGGTTTCGTGAATACGCGCAAATGATTTTACCAAAACCGCTTTTACACCCAAGAAACGAGGCTCCATTGCAGCGTGTTCCCTTGAAGAACCTTCACCATAATTGTGATCTCCCACAACAACAGAAGGAATTTCAGCAGCTTTATAGGCACGAGCTACAGCAGGAACTGCATCGTAAACTCCTGTTAATTGGTTTTTTACATTATTCGTTTTTTGGTTGAATGCATTAATAGCACCAATCAACATATTATTAGAAATCGCATCTAAATGTCCACGGAAACGCAACCAAGGTCCCGCCATAGAAATGTGATCGGTAGTACATTTTCCGAATGCTTTGATAAGCAATTTTGCTCCTGTAATGTTTTTTCCATCCCAAGCAGTGAACGGCGCAAGCAATTGCAAACGTTCCGATGTTTCGCTTACCAAGATTTGAACTCCTGAACCATCTTCGGCTGGAGCTTGAAAACCTGAGTCTTCGGCATCAAAACCTTTTGGAGGCAATTCATTTCCTGTTGGTTCGTCTAACATTACTTCTTCACCATCTTCGTTGATTAATTTGTCAGTCAAAGGATTGAAACCTAAATCCCCTGCAATTGCAAGAGCGGTAACCAATTCTGGTGAACCTACGAAAGCCAAAGTATTAGGGTTTCCATCGGCACGTTTTGAGAAATTACGGTTGAACGAGTGAACGATAGTATTACGTTCTTCCTTCTCTGCTCCTTCCCTGTCCCACATTCCGATACACGGTCCGCAAGCATTTGCAAAAACAGTCGCTCCAATGGCATTGAAAGTGTCGATAAATCCGTCACGCTCAATAGTATAACGCACTACTTCAGAACCTGGAGTAATGGTAAATTGTGATTTTATTTTTAATTTTTTGTCGGTTACTTGCTTCGCTAATGAAGCGGCACGAGCAATATCTTCATAAGAGGAGTTCGTACAAGAACCTATTAAGCCTACTTCAATTTTCAAAGGCCAGTTGTTTTTTATCGCTTCTTCTTTCATTTTAGAAATTGGAGTTGATAAATCTGGTGTGTAAGGTCCATTTAAATGTGGCTCTAATTCTGATAAATTAATTTCTATTACTTGATCGAAATACTGCTCTGGGTTTGCATAAACTTCAGCATCACCAGTTAAATAAGCAGCTACTTTATCGGCAGCATCGGCAACATCAGCTCTGTTTGTAGAACGTAAATAACGACTCATAGAATCGTCATATCCAAAAGTAGAAGTAGTTGCTCCAATTTCGGCACCCATATTACAAATTGTTCCTTTTCCTGTACAAGACATTGCGGTTGCTCCTTCGCCAAAATATTCAACGATTGCGCCAGTTCCTCCTTTTACAGTTAAGATTCCAGCAACTTTCAAGATAACGTCTTTAGGTGCTGTCCAACCTGATAATTTACCGGTTAATTTTACTCCAATTAGTTTAGGAAATTTCAATTCCCAAGCCATTCCTGACATTACATCTACAGCATCTGCACCACCAACACCAATTGCCAACATTCCTAATCCACCTGCATTTACAGTATGTGAATCGGTTCCAATCATCATTCCACCTGGAAATGCATAATTTTCTAAAACAACTTGGTGAATAATCCCTGCTCCTGGTTTCCAGAAACCAATCCCGTATTTATTTGATACTGAAGATAGAAAATCAAATACTTCACTACTTTGTGATTTTGCACGTGCTAAATCGGTTACTGCATCTACTTTTGCTTGGATCAAGTGATCGCAATGCACTGTTGTAGGAACAGCAACTTTAGGTTTTCCAGCGTGCATAAATTGCAACAAAGCCATTTGCGCAGTCGCATCTTGACACGCAACACGATCTGGTGCGAAATCAACATAATCAACTCCTTTTTTGAAGGCTTTTGAAGGCATTCCTTCCCAAAGGTGTGAATATAAAATTTTCTCTGTTAATGTTAATGGTCTTCCAACGATTTCTCGTGCTTTATCAACGCGAGAAGACATTGTGTCGTAAACCTTTTTAATCATATCAATATCAAAAGCCATAGTAATCTGTATTAGTTTATTAGACTACAAATTTAAACAATTCCGATTAATATTAAAGATATTTTAATAAAAGTACCATTTGAAGTGATTATTATTTGTAAAATGTCAATTTACTTCATTTATATTAATATATAATCAAAATAGAATTAAAATATTATAAAATTAATAATTAAAACTATTATTATTATCAAATTCGGAATGAGACATATTAGAAAATTCTCTTTATTCTATATAAATAAGCCTTATTTAAAAATTTAAAAGCTATTGTTAATTTTAGAAGTTAAAAAATTAGAATAAATAGTTCGAATTCCTATTTGTTGACAATTTCACAAATCAAAAAAGCCTCAAAACTTATTTCTAAATTTTGAGGCTTTTCAATTATTATATTTTTATTACAATAAGGAATCGATAATTTTTTCAATTGAAATTCCTTCTGCATCGGCTTTGTAATTTTTTACCACACGATGTCTTAAAATTCCTGTTGCAACGGCTTTTACATCTTCAATATCTGGTGAGAATTTTCCGTTGAAAGCAGCATTGGCTTTAGCCGCTAAAATCAAATTTTGAGAGGCTCTTGGTCCTGCACCCCAATCGATATAGTTTTTTACAAATTCATTTGAAAGCGCATTATCTGGACGGGTTTTGCTTACCAAAGTTACCGCATATTCAATTACATTATCAGCAACAGGTATTCTACGAATTAACTGCTGGAAATCGATAATTTCTTGTGAATTGAACAATGGATTTACGGTGATATTCGCATCCGAAGTCGTGCTTTTTACAACCTGAACTTCCTCAGCAAAAGAAGGATAATCTAATTTTATTGAGAACATAAAACGGTCTAATTGTGCTTCTGGCAAAGGATACGTTCCTTCTTGCTCAATTGGATTTTGTGTAGCCAAAACGAAATAAGGCAATGATAATTTATAATTATGACCTGCAATTGTAACGGCACGTTCTTGCATTGCTTCCAATAAAGCAGCCTGCGTTTTTGGTGGCGTTCTATTAATCTCATCCGCCAAAATAATATTAGAAAAAATTGGTCCTTTCAAGAATTTGAACTGTCTGTTTTCATCTAATATTTCACTTCCTAAAATATCCGAAGGCATTAAATCTGGTGTAAATTGAATTCTTTTGAAGTCCAATCCCAAAGCTTGCGCAATAGTATTGACCATCAGCGTTTTTGCCAATCCTGGAACACCAACTAAAAGTGCGTGTCCGCCAGAGAAAATACTCAATAAAATTTGATCAACAACTTCTTCTTGCCCAACAATTATTTTGGCAATTTCAAGTTTAAGTTCAAGTCTTTTTTGGACTAATTTATTTATTTCGGTAACGTCAGACATTATTAAATATTTTAGATTTTAGACTTATGTTTTTTGGAAACTTAAATCTCAAAAATGATTAAAGGATATTTAGACTACTTTTTTAACCAATTGTTGGTGAATTTACAATCTCTATATTCACCGTTGATTTTGATATAAGTTTCTTTGATTTTTTCATCAAACCACTTACCAATTCCTTTGATTTGTTTTTCTTTTAAAGCAATACTTTTGATTTTTAAATAATCTTTAGCATAATCAGCAGTGTGCTCATTAATACGATTTGTAACCGTTAAAAGTTTGAATTTCTTTTTTCCAGATTGGTCTTCTTCTGCCAATGGACTTGAAATTTCGCCTTCTTTCAAACCAGAAACATTACTGTATAATGATGGATCCATTTTTGTCAATTCAAAACGAGTATCTTGAGTTTTAGGATTAATCAAAACCCCACCATTTGCTCGTGTTTCTTTTTCATCAGATAAAGTTCTTGCCGCTTCCGCAAATGTAATCTCCTTATCCTCAATTCTTTTCTTGATTAAAGTGATTTTCTCTTTTGCTTCTTTTAATGATTCGTCTGAAACTTTAGGAATTAAAAGTATGTGACGCAAATCAATTTCTTGACCTCTTATTTTTTCTACAAAGATAATATGATACCCAAAATCAGTTTCAAAAGGCTCCGAAATTTCACCTTCGGCAAGACTAAAAGCCACATCTTTAAACTCTTTTACGAATGGTGTTTTACGAGTCATTTTATAAAAACCACCCGAAGATCTTGAACCCGGATCTTCAGAATACAAAACTGCTTTACTGAAAAAACTCGAACCGCCTTGAATATCATTTTTAAATCCTTTCAATTTATCAATTACTTTTTGCTTTTCTTCGTCAGTAATTTTTGGTGTTACAACAATTTGTGCCACTTCCATTTCCGATCCAAAAACAGGCAATTCTGTAAAAGGGATTTTCTTGAAAAAAGTACGAACTTCCTCTGGAGTAACTTCTACAGCATCAACAATCTTTTTTTGCATTTCTTCTGTCAACTTATTTTCTTTAAGAATATCAAAGAAATAGGTTCTAAATTCTTCTTCAGAATTCTTTTTGTAGTACTGAATTACTTTGTCAAGCGAACCAATTTGTTCCACCATATAATTAACTCTGTCGTCCATCATTTTCTTAACTTCATCATCTTTAACAATGATACTGTCTTGAATAGCTTGGTGCGCATATAATTTATCTTCCAATAATTTCCCTAACATCTGACATCTTGAAATGTCTTTTATAGAGTTTCCTTGGCTTGAAATTTCTAAATATCCTTTATCAATATCTGAATCCAAAATGATATAATCGCCAACAGTTGCAATAATTCCATCTACTTTTTGTCTTGATGTTGGCATCTTAACTTTCGTTGAATCCGATACATTTTCCTTAATTACTTCTTGTGCATTTATAGCAAAAGATAACACAGAAAAAAGTACAATTAGAGCTGTTTTCGTATTTAAAAATTTCATATTTATTTTATTTATTATCATCATCCGCTAAATCTAATTCGATTCTATTAATTGTAATTTTTACTTTTATTTTTTTTAAATACTTGAAAACAATGCAATTAAAATTATTTTTATGATTTCAATTGTTTTTTAACTTTTTCAAAAACTTCTTGATTTACTTCAACTTTAAATTCGTTTTTCAAATCTTTAACCCAGTTTTCTTCTAAATATTGTTGGTAATCATTAATTACTTTACCCTTGCATTCTTCTAAAGTTTTTGAACCCGCAGGCAGCGTTTTATTTACTTTAGTGACAAAATAATATTCGCCATCTTTAATAATTTCAGAAATTCCAGTTTCAAATTTAAGGTTTTTTGGCAACACTTCACTTCCTTCTTCAAAAACGCCCACTTTTGACATTACATTCACAACGCCATCTTTAAGATTCAATTTTTCTTTGATGAAATCAGCTGTTTTATCTTGTTTCAATAATTTTTCAGCTTTTTTAACTACATCTAATTTTGTAGAAGAAAGAATCGTTACATCCAATCTGTTTTTCCAATTGTAATTTTTAAGGTTTTTATCATAAAAGCTTTTCAAACCTAAAGTATCTGTTTTCGATTTTGTCCAAATTTCCTTTTCCATTAAATCAAAAAGCAATAATCCATCACGATATTCGTCCATTACAGCTGAAAATTCTGGAAATTCATTCTCTAAATTATCATCATAATATTGAGCCAACTCTTGATCTACATAACTTTGATATAATTTATCAATCAATTTTCCAATTGGTTTTAATGTGTTTGGAGATTTTTGTTGCGCTTTTACATACGTTAAAAAAGAAGCGCCAGTAAGTGATTTTACTTTATTAATTGTAAATAAATTAGCATTAAAATCTTTTACATTTGCAGGAACTTCCCATTTTCCTTCGTAGAAATCTTTTGTAATTAATTTAGAAACTACAGCAAATAACTTATCGTCTCTTTTTACAGTATATTTTTTTCTTAATTTATCCGTTACAGAAGCTACAATCAATCTTGAACGATCGTCTTTGCTTACTTTCGATTCTAAATCCGGTTGCATTTCTTCTATTGTTTTAACCGGATATTTATCAAGGAATTTTACAATATGCCATCCAAATTGACTTTTGAAAGGTTGAGAAATTGGATTTTCTTTTGTCAATGAAAAAGCAACCGTTTCAAATTCTTCCGAACTTAATTGACCCGAACCAAATCTATTTAAAACACCACCTTTTGAAGAAGATGATTTGTCTTCAGAAAATTGTTTGGCTAAATCCTCAAATTTTTCGCCTTGTTGCAATTTTTTATAAATATCTTGAATTGTATTCTTTGCTTTATCCGCATCAACTTCAACTTTAACATCAGCAGCTGCTTCAGGAATCAAAATCATAATATGAGCAACCGAAACCTCGCCTCTGTTATCTCGAACATCTTCCACTTTTATCAAATGGTATCCAAAACGTGTACGAATAGGATTAGAAATATTCCCTTTTTGAGTATTATAAGCGGCAGTTTCAAAAGCATAAACCATTCTAAAAGCAGAAAAATAGCCTAAATCACCTTTGTTTTCTTTTGCAGAAGGATCTTGAGAATAATCCGTTGCTAATTTTCCAAAATCTTCACCAGCAATAGCTCTTTTACGAAGGTCTAAAATTTGATTATAGGCTTTCAAAGTGTCTTCAGGAGTTGCATTTTCGTCAACCATTAATAATATATGAGACGCTTTAATTTCTTTTAAAGAACGTTTGTATCCTTCTTCGATGAGCTCTTTTGTTACTTTTGAATCTGATGTGTAATTTTTAGAAAGTTGTGTTCTGTATGACTTTAACTCATTTTGGTATGAAGTTCCGTCTTGCAATCCTAATTTATAGGCTTTGTTGATTTTAAGTTTATAACCAACAAATAATTCTAAATATTGATTCAAATCTTTTTGAGATTCATCTTTTACTAAATCAAGATTTTTATTGTAAACCCTTGCAAATTCGTCCGTGTAATAAGGTTTATTTTCAATTGTGAATAAAACATCTTTCGTGTTATTTTGAGCAAATCCGATGAAATTTAACGAAAGTAAAAGTCCAAAAAATAATTGTTTCATTTTCATTTTATGTAAATTAAATATATAATAGTATAAAAATTGTTAAGCATAAATTGCAACTCACAAAAATAGCAATTCAATTACATTATACAACTATAGGGAATACTATTAACAAAATTTTATTAACAAAAGAATGGAAATCTATTATAAACATTATTCTCTTTGAGTAGTTTGCGGATTATTTGTTGAATAAATAGTATTTTTGCAATCCATTTATACAATATATGAGCTTTTTAAAAGAAATTGAAAGACGAAGAACTTTCGGAATTATATCGCATCCCGATGCTGGAAAAACTACTTTAACTGAAAAACTATTACTTTTTGGTGGGGCAATTCAGGAAGCGGGAGCCGTAAAAAACAACAAAATTAAAAAAGGAGCGACTTCCGATTTTATGGAAATTGAACGCCAAAGAGGGATTTCAGTTTCTACTTCGGTTTTGGCATTTAATTATAAAGACAAAAAAATTAACATTCTTGATACGCCTGGACACAAGGATTTTGCTGAAGATACTTTCCGAACTTTAACCGCCGTTGATAGCGTTATTGTGGTAATTGACGTTGCAAAAGGAGTTGAAGAGCAAACCGAAAAATTAGTTTCTGTTTGTAGAATGCGAAATATTCCGATAATTGTTTTCATTAATAAATTGGATAGAGAAGGAAAAGATGCCTTTGATTTGATGGATGAAGTGGAACAAAAATTAGGATTGACCGTAACACCATTGAGTTTTCCAATTGGAATGGGTTATGATTTTCAAGGAATTTATAATCTTTGGGAACGAAATATCAATTTATTCAGTGGCGACAGTCGAAAAAATATCGAAGAAACGATTGCTTTTTCAGATGTCAAAAATCCTGAATTAGAAAAAATTATCGGTCAAAAACCAGCTGATCGACTTCGAGAAGAATTAGAATTAATAGATGAAGTTTATCCGAAATTTAATCGTCAAGATTATTTAGATGGAAAATTGCAACCTGTATTTTTTGGTTCTGCATTAAATAATTTTGGAGTTCGAGAATTGTTGGATTGCTTTGTAGAAATTGCACCATCGCCACGACCAAAAGATTCCGAAACAAGATTGGTTGATCCAAAAGAAGAAAAAATGTCGGGATTTGTATTTAAAATCCACGCCAATATGGATCCAAAACACCGAGATAGATTGGCATTTATAAAAATAGTTTCTGGAACATTTGAAAGAAACAAACCTTATTATCACGTTCGTCAGAAGAAAAATTTAAAGTTTTCAAGTCCAAATGCATTTTTCGCTGAGAAAAAGGAAATCGTTGACATTTCCTACCCAGGAGATATTGTGGGCTTGCACGACACGGGAAATTTTAAAATTGGTGATACCTTAACTGAAGGCGAAATTATGAGTTTCAAAGGAATTCCGAGTTTCTCGCCAGAGCATTTCAGATACATCAATAATGCCGATCCGATGAAAGCAAAACAATTGGACAAAGGTGTTGACCAGTTGATGGATGAAGGTGTGGCGCAGTTATTTACATTAGAATTGAACAACCGAAAAATCATTGGAACCGTTGGTGCTTTACAATATGAAGTGATTCAGTATAGATTAGAACACGAATACGGAGCCAAATGTTCTTACGAGAATTTCCCAGTTCATAAAGCGTGTTGGGTAAAACCCACGGATCCTAAAAGTGAAGAATTTAGAGAATTTAGACGAATCAAACAGAAATTTTTGGCACACGATAAATACAACCAATTGGTCTTTTTAGCCGATTCTGATTTCACCATTCAAATGACACAGAATAAATTTCCAAATGTAAAATTATTCTTTACGTCGGAATTTGAATAAATTTTGGTAGAACAATAAGTAAGGATTAATAATTTTGTGCGAATTAGTAAAGCAACTTAATTAGATTCGGTTAATAGAAATATATCTTTTCTACATATTAAAATTTGGACATAGCAAAAACAAAAAAAATCCCATTCACTAAGTGAATGGGATTTTCTGTTATCTAAAAGTTAGTGTTATTTTTTGATAACTCTAACAGTTTTCATTGCATTTCCAGTTGACACTTGAATAAAATAAGCACCAATTGCATAACTTGACATATCAATTTGAGTTGTTGTAGCATTAACATCTTTACTCAACAATTGTTGTCCTATCATATTAAATACTTTCACATTTGTCATGTCTTGAGAATACGATACATTCAACAAGTCAATAACTGGATTTGGATAATAACTAAATTGAGTCATATCGAAATCTTGATTAGCCAACGTTGTAATAGTTACCGCTAAACTAGTTGTACTAACACAACCTGCAATAGTTTGTGTTGCAAAATAAGTAGTATTTGCTAATACTGTAGCGTTTGAAAGTGGAAAACTTCCAGAAGCAGCATCCGCACTACTTGCATACCAAACAACATTTGATCCAACGACAACAATGTCACCAACGGTTAACAATGAAGATAAAGATTGTGTTGCAGCACCTGTTGGAGCTGGAGTTGAATTTATCGTAAGATTTAACGTAGCAACATTGGTACAACCAGCAGTATTCACTGATGAAAAAGTATAAACTCCTCCAGTTTGATACGTAGTTCCATTCCATGTAAATGAATCACAAGCAACTTGAGTTTCTGTAGTTGTGGTACTGTTATTTATAGTAAGATTTAACGTAGCAGTATCAGGACATCCAGCAGCGTTTGTAGTTACATTTGTGTAAATACCATTTGCAGAATAAGTAGTTCCATTTGCAGCCCAAAAGTAGGAATCGCAAGCTGTTATACTTGAACTTGATGACGTACTGATGTTTATTGTAACAACAACTGAAGCAACTGCTGAACATCCATTTGTATTGGTTCCTTTGATATAATAAGTTCCCGCAACAGCAGTTGTAGGAGTTGCATATACCAATGTAGCGGCATCATCTGTAAAGTACGTAAATGTTAATCCTGTATCTGAACCTGAAGTCACTCCAGTTGCGGTTAAATCAACAGTATTTGGAGTACAAGCTACTTGTGCAACTGTCATAACCATTGGAAGTGCATTTACTGTTACTCCCACTGATGCTGGTCTAATACAACCTAAAGAAGATGTAGCATTTACTGTATATGTAGCGACTGGTGCAGCAGTGTTAGATTTAAAATAAACTGTTGCAATGTTTTCACTTGAATAAGGAGTTGTAGCTGCAGCGTCAGTATATAAATTTGTAATTGGAGACCAAGACAAAGTAGTAGCCTCTAAAATATACATTCTTAAATTTGGTCTGGTTGTAGTTGCTGTTGTAGCATTTGCATTTGAACAAACAGTCGGATTATTATCTTGTGAAAGGTAGGTATTCAATCCAGAAGCAACTGTTGATGACTCTAAAGAAATTGAATTCGCAGCTGAACCACCACCATTATTGTTATTAAAACAAGTTTCAACTAATAAATTTGAAATACCATCCCAAACTAAAGGAGTAGATAAAACAAAATCTAAATTTCCGATTCCTGTTGTTGGTGTATAATTAACAGGCGCTAAAACAATATTATTTGCACCAGCAATGAAAGCAGCACCTAAATTTGTATTAGAAACAAAACCTGCATTAATAGTAAAAGAATTTAAAACAATTGGAGTTCCTGACAAAGCAACAAACCCAATGGTATTGATTTTTTTACCTGCTACCATTCCTAAAGCTGTTAATTCAGAAGCAGTATATAATGCTTGAGATTTAGACCCTCCAAAATAACCTCTAAAAGGGGTTGATAGTGTGTTTGTAGATGTGCCTGAGCCAATTTTACCTTGAACTCCAATAGTTCCTCCCGAGGCTACCAAAGATTGAATTGCATCTGGGCAAACCGAACCTGTTACTGGTGAAATAGTCATAACTGATGGTAACGGATTTACAATAATAGCAAAACTTACTGTAGAAGAACATAAACTTCCTGATGTTTGAGTTGCTGTTAATGTATAAGTTGTTGAAACCGATGGATTGAAAGTCCAACCCATAGTTTCATCTCCTGAAACATTGGTTGCTGGCGACCAAGTGTAAGTGTTATAATCACTAACTATAGAAGTAAGATTTACAGTAGAAGTCGCAACAGATTCACAAGTTACAGCCGTTGGGGCATCAATTGAAAGCGCTGGCGGAGTAGTAACTGTAGCAGAAACAGCTACTCTTGGTGATGAACATGCTACTTGACCGTTAAATTTAATGTTTATTCTATTTAAAGATGTTGCTCCTGTAGTTGTAGTTCCAGTATAAGAATTAACCCACAAAACTTTATTATCTGTTGTAGCGGTAAAATAAGTTTGTGAATTATTAGTAGCATTCGCCCCATCGTGCGTTACGTTAACGACGATATTAGAAACCCCATCCCATACAAAAGGTGTAGAAAATGAAATAGTCTGCCAACCAGTTGCAGAATGTGTATAAGTTGAAGGTCCATATACTGTAGTATAAGTGGCTGATGACAAGAAAGTCGTATTTGCAAAAGACGTTCCAGCTGTATTTCCCATTTTTACAGTAAAATTCGCATTTGTTGCCCCATCACCTAATGATGCAATATTATAGGCAATTGAATTTATATTACCTGCACGAACTCCAGCTGCGCTTAACTCTGAAGCAGTATAAATAGTCTGACTCCAATAGTTTGGCCATCTGTTACAAAATGCTGTTGGTTGTGCTGTAGCACCCGTTAAAGTTACGCCAGCACCTATAGTTGCACTTCCTGATGTAGAAGATTCTGCAGCTGCATAATATGGTGTTGTTGAAGAAATTGAAGGTGTTACCAAAGTATTTCCTGTTCCAACTAAATTTCCACCACTTAAAGCATCATACCAATTTATTATTGAACCAGCATTTGATGTAGCAGCTAAAGATACTGTTCCAGTTCCACATCTTGTGGCTGGAGTAGATGTTGCTATTGCATTTGCAAATGTGATTTGAACTGCTGTAGAAGTACCTGTATTTGTAGCACAAGTAACATTACATCTATAATATGTTGAAGTTGTTGGTGCTACTAGAAGCGATGCGTTTATTTCTCCTGAAATGGCAGTATAAATAGAACCATCTGTAGAACTTTCCCAAGCATAAGTTACTCCAGAACCTGAAGTTGAATTTTGCAAACTCAAAGTAATACTTTCACCAAGACAAATCACATTTGCGGAAGCAACTGTATTACCAGGAGAAGGTGTTCCACTACAAGAGTTTGAAGTAGCATAAGAAAGGAAACCCGAATAGTTAGCACTTGTAACTGCAGTATTTGATTGTGTAGTTACTCCAGCAACAGCTGTGGCAACAGAACCAAATGCATTAGTATATTGTCCTGAAGCTGAAGAAGCTTGAACAGGAATGCTTGTTGCTAAAATATTTGCATCTGAAAGTATAACATTAATATCTGTAAATGTACCTGAAATTGGCAATGCTTCAAATCTTCTAGTTGATGACAAACCAATAATTGAAGCGTTAGCTGTTCCAGTATTGCTGTTAAATGATTCTACACTAAATTTAGACGCTGAGGTTGTTGTTGGCGCTAACAAAACTGGTGTATAAACTCCTGCCTTTCCCACTGGGTATAAAACATAATTTGAAGCTGTATTAGCATTATTTATTGTTCTTTCAATAGGGCCACTAATATAAGAAGTCGCAGAACCACCTGTTAATGTTCCAGCAGCTGTAGCTGAACCATGTATTATATGATTTGCTGTTGTTGAAGTTACCACCCCATTTGTTAGAGTCAAACCAGTTAAAACCTCTATTGAACCACTCGAAATAGTTAAACCATTTAAATTATCTAATATCAAAGTATTTACACTTCTTGATAATGGGACTTCAAACCCTGTTGTTCTTGCTGTAGTTTCACCAAGATACAATAGTGAATAAGCACCTGTTCCAAGATTAAAAATTGGAGAAACATCAAAATTTCCTCCAGAATTTGTGTTAGAGGCTGAACCAATTTGAACAGCAGCTCCTAATGCTAATCCAGTTCCTATTGTAATATTCCCAGAACCGGTAATGTTACCTGTAAATAAATTTACTCTTTGTGTTAAAACTGGTGTAGATATTGTTAAACCAGAAGGATTTGAAACACCAAAAGAAGAAACTCTACCTGTAAACGTTCCTGTTCCTGAAAATGATTGTGGAGTTGTGGATCCAATGAAATTAATGGTTGAATTTGTTGTTGTAGTTTCAGAACTCAAAACAGATCCATTATTAACCATATTTCCTTCGTTTTGAAGAATGTTACGATTTAAATCTAAAGTAGCTCCTAAAGCAACAGTAGTATTACCTTTAACGATAACTCCTGCACCACTAGAACTACCTACATCAAAAATACCTGCATTAACATTTAAATTACCGTTAATAGTTAAAAGACCTGATGTTACCGCTCTGAATCTTCCTGTTCCTGTATTATTAATTGTTAAATTACCTTGAATAGTTCTAACATTTGTAGTAAAAGCACTTAAAGTTGCTGTTGAAGCAGTTGTATTAACTATTAAATTACCTAGGATTGTAGAACCAGAAGTTAAACCTGTTCCAGTTGTATTGCCATTTAGCGTAGCAGTTGCAGTTGCTTGCCAAGTTGCAGTTGGAATGTAGTTAACAGTTGTACTATTTTGATGTATCCAATTACTTCCGTTTTGGAATACTAAAGTAGCAGCATTTCCAACAAAACCCGCAGTACTAATATTAAGGTTAGAGGTTACAATAGCTGTTGATGCTACAGAAAATAAAGTTCCTGTTCCGCCTGTGGTATTTAAATTGTTCGAAGTAGATCCTCCTGCTGTATAAATTCCAGCAATTAAACCTATATTACCTGTGCCAGAAAATGCAAAGGCAACAGCCTGAGTAGCATGAATTAAATTTAAAGAGCTACCTGCATCAATTACAAAGTCATTACCAGGCCCACCAGAAATTGTTATTGTTCTAGTTGTTGTAGCACTTGAAGCTAAAGTTAAATTTGTATTACTAGAAATTAATATTTGCCCAACTGTAAAACTAGTTCTATCAACAGAAATAGTTAAATCTCCACCAGCTAAAGATCCAGCACCATCAATAATATGAGAGTCTGAAACTGACCATGCAGTAGGAGCAGTACCTGAGCCATCGGCAGCAGTGTTCCAGTTGGCAAAAGTATTCCATGCACCACCTGTTGCACCAGTCCAATAATAGGTTGCGCCATTTAAAGTAATTTCGCTTCCAGTCAAAGGAGCCGATTCCGCTTCAACTACAGAAACGATTTTGAAATAATAGAGTGTACCCGCAGATAAACCTGTTTGGCTTGAAAGATAGGCAGTTCCAATACTGGCTGATGATGTAGAAGCTACATTTGCACCTATTTGAACAAAATTAACATTATCAGTTGATCTATAAACTCTAAAATCTGTTTCGTTTGTAGAATTATCAACCCAATTTACAGTAATACCATTTTGAGATACCAAAGTAGCAGAAAAAGTAATTGGAGCAGCATCAGGAGCTACAGGAATTCTTGATATTAATGAAATATTATCAATACTTGCAGGAGGTTGAGTTCCATCTACATCATTTTTCCAGTGAAAAATAAGTCTAAAAGTAGTACCCGCTAATGAAGCTGGCAAATAAATAGTTGCTGTTTGAACAGTTCCTAGTAAATTTCCATTTCCTAACCAAGTCGCACCTGCTATTCCAGCAGGAACATTAGTAGCGCCATTTCCAGGATGTGTAGTAGAACCAGTTGGAACAACAGTTGTTGGCGCATAAAATACTTGCCAGTTATCCCAAGTAGATTCACCTTGACAAATCCAATTAAAAGATAATTTAACTACCGTTTCTCCAGCAGGAACAGTTACGTCTCTCCAAAAGAAATTTGAAGCATTATTTGCTGGAGTGTATAAATTTGAAACTCCATCATTTGAAATGTATGCAGAATTTCCTGCAATAGGTGCTGAAGCTACAGCTGTTCCAATTATCCACGGATTATTTGCTGAACTCGAATTTGTCCATCCGTTGGAAGCAAAAGTACTCCCATTCTCAAATCCTCCATCGCCTGAAGGACTTATTAAAGTAGTCTGGGAATACACATTCTTGCTTCCAAAAGCAAAAAATAGAGCCAGTAATAAGATTTTGAAAGCATTTCTTTTAATCAAAAAAGAAGCTTTCCCAGAAATCGAACTTGCAATAAGCAAATCACGACAATAATTGTAAATTTCATTCATAAATCAGGGTTTTTAAATTGTAAAAATTTTTATAAACAAACATTGAGTTTAGGTGTAAACGTAACTTACATTTATCCAAAAAAAAAATGCCAGGTAATAAACGGGCGTATTTGCGTATAAGTGGGCATTTTTTGGTATTTTACTTTTTAAGGATAGAATTTCAAGGGTTAAAACTTAAATCTAAATAAATAATATCGTCTAAATTTTACCTCGAAGATGTATAAAAAATAGAGTTATAAAAAAAACTAAATGATTTAAATTTGAAAAACAAATTGTTGAAAAAATTGTTGAACAGAATAAATAAAATAAAAAAGATAAATGGAAATTGAAGAAATAGATAAATAACCACAAAAACTAACATCACTATTTCAAAACATTTAAACAAAATTTAATTTCCAAATTATAAATTGTTATTTTTGCTTTAATAAAATCAAACAACTATGTTAATTATTGGAATTGCTGGAGGAACAGGAAGTGGAAAAACTACGGTTGTTCACCAAATTATGAACGAATTACCAGAAACCGAAGTCGGAATTATTTCGCAAGATTCCTATTATAAGGAAACCCACAACTTGAGTTTCGACGAGCGTTCACTCATAAATTTTGACCATCCACGAGCCATCGATTTTGAATTATTAGTTGCACATCTCAAAGAATTAAAAGCGGGAAATAACATCAACCAACCCGTTTATTCTTTCGTAACGCACAACAGGACAGACGATTCCGTATTCACTCACCCTCGAAAAGTAATGATTGTAGAAGGAATTCTAATTCTCGCCAACGCCGAATTAAGAGAACTTTTTGATGTAAAAATATACGTACACGCCGATTCCGATGAACGCCTCATCCGAAGATTAAGAAGAGATATTGCCGAACGCGGACGCGATATGAATGAAGTCTTAAACAGGTATCAAAACACACTGAAACCAATGCACGAACAGTTCATCGAACCCACAAAAGCCTTCGCCGACATCATCATTCCAAACGATAAATACAACACCGTGGCAATAGATGTGGTAAGAGCCGTAATAAATCAGCGGATTTCATAAAATTTTCATTAATTTTATACCATTATTTTTTGGAGCTATTTCCTGCTGTCCGCTTAATCCTCGCTAAAACGCGAGGGATACCGCTTCCATCAGGGCTAAAAAACATTCCGTCTTAACTATGAAAAATCCGTTAAAAAAAACAATTCAAAAAAAACCTTGGCTAAAAATAATTAGCAATAAGTACCTTTTAATTTTACTATTATTTGGAACTTGGATGCTTTTTTTAGACAACTATTCCTATATGGATCAAAGGGTTTTGAACAAACAAATTGACGAATTACAAGACAATAAAAAATACTACCAAGACGAAATCAGAAAAGATAAAGAAAATATCAAATTACTGAAAAATCAAGATCAAGTAGAAAAATATGCACGCGAAAAATACTATATGAAAAAAGACAGCGAAGATATTTATATAGTTGAATTTGAAGGCGATACAATAAAAAAATAATTTAAAAATAAACCCAAAATGGATACTGCATTATTCTCTGAATTTGAATCCGTTTCTTCAAAACAATGGAAACAAAAAATACAATTTGAACTCAAAGGCGCCGATTATAATGACACCCTAATTTGGAATTCGCCTGAAAATATAAAGGTAAAACCATTTTACCATCAAGACGATTTACAAGATATTTTACCTGTAAATACAAAAGCTTCCGAATTCAAAATATGCCAAAACATTTTTGTTTTCGACCTCGAAAAATCAATAGAAAGAGCATTAGAATCAATCAGCCGTGGTGCCGAAAGCATCCGTTTTTCCATTGAAGACGAAACCATTGACGTTGTAAAACTATTAGAAAAATTACCTTTAGAAAGCGTTACAATTTACTTCAATTTGGATTTTATTTCAATCGATTTCGTTTCTAAAATTGAAGCAATTGCCCAAAAACGAAATGCAAAAATATATTGCAACTTAGACCCAATTGGTCAATTGGCAAAAGAAGGAAATTGGTTTAAAACCAAAGAAAAAGATAATTTTGAAACAATAAATTCACTTTCAAAAATAGTTTCAAAAAGTTCAATTATCAGTATTAACGGAACTTTATATCAAAATGCTGGTGCCAATATGGTGCAACAAATTGCCTATTCACTCGCTCACGCCAACGAATATTTAAACCGAATTTCAATTATTAACCAACCTATTGTTTTTCAAATTTCGGTGGGAACAAACTACTTTTTTGAAATTGCAAAATTACGAGCGTTGCGTATTTTATTCCATTTAATAGCCAAAGAATACAACCCCAATTTAGAATGTCATTTATTGGTTTCCCCAACAAAAAGAAACAAAACAATTTATGATTATAATGTGAATATGTTGCGCACCACAACCGAATGTATGTCAGCGATTATTGGTGGTGCAGATGCAATTGCCAATCTTCCTTATGACGCTTTATATCATAAAGACAATGAATTTGGAGATAGAATTGCCAGAAATCAATTGTTGGTTTTAAAAAACGAAAGCTATTTTGATAAAGTTAATAATCCTGCCGATGGTACATATTATATTGAAAGTATCACCAATCAATTAGCAGAAAAAGCATTGACTTTATTTAAAGATATTGAGGCAAATGGTGGATTCCTAAAACAATTGAACGAGGGAATTATCAAAAGAAAAATTCAAGAAAGTGCCGACAAGGAACAAGAATTATTCGATTCTGGAAAAGAAGTTTTATTGGGAACGAATAAATATCCTAACAAAGACGACAAAATGAAACACGATTTAGAATTGTTTCCATTTGTAAAAGTCAAGCCAAGAAAAACATTGATTACGCCAATAATCGAAAAAAGATTAGCAGAGAAAATAGAACAAGAACGATTAGGTGCTGAATAGATTTTCAGGAATAATAATTCAATTTGAATTAAAAATTATAGTATATTTATATAATAAAAACCCGTTGGGTGTAATTATTTAAAGTAAAAAAAATAGAATAAATATTGGTCAAGACACTGAAATTCAGTATCTTGAAGTCGCTAAACAAACCAATATTTATGTCAAATATAGTGAAAAATTATTTAAGAGTTTTAG
>OZ248392.1:0-170575 GCA_965234425.1 Flavobacterium neuenschwanderi (SeqCode) | reverse complement strand
ACGTTCCATTTACTTTTGAAAATGACGATACCCCCAAACAATTATTAGCTCGCAGCCGCTACATTATTGCTAAAAAAACAAATGATTGGACGCAAAACCAAAAGATAAGAGCTGAATTACTATTCAAAAATTATCCTCTTTTACATAAAGCTTATAAACATACTCTTGAGTTCAGAAACATTTATGAAGAAACATCAAGAGAACTCGCCAAAGAAAAAATATTGAACTGGATAGAGAAAACCAAACTATTAGAAATGAACGTTTTTAATACCGCGGCAAACAGCTTAAAATATCATTTGGAAACCATTTTGAACTTCTTCATAAAAAGACATACAAATGCAAATGCGGAATCATTTAACTCTAAAATAAAACTCTTTAGAGCAAACCAAAGAGGTGTAGTAGATGTCAAATTCTTTCTCTTTAGAATGGAGAAACTTTTTGCCTAATCCCCAGAAAATTTATGTGACCCGTTCTGAACTACTTAAACGGGGTTATACAACGTAGTAAACGGGGTCTCGAACTCCATTAATGGGGTCTCGAAGTGCATTAATGGGGTTCTGAACCACTTAAACGGGGTTATACAACGTGGTAAACGGGGTCTAGAACCACTTAAATGGGGTTATACAACGTGGTAAACGGGGTTCCGAACGTGGTAAACGGGGTTGTACAACGTGGTAAACGGAGTTCAGAACGTGGTAAACGGAGTTCAGAACGAAGTAAACGGGGTTGTACAACGGGATAAACGGGGTTCTGAACCTCTTAAATGGGGGTTAAACCGGGAGTAGTCATTATATTGTGTAAACTCAAAATTAGCATTTGAAATAAACTAATCCTTTCTAAAAACCTTTGTGTCTTTTGTTTTTCTTTGTTTCTTTTGTGGTAAAATTATTATCCTCGTAGTTTCCGCAAACTTCCAAATAAACAAATCAACAAATAACCAAATGAACCCTCAATAAATCATTTTCTAGGATGAAAAGAATTCATTATTTCCGATAAATGCTTTCTATCAAGATGCACATAAATTTCTGTAGTAGTAATAGATTCGTGACCTAGCATCAATTGAATTGAACGTAAATCGGCACCGTTTTCTAATAAATGGGTAGCAAAAGAATGACGGAATGTATGTGGACTTATAATTTTATTCAAATCAATTTTCACTGCCAAATCTTTAATAATTGTAAAAATCATTGCGCGAGACAATTGACGTCCTCTCCTATTCAGAAACAAAGTATCTTCGTGCCCTTTTTGAATATTGACATGAGTACGAACAGCATTTTTATAAATTTCAATGTAATTTTGGGTAAAAGAACCAATGGGAACAAAGCGTTGTTTATTGCCTTTTCCAGTAATTTTTATAAACCCTTCGTCAAAAAACAAATCCGAAATTTTCAAGGAAACCAATTCCGAAACACGAAGTCCACAACCGTAAAGCGTTTCTAAAATGGCACGATTGCGTTCGCCTTCATTGGAACTCAAATCGATTGCCGCAATCAATCTATCAATATCAATTAAAGACAATGTATCAGGAAGTTTTCTACCAATTCTTGGGGTTTCTATTAATTCCAAGGGATTATCAGTTCTGTAATCTTCAAATAACATATACGTGAAAAAACTTTTTAACCCTGAAATAATTCTAGCTTGAGAACGAGCATTTACTTCTTTTGCAACACTGTAAATAAAAAGCTGTATTGTTTCTTCGTTAATGTTAATAGGGGAAACTGAAATTGAATTTTCATCTAAAAAAAGACACAAACGCTCAATATCAAAGGTATAATTGTCTATCGTATTTTTAGACAACCCTCTTTCAATTCGCAAATACGATTGATAACTTTTTATGTAAGACTTCCAATTCATGAATACAAAGGAAAACTATTTGCATAAAAAAACCTCCTAAATAAGGAGGTTTTTAGAATTTTAAATTGGTGTTTGATTAGAATTTATAACCAAAAGACAATTGAATAGAAGAGTTTTTAGAATCAGTAGAAACTCCTTCAAAATCCTTAACTGCATTAGATAAACCCATGTTATAACGTAATCCTAATGACATTGTTTCGTTAAGATTATACCCAGCTCCTAAATTTAAAGCAAAATCAGTTGAATTGTAACCGTCTTTAACATCTGTTCCATCAGCTTTTGCAGACATTAAAAATCCAATTTGAGGTCCCGCTTCAATACTAAAAGCATCAGCTACATAATATTTAGCCATAACTGGAATATTGATATAATTTAAATTTAAATTACCTCCTGTGAATTTAGCACCTTGAGCTGAATACAATAATTCAGGTTGTACAGCAAATTTATCGCTAATTTTAAATTCAGCAAAACCACCTAAATGGAAAGCCAATAAAGAACTTGCACCTTCTTCAGAAGTGCTTGACATGCTCAACCCACCTTTTACACCATACTTAGTGTCTTGTGCATTAGCAAAGCTAAATGCGAAAACTGCAGCAGCAGTTAAAATAATTTTTTTCATTTTTATTTTTTGTTAAAATTAATGATGTAAATATATAACTAAGGATTCGGATTGCTCGATACTTTATTTACAGTTATTAACAATGTTGTTAACAATTAATTTAATACTAACAAAAAAACCTCCAAATTTTGGAGGTTAATTAATTTTAAAAAAACAAAAAAATTAGAAATGCAAAACAAATCCAATATTCAATTGAAGGGTATCCTTATCAGAATACTTATCATTTAAACTCATATTATATCTAATACCTGGTTCAACACTTACATTAGAAGCCAAAAACCAAGCATAACCAGCTTGAATACCTAAATAGGAAGGATTTTCATCAAAATCTTTGATGGAGGCTCCAGAATAGTCAACTTGAACAGGAATTTGACTAATGATATAATATTTAGCACCTATTTTATAGGAAAAGATAGTGATGTCGATGAGGTCATTTTTCATACCACCGTAACCTAATCCTACTTTTACAGCCAAATCTTTAATTACAAAATAACCTACTTCTGCACCAACATTATATTCTGTGTCCCCATCGGTATCAGAATAGCCAAAGCCTGTATAAGCTCCCATTGGTGTTCCAAATGCTGTATTGGCTTCAATAAGCCACTTACCAACTTCCGTTTGTCCTCCATTTTTTGACTTTAATTTGTCTTGTGCGTTAACGAATCCAAATACTAAAAGTGCGCCTAGAGTTACAATAATTTTCTTCATTTTTGTTTTTGTTAATGATTTATAGAAATAAAATTATATGTTAATTTCGTAAGTCATTCATTAAAAAACATAAACTCGATATAAGATAAAATAAATCCGATTAAAAACAAAAAACCACGCCAGTGGCGTGGTTAATACTATAAAATAGAAGGTTCAAATATAATTAGAATTTATACGCTACCCCTAATTTAACATTAGTTAAATCACTATTTAATGTGAAAGATTGAACATCCTTGTTGATTTGATAGTTCAAAAGTCCTAATGAAGTTTCCAATACGAAGTTTTCAGAAACAAAATAGCTAAACCCTGGACCAACAAAAAGATTAAACTCATCGTCTCCACCACCAGAAATTGCTGGAATACTTAATGTAGAGCCAATTTGAGAAAAAATTGAAAATTGATTAGCAGCTGCGTAATACTTTCTAAGACTCACTCCTAAAGTATAATCATTTGCTTTCATTTGATTAGAATTCACACCAAGTGAAATTCCGTAAGTAACAGATTCCATAAAGAATTTGTTATAGGTAATAGCAACGTTCAATGGTCGGTTGGTACCCGCCTCATTATCTTCAAATTTAAAAGATCCTGTAATAAAATTACTTCCTTCAGAAAATCCAAGTTTTTTTGCTTCTTTTTCTTGTGCATAAGAAAATCCAAAAGCAACTACAGCGATTAATGTTAAAATACTTTTTTTCATTTGTTTTTTTGTTAAAAATTATGTTAATCTGGCACAAACTTACAATTTTTTTTTTAATCAAACTATTTTATGAAAAAAAACCACGCCAATTGGCGTGGTTTAAATTTAAATATATGGAAATTAGAATCTCCAACCCATTCTTAAAGTAGGGCTAAGTCCAGGATTCAATCCAAAAGAAGTATCTGCATCACCTGCGTCTGGAGTAGTACTAATTACAGATAAACCATAATTTAATTCACATCCAATGTACACATTTGGAATAACGTAATAATCACATCCAGTGAATACTTGAGCAGAAACTCCTAAAGTAGATTCTTTTAAAGCATCTTTACCGTATCCTAAGTTTCCTTCATAACCCCAATAAGTTGATAATCTTGAAGCACCTTTAAAGTGGTTTTCAACACCAATACCAAAAGCAACAGCCATTGCAGTTTCAGCATCAGTACCAGCCTTGTTTACAGAAAGTAAAGCAGTATAACGCATAGCTTTTGTGTCGCTAGAGAATTTTCTCAATCTAAGACCTTGTGCTGCTGCACCTCCGTAGAAAGAAGGTAAAGCAAACATTGTAGCACCTGATAAATTTGGAGTAAATACTACCTCCACTTGAGAACTTCCTGCTGCTGGTTTTGAAAATGTACCTGCATTTGTTGTTTGAGCGTTTGCAAAACTAACTGCTAAAACTGCTCCTAATGTTAAAATAATCTTTTTCATTTTTGTTTTTGTTTAAAATTAATTATGTAAAACTATAAATTTATGTTAATACACTATTTCTTACTTAGAATCAATTATTAACAAATTTATTAACAATATGGCGTTTCAAACGTAATAGCAACTCTTAAATTGTTGAAAATAAGTTAATAAGCCAATGATTTAGCCATGGTACAAATTCAGATAAAAATAATCAATTAAATAAAAAAGTCGTGTAAACATCCAATTATCTGTTAGAATTCTTATTTTTACTAAAAAA
Organism: Flavobacterium neuenschwanderi (SeqCode); assembly: GCA_965234425.1. Taxonomy (GTDB): domain Bacteria; phylum Bacteroidota; class Bacteroidia; order Flavobacteriales; family Flavobacteriaceae; genus Flavobacterium; species Flavobacterium neuenschwanderi. The sequence continues at coordinate 165,730 of OZ248392.1, read as the reverse complement.
ATACTATGAAAATCATTGTCATCAACGGACCAAATCTTAATCTTTTAGGAAAAAGAGAGCCAGAAATTTACGGAAGTCAAACATTTGAAGATTATTTAGATGGATTAAAAGCTAAATTTCCACAAATTGAACTTGCCTATTTTCAAAGTAATATAGAAGGAGAGTTGATTTCTAAAATTCAGGAAGTTGGTTTTTCTTATGATGGTATTGTTCTAAACGCTGCTGCATATACCCACACTTCAATTGGAATCGGCGATGCAGTAAAAGCTATTTCTACTCCTATTATAGAAGTTCATATCTCAAATACTTTTTCTCGCGAAACTTTTCGCCATCAATCTTATATTTCTCCAAATGCAAAAGGTGTAATTATAGGTTTTGGAATGAAAAGTTATGATTTGGCTTTGCAGTCTTTTTTATAGTTTATAGAAATTGTGAATTTCTGTGAGATTTTAAAAAGTTACACAGAGTTACACAGAGAAAAAAGAGATGCACGGAGCTATTTCTCTGTGAATCTCAAAAAAAAGAAAAGAAAGTCTCTGTGAATCTCTGTGAAATTAAAAATAGCTAAACGTAGAAAAAAGTGATGCACGGAGCTATTTCTCTGTGAATCTCAAAAAAAGAAAAGAAACTCTCTGTGAATCTCTGTGAAATTAAAAATAGCTAAAAGTAGAAAAAAGTGATGCACGAAGCTATTTCTCTGTGAATCTCAAAAAAAAGAAAAGAAAGTCTCTGTGAATCTCTGTGAAATTAAAAATAGCTAAACGTAGAAAAAAGAGATGCACGAAGCTATTTCTCTGTGAATCTCAAAAAAAAGAAAAGAAAGTCTCTGTGAATCTCTGTGAAATTAAAAATAGCTAAACGGAGAAAAAGAGATGCATTGAGGAATATTTCTCTGTGAATCTCTAAAAAAAAAAAGAAAAGAAAGTCTCTGTGAATCTCTGTGAGATTTTAAAAGTTACACAGAGATACACAGAGAAAAAAGAGACACACGGAGCTGTTTCTCTGTGAGTCTCAAAAAAAAGAAAAGAAAGTCTCTGTGAGATTTTAAAAGTTACACAGAGATTCACTGAGAAAAAAGAGATACACAGAGTTATTTCTCTGTGAATCTCAAAAAAAAGAAAAGAAACTCTCTGTGAATCTCTGTGAAATAAAAAATAGCTAAACGTAGAAAAAAGTGATGCACGGAGCTATTTCTCTGTGAATCTCAAAAAAAAGAAAAGAAACTCTCTGTGAATCTCTGTGAAATTAAAAATAGCTAAAAGTAGAAAAAATTGATGCACGAAGCTATTTCTCTGTGAATCTCTGTGTAAATTAAAAAGTCACATTTAGATACACGTTGTTTAAAATTATAAACTTGTAACAATTATAACACCCAATCGTCGTTACTATACAAACCAATACTTACTATGAAAAAAATATTCTTGATTCTATTATTAGCCTCTTTCTCTACTTTTGCTCAAATTAAAGGAACCGTTTCCGATGAAAAAGGAAATTCACTACCCTTCGTGAATGTTTTTTCGGAAAATACCTACAACGGAACAACTTCCAATGATAGCGGAAAATACGAATTGAATATTAAAACTATCGGAAAACAAACAATCGTATTTCAATATTTAGGATTTAAAACTCAAAAAATTTCGATTTTGGTTGAAAAGCTACCTTATTTATTAGATGTAAAAATGTATGAGGAAAATTTCACGTTAAACGAAGTTGTAATCAATCCAAAAGACAATCCTGCCAATGCGATAATTAGAAGTGCTATTGCCAATAAAAAAGAAAACTCTGATAAAACTAGTCGATTTAAAGCAGATTTTTATTCCCGTGGAATTTTTAAAGTGAAAGATTTGCCAAAAAAAATAATGGGTATGAAAGTAGATATGGGCGGGGAAATGGTTTCCACCTTAGATTCTACAGGAAGCGGCATAATTTATCTATCGGAAACAGTTTCAAAAATATCCTTTGAGAAACCAAATAATTTAAAGGAGAAAATCATTGCATCAAAAGTTAGCGGAAACAACAATGGTTTTAGTTATAATACGGCTGAATCCGCGACTTATGATTTTTACAACAATACTTTAGATTTCGATATTAGTTTGATTTCGCCAATTGCAAACAACGCCTTCAATTATTATAAATACAAGTTAGAAGGTACTTTTTTTGATGAAAACAACCAGCAAATTTGTAAAATAAAAGTATTTCCCAAACGAGATAAAGAGCCAGTTTTTGAAGGATACATCTATATTGTTGATGATAGTTGGGCGATTTACGCTATCGATTTAGACATAAAAGGATACCGAATGAAGAATGAATTTGTAGATATAATGACATTAAAACAAAATTACAACTACAATTCAAAAAACAAAATTTGGGCAAAAAATTCTCAAAGTTTGGCTTTCAATGCAGGCTTTTTTGGAATTAAATTCAACGGAAAATTCAATTATGTTTTTAGTAATTATGAATTTCAAGATTCATTTGAAAAGAAAACTTTTAGTAATGAAATCTTGAGTTTTGAAGAAAATGCCAACAAAAAAGATTCTATCTATTGGAATAAAAACAGACCCATTCCACTAACTGCTGAAGAAAACACTGATTATATCAAAAAAGACAGTATTTATAATGTTAGAAATTCCAAAACCTATTTGGATTCTATCGACAAGAAAAATAATAAATTTAAAATTTTTGACATTGTATCAGGCTATAATTACAAAAATAGTTCTAAAAAGATAAACTTCAATTATGTTGGATTGCTTGATTTGAGTTCGCTAAGTTTCAACACCGTTCAAGGTTACAGCATCTCTTCAGGATTTAATTTCAGAAAAAGAGATAAAGAAAAAGGTAAAAATACCGAAATAAGTACCGATGTTAATTACGGTTTTTCTGATACTCGATTGCGCGTAACTGGAAAATACAACCACCGCTTCAATAATCAGGATTATGCCTATTTGAATATTTCTGGAGGGACAAGAGTCAATCAGTTTAATAACAATGAGCCTATTAGTCCAATAATTAATTCTGTGAGTTCGCTGTTCTTTAAAAATAATTTTATGAAATTATATAATTTAGAATTTGCTCAAATAAATTACGGTAAAGATGTAGCAAATGGATTAAATTTAAGCGGGAAAATAGAATACGAACAACGGAAACCTTTATTGAACACAACTGATTTTGCAATTGTAAAAAGCAATGATTTATATTCTTCGAATAATCCATTAGACCCAAATGACTTTGTAAACTCAGGTTTTGAAGCGCATCATTTAGTAAAAATAGGTTTGAATGCTAAAATAAATTTTGGGAATAAATACTTTTCTCGCCCCGATGGACGGTACAATATTAGAAATCAAAAATACCCTACGCTATACTTTGCTTATGAAAAAGCAGTTGCGGGAAGTGATAAAAGATACGAATTTGACCACGTTAATGCTCGTATGTTTTATGATATAAATGTCGGAAACAAAGGAGATCTGGCGATGAATTTAAAAGCTGGTAAATTCTTTAATGCTGAAAACATTGCCTTTATGGATTTCAAGCATTTCAATGGAAATCAAACGCATATTGGTGGAACAGACCGTTATTTGAATGTATTCAATTTGCTTCCTTATTATTCCAATAGCACAAATGACAGCTATTTTGAAGCGCATTTAGAACATAATGACAAAGGGTTTATTATGAATAAAATCCCATTATTGAACAAATTAAAATCGACATTGATTTTAGGATTTCACAATCTTGCTATTCCAGATAGAAAACCATATACTGAAGTTAGTATAGGACTTGATAATTTAGGCTTTGGGAAATTCAAATTGTTCCGATTTGATTATGTTCGCTCGTATCAAAATGGCTATCACGGTGATGGCGTAGTTTTTGGATTGAAAATACTTAATGCTTTAGACTAAAAAGCATTCCAAATAAAAACCGGGTAAGAAGTAATTCTCACCCGTTTTTTATTTAGTATCTGGCGCACTTGGTTCAATGTGAATTAAAACGTGTCCCAATTCAAATATCTTTTCTCGCAAGGTATCTTTTAATAAATGGGCTAAATCGTGCCCTTCTTTCACCGAAATTGTAGCATCAACAACAGCATGCAAATCAACGTGGTATTTCATTCCAGATTTGCGAATAAAACATTTTTCGGTTTCTATAATCCCGTCAACATTTAAAGAAACAGTTCTTATTTCTGCAACCAAATCATCGTATAAATGCTCGTCCATAATTTCTCCCAAAGCAGGTCTGAAAATAAGATAACTGTTATAAAGTATGAATACTGATGCGAAAAGTGCTGCCCAATCATCGGCAGATTCGTACCCTTTTCCAAGAATTATTGCAATTGAAATCCCAATAAATGCAGCCACCGAAGTAATTGCATCGCTTCTATGGTGCCACGCATCCGCTTTTAGTGACGAACTATTTGTTTGAATTCCTCGTTTCATAACCAATCGAAATGAAAATTCTTTCCAAATAATAATTGCTCCCAACACGATTAATGTCCAAGATTTTGGCAATTCGTGGGGGATTCCAATATTACTGATACTTTCATAAGCAATTATGGTTGCCGAAGTAATTAAAAAACCAACCACTAAAAACGTTACCAATGGTTCTGCACGCCCGTGACCATAAGGATGGTTCGCATCTGCGGGACGGTTTGAGTATTTGATTCCAAATAAAACTAAAAAGGAGGAAAAAATATCTGTAGTCGATTCAATTGCATCGGCTATTAGAGCGTAAGAATTTCCAAAAACACCTGCAAATCCTTTGATAACAGCCAAGCAAGTATTTCCAACAATACTAAAGTACGTTGCTTTTACAGCTGTTTGTTCGCTTGTATTCATTATGAATTGTAGGTATTATCTAAATTTTGGGTTATTCCCGAATAATATTTGCGCCAATTGCTCTCAATCTTTCGTCAATTCTTTCGTAACCTCTGTCAATTTGTTCGATATTTTGAATCGTGCTCGTTCCTTTTGCAGAAAGTGCAGCTATTAATAATGAAATTCCAGCACGAATATCTGGTGATGACATTGTGGTAGCTTTCAATTGTGATTCGAAATTATGTCCCATAACTACTGCTCTGTGTGGATCACATAACATAATTTTGGCACCCATATCAATCAATTTATCAACGAAAAACAAACGGCTTTCAAACATTTTTTGGTGAATTAACACATCGCCTTTTGCTTGTGTGGCAACTACCAAAACAATGCTCAATAAATCGGGTGTAAAACCTGGCCAAGGTGCATCAGCAATAGTAAGAATTGAACCATCAATGTCGGTTTTTATTTCATAGCCATTAGTATGAGCTGGAATATAAATATCGTCGCCTCTTTTTTCAAGGGTAATTCCTAATTTTCTGAACGTATTTGGTATAACTCCTAAGTTTTCCCAGCTTACATTTTTGATTGTAATTTCACTTTTGGTCATTGCGGCAAGCCCAATCCAAGAACCAATTTCAATCATATCTGGAAGGATTCTGTGTTCGCATCCACCCAAATTTTGAACTCCTTCAATAGTTAATAAATTGGATCCTACTCCAGTTATTTTAGCGCCCATTGAATTCAACATTTTACATAATTGTTGCAAATATGGTTCGCAAGCAGCATTGTAAACTGATGTTTTTCCTTTGGCTAAAACGGCTGCCATCACAATATTTGCCGTTCCTGTAACAGAGGCTTCGTCCAATAACATATCGGCACCAACCAATCCGTCAGCAGCTTCTACACCATAAAAATGGTCTTCTCTGTTGTAACGGAATTTTGCTCCAAGATTTATAAAACCTTCAAAATGCGTGTCTAATCTTCTGCGTCCAATTTTGTCCCCGCCTGGTTTTGGAATATATCCTCTTCCGAAACGTGCTAAAAGTGGTCCAACAATCATTATAGAACCTCTTAAAGAACCGCCTTCTTTTTTGAAAGCTTCGGTTTCTAAATAGCCTACATTTACTTCGTCGGCCTGAAAAGTTATAGAACTTGTAGAATTTCTTTGAATTTTAACTCCTAAATTACCTAATAAAGTAATTAATTTATTGACATCAATAATGTCTGGAATATTGTTGATAGTAACTTTTTCTGAAGTTAAAAGTACCGCACACAAAATTTGTAATGCTTCGTTTTTTGCTCCTTGAGGGGTGATTTCCCCTTTTAGTTGAATGCCACCTTCAATTTTAAATGTTCCCATATTTTTTAATTATGAATTTTTAATTATGAATTATGAGTTAATGAAAAACTGAAAACTCATAAATTTTAAATTTTTTACAAAGGTTTTCTTGGTTGATTTTTGTGAATAGGATTATTTGGCTTTCCTGATTTGGTGATTTTTGGTTTAATAAGCGGCCCTGAAGGATTGATTTTATTAGAACTACGATTATTGGTTCTCATTAAATCTGATGTAGTCAAAAGCGATTCTGTACTTTGAAGCATATCGATTTTTCCGTCTGAAAGTTCGTATAAATGTTCGAAAATCACATCGTCTTTTACGGTGTCTTTGTTCCAACTTAAATATGATTTTTTCATGTGATTGGCAATAACTTTTATCAATGCCATTTTCATATCGCCATCTTCCCATTTGTTGGCAACATCAATCATATATTTGATATTATTGCCATAATAACGGTACTTTGGAAAATTTTGTGGGTATTTTAAAACGTCCGGTTTTAGTTGTAAAACCTCACGAGTTGGAATTGGATATGGTGAATTTACATCCAATTTGAAGTCGGACATAATGAAAAGTTGATCCCAAAGTTTGTGTTGAAAATCCAATACATCACGAAGGTGTGGGTTTAAACTTCCCATTACTTGGATGATATATTTTGCGGCTTTGTTGCGCTCAATTGGGTCTTCAATAGCGGTTGCTTGCTCAATCAATTTTTGCAAATGGCGACCATATTCTGGAATGATAAGATGTTCTCTTTCTGAATTGTATTCTAAATTAAAGACTACATCGTTTGCTACTTCTTTTTGATATTTTGTAACCATAATTTATAGGGAAATTATACCTTTTACTGTTGAAAGTTCAAGGTATTTGTCAATTATTTTTTGTGCATTTGGCATTTGAACGTCAATTGAGATGCTGGTATATTTGCCTGTTTTTGAATTTTTGGTTTCAATTACGGCACCCATACTATTGAATGCATTCTCTACTTTTTCTATTTTTTCTTGGTCTGTTGGAACGATGAATTTGAACAAATATTCGGCTGGCCAAGTATTGCTATTGTTCAATTCTGTCTTTAATCTTTCATAAAATTCCTTGGTGTCCTTGTCCATTCTAATATATATTATAGCAAATATAAGGTAAAATTTGTGAATTATAAAGTTTGATTGTGTTTTTGAAATTTACAAAAGTTCAAATGAATACTTTTTAGCCCTGATGGAAATGGAAATCCCACGCTTTTTAGCGTGGATTGCAATGGACAGCAGGAATTGCAATTGCTGAAAATGCGGAAATTACCGCTCCAAAAAAAATTAATATTCCCATTGACGGGTTTTATTCAAAATTTCCTGGGCTTCGATTTCTTCGGCAGGAATGACTTTTAAGAACGACGGATGTTGCTCGATTGCAAATTCTACTTTCTCGACAATTTGCTCAATTGTGTCGTTTTCATAATCAATTTCGAGGGGCGGTTTTATGATAAAAGATTGCAAAATTCCTTTCTTTTTCATCCGCAAACCCTTTTTATCAAAGGAACGACGAAAACCGTCGATGACGATTGGAACGACGATTGGGCGGTGCTGCTTGATGATGTGTGCGGTGCCTTTTCGGACGGGTTTGAACGATTTTGTGGTGCCTTGCGGGAAGGTAATGACCCAACCGTCGGCGAGTGCAATTTTTATATTTTCGGTGTCATTTGGATTAATATCTCGCTTTTCGTCAACGTCTTTTCCTTTTGCACGCCAGGTTCTTTCGACTGAAATTGCGCCAACATAAGCTAAAATTCGGGGTAATAAACCGGCTTGCATTGTCTCTTTTGCGGCGACATAATAGATGTTTAATTTTGGATTCCAAAGGTACATTACGTTTTTAATATTGTTTTTGCGACCGCTTAAACTGGCGTTAAATACGTGAAACATTGCGACTACATCGGCAAAATACGTTTGATGATTTGAGATGAAAAGTACGTTGGTATCGGGCAAAGATCGGATGATTTCAGAGCCTTCGATTTGCAATTGGTTGAAACCTCGGTAGCGTTTGTGAGTGATTGTTCCAAAAATTCGGATTAACCATTTTTTTATGAAAAGGATATGTCCAAACGGGTTTCTTTGGAATAAAATCATATTAATTTTGTAAATAGGTAAGCGACAAACTTACAAAAACTAAATAATTTAAAAGACTTTTTTGAGGACTTCTTTCAATTCGCTCATCATCATTGCGGTTGCTCCCCAAACATAATGCTCGTTGATTTTGAACGTAGGTACTTCAATATCAAGTCCGTAGGAAGTGTCCATTCTTTTTGTGACGATGGTTTCTTCGTTCAAAAAATCAATTATTGGAAGTTCGATAATTCCTGCTACTTCTTCGATTTGTTCTGTAAATGTTAATTCAGCATGGCTGATTCCTAAAAAGGGGGCGACTAAAAAATTACTTGGCGGAATATAAATTTCTGTAAACGTTTTAATGACTTGAATTTTTTCGGGATGAATTCCAATTTCTTCGTGGGTTTCTCGAAGTGCGGTGTGTTGCAGTGATTCGTCTTCCAATTCTGCTTTTCCGCCTGGAAATGCAATTTGGGAAGAATGAACTCCTGGATAGGAATTTCTGACGATTAAAACCAAATGTGTTTTATCGTTTTTTGGATAAATGAGCATCATTACGGCTGCTTTTCGAGGATTCTTATATAAATAATCTTCCTCATCAACAGCCAAAACACGTTCTGCAGGCGCCATTTTTAGGTGTGCTTCTTCCGCAAGAAGTTTTTCTTTTTCTATTTTGGGAACATATTTTAAAAACTCGGTAAAATCCATAATGAAGTTCTATTTTTGCATTCAAAATCACTATAAAAGTAGTTTAGAAAAACGATATTTGCAACTATTTGAAAATCAAGATTAAAAGATAAATTAGCACAAATGTATAGTAAAGAAGAAAATCAGAAATTAAAAAGGGAATTTTGGGTTACATTTTCCGAAAAATATCCAAGGAAATGGGTTCTTTATGACACGAAAATTAAAGATTTTTCTTTTAAATTTTATGTTGAAAATACAAAAGCTCAAGTTCAAATTGACATTGAACATCGCAATGAAATCAAGCGAATTCTGTATTTTGAAAAGTTAGAAGCCTTGAAAAATATTCTTGAAGAGGAATTTATATCAGATTTAGTATTTGAGAAAAATTTCAGTTTAGAAAACGGAAAAACGATTAGCCGAATTTGGGTTGAAAAATTAAATGTAAGTGTGAGCAATCAAAAGTATTGGGATGAAATTTTTGCTTTTTTTAACGAGAAAATGAGTGCTTTGGAACTGTTTTATTTAGAATACGACGAATATATTAAAGATATTGAGTAACTTTATTAGATGATTTCAGCAGTTATTTTAATTCCCCTTTCTAAATATTAATCTGCTGCTGAGTTGTTGTAATTACAAAAACAGAGAAGTCGAAAACTGCATAATGAAAGAGTAGGCAAAATAATTCTTGTTATGAAAATACTACTTTTGTTTACTGCGATTCTGCTCCTTACAACCAATTTACGGGGTCAAAACACAACCGTTATTCCCAATTCAAAAGAATATTATTTAGAAAAAAGTAAAAAACAAAATAAAACAGGATGGTTTTTATTTGGAACAGGAATTGTCTTGTCAACGGTTGGAATTATTGGCTTTAGCAATTCTGATTTTCTTGATTCTAATTCAGAAACCGATGCGTATGGTTTTATGATTTTAGGCGGTGCAATTGCGGGTTTGTCGAGTATTCCCGTTTTTATTGGATCTGCTAATAACGCTCGTCGTGCTGCTTCACTAACTTTCAATGCAGATTTATTCCTAAAACAAAATACATTGGTCCAAAATTATCAGCCCGTTATTGGTATTAAAATTGAACTTTGACTACTCCTAAATAATTGATATTGATTATTACAGAATAATAAAACACCATCAAAATACCTACAAGGTTTTGGGAACCTAAGTATAAATATGTAAACTTGTTTTAGGACCAGATATATCCTAGCCATCTGGGTTTCATTGTTCGTGCTGCACACGCAACGAAACCCTAGCTGTTGGCGGTAGTGCATTTATTTGTTTCAATTGTCAAGTATAAAATTCTTGAACTCTGTTATATTTTCAAAAGTTACGTTATTCAGTTTTATACTTTTTACCTTACTCCAATTTTTAAATATATTCTTCTTCTGAAGAATTAATTCTGATTCTTTTCCGTCCAAAATAATTCTCTTTTTTTCTAGGCTAATAATCCACGAACCAAAAACCATTTCAGAATATTTATCTTGAATAAACTCCAAATTATTCAGCTCGTATTTGAATAATTCATACAAGAATTTGTTCCAATTTCTACTGATTTGTTTTTCAACGTCAAATGCAAATGAAATACAATTATTCAATCCTCTTTCATAATTATCATCTTTACAACTTACTTGACAACCATTTGAATCAGTCATTTCAAAGAATGTAACTCCGTTAGAAACTTCTTTTGCTTCTAATGTCCAACCTGCAAATAATTCGGGATTGTTTTTGGAAAACTTCATTTTTAGATTTTCGTTTTAGCTTCTTTTTTTTCGCATTACCGCCAACTTGTAAATAAGCGAAACAAACTTTCGCTTATCACACTCATATTTGGGTAGATTGGCGAAGGTTTGATTCGCATTATCTCTTTGTAAATGTAGTTTTTAATATTCAATAAAAGCTTTATTTTTTTTATTTAAAAAGCCAAAAAATTAAAAGCAAGAAAATGACTAATCCCTCAGCCCCGATTGAGGCGGTATCCTCGCAGCGAAGCGAAGAGATATAGCCGAAAGCGGGAATTGCAATTCCAAATACAAGAGGACAATTCGCTCCAAATTATAATATCGGAAATAATTTCAATTCTATTTAGGTAGGTTTTAAACAAAAAAAAACCTCAATTTCTTGAGGCTTATAGCTTATTTTTCTCTGATATAAATATCGATTGGAACTCCTGAGAAATCCCAGTTTTCACGGATTTTATTTTCTAAGAAACGCTTGTAGGCTTCTTTTACATATTGAGGCAAATTGGCAAAAAATACAAACTGAGGCGTTGGCGTTGGCAATTGCATACAATATTTAATTTTCACATATTTCCCTTTCAAAGCTGGTGGTGGGTAGCCTTCAATGACTTTCAACATATAGTCATTGAATTTTGAAGTCGGAATTCTTTGTTTTCTATTTTCAAAAACTTGAACCGTAGCTTCCAGTGCTTTTAGCAAACGTTGCTTGGTCAATGCAGAAACAAAAAGAATGGGCACATCGACAAATGGCATCAATTCCTCTCGGATTTTAGCTTCGTAATCCCGTGTTGACATGGTGTCTTTTTCGACTAAATCCCATTTGTTCACAAGGATTACAACGCCTTTACGGTTTTTTTCTGCCAACCAAAATATGCTTTGATCTTGTCCTTCAAAACCACGAGTGGCATCGATAATCAGGATGCAAATATCGGCGTGTTCAATGGCACGAACCGAACGCATCACGGAATAAAATTCTAAATCTTCTTTTACTTTTGCTTTACGACGAATTCCTGCGGTATCAACCAAGTTGAATTCAAAACCAAAACGGTCAAATTTTGTGTCAATGGCATCACGAGTTGTTCCTGCAATGTCGGTAACAATATATCTTTCTTTGCCAATTAATGCATTGATAAAACTTGATTTTCCAGCATTTGGACGACCCACAACTGCAAAACGAGGCAATTCTAATTCTTCTTGTGTTGGTTCTGGTTTTATTGGGAAAGCATCAATTAAGGCATCTAATAAATCTCCTGTTCCACTTCCTGAAATACTTGCAAAGGTGTAATATTCTCCCAATCCAAGGTTATAAAACTCAATCGCATCTTTTTCACGCATGGAATTATCAACCTTATTAACGGCCAATAAAACTGGTTTTGTAACCTTACGCAATAATCTCGCAACGGCATCATCCATTGGGGTTATACCTTCTTCTACATCGACTACAAAAATAATTACGTCGGCTTCGTCAATTGCTAATTCGACTTGTTTGCGGATTTCAGCTTCAAAAACGTCGTCAGAACCACGAACGTATCCACCGGTATCAATTACAGAAAATTCCTTTCCATTCCATTCACTTTTTCCGTAGTTTCTATCACGAGTTACGCCCGAAACAGAATCTACGATAGCTTCTCTTCTTTGTATCAATCGATTAAAAAGCGTCGATTTTCCTACGTTTGGTCTTCCTACAATGGCAACAATGTTATTCATTTTTATGATTTTTGAGTTTAGATTTAAGATTTAAGATTTTGGGAAACCAAAACCATTATACTCTTAAAATCAAACAATAAGGTATTTTAATTTTTTGCAAAGGTACTCTTTTAGTTAACAGTATTCAGTATTGAGTATTCAGTAATTGCAACGGCTGTAAACTGCCAACTAAAAACTGAGTGCTGAACACTAATGATTATAACCGAATCTTTTCAACATATTGGCGTTGCTTCTCCAGTTTTTATTCACTTTCACGTATAATTCTATGTGAATTTGTTTTCCAAAAAACTTCTCTAAATCGGCACGAGAGTCAACTCCAACTTTCTTTAGGGCAGCGCCTTTGTGACCAATAATAATACCTTTTTGGGTTTCGCGTTCCACCATAATCAGGGAACGAATTCGGATGATATTTTCGTCTTCAAAAAATTCTTCGGTCACGATTTCAACGGCATAGGGAATTTCCTTGCTGTAATTCAAGAGGATTTTCTCACGGATGGTTTCATTTACGAAAAAACGCTCAGGTTTATCGGTCAATTGGTCTTTTGGATAATAGGCTGGCGATTCAGGCAACAATTCGATTATTCTTCCAAAAACTTCGGGAACATTGAAATTCTGCAAAGCCGATATTGGAAAAATCTCTGCATTAGGTACTTTTGCCGCCCAAAAAGCGACTTGTTCTTCTAATTTATCTTGGTTTGATAAATCAATTTTATTCAATAAAAGCAAAACTGGAATGGTGGCGTGGATGATTTTATTGAAAAACGATTCGTCTTTTAAATCTTGTTCGCCGATTTCTACCATATATATAAGGACGTCTGCGTCTTCAAATGCCGATTTCACGAAGTTCATCATTGATTCCTGCATTTCATAAGCGGGTTTGATGATTCCTGGCGTATCGGATAAAATCATTTGGAAATCTTCTCCATTTACAATTCCAAGAATTCTGTGGCGTGTAGTTTGCGCTTTGGAAGTAATAATCGACAATCTTTCGCCTACGAAGGCATTCATTAGTGTCGATTTTCCAACATTTGGATTCCCTATAATATTTACAAAACCTGCTTTGTGTGACATTTACTGCTTTTTAATTTTTGCAAAGGTAATCATATCAGCCCAATAGATAAAATAAAACATTTTTTAAAATTTTAGTTGTAATTCCCGATTTTGGTTGTATATTTGCACTCGAAACATCGCGGGATAGAGCAGTAGGCAGCTCGTCGGGCTCATAACCCGAAGGTCACAGGTTCGAGTCCTGTTCCCGCTACTAAATAAAAAACGGCTAAAAGAAATTTTAGCCGTTTTTTTGTCCTCAAAAAACACCAAAAATTTATCGAAATCCGTAAGCAAAATATCGAAAATATCGTCTGGATAGGCTTGTATAAATAAGTTACAGAGAAATTAAAGGGAAACCAAAAGTTTGGAAAATTTATAATTTCACGGATTCATAAAATAAAACCATAAAAAAACGCCTTTTCATTTCTGAAAAGGCGTTTCTGAATTATTGAAAATTCACTTATCTCTTAATCACGCGAAGAGTTTTCATGTTTTCCCCTTGTGTTACAATAACATTGTAAATACCTGATGGATAATTATTACCAACTTCTTGATTGTTCATTTCAGTGGTGCTGAATTGACGAACTTCTATAAGTTTTCCAATCATATCATACACTCTGATTTCAACTTGACTTTCACTTGATGTTGTGAAATTCAATTGGAATGTTGAAGCATAAGGATTTGGATACGCTTTTACTTCAAACGGTGCAACAATAGTTTTAGAAACTGGTGTTGGGTTGTTGTTTGCAATTGGTGTTGTACATGGTTTAAACCATACATTAACTGGGATACTATAAGCTAAAGTTGTACAAGGACCACTAGTTAACTTAACTCTAAACCAAATATTCCCAACTAATGAACTTGATGTGCTATAGACTGCCAATGTAGCGTCCTGAATGTCATTCCATAACACAACACTAGTGTTTGTAATAGGTGTAGCACTTGTTCCAGCATTATAGTACTGCCATTGAATAGAACTAGCATAACCCGTGCCTATTGTCAACGTTTTAGTTACACTTGGGCAAATTGCAGTTAATAAAGTAGTAGCTCCTGCATGACCTGTAACCGCTGTAGCTTTTGCGGCTGGACTAACAGTAACTACATACGCTGGTGTGGTATCAACACATGAACCACTTGTTACCACTGCTCTGTAGGCAGTTGAAGCAGTTAAGTTTCCTGTGTTTAATACTGAACCGTTGGTACCAGTTACAGTAATTGTTGCACTAGGTACAATGGTTGCGAATGTTCCTGTAACTCCATTTACATGAGTAGCTTTTTGCCAAACAATAGTTCCTGTATAATCACTCAATGTAAGTGAAGTTGGATTTGCTGTACAAATTGAATTTGTTCCTGAAATTATTCCTCGAACTGCTGGTGTAGTTGTTACAGTAATTTGAACTGCATTAGAAGCATTTGTTACTGTACAAACACCACTTGACGCTACCACTTTAAACCATGTAGGTGCAGTTATATTTAAAAATTCAAATGATGCCGTTGTAGCTCCTGCAACATTTTCAAAACCTTCTGTTGCAGAAGTAGTTGAACGTTGCCATTGAATTGTTCCAACATTACCTGTTACTTTCATAATTTTAGAACCTCCTGAACAAATATTTGTTCCTATTGTGCTCACTGCTACAACTCCTCCTTTAGCCGCTGGATTAACAGTAACTATTTGAATATTTGAATATACAAATGTATTACATCCAATAGTAACTGTTGCTTGATATGCTGTAGTAGCTGCCAAATTTCCTGTTACTAATGTAGTTCCATTGTTGGTAATTGGAGTAGTTGCACTTGACGCAACTGCTGTCCATGTTGGTGTGGCTGCCGTCCAATTTGTTGATTTCTTCCAAGTTATAGCTCCAATAGAATTACTTAAAGTTAAAGTCGTTCCGCTCGCAGCACAAATTGTTGAAGCACTTGCAGCAATTGTTCCTGCTACCGCCTCTGTTCCAATTGTATATTGAACTACATTTGAATAGGCTTCAGAACAAATACCACTTTTAATTTTAGCTCTAAACCAAGTATCTGCTGTAATATTTGTTACTAAATACTTAGCTGCTATTTCTGTTGCAGATCCTGAAGCATAAGTTGCACCTGCAGTTGTTAAACCAACTGGCACATTTACGAAAGTTATACCATCTGATGAAGATTGCCATTGGATTGTTCCAACATTTCCTGCAACTGATAAAGTTCCTGGACTTCCACTACAAACAACTCCACCACCTTTAGCAGTTCCTCCATTTGAAGTTGGATTTACAACAATAGTTTTGACTGCTGTTGTTGCTGTTGAACATAATTCACTAGAAACAACCGCTCTAATAAATAAACTAGTGCCCGAAGCGTTAGTAACGGTGTAAGTAGTTCCTCCATTTCCAACATTTACAGCTGAAGCAAAATTAGTAGCACTTGTTAATGATTGCCATTGGATAGTACCTACTTTACCTGCTAAAGTAAAAGTAATATCTCCACCTAAACAAACAGACGTTGTATTAGTTGTAATGGTTCCTGCTACTGCTTTTGGAGTAACAGTGATTTTAACAACATTTGAATATTTTATACAAGCTCCATTGGTAACTTGAGCTCTATACCAAGTTGTTGCAATTAAATTAGTGGCTGTTAATTCTGGCAATATGCTTCCTGCTGCTGCCCAAACTGCTGGTGCGTTAGTAGTATTTACATAGTTAACCGATTTTTGCCATAAAATAGTTCCTGCACTTGTGCTAACAGATAGTGCAGTTGAATTTGTAACGGCGGTAGGCACTGAAGCTGTTGCAGCTATGTAAGAACATACGGTATTATCACCGCCTGTAATAGCACTAATAACTGCTGGTTGAGTAACTGCTAAAGCGACAGCTGCACTATTTACAACTGGACAAGCACCATTTGTACTTGCAACTCTATACCAAATTGATTCTGTCAAAGCAGGTGTAGCATACGTTGATGAATTCGTTGACGTTGTATTAATTACTCCTCCTACAACTGGATTAAATCCTAAAGTAGCAGAAGTAGTTGACGATTGCCATTGGATAGTTCCTAAAGAACCCGTTGCCAATGTTAATGTTTTAGCATCGCCTGAACAAGTTGCCACAGCTCCTGTAATTGCTTTAACAGTTGCTAAAGCATTTACCGTTAAGGTAACTTCATTTGAAGTAACAGTTCCGCAATATCCACCAGTTACAACAACTCTGTATTTATTACCAGCTACTAAAAGTAATTGCTTTTTAATATTTAAAGTTGCAGTAGTATAATTAGTATAAATTGGAAGCGCTGTGGTACCCGCATTAGCTGCTGTAATGGCAGTCCAAGCTGGCACTAAAGTAGTTGAAACAAACCATGAATACGTTGGGGTTGTTCCAGGTGTTGTAACAACTGATATACTTGCTAAAGATCCAAGTGTTGTACAAATATTTGTATCTGTAGGTTGCGTTGCGATACTATTTGTAAAAGTTACAGCAACCTCACTTCTGGAACTCTCACATGAATTTTGAGTTTGAGAAACATAATAATTTCCTGAAACTAAAGCCGTATCTGAAGCTAAAACACTTCCGTCAGTTGCAGCTGAATACCAAACTAAAGAATCTCCTGAAGCTACTAAACTAGCTACTGTAGCATTCGCAGATGAACAGAATACTTGAGATTCAACTGCTGGAGATGATGTTACATTCACCGTTACAGAAACTGAAGTTCTTTCGCTTTCAATGTTATTGATAGTTTGAGTTACATAATAGTTACCCGTTTCTAAAGCCGTAGTAGAGGATAATACTGATGTACTTCCTTCATTACTATACCATTTGATAGCTGTTCCTGTTGCAACTAAATTAGCAACTGTTCCTGAATTACAAAATGATTGTGCTAAAGCAGTTGGAGCAGCTGTTGCTGGACCTCCTAAATAAGTAGGCCCAACTTCCGTTAAAGCTAAAGGATGATTTGTAATGGCTCCTGAAGTAAATTCATCGCAACCAACATCTTTTAAAGTTGCAAGTGAAGGACGAGATTGACCGCTAACGTCATACAACAAACTTGCATCGTCATCTATATTTGGAATATGTAAAATTGCAGGATAACTTGAACTTGATGCATCAATTGCTGTACTTCCTGAAGATAATCCATAATAATTATCAGAATTTAGTGTCAAGTTTGGATTCGTATTTGCCATACCAGAAGGTATCGTAATTCCTAAAGCTCCTTGATACATATTTCCTGCAAAAGTAGTTCCATTATTAGCATTCATAAAAATAGAACCTGAATCTTTTTTGAAGATATTGTTTGCCCAAGTATTATTTGTTGCACCAATTCCACCAAAATCAATATTTGCACAATTGTAAAAAGTATTGTGAACAAAATTTATATTATTAAGAACTACCGGATACGTAGATGTATCATATAAATAAGTTACTGCATCAGCATTAAAAGCCCCAGTTGTACTTCCTGAGTTTTGGAAATAATTATTATAACAATAAATGTTATTGGCTTCTTTGACTCTAATTCCACCTGCATCGATGAAGAAATTACTGTAAGCCACATTATTATCACCATTTCTAAAAACTAACATTGCATTTTGTTGATTAGTAAATGTGCAAAAACGTATTGTATTTTCTTGAGATTTGATAGAAACCGTTTCGCTATCTCCAAGTCCCGTATTGTTAAAATAACAATATTCAACAATAGATCTTGATTTATTAACATTTTCTGTACTTAAACCAATTCTGATTGGCTCATTTCCGTAATCACCACCTGCTCCTTCAAAATTTTGGAAAGAACAATATCTAATCTTATGATATCCTGGAGTGGTATAAGAAGTATGAATTTGAACGGCACAACCCACTTGAGTTGCATCGGTATCTGATAACTTTTTGATATTAGAATACTCAACGGTATTATATTGGGAATTTGCTTGAATTACAATGAACTTTTTAGCGTTATAACCATTAAAGTTCAATTGTGACAACGTGTTGTGACTTCCCCAAACTTCAATTAAATAAAGACCTCCAATATCACCCGAAGTAAATTGAAAACCATTAAATTTTACATAATTTCCATTAATATTGATATCATTAACACCATCAAAATAAACTCCACCATTCGTAGCCGCTTTAACAGTAATATTACTTCTGTCTATATTTAATGTTGTATCGGTATAACGTCCATCAGCAAGGATAATAATATCCCCACAATTGGAATTATCTACTGCTAATTGTAAAGCTGCAATTGAACTTACATTTACAACTCTTGCATTAGAATTCGCATTTACAGTTACAGCAACAGCAGTTCTTGAAGTTTCGCTGATACCAGAAAATGATAAAGAAACATAATAAGTACCCGATGTTAAAGCTGTAGAAGCATCTAAAGCAGTTCCACCCGAAGAAGTTGAATACCATTTAAATGAAGTTCCTGATGATGGTACTAAATCTGCAACGGTAGCACTTCCGCAAAAACTCTGAGCTGAAGCAGTTGGCGCAACATTGCTTTGTCCAATTGCGAAATTTCCGAATCCTGTATTTCCTATAGCTGTTGTAGTTGTAGTAGTTGGTGTTCCTGAAGTTGTTAGAGGACTCCAAGTACCATTATCAAATCTACGAACTACATAACTTGAAGCAGTTGTACTCGCATCATTTTCAGTTGTTGCATAATTGAATGTTGCTTCGTACGTTCCAAAACCTGCCAAATTAGTATTCGTTAACGACCAATATCTGTTTACTTTTTTAGTATTATCGATACCTGAATCTGCTAAATTTGATAAAGCTATAGGATATGATTTAATAGCTAATTCTCCATCAGCAGAGGTGTTTCCAGAAAAAGTTAATGCTAAAGGAAAATAAGATGTAGCATCTCCAATTGCAAAGTTAAATGATGGAGAATTACCAGAAGATGTTGCTTTTTTCAAATTACCAACAATCCATCCTGTTTCTGAACTTGCTCCTGTAATACTACCTGAAGAACCAACATTCAATTTTAAAGCACTAGTGTTTCCAGGTGTAATTACTAACGAAACAACCGGATAATAAGAAACTGAATTTACAACAACAGCTGGAACAGAGTTGGTAGCAACCGTTACATAATCACCAGTATATAATTTACCAGAAACAAAATTTAATGTTCCATTTACAGTAATGTCATTTCCTCCAGTATAAGTAAGTGTGGTTACAAATCCAGAAGCATTTGTATTCGCAGTTCCTATATATGTCGAAGCAAAATAAACGCCATAAGGACAATCAATTGTCATATTCTTAATACCTGTTGCAGGATTAATATCACCATTATAAAAAGAAGTTCCAATACTAATTGGGTTAAATCCATCATTTTTAGTGAAAACAAAGTTGATTCCTGAACCAAAAGTACGAGCGGAAGAAGTTCTAATGTTTCCATCGGTTGTCCCTGAAATACCTTTACTTGATGTAATTACAAGAGTACAATCAGATTGTCCTACAAATGAACCTGTACCTGTTAAATTAAATGAACCTGAATTTAAAGTTCCAGCAGCGATAGTCTCTGAAGCCACATTACCATCTCCAAACAAAAATTTTCCTGTACTTGTTACAGTTAATACTCCAGGTGTATTTAATCTAATGGATTGATTCATAGTAACGCCTAGAGGATTAGAAACGGTAATGTTTCCTGTAAGAGTAGTGGTGTAGTTTTGACTACCGTTAGCCGATGAAGTACTTAAAGTAGAACCTGGCAAACCACCAGTATGTTGCGCTACAGTTGTACTATTGAAATCAAAATTAGTCGCTGTATTTAATGCAACTGTAGCAGTAGTTATGCCACTAGCCAAAGAAACATTATTTCCTAAAATTATTTTAGAAGCAGAATTTGAAGTAACAGTAGCGCCAGCACCAGAAACATTAAATCCAGCTAAATCTAAAGTACCTGAAATGGTTAAAGATTTTCCTGTATTAAAAACAAAGTTAGCATCTAATGTAATTGTATGTCCTGCTTGAATTGTTACACTATTAGCATTTGCAGGAGCTGCAGTGGCAGTTTGCCATGCTGTTCCATCAAAATATTGCCAAATAGAGTTACTAGAAATTGGACCACTTGCAGTCGATCTATAATTTGCCACATTTTGAGGAGTGGTAACAGAAACTGAAATTAAGTTTGAATTTGGAGATGCAATAAATGTAGATACAATACCAGTAGCAACATCAGTAGTACTGTTTTTTGAAGCCACTACATCGTAATAATAAGTTCCACTTGCTAAACCAGTAACTGGAATAGAAGTATTCGTTGTACTATTAGAAGTCGTTGTGTTAACAGATGTTAGTTTAAATCCTTTAACTAAAATGTTATCAATACGACTTGTTCCTCCTGTAGATGGAGTTGTCATCTCAACACCAGCTGTATTTGTAAACGAAGTTTGTACCCAACGCAATACTACATTTGGATTGTTTTGACAAGAAGCTGGTAAAGCTACATTAGCTACCGCTGTAGTATTCCAAGTACTTAAAACTGTAATGGTAGAAACTAAATCTGTAAAAGTACCCGATGTACCGGTACTGCTATACTGCAATTTAAAATCTCTTGGTCCTGTGTTAGTAGAATATTGATGAGATGATATTGTCGGATTAATGTATCCTACCGTATTTACCTCTACTTGCCAGTATCTGTCTGGGGTAGCTTTAGGTGTAGCATAAACAGCTACCAGAAGCGGATCAGCGTCATCAGTAAGAATCTCTGTACCGGAAATAAGAAATGTAGAATACCAGCTAGAACCTCTAGCAGCAGAACCAGGATTACCAGACACTGAAGTATTTATGCTACCAGCTCCCTGTAATGTCAACGCTTTTGTGGTATTATTAACAGTGGTAACATCTGCAATCAATGAGGCAGTATCTGCAACTGTAGCAGGAATTGTCCATCCTACAAATGTAGATTCTGTTGAAGCAACGGAATACGTTTTAACAGTATAGATTCCTGCAGTAGGTGTCAATGAATTGTCTAACAAATTCCAGTTTGCCGTAAAACCATCCGCAGCAGGAACAGTGGCAGCCAAAGCCTTAGGAGTTACAAACTGATACGATGTTTTTCCTTTAGTAAAAGATGCATCTGAATAATTATAAGAAGCATCAAAAGTATATACTTTATAATAAGTATTATCTGATTGAGTTAAACCTGAAGAGATACAAGTTAAATCTGTTCCTACATAAATAACTCTTGCAGTTTTAGGAGCAGTAACTCCATCAGGATTTGTACCTGTTGCATAAGTATTACCAACTACATACGTTGCTTTTTGTACTGGATTTGCACCCGTTTCAGGAGTTGGGTCTCCAGTATATCGAACTACCATATATCCACCTCCATCAACTCCGCCAGAAGCAGCCAACCAGCTAACATTCATTGTTGTTGTTGTTTGATTAGATATCGTTGAAGTACCTGGAGCATTTGGAGGGGTATCATCAATAGCAGCAGTTGTTGTTCCGGAACCTGATGATTCTCCAGAATAATTTTTCGCCTGATCAAAAGTATAGACTTTATAATAATAAGTAGCATCTGTTGTCAAACCAGTATCTGTAGTTATTAAACCCGTTCCTACGTATATAACAGTACCAGTTAAACTATCCGTTCCGTTAGCATAGGTGTTTCCAACTACATACGTTGAATTTTGGGTTGGATCATTATCAGCATTAGGGCTTGACGTATAGCGCACTACTAAATAACCACCACCGTCAATGCTTGAGGCTGCATCCCAACTTATTCCTAAAGTTGTAGCAGTTGCTCCAGACACGGTAACAGCACCTGGATTTCCTGGAGGGGTATTATCTACAACAGTAGTGAGATCTGAGGGTGCAGAATAGTTAAATGCTTTATCAACAGTAAAAATTCTGTAATAAAACTGTGTTGAAGTAGAAGAAACACTATCTACAAAACTAGTTGCATTACCTATATATGCTACAGTTCCAGTGGTGCTTCCATTAGTAATTGTATTTCCTACTGCATAAATACCATTTACGTTAGGTACCGCTGAAGGATTAGCTGAAGGATTTACTGTGTAGCGCACTACCATATAACCTGTTTTATCTGAATCAGTTGAACCAGTCCACCCAATATTGAATGTTGTGGCTGAAGGAATAGTTGCTGTAGGAGCAGTTGCAGCGGATGGCGCTGTGGCATCATAAACACCAGGATATATAACAAAATCATCATATAAATTACTAGAAGCAATAGCTGTTCTTACTGCGCCATAACCAGTTGCGGCATAAGGAGTTGTTCGACCAGAGGCTGTTGTAATTGTTGAGTAAGCTTTAGTCCAAACATTTGAACTCCATCCTCCAACAATTGTAGATACTGTGATAGTACTATTACCATTAACAGCATCATTATAAATACCACCTCTATTTAATCCCGTTGCTGGGTCGGTAGTAGTTTTGAAATAATACTGAACTGTATATTGAGTACTTACAGCGGGTGCTGCACTTTCAGTTGCTGTTGAAGGCGATTGTAGCCTTATTGTTACATCATTTGTAGTATGAGCTGCATACTTGCTACCTGAACGGGCAGCACTAGCATCCAAAATCACAAGCTTTGTTGTGGACTTAGTAGAACTACTTACAGACCATGCAGCTGTTGAAAGTGCTCCTGAAATTGCAGTTCCAGCAAGTGTAGCTGTTTGCCCTTCAAATCCCCCATCCATGTACGGAAAAGATCCTAGGGTTTGGGTTTGTCCCCAACTTGTATTCATTCCTAAAATCAAAAATAAAATACTGCAGATAAGATTTAAAAATCTTGTTTTGTTAAATAATAATTTGTTCATAGTAATATTGGTTTAATTTATACGGTTGTTTTTATTTCGATTAATACCAATCATAGAAATAAATGATAAATATCAATCGATATAGTTTCACAAATTAAATAAATGTTAATAAAGGCAAAGTCCAAAAATTAGGGTAAAATTGTCCACCCCCGTATTTTATTAGCTTTAATAGCCTAAATAAAATTCATTATATAAAAAAAATCTTGAATATTTTTACAGATAAAATAATTATCATTTTAGAACATGGGTTTGAATTTATTTAAAAAAACAAATAATAAACTTTAAAAATTTACCCACATTAAAAGTATTAATCAAAATGCCGTATTTAGAAAAAATAAAAAATGCATTGCTTTAGCAACAAATAGTATGATGCAATAATTTAATTTTATAATAGAAAAATAGTGATTAGAAATTGTTTTTATTTTTATTATTTATTAAACTTTGAAATAAAACTCCAAAAAAAGTATAATTATAAGGCATTGTCTGTTTTTAGGCTTAAAATATTCTGTACAATTTTACCCCTACATTCGTATTTTGAAAAATATATTAATTTTTAAATTTGAATTATTAATAAACAAACAGAATTGTTTTGATTTTAAACTTTTATTATCAAAATAATTCTATCCCTTATTTATAAAAAAGCTTAATTAAACAAAATGAATTTAAACAAACAATTATGAAAAAATCATTACTCAACAACAAATCCTTAAATTATGCATTCTTATTGTTTTTGCTTTGTGCAAATTCAATATATAGTCAAACTGTATTTGAAGAAACATTTGGAACAACGGCTGTTCCTGCAGCAAGCAATTATAGCGGAGGAACTTCAACACCATCAGTTAGTTATACAACTAATGTTACAGGTTATACTTCCATAGCTACAGACGCCAACAATACTGGTTTATTGAATTTTACTTCCACTGGAACTGCTAAGAGAGTTAGTGTAGCTGGTGCATTACCAACAGGAACTGGATTAAATGGCGTACTTCATTCAAACACTAATCTCATAACTTGGACATTTAACATGAAAGCTTCAAGGTTATCTACTAACACATTTTCATCTTCATCTGGTTATCCTGAAAATAAATATTTTAGTGCGGTTGTTTTGTGTGCTACAAATAGTAGTTTACTATCCAATAGCCCAACGCCTGGAACTGGATATGCAGTTACAGTTCAGAAAAGTACTAATAATGGTACATCCGGAAAAGCTAGTATCAATTTAATTAAATTTTCTAATGGTATAGGCGATGTAGCTATTGAATCTTCTGTAGTTACCAGATTAATTGAATCTCCTGAATTAGCTCAAATCCCAACTTCTGTAACTACATCAAATAATTTAAGTATTAAAATTACCTATAACCCTACAATTGATGTTTGGGAGCTTTTTTATCGTGAAGATCCAATACTTCCAACGCCAATTGGCTTTGTAGATCCTACTTCTGGAACTTTGTCATTAGGAGGTTCTGCAACAGATGTGCCAACTTTAACAGCAATGACTCATTTTGGATATGCAGTAGGTTTACAAGCTAACACTGGTGCTTCAAATTCTTATCAATTTGATAATTTCAAAATAGGTCTTAGTACTCCACCAGCATACACAGCACCTCCAACAACTGAAAAAAGACAAGCTTTTAACAGTACTCCTACTCCAATTGTAGCAAATTTAGTTGCAGCAGGAATTAATGGTGGGATATTTAAATGGTATGATGCACTAACTGGAGGTAATCTATTATCATCATCAGCACCATTAACTTATGCCAACTATTATGTTTCTCAAACTGTAAATGGAACAGAAAGCACTAGAGTTGCTTCACAAGTTTTTGTTGGAGACACGGCTTTAAAAACTTTGCCATTTTATGAAGGCTTTGCCAATTATAATATTGCTGATAAATTAATTCTAATGAACAATGGCGCTTCAAGTGCTTTACCTGCAAACCAAGGAACAGGTTTAGGTTCTTGGACTATCACACCTGGAACTAATATTACAGATGACGTTACAATTGTAGCTTCTCCAACATGGCCGACTTCAGTTCTTCCAGTTGCTTCTGGTAATGCAATTACATTTGTAGGTTCAGGAATTGATCCTGAATTGAAATTTACAAATACAACTAGTGGTAATTTGTACTCTTCATTTCTTTTCACTGCAACAGATGCTGCTTCAATAAATACTGCTCAAGCTGCTGCAGATGCATTAGCAGTAGCAGCGGGTTTACCAACTCCAGTAACACTACCTTCAGGTATCGATCCAGCTAAATCAACTCCAACAGGTATCTATAGTTTTTTATCTGAAACAACTGATTCTGGAACAGGAATTGTAACAACAGGATATTCTTCGGATGTGATGTTTAGAAAAGTTTTTGGGACTACTACTAATACATTCAACATAGGATTGTCAAAATCAAATAATGGTGAGGAATGTACATGGAGTACTACTGAGTTTCAATTTGGCACACCATATTTAATTATGATTAGCTATGAAAATATTGGAGATGCAGATGCCTTAAACCAAGTGGCTAATTTATGGATTAATCCTACTACGACTACGCTTCCAATACCAGTTCCTACTTTAACACAAAACAATCCAACAACATCTGTATCGAGAGATCATATTGATAGAATTAAAATATTGCAAGCTTCTTCATCATCTACTCCGTTAACAATTATTGACGAAATTAGAGTAGCAAATAATTGGGGACAAGCTTTGGGTGCGGCAGCAACTATGGGAATTACTTCTGTTAAAACTTCAGGATTGAAAATGTATCCAAATCCAGTTTCAAACGGAAAATTGTATATCTCTTCTGCTTCTAATTTAGAAAAAGAAGTATTAATTTTCAATACTTTAGGACAGCAAGTACTACAAGCTAAAACAATTACTGAAGCCATTAATGTTTCTAATTTGAATAAAGGAACTTATTTTGTAAAAATTACTGAAGCTGGAATTACAGCTACAAAAAAATTAATTATTCAATAATTAATTTATAATACACTTGAAAATGCGGTATTTTTATATAAAAATATCGCATTTTTATTTAATATAAAACAACCTAATGAAAGTACCTTTTGCCTTTTTAGTAACTCTATTACCCTTTTTTAGTCAATCTCAAGTAGTTTTGAAAGCCGATGAACCAGGTAATACCTACGAATTAATAAATAGGATTTTAGCGCCAGGAAATGAGGCTGTAGAACACCCAGAATGTATTCACAGTTCATTTGGGAGACATATTGCCGAAGTTTGGGACGAAGATTTGAAAGAAAATGTATTTGAGTTTTATTCTCATGTAACTCCAGATAATGATCGCTGTGAAAAGCTAGATCGGCAACGCGTTGAAATTAAAACCTACGAATCCTCACCTGAAAATCTAAAAGGAACTTTGGGAGAAACCGTTACTTATAAATGGAAATTCAAACTTCCAAAAGGATTTCAACCATCAGGCAGTTTCACGCATTTACATCAAATAAAAGCTGTTGGTGGTTCGCAAGACTTGCCTATTTTTACATTAACAGCTCGAAAAAGTAAAATCAATCAACTTTTAGTTATTCATAACAATGAAACAACTGTTGCAAGTGCCAATCTTTCTGAATTTGAAGGTGTTTGGGTTGAAATTACAGAAAAAATAAAAATTGGCGCTAACGGAATCTATTCCATTTCAATTAAAAAAGTAAAAAATGGGGGAGAATTGCTGTCTTTTAGTAGTGACAACATTATGACCATAAGACCAGATAATGATTTTATCCGACCAAAATGGGGAATTTATAGAAGTCTTAAAAAAGCTTCGGATTTAAGAGACGAAGCGGTTCGATTTAATGATTTTTATATAAAAGAAGGAGTAAATTAATTTAAATATATAAAAAGTGAAGTTAGCAGCAATTTTAGTTCTTATTACCATTAACATATCCTATTCGCAAGTTATTCTTAATGCAAATGGACCTAATGATACCTATGAACTAATTACAAGTGTTTTTGCTCAAGGAAATGGCGTAGGCGCTGTTGAAGCACCAGATTCACATCACGTTTGGTCTGCTGGAAGACACATTGTAGAAGTTTTTGATATCGAACTAAATAAATATGTTTTCGAATTTTATTCGCATGCTTTATGGGATAACGAACCCGTTGACCCAACATTAACCGATCGGCAACGGGTAGAAATTAAAACCTATGCTGCTTCCCCAGCTAATTTAAAAGGAACTTTAGGAGAAAATATTATTTATAAATGGCGATTCAAAATTCCAATTGGTTTTCAGCCTTCGGCAAATTTCACTCATTTACATCAAATAAAAGCAGTTGATGGCGATGATAGCAGTCCGATTTTTACATTAACACCAAGAATAGGAACACCAAATAAATTAGAATTAATTTATGTTGCCAATGCATCTTCTGGAACTGATAAAGTGAGCATTGTTAATTTATTACCATTTGAAGGAAATTGGATAGATGCCGAAGAAACGATTAACGTGGGAAGTTCAGGAACGTATTCAATAAAACTAAAAAAACACAGCGACGGTACTATTTTGCTATCGTATAGTAATTCTAATATTGCAACTATTCGTCCTGATAATACGTTTATTCGTCCAAAATGGGGAATATATCGGAGTTTAAATGATGTGGAGAATTTACGAGATGAAGCCGTTCGATTTTCAGATTTTAGCATTGCAGAAGTAGCAAGTTTAGCAATAAATTCTATTTCAAATGATGATGTTTTCGCTGCATTACCAAACCCAATTATTGATAAATTAGAGCTTTCAGATGAAATATTGCAGCAATTCGATAGTTTACGATTGTTTGATATAACAGGGAAATTATTACTTGAAAAATGTAATCTATTGAATGAAATTGATGTGTCCTTTTTAAAAACAGGATTGTATTTTATTCAATTTAGTAACAACCAAAACCAATCCGTAAGTATTAAAATTATTAAAAAATAAAATCATGAAAAAATCCATAGTAGCATTTCTTACTGTTTTCTTACTTATTTGTACTACCTCAACTTTTGCTAAAATAAAACTACCGAGTATAATTGCTTCCAATATGGTGCTGCAACGAAATACTTCTGTGAAAATTTGGGGTTGGGCAACTCCTGGCGAGAAAATAATCATTAGAACCAGTTGGTTTTTAGAAACATTGAAAGTAACAACTCCTGAAAATGGTCGTTGGGAAATTGCAGTGAAAACCACGTTAAGTAAAGAACCACAAACCATTCAACTGAAAAGTATTGATTCAAATATCAACTTAGACAATATTTTATTTGGGGAAGTTTGGATTTGTTCGGGTCAATCCAATATGAGAATGCCCTTAAAAGGATATACCGGACAACCTACTTTTGATGGAAATTTGTCTGTTACAACTTCAAAAAATAATAATTTACGATTGTTTTCTATTTCTGAAAATGGTTCGCCAACGCCATTAGATTCGGTCAGTAATTATAAAAAATGGAATACAGCATCGCCAGAAACAGTTAAAGATTTCAGTGCTGTTGCTTATTTTTATGGAAAACAATTACAAGAAATTTTAGATGTTCCAGTTGGTTTGATAATGACTTCTTGGGGAGGAACACGCATCCAACCTTGGATAAGCAAAGAAGCTGTTGCGCCATTTTTAGATGTCAATAAAGTTAAAAAAGACACCACCGAAAAGTACAAAAGAATTCCTTCAGCGATTTTTAACGCGATGATAAATCCGATAACTTCTTACACCATCAAAGGGGCAATTTGGTATCAAGGGGAAACGAATCGTGACGAACCAAAAATATATCAAAAATTGCTTCCTGAAATGGTAAAAGATTGGCGTAAGCGATGGGATATTGGAGATTTCCCGTTCTATTATGTTCAGATTGCTCCGAATAAATACATCGATAAAAGTAATTCCCAATACCTCAGAGAAGCGCAATTGAAAGCATTAGATGCAATTCCAAATTCAGGAATGGCAGTACTTTCAGATGTTGGTTCAACCGAAACAATTCATCCTCCAAGAAAAAAAGAAGTAGCAGAACGCTTATTATTTATTGCTTTGAACAAAACTTACGGAATGAAAGATGTAGATTGTACAGGGCCTGTTTACAAAGCAATGACCGAGAAAGAAGGTGCTTTATTTTTGAGTTTTGACAATGCAGAAACTGGAATATTTTCACCTGAAACTGAAATAAGTTGTTTTGAAATAGCGGGTGAAGACAAAGTTTTTTATCCTGCAAAAGCTGAAATTATTAGTCACAAACAAGTAAAGGTTTCTAGCTTGAATGTTAAAGTTCCCGTTGCCGTTCGTTATGGCTGGTACAATTGGTTTGAAGGTACATTATATGATAATAATATGCTTCCTGCTTCTTCTTTTAGAACTGATGATTGGGAATAAATAAATAAAAATCCCACAAATTTTCACCAAATTAATAGTGAAAATTTGTGGAATCTATTTTGAACTAATTCTTTTAAATTAGACTTTATTTTATTTTAACAATAAGTGGATTATTGATTTTTGTAGCATATTGACCTAAATACTTTTCCCAAGCTTCTTTAGTAGTAAATTCACCTTGCTTTTTCCAACCAAAACCAGTATAATAAATAACTTTGTTCACTTTTACATTTAGGTTTACGTATAAATTGCATAAATCCTTTTTTGAAACTACATATTTCTCAAAACTATTTGCCGTATTTTTTGGAAATACAATTCCCGTACCCAACTCAGAATCGTCAATGGGTTGCCAATAATCAATCCAACCTTCATTGAGGTTTCCTTCGGTTTTTCCATCGTTATTATGCAATGTAATCCCAGTAGAAATAGAATTAGTTCCCGAAACTGCAATCTCGAATTTAGATAGAAAACTACCATAATCCAAGCTGATGTGTTTTACTTCTGTGATTTTATTTCCAGCGGCATCCCAATCGGCATACGTTAAAACAAAACTAGTTCTAAGAGGTCCAGTGGTAATGGTTTTCCAAGATGTGAAATTTTTTGAATAGTAATAGGTTGTATCCACTTTCACTGCTATACCGCCGATTCCACGACTATCACCAACGTGAAAGTTATCTAAACCCTCACCAGTATCTTTGTGATAAGTCCCTGTTCCCGTGGTATATTTTTCGTACCATTTGTTCAAAATTGGATACTCTACTCTTTTTAACCAAGCATCAATTCCGCTGGTTAATGTTCCGCCTTTCACTTTGTCTTCAGCCATTTTTTGAGCAACAGGACCATACGTTCTAAAGGCAACTTTATTATTTTCCCAAGCATAATCGTCTGTTCTTTCAGGAACAAATCGGGAATAACAATAAGCAATTGGCTCTTTTGTTTTAGTATCATTATTTAATACTAGCTCGTATTTTTTTGATGCTGAAGCTTTGATTTTAGGTTGGAATAAAAGCACATCTGAAATTCCATCACCATTTTCATCCACACATTGAGAAATTAAAAAAGTAGTAGTTCCAACTTCTCTAATACCAAACTTTTCTAATACATCCGAAGATTTTAAACCCAAAGCATTTTTAGATAATTCTACCGTTTCAAATTCTCTGTCTATCTTCAATGGATTGGATATGGTAATAATTTTTGACTTTTGAGCATACGAAAATAAGGTACTCGAAAGTAATAAAACTACTATTCCATTAGTGAATTTCATATTAAATTTCATTTGAAGGTTTTCCAATTGTAGCCAATATTCCGCCATCAACATACAGAATATGACCGTTTACAAAATCACTCGCTTTAGAAGAAAGAAATATTGCTGCTCCCGATAAATCATCAGGGTTTCCCCATTTTGCCGCTGGAGTTCTATTAATAATAAATTCGTTAAACGGATGTCCATCTACTCGAATAGGCTCCGTTTGTGTTGTCGCAAAATATCCTGGGCCAATTCCGTTGACTTGAACATTGTGTTTTGCCCATTCAGTTGCCATATTTTTGGTAAGCATTTTCAGTCCTCCTTTTGCAGCAGCATACGCTCCAACTCCATTTCTACCCAATTCACTCATCATGGAACAAATGTTGATTATTTTTCCTTGTTGTCTTGCAATCATTCCTTTTGCAACGTGTTTTGAAACGATAAAAGGACTCACTAAATCAATGTCCACCACTTCTTTAAAATCGGAAACTTCCATTTCAATTAAAGGAATACGTTTAATAATTCCCGCATTATTAATTAAAATATCGATTGGACCTACTTCACTTTCAATTTTACTGATTGCTTCAATGACTTCGCTTTCATTGGCAACATTGAATTTATATCCAAAAGCTTTGATGCCTTCATTTTTAAATTCCAAAACAGCTTCATCAATTTTTGGTTGCGATGAATTTCCGTTTATAATAATTGTTGCACCCGCATGTCCTAAACCTTTTGCCATTGCCATTCCAAGTCCATGTGTACTGCCCGTTACAAGTGCAATTTTTCCTTTTATGTCAAATAATGTACTTCCCATAGCTTATCTTAAATCTGTTATTTTGCAAATATCCATATCTCCGTAGTCAAGGTTTTCGCCTGCCATTCCCCAAATAAAAGTATAATTTGAAGTTCCTGCGCCAGAATGAATTGACCATGGTGGTGAAATTACCGCTTGGTGATTGTTCATCCAAATGTGTCGCGTTTCTTGCGGTTGCCCCATAAAATGACAAACTGCTTGGTTTTCTGGAATGTCTAAATAGAAATACACTTCCATTCTTCTATCGTGAACGTGTGCTGGCATTGTATTCCAAACACTTCCCGTTTTCAATTCTGTCATTCCCATTTGCAATTGGCAAGTAGTTACAATTCCGCCAATAATCATTTGGTTAACCGTCCGATGATTGGCAGTTTCCATTGAACCCAATTGTAGTTTATTTGCTTCAGCAAGTCCCACTTTTTTATTTGGATAATTGGTATGTGCAGGAGCAGAATTCAAATAAAATTTAGCGGGATTTGAAATGTCATCACTTTTGAAAACTACTTCTTTAGTACCACTTCCAATATATAGTGCATCTTTGAAACTCAATTCATATATAATTCCATCAGCGACTACTGAACCACTTCCACCAACATTGATGATGCCTAATTCTCTTCTTTCAAGAAAATAACTAGATTTTAAAGGGTCAATGGTTTCTAGAGTTAAGGATTCTAACGGCACAGCAGAACCTGCGATATACCTGTCGTAATGAGAATAAGTTAGATTTACTTTTCCTACTTCCATTAAATTGTCAATTAGAAATTCGGCTCTTAATTGTGCTGTATTGTATTCTTTTACGGCTTGCGGACTTGAAGCGTATCTTGTTTCGTAAGATGCAGACATTGTATATTTGTTATGTTATTATTTTAGGAATTTAAAATGCTAATTTAAGACAAATAATAAATTAGCAATAAAAAAAACAGTGACTATAATTTTAATAATCACTGTTCTCAATAAATTAATTGTAACCTGGATTTTGAAGAATCGTTAAAAACGAATTCGTATCAATTTCATATTGAGGTATTGGCAATAAAAAAAGATCAACATTGGCATTTGCCTGAAGTTCAGATAAAGTAATTGGTAAAACACTGAAGCTACCATATATTTTAGAATACATATTTGCAAAATGTTTTTTCATAATATACTCTGCACCTTGTAATTTTAATCCAGGGAAAGGATCAGTAGTTGCTGATAACGACGACATTGTTGTTGAAAATCTAAGAACATCAAACCAACGTTGATTTTCAAAAGCAAATTCCCATCTTCTTTCACTTGCCAATGCTCTTTCAAAAACAGTTAGAGTTGCTGTTGTTGCTAAAGGAGTTGTAATTCCCGCTCTAGCTCGTATTTGATTTATAATTGCCATACTTGCAGGGCTATTACCGTCAGCTTCAGCTTTCATTAATAAAACATCTGCATATCGAATAACTGGCCAATCATTTTCAGCGTCATTTGCTAAAACGGTAGGCGAAATATATTTTTTTACATAATAATTACTGGTTCCATACAAGCCAATATTAACTGCCTTTCTTATTGGTGAAGGATCAATATAATTAGTATAAGAGGAAGAACTTTTTACGATTTCTAATACAGGGGTATTGTATCCTTTACCATCTCCATTTATTATAGCATTTCCACTATTAGTTGGGGCGAAAAAATTAGACAATTGATTTCCCATTCCTAATCCACCGCCTTTAAATCGAATAGCAAATAGAATTTCGGAATTCATTTCATTGTTCACAGAGAAAACGCTTTCATAAGTTGGTTGCAAACTATATCCTCCCGAACTAATAATACTATCAAGTAAAGTTGCAGCTTCCGCTTTTCTATTTAATGTTAAATATACTTTCGCTAATAATGCTTTAGCTGCCCATGCATTAGCGTGTCCAAGACTAGTTGAATTTGCAGTAAATCCTGTAGAATTTCCATTTGCAGTAGCATTTAATAAATCGGCTTCAATTAATTTATAAATGTCTGCAACAGTTGAACGGTTAATAGTTTTTGCTTGTTCAGCGGTAATTGGTTCATCAATTAAAAATACACCACCGTACAAACGAACTAAATTAAAATAGTGATGCGCTCTAATAAAAGAAGCTTCGGCAGCAATGCTTTTACATTGAGCAGCAGTAACATCAATTGTCACGGGCTGATATTCAATAATTCCAGTAGTTGCATTATAGTTTGCCCCAGCAGCATTCAATACTGTATTTGTATTTCTTATATTATTATAGGTATTTAACCAATATTTATAAAGCCCTTGGTGCGTCGTAGGAGGATAAAACTGATCTAAAAAGGCTAAATCTTGATTTGGAGTTGAGGTACTGCTACCACCGTCCATTACGGTATTATCGCTTCTAAGTTCTGTTAAAGACCATTCCTCTGTTAATGGATTTTGAAGTCCTTTATAGCACGCTGTTAATCCTACTTGTAATTCTGAATAATTAGTATAATAATTATCAGCAATAATATTTGCTTCTGAATTTAATTCGATATAATCAGAGCAACTAGACATTGCACCTATTAATACAATACTTAAATATTTAATTGAGTTTTTCATTGTAAATACTATTAAAATTAAAAATTAATATCGATTCCAAAAACTATTGTTTTGGCAATTGGAAATGCTCCTCTTTGATAACCTGCAACTAAAGCAGAGCCATAAGGCCCTGAAGTTGAGCGACCCTCTGAGTTAATTCCTCTATACCCGCTAGCTGAATGGAAATATACATTTTGAGCTGAAGAATACAAACGTAAAGAACTTAACCCTATTTTTTTAGCCAAAGAGCCAGGTAATGTGTAGCCTAAATTAACTTCTCTTAGCGCAAAATAAGAAGCGTCTTCAACTACATAATCTGTTAGCATCCAGTTAAAACCAATTTCTTCATAAGGAGTTCTTCCGTCACCAGGGTTTTCTGGGCTAAGCCAACGGTTTGAATTGTAATTTGTATTTCTAGATTTAGTTTCGCCATAATTAGGGTCTCCATTAATTAAATCTCCACCTTGAACACCTTGAAATGTAAAGCTAAAATCAAATGCTTTAAAGGTAAAATTATTGGTAAAACCCCAAGTAAAATCCGGATATGGACTTCCAATTATTGTTCTGTCATTTGTATCAATAATTCCATTTCCATCAACATCCACCAATCTTAATCCACCTGGTTTAAATGCCGCTGGTAAATTGGATGTTAATCCAGAGGCGTCAATTTGCTCTTGCGAAATCCAAATTCCATCTGTTTTATATCCAAAAAATTGAACTAAAGGACCTCCAACTACACTTTTGTAAATTTCATTTCTTTCACCATAATTAAGTAAATACGCTTCATTACCTAACTCTTTAATTTCATTTCTTGTATGAGATAAATTGGAAGAAGTTGACCATTTAAAGCCTCTGGCTTTTACATTTACAGTTGCCAATTCAAATTCAAATCCTTTGTTATATAGGCTTCCGATATTATTCCATGAAAGTGGCACGCCAGAAAAAGCCATTGTTGCTTGTTGCAAAAGTAATTTGTCAGTTACAGAATTATATACATCTACTGACAAACTAATTCTGTTGTTCAATAATGCTAAATCAACACCAAAATTAGTTTGAGAAGTACTTTCCCAAGTAATATCTTCGTTAGCATTAATGTTAGCATTTCCAGCTTGACCTGAAGTCTGAGTCCCTGTTCCTGCTCCAAAAGAATAATTTGCGGAGGACAACAAATTTTGATAACCATAATTCAAAATTCTATTATTTCCAGAAACACCGTAACTTGCTCTAAAAGCTAACTTATTAAGCCAATCTACTTTACTTAAAAATGGTTCTTTATTAGCAATCCATCCTACAGAAGCAGCTGGAAAACTTCCCCATTTTTTTCCTGGTCCAAAATAAGAACTACCATCTGCACGAAAACTTGCAGATAGCAGGTATTTATTTTCAATAACATAATTTACCCTTCCTAAATAGGATAACAAACCGACTTGATTTTTAGAACCAAACGTTCCTGATTTATCAATAAAAAGGGCATTATTTAAAGTCGTTACATTATCACTTGGATAGTCCAATCCTGTTGTTTGTGTATTGGTACTTTTGGTTTGTTGCGCCGTGTATCCAACTAAAAGTTCTAAGGAATTATTTTCGTCTAATTCTTTTTTATAATTCAACGTATTTTCAGTTAACAAATCAAGATAGGTATTATCAAAGTAAATCCCTTTGTTTACAATTCCATCACCGTCTGCATTTCTGTTAGACCAATCCAACTTTGTATCATATTTCATATACACCGTATTCATAGTTTTGAAATCTAATCCAGGAAGTAAATTGATATTTAGTGTAGCACCACTTTGCAAACCATACGATTTTGCATTAATATCATGACTTAATAAAGAAGCCATTGGATTATTTTGAGCAGAATTTGAAGGAGAGCCAGTTGCAGGTGTAAAAGTTGTTCCGTCTGGCAAAAGCAATTGTGTACCGTCAGGATAGGTTCCATTATATGTTAATCCAATAAAATGTCTAGGATGCGCATAATCACCTGACTGAATACTTGCCCATTGCGGGTTTTGATTAACAAATGCTGCAGTTAAATTATTGTGTTGGTAGGGAAGCCATGTTGGATAACGCCAAAAATTTGTCAAGTTTTCAGATGGAGATTCTTTTGTGGTATATGACGGGTTAATATTCACTGATAATTTAACCTTTTTACTTAAATCGATATCAAATTTGGTTCTGAAATTTAATTTTTGGAAATTACTTTTCAACATAATACCTTCGTCACCTTGATACCCTCCAGAAACATAATATTTTAGACTCTTTGTTCCGCCAGTAGCACTAAATTGAATGTTTTTGAATTCAGCAGTTCGTAAAACTTCATCTTGATAATTATAACCTTTTCCTCCAAGCATTGTTTGTTCTACTATGTAAGCCGCAAGTAAGTTATTCACTTTTGTAGGGCTACCTTGATAATAGATATTTAATGCATTTGGATTAATTAGACCTTCTGCTTGAATTGCTGGATCGGTATTTCTAATCGCCTGTTCTCTATAAAGCAACTCCGTATATTCAGAAGTTGACATAAGATCGTATTTTTGATAGGCGTTTTTAAATCCAGTACTGTATTTAAATGAATATCTTGCCTTATCTGCTTTCCCACTTTTAGTAGTAATTAATATAACTCCACTTGCTCCACGAGAACCGTAAATTGCAGCCGAAGCAGCATCTTTCAAAACCTCAACGGAAGCTACATCTGCCATGTTTATTGAGCCCAAACCATCTGGAATTGGTTGTCCGTCAACAACTACTAATGGACTTGCTCCTGCATTAATGGAGCTAATTCCACGAACCGTAATTTGAGCATCGGCACCAGCTTCAGAAGAAATATTCTGAACTTGAACTCCAGCAATTTTTCCTTGCAATGCTTGATCAAGTCTTGAAACTGCGATTTCATCTAATTTTTCATTTTTATATTTGGAAATTGACCCAGTTACATTGGATCTTTTTTGAGTTCCATATCCAATAACTACGACTTCATCTAATTCACTTTTTGACTCGAGTAAAGTTATGTTTATCTCTTTGTTTTTTCCAACAACTACAACTTGCGGTGCAAATCCTAAGTAAGAAAAACGTAAAATAGATTTTGAATTTTTGACTTCAATGGTGTACTTTCCATCTAAATCAGTTGCGATGTCTTTATCTTCAAATGTAATTGTTACTCCTGGAATTGGAACACCTTTATTATCAACAACAGTTCCTGAAATCTTTTTTGGATCAGTTTGACTGTAGATAATTGAGGTAAAAATTAATAAAAACAGTACTAGTGGTTTTTTCATAATTTGAGGGAATTAATTTGGTTTTTGGTTAATTATATTCTAAATATAAATTCGTTTCATTAAAACGAACCTAGCATTTCTAAAATGTAAAAATATCATTAATTACAATTGTCGAAATCCGTTATTGGTATAAAAATTGTACAAATGCAATTTGAAAACTATACTATTTGTATGAAAATCCAATACTAATTTTACTCGCTAATGATTATAAGAATCTAAATATTAATCGATTGTTGGATTTTAATTGAGGGAATCAGTTTATTAATACAAACATAACTAATAAAACAAAAAAAGTACTCTTTCGAATACTTTTTTTAAAAAATTTATTAAAAATGAAAATCTGAATATAGAATATTTGCTAAGAATTAATAAACCATTGCCTGCCTATTTACATAAATTACTCTTCAACTTTATCCTTTTTCTTTTTCACATTACTTCCATGTCTTCCACTACCATCTGCATTGTCTAAAATTCCTTTTTCGGGACTTAACGTTTTTAAAGCTGTTTGCAAACGAGAATATGCAGCACTTGCTTCTTTATTTTCAGCATAATTTGCAACCAACTT
Source organism: Flavobacterium neuenschwanderi (SeqCode) (assembly GCA_965234425.1). GTDB lineage: Bacteria > Bacteroidota > Bacteroidia > Flavobacteriales > Flavobacteriaceae > Flavobacterium > Flavobacterium neuenschwanderi. The sequence goes on along the minus strand of OZ248392.1, from coordinate 127,771 downwards.
TTCTTCGAATGGCGCATTGCTCATGTCAAAAAGTTCTCCTTCTCTATTTAATTTCCACTTGGAATCACGAACATACCACTTATTTCCCAATTCAATAAAGATCCACTCTCTAGGAGTTCCTTTCTTACCCATTAATTGAGGCAAAAAACTATGTCCATCTATTACTTTATTAGTTGGTAATTTTGCCCCAGCCAAATCAGCGAAAGTCGGCAATATATCACTTGAATCAATTAATAAATCGTTTACTTTTCCCGCTTCAATAACTCCTGGCCAGTTGGCAATTGTAGGAACTAAACTACCGCATTCCAGCATAGATCCTTTTTTACCTGAAAGTGCTTTCCCTCTTATCGAACTTCTTTCTGCATATTGGCTTGCTGTTCCATTATCACCCATGAAAATAATCAGAGTATTTTCTCTTAATTTTAAATCATCCAAGGTGCTTAATAGTTTCCCTACCAACTTATCCATATAGGCGGTGTTATCTGCATATAAATCACTTCCAGGTTTGCTGTCTGGTGTTCGCTGAATCAATGCATGAACGTGAACCATTGAATAATATAGAAAAAAAGGTTTGTCCTTATTTGTTGTAATAAAATCAACCAAATGCTTGTGCATTAAATCAGGCATATATGTTAGAGAATCTAACTTTTTATTAACTCCATTTTCAATATAATTTTCTGATTTCTTTTTTTCGGTTGCCCAATAATCTCCACTTCCTTGAAAGGTAATATAATCATCAAAACCAAAATCTTTGGGTGTTAATGAAAATTGGCTCCATTTTCCTACCATAGCACTAGTATAACCAGCTGTTTTTAAAACTGAGGGGATCAAAACTTCATTCTCTGGTTTAATTTGTCCAACCATATCTTGATTTACAGCACCTGTTCTAAAAGCGTAACGTCCCGTTAAAATCATAGCTCTTGATGGACCGCAAAGTGGCGCAGTATATCCGTGGGTAAACCGAATTCCGCCTTTTGCTAATTTATCGATAATTGGAGTTTTGTTATTATCAGAACCGTAACAACTTACATCTCCAATACCTAAATCATCAGCAAGAATGTAAATAATATTCGGTTTTGAAGTGCCATTTTTAACTTTTTTACTTTGAGCAGAAACACTGAAAATAGTTGCAAATGCTACAAATACAAGTGTGAAAAATAATTTATTCATGATTCTAAATATATTAATATGTTAATTCAATGATGTCAGATTGGTAGGTTTTTAAGTCTATTTTTTTTGCTAATGCTTCATATTCTATATTGGAATATTTTTTTGATGCATATTTTAAGATTTTAATAGTTTCTCCAAAGCCAATTTTTTGAATTTGTTCGTATTCCCAAACTTTTTCATTTTTCAAATAAGGAACAATCCAATCCAACGCATTTCTCATATTTTTACCTTCACTAATTTGCTGGTACCAAAGTTGAATATTGGCATTTTCAGCTAATTTTGCAATTAAAAAATAACCGAATAAATTCATATTAACATAACCCCAAGATTTTGTTCGAACCAATTCAAAAGGCTGACTTCCATCAGGTTTTAATTGACTTTCCATTCTGTTTTTAAAAATTTCTATTTCATTTAAAGCAACTTCTGGGCGCTCAGAAAAAAGTGCAAATGCTATTACTTGTTCGCTAAAAAAAGTACCATGATTGTTTTTTGAATCTGCTTCATCTTTCCCGATTGGACTTTCTAACATCCAGGTTAAATAATCTGAAAACCATTTTTTCAATGCTTGATGCTCTTCTTTATTCCAATTTGGAGTTTCTTTAATTAAAATCGATGCGTCTAAAACACGGTAAGCATCACGCGTTTCAATAATTCCAGTTCCACGACCTGTATTCAATCCCGGAATTCCTTGACCAAAATTTAGATTTGGATTTTGTCGTGTTTCAGTATCTAAAAACCACGTTTTAATTAATTTTGATGCAAAATTCGCATATTTATTTTCGTGTGTGAAATAGTACGCTAAAGCTAATGTTAATGCACAATCTTCAACTTTATTTATTTCTTGAGAATCTGTAATATCATAATATGTTGGATTGCGAAGCCCGTCTTTTTTGATATACGGCAATCCGTCTGGCTTCGTTGGATCTGGCCACCAATAAGGCCCCGTGCTCATATAATCGTGTTTATCGCCACTCGGAGGAACTTGTTTTTTATCCATTACTGAATATACTTTTGCTTCATTTAAAACTTTATCCGCTTTCTTTAGAAGCAATTTAAGTGCTCTAACTTTATCAGCATCATCGGCAATAATTAAATCGTAATTCCTTTGTAAGACTTTGCCGTCAATAGCAAGTGTTTTTGGAAAACTGCTTGCTACATCTGATTTAATTTGTGCTGAAACACAACTTACATCCGAAAGTACAAAAAGTAACAATATGTATTTTATTGGTTTAACCATCTTAAAATTATAAGCATTAAATGTAATTAATTGCAAGTTACTAATCTCCAGAAGTTTTCCAATCTAAAGTATCTCCTTTTAATCTTCGCAATGCTTCGGCTTCTGTTTTAATTCCTTTATCTCCTTGGTCTAACATCCATTTTTTTAGTTCAGAAACTAATTTAATTTTCACAGATGCAAGTGCTTTGTCATCTGCTAAATTATCCAATTCATAAACATCTTTTTTGATGTTATATAATTCATATTCTGGTCTGTTTCTAAACAATTTAGCATGAGCTGCTTGTTTTGGAGTTGTATTTGTGGCTTTCAACCAACTGTTGTACAATTTGTTTTTTGGTTGTGAACCCGAACTTAAAAAAGGCTCGTTGAATTGCAAATTCCAAATCAATTTATAATTATGGTCTTGTATCGAGCGAACAGGATAATTATCAGATCCGTTTTTAATACCTCTTGTGGTATGAACTCCATAAACATAATCTCGAACTTCTTTTGGTTTCCCATTTAAAGTAGCATAAAAACTCTTTCCGTCCAATTTCATGGTTTCTTCTTTATTACCTCGCAATGTTTCAGGATTTCCTCCTGCAACTTCAAAAAGCGTAGGAACAACATCAATATATTGCGCCAAAATATCCGTTCTTGTGTCTGGTTTAATAACCTTAGGCCAACGCGCAATAAATGCTGCTTTTAACCCCATATTATAACACGTCCATTTTGCAAAAGGCATCGAACTTCCATGTTCGCTTGCAAAAAGAAACAGCGTATTATCTTTGTTTTTCTGTTTTTCAACCATCTTTGTACACGTTCCAACAAGGCTATCCATATAAGTAATTTCGGCATAATATTTTACCAATTCAGCTCTAGTTTCTTTGGTGTCAACCATATAAGGAGCAACAGAAATTTTGCTTGCATCGTATTGTTTTGCATCACCTCTATTCCAAGGGCCATGTGGTTGGTTAGAAGCAACAATCAACAAATAGGGTTTTGATGTGTCTTTTTTAATCCATTTTTCAGCATCTGCTAATTCAACGTCTGGTCCTTTTCCATTATCACTATTTCTACCGCCTAAATATTCAAAAGGAAAATTTGCCATTGGTGCATAATGCTGTTTTCCAATCAAAGCAACTCGATATCCAATTTTTTTGAAATGTTGAACAATACTAATAACATTGTCATATACTTGCGCATGATTTGGATAACTTCCATTTTTTACAGGAAATAACCCTGTATATAAACTCTGACGTGTTGGGCCGCACATCGCTGTAGCGTTATTCATATTATCGAAGGTCATCCCTTCTTTTGCGAGTTTAGCCAAATTGGGAGTATAAACGTCTTTATTTCCATAAGGTTCACAATCTATTGAAGTCATATCATCGGCAATGAAAAACAAAATATCAGGTTTTGATGCAGTAGCTTTAGTCGATGCATTTTTTATTACAATTCCGTGTTTTGTCAAAGAAGCTACAACAGGTTTTTTTGCACCCAATTTTTCAGATAAAGCAGTTACTAAATCAGTTTTAGAATGCTTCGTAATTAGTTTATTGGTTTCTTTAACTATCTTGTTTTTTTCGAAATTAGAATTCGAAAGTTGAAAAGAGGAAGCTGTAATTATTACTAAACTTGCAAAGCCAATTAGCAATAGTGATTTATTTTTCATGTTGAATTATTTAATCTTTGTTATTTATTTGTTTCTGTAATCGATCAATTTTCCCAGACTTTAAAATTTCTATAGGCAAAATGAGTCCATTGCATTTGTCGGAATCCAATTTTACCACCTTCTAATATTTTTCCGTATTTAATTCCATCGTCAGTCCAATCTATAATTTTTCTATTGTCAATATACATTAGGATTTTCCCCTCATATTTAACTAATTTCATTTTATGAATAGCGGTTGATTGAACAGGAATTCCAATTTCTCCTGTTTGTACCAAATTAAATCCTTTGTTTTTTCTCAAATTCGCAGTTTCCCGATTTGGATTGTCCCGACCATTTGCATAATACGAAATATGGTAATCGTTCATCGCGCCTTTGGTATAATCTGTAAAGGTTCCTAGCGTTCTTTTTGGCATGGAAGCATCAAAAATACTTTGACCCTTCAATCCTTTGGCTGCAAAGAAAACGATACATAAACCCGCATCAATTTCTTGATTTTGTGCTTCCCATTCGGCTATGAAATTCCCTGAAAAATCAACAGGGCACCAAAAAACGTGATGTCCTTCTTCATTTGGAGAAAAAATATGCATCCAATTATTTTTGAATTCAATTTTTGCTGAGCCTTCCAAAGTCCAATCCTTAACCATTTCTGAAGTCGCTAAGGAATTACTATAAAGCAATTTCCCTTTGGTAAATTCTTGAGAATAACCATTGAAAGTTGCCAAAAGTAAAATTGCAAAAAACGCTTTAATTACTGGATTTCTCATTATCTAATTTTAATGCTCAATTTTATATTCAATGACAATATTAAACAACGGGATTTCACTGAGATTTTTGGTTACATGCACCATCGGTTCAGCAAATTTAACGGTATTGGCAACTTGAATTCCAGTCCCAGGTTTTCCATTTGGAGAGTTTCGAGGATCTGTTAATTGCACTTGATTCAAACGAACTACAACCCTCTGAGCGTGACTGTGTAATGGTCTTTCATCACCTGGATTTAGTCTTTCTTCAAAAACTCGGAATTCAGCATTTTCATAAATTACTATGTTTTTTGTTGGTTCAACCCATTCACTTGGTTTTGTCAAAGGCGGATGGTTCTTTTTTAAAGCAATTTCAAAATAAGAGCCTTTCGGCAAATCATAGAATTCATTTTCCAAAAAAACAGCAATTTTTCCCCTTTTTATCTTAATTGTACCGCGATTACTTTTAAATTTTATTTTATCTAATGCAACAATAATCCGTGTTCCAAAATTTGGTGTATTCGCCAAAGTACAAGCTGCTCCATCTCGAAGCACTTTCATATAAGCATTATCTAAAGCAACCGAATCTTTATTTGCAATAGCAAAATTTTCCAAATATATAGTTGAAATCGAATTACTATTTGCAGTAGCAATTTCAGCCGTTAAAGCAAACAAAAAAATACAAAATAACTTCTCCTTCATCTTAATCAATTAATTAGAAACGCATCTAAACCCTAAATGTTCCATTGAAGAATCAGCCGAACTTTTCATTCTTGCCGAAACACGATAACCACTACAATAGGATTCATTACATAAAAAAGAACCGCCACGCATTACTCTTTTGGCTACCAAAGGTTCATCAGGATCATAACTTTTTAATGGCCCTTTTGGATTAATGGCAACTTTAATTTTTTTGAAGGCATCATAATAAGTATTATTATAATTGTCTGCGCACCATTCCCAAACATTTCCACCCATATCATACAAACCATAACCATTTGGAGCAAAAGATTTCACGGAAGCTGACCCCATAAAACCATCGGTACCTTCATTCTTATAGGGAAAATTTCCTTGAAAATAATTGCAATGTATTTTTCCTTCATCCACTTTTTCGTTACCCCAAGCATAAACATTTTTGGTCAACCCACCTCTTGCTGCATATTCCCATTCCGCTTCTGTCGGCAATCGTTTTCCTGCCCATTTGCAATACGCATTAGCGTCATCCCAACTAATATGAACCACAGGGAAATTCTCTTTTCCAACAATATTGCTATCTTTTCCTTTTGGATGGTTCCAATTGGCCCCGTGCGACCAGCTCCACCACTGACTATAATCTTGCAAACTCACTTCGCCTTCCGTTGGAACAAAAACCAAAGAGGCAGCTTTCAAAGTTTCGGGTTCAGGTTTCGGAGTATCCGACGGCAATTGTTTTTTTAAATCTTCCCAATTAATATCTTTTTCAGCTGTAGTGACATATCCTGTTTCAGCAATAAATTTGGCAAATTGCGCATTGGTAACTTCTGTAACATCCATGAAAAAACCATTCAATTTCACTTCGTGTTTTGGTAATTCATCTTGTCGCGCTTGATCGTTATCGCCACCCATACTAAATGTTCCGCCGGGAATCCAAACCATTCCTTCTGGGTTTTTTATGTTGGAATTCGTAACCGTTTTTCCTTCTGTGAAATTAGATTTTGTTTTAACACCAAATCGATTTGGAATAGCCGCTGTACAACACGTTTTTGTGTTCTTCGTGTTTTTTACAACTTTCTCTTTTTTAATAGCTGTTTGTTGAGCAGCTATTTTAAAAGGAGCAGTTATAGATAAACTTAACATTAAAAAAATGACTGAAATATTGTTTTTCATTCTATGATATTAAATCGTTTTATTGAAACTCTAAATTTATAAAATAATTTAGATACTTTCATTTAAATAGCTATTTTACTTGTGATGCAAAAAAAGCAATCATTTTACTTTTTAAATCTTTAACAACCGATTTGTATTCCTTTTCATCAATCACATTTATCGTTTCGTTTGGATCTTTATCATAATCATATAATTCAGTTCCCACAATCAAATTAGAATCAAAAGCCTGTGTACTTCTAAAATCATTGGTCATCCAAACAGTATATCGGTATCTTTTATCTCTCAAAGAATAGCCCATCACTTTGGAAGAAGCGTAACCTTGACGTTCGGTTTCGCTCTTCGTTCCGCTACGTGGATATTGACTTATAGAATAGTCTTTAACTGATTTTGCCGATTTGTTCATTAATGGCTTAAGACTTTTTCCGTCTAAAACTTCAGGTATTTTCACACCTGCCAAATCACATAATGTTGGAAAAATATCAACAAATTCTGTTGAAGCATTAGTAGTTGAAGCTGCAATTCCTGGTGAAGAAATTATCATTGGTGTTCGAGTTGCTTGTTCAAAATTAGTATGTTTACACCAAATATTATGATCACCTAAATGCCATCCGTGATCGCCCCAAAGTACAATTATTGTGTTTTTGGTCAATTCTAAAGCATCTAATTTATCTAATAATTTTCCTACCTGTGCATCGGTATAGGAAACTGCAGCATAATAACCGTGAATTAATTCTTGTTGTTTGTCAATTGGTAAAGTCAATCCAAAATCCTTTTGATCGGTAAAAGAAACTAAAGGTGGAATATCCGAATATCCTCTCATTTCTCCTGAATTGTGATAGGCAACATCAACACTATTTTTTGATTTCTCTTGAAAAGTAGCTAATGGCATGTCTTCTCTTTTGTATAAATCCCAATATTTTTTTGGAGCTACAAATGGCAAGTGAGGTTTTGAAAATCCAACAGCAAAAAAGAATGGTTTTGTATCTGATTTTAATTTTTCTAAAATTTCTAAAGCACGAGTAGCATTTGCTCCATCATTATAAGCATTATCAGGAACATCGGCACATTCAACTGATGGTTTTACCAATTTTGAAACATAATCGTCCAATTCTTTATCGGATAAACCTTTATCTTTTCCTTCTTTAATATGTTTCAACGCCAATTCTTTTGTTGCAGGCAATTGATAAGCTCCTAATACTGGCATTCCCGTTTCCTTAGCATAATAGCGTTCTTCGGTTTTGAAATAATTATAAAATGGAACGCTCCAGGAAGGCGCATCCATTTTTTTATCGACACATCGTCCATCGTAAATCTTTCCAATTCCTTGAGTAGAATATCCTTGCGAAATTAAATGTTGTGGCAAACTCAAAATATCTGGATTAATGTCACGCATTTTGGTTTTTAAATCCCAAACCTTAGTATAATCTGGGCGTTTCCCTGTCATTATGCTTGCTCTTGTTGGTCCGCAAACTGCTTGTTGACAGTAATTACTCATGAAAACTGTACCCATTTTTGCCAATCGATCTATGTTTGGGGTTTTAATTAACGTATTTCCATAACATCCTAAAATAGGTTTTAAATCGTCAATCGCTATAAATAGAATATTGGGTTTTGTTTTTTCTTGTGCTGAAACTGGTAAAAGAAACAGAACTGTAAAAACGATTGTTATTACTTTTAGGAAATTCGGGTAATTTTTCATTTTGATTTGTTTGTATATTAGATGCAATTATTTGAAAAAGGTTTAATGCAATTTGTTATTTTTGAACTACAATTTTTAGTGTTTTAGAATAGTTATTTGAATGCAATTGTAGTAGATAAATTCCGTTTTTCAAATCGGTTACATCAATCTGTTTTTGAAAATCAATTAGTTCATTTTGAGCAATAATTTGTTTTTTTACGACTTGTCCATTTATAGTAATAATGTTTACTTCTGTATTAGAATAAATCGTATTTGGAAATTGAATAGTTAAATTATTTTTTACTGGATTTGGAAAAATACTCGTTTTTTTATCTGATAAATCAAATGTATTTGCGGAAAGCGCCATTAAATAAGAAGGCCCAACTTCTGATAAAGTCAACGGATGATTCGTCGTTGTTCCAGTTGTATATTCATCGCAACCAACATCTTTAATTCCAACTCTTGTTTGTCCGCTAATATCAAACAATAAATTGGAATCATCGTCAATATTAGTAATATTCAAAATAGTTGGATAACCTGCATTTGCATTATTTACAGGACTGCTTGATGATAATCCGTAATAACCCTCCGAGTTTAAAGCTAGAAATGGATTTGTATTTGAAATCCCAGAAGAGGGATTAGCTATTCCTAAAGTTCCCTGCCGAAAGTTTCCCGCCCACGAAGTGCCTGAATTTGCATTATTAAAAATATCACCAGAACTTTTTATGAAAATATTATTCGCCCAAGTATTGCTTGTAGCACCAGTTCCGCCTAAATCTATATTACCACAATTGTAAAAAGTATTGTGAATAAAATTAATATTATTAAGATTTAATGTTCGAGCAGGAGGAACTGTAATTGGGGGAGAAACTAAAGGTGTTACATAAACATAAGTTACTGCATCAGCTGAGCTCCCAACACCAGAATTTTCAAAATAATTATTATAGCAATAAATATTATTGGCCTCTTTAACTCGAATTCCTCCTGCATTAATGAAGAAATTACTGTAAGCAACATTATTATCTCCATTTCTGAAAACTAACATTGCGTTTTGTTGGTTCGTAAAAGTACAATAACGAATTACATTTTCTTGACATTTCACAGATACACTTTCGCTATCGCCAAGTCCTGTATTATTAAAATAACAGTACTCAACAATTGTTCGTGATTTATTGAGGTATTCGGTACTTAGACCAATTCGAATCGGTTCGTTTCCATTATCTCCACCAACGCCATAATAGTTTTGAAAAGAACAATATCTGATTTTATGATAACCAATTACTGACGATGTTGAAATTTGTATGGTACAACCAATAATTGCATTTGCTGGCTTTTTTTCTAAATTACAATAGGAAATTTCATTATATTGACTGTCAGCTTGAATTTCAATGTATTTTTTTGCATAATAATTACTAAAATTCAAATGAGATATTTTATTGTAATCCCCAGAAATTTTGAGGATACAATTGCTCCCTATATCACCAGAAGTAAACTGAAAACCACTAAAAGTAACATAGTTTCCTGAAATTGTAATGTTATTGGTTCCATTTAAAAACACACCGCCAGAAGTTTCGGACATAACTTTTATGCCGCTTTTTCCAATTGTTAATGTACTATTAAGATAGGTTCCATTATAAAGAATTATAATATCTCCTGACACTGTTGATGCTGCATTGATTTTCGTTTGCAATGCCGCTACCGAATTAACATAATATGTAGTTGCAATCAATTTTTGCGTAAATATCAAATTTAGCAATAACAAAAAAGTAATTAGTTTTAAATTTTTCATTGGTATATTTTATAACTTAAATCTATTTTTTTACAATAAATTTAATGGTTTTAGGATTGGTTTCGTTTATTATTTCAGCAAAATAAATACCATCATTTAAATCAGACACATCCATATTGAATGCCAATTTATCATCTGAATTAGCAACTATTTCTATTTGTTTTTTTACAATTTGTCCATTTACATTAAATATAGAAATCTTGCTTTTTGAATTAAATGATTGATTTGAATGAATTGTAATTTGAGATTTAGCTGGGTTTGGAGCAATAAAAATTGCGTTTTCATTACTTATGAAATCATTTTGATTATTCGATAAAGTAGCAAGTCTATCATTTAATTGAGCAATAAACAAACTAGGAATTGCTGTTATGTGGTTTCCTTGAGATTGAATTACACCTATTGGTTCTGTAGTTGCGTCTCCGTTACCTGTAATATCTGGACAAATACAACCAATTGCCCAATTTATTTCATCGCCTGGCGGATCTTGGATTACCATTCTTGAAGCGTTACAATTCCAAAACATGATTTGACCACCAGACCAACCGTGACCACTACCCATGACCAATCGGTTTTGCACATTCATATTTCCGTTGCCAGTTAAATTATCAAATAAAATCCCTGTAGACCAACGATGGTGTGGACCAATATCACTATGTTGAATTGTAGCTGTAGCGTTATAAAAAACATTTGGACCACAAGTTCTACTTCCGTTTACATAATCATGACGTCCATTTTTAGTGGTACAATTCTGAACTAAATTTCGCTGCCCATCAACATTAAAAGAATACCTTCTACCGCCATCAATTATAGATTTTGCATCCAACATTTTACAACTATCAACAGTTATAAAACTTGCATCAGAATTAATATGAACTGCCGAATATCCAAAATAATAAACATCTAAATTTCGAACCCAGCTATTGTAAATTTTATCAAAAGATACTGCTTCCCAACCATGATTTTCATCAATAGATGAAATATAAGTAGATGAAATTTTCATGTTTTCGATACCACAATTATTTATTCTATTATCGGTAAATTTCACCAATTCTCCTGTGGAATAAATAGGATCAATAACATCCATTATTGGTGCATCTAAAGTGATAACATTGCCATTAATACTCATTATTTTTCTTTCAGAATCCATGTCATAACCACTCGCTGTCCAATTAGTAGCAGCTGGATCAATAGTAGATAATAAATTCATACCTAGCAAATTTATCCATGCAGCATTAGGAATTCGATGAACAAAAACTTTGTCGCCAATTGCAAAACTATGCCCTGAAGCAACTGTTATTTGCTTTGCACCAATTGGCACATATAAATCTGTTATCGCTTTTCTAGTTGAATTTCCAGAAATATAGGCAGTTCCAGAAGCTCCAATAAAATCAAATAGTATGTGTTGCGATGTTTTCGTAGCAATAAAATTAGTTCCACTTCCATTAAACCCAACTCCTCGAAGTACGATCCCACTTGCTGAAATAGTAACTGTATCACTAATATTGTAGGTTCCTGCTGTAAAAAGGATTGCGCCCCTAAAACCATTTGCATCTAATGGCATTGCTGCTACTTGATTTATAGCATTTTGTATGTTGGCTAAATTATCCCCAGCAACAGGATTAACAGTAAGAACTATTCCAACTGTTGGAATTGGAACTTCACTATTCATATAACCCACCGCACTAAAATCGGGTACTACATTGCCTTTTACATCCGCAGTATAAACTAAACGACCATTGCTTCCAACAGAAACCAAACTTGACGTTTGAGCATAACTAGTTCCTTGTAATAATACAATTGATAGAAATACAAGAAAATAGCATTTTTTCATAATTACAATTATTTGAATCTATTGTTTCGTTTCTTGACTTTTAAAAAAAGCAATCATTTTTGATTTTAAACTCGCTGAAATCGAAGTGTAATTTTTATCGTTTACAACATTTACTTTTTCCAAAGGATCTTTTACATAATCATACATTTCAGAAGCATAAACTTGCGATTCATTAAAAGTATCTTTACTCGTAAAGTTGTTCATCCAAATGGTATAACGATATTGATCCGTTCGCAAACTGTAGCCCATCATATTTGCATTGGGGTAATTTGTTTTTGCCAATTGAAGTTTTTTTAATTTCCTTGGGTATTGGCTGATGGAATATTCTTTCCCTTTAGTTTTATTGTTCAACATTAAAGGTTTCAAACTTTTTCCGTCCAAATTTTTAGGAATAGCAACACCAGCCAAATCACAAATGGTTGGAAATACATCGACAAATTCTGTTAATGAACTTGTTTTACCCGCTTTTATTCCGGGACCTGCAATGATTAATGGTGCTCTTGTGGCTTCTTCAAAATTGGTGTGTTTGTGCCATAAATCGTGATCGCCCAAATGCCAACCGTGATCGCCCCAAAGCACAACAATTGTATTATCAAGAGTTCCCAGAGATTCTAAAGTATTCAATAAAATTCCAACTTGCGCATCCATGTAGGAAATCGCAGCATAATACCCATGAATTAATTCCTTCTGTTTTTCTATTTTTAAACCGATACGAAGGGAATCTGCGGGTAATGTTGCAAATTCAGGAATGTCCAAATAATTACGTAATTCTCCCGATTGGTGGTAGGCAATTAATGGTCCGTTTTTAGAATGCTCTTGAAATGAAGCAATAGGCATGTCATCACGATTGTATAAATCCCAATATTTTTTTGGTGCTACGAATGGCAAATGAGGTTTAGAAAATCCGACAGCCATAAAAAACGGCTTATTATCTTTAGAAAGTTTGATGATTTGTTCTTTTGCCAATAATGCATTCACTCCGTCTTGATATGCATTGTCAGGCAAGTCCATACATTCCGTTGAAGGTCCTTTAATACTTTTAGGATTTTCATCATTTGCTGCCAAATCTTTATTCTGTTGTTTCCTTTCAGCAATAATATCTGGTGTCATTCTAGCTTTCGTTTCAGACAACTGATATTGCCCGTTTGCAGGCAATCCCAATTCAGCAGGAAAATCAGATTCTTTAGATTTTAAATAAGGAATACTCCAAGACACAGGATCCACGCCACCAATAGCACTTGAAGGATGGTAAATTTTTCCAATCCCCGAAGTTGTATATCCTTGTGAAATTAAATATTGTGGAAGTGTCAAAGTATTCGGATTTGCATCTCTCATTTGAGTCGTTAAATTCCAAATTTTGGTGACATCAGGACGAGTTCCCGTCATTATACTGGCACGTGTTGGTCCACAAATAGCTTGTTGGCAATAATTTCTATTAAAAACCGTAGCCATTTTTGCCAATCTATCAATGTTTGGAGATTTAACTAAGGTGTTACCATAGCAACCCAAAAGAGGTTTCAAATCATCAACCGCAATGAATAAAATATTTGGTTTGCTTGTTGGTTTCTTTTGTGCAATTACAGCATTTGAAACTACAAATAAGAATAATATAGTTGCAAATTTGAAATATTGATTTTTCATAAAAATGCTATTAATTATAATTTAACTTCTTTTGACTTGAAATAAGCAACCAATTTTTTATCTAAATCGGCAGCAATTGCAGCATATTTTTTATCGTCAGAAACATTAACTTTTTCTAATGGATCTTTATCATAATCGTATAATTCTTTGGTATATACTTTATCAGCACTATACACTTGGTCGCTTGTGAAATTTTTCAGCCAAACCGTATAACGATATTGTTCTGTTCGCATAGAATACCCCATTAATTTTCCTTTTCCGTCTTGAACTTTATTAATATCAGCTTTATCCATTTTTCGAGGATATTGACTCATTGCATATTCTTTTACCGAAACTTTATTATTTTTCATTACAGGAACCAAACTTTTTCCATCTAAATAGGTTGGTACTTTTCCCCCTGATAATTCACAAAGTGTAGGATAAACATCCACAAATTCAGTCATTGATTTTGTTTGACCTGATTTTAAACCTGGTGCAGCAATAATTAAAGGTGCTTTGGTAGCTTGCTCATAATTCGTGTGTTTTCCCCACATATCATGGTCTCCTAAATGCCAACCGTGATCTCCCCAAAGTACAATAATCGTATTATTAAGCGTTCCTAGTTTTTCTAATGTATTTAATAAAATTCCAACTTGAGCATCTGTGTAAGAAACCGCTGCGTAATAAGCATGAACCAATTCTTTTTGTTTTTCGATGTCTAAACCAAATTCATTAGCCTCGTTTTTATCAAATTTAGCAAATTCTTTAACACCCGAATAATTAGTCAATTCGCCAGGATATTGATAGGAAAAGATTTTACTATTAGCAGCATGTTCTTGAAATTCAGCTATTGGCATATCTTCTCTATTGTATAAATCCCAATATTTTTTTGGAGATACAAATGGCAAATGCGGTTTACGAAACCCAACTGCCATAAAAAATGGCTTATTCGCTTTTGTTAATTTAATGATTTGTTTTTCAGCTAAAAGGGCACTAACTCCATCATCATAAGCATTATCAGGTAAATCTAAACTTTCAAAAGCTGGCCCTCTTGCTCCACCACCATCTTCATCTTCATCTTCTTTTTTACCCTTCTTTTTATCTTTACTTGCAACTTCTTCTTTTGCTTGTAAAGCTTTTAATTCTGGTGATTGATAATGTTTTTGAACTGGCATACCATTAAAATAATCAGACTCTTTCGCGACTAAAAAAGGTATTGTCCATGATTGTGGATCAAATTTTTTATCCACACAACTCGGATGAAATATTTTACCAATTCCTGAAGTGGTATACCCTTGACTGATAAAATATTCTGGAAGTGTTACAATATTAGGATTCATATCCCTCATTTTAGTATGTAAATCACGTATTTTAGTTACATCTGGACGCATTCCCGTTAAAATACTGGCACGTGTTGGTCCGCAAACCGCTTGTTGGCAATAATTATTCAAAAATACCGTGCCCATTTTTGCCAATCGATCAATATTTGGTGTTTTAATAATTTTATCTCCATAACATCCCAACACAGGTTTCAAATCATCAACTGCGATAAAAAGAACATTTGGTTTTGATTTTTCTTGGGCAATTAAAGGGGCAATTGATAAAATACCTAAAAGTACTGCTGCGATTAACTTTTTCATTATAATTTAATTTGTTATTTGTAGTTGTTTGTTGTTTATATTAATGTTTTTAAGACTTTTACTATTCAATAAGGTTTAAGCGATTTGTACTTTATTAATTATTCAAAACCCATAAAATTGGATATCGAACAGGCATGTTTCTAATTATTTCAGGCGTTGTAACATTTGCCTTGAGCGATTTCCATAATTCGATTTACCTTTTATTTTTATAGGCAATTCCACCAAAAAGTAAGCTCGAATGTCGCACCGGCCATTCATCCCAATACATCACATCATGTTGAAACGGCCAAAGTGATTTGTTTTCAATATAAGGCATCATGAATTTTATTCCCAATTCTAAATTTTTCCCGTCTGGTGTGGTATAAGTAAAAAGATTGTCTTGTTTAGTTGATAAAATTTGGCAAATACTTGTCATTGCATCCAAATTAAATAGCGAATAACCATAAGGTTTTGTTCGTTTTAATTCCAATGGAAAACTACCATCTTTGTCCATTTGATTCGGCAAAAGTGATGTTTTATAGAAATTTCTACAAAAATCCATCGTTTTAGTATCTTGAATTAAATCGGCAAAAGCAGCCACTTGCATCGTCCAACAAACACTGTGATTATTGCCGTTATCACGTTCTGCAATTCCATATTTATGAGTCGTAATCCAATTCAAATAATTTGAAAACCATAATTTTATTGCGTCTAAATCTGCTTTTGAAAGTGCCGATGAATTCTCAATAGCTTTGATAGCTTTGGTAACCTCAACCAAATGTACTGTGTCAATAATTCCAATTCCACGACCTGTTGCCACTCCTTTTATTGCTTGAGCATATAGCAAATTAGCATTCATTTTAGTATCTTGATTCACAAACCAAGCTTTTAAATGAAGTGCTAATTTATCTGCATATTTTTTATCATTTGACAAAACATAAGCCGAAGCCAAAGCACCAGAAATTTGACTAAACCTAATTAATGCTTCTCGATGTGAAGTGAAATTTGCTGGATTAGTAAGTCCGTCTTTTCTAATATAAGGACCGTTAGGATTTTTATCATCAGGCCACCAATAATCACCTTCTGAATAAAAATCGTGTTGGGTTCCCGCACTTCTATCACAAAAGGAAGCAATAACTGTTTGAGGAAGTTCATTCAAATAAGCATCCGCATTTTTAAGCACACGACTTCTTTCAATTTCATTTAAATTAAAAGCCATTTTGATATTGGAACAACTGATAGCAGTAATTCCAATAAATAATACAACAACTTTTTGGCTAATTTTTTTCATTTGAAAGAGGTAGAACTACCTAAATTATTGTTTTTTGAACTTTAAAAATTCTCCTTTAAAATTTTGATTCAGGATATTCATTTCAATAGAATCTCCTAATGAATTTGGAATAACTTCAATTGATGCTTTTCCATTTGCCATTTTAATAGATTCACTTCCCGTTGGCGTTCCTTGATTTTTTAGTGTTTCACCACCTGATAAACATTGAAAATAAACACGACCTTCATAATCCAAACATCGCAACTTGTTTTTATCTACCGCAATTGCAGTTACCAAATAATTACCATTTTTCATTTTTTCTGCTGATAATTCCAATCCATCTGCAGGTCCGTTTTTAATATATCGGTAATTCACATCAATCGTATCGGATACTTTTTTTCCGTCATTTGAAATTCCAACCGCAACAAAAGTATTTTTTCCATCTGCAAAATTCACTTCCCAAGTCAAACCACAAGAAGGAAAAGCAGTAATATCTCGCGTTTTAATTCCCAAAGAAACTCCATTTTGGAAAAACTCCACTTTAGAACAATTACTATAAACATTCAAAATTCGAGGTGTGTTTTTTGGCCCTTGTCGTTCTGTCCAAGTATGAGATTCTATATATGTAAATGATTTTTCGCTCCAATAACTTTTGAATACATAATAGGCATCTTTAGGATTTCCATTTCTGTCAACCAATCCTTTTTGATTCATATATGGAATATCATCTTCAGGACGTAAAGGCGTTGCGAAGTCTTTAAATGCCCATTGCATATTCCCTACAAATGTTGGATCATTTTCAGAGATATGCAAATGCCAATCAAACAAATCAACAATATAATTTTCGCTCCAATCACCAATTTGGGCAATATTAGCGACTTTAGTTTGAACGATTGCTTCTTCCCAACCTTCCGATTTTATCTGACCTTCGCCTGTAATTGGGTTTTCTGAATGACGACCAACATGGCTATCACCACCATATTCTGCATGAATAAAATGTTTGTAATCTAATTTATATTTGTCGATTGCTTTTTTATAACTTTTATAACTTCCAGAATACCAACCCGACCAAATTGAAGGAGAAAAAACATCTACAATTTTTGAACCTTCTTCATATTTACGAATTACAGTTTTTCGAGAAGAATCTAATTTGTGTGCTATATTATTTAATTCTGTCAAGAAAACATTCGTTTTTGCTATGTTATCACCGCCTTCAAAATCAGGCAACCAGTTCATTTCATTTCCTAACGACCACATGATAATCGATGGATGATTGTAATTTTGATTGATTATTTCACCAAGCATATTTTTTGCATTGGTTTGCCAAACTTGATTTCCAATTCCACCACGACACCATGGTAATTCATCCCAAACCAATAAACCCAATTCATCACACGCTTTATAGATTTCTGGATCTTGAGGATAATGTGCCAATCGGACAAAATTCGCACCCATTTCTTTTATGGATTCCATGTCTTTACGATGTTGCTCGTTTGACATCGCTGCACCAACTCCTGCATGTTCTTCGTGACGGTGCGTTCCGCGAATTAAAACTCGTTTTCCATTTAGGAAAAATGGACCGTTATCTTTAAATTCAAACCATCTAAAACCAACTTTATCCTCAATTTTATCCTTTTCGATTCCATTTTCTAGCAATGAAACAGAAACAGAATATAAATTGGGTTTGTTAACATCCCATAATTCAGGATTTCTAATGTCATTGAAAGAAATTGTAGTTGATTCACCTAATAATGTTCCTTTTTTAGTTGCAACTATTTTTCCTTTTGGATTGGATAATTGGGCTACATAATTGAAACCACTAGGATTTTGAAGGTCATTTACGGTAGCAACTACATTTAAAGAAGCTAATTTTTCTGAAACTTGAGGTGCATTTATTTTAATGTTATCGATATTATTTTTTGCCATCGAAAGCAACCAAACATCTCTGGTAATTCCACCGTAAATGATAAAATCACTTTTTTGAGAAGGAATTATTTCAATATTATAACTATTATCAACGCGAACTAAAACTTCATTATTCCCTTCATTTATAAATTTAGTAATATCAAAAGTAAAACCGATATAACCTCCAATATGTTCCCCTACTTCTTTTCCGTTTACATATACTTTAGTAGTAATATTGGATCCTTCAAAATATAGTTTATATAGTTTATTTGGGTCAATAGAATCTATCACTAGGTTTTTTTTATACCAACTTGCACTTCTTCTGTAGCCCGGATCATTATCCGTTGCATCTTGACTGTTCCAAGAATGAGGTAAATTTAAGGCAACCCAATTCGTTGCATTTTTTACTTCCGATGTGTTTTTAGTATCGTTTTCTAGATAATTCCAACCCAAATCAATGTTGGTTTTTGTTCGAACTACGCTTTCTGATTTTTGAGCATAGATTGCGTTAAAACAAAATAATAAAATTATCGCAAGTGCGTTAGAGGGAGTGTGAATTTTGAATTTCATAAAATTTAAAGAGATTGTTTTCTAATAATTGCTTCTAAAAAATAATAATCAGCATAGACAATTGGCTGATCTATTTCATCTTTTTTAGGCCAATTTCCAGTGCTATGATTTAAAATAAATGGCCCTTTTACAGTATCATTTAAAAGATATTTATCAGAACTTAATGTATTTATTACTTTATTTGAATAGTCTAAATAGGCTTGGTTTTTTGTAAAAGAATATAATTCTATTAATGCAGAAGCCATTACTGCTGCTGAAGAAGCATCTCTAGGAGCATTTGGAATACTCGTATCATTGAAATCCCAATAGGAAATTCCATCTTCTGGCAATGTTTTATAATTTATATAATACTTGGCTGTAGCTTCGGCTTGTTTTAGGTATTCTTTGTTTTTTGTATAGCGATAAGACATCGTAAAACCGTAAACTGCCCATGATTGACCTCTTGCCCATGACGATTCGTCTTTGAATCCCTGAAAGGTGGCTTTTTTTCTTACCCCATGAGAAATAGTATCATAATCAACTACGTGGTAACAACTGTTGTCTTTTCTAAAATGATTTTTAAGCGTAGTATTTGCATGTTTAATTGCAATCTTTCTAAAAGTAGAATCGCCAGAAATTTTTGATGCCTCAAATAACAATTCGAGATTTAACATGTTGTCAATAATAACAGGGTAATCGAAAAGTTCTTTGCTGTGATTCCAAGATCTGATTGCGCCAATTTTTGGATTGAATCTAGAAATAAGTGTTTGTGCGCTTTTGACAATAATATTTTTATACTTTTCATTATTTTCAACTGCTAAACCTTTACCGAAACTCCCATACACTTTGAAACCCATGTCGTGAGTAGTATTATTGAATTTTTCTTTTTCAATAAATGCGTTCCATAAAGTGGCTTTTTCTTTGTATCTAATATCACCTGTAAGTTTGTAAATCTGCCAAAGATTACCTGCATAAAAACCACTTGTCCAATCTTTTGATTTTACTTTTTTTACAACTCCAGTCGAACAATCCATACTTCTTGGAATCGAAACGGAATCAATTGGGAAATCTAAAAGTTTTGAAAATCTAGCATTGATTTCTTTTTTAACTTCAATAGGAACTGGTTTATATTGGGCTTGACAATTAAAATTGACAACCGTAAATAGAATTATATAAAATAAAGAATTAAATTTCTTCATGGTGGATTTGAATATCTGATTAAAAACTTCCAAAAAATAAATTAATTAGTTCGACTAAAAAAGACGTATTAACAATAAACTCATCGATATTATTAATACAATCAAAATAGATTGAAACAAGTTGATATTAATTTTTTTGAATTTCATTCCACAAATATAGAATGAGCTAGGATTTCAAAAATCCAAAATAGGGTATTCAAAAATACAAAAGCGTAAAAAAATGTTATTTAGCTTAGGCTTTTGAATCGTCAGAGAATTTATTCAAGTATTGTGTAGGAGTTTCTCCGAACTTTTTTTGGAAACATTTACTAAAATATTTAGGATTATTAAACCCTACTTTATAACTAATTTGAGAAATGTTAATCTTGTTTTGCTCTAATAATTGCGCCGCTCTTTTCATTCTAATCTCATGAATAAACTCATTAGGAGTAAAGTTAGTCCAAGCTTTTATTTTAGTAAAAAGCATCGTTCTGCTCACGCCAAGTTCAGAACAAAAAAACGGAATATCAAATTGTTCGTTTGAGATATTTTCTTCCACAACTTTAAAAGCCTTCTTTAACAATTGTTCGTCCAATGAAGAAAC
Organism: Flavobacterium neuenschwanderi (SeqCode); assembly: GCA_965234425.1. Taxonomy (GTDB): domain Bacteria; phylum Bacteroidota; class Bacteroidia; order Flavobacteriales; family Flavobacteriaceae; genus Flavobacterium; species Flavobacterium neuenschwanderi. The sequence continues at coordinate 107,061 of OZ248392.1, read as the reverse complement.
TGCTATTTCGCTTGGCACAAAACTATCTTCAGATGAAAATTTATTTTTTAATCTTTGTTTAGATGCCAGCAGGTTTTTTATTCTTAATTTGAATTCAGTTAAATCAAAAGGTTTGCTAATGTAATCATCCGCACCGCTTTCTAATCCTTCAATCTTATAAATCAATGAAGATCTAGACGTTAGTAATATTACAGGAATATGGCTGGTTTTAATGTTTTCTTTAATTTTCGCGCACAATTCTGTACCTACCATTTCAGGCATGATTACATCACTTACAATTAAATCCGGAACAAATTTCAATGCTTTTTTCAATCCAATTGCTCCGTTTTCAGCAACGATAACATTGTATTCTGATTTAAGCAAATTTTTCATAAAAGATCGTAAAACTTTATGATCTTCTACAATTAAAACAGTAAGTTTATTATCGGTAACATCTAAATCATTAATATCTTCTTCATCTTTAATTTCAGGCAAATCCAATTGAACTTCATATTGGGCGACATCATCACTTATTTTAAAATCTTTTAAAATTTCTTTGTCCGAAAGATGTTTTCTACCAAGTTGCATTGCCACTTTAAAAACAACTCCTTTGGTACTTTTATTTTCAACAGTTATAGTTCCTTTATGAAGATTTATAATGTTTTTAACAATCGACAAACCAATACCAGTGCCTTTATTGTAATTTATTTGAACTTCATTGTGCGTTGGAATTTCAAAAAATAAGTCAAATATTTTTTCGATATGTTTCTTATCAATTCCAATTCCAGTATCTTCAACTTCAATAATTATTTCGTTTTTTTCTTTTCTAATTTTAATTGCAATTTCGCCTCCTTTTGGAGTATAACGAAAAGCATTTGAAATCAAATTATAAAATACGCGTTCTAATTTAAATCTGTCAAAATAGACTAATATTTCCTCTTCAGAAGATTCAAATGTAAATTTATAACCTCCATCTTTGGCGAATTCTGTAAAGGATAAAAAGATTTCCTTTACATATTTAACTATATTTCCTTCGGCAGCTTCTAGTATAAATTGATTGTTTTCAAATTTTCTAAAATCCATCAATCTATTGATTAATTTCAAAAGATGATTGGCGCTACTTTCAATTACTAGGAGTTTTTTATACATTTCATTTGAACCATTATAATTCAAAAGTATTTGTTGTAATGGACCAAGAATCAAAGTTAAAGGGGTTCTAAACTCATGGGAAATATTTGTAAAAAACTGCAGTTTTGCACTGTTATCTTCTTTATTTCTTTCGCTTTCTCTGTATTCCAATACTAATTCCTGACGCAGTTTTTCTTTAGATTTTATTATCCAGGCCAAACCATAAAGTGAAATCCATAATAAAATTGCATATAAAGAAAGTGCCCACCAGCTTTTCCAAGGTGCAGGTTTTACGACAATTTCTAAAGTGGTTGGAACAGTATTCCAAATTCCATCATTATTTGCGCCTTTTACCTCAAAAACGTACGTTCCTGAATTTTGAATCGTAAATGTTGCAGATGTATTTGAAGTTGTCGTCCATTCATTATCTAACCCAACCAATCGATAGGAATATTGATTATTTGTAGAATTTACAAAATTTGGAATTGCAAAATTTATAGTGAAATTGGCTTTGTCATAACTTAAAGAAAGTGATTTAGTAAAGGTAATTGCTTTTTCTAAAACGTCATTTTCATTGGCAACATTTATAGATTTGTTAGCAATTTTAAAATCGGTTAAAATGACTTGAGGAGAATATTTATTTACAGGGATTTTTTTTGTGTCAAAATAGGTAATTCCTGAAGGACCTCCATAATAAAATTTATTATTGCCAAGTTTTAAAAAAGCATTGTCGTTAAATTCATTGCTTACTAAACCATCTTTTTGGTCATAAATAAAGGTAGATTTATTTAATAAATTATATTTAATAATACCATAATTGGAACTCATCCATAAATTATTAGAATCATCTTCTGAAATAGAATGTATGGCTGTTACTTCAGAATCGTTTTTATTAATATTTATTTTATGGAAATTTGCACCATCAAAATTATAAAGTCCTTTTGCCTTAGTTCCTATCCAAATTTTTCCTTTTTTATCTTGAAATAAAGATAAAATATCATCTCCAGAAAGTAATTTGTTGTCAAAGAAATAGTGTTTTATGTGATAGGTTTTATTATCAAAATCATTAAGATTAATAACATTCAGTCCGCTTTGAGTTCCAATCCACAAATTATCTTTTTTGTCAATTAGCAATGTTCTGACTCTATTATTAGTCAAAAAATTATCAGAATAATTATCATTGCCAATTATTTGATAGGAATTATTTGAACTATCGTATCTAATTAATCCTTTGCCAAACGTACCTAACCAGAAAATATCGTTTTTACGCCCTTTTTTAATTACATACACACCCGATTCTTTGAGTGCATTTTTTAATTCTGGAGCAATTTTATCGTTTACAAATCTTTTAGATTTAATATCATAAGCCGCCAATCCTTCGGTAAAAGTTCCAATCCAAAGAATACCTGAATTGGAGAGACACATTGATTTTATATTATCAACAGAAATACCATTGGAAGCATCCGAATTAAGTTTAGAAGTCATTCCCGTTTTACTATCCAAAACAGTAATTCCTCCACCTTCAGTTCCGATATATATGTTTTTATTTACATCAGCAGCCAATGAACTTACCACATCATAACTAAGAGCACTTGTTCCAGAATTTTGATTTAAATTGGTAAAATTGTTGTTCGATTCATCCCAAATACTAATTCCATTATAATAAGACCCAATCCATACTGAACCTTTTTTATCTGTGAAAATTGATTTTATTTTGCCAAAACTTGTCTTTCTATCAGGATTATTATATACTTTTTGAATCCTTCCATCGTTTTGAATTGTACTAACACCTTCATACGTACCAACCCAAGCAACTCCTTTTATATCAAAATCTATAGTCCTTACATCTGCATTTATTTGGTTTTGATTTACTGAAAATGGAATCAATTTTTTTGAAGTTGTATCCAATTTTAAAAGCCCATTTGTTTTGGTAGCAACCCATAGATTTCCAAAATAATCTTCTTTGATGTCCTGAACATAAACACTTTCATTATTTAAAGTATAATATTGTTGGAATGAAAAAGTATCCCCTTTACGATTGATTAATCGGCACAATCCATTAGAAGTTCCAATCCAAATTGCTCCTTTTTTAGTTTCATAAATTGACAAAACAAAATTATTTGGAAGGCTTAAATTGTTCTTTGAATTATTAAAAACAGAAGTAAACTTTTGAGTAGTTTTATTGAAAATTGACAATCCACCCGCAGTTGCAATCCAGATTTCATTTTTAATTTCTTTAATATTCCAAATTGTATTATTAGCTAATGTGTTGGTGGCATTGCCATGCAAATAATGCTTAAAAATATTGGTAACTGGATTATAACAGTTAAGTCCATTATAGGTTCCAACCCATATATTTCCCGTTTTATCACCTTCAATAGAAAGAATATCATTATTACAAATTGACAAAGTATCTTTAGGATTGTTTCGAAAAACAGTTATGTTACTGCCGTCATATTTATTAAGACCATCGCGAGTTCCAAACCACATTTGCCCCTGTAAATCTTGATGAATAGCAATGACAGAACTTTGCGAAAGTCCATTTACAGTAGTAATATTTTTTAATCTGTATCGGTTAGATTGAGAGAAAGAACCGACAGTAAATAAAATAATAAGGGAAAATAGCAGTAGGTTTTTCATTCTTTATTTATCTGAAAATAATTCAAATTGTTTAATCATTTAGTGAAATTACTATATTAACTTTTGATAAACAAAAAAAATTACTTTAATCGTTTTTTTAGTTGAAAATAGTATAAAGATGGAATTTTAGTCATCGGCTGATTTATAAATTCAATGTAGGCATCTGGACCATATTTTACAGTGAAATTTCTATTTCCATTTATTCCAATTATTCTTGCAAAAGGCCCTTCATCCATTCCGTTAAGTTCAATTGGAGAAGAATTATCGCCCGAAACATACACATTTATATTCCAAAAAGTGGAATAAGCGCCGTGAGATGGTTTCCAATAACCAGCACCGCCTCCTTCAAAAAGAGGATATTTATTATTTACATTTGCTTCAAAATGCACTTTTATATTATCAAATAAATTCTGATGATTGGCTCCAGCATGTTGATCTAAATCAGGATCGGTAAAAAGCTCACAATTTTCGTAAACACTTTTAGTAGAAAAAGTATTGAAACTCAAAGGATGAACCGCCTTATTATAGACTTTTAAATTTTCGACTAAAACATTATGAACGCCACCCATTGCTACTGTATAATGAGCCATATTTTTTCCTTCCGAAACAATATCTTTAATGGTTACATTGGCAATTTCTTCTGTTAGAATTCCACTTTCGGCATTATTGATACTTACATCTTGAACCCAACTATTAAATACACGGGTTAGAAAAATACCATTATAACCTTGTTCTACATGATGGGCAACTCTTGGAGAATCTGGAAAACTAATTCGTAAATGTTCAATACCTACTTCCGACAAATGTTTCCATTCTATCAAAAGTGCTTGATAATTTGGCTTTATATCTATCAATAATGGCGTTTTAATAGTAACCTTATTTTTTGAAATAGCTACAATCTCAACTTGCTGACGCACTAAAGCAAATGTTGGTTGTTTCCAATGAGAATACCCTACTTTAACTTTTGAATTTTTATATAAAGCTTCAATAATATCTCCTTTTTCACCGTCTTTATTGAACAAATCCAATTCAACAATATCGCCAACTTTTAATCCATTTACATCTGAAACGGTAAAAACACTTTCGCCTCTTTTTCCTTCAATAACTTTAGCGAGAACGGTTGGCGGCGTATCGTACTTTTCCATATATGATTTCACACGTTGGTTTGGAATTTGTGTCCAAATCATTCCTCCAGACCAAGCATATTGTGAAAATGGCAAGTCTAAATTATTCTCTTTTTCAATTTGTCTTTTGCCTGTTGAAGTTAAATATTCGCGAAGTTCCGCAAGAGATTCTTGGTTTTTTAAATACATCATTGGACGTGGGCAGAAAATCTCAGTTCCTTCTTTTCCAGAACCAGCGCCACGTAACACAAAATTACTACGCTCAATATATAAAATATCACTTAGAATTAATTTTCCAGCAGGCAGTTGCAAAACAACGTTTCCTTGAACTTCATTTGCAACTTTAAATGCTTTTAATATCGCTTTAGAATCGTCTAAATTATCATTAGCAATTACCCCAAAATCAGAAGCTAAAATTACTTTTTCATTAATGATTGGAATTTTAATATTTCCAAAATGATACCCCGCATAACTAAAATCAGGCAAGAAATTTTGTGAGGAAACTTCCTTTTGACTAATTATTTGGGGTATTTCTTGTGAATAAAGTAGAGTTGAATTAATTATAATTGAAAATAAAACAACACAATAATAGCGTGTCATTATTAAACTAGTACTTTTAGTTATTGACTTCATAAATAAAATTATTAATTGAAATTTATTGAAAACAAATTAAATTCAAAAAATCTATTTCACAATTGAATAAAATAGTGAAATAGATTTTTAAATGATTTGTATTGAAACTTACAAATCAGTTATAGGACTATATTTTGGAACTAATGCTTTCATTACTGACCAAGCTATCAAATAAGCCACAGCACAAATTGCAAACATGATGGTATAACCTGTTTGAATATGACCTAAACCATCATAATAATCAAATAAAGCACCACCTAATTTAGACACTAGAACACCTCCAAGACCACCAGCCATTCCTCCAATTCCGATGATAGAACCAATTGCTTTTTTAGGAAACATATCAGAAACGGTAGTAAAAATATTAGCCGACCACGCTTGGTGAGCAGAAGCTCCAACTCCAATTAATAGTACTGGAATCCAGAAAGTAATGTGTCCCAATGGCTGCGCTAATAAAACCACTAATGGAAATATTGCAATAACAAGCATGGCTTTCATTCTTCCTTCATAAGGATTGTGTCCTTTATTTATAAAATACATAGGAAACCAACCTCCGCCGATACTTCCAACCATGGTCATACTATATAATACTGCCAACGGAAGTACAATATCTGTTCCTTTCATATTAAATTGTGCTTCAAGATATTTTGGTAACCAGAATAAAAAGAACCACCAAATACCATCAGTCATGAATTTTCCAAATACAAAAGCCCAAGTTTGTTTGTATCCGAATAATTTAAACCAAGCTACTTTTTCTTCTTTGGGAGCTTCGGTATTTTCAACTACAACAGTTTCATCATCATGAATATAATCGTATTCCGCTTTTGATAATCTTTTTTGTTTAGATGGAGTTTCATAAAATACAAACCAGAAAATTATCCAGATAAAACCAATGGCTCCAACAAGTATAAATGCAAATTCCCAACCATAATATTCTGCAATCACAGGAACGGTTAAAGGCGCTAAAATTGCTCCGACATTAGAACCCGAATTAAAAATCCCTGTTGCAAACGACCGTTCCTTTTTGGGAAAATATTCTGCTACCGCTTTTATTGCTGCTGGAAAATTTCCAGATTCTCCAAATCCCAAAACGGCACGAGACAACATAAAACCAGCAATAGAAATTGGTACTGCTCCTACTCCAATCCAAACCATAAATGTTGAAAATGCGGTTCCAACTGGCAAGGAATAAGCATGCATTATTGCCCCTAAAGACCATACTGTAATGGCCAAAACATATCCTTTTTTGGTTCCTAGTTTATCAATTATTCTACCTGCAAAAAGCATCGAAATAGCATAAATAAACTGGAATACTGCTGTAATATTGGCATAATCACTATTAGACCAATTGAATTCTTTTGACAAACTTGGCGCTAAAAGACTCAATACTTGACGGTCTAAATAGTTTACGGTAGTTGCAAAAAATAGCAAACCACAAATGGTCCATCTGTATTTTCCGATTGATTGATTTGTTTCTTTCATTAGTAGGTTTTTAGGTTTGGTTAGTTTTTGAATTTATACAAATTCGGGTTTTATTTACTGTTTATTTATATCAAAATAAGTCACTGCATTTTTGTAACAAATGGCTTCCACCATAGTTCCAATCAGTTTCATGTTGTTTGGCAATTCCCCTTTTTGAATTTCATCGCCAAGAACATTGCACAAAATACGTCTAAAATATTCATGACGTGGAAAAGAAAGAAAACTTCTGGAATCAGTAACCATTCCAACAAATCGGCTCAATAAACCAAAGTTAGAAAGCACATCCAATTGTTTTTCCATTCCGTCTTTTTGGTCTAAAAACCACCAAGCCGCACCATATTGCATTTTACCTGCCACTTTTCCATCGTTAAAATTAGCCGCCATCGAAGCAAACATTTCGCTATCACGGGGATTTAAATTATAGACAATCGTATTGGTTAAACCATCGCATTGACTCAATCTTCCGAAGAATTTGCTCATATTATCAGCCATATTCAAATCGCCAAGAGAATCAAATCCTTGATCGGGACCAATATCCTGTAGCATTTTAGCATTGTTGTTTCTTATGGCACCAACATGAAATTGCTGCGCCCAAGATTTTTTCTTATTCATCAAAGCCAATTCAAATAAAACAGCCGATTTGTACTTATTAATCTCCAAAACAGAAACCGATTCGCCATTCAATGCTTTTGCAAAAATGATATTTACTTCAGTTTCGGTATAGTCCTCTCCATAGAAATTTGCATGTCCGTGATCGGAAATTCGACAACCCATTTCGTGGAAAAAATCATGACGTTCTTGAAGCGCTTTTATTAAATTTGAAAAATCAGCAATAGAATAACCAACTGTTTTTGATAATTTTTGAATCCAATCTACAAACGCTTGTCCTTTTTCCATTTCCGTTGCTTTGTCGGGACGAAAAGAAGGCAAAACTCTAATTTCAAATTTGTCGTCTTGCAATTCTTTATGGTAGCGCAAATCATCCGTTGGATCATCCGTAGTTCCCACAACAGCAACATTCATCTTTCGAAGAATATTTTTTACACTGTATTCTGGTTTTTTCAATAAGTTAGAACATTGATTGTAAATGGCTTCCGCAGAATCAGCATCTAATAAAGTATTAATTCCAAAATAATTTTTTAATTCCAAATGAGTCCAATGATACAAAGGATTTCTTAATGTATAAGGAACCGTTTCTGCCCACTTAGCAAATTTTTCATAGTCGCTTGCGTCACCTGTTATGAATTTTTCATCCACACCATTGGCTCGCATGGCTCTGTATTTATAATGATCCCCATCAATCCATATCTGATATAAATTCTCAAATTGTCGGTCTTCGGCAATGTCTTTTGGAGACAAATGACAGTGGTAATCAAAAATAGGTTGCGCTTTTGCAAAATCGTGATACAGCGTTCTTGCCGCTTCACTATGAAGCAAAAAATCATCCGTAATAAATATATTTTCAGTCATCTTTATATTAGAATAAACTTCGTTCTATACCCATTTCTAAACCTCTCAATTCGGCAAGTCCACGCAAACGACCAATTCCTGAATATCCTGGGTTTGTTTTTTTGTTCAAATCATCCAACATTTGATGTCCGTGATCTGGACGCATCGGAATGATTCTTTTCGTTTCTTTTTGTTTTTTCAAAATCGATTTTACCACTTCATACATATCTACATCGCCTTCTAAATGGTTGGCTTCATAGAAATTTCCTTCGGCATCACGTTGCGTACTTCGCAAGTGAATAAAATTCATTTTATCCCCATGGCGATCTACAATTCCTGGCAAATCATTGTCGGCAATAACACCGTAAGAACCCGTACACATGCAAAATCCGTTTGAAGGCGAATCAATTGCATTTAATAATTGAATCAAATCAGCTTCTGTAGAAACCACTCTTGGCAATCCTAAAATTGGATACGGCGGATCGTCAGGATGTATCGCCATTAAAACGCCAGCACTTTCGGCTACAGGAATAATTTCACGTAAGAAATAATATAAATTCTCTTTCAATCTATTGGCATCAATTCCATCATACCCTTGAAGTACTTTTAAGAAATCTTCCACTGTATAAGACTCTTCAGCCCCTGGTAAACCTGCAATAATATTTTGTTGCAATTTTACTTTTTCAGCATCGGTTAACTTTTCAAAAGTCGCTTTTGCTTTCGCTTGCTGTGCTTCTGAATAGGTGTTTTCTGCTCCTGGTCTTTTTAAAATAAACAATTCAAAAGCAGCAAATTCATTGATATCAAAACGCAAGGCTTTAGAACCATCTGGCATTTCATAAGATAAATCGGTTCTTGACCAATCTAAAACAGGCATGAAATTATAACAAACAATATTAATCCCACAAGTCGCTAAGTTTTTGATACTTTGCTTATAGTTTTCTATGTATTTCAAATAATCTCCCGATTGTTTTTTGATGTCTTCATGAACTGGAATGCTTTCTATAACAGATAAAGTCAATCCTGCCGCTTCCACTTCATTTTTTCTTTTCATGATTTCGTCCACTTCCCACACTTGTCCATTTTTAATATGGTGTAAGGCGGTTACAATTCCAGTTGCACCAGCTTGTCTAGCGTCAGCTAATTTTACAGGGTCATTTGGTCCGTACCATCTCCATGTTTGTTCCATAACTTTATGTATATATGTTTTTAAATACTATTTTTTAAACTCCGCTAAACGCACTAAAACCTCCATCGATAGGAATAACTACACCCGTCACAAAAGAGGATGCATCATCGCATAAATAAAGCGTGGTGCTGATTAAATCTTCTGGTTCTCCGAATCTTCCCATAGGAGTTTGATCTATAATGGTGTTTCCTCTTGCAGTCAATTCACCGTTTTCAGTTGTCAATAAAGCACGGTTTTGATCGGTTAAGAAAAATCCAGGAGCTAATGCGTTGACACGAATACCCACTTTTGAAAAATGTACAGCCAACCATTGCGTAAAGTTAGATACCGCCGCTTTTGCACCACTGTATGCTGGTATTTTTGTCAAAGGTGTAAAAGCATTCATCGAAGAAATATTCAAAATGCTACAGCCTTTTTTGCCTATCATATCTTTTGAAAAAACTTGCGTTGGCAATAAAGTTCCGATAAAGTTTAAATTGAAAACAAACTTTATTCCTTCGGCATCCAAATCGAAAAAAGTTTTGAAACCTTCAGTTGTATTTTGTAAATCCTCTTCTAATAAAAATGGATTTGATGTAGTTCCCAATGGATGGTTTCCTCCTGCTCCGTTAACTAAAATATCGCAGCTTCCCAATTTTTCATTGACTTCTTTTCTGGCTGCTTCTAATGATTCTTTTTCCAACACATTTGCGGCAACGCCAATTGCTTTACCTCCAGCTGCATTAATTTCATTGGCAACTGCATCTGCAGCTTCTTTTTTTAAATCCAAAAGAGCTATTTGGTAGCCTTGTTTAGCCAACGCTTTTGCCAATGTACCACACAAAACTCCTCCTGCTCCTGTTATAACTACTGTTTTCATAGTTTAGTTTTTTATAGTTTGAATTAAACTCAATACAATTTTAGTTTCCGATTCGATTGTTGCGTAGTCTTTGTCAGCCATTAATTGTTTGCTGATTAATTTACTTCCCATTCCAACTGCTGAAACTCCAGCCTTAAACCAACCGCCTATATTTTCTTTGGTTGTATCCACACCACCTGTTGGCATGAACAATAATTTTGGAAAAATATCTTTAATTCCACTCAAGAAATCAGGTCCTAGCATATTCCCAGGAAACAATTTGATGAAATGAATTCCAGCATTTTCAGCTTCAATGATTTCTGTTGGTGTCATACAACCCGGGCTGTATAAAATTCCTTTGCTTTTTAAAAATGCAGCAACTTCAGGAACAAATCCTGGACTGATGAAAAAATCAGCACCAACTGCAAAATATTCTTCGGCTTGTTGCAAGTTTTTTATAGTTCCAATACCCAATAATAAATCAGGCATTTCAGCATTTCTCACTTCCACCATTTTGGTAAAGTTGCTCAAAGCTGTTTCTCCACGACTAGTATATTCAACTGCTTTAATTCCTGCTCTATAAATCGCTCTTAAAACTTCTATTGTTACCGTTTCATCTGCATTGAAATACAACGGAAGCATTCCTTGTTGTACAATGGCATCTGATACTTTTTGGATAGTGCTCATATTTATATTTTAACTTTTATTACTACTTTTTTTATTTCGCCTTCGCCAATCATTGGAGAATGCACATCTTCTGGAAAGAAAACCGCAAATTGTCCGTCTGTTAATTGGAAAAACATATCGGGTGCATCGCTAAAAAAACGAACATCTTTCTCAGGATTGTATGCGCCATTTTGCATTTTGCATTTTTCTCTTGGTTTCCAACCGTAAGTTTCCAATCCTTTTACACAAACCTGAATATCGATATTATTATCATGACATTCAAATTTTGCTAAACTAGCTTCTTCTGTTTTTCCGTTTGCTGTATTGACAATTAACTTCAAACCTTCTGGAGTTTCTGAAACGCCTTCAGCAAGATTTGCCAAATCATTTTGGTGTAAAAACTCAAATGCTTTCGCAAAGGAAGGATGCAAACTATAATATTTTGATGCGTTATTTAAGGTATCTATTATCATGATTTCTTATTATCTAGCAACTCTTCCAGAAGCATCGCCTCCCATTAGTTTATTAACCTCATCAACCGTAACTAAATTAGCATCGCCTTTAATGGTATGTTTTAAACATGATGCGGCAACTGCAAAATCCAATGCATTTTGGTCGTTATCTGGATAGGTTAATAATCCGAAGATTAAACCTCCCATGAATGAATCGCCACCACCTACTCTATCCACGATATCTGTAATTTGGTATTGACGGGTTTGTAACATTTCTTTTCCATCGTATAAAACCCCTGCCCAAGTGTTATGAGAAGCAGAAATAGAACCTCTCAAGGTAGTAATTACTTTTTTAGCTCTTGGGAATTTTTCCATCATTTGTTGACAAACAGATAAAAAAGCTTCTGCTTTAACATCATGTCCGTGTGTTTGAACTGCTGCTCCTTCTGGTTTGATTCCAAAGTGCATTTCGGCATCTTCTTCATTTCCTAAAATCACATCACAATACGAAGTTAATTCGGTCATTATTGCCTCACGGTCTCCACCGTATTTCCAAAGTTTGGCACGGTAATTTAAATCGGTTGAAATTGTAACGCCTAATTTGCTGGCTACTTTCACTGCTTCTAAACAAGCGTCAGCAGAACTTTGTGAGATTGCTGGAGTAATTCCAGTCCAGTGAAACCAATTTACTCCTTGAAAAACTTCTTCCCAATTTACCATTCCTGGCTGAATATCAGACATAGAAGAATGCGATCTATCGTAAACTACTTTGCTTCCTCTTGATACGGCCCCAGTTTCTAAAAAGTAAATTCCTAAACGGTCGCCACCCCAAACAATTTTGTCAACACCAACGCCTCTTTTACGCATTTCCATCATAGCGCATTCACCAATATCATTTTTTGGTAAACGGGTTACAAAATCAACTGGAATTCCATAATTTGCTAATGAAACCGCTACGTTAGATTCTCCTCCTCCATATACAACATCGAAATTGTCTGCTTGTGAAAATCTTAAAAATCCTTGTGGTGCTAATCTTAACATTATCTCACCAAATGTTACTACTTTTTTTGACATCTTAAATTATATTTATTAAATTATTAAAGGGTTTTAAAGTTAAATATTAAAAAATAACAATTTATCGTGTACGAACACGGATATGCAAATCTATATAAAAAATATTATAATTTACTTTTATTTAAATAATTTTAAATAAAAAATTAAATTTGTAAACTTTATGAAATGTATAAACTAAAACAATTGCCATCATAACAATAAAAAAAATAGCGAAACTTGCGAATATCTCTGTTGGGACTGTTGACCGAATACTCCATAATCGCGGTCAGGTTTCCCAAGAAAACATTGATATTGTAAATGCTATTGTCAAAGAATATGGCTACCAGAGAAATATTTACGCAAGTAATTTGGCATTCAACAAAAAATTCAGATTTGCAGTATTTTTACCTCAACATGAAGGATTAGAATATTGGATAGCTCCAGTTTTAGGTGTTAAAAAAGCTGCTGAAGAATTTGAAAGATTTGGAGTGAAAATGGAATATTTTTATTATAAATACAGCTCGTCATCATTCAAAAAACTGGCAAAAAAAGTTTTAGACGAAGAATTTGACGGTTTGTTATTTGCCCCAATATTTTATGACGAATCTGTACTTTTTTTAAAGGAATTCAAAAAGAAAAACATTCCAATTGTGATGATTGACTCTAACATTCCAGAAATTGAAGGGTTAGATTATATCGGTCAAGATGCCTATCAAAGTGGTAATTTAGCAGGGAAATTAATTAGTTTTGGTATTAAAACTGAAACTAAGGTTTTAATAATGAAAATAACTCGTGAAATAGAAAGTACTTCCGTTTATTTACAAAGAATCAAAGGCTTTTATTCGTTTTTTAAAGACAATCACGAGCTTTCAAATTTTAAATTTACTGAAATTAGCCTTAAGGATTCCGAATCAAACAAGTTAACAAATAAAATGTTTGATGGAATCAATAGTGTTTTTGTTCCAAATTCAAGAGTTTACATAGTCGCTAAATATTTAAAAGATAATAATCTTAAAAATATTCGGGTTGTAGGCTATGATTTGTTAAAACAAAATTTGGAATATTTAAACGATGGTTATATTGATTTTTTAATCAATCAAAAACCTGAAGAACAAGGGTACTTAGGAATTAGCCATTTATACAAAAAATTAGTTTTGAAGGAAGAAATTGAAATAACAAATTACATTCCTTTAGAAATCATTGTTAAGGAGAATGCAGTTTCATTAAAAAAGTAAGTAGTTTTTGAAATTATGATGTATTTATACCTTCAAAAAACATTAAAAATTTATCAAAATCTACAAGCAAATTATTGAAGATTTCATCTGAATAGGCTATAAAAAAAGCTTCCGAGAAATTTGAGAATTTATTGTTGAAAGAAAATGAAACTAACAATTCGTTATAATTTATATTCAACTTAATTTAAACCACCATTTAAATTGAGCTTTATGATAATTATCAGTTTTTAATCAGGCTAAAAACATCAATTTTGTGACTTGTTTTATTAAATTTTATAATTATGACCACAGCAAAACAATTACATACTTTTCATATTCCTGTGATGGGACTTGCCTACACAATTGACAGCCCAATTCGAGTTGGAAAATATGGAATTTCGTCAGTTATTTCTATTATGGATGATGATTTGATTGAAAAAATGAATGCTTTTTATAGTGCCAAATTTGAGATTCCATATCAAGAAATCACACAAAAAATTTATGATTATAGAGCCCTTAGAATTACTTCCTATTTGAATTTAGTTGACAAAATCGTAAAAGAAAAGTTTGAGAATTTCAAAGCTGAAATAGCCGAAAGTAAAACAGCACTAGAAAATTATATCGCCATTTTACCTAACAAATCTGAAATAAAAAAAGGCTTAGAAAATCTTTTGGAAAACGGATTTGAATTTAAGGAAAATGTAAAACAATATATTGAAAACAATATTTATCCTGGAGATATTGACGTAAATATTATGACCAAATTAGACAAAGATAATTTCGAGAAAGACGAACAATTACCTATTGAATTTAATGATGCACATGCGGCTCTTCGTGGATTTGTGAATAGTAATTTGGAGTCTTCGGTGGTACTTTCAGCAGGAATGAATCCAAGATTGTACAGTTACTTTGAAAATTTTACAAGCTTTTTCCCTGATTTAAATAATCATTTGAAAAAGAAAATTACTTTAAAAGTTAGTGATTTTAGATCTGCTATGATTCAAGGGAATTTTTTAGCTAAAAAAGGACTTTGGGTTTCGGAATATAGAATAGAATCGGGTTTGAATTGTGGCGGACACGCATTTGCAACCGATGGCTTTTTATTAGGTCCAATTTTAGAAGAATTCAAATCTAAAAAAGACCAATTAATTCAATCCGCTTATGAATTAATGGTAAAAGCATTGGCACAAAAGGAAATACACGTTCCTGAAAAACCATTGCATCTAAAAATAACTGTTCAGGGAGGCGTTGGAACTTCTGAAGAGCATGCGTTTTTATTAGACCATTATAATGTAGATTCTGTGGGTTGGGGAACGCCTTTTTTATTAGTTCCAGAAGCGACATCGGTGGACAAAGGAACACGAGAATTATTGATAAAAGCCAAAGAAGATGATTTGTATTTGAGTCATATTTCTCCGTTAGGAATTCCTTTTAATACTTTGCGAGGCACTACTAATGAACTATTTAAGCAAAAAAGAATTGACGAAAGCAAAGCTGGAAGTTCTTGCCCAAAACGTTTTTTAGCACTTAGCAAAGAATTAGACGCCAAAGGAATTTGTACTTCTTCAAAAAAATACCAAGACATTAAATTGGCAGAATTAGAAAAACAAAAGGACACTTTATCTGAAGAAAATTTCAAAAAAAAGAGCTTTAGTATAACCGAAAAAGCGTGTCTTTGTGTTGGTTTGGCTAATGCTTCCTATTTAGAAAATGACATTAAAATAAAAGGGCAAGCGCAAGGAGTTATCATTTGCCCAGGACCTAATATGGCTTATTTTGACCAAGAAGTTTCGCTGTCAAAAATGGTGCAACATATTTATGGAAATGCAAATGTGCTTCAAAATACACATCGACCGAATATATTTATAAAAGAATTGATAATGTATGTTGACTATTTAAAAAAGGAAATTTTGGATATTTCAAATGAAATTACAGCAGCGCAAATCAAGAAATTGAATGCTTTCAAAAGCAATTTATTAGATGGGATTTCCTATTACGAAGAATTATTTTCAAATGTAAATTACTTTGAAAAAAGTAAAACTACCATTAAATACATGCTTCATTTTTATAAAACAGAAATTATTGAAATTGAAATCCCTGTTTTAGAATTGACACGTTAAAAAGTATTAAAATGAACTGTCGCTGGACAAAGTAAAAGAAATAGTTATAAAACACAGATTACACAAATTTTCACAGATTTTTCGGTGAAAATTTGTGTGATTAATTACGACTCATTTTACGTTCATTATAAAGCTCTAATAAATTGGGAAAAATATTACAAACTATCAATTTCGGAAGCCAATTTAAAATCTTTATCCGTTACGCCGCCTGCATCGTGAGTAGTTAAGCGGATGTTTACTTTATTATAAACATTAAATAATTCTGGATGGTGGTTCATTTTTTCAGAAATCACTCCCACTTTTACTATAAAGCCAAGTGCTTCAGTGAAATTCTTAAACTGAAATTTTTTCTCAATTCCATCTGAATTAAAGTGCCATTCATTTAAATTTAATAGCATTGTCGCTGCTTCTGCCCCATTATATTTTTTCATTGCTAAAGTTTTTATAAAATTAGTTAAAAATTGCTGAATAGTTTTCTACTTTAACTTTAAATAGTATTTTAGACAATTATAAATTCGCCATCGCTTGAACACAACTATAAGTTACAAAATCTACTCTTCAACTTCAGAATTTCCTTCAAATTGGGATATGTTCTCGGTGAAAAATGTTTTTCTGTCCAAGGAATATTTACACGTTTTAGAGGTTTCGTCACCAAAGAATATGAAATGTAATTTTATTGGCTTGTTCCAAAATGAGGAATTGGTTGGAATTGCTTTGACACAATTCATCAATTTAAGTGCTGTGAGTTCCTATGGTGAAAGAGACCATTGTATAAAAACAGAAGTTCGTAATTTCACTTTTAAAAAATTTAGTTCTAATATTTTAATTTTGGGAAACAACACTTTAACGGGGCAAAACGCCTTTTGTATTTCTGAAAATGTATTGGTATCAGATGCTTTAATTGCTTTAAATAATGCTGTTGAAGCACTAAAATTACAAATTCAGAAACAAGGAAATAAAGTACATCTTATTATTTTTAAAGATTTTTCTGAAATGCAAATTCCGTTATTTGACCTTCCAGAATTTCATTCCTATTTTAAATTTTCGACGCAACCCAATATGCTTTTTGAAATAAAAAAACATTGGAATTCTTTTGACGATTATACGATTGATTTGACCAAAAAATACCGCGACCAATACAAAAGAGCACGAAAAAAAGCGGAAGGAATTACAAAACGGAAATTGTCGTTAGAAGATATTGCAAATTACAAAGACAGAATTTTTGAATTGTATATGGATGTTGCTAAAAATGCTCCTTTCAATACTTTTTTCTTACCCGAGAATCATTTTGAGATTTTCAAAAAAGCATTGAAAGAAAAATTTCTTTTTTACGGATATTTTAATGGGGAAACTTTGATAGGTTTCAATACTTTGATAAAAAACGGCAACGATATTGATACCTATTTTTTGGGTTATGATGAAAAATGCCAACGAGAGAAAATGCTGTATTTGAATATGCTTTATGATATGATTGGTTATTCGATTAATAAAGGATTCAATCGAATTGTATTTGCGAGAACCGCTTTAGAAATTAAAAGTTCGGTGGGTGCCAAACCCGAAAAAATGTATGGATTAATGCAACACAGCAATTGGTTTATCAATTTATTTATCGGAAGACTATTCCGTTATTTTGAACCTGAAATGATTTGGACAGAACGCAATCCTTTTAAATAGAATATGAATTGGACTACTAAACGTTTTTAGCCCAGATTGAAGTGGAAAGCCCGGAATGAAAAAAGGTAGTTTTTCTTGGCGAAAAAGAGCGACCGCAGGAAGCTCCTTTTTCGGCTTAGAAAAACACCTTTTTGAATGAGGACTTGGAACGGAAAGCTGGAAATAGCTCCTAAAACTATAAATTATCTATTTCTTCCTGAACCACTTCCCAGTCAAAAAGTAGCTTTTCTAATTCAGCTTTCTTTTTGTTATATGCCATAAAAAACGAAGCGTTTTCTGCGTGTTTGTCATAGTTGGAAGCGACCATTTTGTCGTCGTTTTGAATGTCTTTTTCCAATTGCTTGATTTGACTTTCAATTTTGCTCAAACGATTGTAAACCGCTTTGTTTTTCTTTTGATCTTCGTAGGAAGCTTTGTTATTATCTTTTGGTGCTGCTTGTTTTATGGCATCTTTTTTCTCGACTTCACGCATATTTTCCAAGTTGCGTTGCTCCAAGAAATAGTTGACATCGCCAAGATATTCCTTAATTTTTTGGTCTTTGAATTCATAAACCAAATTCGACATTCCTTGTAGGAAATCCCTGTCGTGAGAAACGAGTAAAAGTGTCCCTTCGTATTTTTGCAAAGCGGCTTTTAGTACGTTTT
The DNA here is from genome assembly GCA_965234425.1 of Flavobacterium neuenschwanderi (SeqCode). Classification (GTDB taxonomy): domain Bacteria; phylum Bacteroidota; class Bacteroidia; order Flavobacteriales; family Flavobacteriaceae; genus Flavobacterium; species Flavobacterium neuenschwanderi. The sequence continues at coordinate 88,775 of OZ248392.1, read as the reverse complement.
TGGACTTGATATCCAAGTGATTTGTAGGCTCATCCATAACCAAAACATTGATGGGTTGCAACAATAATTTGCAAAGCGCCAGACGATTTCTTTCACCTCCAGAAAGGACTTTTACCTTTTTTTCGACGTCGTCACCACGAAATAAAAACGAACCTAACATATCGCGAACTTTGGAACGATTGGTGTCGGTTGCCGCATCTTCCATAGTTTGCAACAAGGTTATTTCGCCATCCAAATACTCTGCTTGATTTTGTGCAAAATAGCCAACTTGCACGTTATGACCCAATTTTATGCTTCCTTGAAATTCAAATTCGTTGACAATTGCTTTGATAAAAGTAGATTTCCCTTGTCCGTTTTGACCAACGAAAGCAATTTTGCTTCCACGTTCAACCAATAAAGTGATGTCTTTTAGAATGGTATTATCGCCGTAACTTTTAGTAACTTTATCGGCTTCAATAACTACTTTTCCAGGTACTTTTGAGACCGGAAAAGAAATATTCATAACGGAATTATCGTCTTCATCGACTTCAATTCGTTCTACCTTATCGAGTTTTTTGATGAGCGATTGTGCCATAGAAGCTTTGGAAGCTTTGGCACGAAATTTTTCGATTAATCGTTCTGTTTCTTCAATTTTCTTGGCTTGATTTTTCTGTGTTGCCAACTGTTTTTCACGAATTTCGTGGCGCAATTCTAAATATTCAGAATACGGCTTATTGAAATCATACGCTTTTCCGAGAGAAATTTCGATAGTTCTGTTCGTTACATTATCCAAAAACATTTTATCGTGCGATACAATTACGACAACTCCGGCATAATTTCTAAGGAAACTTTCCAACCAAATGATACTTTCAATGTCCAAGTGATTCGTTGGCTCATCTAAAAGCAAAACGTCATTTGCTTGCAATAATAATTTGGCTAATTCAATACGCATTCTCCAACCTCCAGAAAAAGTTTCTGTTTGATTGTTGAATACTTCGCGCTTGAAACCTAATCCAAGTAGGATTTTTTCGGTATCACCAACATAATTATAACCGCCTAATAAATCAAAACGGTGTGTATAATCGGATAAATCTTCAATGATTTGGCTGTATTCCTCACTTTCATAATCGGTTCTTGTAACCAATAAATGATTAATTTGCTCCAGCTTTTTTTCTACAATTTTAATATCTGTAAATGCTTCATACGCTTCTTCAAGAACGGTTCTTCCTTGTTCGAAGTCGATATCTTGACGAAGAAAACCCATTCTCACTTCTTTTTCTTGAGAAATTACACCCGAATCGGGGGCGAAATCTCGTGCTAAAATTTTCAACATTGTGGACTTTCCTGCACCATTTTTTCCAACGAGTCCAACTCTGTCTCCAGCACCTAAACGGAAGGTCACTTCTTCAAATAAATAAGTACCTCCAAAGGAAACAGATAGATTGTGTATATTAAGCATTTATTATGATTTTTATATAATTGTATGTGTAAATTTGTGTCCCGAACAGTCGGGATTAAAATCGGAAAAATAAATTTTTTGCAAATGTTAAAAAAAGGATCCAAATTAAATAGTATTTTAACAGGAAGTTGTCCTAAATGTCAGAATGAGAGTATGTATTTGGATAAAAATATGCTTCATTTGACAAAAATTCTTAAAATGAATGAAAATTGCAGTCATTGTGGTTTGAAATATCAAATTGAACCTTCCTTTTTTTATGGCGCAATGTATGTGAGTTATGGATTGAATGTTGCTATTGGAATCGCAGCCTTTATTATTTCTTATGTTTTATTAAATGCCAGTTTAAAAGTCACATTTATATCAATAATTGCATCACTAATTATATCTTTTCCATTGGTTCTTCGATTATCAAGAAACATCTACATCAATATGTTTGTTTCGTATGATGAAGATTTTAAGCAATAGATCAACTTTTTTTGATAAATCTTTGAATGTCGATTTCATTGTCTAATGGTTTTTGATTTTCAATAGATTCAAATAACGCTTTTGCCATTGAAGGTGCGAGCATTACGCCACGAGTTCCAAGTCCGTTGAGAATGTGTATTCTTTCGTGATTTGGATGCGTTCCAACAAGCGGTTTTCTGTCTCTGACTGTTGGACGAACACCTGCAAAATGTTCAATAATTTCAAATTTGCAGTCTATAATTTCATTTATTCTTGATAACAATTCCGATTTCCCTTCTTCAGTTGGATTATTTGTTTTGTCTTTCCAGTTGTATGTTGCTCCAACTTTGAACAAATGATTCCCTAATGGTAAAATAAAAACGCTTGTATTAATAATAACATCCAAATCTAAATCGGGTGCTTTTATGATAAATAATTCGCCTTTTGTTCCGTCAAGCGGCAAATGATTAAAAAACGGATTTGAATGCATCCCAAATCCTTCAGCAAAGATTATATGTTTAGATTTAATGTTTTTATATTCAATGAAATCGCTTTGAATAGTCAATGCATTAAAATCAAATGTTTCCTGCAATAATAGATTGTATTTTTTTAAATAATCAGTATAAGTATCCAATAATGTAGCTGTATCGACATAGCCAGTATGCAAAACTTGACCATAATCAAAAGGCGATTGGATTCCTTTGTACTTTTTAGGTAACAAATCTAAAGATAAAAATGGTGCTAAATTTTTATTATCGGATGCTGCGAACCAATTATTTTGCTCTTCAATGGAAAAAAATTTACGAAGAATTGGAATTTTATAATCTACTTTAATATTTAATTTGAGTTCCAATGCTTGATAGAATTCATCTAAAAGTTGCAATTGTTCTTGTGCTTGCCAAACTTCGCTAAAACGCTTTAAAATAACAGGATTATATAATCCGCCAGCAATTCTCGAAGAGTTTTGAGATTGATTATCAAATAGTAATATAGACTTATCATTTTGCAATGCTTTTTCAGCAAATGCAATTCCGGCGAGACCTGAACCAACAATTATATAATCTAACATTACGCTTGAATAAGAATTAAAAAAATGATTGTTTTAAAAACAAAATTAGTTAAAAAATATATGGAAATAGGGTAAAAAAAAACTCCTATCTTTCGATAAGAGTTTTTAACATTTTAATGAAATTTAATAATTCCACATATCTTGCTCGAAGTCACGAATTTTATCTTTAATTCTGTCGGACTCCAATAATTGCATTTGAGCATTGTCTTTCATATAGTCTTCTACAGTTCTATCACCTTGAACATTTTCTTCTTGGTAAATAGTACCATTGAAACGTCTTGAGTTTAGAAGATAATCGAAATCAATAGGCATCGCAGAATTCTTATTGTTAAACGCCTTTGCTTCGTGAAGAATATCACGGATTGAAGGGAAATAAACCCAAAACAATTCGATAACATCTGGATTTTCAGCATTTCTTTCTTTCGCTTCTGGCGCCACTGGACAAATTCCCAAAAGTCTGTATTTTAATTCACTTTGACGTTTATCGAAATACCAAAACCCTTTAATTTTATACCCACTTAAATCTTGAGCAGTTAATTCTTGAGTGTTAATATATTGTGGATCTAATACTTTAGTTGCAGGAATAGTTGTAGCAGGAGTAACAGAAATGACTTTACCCTTTTTATCTTTTTTAACAATTTCAGGAACAACTCTAGGTTTATAATCATCAAAATAATTATTAATCTCATCTATACCAGCTTGCAGCGTATCGGTATAAGTGAAAGAAGAAGACATATCTTTAAGTGACTTTTTAGTATTGAAATAACTATCAGAATACACTTCAGTGATTTTTCCTGATTTAATATTTTTAATTAAAACATCAAACAAAGATCTTCTTTCTTTACCAATATTTGCAGTATCGATTGGGTAGTACAAAGGAAAATTAATTCTTTCATCTAAATCGATAACTTCCCAAGTTGTTTTCCCCATCAAAATATCTCTGTCATGAACATAACCATACGCTAATGGTTTATCATTATCAGAAATCAATTGCGCCGGGGTTTTCTTACCAATATCAGCAGGAGTCTTAGCATTTAGCAAGTTTGACTGTGCATAAGATGAAAAACATCCCACGGTAAAAAATATAACTAGTAAAAAATTTCTCCAATTCATCTTTTTGTAATTCTAGGTTGTTTAAGAAAGAACGTCTAACTTAAATTTTTATTGTATTTCGTAAATTACTGGTGCAGTTTTACCTGTTACGATATTAGCTGTAACACCAATTATTTTAGTTTTAATATCAGAAATAGTAACTTGATCACCTCTTCCTGCTCTTGCTAAAGCTGCTTTACACTGAGCATTAACTCTGTCGCCATTTACAATAACAGCTGCAGTACCAGTAACTTTAAAAGTAAATTGTGTAACTTGAAAAGTAAGGTCATATAAAAAGTCTGGTAATTTAGCAGAAATTTGAGAAACTTCTAAACGAGATTTCGCTCCTTTAACAACACCCATTTCACCACCAATAGCTCCTATCGGACCAGGTATATTTTTTATTCTAAATACTTTTTTATCAGCAACTGGTTTTCCATCAGGAAGTAAAGCAGTTACACCTACAGTAACTTCATTCCCAGAACCTGGATTAAGGTTGTACTGACCTGGTTTTGCACCTTTAGTTAAGCCTGTAGCAGATGCTTTTACTTTATCGTCAGAAATACCAGCAAACGAAATAGTCATTGGATTAGGTAAACCTCTGTAAACAACATTCATTTTATCAGCTGAAATATTAGCTGAATTTGGTCTTGAAACAACTACGTAACCACCTTTAATTGGCAAACTAATTACTTTACCATTTTCATCAAAATTGAAAGATCCTGTTATATCATGTTCTCCCACTGCACCTGCACCAAATGAGAATTTAGCTTGTCCAGCCTCAGCTTTAACGCTAGTTCCATTTACAATTACAGATTTAGCTTTTAACGATGGGTCGAATTTTCCTAAGATAATTTTACCTGTAACTGCTTCCCCTTGAAAGAAAACTGTTTTGTCAGGAACAACTATTGGCTGATAAGCTGTTAAAGATGCTGCAGCAACTAAGTCGGATTGGAACATTCCAGTCATAACATCACTTTCTGTTGCTTTAATATCCGCTTGCAACTGTGTTAATTTAGTTACAGATGCAATTAATGGAAAGTGATGGTAATTATAATCTAACCAATTTAATTTAGCTCCTGCTTTTTCAGAATAAACATCATCTGTAGCAAATCTTTTTTCTATTTTTCTCATTTCAGACTCAGCGATAGAACTTCCACCGATGGATTTTATTTTACCTGCATAAGTTTTAATTTTTTCTAAAAATTCTTTACCTTTTGCTGACTCTTTATCACCAACGTAAAACATATTATCAATGTCATCACTTTTATCCATTTGTTCACAAGGATAATTTCCTTCTTTATCTTTAGGAAATTTTTTGGTAACTTCTGTTTTAATGCCTTCAATATAATCTGAAAACTCTTTAGATACAGCTCTAATTTTATCAACTTTAGCTTTTTTATCTCCGTATTGACCTGGTTGGTCAGAAGCTTTTTGAGCTAATTGTTGAAATGATGATTCATTTCTAGTATCCGTAATAGAGTTTGAATCTTCAATTTTATTATTCAAAATACCAAAAGCCGACAATACTTCTTTTGACATATTTAATGCTAACATCGCGATGAAAACCAAGTACATTAGGTTAATCATCTTCTGTCTAGGGGTTAATTTTCCTCCTGCCATTTTTTCTAATTAGTTTATTTTGTTATTAAATATAGTTTAAAAACTAATTATTATTTGTTACTCATTGCAGAAAGCATTCCTCCGTAAACATTGTTCAATGATGACAAGTTTGAAGTTAATGATTGCATTTGATCTTTTAATTTTAAATTATTTTCAGCTACTTCCTCGTTAATTTGAGCATTTTTAGCAGAAGTTTCCAATTGAATTTTGTAAAGTCCGTTAATAGATTCCATTTGAGATGCAGCTAAAGTTAATTCTTCACTGTATTTTTTAGTTGAAGCTAATGATTCTGCAGAAGGCGCAATAGTTTTTGCTGCAGCTTCGAAGTTTTTAATGCTGCTTCCTAAACTTGCCATTAACTCACCGTCAATTTTAGCTTCTTTCAACATAGCATCTAATTTTTGAGACAAAAGACCTTGAGCATCTTTAGTTTCTTCTTTTTTTGCGGCTTTGTTACTTGCCATTCCACCAGCTAATTCTGGATATACTAAAGTCCAATCCAATTCATCATCAACTGGTTCAAAAGCTGACAAACCAAAAATTAATGCCTCGGTAACAAGACCGATGGTTAACATTAAGTTACCTGTAATAGGGCCGAATTCAATGTGTGTAATTTTGAATAATGCTCCGATAATTACTACTGCAGCTCCCATACCGTATGCGAAGTTCATTGCTTTTTTGCTTAATAATGCCATAATAAAAAATTTAGTTTAGTTTAGTTAATGTTTATTTAATTTGGTTTTAATTTATTTTTTCTTAGTTAAATTTCCTGTGGTTTGCGTTCCCATATAATCCTGAACCGTTCTAAAGCCGATATAACATCTTGCAGAGTCAGAATATTCAAAATCTCTAGTTCCAACTTGTAAGTAATAAGCAACGTCTTTCCAAGAACCTCCTCTTACAACTTTACGCTTATTTTTAAGATCTTGAACAGCTGGATTCATTGAAGACACAAATTCATAAGCAGCTGCATCATAAGAAGCATCAGTCCATTCAGAAACGTTTCCTGACATATTATAAAGCCCATATCCGTTAGGATCATACGATTTAGCTTCCACTGTGTATAAAGCATTATCAGCAGCATAATCTCCTCTATTAGGTTTAAAATTTGCTAAGAAACAACCTCTATCATTTTTGGTGTAAGGTCCTCCCCAAGGATAATTCCCAGATTCTAAACCACCTCTAGCAGCATATTCCCACTCAGATTCTAAAGGTAAACGGAATGAATTAATCAAATCCCTTCCTTTTTTCTTTTTAACATAAGTGTTTTTATTCAATGTTCTCCAAGCACAAAAAGCTTTAGCTTGATTCCAATTCACACCTACTACAGGATACTGTGCATACGCTTGATGCCAAAAATAATCGTTGTGCATTGGTTCATTATATGAATAAGCAAAATCTTTTATCCAAGTTGTTGTATCAGGGTAAACTTTAACTTGCTCCGTTTTAATGAAAGTACTTCTTTTACCAACTTTAGCTTTAGCGGCAGCTTGAATATCCATCCAAGAATAACGGAATTTTAATTTATTTACATCAATAGTTCTTAAACCATTGAACGCTTCAGCAACTGGTAAATACATTGTATCCATAACTTCTGTGTAGAATTCATCAGGATATTTACTCGTTTCTTTAATTAATTTTACTTTATGATTTAATTTTCTTCCAGCATAAGGATCATCCGCAGTTCCTACGCTGTAGTAATTTTCATACATATATTTGTCGTAAGCAGTCATTTTTGCAGGATCTGTGTCGTTAAACGCAAAATCCCCGATACTTCCACCTTTCCCACTTTTACTTGTAGCGCCTTTTTTTAAACCTTGCTCATCTGCTAAAATCGCTAAGCGAACTCTCATTGTAGAATCTTTTACCCATTCTACAAATTGACGGTACTCACTATTTGTAATTTCCGTTTCGTCCATATAAAATGAACGAACAGTCACTGTTTTAGTTGGCGCATCTTGTACATTAGCTAAATCATCATCTGATTTACCCATAATAAATGCTCCTCCAGGAACTAAAGCCATTCCAAAAGGTTTTTCTGGATGCCATTTTTTTCCTTTAACACCTACTAATTCGCCTTTATCACTTGAGCCTCCACAACCTATTAGTAAGGTTACTATTGCTGAAAATGCAATTAATTTCTTCATATAATCCTGAGTTATGTGTCTGTACATATTTGAGGGCGTAAACCTATTTAATATTTTCATAAAAACCAATTTTTTTTATTAAAAAAACAAAAATTAATTAAAAACTAATTTTAGAAATCTTTAACTTATTGTTATACAACATTCTTCCTTTGTGCTTTCCACCATCGTTCTGGCATTTCATTTTCACAAGCAACCAAATATTCGTCATAAGAACAAGGTAATAACGTGTTTCTTTTTAATTTATTATGTGAGTCCGAAATAAATGGTATTTCAATCCACCATCTACCTGTTTTATCACTCTTATAAAAAACTAATTCTTCGTCTTCTAATGGCACTATATACTTGATATAGTTGTCTTTACTGCCAAATGGGTATTCGTTTGAACGGTAATGAAACCCCTCAATAAAATACCAAATAATTTGTGAAATTAATCCCGATTCTTGAATTGAATTATTATGATTGAATATTCCAAAGGATGAAACTTTGTCACTTATTCCTGCATATCTTGCCAATGAACAAATTTCTTTACCATTAAAACCATTTGGAATAAAGTCGATAAAATTGCCCGAATCCGATGATTTTATTGAACCCAAATCCAAACTTACTAAGTCGGCATCTCTAAAAACAGGTTCTGCAATTGCAATAGAATTTGAAACATCACCCAATCGATACGCATCAAAAAATAATTTTTCTATCAAATCTATTTCTTCCTGTGAATTATAATAGGTTTGATAACCAATATTACAGAAATTAAAAAGGTTATTAGGTTCGTCAAGTATAATTTTTGTTAGATACGAATCCGAAGCAATGGTTTCACTTTCTTTTCCTAAATCAAATTTACTATCTATGGAAACCAGATTTACCATTTGTTCTAAATCATCATACGCACGATACATCGCATAAGTCAAATCCTGCGAACCCCCGATTACAATTGGTATGATTTTTTTCTTGATTAAACTTGAAACAACTTTTTTCAAAGCAAAATAGGTGTCTTGAACGGAATTTCCAGCTTCAATATCCCCCAAATCAGCAATTGAAGCTTCCCAATTTCCTGGATAAAGTGAATACAATTCTTTTCTAATAGAGTTTAAATCAACATCTGAAATTGATTTTGAATCACCCCGATTGTCTAAAACTCCAATTAATGCAATTTTAATTTTATTTAAATCTGGAAATTGTTCTTTAGTATGAAGTACCATTTTACTTCCCAAATGTTGGGATGACAAACTGCTAATTAACTCCAGAACCTCTTCGTTTATAGGTTTTAAAAAATCAAATTCCATTTCTTATTTCTTTTTTTCCTCTCCCCGACCCTTTCCAAAGGAGAGGGAGACGAGAAGGAATGTGTTATCGCTTATTTTCCTCTCCCCGACCCTCTCCAAAGGAGAGGGAGACGAGAAGTAATGTGTTATCGCTTATTTCTTTTTGGCGACTGCTTTCTTTGCAGCTGGTTTTTTGGCGACTGGTTTTTTAGCTGTTGATGCTTTTTTAGCTGCGGTTTTCTTAGCAGGTGTTTTCTTGGCAATCATTTCTTGAACTTCTGCTAAAGTTAAATTTGCTGCATCAACATCTTTACTCAATTCGATTTTAAGTTTTCCTTTTGTAATAACTGATCTTCCCCAACGGGCTTTCTCAACAAGAATTCCTTCTTCTTTCCAGTTATGCAAAACTTTATCGATGTTTTTTTGTAATTTATCTTCAATCAATTCTTCAATGTCTGCTTGTGATAAATTATCGAAATTGTATTTCTTACTTACATTAATGAAAACGCCATCCCACTTGATAAAAGGACCAAAACGACCTGTTCCTTTTTGAACGCCTTCTCCTTTATAAATTGCTATTGGCGCGTCGGCAAGTGCTTTTTCGTCAATCAATTCTTGAGCTCTTGTGATGGTAACGTCAATTGGATTTTCGCCTTTTGGCAAAGAAACAAAAGCCGCACCGTGACGAATATAAGGACCATAACGACCATTACTTACTTCAACTTCTTCTCCTTTATACGTTCCCAAATTTTTTGGAAGTAAGAATAATTTAAGAACTTCTTCTAATGATATATTTCCAATATTTTGATCCGCCATTAAGCTTGCGAATTTTTTTTCTTCATCATCGGGCGCACCAATTTGAGCCATTGGACCAAATTTCCCTAAACGAACAGAAACTGGTTTGCCACTTTCTGGATGAGTCCCAAGAATTCGTTCGCCGCTTTCTCTTTCTGCGTGTGCTTCAACTTCTTTAACTGTAGGATGGAATTTATCGTAAAATTCCTGCATCATTTTTGTCCAATCGACATTTCCTTCTGCAATTTCATCAAAATCTTGTTCCACTTTTGCAGTGAAATTATAATCTAATATGTTTCCGAAATTCTTAACCAAGAAATCCGTAACAATCGTTCCAATATCTGTAGGGACTAATTTTCCTTTATCAGAACCAGTATTTTCTTTCAATAATTTTTCCCCGACTTTTCCTGATTGCAAAATCAATTGCGTATAATTACGTTCTTGACCGTCTAAGTTTCCTTTTTCAACATAATTTCTGTTGATGATTGTAGAAATGGTTGGCGCATACGTTGATGGACGACCAATTCCAAGTTCTTCCAGTTTTTTTACCAAAGAAGCTTCTGTATATCGTGCTGCTGCTCTAGAATATCTTTCGGTTGCAGTAATATAATTGTTTTGTAATTTTTCGTTGACTTTCATTGCCGGCAACATTCCTTCTTGCTCTTCTTCGTCGTCATCGTGACCTTCCAAATACACTTTTAGGAAACCTTCAAAAAGCAAAACTTCTCCTGAGGCTGTAAATATTTCGCTATGATTATTGGCTTCAATTTTTACATTGGTACGTTCCAATTTGGCATCGCTCATTTGAGAAGCTAACGTTCTTTTCCAAATTAAATCATACAAACGTGCTTGGTCTCTGTCAATGTTCACGGTGTGTCGCGACATATCCGTTGGACGAATTGCTTCGTGAGCTTCTTGTGCACCTTTACTTTTATTGACAAATGTTCGTGGTAAAGAAAATTCAGCACCATACGACTTTATGATTTCCGCTTGTGCCGCTTCCATTGCATCTTTCGACAAGTTTACACTATCCGTTCTCATATATGTTATGAGTCCCGCTTCGTACAAACGTTGCGCCAATTGCATTGTAATTCCAACCGGCAAGTACAATTTTCTTGCGGCTTCTTGTTGTAAAGTCGAAGTTGTAAATGGTCCTGTTGGTGATTTTTTGGTAGGTTTTGTTTCTAAATCTGCTACCTTATATATAGATCCAATATTTTTATTTAAAAAATCTTCGGCTTCTTTTTTAGTATTGTAATTTTTTGGCAATTTAGCTTTGAAAGCTTTTCCTGCTTCGTTTGTAAATTCTGCTACAATAGAATAAGTTGCAACGGCTTTGAAATTTTGAATTTCTCTTTCTCTTTCCACTATTAAACGAACAGAAACAGATTGAACTCGACCTGCAGAAAGTCCGCCTTTGATTTTTCTCCAAAGAACAGGCGACAATTCGTAACCTACTAATCGATCTAAAACTCTTCGGGCTTGTTGCGCGTTTACTAAATTATAATCTATTTCACGTGGATTTTCAATGGCTTTTAAAATCGCTGTTTTGGTGATTTCGTGAAATACAATTCGCTTCGTTTTCTTTTTATCCAATTTCAATTCTTCGGCAAGATGCCAAGAAATGGCTTCTCCCTCGCGATCCTCATCACTTGCTAACCAAACCATATCGGCATTTTTGGCTAACGTTCTTAGTTTGGAAACTAATGCTTTTTTATCAGCGGAAACTTCGTATTTTGGTTTGAAACCATTTTCTACATCTACACCAATTTCCTTTGAAGGTAAATCGGCAATATGACCGTAGCTTGATTCTACTTGAAAATCACTTCCTAAAAACTTCTCGATTGTTTTTGCCTTTGCCGGAGATTCGACGATAACTAAATTCTTTGCCATTGGATTATATTTTCTGCGACAAAAGTATATGATTTTTTTAAATATTGTGCTTTTGATTATTTAAAAGTATAAAATTAGGTTGAAATACATTGTTGAAATCCAATTGTAATCCTTTTTACTACTACTGTAAATGTGACTCAAATCGTGAGGATAGCCCCGATTTTAGTGGAAAGCCCGGAATGAAAAAAGTTAGTTTTTCTTGCCGAAAAAGAGCGACCGCAGGAAGCTCCTTTTTTGGCTTAGAAAAACAACTTTTTGAATGAGGACTTGAAACGGTAAGCGGGAATAGCTCCTGAAAACAAATAATATGTTAATTCTTAGGCTGACATCTTGTCATATTTAGTCGAATTGCGTTATCTTTGTGCTTTGAAAATTAATGATGGATAAGAATATTGAAGAAAGCAAACAGGGCGAAAGTCTTGTTTTAGAACATAAACCTCAGAATACGAAGAAACTTTTTATTGAAAGTTACGGTTGCGCGATGAATTTTTCGGATAGCGAAATTGTGGCTTCGATATTGTCGAATGACGGTTATAATACGACTCAAATATTGGAAGAAGCCGACTTGGTTTTGGTAAATACCTGCTCGATTCGGGACAAGGCGGAACAAACTATTCGGAAACGTTTGGAAAAATACAATGCGGTGAAACGGATTAATCCGAAGATGAAAGTGGGCGTTTTGGGTTGTATGGCAGAGCGGTTGAAAGACAAATTTTTGGAAGAAGAAAAAATCGTGGATTTGGTTGTAGGCCCTGATGCGTATAAGGATTTGCCGAATTTATTGAGTGAAGTTGAGGAAGGTCGGGATGCAATTAACGTGATTTTATCGAAAGATGAAACGTATGGCGATATTTCACCGGTTCGATTGATGAGCAACGGAATTACGGCTTTGGTTTCGATTACGAGAGGTTGCGATAATATGTGTACTTTTTGCGTAGTTCCTTTTACGAGAGGTCGGGAACGCAGTCGGGAACCGCAAAGTATTGTGTCGGAAATTCAAGATTTATGGGATAAAGGCTTTAAGGAAATTACGCTTTTGGGTCAAAATGTAGATAGTTATTTGTGGTATGGCGGCGGTTTGAAAAAGGATTTTGTGAATGCGAGTGAAATGCAAAAAGCAACTTCGGTAGATTTTGACCAATTATTAGAAATGGTAGCCGTTGGTTTTCCAAAAATGAGAATTCGGTTTTCTACTTCCAATCCACAAGATATGCACGAAAGTATTTTGCACATAATTGCGAAATACGATAATATTTGCAAGCACATTCACCTTCCCGTTCAGTCTGGAAGCAATAGAATTTTGAAGGAAATGAATCGTTTGCACACTCGCGAAGAATATATGAGTTTGATTGATAAAATCAGAACTATTATTCCGAATGGCTCGATTTCGCAAGATATGATTTCGGGATTTCCAACGGAAACTGAACAAGATCATCAAGATACTTTGAGTTTGATGGACTATGTGAAATATAATTTTGGATATATGTATTCGTATTCGGAACGCCCAGGAACATTGGCGGGAAGAAAAATGAAAGATGATGTTTCGGAAGAAATTAAAGCTCGAAGATTACAAGAAATTGTGGATTCACAACAAAAACACGCTTGGTTTCGAAGTGAAGAATTCATTGGAAAAACGGTAGAGGTTTTGGTTGAGAAAATTTCAAAAAAATCAACTGAGGAATTTTCAGGTAGAAATTCACAAAGTATTACGGTGGTTTTCCCAAAAGAGAATTATAAAATTGGGGATTTTGTGAATGTGAAAATTCTGAGTTGCACGAGTGGGACGTTGAAGGGTGAAGCGGTTGGATTGAGTGAGATGAATTAAAATAAATGGATAATTGACAATGAATAATTGATAATTTCAAAATAAGAAAAAATTAATTGTTCATTGTTAATTATCAATTATCAATTGAATAATATGGAAACAATTCAATCAACAAAACAGCGGTTTGGAATTATTGGGAATGACCCAAAATTAAACCGCGCAATAGAAAAAGCAATTCAGGTTGCGCCAACGGATATTTCAGTTTTAGTAGCTGGGGAAAGTGGCGTTGGGAAAGAGAATATTCCGAAAATTATCCATTCGCTTTCGCATAGAAAACACGGGAAATATATTGCTGTGAACTGTGGCGCAATTCCCGAAGGAACTATTGACAGTGAACTTTTTGGACACGAAAAAGGCTCTTTTACAGGTGCTACTGGAACACGAGAAGGCTATTTTGAAGTAGCTGATGGCGGCACTATTTTTTTGGATGAAGTTGGCGAATTACCACTTACAACCCAAGTTCGGTTGCTACGGGTTTTGGAAAATGGTGAGTTTATTAAAGTTGGTTCATCACAAGTTCAAAAGACGAATGTTAGGATTGTGGCTGCCACCAATGTCAATTTATTTGACGCTATTGAAAAAGGAAAATTCAGGGAAGACCTATATTATAGATTGAGTACTGTGGATATTCCATTGCCACCATTGCGAGACCGAAAAGAGGATATTCATTTGTTATTTAGAAAATTTGCTTCGGATTTTGCTCATAAATATAAAATGCCTGCGATAAAATTAGATGACAATGCGGTTCAAATTCTGTTGAAATTTCGCTGGAGTGGAAACATTCGTCAATTGAGAAATGTTGCTGAACAAATATCTGTTCTGGAAACTAATCGAGAAATTACTGCGGCAACTTTGCAATCGTATTTGCCCGAAGAAGGAAGTAATTTGCCATCGGTGATAAAAGATAAAAAGAGCAAAAGTGACTTCAGCAATGAAAGAGAAATATTGTACAAAGTGCTTTTTGATATGAAAAGTGATTTGCACGATTTGAAGAAACTTACTTTAGAATTGATAAAAAATGGCACTTCAAAAGTACAGGAAACAAACCAACATTTGATTCAAAAAATATACGGCACTAAGGAAAATGATAATGAAATTGAATTTGAAGAACAGCACGAATTGGCTGTAATTCCTGTAAATAAAAAACCAGAAGTTGCTGAATTTAAGGACGATGAAGTAAATTATCTTTTTGCGGAAGCTGTTGAGGAAGAGGAAGAAGAGGTTTTGAGATTAGAACAAAAAGAAATTGAGATGATTAAAAAATCATTGGATAAAAACAAAGGAAAACGAAAAGCGGCAGCAGATGAATTGGGAATTTCTGAGAGAACTTTGTATCGAAAAATAAAGCAATTCGACCTTTAATAAAATGATAATTGGTAATTGATAAATGTCAATTATTTTTGAATATCTTTGAATTTTAAAATGAAAATGAAAAAAACAAATTACATAATTGCACTATTAATTCTGCTAACATTCAGCAGTTGTTCTGTTTATAATTTTACTGGGACAGGAAAAATCGATGCTAAAACCTTTCAAGTGAATTATTTTCAAAATAATGCATCGCTGATAGAACCGGGAATTGAAAGGACATTCACTCAAAAATTGCAGAATTTAATTCAGAATCAAACGAATTTGAATTTGACAAATACCAATGGAGATTTGGTTTATGAAGGTGAAATTACAGATTACAGAATTAGCCCAATGACCGCAACGGCAGATCAGAGAGCTTCCCAAAACAGACTTTCAATTACTGTAAATGTAAGATTTACAAATAAAAATAAAGAAGCTGATAATTTCGAAAAAAAGTTTTCATTCTATAATGATTATGATGGTGCCGATCAATTAGTTGGTTCAAAACTTAATGAAAACTTAGAGATTATTTTTGAAAGAATTACACAAGATATTTTCAATGAATCATTGGCTAAATGGTAAAATATTGATTCGATAATTTGTCAGTTCAATCAAACGGAAGACAAATAAAGATTAATAAAACGAATGCCCTTTTATGAATATAACAGAATATTTATCTTTAATTAACAACCCCAACGCTATCAACGACAAGCAAACTTTGTCATTGGAGAAAATTGTTGCGGAATTTCCTTACTTTCAAAGTGCACGAGCATTGCGTTTGAAAGGGTTGTACAATCAAGATAGTTTCCGTTATAATTATGATTTAAAAAATACTGCTGCACATACAACCGATAGAAGTGTTTTATTCGATTTTATAATTTCGGATACTTTTATACGCATTCATAAAAATTTATACGAAGAAAAATTAGCCGAAATCAATGAGATTTTTGTTGACGCAACAGAATTAATATTTAAAGAAGAAAAAATTGAATCCAAAATAAATCCTTTGGAACAATCAATTTTAACGTCTATAAAAGAAGCCACACCTATTGATACAGTTGAAGTTTCAATCCCAACAATTGAGGCGGCGGAAGAAAAATTAGAAATCGGGAAGCCTTTAGTTTTCGATATAAATGAAAAATATTCTTTTCAGGAATGGTTGCAATTATCTAAGATTCATCCAATTGAAAGAGAAATTTCAACACCAATTGAGATAAAATCTACAGCAATTGACCCTGAGAAACAGAAGAAAAATGAATTGATAGACAAGTTTATTGAAGCGAGTCCGAAGATTCCACCCATAAAAAAAGAAGCAGAACCTAAAGTTTTTTTAGAGCCAAGTTCAGAGAATAATTCCTATTTAATGACAGAAACATTGGCGCGCGTATATTTAGAACAAAATAAATATGATAAAGCAATTCAAGCTTATGAAATATTAATTTTGAAATATCCAGAAAAAAGTAGTTTCTTTGCAAACCGAATTTCGGATATTAAGATTTTACAACATAATAACAAATAACAATGAGTACATTTTCAATTTTTTTAGTATTAATTACTATCGTGTGTTTTCTTTTAATTGTAGTAATAATGGTTCAAAACCCTAAAGGTGGTGGATTATCTTCTTCTTTAGGAGGTTCCCAAATGATGGGTGGAGTTCAAAAAACTACTGACTTTTTAGATAAAAGTACTTGGACATTAGCAACTATATTGACAGCGTTGATATTATTATCTTGTTTGAGTTTCACTGGAACTTTAGGAGATTCCGATTCTAAAATTATAGATACAACTCAAAAAGCTACGCCAGCGGCTGCAAAACCTGCAACTTCTGATGTTCCTGCGAAAACAATGCCGGCACCTGCGCCTGCAAAATAATACAATTCAAATTACAAAATATAAATGCCAGCCTGTCAATGCTGGCATTTTTTTTAGGCAAAATTGTCAGAATATACATATTGGCATAATTTCTGAAATTAGATTTTTATAAATTAAAATAACATATTAAATATATCATTATGAGTTTAAATATCAAACCTCTTTCAGACCGCGTTCTAATTGAACCTGTAGCTGCAGAAACAAAAACAGCATCAGGAATTTTTATTCCAGATACGGCAAAAGAAAAACCTCAAAAAGGAACTGTAGTTGCTGTAGGAAATGGAACAAAAGACCACACAATGACAGTTAAAGTTGGCGATTCTGTATTGTATGGAAAATATGCAGGAACCGAATTGAAATTAGAAGGTAAAGATTATTTGATAATGCGTGAGGACGATATATTGGCTATAATATAGGCTTTAAGCAATAGGCTATATGCTTAAGCAAATGAGAGATTTTAAAAAATATGAAATTTGGCAATTAAGTCACGCATTTACACTGAGGATTTATTCTAGTACATCTTTATTTCCTAAAGATGAAATATATGGAATTACAAGTCAAATAAGAAGAGCTTCTTCTTCAATTCCGACAAATATTAGTGAAGGTTGTGGCAGAAATTCAGATAAAGAATTTAATCAATATCTTAATATAGCCTTGGGTTCGGCAAGTGAGACAGAATACTTGATTATTCTTTCCAGAGATTTAAATTATATCGACACCGAAACATTTGAAATCTTAGAAAAAGAAATCAATACAATAAAAAGTAAAATTTATAAATTAAAACAAATACTAATTCAGCAGTAAGGAACAAGCCTAAAGCTTAAAGCCTTCTGCCTAATGCTTAAATAAAATGGCAAAAGATATAAAATTTGATATTGAAGCACGTGACGGACTAAAACGTGGTGTTGATGCATTGGCAAATGCAGTAAAAGTAACTTTAGGACCAAAAGGTCGTAATGTAATTATTGGAAAATCTTTCGGAGGACCAACCGTTACAAAAGATGGAGTTACTGTTGCAAAAGAAATAGAATTGAAAGACCCGTTGGAAAATATGGGTGCTCAAATGGTAAAAGAAGTAGCGTCTAAAACCAATGATTTAGCTGGTGATGGAACCACAACTGCTACAGTATTAGCGCAAGCAATTGTAAAAGAAGGTTTGAAAAACGTTGCTGCTGGAGCAAATCCAATGGATTTGAAAAGAGGAATTGACAAAGCCGTTGAAGCTATTGTTGCTGACCTGGCTAAACAAGCTAAAGTTGTAGGAAGTGATTCTGAAAAAATCAAACAAATCGCTTCTATCTCTGCAAATAATGACGAAGTTATTGGTGAATTAATCGCTAATGCTTTCGCAAAAGTTGGAAAAGAAGGTGTAATTACAGTTGAAGAAGCCAAAGGAACTGATACTTATGTTGATGTTGTGGAAGGAATGCAATTTGACAGAGGATATTTATCACCATATTTTGTTACCAATCCTGAGAAAATGGAAGTAGAACTTGAAAGTCCATATATTCTTTTATATGACAAAAAAGTATCTTCTTTAAAAGAATTATTACCAGTTTTAGAGCCAGTTGCACAATCTGGAAAACCATTATTAATTATTGCAGAAGATGTTGATGGCGAAGCTTTATCGACATTGGTAGTAAATAAATTACGTGGTGCCTTGAAAATCGCAGCAGTAAAAGCACCTGGTTTTGGTGACAGAAGAAAAGCAATGTTGGAAGATATTGCCATCTTAACCGGTGGAACTGTAATTTCTGAAGAAAGAGGATATACATTAGAAAACACAACGATTGAAATGTTGGGAACTGCTAAAAGAGTAACCATCGACAAAGACAATACTACAATTGTGAGTGGTGCTGGCGAAGCAGATATGATTAAAAATCGTGTCAACCAAATTAAAGGTCAAATGGAAGCGACGACTTCTGAATATGACAAAGAAAAATTGCAAGAACGTTTGGCTAAATTAGCTGGTGGAGTTGCAGTTCTTTATGTTGGCGCTGCTTCTGAAGTGGAAATGAAAGAGAAAAAAGACAGAGTTGACGATGCTTTACACGCAACTCGCGCTGCCGTTGAAGAAGGAATTGTTGCTGGTGGTGGTGTTGCGCTTTTGAGAGCAAAAAATGCTTTGAAAGAATTGAAAGCTGATAATGCTGACGAAGCTACAGGAATTCAAATTATATCTCGTGCAATAGAATCGCCATTGAGAACTATTGTTGAAAATGCTGGTCTTGAAGGATCGGTTGTTGTTGCAAAAGTAGCTGAAGGAACAGGAGATTTTGGATATAATGCCAAAACTGACGAATATGTAGATATGCTAAAAGCAGGAATTATCGATCCTAAAAAAGTAACTCGTGTTGCTTTAGAAAATGCGGCTTCAGTTGCAGGAATGATATTAACTACAGAATGTGCATTGGTTGAAATTAAAGAAGAAAATGGTGGCGGAAACCCAATGGGTGGCGGTATGCCAGGAATGATGTAATTTAAATAACATTCTAATAAAAAATCCGCTTCGTCAATGATGAAGCGGATTTTGTTTTTTATAATTAATTCTAAGTAGTAAGTGTAATAAAGTGTCGTATTTTATAATATTTAATTTATTGTAATTAGCTGATTTTAGATAGGTTTTTACTTTTTAGAGACTTTTGACTTTAAGACATTAAAACTTTCGACTTACTTAAATTATTTTACTACGGTTTTCTTTAATAGTTTAAATAATACAGGCAAAGTCGAAATAAGTACGATTACGATTACAATATATTCGATGTGGTGCTTTAAGTCTATTCCGTATTTCAAAAATATGCCATACAAATAATGACCAGAAAATATCAACACAAAAGACCATAAAAAAGAACTTACAATGTTGAAAAACATAAATTTCTTTTTATCCATAGTTACAATTCCTGCAATTATCGGCGCAAAAGTTCTAAAAATTGGTAGAAAACGAGCGTAAATAATGGCTTTCCCACCGTATCTTTCGAAGAAATCCTTCGATTGAATTAAGTATTTTTTCTTGAACCAAAAAGTATCTTCCTTCTTAAATAAGTAATAACCACTTTTTGAACCGAACCAATATCCAACCATATTTCCCAAAATTCCTGCAATAGCAACAAAGGAAACTAAGATTAAAACATTGATAAATTCACTGTCAATATGCACAAATTGATCTACTAAACCCGGATGATAAACGCCATCAACTACTGATCCTGAAGCATATATTCCTGACAAAAACAACAAACTATCGCCTGGTAAAAAGAAACCTGCAAAAAGTCCTGTTTCCGCAAAAACTATGAATAAGACAATGTAAAGTCCCATTTGGAATCCTGCAAATTCTAAAGTAATGTAAAATTCTGGGTTTATTAATTGAGTCCAGTCAAAAGTATTCATAGGTAAATTGGGTTTGTAATTTGAGTTTACTTTGCTTTTTATAAGCAACAGATTCGGGCGTGAAAGTAACTAAAATTTAACTTAGACACAATTTATTAGTATCATTTAAAAATTAATTAACGTAACAACAGCATCTTATTTTCTTTCATACTGGCAACATCCAGGTAATTTATCATAGCTTTCAGGAAGTGCTTTAACCTCATCGGTATCATATCCAGCTTTGGCAATTGCTGTTTTAACCGCAAGAATTGTTGTTTTTTCTTCGTTTAGAATCAGGCTCAATTCGTGGGTTTCAATACTCCAATTTGCAGATTTTACTCCAGAAACTGAAAAGGCAGCTTTTTGAATTCTGCTTTGACACGTTTCACAATTGCCATTTACTTCGATTGCATATTTGGCATTTTTATTCAACTTTTCCTGCGCTTGAATTGTGAATCCAGCGAAAACTACTACTACTGCTAAAATTAAATTTTTCATAATTATTGATATTTGAGTTATTACTTTTTTATTTATATTTGATATTGAATTTGTTATTGCTATTGAATTTGATATTGCTATTGAAACTTTCTTTATTTTATCTTAAATCGCAATCCTGCATAATACATTTGCCCAAATATTGGAGCATATATTATTGATGTATCAAAAGTAGTTCCAAAAGGATTATCACTTCCTAAAATTGCTTTTTGTTGTTTGTAATTTCCAATGTTTTCACCTCCAAAATATACTTCAAAGGTAGATGAAAATGTTCTTGTAACTTGCATATTCATCACAGAAAATGACGGAGAAAAATCTGGCATAGAATCTAAACCAGAGTTGGAAATAGTAGCTGGCAATCTTTGTTTTCCAAGCCAATTTATAGTAAAATCAAACTTCCATTGCTTTCCGTCATCCAATAAATGAGTTTGGTATTCTAAATTTCCGAAAAATCGATGTTTGGCTTGCAACGGTCTTTCTTGAGTAACATATTGATAATCAGTTTGAATATCGTAATATTTATAAGCCGTTCTCAAATTAAAGTGTTTCGCCAATTCATAATTAAACTCAACCTGCAAACTGTTAGCAAACGACTTTCCATTCAAATTATAGAATACTACTTGTTGCGGTCCTTGATACAAATCAACCACAACTTGATTTTGAAAGTCGGTTCTATAAAAGTCAAATCCGAAATCACCATTTCTATTTAAAAGGAGAAATTTTTGAGTAAAACTGAGTCCGTAATTCCAAGCTATCTCAGGATTTAGTCCATAGATTTTTCCACCAGAATTTACAATTTCAAAGTTTCTTGAACTTCCAAAAAGCTGTT
This sequence comes from Flavobacterium neuenschwanderi (SeqCode), assembly GCA_965234425.1. GTDB lineage: Bacteria > Bacteroidota > Bacteroidia > Flavobacteriales > Flavobacteriaceae > Flavobacterium > Flavobacterium neuenschwanderi. Next base: position 67,278 of record OZ248392.1, on the reverse strand, counting down.
GGTTTTCAGCAAAAATATTCGCACTACGTTTTCCTCGACCTGCAGAAAATCGCAAAACTCCCTTCTCCCAAGGATTGTATCGAACGTGTAATCGTGGTGTTAAAAAAGTTCCCAATCGGTTATGATTGTCAACTCTACCTCCCAAAATAACACTGAAATTATTGGTGTTATCGTAGGTATATTCAAAAAACGCTCCCACAGAATTATCGGCTCTACTGTAATCTGCAACGTTCACAAATTCCTCGTATTTATCGTACGTGAAATTCAAACCTGTGGCAAATTTATGCATCGTATTGTCAATTATTGAATTGAAAATTAGGTTCGAATAATAGCTGCTTTGCTTGATATTGTATTGGTTCAAACCAAAATACGATTCCTGATTGTGACTGTTAAACGCATTTTGAAATCCGATACTTTGGAACGGCATATCCGGAAAAACATAGCCGATTTTTGTTGAAATATCAATTCGCTCGGTATTAATTTCTGAACCCCAATAATTCGTAGTTAGCTTGTCTCGATTGGGATCAAAATTTAATTCTCCCGTTTGTTTTTTGTCATTCATATAACGGAAATTTACAAAACTAACCCAGCCTTTTTCAGCATTTGTATATTGCCAACGATTCAAAATATTGACTTGCTTCGCCAATGGATTATCGAGAAATCCATCGTTATTCATATCATTTTTGGAAACCCGAGTATTTCCGTGAACGAATAAACTTGTCGCCCATTTATCTGATATTTTTCTGTTGAAATGCGTGTTCAATTCAAAGCGAGAATCGGAAGAACCATAAGCATTCAAGAAAAAAGGAATGTCATTTATAGGCTTAATTAATTCTGTATTTATTTGTCCTGAAATACTTTCGTAGCCATTCACAACACTTCCTGCGCCTTTTGTAATTTGGATACTTTCAACCCAAGTTCCAGGCGTAAATGACAATCCATACGCTTGTGAAGCGCCACGAACAGAAGGAATATTCTCTTCGGTAATCATCAAATACGGACTCGTTAAACCAAGCATTTTGATTTGTTTTGTTCCCGTTAAAGCATCTGAAAAATTCACATCAATTGATGGGTTTGTTTCAAAACTTTCAGCCAAATTACAGCAAGCGGCTTTTAATAATTCTTTACTTGAAAGTAAGGTCGTATTTGCTGTTAACTTTAATGATTTCTGCAAACTTTTTTGTGAGCTTTGAACCTTAATTTCTTTCAAAGTATCTTGAGAATAGAAATTAATAGAACAAAACAACAACAATAAAAGTATTGAAATTTGTTTTTTCATATTTATAATTTTATGTTTCTTAAATAGTTTAGAAACCACAACAATTGTGATTCTATTTATAAAAACATAAAATTAGGCGTAGAAAATATATTGGCTGTACAACTTAAAAAACGGTGGTGCATTGGCATCGCAAAAATAAGAAGTAATTGAATTTCTCTTGAAATTCGGTGTTGAAGTAATTTGAAATGGTTTCCAATCTTGATTTAAAAATAAAATATCAGAATTGAAAGTAAATACATTGAAAGTTGAAGTTTCCGATTTTTTTTGAAAATGAAACACTTTATTTTTACAACAATGTGATTTTTTCTCAACAATTCCACAGCAGTTTTCCTCGATATTATTTGATGAAAATGCAGATTTTAAAGAAACAGAAGCAATTTCGTCACCACAATAATGCACATTAAATGCAAATCCTACGTTGGAAACCAACAATAAAACTGCAAGTAAAGTACAAATATGTTTTCTGAAATTCATACTGCAAAGTTAGTAGATAAAATTTGTTTAAAATCAAATTCTTGTTAAATTTTACAATTCAAACTCCTGGCCCATTAATGGAATCGTACATTCAAAATGATATTTTTCATTGATTTTAATTCGTAATTCATCGGCAGGTTGGTTTTCTCCGTGTACTAAAAATATTTTTTTGGGATGATTTTCCAATTCTGAAAGCCAATTTACCAAATCATTTTGATCGCCGTGAGCGGATAATCCTTCAATTTCGAGAATTGTTGCCAAAACAGGATAATATTTTCCGTGAATTTTCAATTCTTTTGCGCCTTCCAACAATTTTCGCCCACGAGTTCCTTCCGCTTGAAAACCAACAATAATAACCGTTGTTTCGGGCAAACCAATATAATGTTCCAAATAACTCAAAACCCGACCGCCCGTAACCATTCCGCTTGCAGCAATTACCACTTTTGATTGTTCGTCAAAAATGACATTCATCGTCTCCTGATAATCTGAAACTAAAGTGAACATTTTCTCCATTTCAAAACAATCGTCCAACGATAATTTATGCCATTTTTTATTATTTGAAAAAATATCCAACGCTGAAATTCCCATTGGCGTATCAATAATATATGGAATATTTGGGATTCTATTTTCTTTTTTAAGTTGCCAAAGCAAATACATTATACTTTGCGCTCGTTCCACAGCAAAACTCGGAATAATGATTGTTCCTCCTTTTTGAAACGTAGTATTAATGTACATTTCCAATTCTAATTTTGAATCTTTATTGGGATGAATCCGATTTCCATACGTGCTTTCAAGAAAAATATAATCCGCTTTTTTAGGTTTTACGGGCGCATACATCAAAACATCATTGTCACGACCAATATCTCCAGAAAAAACTAGGATTTTATTTTCAATTTTCAATTCGATACTACACGCCCCAATAATATGTCCAGCATTGAAAAACCGAGCTTCAATTTCGGCATCTAAAGCAATCGATTCATTGGTTTTAATGACTCTGAAATGCGGAAAAACTTTTTTAGCTTGTTCCACAGTATAAAGTGGTTCTGCAATTTGATGTTTAGAATACTTCCCTTCATTTGCTTTTCTCGCCTCTTCTTCTTGAATTTTTGCACTGTCCAAAAGAATTAATTTTGCAATATCTTTCGTTGGACTTGTGCAATATATTTTACCATCAAACCCTTGATTTACTAATCTTGGAAGCCATCCAGAATGATCTAAATGTCCGTGGGTTAATAATACAAAATCAATTGTTGAAGGCAAAATAGGAAGGGGTTCCCAGTTGAGTTCACGCAGTGGTTTTATTCCTTGAAATAATCCGCAATCAATTAAAATCCGAATTCCATTGCTTTCGATTAATGTTTTGGAACCTGTTACCGTTCCTGCTCCGCCAATAAATTTCACTTTCATCTTATCTTTATTTAAAGTTATAAATCATATATATTTACACAATTCAGAAGCTTCTTTTAGTACATTTTTTATTCGATTGGGACTCAATCCAATTTTTTCGAGACATTCAGAATTATTGACTATTTCTTTAACTAATAGCACATCTAAAATTAAAAGTTTGTCTTTTTCTCCAAGTGATAAAGTGGTCAAACAGGTTACTGGATACAAATAATCGAAATCGTTTTTTGTTTTTAAGTTGTTTAATTCGGGGTAATTCCAACTCAATAAATTCAATCCAGAACATTTTGCGAAAGCAATTGCATCAGAAGTAAAGCGATTATTGGTGACAATCCAACACTTAGAAATACTATCTTTTTTTGAGAAAATTGAATATTCCTTGTCTTTCAAATCATTGAAACGGGACAAAATATACATTGGCACTTTCACATCAGAAACGGCTTCTCTTCCTGCGTGAAACTTACATTCCACCATCGAAATCAGATTGTTTTTTTTAATTAAAACATCAATTTCGTGAGAAACACACTTTCCTTGTAGCGTTAAATTTAGTTTGGTTTCAAAATGTTCCGCTTGAAAAATACGCGCAATATATTTCTCGAAAAAAAAACCTGAAGGTCCTAATAACTGAAGTGCTGAACGCAAATTATATCTCGCGGCGTGTGCGTTGGCTTCTTTTTTCAACAATGCAAAAGCCATTTTATAAATTTTTTTGGTAGGAATTCCTTCGTATAATTCTTTTCTAATGGATTTTAGAATGTCATTTACTACATCGGTATTTGCACCAGATTTGAGAAGCGAAATTTTTAATTTTTCGGGATTGAAATCAACAATATCGCCAGAATGTTTTACAATTTTCATCTTCTTTAAATTTAAACAGTAAAGAATTTAACGCCTACTTAAAGGTAATGAAAATATTACATTATTTGCTTTGTTTTTGAATATAAAAACCAGGGATAAATAACAATAATAAAAGTGGTTGAATTAAAAATCTTCGGATGTAAAACAATGTCATTTTGCTTTCTTCACCATAAAATGAAAGTACAAAAAAGAAAATTGCAATTAGAATTACAAAGAAAATAAGATACAAAATAGAGGCAAATTTGACCAATCCAAAATCTTTAAAAGCAACATAAATTATTGAAATTGAAACTATTGTATTTAATAAATATCTAAAAAATAATCCGAAAAATAATTTAAAGTTATCTAATAATGGCAATGGAAAATTAGTGTAATTCGATTTGAAATAGTTCAATAATGGGTCGTAAAACAAGGTGTGTTCAACTATTCGAATAATCGCTAAAAACGATACCAATACTATTAAAATCAAAATTCTAAATTTGTTATTCAGCAGTTTTTTTAGCATAATATGAAAATTTATTAACCCAAATTACCCACAAAATAAATACAGTTCCATAAATTGCTAAAGGAAATACAATATCGTGCAAAAAAGTATTGAATTGGGGAAAATTGTAAAAAGCAATCATTAGAAGTGCAATTCTGGTAATATTCAAAATATGAATTATCAAACTTCCTCCAATTATAAATAAAATCGTGTGCTTTAATTTACCTGAAAATGCGATGACAAAAGCAATGAATAAAATAATCACACTTAAAGCATTACAACCTTCAACGATTCTTGAGATATATTTTCCATTGTAAAAAAACTTATAACTCGGTTCCATTGGATGAACTTCGGTGCGCGCATCACAATTGAAAAACAACAAAGTTTGTTCAACCTGACCAGTCACTATTTTTGTAAAACCATCAGGTTCGTGATTTTTCACATCAAATTGATTGAGATAATATTGATAGGCAAATGTCAAAACTAAATAAGTTAAGGCAAATTTCCCTAAGAAAAGCAAAAACGGCTTGTATTGAATCCAGTATTTCTTCACAATTTTAATTTTTAACAAATTTATGTAAAAATAGACAACAACAATTAAATACTTTTGTAAAAATATAAATTATGACTTTTGACGCATTAAAACCATTGGTAATTGAGCTAGTTTCTGACAAAATTGCAACTCGTGATGAAAAGCTAAAACAAATTTGTGAACTGCTTGAACAAAATATATCTTATTATAATTGGGTTGGATTTTATTTTCGCAATGGCAATAAAGAAGAATTACTGCTTGGCCCTTATGTTGGCGCACCAACGGATCATACGGTAATTCCTTTTGGAAAGGGAATTTGTGGACAAGTGGCAGTTTCAAATCAAAATTTTGTAGTTCCTGATGTTGCAGCGCAAGACAATTATATTGCGTGTAGTTTTACTGTAAAATCTGAAATTGTAGTGCCGTTATTTATAAATGGTGAAAATATTGGTCAAATAGATATTGATTCTAATGTTTTAGATCCTTTTACAGCTGCTGACGAACGCTTTTTGGAGTTTGTAAATAATGAAGTTGCAAAAATATTTTAGTTATTTAGACTATTAGAGGCAAATAGAAAAAATATTAATGATTCTTAATTTTCACAAAAAATATTAAATTATGAATAATTCAAAATGTAAATTATTATTTCTATTGGCGTTTTTTATAGTATTTCAATTTGCATCTTGCAGTAAATCTCAAACCACAGATCCTACACCAATTATTACAGATACTTTTGCAAAAGGAGCTGATGTGGGATGGCTATCACAAATGGAAGCTACAGGATATAAATTTTACGATGCTGATGGAACAGAAAAAAACTGCTTGCAACTATTAAAAGATCGCGGAATTAATACGATTCGATTACGAGTTTTTGTGAATCCTTCCAATGATAGAACCAATGGGCATTGCAGCAAAAACGAAACTGTTGCAATGGCATTAAGAGCAAAAAATTTGGGAATGCGCATTATGATTGACTTTCATTATAGCGATACTTGGGCAGATCCAGCACATCAAACCAAACCTGCTGCATGGGCAAATCATACTTTTCCAACGCTATTAAATGATGTTTACAACCATACTTTTGAGGTGCTTACAGCTTTAAAAACAGCCGGTGTAACTCCGGAATGGGTTCAAATTGGCAATGAAATTCCAAGTGGAATGTTATGGCCAGAAGGAAGTTATACTAATTTTGGTCAATTGGCACAATTATTAAATAAAGGCTATGAAGCTACAAAAGCAATTGATTCTTCAATAAAAGTAGTAGTTCACATTGATAAAGGAAATGATAATGCACGGTTCAGGTGGTTTTTTGATAATGCCAGAACAAATAATGTAAAATATGACGTAATTGGACTTTCGTATTATCCGTATTGGATTAACAGCGATTATACAGCTACAATTTCAGATTTGCAAAACAACCTCAACGATATGGTTTCTCGCTACGGCAAAGAAGTTATGGTTGTGGAAGTTGGCGGCGATTTTACTTTAGTTCAAAACACTTATAATATGCTTGCTGCTACAATAAATGCAGTCAGAAATGTGCCGAATCACAAAGGACTTGGAGTGATTTATTGGGAGCCTGAAGGAGAGAAAAGCTGGAGTGGCTATCAATTGAATTGTTGGCAATCAAACGGAAAACCTTCAATAGCTTTGGATGCTTTTAGAAATTAAATAAAATCACAGGTAGAATTTTATATATTATTTATCTTTTAAACATCATTCTTGTTATAATTTTTATTTACTTTTGTTGAATATTTATATGTTTAAGTTAAACAAAGCTATTTTACACTTTGATTTAAAAAAATGTAAAATATTACAAATTACTAAAAATAATTAGTGATAAATTTAATTCAAAAAATGAAAAAGGATAAGCCAGATAACGTAGTGTTTTCAGAAGAAAAAGGATATAATGCAAGTCTGTTGCCATATTCTACAAGCGTTGGCGCACCAGTAATTAAAACTGATGATGTTGTGGCTTGGAAAAGCAGAGGCATTCATAATGTGAATAAAGAGTTTGAAAACAAGTTCAACGAACTGAAACTGCAATACCAAAAATTAATGGAAGAATACGAATGGAATGATTTAGTTTACAATGCTAAATTTTCATTTGAACCTGTTATTGGCGAAATTTATCATTTGTATAATGGAAATGACGGAACAAATTTCTTGTCATTAATTTCCCCGCAAGAATGGAATCGAGAACACATTGCAACTTTCAAATTAAATAGCGATAAAAAATGGTTGCTATTGAATCACAAAGACGCTATGTTTTCGTAATTTTTTTTCTTCAAATGTTATACAATCTCAAATTTGAGATTTATATTTTTACCAAAGACTTCGGAAAAAAACTTCAGATTGAATTCTACCGTTAAGAAATGTGTTTTGAGAAATTTCTATTCAAAACACATTTGAAAATAACTGAAATACAAAATTAATAATACAATTTTATGGGAACATTTTTAAAAGCAAATTGGGAAAACATTATAATGGCCAATTATGCAATTGACCCAGAAATTTTAAATCCGTATTTACCAAAAGGTGTAGAACTGGATTTGTATAATGGAAAAGCGTATGTTAGTTTGGTTGGTTTTATGTTCAAAAAAACAAAGCTTTTTAATGTTCCAATTCCATTTTTCGGCACTTTCGAAGAAATAAATCTGCGGTTTTATGTGCAACGAAAAGAAGGTGGAATTACTAAACGTGGCGTGGTATTTATTAACGAAACCATTCCTTACAGAATTGTTGCTTGGATGGCTAATAAATTATATAATGAACATTATACCGTGGTTCCAACACGACATTCAATTGCAGTTAAATCGGATTCTAAAAAAATCAAATTCGACTGGTTATTGAATAAAAAGTGGAATAGTATTTATGTTGAAGCATCAAATAAGTCACATACTATGAAAACCGAAACTTTAGAAAAATTCATATACGAACACTATTTTGGTTATACGAAAATTGACGATAACAATACCGAGGAATACCGATTGCAACATCCGAGTTGGAAAATTAATACCGTTATAGACACGAAAATTGAATGTGATTTTAGAGCAATGTATGGCGAATCGTTTTCGGTTTTAAATGATACAGAACCAGAAGCAGTATTTATTGCCGAGGGTTCGTCTGTCAAAATTGAATGGCAAAGAGTTCGATTAAAGTTTGAATCTTAATACTATCTTTTTCAATACTTATAGTAAATAATAAAATGTCTAAAACCTTACGATTAATTCTTGGCGATCAGTTAAACAGCAATCATTCTTGGTTTTCTAAGGTGGATTCTTCGGTGATTTATGTAATGATGGAAGTCCGCACCGAAACGGATTATGCCAAACATCACATCCAAAAAGTTGTTGGATTTTTCTCGTCGATGCGATCTTTTTCTGAATCTTTAAAATTGGCAAAACACAACGTAATTTACATTGGTTTAAACGATGAAACTAACTTACAATCATTCGATAAAAATATTGAATCTCTAATTTCAGAACATCAAATTACCAATTTCGAATATCAATTTCCTGATGAATATCGATTGGATAAAATCCTAAAAGACTGCTGCGAAAAACTTACTATTACTACTTCTGTCGTAGATTCAGAACATTTTTTTTCAAGTCGAAATGAACTTGGCGAATTTTTCGAAGGCAAAAAAACATTTTTAATGGAAAGCTTCTATCGAAATATGCGAAAAAAGCACGATGTTTTAATGGAAACCGACAAGCCTTTAAATGGGAAATGGAATTATGATGAAGATAATCGGAAGAAATTACCCAAAAATCATAAGCCAATTGCACCTTTAGTTTTCAATAATAATGTTTCGGAAATTGTAGCAGAAATTCAAAAAACGGACATTACAACTATTGGAACAATTGATGCCGAAAATTTTGTTTGGCCAATAAATAGAAAACAATCATTAGAATTATTGGAATTTTTTGTAACCGAATGTTTATCCTTATTTGGTTCTTATCAAGATGCAATGACGCCAAACGAATGGTCGCTTTATCATTCCAGAATTTCGTTTTCGATGAATATAAAAATGATTTCACCGCAAGAAGTCATTGAAAAAGCAATTGCCGAATGGCAAAAACGTCCTGATGAAATCGAATACAATCAATTAGAAGGTTTTGTTCGTCAAATAATTGGTTGGCGAGAATATATGAGAGGGATTTATTGGCTGAAAATGCCTGAATATGCAACAATGAATTTCTTTAATAATCAGGAAAAATTACCCGAATGGTTTTGGACTGGAAACACAAAAATGTTGTGTTTAAAAGATTCCATCAAGCAATCTTTGAATTATGCGTATGCCCATCATATTCAGCGATTAATGATTACCGGAAATTTTGCACTTTTGGCTGGAGTTCACCCTGACGAATTGGATGCCTGGTATTTAGGAATCTATATTGATGCCATCGAATGGGTCGAAATTACGAATACTCGCGGAATGAGTCAGTTTGCAGATGGCGGAATTGTAGGCACAAAACCTTATGTAAGTTCGGCTTCTTATATTGATAAAATGAGTCATTATTGTGGTTCTTGTTTCTATAAAAAAGCAGTAAAAACAGGTGATAAAGCCTGTCCTTTCAATAGTTTGTATTGGAATTTCTATGATAAAAACGAAGATAAATTAGGCAAAAATCCAAGAATTGGAATGATGTATAATGTCTGGCGAAAAATGAATCCTGATGCAAAAACAGCCTTGTTAGAACAAGCCGATTTTTATTTGAAAAATATAAATAGTTTATAATTAAAAAATTTAAAGATTAAAAAATTTAAAGATTCTTCGAGGTTCTTAATTTTTCAATCTTGGAATTTTTCAATCTTTAAATCACTATGAAAACATCCATTATTTGGTTTAAAACCGATTTACGATTATCTGATAATGAAACACTTGTTAAGGCAATTTCTCAAAGCCACCAAGTGATTTCTGTATATTGTTTTGATGATTCTCATTTTGAAACTACCAAATACGGTTTCAAGAAAACGGGAAGTTTTAGAGCTCAATTTTTATTGGAATCGTTACAAGATTTAGATAAAAATTTACGCGAATTAGGTTCAGGATTGCTAATTGTAAAGGGTAAACCAGAAGTTGAAATCCCTAAAATTGTACAAAAATACAATGCAACAAAAGTTTTTGCCAAAAGAGAAGTTGCTTTTGAAGAAAAAAAAACTGAAAAACTGGTTCAAGACGAATTGTTTAAACTGCGTTGTGAACTAGAAACTTTTAGCACCAGCACCTTATATTGCGCCGAAGATTTACCATTTTCAATAAAAAATATTCCAGATGTTTTCACTGTATTTCGAAAAAAGACAGAACAAGAGGCAACAGTTAAAAAAGCACTTCCTAAACCAATAGCAATAAATTCGCCTGAAATTCCGACACTGATTTTGCCAACTTTGCAAGAACTAAATTTAGAATTTACAGCAATAGATTCTCGTGCAGCAATCCAATTTAAAGGAGGCGAAACAGAAGCAATCAAAAGATTGGAACATTATTTTTTTGAAACAAAAAGCTTGTCCATATATAAGGAAACCCGAAATGGAATGGTTGGCGCAAATTATTCATCTAAATTTTCAGCTTGGTTGGCTCTTGGAAGTATTTCGCCACGCTATATTTATCAAGAAATACGAAAATATGAAAGCGAAAATGGTGCAAATGATTCAACTTATTGGCTAATATTTGAATTATTATGGCGTGATTTTTTTCGATTTATGTTTAAAAAACACCAAACCAAATTTTTCTTGTATTCTGGAATTAAAACCGAAAAGGAAAACTCGAAATCGCTGAACGAAAAACTCCTTTCGCAATGGATTAATGGCGCAACAAAATCTGATTTTATCAATGCGAATATGATTGAATTAAAGAAAACGGGTTTTATGAGCAATCGAGGACGTCAAAATGTAGCAAGTTATTTTTGCAACGAACTTAATATGGATTGGCGTTTCGGAGCTGCTTATTTTGAAGAGCAACTCATAGATTATGACGTTTGCAGCAATTGGGGAAATTGGGCTTATTTGGCTGGTGTTGGAAATGATCCTCGTGGTCATCGTTATTTTAATATCGAAAAACAAGCCAATGATTATGATAAAAACAAGGCGTTCAGAGATTTATGGTTAACAAATTAAAAACAAATTAACACTACAATTCACTATTGAAAAAATAAAAATGTAATGATAAAACACGATGTAATTATAGTTGGCGCAGGATTATCAGGATTATCGGCAGCTGTCCATTTGCACCGACAAGGCAGAAAAGTACTTATTCTTGAAGCTAGTGATCGTGCAGGAGGACGCGTAAAAACGGATTCTGTTGATGGTTTTATTTTAGACAGAGGCTTTCAAGTGCTATTGACTGCGTATCCAGAAGCAAAAAAACTGTTGAATTACAAAGATTTACAACTCTGCAAAATGTTGCCCGGAGCAACGGTACTCTATGATGGAGGCACATTCGAAATTGCAGATCCCTTTAGACGACCAAAGGCTTTGTTCAGCACCTTATTTGCTCCGGTTGGCACAATACTAGATAAAATAAACACGCTTTGGTTGAAAAATAAATTGCAAAAAATGTCAATTGATACAATTTTCACGCAACCTGAACAAACTACTTTACAACAATTGTCAGATTATGGCTTTAGCCAAAAAATGATTCAACGTTTTTATAAACCTTTCTTATCGGGTATTTATCTAGAAAATCAATTGACAACTTCTAACAGAATGTTCGATTTTGTTATGAAAATGTTTTCGGATGGAGATGTTGCAATTCCCGCTTTAGGAATGGAAGAAATACCAAAACAATTAGTAAGTCAATTGCCAGAATCGAGCATTCAATATTATAAAAAAGTTTCTAAAATAGTTGAGAATACATTAATTCTTGAAGATGGAACTACTTTTGAAGCCAATCAAATTATTATTGCAACAAATGCAAACGAACTTACTAAACAATTTTTGCCCAATCAAAAGACTACTGCACAACAGGTAACCAACGTGTATTTTGAAGCGCACACTGCTCCAACCAAAAAAGCTATTGTGGTATTGAATGCTTCTTCTACTAAAAAATGGGTAAATAATTTAACTGTTTTATCTAATGTTTCTAAAATGTATGCGCCGCCAGAAAAAGTTTTAGTATCCATTTCTTATAACGGATTAGCACCCATTGAAGACTTTGAATTGGCTGAAAATATGAAAAAAGAATTGGAACAATGGTATGGTAAACAAGTACACGATTGGAAAATGATTAAAACATATCGAATTGATTATGCATTGCCTATTCAAGACAGTGTGAAAAATGAGCTGTCAATTTCTGAAATAAAAATATCCGATACTCTTTTTATCTGTGGTGATTATTTATTAAATGGATCCGTAAATGCTGCTTTTAAAACAGGTAGATTAGTAGCTGATGCGATGAAATTATAATATGACTTTCTTATTGCTAATTGATGCTAAAAGTACCCATTAAAATAATCAACAATTCATAATTAACAATTCATAATTATTTTCTACCTTTGCAAACGAATTAGGAAAAACTTAATTCATACATAAAAATCATTAAACAAATATTGGAATGTATTTAACTAAAGAGATTAAAGAAGAGATCTTCGCTAAACACGGAGAAAAAACAAACACTGGGAAATCAGAAGCGCAAATTGCTTTGTTTACTTTCAGAATTACACACTTAACTGAGCATTTGAAAAAAAATCGTCACGATTATAATACAGAGCGTTCATTAGTATTATTAGTAGGTAAAAGAAGAAGTTTACTTGATTACTTGAAGAAAACTGAAATCAACAGATATCGTGAGATTATCAAAGTATTGAATATTAGAAAATAATCAATAAAAAAGAGGTGCACACGCGCCTCTTTTTGTTTTTAGCCCAAGGGCAAATAAGAGAATAAAAAAGTTTGGTTTTTCATTGGATTTAAGCATTAACTACGCAATTCGCTTCGGCGGGACAAACAACACAACAATTCTGCTGACAGGCAGGAAAACCAATGTAAAATTAAAAAAGGAAAATTTATGATTCCACAATTATTTGTAGAAAGTATCGATTTAGGTGATGGAAGAAACATCACAATCGAGACAGGACGTTTAGCGAAACAAGCTGACGGTGCTGTAGTAGTAAGAATTGGTAAAACTGTAATCTTAGGAACAGTTGTATCATCAAGAAAAGCAAGTCCAGGTATCGATTTTTTACCGCTTACGGTAGATTATCGTGAAAAATTTGCAGCAGCAGGACGTTTTCCTGGAGGTTTCTTCAAAAGAGAAGCACGTCCAAGTGACAACGAAGTGCTAACAATGAGATTAGTTGACCGTGTTTTACGTCCACTTTTCCCAAGTGATTATCACGCAGAAGTTCAAGTTATGATTCAGTTAATGTCTCACGATGATGATATTATGCCAGATGCATTAGCAGGATTAGCCGCTTCGGCAGCACTTGCTTTGTCTGACATTCCTTTTGAAACTTTAATTTCTGAAGCTAGAGTTGGAAGAATTGATGGAAAATTCATCATCAATCCAAGTCGTGCTCAATTAGAATTATCTGATATTGATATGATGATTGGTGCTTCAACAGATTCTATCGCAATGGTAGAAGGAGAAATGAAAGAAATTTCAGAAGCAGAAATGGTAGAAGCAATTAAATTTGCTCACGGACATATCAAAAACCAAATTGCAGCGCAAGAAAGATTAGCAAATGCTTTTGGTAAAAAAGAAGTTCGTACTTACGAAACTGAAAGAACAGACGATGCTATTTATGCAAAAGTAAAAGCAGCAGCTTACGATAAAATTTACGCAATTGCGAGTAAAGGTTCTTCTAAACAAGAGCGTACAGCAGCATTTGCAGAAGTTAAAGACGAAGTTAAAGCGTTGTTTACAGAAGAAGAATTAGCAGTTGATGGCGATTTAGTAAGTAAATATTTTTACAAAACTAACAAAGAAGCAGTTCGTAACGTAACCTTAGATTTAGGAACACGTTTGGACGGTAGAAAAACTACAGAAATCAGACCAATTTGGTGTGAAGTAGATTATTTACCATCTGTTCACGGTTCTGCATTGTTTACTCGTGGAGAAACTCAAGCATTGGCAACAGCTACTTTAGGAACTTCTAGAGAAGCAAACCAAATTGATTCGCCATCAGAACAAGGAGAAGAAAAATTCTACTTGCACTATAATTTCCCACCATTTTCTACAGGAGAAGCGCGTCCGTTGAGAGGAACTTCAAGAAGAGAAGTTGGTCACGGAAACTTGGCACAAAGAGCCTTGAAAAATATGATTCCTGCTGATTGTCCTTATACTATTCGTGTGGTTTCTGAAGTATTAGAATCTAACGGTTCGTCTTCAATGGCTACTGTTTGTGCGGGTACATTATCATTAATGGATGCTGGTATTCAAATGATTCGTCCTGTTTCTGGAATTGCAATGGGATTAATTACAGACGGAGATCGTTTTGCTGTTTTATCTGATATTTTAGGTGATGAAGATCATTTAGGAGATATGGATTTCAAAGTAACTGGAACTTCAGAAGGAATTACAGCGTGTCAAATGGACATCAAAATTGACGGATTGAAATATGAAATTATGGAAGCTGCATTGGCACAAGCCCGTGACGGTCGTTTGCATATTCTTAACATACTTACTGAAACTTTGGCTGCACCAAAAGAAGATGTTAAAACGTATGCACCAAAAATTATTACAAGAACAATTCCTGGTAACTTTATCGGTGCGTTGATTGGACCTGGAGGAAAAGTGATTCAAGAATTACAAAAAGCTACTGGAACAACTATCGTAATCAACGAAGTGAATGAGCAAGGAGTAATTGAAATTTTAGGAACTGATCCTGCTGGAATTGCAGCGGTATTGGCTAAAATTGAATCGATCACTTTCAAACCACAAATGAACGAAGCTTACGAAGTGAAAGTAATTAAAATGCTTGATTTTGGTGCAGTTGTAGAATATACAGCAGTTCCTGGAAACGAAGTATTACTTCACGTATCTGAGTTGGCTTGGGAACGTACTGAAAATGTTTCTGATGTAGTAAATATGGGTGATGTGTTTATGGTGAAATACTTAGGTCTTGATCCAAAAACTAGAAAAGAAAAAGTTTCTAGAAAAGCATTATTGCCAAGACCTCCTAGAGAATCTTAAATAGAATTAGATTATAAAACACTGTCAAAGTTTAAACTTTGACAGTGTTTAAAAGATAAAAACCCTCAATTCATTTAGTTGAATTGGGGGTTTTTGATTTAAAAGCGTGTTGTTTTCAATAAAATTAAACACTCAATTTTGCCTCTAATAGTTTTAATATAAAAGGTTTTTCTTCGACTAACCATTTTAAATTTTCAGAAACTAAATCGAACCATATTTTTAATTTATTTTCATTATTTACATCTAAACCCCAAAATTCTGAAAGCAATAGATTTTCTGTTTGTTCAATTTCAGATTTAATAATTTCAATATTATCGATTAATCTGATAAGAATTTTTGGTGTTTTGGTTAAAAACTATTTTTTAAAAGTTGAAATAAAATGTTTTTCTAAAAATGAAATATTGGGATAAAATTTATCTGGTAAGATTATGGATTGATTTTCGTGCCTTTTAAATAAAGCATTAAACGTTTCCTTTTCATTAGAAAGAGTTAATTGATTTGATAAAATAATTTTATAATCGCTTTTTATTCCAATATAACCAATTTCAAAAGCCTTATCGTGGATACTACAAAGTGACAATCCATTTTCAGGATTTAATCTTTGACCTTGATTTTCAGACCATTTCAAAATATGGCTAGCGACTAACATATCTTCAATATCTAAACCACAAATGGCGCAAGAATTAGAATAATTATTTAAAACAACTTTTCTAAAAATGGATTGATTTACTCTCGTTTTAACAAACCTATGTATATCAATTCCCTCCTTCCCTAAAAGCAAGTTATCATTAATCTTCTTAACATCTTCCTTTTCTAAAAATATATCTTCAATTTTTTTGTTTTGATAATTTGCCAATAAAACTTCACTATCGTATAGCATCTCGTCCCAATTATTAACAAATTCATTGTAAATATTTATTGCATTATTCCCAGGATTTGCAAGACCTTTCAACCCTCTGTTTTTATGAAATGGATCTAACCCTGAAAAATGAACAAGTTTATATGCAACCGCACCAGGGGTCCTCCCTAATAAATTAGCGTACTTAATAACTTCGGAATTTCTTGCATTAAATTGACCATAACGAATTTTAGTGTACAAATTCATCACAAGAATAAATTCTTCTCTTGACCAAATTTTTCTATCCATTGTTAGATATTTCTTTTAGTCCATTCTCAATTTTGTCAATTACTATTTGATATTCAGCACGAAGTTCATCAAAACCAACACTCTCAATTTCATCTTGAAGTAAATCCAAAGCAGACAATAAAGCATCTTCTATTATTTTCATTTTCATAATAACTAATTTAAATAAAAATTACCAAATATTTGGGGTTCAATAATATTTTCTCTTTTAGATGTATATGAATGTGTCAGGTTGTAACCCAATTTTTTAAAATTATGAATCCAAGCAGTCTTTGCTTCTTTTAGAATATCATTTGCAAAAACTGTTTTAAATTTTGTAGGCTTCAGTTTTACATACTCCTGATCAATAATTTTATCAATAAAATCTGGTGATACTTTTTGATTAATACTTTTATTATGAACAGTAAAGCCTCCTTCCAAACCCAAATCCATTCCGCCACAGCCTGAAAATAAAGACAAAACATCAATAGTTTTATCAATATTTACTTTATTTTCATAACCAAAATTTAAAAAATAATTAGGTTCTTCAACCTTATTATTTTCATCTTTTGAGGAATTATGATCATAATCATTAATGTCTTTTAACAAAGCTTTCATATTTTAAACTTAATAAGTTCTGTAAAAATAATTTATTATAATCAAATTTCAACAGTAATATTTCATTTAAATAAAAATAATTCCTATATTTTGTAACTTTTTTGTAACTCCCAACGTATAACTATCTCAATACCTAAAAAGGGATAGAAATTATGAGACAATTAAAAATTACCAAACAGGTAACCAACCGTGAAACGGCATCGTTAGACAAATATTTACAAGAAATTGGAAAAGTAGATTTGATTACTGCCGACGAAGAGGTAGAATTGGCTCAGAAAATTAAAGCCGGAGATCAAGCTGCACTCGAAAAATTGACGAAAGCCAATTTACGTTTCGTAGTTTCGGTAGCAAAACAATATCAAAATCAAGGACTTACACTTCCCGATTTAATTAATGAAGGAAATTTAGGTTTGATAAAAGCAGCACAACGTTTTGATGAAACTCGTGGTTTTAAATTCATTTCGTATGCCGTTTGGTGGATTCGTCAATCGATTTTGCAAGCTTTGGCGGAACAATCTCGTATCGTTCGTTTGCCTCTAAATAAAATTGGTTCTATAAATAAAATCAATAAAATGTACGCTTTGTTAGAGCAATCTAACGAAAGACCGCCTACAGCCGAAGAAATCGCTAAGGAATTAGACATGACGGTAAACGACGTAAAAGAGTCAATGAAAAACTCTGGACGCCACTTGTCAATGGATGCGCCACTTGTAGAAGGTGAAGATTCAAACCTTTACGACGTTTTGCGTTCAGGCGAATCCCCAAATCCAGATCGTGAATTAATTCAGGAATCTTTACGCACCGAAATCGAGCGCTCTTTAGAAACATTAACCCCAAGAGAAGCCGACGTCGTTCGTTTGTATTTCGGACTTGGCGACCAACACCCAATGACTTTAGAAGAAATTGGCGAAACTTTCGACCTAACTCGGGAGCGCGTTCGTCAGATTAAAGAAAAAGCAATCCGCAGATTAAAACATACTTCAAGAAGTAAAATCTTGAAAACATATTTAGGATAAACTTGTCATAAAGTCGAAAATCTTAAAGTCTTTATATCAAAACTCTGGAATTATTTTCAGAGTTTTTTTTTGGGCGTGCCCTCGTTTTGAACGTTTTGAGGTACGAGGAAATTTGTCGTAAACTCGGTCAGGCTATCCGTTACAATCCACGAGATTGCCACGTCGTGCCTCCTCGCAATGACGTGGGATTTCCACTACTATCCTTCACGCGGACGCCCAGAAATCCTAACAATAATCCCGAAATATTCCCGAAATATCAGTACCAATAACCAATGTAATTTCGCCAATTGCTTTAAAATAACTATTTTTGCACAAACAACACTACTAAAATGAAAAATACAATTATTGCCCCATCCGTACTTGCTGCCGATTTCGCCAACCTACAGCGCGACATCGAAATGATAAATAACAGTCAAGCCGATTGGTTTCACATCGACATTATGGACGGCGTATTTGTTCCTAATATTTCATTTGGAATGCCCGTTTTAGAAGCCATTACCAAACACACCAAAAAAACAATCGACGTACATTTGATGATTGTAGATCCCGACCGATATATAAAAACGTTCAAAGATTTAGGTGCTGACATTCTAACCGTTCATTATGAAGCGTGTACTCATTTGCACAGAACTTTACAAGCCATTAAAGCCGAAGGAATGAAAGCAGGAGTTGCACTAAATCCACACACCAATATTGATTTATTAGAAGATGTAATCAACGACATTGATATGGTTTGTTTAATGAGCGTGAATCCAGGTTTTGGCGGACAATCCTTCATTGAAAATACCTACTCAAAAATCGAAAAATTAAAAGCATTAATAAACCGAAAAGGCGCTTCAACCATAATAGAAATTGATGGCGGCGTAACCAATAAAAATGCAGTGCAATTAGTTCAAGCTGGTGCCGATATTTTGGTAGCTGGAAACTATGTTTTCAAAGCCGAAAACCCAACACAAACTATTGCCGATTTGAAGAAATTAACGGCGATTTAAACCTGAAAAACATAGAATTACAATTTATAAAACCACCAATTTCGAGATTTAAAACTCTTAGAATTGGTGGTTATTTAATATTAATTCGAGGGAAAATTAATATTGACTTATCAAATATTTTAATAAATCGGTAGTTGTAACAATTCCAACTAATAAATTTCCTTCACAAACTGGCAAAGCGTGGAATTCATTTTGAGCCAAAATTTCAGCTACTTCTCGAATAGTGGTTTCGGGGGAGACAGTCGTTACTTTTTTCACCATAACTTGCTCTAAAGTAAACATATTATAAACTGTTGTATCCACAATATCTGCATCGTCATCAACAGCATCTGCAAAGGAAATTCTTAGCAAATCGGTATAGCTTAACATACCTATTATTTTATCACCACTTACCACAGGAATATGTCTGATTTTATTATTTTTGAAAAGCAATTCCGCTTTAGACAAATCATCTTTACTGTTCAAAGTAATTACATTTTTGGACATAATTGATGTCACTGGTGTTCTGTTTTTCATAATTATATTGTTTTGATTATACTCAAAGGTAGCATTCAAAAAACGAAATAAATATGATAAAAATCAGTCGAAGAAATAAAAGATTTTAAAAAATTTGCAATAATTCGCAGCAAAAAAATAACCGCAAATTCGCAAATCAAAAATCTGCTAATCTGCGGTTAAAATAGGTCAAATGAAATAATACACCTCCACACATTAATAATTAATTCACCTTTGCGTAAAACATTTCGCTCTTTGCATTAAAAAAAAATGTCGAAAGTCGAAGGTATTAAACTCTAATGAAGAACCAGCTGTTCTAAAAACTCATAATTCATAACTTATAACTTATAATTAATTTGCCTTTGCACCCTTGTTTCTATACCCAACTTTTTTCATTATATAAAATACATATAATAATGCTAAAAATAGTGCTAAAATTACATAATTATCTATTGGTGAAACCGGTTGATTATCTACTACGTCTTCATCAAAATCTTGAGCAAAACTAACGCTAGTTGCCAAAAGCATTAGTATAGAATAACAGTTTTTTATTATTTTAGAATTCTTCATCATTATCTATTCTATTATTAATTTTTTAATTGTTGTAGCAGCATCTTTTTTAATTTTAACATAATAAACACCTTTGGCAAAAGACTTGTTTGGGTTAATATGATTAATATTAGATTGCGTTAAATTTGTTGCATAAACTTCTTGTCCAATTGTATTAAAAATAATTAATTTAGTGTCCTCGGTTGCATCATTCATAACCACATCAAATACTCCTTGCTTAGATGGATTTGGATACATCGTAAAGTTTAAGTCCGCATTAGATACAATACTTAAAGTAGGGTTTTGGAAAACTATTCTAAATCTATCTGAAGCCGAAGTTGCAGCATTATTTGTGTCTAAAACATACGAATAACTTACAGAATCTGATTGCGGAATTTCTGTATAAGTTTGTAGTAATTGATCGTGTAAATAAGCTGTCAAACCATTCATATTAGTTCCTCTTGCTACCATTGTATAATTAGTGAAACGGTATTGAGCGATATTCAATGGAATAACATCGGATGCAACTGGAAACAATCTGCTTTCAATACCCAACAAAGATGTATTGTTTTTAGTTGAAAAAATTTCGTCTTGATTGCTGAATTTTAAGGCGTCATTTCCATCAATAGCATTATCGAAATTATCTGCAAATTTAACAATAAGTCCATCTGCAGCTCCTCCATTATTAGCAAGAGTATTGCTTTCGTATAGTGTTAATCTTATATAAGAAGCTAAATTGGAATTGGTTCTATACACATTTTCATTAACTATAGAAGTTGACTTATTCAATTCATTAAACGTAATACTTGCAGCACCCGTAGAAGTAGTTTTAACAAAACAAGCTTGCCAAGGCTGTAAAAATTCATTCACATGCGACCCAGAGACTGAGTTTAATCTCCAATCTAAATCATAATTAACATATCCACCCCTTGTATTTACTTTTGGATCCCAAACCCAATAGGAATTGGTATTAAAATTACCACTTTGTGTAAGCACCTCTTTAATATCAACGATTGCTTGATATGGATTTCCTATAAAACTAAATCCATTTGCATTTTGACTCAAAACTCCAGCTGAAGCATCACATATTTTTAATGCCCCTTTGGCTCTTAATGTAGTATTGGTTGCTGTAGGTGCGTTGGTGTTCATATTTATTGATCGATCCCCTCTTATCATTAATCGATAAGGTGTGCCAGCAGTAAGTGTTAGTGAATTCGTATTTGGTACTACTGCCCATAAACCGGTAGTATTATTAAACGCAAACATTGAATTATTGGTTGTTTGAGTTGCATCAAATCCATTACTTCCAACAATATTTCCCGTAATATGTGTTCCATAACCTGGGTTTGGATTTAAATTCAATGAGTAGGCTGGCGGAGGATTATTTACACCTTCTTGCCAGTTATCTCTAATTGTAGTGGTTGTAGTTACTGGAGACGAAATAAATCTAAAAGCACGACCCGCTGGGAAAAAACGTTCTACCGTTACATCGCCTGTTATTGCAACAGCTGGAGGACAATTGGTTGTAGGAGCCACGACAGCAGTTCCAGAACCGTTACTGGTCAAAGTCAGATTTCCACCTGTATTAAATGTACCGTTAGTTAGTGTCAAAATCCCAGAAATACCCATAGCATTTCCTAAAGTTGCACTTCCAGAGGCTGTAGAATTTAAGGTAAAATTTGCTACCTTATTCGTTGTTCCTGGAGTAGATTGATTCATATAGAATGATCCTTGAGAACCAGATCCATTGATGGTTAAACTTGAAGTAGTACTACCAATTAAAGTTCCTGTTCCAGAAAATATTCCTGAAACTACTAAAGTAGAATTGTTTAAATTTATTGAAGCTCCATTCGCAATTATAACATTTCCAATAGTTCTTGGACCATCTAATACGGGATAATTTGTAAGTCCATTTGGAATTTCAATATTGTCTCCTGATGAAGGAACTCCACAGCTCCAGTTAGTAGCAATATTCCAAGCGGTACTCGTTGTACCCGTCCAAACATTAGAATTTAATACTTTAATTTCTACGCTTGACGCCGTTAATGACGGACAACTTCCACTAGTAACTACCGCTCTAAAATAAGTAGTAGCTGTTAAATTAATGGCAGTATAAGTTGGAGAAAAAGCGTTTACAATATTTGAATATGTTCCTGCAATTGCATTTGACGACTGCCATTGAATTGTTCCAACACTTCCATTTAAAGTTAAAACAGTACTATTTGTTGCTGAACAAACCGTTCCTGCTCCCGAAATAGAACCTGCTGTAGTTGGCGCACTTACATTGATTGTTATTACATTTGATGGAGAAATACATGTTCCACTAGTAACCATAACTCTGTAATAAGTTGTTGCAGACAAATTTGCAGCAGTATATGTAGTTCCTGTCGAAGTAGCAATATTATTGAATATAACATTGTCAGAAGATGATTGCCATTGTCTTGTTCCTGTACTTCCAGTTAGTGTTAATACATTTGAATTGGTTCCTGAACATACAGCAGTTCCTCCAGAAATGGTTCCTGCAATTGATGTTGAATTTAACGAAATTGTAAATGTTTGTTCGGCTGAAAAATCAATACCTCCATTTGCAGTTCCGCCATCATCCATAATATAAACGGTAACGATTGCTGTTCCACTTTGACTTGCCGCAGGGATACAAGATAATATTCCAGAAGCTGAGATAGTTGGTTGAACAGCAAAAAGAGAATTGTTATCATTAGTAACAATAAATGAAACGGTTTGAGAAGATTCATTTGAAGGTCCTTTACTTATTGCAGTTGCAAAGCCATTTACGGTTTGAGCGCTACTGCTATAGCAAATTGTTTGATTAGCACCAACGGTAAATGAAGGTTCATCATTAACTGGTAATACATTTATACTTATTGAAGCCGTATTTGATAGATTTCCATCAAAATCTTCAACAGTATATTGAATTGTTGCAGTTCCAAAAAAGTCGGCTGCGGGAGTAAAAGTAACTTCTCCCGGGTAATTAACAGCATCAGTTATACTCCATGTTCCGCTTGAACTACTTAAAGTACCAATTAATACTAACGTACCAGCATTTATCCCTGAAACAACACCATTTATATCAGTGTCATTTGAAGTTACATCATAATTTATTACCACATCTTCATTAGTAGTACTATCATCATTTATTGCAGTTGGTACTCCTGGAATAATAGTTAAGGTAATACTTGCAAAATTTGAAACCAATCCATTATTGTCTTTTATAGTATAATAAATCGGCGTTAAAGTTGTTAGAACTGAAGCACTTGTATAAGTAAACGTAACATTTCCGGAACTATCTACTGAATAATTTCCTTGACCAGCGACAGCAAATGAAGTTTGAATACCAGAAGTATAAGGATCTAAATCTAAAGTAGTTACATCTAAAGAGCCATCTTGATCAACATCATTTGCAGTTATAGAAAATGTTGTTGAAGTACCAATCATTGCATTATTAGTATCATTATTAGCTGCTGGAGCATCATTTACCGAAGCAACGGTAACATAAATAAAACCACTATTTGAAGTTAAAGGTAACGTACTATCAGAATCATTAACTATATATTCAATTGGGGTAACTGTTCCGTTAAAATTCAAAACTGGTGTAAATGTTATATTACCAGAACCATTAACTATAAATGTTCCTTGATTAATAACCGTAAATGATGTTTGTATTCCAAAAGTGTAAGGATCCAAATCAATACTTGAATTATTAATAATTCCTGAATTACCATGAGAAGAATCTAAATCATAATCATTAGATGTGATATTAAAAATAACAGCAGTATCCTCATTTGCAGTTACAAAATCATCAATTGCAAATGGAGCAGAGTTAGCCCAAACAGTATTTACAGAAATAATAGCAACATTTGAAACTAAATTTTGACTGTCTTTTACATTGTAATTTATGGAAGTAGTTCCACTAAAATTCCAATCTGGCGCAAAGGTTACATCTCCATTCATGTCTGCAGAAAACTGTCCTTTATTTGTTGCATAATAAGATTGCTGGATACCCAAAGTATAAGGATCTAAATCAACTCTACTTGCATTAATAGTTCTAGGATTAACAGCAATATCATTAGAAGTAACATTAAAGACAACCGCTGTATTAAGTATAGTTGTTGTTGAAATATCATTAATAGCCGTTGGAGCTCCTGCTGGTACAATTGTAAATATAATTGTTGCTTCATTGGAAACTGAAGAAGAGAATGAATTCTTAACAGTATATGATATTGGCGAAGTTGTACCATAATAACCCAATGCTGGAGTAAAAGTTAGTACTCCATTGGTTGCAACTGTATAGATACCTTCACCTGTTGTATAAGTTGTTTGTTGGCCTGGAGTTGATGGATCTAAATCAACTGAAGAAGTTGTAATTGATCCATCTGAATTATTATCATTAGTCAATATGTTATACGAAACTGCGGTATCCTGATTTGTAGAAACTGTATCGTCAACCGCTATTGGAGGTCCTGTAACATGGGTTACATTAATTGTCATTGTTCCATTTACAGTTCCCAAACTTGCATCATTTACAATAAAAGTAAAACTCGTATAAGCTGTGCCATATTCATTTTGAACGGGAGTAAATAGTAAATTAGATAGATCAGCTGCAGTAATTGTTTGACCTAAATATACCGCAATACCGTTATAGGTTAAAGTTCCTAACGATGGTAAACTAGTAATTGTTACACTTACACTTGAATTTGATTCTGGATCTGAAAAATTAAAATTACTGCCCGAAAAAGTATAAGGAATATCCTGAGTAGCTGTTACGGTACTTGCTGAAGCTACTGGTGGATCATTTACAGGAGTAACTGAAACGGTAATAGTTCCTGAATTTGATGTTAAATTGTCATTATCTTTAACTGTATATGTTATTGAAGCGGTACCATTAAAATTTGATGCTGGTGTGTAGGTAAGATTTCCTAATGCATTAACAGCCCATGTTCCATTACTGTTTGCAGTTGATAATACAACCGAACTTACTGTTACAGTTCCATCAACATCGGTATCGTTATTTGTTAAATTAAAAATTAAAGGAGTGTCTTCATTAGTTATTACTGAATCATTATTTGCAATTGGAGCAGTTGTTATTTTAATTCCAAAATTAACATTTGAAATGTTATTATTTGCCGAAAATGTAATTCCAATTACTCTTCCATCAGTTGTACCATCATTTCCAGCGGTAACATTGTCGATGGTGTTTTTTATTTCTCCATTATTTGTACATCCAGATGGTAAAGTAGTTGCAGGAGATGTTCCGCTTGTAGTATTTACACTATTAAGTGTAACCGAGTAAGTATTTGATTGTGAAATACTAGAACTAAAAGAATACGTTCCGTCTGAATTCACAGGCACTGTTTGAACAAATCCAGCAGTACCATTTGTCTTTACCAAAGTTACATAAAGTTGTGAACCTTTTGCTGTTCCAATACCTGTACCATCAACTTTCCCAGTGGATGAAGTACTTGCATTAGTATCCCAATATACATTTCCTTTTATTGACAAACTTGTATTGGAGCAATCCGTAATAGGAACTACTTTTGTAGCAGGAGTTCCTGCTCCACATGAATTTGAAGGTGTAACAGCAACGTTATAATTTCCTGATTGCCCTGCTCCATTAAAATTAAATACTGCAGTTGTAGTTCCTTGTCCAGAAACTATAGTTGCACCTGTTGGTGGTGTCCAAGTATAGCTAGAGGCATTTGTAAAGCCAGAAACCGTATAACTAACTGCTGAAGCATTATCGCAGTAATTTGTTGCTACAGAATAATAAACAGTAATTCTGAAATTATCTACTGATGCAGTAGGATTACTAGTTAAAATAGCCCTCAAACCAGCCCCAAACGAAGTTGAATTAATTTGAGCAGGTGTCCAAGTCATTCCCCAAAGATCTGTTGAAGAGCCATAAGTAGTATAGCCTAATATTTTAGACCATGCTGTTCCTAATTTTCTATCTAATGATGTTCCTGTTCCTCCATATAAAATTACAGAATTATCTTTTACAGATTTACTACCACTTGTAGAACTAGTTTTTTTATTTATTTCTAATTTTATACCCTGTATGGTTGCGTTAGTTGGGATTGCGTAACCTAAGTTAGTTGCTTTTAAATATGTTGATGTTCCTCCACTCGTTAGAAAAGTAGCATAGGTTGTGTTACTTGTTGCTGCATCTGTCGGGTTAGTCCAAAGGTTTGTTGCAGATGAGTTTACTACTGTTGCAGGAAAATTAGGACCTACAGTAGTTGTAGTTCCTTGTGTTGGAGTAGTATTTGCAGTAATAGTTCCTGTTCCCATTGAATTAGTGACTACTAATTGATAAGTGTTAGGTAAAATTGAAACAGCAGAACACCCATTTGAGTCTATAACCGAACTTAATGTGTAAGTTGTAGTGCTTGAAGGATTTACAGGAATTGAAGTGCCTGAAATATAAGTATTAATTGTTCCTATTCCATTATTTACATTTAGTGAATAAGGAGATGTTCCTCCTGTTAAAGCAATACTCAAATTGTTATTACAGGATACCGAAGAACCAGTTAATGCTGCTAAACTTGGACGAATATTAAATTTTATTGTCACATCATCAGTAGTTGGAGAACATCCCGAAGGTGTTAAAGTCCAACGCAATACATAAGTATTTCCTGCTGTTCCATAAAAAATATCGTTTGCTATTGAACTCGTACTTGTACGGCTTGGTCCAAAACTGCCTCCCGTTCCTGAAACAATAGTCCAAACCCCTGTACTTCCTGCTGGATTATTCCCAGATAAAACTACATTAGTCAATCCACAAGTTGCTGCTCCCGAAAGATCTTGACCTGCATTTGCAATGTTAACTTCCACAACAATTGGGTATTCAAAATGACAACCTGTGCCTGTAACGTATACATTTGCTGTATATGTACCTGCATTGACACCTGAAACGTTAGTAATTGTTGGAGAAGATATTGAAGAAGTAAAACCGTTAGGTCCTGTCCAAGAATAAGTGGCACTTGGTGAAGAAGCTGTTGTTAAATTAATGGTTCCACCAAGACATATTGGCGAATTTACAGTCGCTGTTGGCACAGCACATCCAATAATATTAACTGGAGTTGTTGTTGTTCCAGAAATAGCACATCCATTCGAATCAAAAATTCCTGGATTACTTGCATTATTATAAATATTTCCCGAAATATTTCCCGTCCCAGTTATTTGCGCACTGTTGTCAACTACATTATCACAATACATAT
Organism: Flavobacterium neuenschwanderi (SeqCode); assembly: GCA_965234425.1. Classification (GTDB taxonomy): domain Bacteria; phylum Bacteroidota; class Bacteroidia; order Flavobacteriales; family Flavobacteriaceae; genus Flavobacterium; species Flavobacterium neuenschwanderi. The sequence continues at coordinate 40,081 of OZ248392.1, read as the reverse complement.
AAACACAATCTGTAGATATTTGAACCCTAAACTTAAATAAAGTACGATCTATTCCTGTTGCAGAATTATTTACATTTCCTCCTTGAAAAGAGTTTGCACCTGTTCCAATTCTAACTTTTATTGTTTTAGTAGTTGCATTATATTCGGCTTGGTCATCTCCTGCTCCATCAGTCTTAGCACCTAAATTTGGCCCTTCAATTATCGAAATAGAATTAGGTACATAAAAAGCATTTCCTTCAATTTTATCAGTGATAAAAGTATTAATTGCAGGGTCAGATCCAATATTCAATCCGCTTATGGTATATTCCAAAATATCCCCTGGCGTTGCAAGTGAAGCTCCTGGATGAGTAATGTTTTCGACAGTAACAGCGCTTCTCAAATCGGGTTCATAAACATCTATTGCGGATGTTACGACCTGAGTTAAAAAAGTTTCTCCTCCAGTAGTTTGCCTAATAGTTGCAGAAATAGCATTATTACCTATGTAATTCTTAGCAGAGTTGTTTGGATTAAAAATATTAGCATCATATCCAAGCGTATTTTTGAAATTTGGATTTCGTAAAGATGTAAGAACCCCATTTCTTGAAAGTGTACTATTAAACATATCTGTACTCGGGTGAATAGCATCCGAAATATTAACAAAACTTGAAGCACCCTTAAACATCAATTGATCACCAGTTAAGGAACGGTCACCGTCATAAACAACTAATCCTAACTGAAAATTTACAGGCCCAGATAAAGGAGTTTGAAAACCTGAAATAGGGATATCAACAGTAGAATAAGTACCTGCACTAACATTAGCCAATCCATCAAAAACTGTTAAATTCTTCATTGATGTAGTATTGTCTTTGTAAATTATTACAATAGTCCAACCACCAAATAAATTTTTAGCCCCAATATCATTGGCAACATTTGCAATAGTAAATGTATCCGCTAATCCTTTAGCATCTACATAAGATGTAATGTCTTTAAAACAATGGTATGTCTTAAAACCAATTGCATTATCCTTCAAATAATCTGCATTTAAGTTTATATAACTACCCGAATTTATTTTTAATTTAACCTGATTTCTAACAGCATAATTGGTATTGGCAGAATTAATTGCTCCACCCCAATATAGACCTGCCCAACTTATTTCACTACACAATGAATATGCTGATGGATCTCCATTTGGAATAGAAATTTTATCACTACTAGACATAAACGTTGATAAATCAGCATCAATATCTACATAACCATTTATAAAGTTATTATCATATCCAGTGCCTGCTGGTGGCATTTCATTCTGTACTACATTATCTGGAACTGCTTTAGAAGAGGTGTTTGATAAATATATAATTCCTCCTTTTTGAGTTATCGTTTTCCTAACGGTAAATGGTGTAATTACTTGCGCAAACGAAGTCACACTCATTATTAGAAAACCGAAGATTAAGATATTTTTCTTCATGATAGTTTTTTGTATTGACAGATTATTTTATTTGTAAATTAGATTTATGACTTCCTGAATTGGTAACTAGAACTACCAAATAGGTTCCTGTTGAAAGTGCGGTTACATCAACAGTTGCATAAAAAGGCGATTTTATCAATTCAAAATTGGAAGAAGTTACGAGTACATTCTTTTCATCATAAATTTTTAATTCACCATCAGTTCCCTCATTTCCATTAAATGAAACGCGTAATAGTTTTTTTGAATCAACAAAATCAAGATTCAAAACCAAAAGTTCGTCCTTGAGAAAAGAGTCGTTTTTTAAGATTATAGGATGATTCTTAGATACATTTGATTTTGATTGAATTGCATTTGCTGCAATAACAAAAAACAAAAGGATTACAAAAATTGCTTTTTTAATAGTAGGAAACAGGAAATTGGCATTCATAAAAAGGGAGATTTCGAAAATTAAAGGAATTCAATATTAAGTACAAAATTATTTAAATTATCAAAAAAAAATAAAGTTATTCTTTTAAAATTTGTCCAGTTTTTTTAAAAAAAGGACAAATTATTTGATTTTAGCAAATAACCGCAGGTCACTTCTTATAGTCGCTTTCGCACAATCGAAGACTAAAATGTATCAAAAGTAGAAAGTCTTAAAGCTGAAAGGAAAGATGAAAAGATAAAAGACTTAGAGATAAAAGACTAAAAAGTATCGAAAGTCAAAAGTCATAAAGTCGAAAAAAATAACCGCAAATTCACAAATTTAAAAATCTGCAGATCTGCGGTTAAAATATGTCAAATGTTGAATGTCTTAATGTCGAATAAAATATGACACTTCCACTAACTCATAACTTATAATTCATAACTCATAATTAAAAAACAATTTTCTTCGTTACCACCACATCGTTCTCCAACGTGATTTTTACAAATAGTCCGCTCATGGTTTTGTTCAAATTGTTCATCGTGAATTGCTTCATACTTACATTTTTGTAGCTGTCAATTTTTCTTCCAAGTACATCAAACACAACGATGTTTTTGATATTTTGATTAGAAGAATACACCGTAGCTTTTTCATTGGTAACCACCTGAACAGAATTTTCAAAGTTTATGGTTCCTGTTCCCAAAGTGCTTGTTGGCAAGTAATGCAATACAAAACGAGTGTTGAAAGTACCAATTGCAGTTGTGAAACTGTATGGTGCCAATCTTAAATCGACTGTTGTATTTAGCAACTTGTCTTCCAAGTAAATATTTTCACCCGATGAGAACAAGCCATTTACATGATCAATCGCTATTTGGAATGTACCTGCCGTTCCCACATGGTATCCAAAGTCGATGGTATCTGCATTATTGAAAGGCAATGTTCTTGAGTTTATTGCCAATGTATAATTTGGTACAATACTATAAAAATCAATATTTGCATTTCCTTGCAACGATTTAGCATCTAAATAAACATCATAATTATTGGTTGCTCCTTGCGCATATTGAACCAAAGCCTGTTTCAAACCTCCTGTTGAGTTGGTTAAATTCAACCAAATATTGTGATTCTCTATGGTATTTCTAACAGGTGCATTAGGCAGAGTAGTTCGGTAGAACCCATTATTTCTTCCTCCTGTTCCAGAAACCCTATGACTGTTTTTGAAAGTTATCGTGCTTGTTTGAGTACCTGTTCCTACAAGCGATGCATATTCTACGAAAAACCCTTGTCCTGCATCTACATATTGATCTGGTGCAAAAAGTAAATTACCGTTAGAAACCGCAACATTTGAATTGGCATTATAAATTGCATAATCTCCTGCGTTATATACATTTCCTGAAATGGCTCTAGAGTGCGTCCAGAAAGAAAAGTTCCCAGTTAGTTTTGTTGTATTATCAGTATCAGCATTAAATGCTTGCAAATCAATAGCACTTGGATATGGGTTTGCAATGAAATTATCAAAATTGGCTCCTATCTTTTTAATAGTTACTGGATAATCTCCATTGTTTGGCACCCCATGGAAACGAGCTTCCCATTTATTGTTTAATGTAAATGTTTGCGTTGTATTTGCAGTCCAATCCGTACCTACTCCATTGTTTCTTGCTCTTGCAATATAACCAATTCCTGGTTGCATTAAGGCATTGGCATTGGCGGCAGCCCAATTATTCCCTGCATTGAAAGTATAAAATGTATCATTGCTAGTTACAGACATCCAAATTCTTGCTAATGGAACGTCTTTTACAGGAGACCCCCAATACACAAAATCATAGTTATTATGCAATGTTGATGTTTTACGTTTGTAGGTTATAGCTCCAGTATTAATAACGCTATTTTCTTGCAATAAAGTAGCAGTGTCTTCAAAAGTGATTTCTCCTGAAGTGGCGTCAATACTATCAACTATTGATAATGTGTTTCCTGCTGAAATAACCACAACTGCATTTGAAGTTAACGTACAAGAACATGCTTCTATGTTTCCTAAAGACGTAAAAGAACCATCAAAAACGACACTCTTTGTTGCATCTGGATCACCATCACTCCATGCTGAACCATTCCAAGTAGTGGTTTTTATTGAAATGGTAGTCATTGTACTTGTTGCGCTACATCCCGTATCAGAGTAAGTTACAACTGCTTGATAGTAATTTGTAGCTGTTAATACATCGGTTGTATATGAGGCACCTGTTTCTCCAACTATTGGTGTCCAACCATTACTACCATCAGCTGATTGTTGCCATTCGATAACTGCAGCTGAACTCGGACTTGCCAAAGTTATAGTTGCTGTTTTTCCTGAACAAATAGTTGCGTTAGCGGAAGGCGTTCCTGGATTTGGTATTGGGTTTACGGTTATTGTTCGGGTTGCTGTTGCATCAGAACAACCTCCAATTCCTGATACGGTATAGGTAATTACTGATGAACCAGCTCCTACTGAACTTATAACTCCTGAAGAATCAATTGTAGCTACTCCTGTTGTTGCTGAAGACCATGTTCCATCTGGAACTGTTGAACTAAAAGTAGTAGATCCTGTAGAACAAATTGCTTGTGTTCCACTTAATGTTCCTGCAGATGGCGCATCTGTTACGGTAATTGTTGCATAATCTGAAGTATTCACCTCACTACAATCGCCGTTTTTAACAACAGCTCTAAAATAAGTAGTTTCTGTTAAATTACCAATAGTTGCTGAATCTAATGATGCAACAATATTAGAAATAGTTATAGGGCTCGCAAAATTAGAAGCAGTAGCTTTTTCCCAACGAACCACATCGCCTGTATTCCCAGTAATAATTAAATCTGATGGAGAAGAACCTGAACAAATGGTTTGAGTTTTCCCTGTAGAAATAGAACCACCTACCGAAGGTGAAATAACAGAAACGGTAACATTTTCAGTACTTGTAGTTCCAAAATTATCTAATGTTACTTGATATACTACATCAATTGGTGCATTTGTGGTATTAACTAATGACTCATTAATATTTCCAGTTCCCGAACTTGACGCATTACTAATTCCTGTTACCAGAGCTCGACTCCAAGTAAAAACAACGCCAGAAGTTGTACTCGTTGGAGAATAGGTAAAATTAGAAGAACTACAAATAGAACTTGGAGTTAGGGTACTACTCAAATATGCAGGAGAAGGATTAACTCTAATGTCAATATTAAAAGAAGTACTTCCACCTGAATTTGTGGCTGTAACACTATACGTTTGTTGCGCAGCAATTACAGAAGGTGTTCCACTAATAATTCCTGTTCCAATATTTATAGATAAACCTAAAGGCAAAGTAGGTGAAACAGAATAGGATATTACAGTTCCGCCAGAAACAGTAGGTGATAAGTTAGTAATTGCCTCACCTTGCGTAAAAATATTTGGAGTTGTATAACTCAAACTAGATGGAGAGACGTCATTAATAGCAATCTCAACATTTGCGGAAGTATTACCTATGAAATTCAATGCAGTAATTACGTAGGTAGCGTTTGCAGTAATTGCAGTTGGAGTTCCTGTTATTTCACCTGTAGTAGTATTAAATAATAATCCATCAGGAAGTGAAGCATTTAAAGAATAACTTGTTGGACTTCCACCATCGTTAGTAGGAGTCATTGTAGAAATAGCTTGGCCAACAGTAAAGTTATTAGGTGTTGTATATACTAAATTAGTAGGCGCATTATCATTTACCATTATGGAAAGATCTTTATAAACACTTCCCGCTGAGTTTGTTCCTGTAACTCTATAAGTAGTTGTAGCACTTGTAACTGTAGGAGCTCCCGAAATTTGCCCTGTTGTAGAATCTATTAACAATCCTGAAGGTAAAGATGGGGAAACTGCATACGAACTAATTGCACCATCTGAATTCGATGGAGTAAGAGGATTAATTTGTTCTCCTTTAAATACTATATTTGGAGTAGAATATTCTAATAGCGATGGTAATTTGTCATTTACTGTAATTACTATTGGGAAAGTTGTTGTCCCGCCTGAATTTGTTCCTGTAACAGTATATGTTGCAATACTAACTGCCAATGCAGGAGTTCCAGAAATCTCACCAGTTGTTGCATTTAACATTAATCCTGCTGGAAGCGATGGACTGACGGCGAAACTAATAAGAGGCGAACCTATATTAGTAGGACTCATTGTTGCAATAGTTGTGCCTATTGTAAATACATTAGGCGTGGTATATGCTAAACCTGATGGAGCACTATCTTTAACCAAAATAGTCAAAGTTGTGCTTACACTTCCACTACTATTTGTAGCATTAACAGTATATGTAGTTAATAGTGAAACAGCCAATGGTGTTCCGCTTATTACTCCAGTTGCCGTATTAAAAGTTAATCCAACTGGCAATGAAGGAATTATGCTGTAAGAACTAACAACTCCACCTGTTAATGTTGGCGATAGATTAATTATAGCAACCGATTTTGTGAAAGAATTTGGTGTTGAATAACTTATTGCTGGTAGTGCATTAGTAACAGTTAATGTTGTTGCAATACTTCCTGCGTTAAATGAGCCGCCGGCTGTTTGCACGGCTGTAATATTAGAAACTCCTAAACCAGTAATAGTAACCGTATTTCCATTTACTGAACCAACACTTGGGGTGCTACTAAAGTATGTAAATGGTTGTGAACTTGTGCTCGTTGGTGATGTCAAAGGAAATGGCACATCAGTAACAAACTTTGTTATTGGAGCAAAATTTGTAATTACTGGGTTATTATTAGCTCCTAATCCAACAGTTAATACTGCTGAAATGCTAGATGCTCTGTAAATTCCATTAGCAGCTTGAACTGCAGTTATTATTGATATTCCTGGACTAACTAAAGTTATTGTACTTGAAGAGATCGTTGCTACTAATGCATTACTGCTATAATAGGTAAATGCACCAGCACTATTAGACGTTGGGAGTGTTAATGAAAAAGCAGGATTGCTCATCATTTTATTAATATTTGCAAAGTTGCTTAATGTTGGGTATATTGAATTTAAAGCACCAACAGTTATTACAGCAGTTATTGTAGATGCATTATAATTTCCGCTGGCTGCCTGCGTAATTGTAATTACAGAAGTACCTGCTGCAACAATAGCTAGAGTATTTCCAACTATAGTTGCAACACTTGTAGTACCGCTAGTATAGGTAATTGCACCATTAGAATTTGAAATCGCATTTAACACTATATTTGAATCACCAACAGTGGCCGTTAAATTTTGCATATAAAGAGATGGTACTGTTTTTACAGAAACTGTAAAAGTTACGCTTCCTGCACTGTAAGTTTCAGTTGCTGCTTGAGTTGCGGTAATAGTTGCCGTTCCCACTCCATTTATTGTAGCAGAAGTTCCATTAATTGATAGTATTGAGTTATCACTGCTGCTATATGTAAAACTACCATTACTATTACTAGACGGCAATGGTAATACAAATGCTGGATCGGAAGTGTTTTTTGTAATATTTGCTACAGCATTAATTGTTGGATTTGGTTTTGTAACTCCATAAAATGCAATGGCATAACTAGAGTCGTATGTAGGTGGAGTTCCATCTAAAGAAGAATAAGTATTTCCTGATTTCATTAATATTACATCTCCATTACCATTATAAAAATAAGTTCTAAATTCTATTGAACCAGCTAATTGAGTTGTAGTTGTAGCAAGATTAATTGATGACAATAGTGAACTTCCATTTGCTGAAGTTATTTCTCCTAAAGAAGTGGCAAAATTATCAATACTCCAACGTAATTGTATTTTAGAAGTTGTCATACTTAATCCTGGAAATACTAAGCGGTCAAATTTAGTTGCTACAGAATTTGTAATAGTAAATGAAAGATAAGGAGAAGTAGCGATATCTAAAACTGAAGCATTGTTATTATTTATCCATTTAGTATCCGAATCAGTACTTGTTGTTGTTCCTAAATAATTATTAGAAGCACTTACCACATTTAATGGCTTAGTATAAGTTGCTAAATAAGGATAAACTTGCGAGACAGTATTAGTAGAATTCCATCCAGCAAGCACATCAATTGATGTGTAAGGAATCCCATAAACAAATCCAGATGCTGTTGCCGTTCCACCAGGAGTGACTACTGAGATGTTTCCTGACGTACCTGTTCCTAGAACCGCAGTAATTACTGTATTACTAACAACAGTATAAGTTACTGCAGCTGTCCCTCCGAAAGTAACAACAGTAGCATTATTAAAATTAGTACCTGTAATAGTCACTGTTGTTCCTCCATTTGTTTTTGTAGGAGTAAAATAAGTTATTGTTGGGGCAGCTACATAAGTAAATCCTGCCAAAGAAGCTGTTCCTCCTGGTGTTGTTACACTAACAGAACCAGAAGTTCCAGAACCAATTACAGCAGTAATTAGCGAAGAACTATTTACAACAAACGAAGTTGCTGCTGTTCCTCCAAAACTTACAATTGAAGCATTACTTAAATTAGTTCCTGAAATCGTCACTGTTTTTCCTGTTCCAGAACTTACAGGGGTGAAAGAAGTGATTACTGGGGCACCATTAGCTAACATAAACATTGTTCCTGTGCTACTTATGGTTCCCATATATTTTGTAAAAGTAACTGATGTTGCAGTTCTTGTTATTGACCCAACAGTTTGTGGTACCCAGCCTGTTCCTGTAACATATGCAAATAGAACAGGATCAACTACTAAACCAGTAATATCACCAACGTTCCATCCAAAAGTTAATGTTGTACCTGTACCAGCAGTATTGGCTAATGTTTTTGAAATAGTCCAAGTTCTATTTATTACATTATTCATTGCAGCTCCAGTTGTTCCTGAAGCCAAAACTGCATCGGAAACACTAACCGAATAGGTATCTGCTGTTCCAGTATAATTAGAAATAGTCACTGGATTATAAGAAGTATTACCTACTGGAAAAATATTTGGAATTGTATTAGTAGAAGAAATTAGCTTCCCTGTTCCATTGGTTTTCACATAAGCAGTAGTTGAACCTTCAAGTACTGAACCTATAGTTGCATTAAAATTTCCTAAAGTAAAGATTTTTCCATTCAATCTAAGAGAACCTGAATTTGTCCAATTTGCACCGATTGTATAGGTTGAAGCACTATTAGCTAAAATAAACGAATTTGTTGCTGTTGTAAAATTGGCTGGAGGTGATCCACCCGTTCCAGTTGTTCCAGTATTCCAAGAACTCAAGGTTTGCATGGCTGCTGAACCAGCAGCAGAGGTATAGTAAGGTGCTACAATATTAACCTGAATTGTTGTTGAAACTGAACAACCATTAGATTGTGTAGCTGTCAATTTATAATACCCAATGTTTCCTGCCGCAAAGGTGGTTATTACTAAATTAGAAGTGGTTACACCTGAAATTGTACCTGCATTTGACAAATTGGTAAAAGTATAATTATCGGAGCTTTTACTCCACTGATAGGTTAAAGTTCCTGCGCCAGCACTAACAGCAACATTAGGAGAGAAAGTACCTCCTGTTGATACATAAACTGGGGTTGTTGGCGCACTAATTATATAAGGTGTTGTATTTAAATCTGATGCGTAAACATAAAATTCTGACAATCCTGACTGATTATAATAACGCAATGCTCTAACATATCTTGCAGTAACAGATGGGAAAGTATAATAGCTTCCAACTTCCCAACCATTTGAGGCAATACCTGTACCAGTAATACTAGATAATACCGTAGTCCAATTTATATTATCATTACTCACCAATATACTTCCACCATCAAAATTAGGTCCATCTTCATATTGAGGGTTAGCATAATAATCCGGTTTCCTTTGAATAAATCCTCTTAAATACACTTGATTAATAACTTTAGAAGAACCTAAATCATTTGTAATGTAGGCTGTTGATCCAGGTCCATCTGCATCAACTATTAAACCAGAACTAGAACTTCCATCTGTCATAGAACCCCATCCGTAATTATAATAATACAAATAAGTTGGTGAATATGTTGCATTCCAATTTTCATCATAAGTAACATCCCAATTGTATTCATCAACATGTAACCAAGCATTCCATCTAAGACTTGTATAACCATTGTTAGGATTATTTAAAGTCAATGCAGTGCCTCCTTGACAAGTACCAAATACATCGGCTACATTTAGAGTAGTTGCATTACTATAATTTATACAACTTACCGATTGGCTTAATTTTAATCGATACAAATATTTATGCATATAGGGTAATGCTACACTTAATGTTAAAGTAGCTGTAGTACCTGTTGTACCACTAAAACCAGAATAGGTAACATTAGGATCTAAAGAAGCTGTTATGTCTACCCATGTTAAACCTGCGTCAATACTGCGTTGCCAAATATAACCTGTTTGATTAGCGATTGTTGCTGTAAATACTTGATTTGTAGAATTGGTTACCGCATTTAAATTTGGAATTACAGAAGAAGTTGCACCATTATAAGTAGCCGCTACTGCAGTACGTGATGTAGCATTACAACCATTTGCATCTGTAACCAATGCATAATAGGTTCCTGTCGTTGCCATTACAGGAGTAGTATATGAGCTTCCAGTACCAAGTAAAGTACCCGCAGTTGCTGCGCTATACCAACTAATACTAGAATTTGCTACTGATGTAGCACTCACCGTAGCTGTTGCTAATCCGCATAAAGTAGTTGGAACTGCAGTTGCTGCTGCAGGAAAATTAATCATAGTAGCAGTCACTAAAGTTCTAGGGCTTTCACAAGTTCCATTCTTAGCAGAAACATATCGAACGACATCTGTAGAAACATATGCATTAATTGGACTACCCGTAGATGTTACTGAAGTTGTTACATTATCAACATACCAATTTAAAGTCACTCCAGTTGAATAAGAAGGGACTGCACTTAAAGCCACATTGGTATTTTTACAACCAGAATTTGAAACTGCCGAAATTATAGATGGTGTAATTACAACTGTTGCAATTACAGCTGTTCTACTTGTAGAAATTCCATTACAATTTACAGCCTCCGCATAATAAGTAGTTGTTGAAGATATTGATGGGGTCACCCATGTTGTTCCCGTACCTACTAAAGTTCCTCCAGTAGCAGCAGTATACCAATTTACAGTAGTACCAAAAGTTGTAGCTGCAAGCAAGGAAACGGATAATGTTAAAGATCCCGCATCACATCTTGAAGCTGCTGTTCCAGACGAAATAGTAGGAACTGCAGTTATAATTGTTGCAGCAACCGCTGTTCTAGGTGAAGTAGAATTACATCCATTACTTGAAGCAGCCAAAGCATAATATGTAGTGGTTGAGCCAATAGTTGGGGTCGTGTAAGAATTTGAAGTTGCTAATAAATTACCAGCTGTTAAGGCATCATACCATTTTACAACTCCACCAGAACTTGTAGCGGATAATGTAACTGCAGCTGTTCCACAACTTGTTACTGGAGTTGTTACAGTAATTGTTGGATTAGGAGTAACCGTTACTAATATTGGATTAGTAAAATAAAAAACCGTTGGAGCAGTTGATAATGCAGCAGCTCTTCTGTAATATGTTGTACCTGTTAGTGCAGATGGTATTGTATAACCTAGAGTATTTGTTGTTGCAATTTCTCCCCATGTAGTACCATTATTGGTTGAACTTTGCCATTTATAAGTAATTGTTCCAGCAGTTGAAAAAGTGGCTGGAGTTAAAGAGGTTAAACTAGTAGCAGGTATAGTATTATTACATATAGTTTGATCACCACTAATTGTACCTGCCTCTGCGACTCTATTTCTAAAAACTACAATTCCATTAGAAGCATTAGCAGCAATAATATCCGGTTTATTATCTCCATCAATATCAGCTACTTCTAATTGAGCATAGGCAGCACCTGCAAGACTATATATAGTTACTGAATTTGCAAAAGAGATTGTACCTGAAACCGAAGTGTTTGCTAAATATCCAATTTGTGTTGAATTATCTGAAACAATAAGATCTGGTTTTCCGTCTCCATTCATGTCGGCAACAGCCAACCCATAAGTATTTGCAAATCCTGTTATAGCAAAATTTTGTGCATCTACAATAGACAAATTAGTACTTGTTGAATTATTCCTAAAAACAGAAACATTTGCAGATCCCGTATTAGTGGCAATTACATCTAATTTTCCATCTAAATCTAAGTCAGCAACTTTTACTGTATATGATATTCCTGAAGCATTTAATTTACTTACTGGTTCTGAAAAACTAAAACTTTTAACATCTGGATTACCTTGTGTGGTAGTGTTTTTAAGTACATATACTTTTCCAGTACCTGACAATACAACATCTGTTTTACCATCACCATCTAAGTCACCTGAAGATCCAGAATAAAAATTGGTATCGTTTAATTTCTGATTGAATGAATTAGTATTAGTTGTATTTCCAGAAACCGAAGAAAATGTAGTTCCAGTGGTAGTATTTTTTGTAAAATATAATAATGCCTGTGAAGGATTTTGTCCATTTAACCCTAAAATATCAGTTCTTCCATCTAAATTAATATCAATTGGTAAAAATGAAGTGTTGATTTGATATTGTCCAGTTGAAGAGAGTAGCGAAGTAAAATTTTGCAAAGATGGCGAACCCGAAACAGATGTGTTAATATTTGTAAAACCTCCATTATTTATATTATTAGAATTTGCAAAATCTAATTTTCCGTCATTATTCAAATCTGCTGCGAATACATTTCTTGAAGTTGGAGCAGGAGAAGTAGGAATAACTCCAGTAATTGTTGCATTTGCAACAAAAGTACTAGAATTCACAATCCCTGAAGTGGCGTTATTTCTTAAAACATTAGGAACACCAGTGGAAGAATAACTAAAAATATCTACTTTTCCATCTAAATCAACGTCTGATAAAACAAATTTTTGATCAAATGAATTGGTAAAAGTTCCTGTTGTGAAAGTTATGGGTGCTTCAAATGATGTTAACAAATTTGAATTATATGTCATTCCTAATAATGATGTGTTTTTGGTAACAAATTCATCTGAAGAAATACAACTCAGTTTGGTAGTTGTGTTTAAAACGGTGAAATTATTGAAATTTGCATTAGTCGGAACAGTTACGGTTAAACTCGTTGCAGAAGCAGCAGTAATAACACACTTTGAACCTCCCAAATAAACAACATTTTCAGCAGATGTTGCCCCAAAAAATTCACCATTTATAGTTACTGAACTACCAACAGCTCCTGAAAGCGGAGAAATTGAAGTTATTTTTGGTGTTGCAATGTAAGAAATTGCAACTTCGTCAATCGCCAAAGGTCCACTATTTTTGCCACTAGTAGTGTATACTGGAGGAGGACAACTTAAACTACATCTTAAATATCCAATTGAGAATGAACTTGGAAAAGTAATGCTAACTTGATTTGTTCCTTGACCACTAACTATTGTTCCTCCATCTACTGACCAAGTATATAAAAAATTAGATCCACCAACCGTGTTATAAGTATATGTTTCTGTAGAGTTTGGACTTGGTGTCATGTTCCCAGAAAATGAACCACTAGAAGGATAAGTACAAAATGGGGCTATTTGTGTTCGATTGGTTTGATAAGATGCAGACCATTCAAATACTATTCTATAGCTTTGACCAGGAATAAGTGGTCCGCTTGTATAAGTTAAAGATCTATCTGTGGTTAATGGAGAAGTATTGTTATAAGTTGTCCAAGCTGTTGAATTATTTAAGAAAGTTAAAAATTCAGCACCTACAAGATACGCAGAACCATTTGTTGGCAAAGTAGGATATACTGATGTAGGAGCAAACATGCACCTTGGTGCAGGAGCATCAGTTCCATTATTTTTATATTTGAATGAAATTGAAATAGTAGTCGCATTCGCTGGTACAACTACATCTTTATAAATATAAATTTTACTATTAGATACTTGTGGATTTGTTATGGTATTCGTGCTATTATTATTTGAAATATAAGCACCCACAGAACCTGCAGATTTTTCGGCACTACCAATTATCCATTTATTTTCATTATCGGTATTCAAAATAGTCCAACCATGCGTACCTTCAAAACTACCATCAGTTAAAGGATCTAAAATGTAGTTTTGTGAAAACATTATAAAACTTGAAAGTAGGAAAAATAATAAAAAAATACCTTTTGAAATTTTCAAAGAAATAACCGAATGTAGATGATTTGGGTTTGTCATTTTATTTTATTTATAAAAATATATAAGCTGCAAAATTAAAAATCAATACTGTTTTAATAATAATAATAAATTAATAATATGTCCAGTTTTTCTGTTTTTCGGACAAATTAAAGTATGTATAGTTTAACAAATAGAGCTTTTTCAAAAAAATACAATCAATTTATATCAAATATTAATTCTTTGAAATAGTGATTAATTCATATTCCAGAAAGTAAAAAAAACGTTACAAAAAATGACTTTTATTATAAAATTAAAATATAAAAAAGAGACTAAAAGATAATAAACTAAGAGATGAAAGACGAAGAGATGAAAGACAGAAAACAGTAAAGAATTTCATTACTCCCACTCCTTTGAAGAGGCCTAGGCTGAGGTTTTTTGACTACTGATTAACACTGATTAATTGGATTAAAATAAAAGACTAAAATAGAATAGACCAAAAGATAATAGTCTAAAAAAAAAATGATATAATTCTTGTAATTCGTGGCTTAAAAGAAAACTAAAAAAAATCAGTGCATCTGTGGCTAAAAAACAACCTGATGCACTGATTTAATATTCTCGTTAAAAACTCTTTGTCCCTTTAAATCTTTAAAAGAACCTTTGTCCCTTTGAACCTTTAAAAAAACCTTTGTTCCTTATTGCTTCTAACGGCAGATGAAGTTGTTTTTATCCAATTTTCAATGGTAAAATTACCGGCATAATAATCGGTTAAAGGTATTGGTGACCAATCATCAACTCCATCAAAATTCAAACTGTTTCCTGGCGCTTGCGCATAGGTTGTAGTTCCAAATGAGTAAAATAGAACAAATAGTAGCAGTAATTTTTTTGAGAGTAGAAATTGGGAAACTGAGATAGATCGGAAGTGTAGGTTTTGAAACATATAATTTTATATAATTTTTGCAAAATTAATTCACTTGATTTATTTTATGATAAAATTATATTTGTAATTTGTCCAATTTTTTGTATTTTTGGACAAATTATTAAATGAATAATAACATTAATATGTTGTTTTTCAATCACATATAAATACTAACAATTCCCTCAAATGTTATTTTATATTTCTTTATTACTAATTTTATTATCTTTAATTCTAATTATTTACAATTGGAAACTGAATAATAATGCTGTATTTATTGGACTTTTTTTTAGTCTGATTGCCTTATATGGACTGGTACATTATTTCGTTGTTTATGGAAAATCAGTTTTTTGGCTCGCTATTTTTTACAATCATTTTTCGCCATTCTTTTTGCTTGCAGGACCATTTTTATATTTTTATATTCGAGGAACCCTAAAAGACAGACAGGGTCTAAGTCTTAAAGATGCATTGCATTTTATACCTGCAATTATTCATTTTATTAGTGTGTTCCCATATTTTATTTCTTCATTTAGTTACAAAGAATCGGTATCAAAAATGATCGTTGAAAACATTGACAATGTAAAAAAAATTAGCGTAAATATCTTTTTTGATTCTCAATTCAATTTTATATTTAGAATATTATTGTTGACTTTTTATGTGGGTTACTCTATATTTCTTTTAAGAAAATTCTCTAAAAAGAAAAAAAAGTTTCAAAACATTCCACGAAAGCAATATACTATCATTTATCGTTGGCTAGTGCTTTTACTCAGTCTCGTTTCTTTATTGATAGTCAATTTTGTAGTGCTGTGTTATTATTTCTTATTTTATGATGAGAGCCATCTGAAATATGTTGTAAGTATTATAAACAGTTCTACTGGAGCTTCATTTATATTTTTAGTTTTTGGAATATTTTTTTTTCCAGAGATTTTGTACGGATTACCAACTAATAGTATGGCAAAGGCTAAAACTATAACTAAAACTATTAAAACAAAAACTTCAAAATCAGTTCCAAATACCAATCCTTTGTCAGAGGAAGAGGAAGATCCTTTTTTGAAATTATCAGAAAGAATTCAAAAGTATTTTGACTCCGAAAAACCTTATTTAAATCAAAACTTTTCTGTTGCTCAAATTGCTTTAAAAATGGATGTTCCACAAAACCATGTGTTATATTGCATCAATTCAATATTTAAAACAAAATTTTCACAGCTTAAAACAAAATTAAGAGTGGAGCAAACTAAAATATTTTTACAAGAATCCATTCACTCAAATATTACTATTGATGGCATATCTCAATTAGCAGGGTTTAGCTCCCGTTCAAGTTTTTATGTGGCTTTTAAGGAAGAAACCGGAATTACTCCAAGCGATTATTTGAAAAAAATTGTCGAAAATAATGAATGGAATTCAAAAACATTGTAGCAGTTTTCTTTTAATTATAAACAAAAACCTTTAGATTTCTCTAAAGGTTTTTAGTTTTAAAGTGACCTCAGATGATTTATTAAACGAATTAGTGTACTATATTTGAAATTATTTTCAGGTGCAAATACACTTCTTTAATACAAAACGAGATTTGATAATTTAATTATTTAGCAGCAATTTTTTTGAAATTGTAAAAGCAATGAAATTTTAGACATAAAAACGGATTAGTCTATACTAATCCGTTGATTTAAAAACTTTTATTTTTAGTAGTGAGGACTGGAGTTGAACCTACGACCTGATGGTTCTGAAAATAATTAAGCCACTTAAAACCTTAGGAATACAAGAATTTTTGTTGATTTTTAATCGTTAATTATTATTTTTTCTTACTCCGTTTCCTTACTCCAACTAGCTGTTAATTTTCTAATCACTTAATATGTGTAATTGGATCTCCCACACCAACCTCAACAAAATATCTTTCTGTTTTTAATGAAGACATTGTTTCGTCATTGCCAAAGTTCATAACATATTACTCAAGCTAAATTCTTGACTTCATTGTTAGGAATGCACTCTTTTTATTTTGACCTAAATCAGTCTACTTTTTGCTGATGCTTATACCTTTTTTGGTATTTTTTGTAATTATAAAACAATAAAAAAACACCTAATATAAACATAGGGACAATCCAATCATCAATTGGATAAGAGGGAGCTCCTGGATCTTCTCCAGGAAATCCTGGGTGTTCACTGTTCTGTGCCTTAGCAACAAAACTTGATAAATTAAAAACTATCAAATAAATCGTGAGCTTCAGTAGGTGTATGTTTTTCATTGAAATGCTTCTATTATTTAACAATTAATTTCGTTTTAAAGTTTTTTCCTTCTTGGGTTACTTGTAACAAGTATATTCCTTTTTGAAGAGTTGCTACGCTAATACTATTACTTATTAAATCCAATTTTCCAGCCTGTACTTGCTGCCCTAACAAATTGGTTAAAGTATATTTTGCTAGCGTTTCACTGTTTTTTAATAAAATCATAAAGTTGCCATCATTCACAGGGTTTGGATATACACCAACCGCAAATGCACTTGGATCATTAGAATTTAATGTGTTTGGATATACGATTCTGAAGCGGCTATCAGGATTTGTTGTACTTGATACCACTCCTGTAAATGGAAGTATTACTTCTGATCCATCGGTTGGAATCGAAGTTAATGTACCCGTTTGAGTATCTTCTATATAAGGTTGTAAATTACTATTGCTGTAATTTTCGGCTATTACTCTTAATTGATAAGATTGAACCGTTGTTCCTGTTAATCGCATCGGCTGAATTGTGCTTGCGGTAGGGAGTCCTCTGTATTCAATGGCTAAATTAGACGTGCCATTTATAAACATTAGATTCTCGTTAAAATTTGACATTTTACCCGTGTCCGTATCATCCACATCATTGTTTCCAGAAGCACTATTTACCGCTAAAATTCCATCAGCCAATTGCCATTGTGAATTATTTTGTTTGTACAATAACACTCGTATTTTATCTGCCGAAGTGTCCAATGTTCTTGAAAACCAAGTAGTGCTACTACCTAAAATTTTATTTGATTCTGAAATGGTGAATGTACTGTTGTTAAGCGTTCGCACAAAAAAGGCTTGACCACTTTGAATGTTTTTGTCAGTTGATGATGGTGTTGTTGGCACCCAATTAGTACCATCATAAGTAAAGTATCCACCAACGGTTCCTAATGACGGATCTACCATCCATACTTTAGCTCCTGAATTGCCTTGTACCATAGCTTCTGTATTTAATGCACTCGCATAGGGATTTGGGACCAAATTATATTGGTCACCTATTATGCTGTTTAACACCTCTCCAGTAATTAATTGTCCTTGAGGTTTTAAAGTTGTAGCTGCTGCACCCGATACAATATTGTTGCTATTGGAAGGCCCTGTAGCAAAAACTAAATAACCTTTTGTGCCAGTTGACGTAAATAAGTTTTCATTAGTTAGATTTGGAACTGTCTGCCAACCATTATTATATTTCCAAATGTTAGGCATTACACCTCCCAAAGTATAACCTATCATGGCTTGACTTTGATAGTTAGCTGGACTAAACAACAACAAACCTTCGCCGTTGACTCCTTGCCAATTTGCAGGAATAGTAGTGTTTGAAAGCCATTTCAATGGAGCGGTCAACAAACGCCAAGCACGTTTGGCTGGAATAAAGCGTTCTACTGTAGAAGTACCATTAACTGTGGTAAAGCTTCCTCCTAACGAACCAAAAGCCGCAGTTCCAGTAGCATCTGATTTGAATGTCATATTTCCATCATGGGTAAAATCACCATTCGATTCAATGTATTTTCCAGCGGCGATTGTTGTGATTCCCTTAAGATACATCGCACCACTCAAAGTCGTTTTTAAATTGGAATTGATATTGACATTATTTCCATACAATTCTATCCCAGCACCTCCAGTAACATCTTGATTGATGGTTATGTCTTTATCATTAGTGGTTTTTCCAATGGTTAAACCTGAAGAAGTTGCTGTTAAATTTGTTATTGGATAGGTCACATCTGCTGAAAAAGTGGTTCCTCGTGGAATGTATTTAAACGCACTAGCAGCTGTAAGCGTTCTTGCCGTGTTTAATCCTCCTAGAGCATTATCGGAATACAATGAAATAGCACCGTTGTTGGTCGTAGTAAGATTAGCATCCAAAGTAATCGTTCCGCCATAGGCAGTAATTGGTCCTGCAATAGAAGTAGCATTTGCAAATGTTACATTAGCTGTGTTAGTTGACTTTCCTAGTGTTAAACCACTTATATCATTACTAAGAGAAAGATTGGTAATTGGAAAAGTAAGAGTGCTTACAAAACTAGCTGCATTTGATTCTATGGTAACTTTACCACTCGAATTTACTGCAATTCCTGACGCAGCAACTGCTATATTATCCGCTGTAATAAATACATCGCTGCTAGAATTAAGAATTGTTCCTCCTTTTCCAATATTGATTTTTGAAGGACCAACCGTAGTTCCCTGAACTGCTTGAACAGCAACCTGTACTGCCTTTGCTCCTCCATTTAGAGAAATTTTTCCTGAACTTGCAAAAGCATTTAAAATACCCGAATAATAGTTTCCAGCAACAATACTTCTACCGCTGCCAAAGGCATTTCCGTTTATTGATATCTCTCCAGTACCAGTTGATAAAACATTAAGTGTTCCACTCAGGGCAACAGCGTCTCCTGTTCCTCTTCCTACTCCTGAAATTGTAATAGCTACATCAGATGCAGAAGATGTTAAATTCATTATAGATGCAATCGAGATATCATGGATTCCACATAATAATCCAGATGCATTTGCTGCTGCAGCATTAGTTGCATTAGCATCCAATTCAATTTTTCCAGCTTTTGCATCTATCGAATTGACAGCGTAAGTCAACAATCCGAATGTTGAATTGGAAGCATCTGCTGCAAGCTTGATATGACCACCAAAAGAATTAATGGAACTTCCTTCCAGATAAATACCTCCAGATAAATTACTACCTCCGCTTGAAGGAGTAAAAACTGTGCCTGGGACAGCATATCCAAAACCTACGGATAATCCATTCCATGTCGCTCCATCGCTTCCACCACCTAGCCAGATAGAACCACCAGGTATTGAGTTAGAACCAGTAGTGATGGAAGAAGCATTTCTTAAGGAGATAGAACCATTACTAGTACCATTGTCACTATTAGACCAAAGAATCACATCACCTCCACTTGTGGTGATTGATTTTGCACTTGCTAATGAAATATCACCAGATGCTTTTAATAATACATCTCCAACAGCATTTCCTGCGGTTGTATTTATATTTTCATTTAATGCTATTGCACCACCATGTATTTCTAACGATTTTGTAGAAAGTGCTGAAGAAGCAGTAACGTTTGAACTATTTCCTTGTGTCACTGCGGTACCTCCACTCAAGTGACCCAAATAATTACCTATTACCAACCCACTATTGGCCAAACTATTTATTTTTAGCCCGTTGTAAAAACTAGTATTAAAAGTAAAATTACCCGTAGTTAATGTGCCTCCAAGTGTTAATGCACTAGCATAACTTCCTGCGTTAGGTACTAAAGAAATAACCCCAGTTGAAGTTAATTCAATGGCACCTGAAGTTTGAGGGGCAATTAATGTAATATTTCCTGAACCCGCGTTGATGAGTCGGGTTCCATCGGAAACGATGCCACTGGTTCCACATCCAGGTGAGCTTGCCCAAAGTAAAACATCTCCTCCACCTGTAGTAATTGGACCAAACAAATCCATAGCATGACAATTATAATTCGTAGATCCTATTGATGGTCCATCCCCCACGGCTAATCCATTCCAGGTGTAACTACCGCTAGTAGCGTTAGAACCACCCATCCAAACGTGTCCACCATTGGTACTTATTGTTCCCATATGGGAAACCCCACCGTCGTCGTTGGTATTGTCATAATCGGACCACATCACCACGTTTAAACGCCCTGTGCCTGTTGCACTTAAGGTTCCATAATTTAGAACACGACCACTCGATTGAAACGTAAGCGTGCCTGTACCAGCAGATTTGTTTATGGTCACAGCACCTATATACACAGATGGATTATTCCCGTTTATAACACTTTTAATGAAAATGTCACCATCGGCAGAACTGGTAATATTGCCAGTAAATTCAACATAGCTGCCATAGACACTGATTGGCCCAGCCACAGTGAAGGCAGAATTAAGATAGACGATAACTGCATTTCCAGATTTACCAATGGTTAATCCACTCAATGTTTGACTATTCTGACTCCAGGCGAAATAATCGGTTCCCACATTTTGTCCAAAACTTGCAGAAGCGGGTTTCCAATTTAGTGTTCCAGAAGTTGCTAATTTCGGAGTATAACCACTAAAATTATACTTGTCATATTGAATCGTTATAGCACTAGAACTTGTAGGAACTGCACTTAAGGCTTTAGAACCCAAATAGAAATTATTACCATTAAACCATCTTCCGTTTGCCACACCACCATCTTGTTTTCCTAACAATTGAATAGGGCCGCTTTTTGCCAATATATTGGTTTCGCCTCTAAAAAACACATCATAATTATCGGCAATTTGTTGTGAAGAGCTAATAGTAATTCCTCCTCCTTCACCAGTAGCTAATACCGAAAAGGTATTTTCTGTTTCAATTCCCCATGCTTCCCCACTTGTGCCTGTAGCTTTACCTATTAAACGGATGGCATCGGCAGTAGTATTGGCCGAGGTAATAGTCATATTATCCATACTATAAATTCCGGAAGCATAAGAACTTGTGTTCGTCTGACTATATCCATCAATAGTTATTGTACCCGTGCCACTATTAATCGTTCCGGTAGCAGCAGAAAAAGCATAAAAACCAACTCCTGAAGCTCCATAACTTAAATAAACTCCCATAGCATAAGATTTTCCACGAAGCGCAATATTACCACCACCAGAATTTAAAGCAATAGTACCATCAAAACGGACACCTTCAGTGTAGGCTATATCTGAAGACCCTAAAGAATAATCACTACCCGAAGTGTTTCCTCCTCCAAAGGTTATATTCCCACCGTTGGAGTTAATTGTTATACCTTGACGCAACTGAATGGTTCCATTAGTAGTAGATTCACCATCGGTTGCATCATCTACATTAGAAGCAAATAAAACATTTCCTCCCTGGGTGGTAATGGTAGTTGCCGATGAATTATTAATAAATGTATTCGATAATATGGAAAGATTATTGGCATTTGTTCCTGTTACATTGGCATTAAAAGTAATACTCCCTGCACGTATGGTTAGAGGATTAGCAATTAAATAGGCATTTACCACCGAAGCGTTAACGCTTACTGCCGTAGCAGAGGTTGGCTGAATAGTATTATTTACAAATTCCCAACCATTATTAATAGCCGCACCACCAGAATTTACAATAGTAATATTTCCAAAATATGTTGCATCATAACGATAAAGTGCATATTTGTTGTTACTTGCCAATACTGGAGAAAATGTAACTGTTATTTCATCCACACCATTTCGAGTATTTGAAGTACCACCTGCAAAAGTAGTAAGCCCCGTACTTTCGGCTTCTCTTCCACTAAATAATTTAGTTATACCATTAACACCCGTAGTAATAACTGGTGATCCAGAAATCAGAATATTTCCTCCTTGAGCATCGCCTAGACCTCTTGATTGTCCGGCATTAATGATGACAGCGCTAGAAGTAGCGCTATCTGTTTGTATGTTATTAGAAAGTGTAATATCTCCGTTAAAAGTTGCAACCGAGATGGCGCCTGAAGCTGTTATCCCCGTATTGGTTAATGCCCCTAGAGTTAAACCTCCACTAGCATCTACAAATGAAAGGCTTCCCAATTTAGAAGTGCTACTTCCTCCTGAAAGGGTAGCTATAGCATTAGATGTGTTAGTAAGTGTGTAAGTTCCCGTTCCATTAAGATCTAATCCGTTAGCGCTTAGAGCAGCTGTTTGTGTTACAGCACCAGAAGCATATAAATTAATGTTGTTGTTGGTTGCTGTTAGTACACTGTTAAATGCTAAAGCTCCACCATAAACAGAAACTGGTCCGGCTACTGTAATCGCGTTAGTCTGGTGTGTAATAGTTGAAGTATTATCCGGTTTTCCAATCGTTAGCCCAGACATTGTTTGGCTATTTTGATTCCAACTAAACCAAGAGGTATCAAATTCTTGTCCAAAACTAGTGGATGCTGGTTGAAAAGTTATAGTACCAATAGTTGCAATATTTCTTAAACCTGAAAATTCAAATTTATCATATTGAATTAATATGTTACTAGAACTAGTTGGTACTGTAGTGGATGCTTTAGAACCCAAGTTGAAATCTGCTCCTGTATGCCATTTTCCGTTTGCAATACCTTCATTTTGTTTTCCTAACAATTTGATAGGACCGCTTTTTGCCAATATATTGGTCACGCCTCTAAATACGGCATCATAAGTATCTGAACTTTGCTGTGAGGTACTGATGGTAATTCCACCCCCACCTTCTGTAGTTAAAACGCTCAGTGCGCTTTCCGCTTCAATACCCCACGCTTGACCACTTGCTCCAGTTGATTTCCCAATCAGTTTTATGGCATCCGCAGTAGTATTGGCAGAAGTTACAGTAAGAGCTCCGTGAGTGTAAAGACCTGAATTATGGGTGCCTCCGCTTGATTGTGAAAACCCATCCAAGGTAATCGTCCCTGTTCCACTCGTAATTGAACCCGTAGAAAGATTCCAAAAACCCATACCCCACGAACCTGAAGCGGTACTAATCGCATACGACTTGCCACGCATTATGATATTTCCTCCACCCGAATTTATATTTAAAGTACCATCCACTCTAAGTCCTTCATAAGGATAGGCACTAGTACCTATGGCATAACCACTAGCTGAAGCATCACCACCTCCAAGAGTAATATTTCCACCATTTGTGGTCATGGTTAAACCGCTTGAAAATTGAATATATCCATTGGTAGTGATATCATTATCGGTAGCGTCATCAGTATTCGATGCCATTACTACATTTCCACCTGCTGTAGTAATTGTAGTTGCTGCGGTGTTTTTTATAAATGTATAAGAATTTAATGTCAACTGATTGGCAGTTGAATTGACAATATTTGCACTAAACGTAATTGAACCAGCTCTTACAGTTAAAGGGTTGGTTAATAAATAATTTTGAAGAACCGAGGCATCAATACTTATTGCAGCAGCCGTAGTTGGTATGATGGTGTTGTTTACAAACTCCCAACCATTATTAACAGTAACTCCACCTGAACTTACAATTGTAATACCTCCTATAGTTGCATCATTAAATCTATATAATGCGTATTTGTTGTTATTGGCTAGAACTGGTGCAAATGTGGATGTTGTTTCATCAACTCCAAGCCTAACATTAGTAGCGCCATTAACAAAAGTAGTAAGCCCAGTACTTTCGGCTTCTCTTCCGCTAAATAATTTAGTGATACCATTAGTACCCGTACTAATATCTGTTAATCCTGAAACAATAATATTCCCTCCAATTGCATCCCCAATACTTCTTGATTGTCCGGCATTAATGATAACGGCACTAGTTGTAGTGTTATCGGTTTGTATGTTATTGGCAAGTGTAATATCTCCGTTCAATGTTGCTACCGAGATTGTTCCTGAAGCAGTTATCCCCGTATTGGTTAAAGCACCTATCGCTAAACCTCCACTAGCATCAACAAGTGAAAGACTTCCTAATTTCGAGGATGACGAACCTCCTGAAAGGGTAGCTATATTATTAGAAGTATTTGTAAGTGTGAACGTTCCCGTTCCGTTTAGATCCAATCCATTAGCTGTGATGGCAGCAGTTTGCGTGGCAGCAGTACTTGCTGTTAGATTGATATTTGAATTGGTAGCAGTTAAGGCAGCGTTTACTGCGATTGTACCGCCATAAGCAGTGATCGGGCCTGCAATAGTAGTTGTGGCACCAAAAGTTAGATTTGCCGTATTGGTTGATTTTCCAATTAACAGCCCCGTACTGGAAACATTTAAGTTGGTTATCGGATAGGTAACAGCCGCACTGAAACTATTGCTTTGTGGAATGTAGTTAAAAGCGCCAGCAGAGGAAACCGCTCTTGAAGCAGAAAGTCCGGCAATGGCATTATCTGAATAAAAAGAAATAGCTCCATTGTTGGTTGTTGTTAAACCAGCATTCAGGGTAATCGTTCCAGCATAAGCCGTAATTGGTCCTGCAACAGTCGTTGCATTTGCAAAAGTAATATTGGTACTATTGGTAGCTTTACCAATAGTAAGCCCACCAATACTATTTGATATAGTAAATCCAGCAATTGGATAAGAAATAGCAGAGGTAAAGCTATCAGAAGCAGGTTGAATTACTAATGTTCCTGAACCTGAATAACCAGTACTGCTTGTTACAGGAACATCGCGTTCTAACACCAATTTTCCAGCAGTAATAGTAGTTGCACCCGCATAAGTATTTAAACCCGTAAGCGTATGTGAACCTTCCCCTAGCTTAGTTAAACTGCCAGAACCACTAATAATTCCTGGATATGTTGAATTGTCACTTCTATTAAAAGTTAGCGAACCATAATTTATTATATTTCCAGTAATGGAACCAGAAGTAGAACCATTTCCAATTAGTAACGATTTGTTCAAATCAATGGTAGTTATTCCAGTATGTGTATTGGTGCCTGTGAAAGTTACGTCCGCGCCTACCTGCAAAATGTCTTCGGTACCACTCATATCTCCGGCGATGGTCAGCGGGGTGGTGCGGTTGAGGATCACCAACCCGTTGTTGACAATAGCCGAGGGGAAACTGGAGCTGGCATCGGTGATCTCCTGAGTTCCTTTGGATATATAGCTGTAGGTGGTGGGGCTGGTAGCACTCGTCGTTGTGTTACTCAGCGTGGTCGTACCCGTGTAGGTTAGTGCACCGGTAAAGTTTACTTTGCCCGACATGAACACCTGGCTGATGCCGTAATTTGTCGGGAAGGTATACGCCGTTGTTCCTCCAATGGTAGCCATGTTCTGACCAAGATAGTCTCCCGACCGGTAAGCAGCTCCTGTGCCCTTTATAGCTACATCCGTAGTATTGATTCGTTCCAGTGTTACAAATACCACTTTCGTATAAGGAGATAAAAACTGCTGAAACTGAAGCGTAGCGGTATTCGTAGCCGCATTATAAGACTTTTGATACGCTCCGCAATTACCGGAGCCAGCGCTTCCGGTAAACGTTCCTCCGGTGATGCGTGTCAGCACTTCCAATACTGAAACATTGGAGGCAATCAGACTGGCTGTAGTGGTTAACGCTGTACCTCTGTACAATCCCGATGCCCCCTTAATCTCAACACCACCTGCACCTGAAATAGGTTTTGCAAATAGGATATTTTCATTTGGCGTTAAAATCAATTTTGAACCACTTGCAACAGCAACAGCCGATGTATTGGAAATAGATCCACTTGATGCTTGATCAACCGAACCACCTGTTCCTACTTGTAGGTCACCAGCGGTAATAGTGGTAACTCCTGAATAGGTTTGGTCTTTAGTCAACATCAGTTTTCCTGAACCAGATTTAGTCAATGCGCTAACCGTTCCTGAGACAACTCCATCATAAGTAGAAGTAGCAGATACATTTAAAGTTGCATTTCTACCGGATGCTAACGCTATATTGCCAGTGCCTGAAATTGTGGTACCGCTAAGTGTGATATTTCCAGTAGTTGCATTGGTGGTGGTTAAATTTGAATTCAAAGCTAACGCCCCGCCATAAAAACTCATCGATCCTGCAATTGTGGTTGGGAGATTTATATTAATGTTGCTCGTATTTAAAAGCACTACGGGATTACCTCCACTAGACATTCCATCATAACGACCAACAGTAAGATATGTTAAAGTTGTAGGGTTTTCAATCCACAAATAATTGAATTCGTCTGGAAAATTCCAATTGACCATGCCGCTGTAAACATTGTCTGAAGGAGACCAATTGAGCGCAACAGGAAAGCTAGTTCCATTGGGAACTAAGGTAAAGGTTCCTCCATTTTGTCTGAGAAGTAAAGAAGGACCAGAACCTAAAACAGAAGGTGTAATGAACACGACATCGCCGTCACTTACGTTTAATTCCCAACCCGCATTAGTAACAATACCATTTGTTCCTCCGCCTGAGCCATTACCTGCCCAAACTAATAAATCCCCACCACTCGTGGTAATATGACCTTGTATATCGAGGGCGTTGCCGTTGAATCCGCTTGTTCCAATGGATGGCCCATCCCCTACTGTAAGCTCGTTCCAGGTATAGCTGCCGCCGTTGGAGTTGGAGCCACCCAGCCAGACATGCCCGCCATTGGTGGAAACCGTACCAAATTGTGAAACCCCTCCATCATTGTTGCTGTTGTCAAAATCCGACCAGAAGATCACATTCAGCACCCCGGTGCCGCTGGTTGTGATCGAGCCGCTGTTCGACACTCGGCCATGTCCCTGCATGGTCAGGGTGCCCGTACCACCGGATTTGGTGATCGTCTTACCGGATTGTACCCAAATGGACGGGTTTGTACCTGCAATACCTTTAATAAAAATATCACCTGTTGCAGAACTGGTCAGGTTGCCATTGATGTTCACATAGCCACCATATATCGAAATTGGTCCTGCAATTGTAGCACTAGACTCAATCGTGATGCCGGCCGTATTGCCGGACTTGCCCAGCTGTAATTCAGTGATGTTGACCAAGGAAAGGTTGGTGATCGGAAAGGTCACGGTGGAAGAAAAACTAGTGCCCTGCGGCAGGTAACGGAAAGCGCCGGTGGTGGTCATGCTTCTAGCACTCGAAAGCCCCGCTAGGGCTGCATCGGAATAGAGTGCGATTTCCCCTCCCGCTGTACTGGTAATATTTGCACCCAGTGACAAAGCACCTCCGTATAAAGTGATAGGGCCTGCCACAGAAATCCCTGGAGCACCAATGGTTATATTTGCCGTATTGGAAGC
This sequence comes from Flavobacterium neuenschwanderi (SeqCode), assembly GCA_965234425.1. Lineage (GTDB taxonomy): Bacteria > Bacteroidota > Bacteroidia > Flavobacteriales > Flavobacteriaceae > Flavobacterium > Flavobacterium neuenschwanderi. Next base: position 12,381 of record OZ248392.1, on the reverse strand, counting down.
TTTTCCCATTGTAAATGCACTCACGCTGCTTATACTGGAATTATTTGTGAAAGGAAAAGTAAGAGTGCTATTGAAACTTGCGTCATAAGGTTCCACATTGAGAGCGCCTATTGTTTTGAAAATAATTCCAGTCGATGCTGCAAGATCAAAACTTGATAAAGACATAATAATGTTCCCAGTTGCTGTCCAACTGTTATCTTTGGGTGATCCGATATAGACATCCCCTTGGCTGCATTGACCAATGCCATAAGATGCTGCTGATGGCGCCTTTCGTCCGGAGACTTGGATATTTCCAGTCTTGGAAAGTAACTGAATAGACAAGCTACCATTTCCACCGGCGACGCGATAAAAATTCAGCCCTGAAGCTGATGAACTATTTGTATTTGTGAGGATGCCTTCAATCGTCAGATTCCCATTTTCAGTGCTCACCGTAGTGTTTGCAGTCCCAAAAGTTACGCCCCCGAAATAAGTGTCGGAGCCAGTGAGCCCTCCATAAGCTTCACCATAAAGTTCAATGGTTCCCGTTCCCGTCGTGTTAATTGTCCCTGTTAAACGAATTCCATCGTCATAAAATACATTGCATTTACCATATAGTTTAATATTTCCACCAGCTGCAGAAATCGTTCCACCACTAATCAATATTGCTGGAGCATTTCCACTTGTTGCGTAAAGACCCGCACCTTGTGCACCGGTAAAATTACCTCCAAGGGTAATGTTTCCTCCTTGGGACAATAGGGAACTGCTGCTATTCAAAATAATCGAGGAGGCGCCACTTAAAACTGTACCTCCTGAATTGGAGCGCAGCGTAATGTTTCCACTATTGCTTTGAACTGTTCTACTCGCTGCTATGTCGATTGCTCCTGTGGACTGTAACAAAATCGGCGATCCGCTAGAGGTACAGGTCATGTTTTGATCCATATTAATTGAACCACCATATAGGTTAACTGGCCCTGCAAAAGAAGTTACAGCATTGAAAGTGATTGTTCCTGTATTTGTAGCACTACCAACCGTTAGTGTATTGTTACCCGTAGCAGTAATAGCCTCACTTACCGTAACTGCAAAATTAGTGCTGTTACCCACTACCGTTAAATTTCCATTTGCTAGCGCGTTAACAATTACTGATGCCCGAATTTTCGCCGTTCCTGTTACGGTAAGCGTAGTTCCGGTTATACTCCAGTTGGTTCCAGAAGTACCCGTTTGTCCTGTAGAGGAAATGGTCAAATTTTGAGCGGATGCGATTGTACTAAATAAAAAGATTAATACTACTTTACTGATTTTCATTTTTATTAATTTATTAGGACTAATTTTAGGTTTGCATATTTTAATTTCATTACAAGCCATTTGGCTGTATTTTTAGCTTTAACTTCACGAAAAATGATTTATTAAATAAGAAAGCATCAATAAAAAAGAGTTGTTGATTATTTTACGATACTGTATTTTAAGTCGAGGTGAAATTAGCTTTGTGAATTTTTTACAAAAATAATTTACTGATCTTAAATGCTATTATTTTTTTATCCTTAGCTTGTCCAGTTATTAATTTTTCTGGACAAATTTTTGTTTGTATTTAAATAATTTTACACAAATAGTGTGTTATTAAACAAGTAGTTAGTATAATTGATTAAGTTTAAATCCTTGTAATAACTCGGATTTGTAATTGTTTTATTTAATTTATTGTCTCATTTCTTACCCCATTAAATTAAGAAAAGATAAGTTCCAAACAAAAAACCTAACGCGTTATGTGTTAGGGGATTGTTTAGTAGCGAGACTGAGATTTGAACTCGAGACATCAGAACTTTACAGGCTATTAAAGCCGAGGAAATGAAAGCAGGAGTAGCACTAAATCCACACACCAATATCGATTTATTAGAAGATGTCGTCAACGATATTGATATGGTTTGTATTATGAGTGTAAATCCTGGTTTTGGTGGACAATCCTTCATCGAGAATACTTACACAAAAATTGAAAAATTAAAAGCTTTAATAAATCGAAAAGGCGCTTCAACGATTATTGAAATTGATGGAGGCGTAACCAATAAAAATGCCGTACAATTAGTTCAAGCTGGTGCCGATGTTTTGGTAGCTGGAAACTATGTTTTCAAAACAGAAAACCCCAAACAAACTATTGCCAACTTGAAAACGTTGACCGCAATTTAAAAATAAAAAAATACAAGATTATCATTTATAAAAACTGCCAATTCTGAGATTTTCTATTCTTCGAATTGGTGGTCATTTAAAAATATTTAAGGGGAAAATTAATACCAAATTACATTGTCGTTTTAAATTTAGACTATACTACAAATATAATCCCTAAGTGAAATTCATGCATTAAACACCTCACATGCGGCATTACATAGATATTGTAAACTTTTTAGATTTTTTATTAAATTACCTTTCATGAAAAAACTCCTTGAAACAAATTCATGTTTCAAGGAGTTTTAGTGTTATTGTCATTAAAATAAACTAAAAGCAAAATGCACTAAAGTGTAAAATTTCAACTATTTTAAGCCAAGAAAATTAAAAAATCAATGCAGTAGCTGCAAATCAATTAAATTAATAAAACTTCTATTTTCTAACCACAATCACTTTTTTAGTCATTAAAACAGAATTATCAGAGTTAGTTACTTCAACAAAATATACTCCTGATGCACCCCAATTTCTAGTTGAGATTTCCAAAGAAGCATTTTGAATGTTCATTTTCTCTACGGTTTGACCTAGTACGTTAATTACTTTTAATTTTAAATCCCCCAACTGCATTGCATTTGTTCCCAATACTAAATTTACTACTTCATTGGCGGGATTTGGATAAAGTATAAAATCATTTGATTTTGTGGTGTTCACCTCCAAATTATTAATGATTGTTATATTCGTCACAGGTGCATCTTGAATTATTAAAGCGTCGCCAAACTGATTGTTGGCAGCTTCAACATTCGAACTTACAAGCGTTTGATTAAGTGGTGATGTTAAAGGAAATCTAGTTTGCATGGTTACTTTAAACAACAAACCTTGACCGTTTATAGCAGCATTTGCATACCTTGTCAAGCCTACACTTTCCATGCTTGATGAAGTATGATTTATTACCAAACAATCTGTACCTGCAGTTCCAAATATAGAACCCGTATAATCTATTGTTGCGGTACTTAAATCAAATATAGTATTATCAAAAAGTAAGTTTACCGATATTCCATAAAGACCATTTAATACACCGGTATTATTTAAACTAACACTAAAAGTAACCGTTTGTGATGATAATGCATTAACAATCGTATTGTTAGGGGTTACTATTAAATCCCCATTAGAAAGTGCTGACAAAGAATGTGAAGTATGCTGAATAGGAGAAGGTGATGCAAATCTTGCATGAATTTGATTCATATTAAATCCAATAGCAGCTTGGTCAGCATTATTGATTACACCATCTCCATTAGAATCAGCAAACACCTTGTAGGCATCGCTATTGGTAGAAGTTCGATTGTATCCCCAAAGGGTGGCAGGTTGAGCGTTCCATTGTATGGTGGCATTTGCTCTTGCTGCTCCTGTTGAGTTATAAAAATAACCAATAGGTAATAAATCGGCTGTTGTTACGGTATTAGATTTATTTAAATCCCCAGGCCATACCGCTACTTGATTCGTAAAAGTATAACAGTACTGCCCTTGATTGGTTAACCCACATGCAATACCAGATGAATTATAAGAACTTACATCATCTATGTAAAAACAAAAAACAGTTCCGTTTGGAATTGAAATATTTTTAGGAATAAAACGCAAGGTATAATACAAACCACTTCCTGAATACCCAGAAGAAGCCCCTGCTTTAGTAATGCCAAAATCAACAACACCATTAGTAATTGTAGGCGGTGTAGAGATAACACTGCTGCCAGAACCCAATAAAGTACTGGCAGTAAATCCCTGATAATCTAAATATTGATTTACTGCTGCGTTTCCTTTGAGTTTCATAAACAAACTATAAAGATTTGTTGCACCTGTTAATTGCACATCAACAGTAATGGTGTCAAACAATCCGACATTAGCAGTAGAAGAAGAAATACTCAAATTACCAATATTGGGTTGTGGTGTAACATTTACAGTAAATGAAGTGGTTTGCGTGCAACCATTATTATTTACAAAACTTGCTGTATAAGTAGTTGTTTCACTTGGAAAAACTAACGGATTAAAAATAGATGTAGAGCTTATTGCTGTTGCCGGAAACCACTGAATATTTGGAATTGCATTTAAAGAACCATTAAGTTGTAGCTGAACAGCACTGCCATTAGTGATAGTAGTGCTTGAGGCAATAGTACCATCGGCAGAGATATTTATTGGGCATTATTGCATAATGTAATTTTTCTAATTGTGTTGTTAAAATAATCTGCTACAAAGGCATTTCCTGAAACATCGTTACAAATTCCAATAGGGCCATCAAATTTAGCAGATGTACCTATTCCATTTACAAAACCATTGACACTAGAACCAGCAAAAGTGGTTACAACTCCTAAAGGATTAATTATTCTTATTTTATTATTATAGAAATCTGCTACGTATACATTCCCAGAAACATCGGAACAAATCCCGAAAGGGGTATTAAATTGAGCTACTGTACTTGTTCCATCAGCATCACCATACATACCACTACCAGCAAATGTAGTTACAGCTCCTAAAGAAGTTATTTTTCTTATTCTTTGGTTACCAGAATCAGCCACAAATAAATTTCCAGAAGCGTCTGAACAAATTCCTCTAGGATTACTAAATTTAGCATTTATTCCTATACTATCATCAGCATGACCTCTGATACCTGAACCAGCAAAAGTTGTTACAGCTCCCGATGGAGTTATTTTTCTTATTCTGTTGTTACCCCAATCTGTCAAATATATATTTCCTAAAGCATCTGAACAAACCCCCATAACAGTATTAAATTGAGCATTTATTCCTATACTATTATCAGCATAACCCTCGATACCCGAACCAGCAAAAGTTGACACAACCCCTGAAGGGGTTATTTTTCTTATTCTGCTATTACCAGAATCAGCCACATATAGATTTCCAGATGCGTCTGAACAAATTCCAAAAGGATATCTAAATTGAGCTACTGTACTTGTTCCATCAGCATAGCCATAAACCCCTCCAGCAAAAGTAGACACAACCCCTGAAGGAGTTATTTTTCGAATTCTGTTATTGCTAGTATCAGATACATATACATTTCCTGAAGCATCTGTACAAATTCCTTCAGGAAAATTAAATTGTGCCACTGTTCCAGTTCCATTAAAAGAACCAGCTACGCCTGAACCCGCAAAAGTGGTTACTGCTTGGGAATTACATTGTTTTTGAAAATTTGAAGACCAGTAGCTGTATAAAAATATAAATCTTTAAACCCATCACCGTTATAATCTACAAAACCTAGAGTTGAGATTAAATTAGTTGGTAAACCATAACTAGTAGTTACATCGGTAAATGTGCTATTGCCATTGTTTTTATATAGTTTCCAAAATTTTGTATATGGGCTTGCTACAGTTGTTAAAACAGGAACTAAAATATCAGGAAAATTGTCATTGTTTACATCAAAAATATAGGGTCTTCCCATATTGGTACTTGAATTGAAAGCGCTCGTTGTTGAAGTAATATCTGTCCAAATCTGTTGAGAATAAATAGCGGTGTTCAACATGCCAGCTATTAACAAAAGAAGTAATTTATTTTTCATTTTTCTTGTAATAAATCACTACAAGATCCCTTTTTGTAGTTATTTATATAAAAATTAGTGAGGGACACTTACTTTAATCAATAAAAAAACAAGACCGAGATAATAAAAAACGGGCAGTTTTTTGAAAGAAATAAAGCAGACACTAAAGTTAAATTTTTGATAAAACGTGTTAATTTATTTAACAAAAATAGAATATTATTTCGATAAATTTACATTAATGTTAAAAATTGATTCGATTCAACAATTATAGGTGTTGTTATTAGATAAAAATAAACTTAAAAATCAATAATAATTTGGGCAACCCCAACATCTATCACTTTTATCAAATTCATACGAAATTGAAATTTCATAAACCCCACCGGTTTTTCCAATTTTACTTGTATTAAAATCATGAGAATAACCAAATTTAAATCCTTCATATTTAAATCCAGCATAAGCATTCATTGATGTTAAAAAATGACTGTTTGGATTTGTTCTTATTGGGTTTGTAGCTGCTAATATCCCAAAAGAAAAATTTCCGTTTACATATTGAGGACCAATATCAAATCTATTATATTGACCTTGTTTCATGAAATTAGCCAACAAGTAAACACTATCTTCATTATCAAATCTTCCATAAGAAGTATTTAATGGAAATTCAATTGAGGAATGAACCGATAAAAACATATCGATTTGGTTATTACCTTTGTAAGACATTGAAATATTAGGTCTATTTAGATGTTTTAGAGTCAAACCTATCCACGATTTTTCATTATTAAAAAGCAATGAGGTACTAAAATCAAAGAAATTAATTTTATCATTTAGTAATAACGGGTCAATACTTGTTGAATAAATAATTCCATTATTTATGTCTATTTGATCTCCCAACAATAGGTCTTGAAAACCAAAATCTTTACTTCCGTAACCCAACGACAAACTTGGTCTAAAATACCATTCATCATTTAGTTCTACTTTCAAAGAATAATTAAAATTTACTTGCGTAAAATTATATCTTGTCGAAGTTTCTTTATGATTTAAAACACTAATTCCAATTCCGCTATTCATTTCTTCAAACCAATTGTCAATATACGCAAATTGGGTGTTTATACTAAAATTTATTCCAGGCCATTGTGTTCTATGAATAATACCTGCCTTTGTTCCTTCTTTTGCTCCAGCAAATGAAGAATTAATAGTTTCAGGCATCATAAAATATTGAGTAAATATTGGGTCTTGTGCGTTGCAATAATTTAAACTAAACAATAAGCAAACTACAATTATTATTTTTTTCATAATCAAAAATTATTTTATTAAAGTAAATGGTCCGTTAAAATTAATTACTGCACCAAAAAGAGTAGTTGCCTTGACAACAATAATATAGTTTCCGTTTTCACTTTCATGACCATTAATTTTTCCATCCCAACCAATTAAAGTTGTTCCTGATTCAACATATAAAAGCGAACCCCATGTATCGTAAACTCTCATTTCAACAACACCCATACAATTGAATTCAGGTTTAATATTATCATTTATACCATCATTATTTCCTGGGGTAAAACCGTTAGGAACAACCATATCATATCCTCTTGTAACAGCAATTGTTTCGGTTATAGAATAAGTGCACGTTACACCCCCTATTGTGTAATTAACGACAAGAGTTATGGTGTGATCTCCTAAAGTTGTGAAATTATGTGAAATTAAATTTGAACCAGCCAATGACAAACCATCAATAAACCATTCTACAGAAGTGAAATTTCCTGTTGAAATATTGGTAAATGTTATTGGATCATTAATGGAATAAACACCGCATACAGTACTTGCATTAGAAGAAATACTCATTAGTGGGTCGCCAATAACGGGTAGATTAACTATAATTGGAACTTGAACGGCAATACAACCAAGAGCAAGTCCTTCTTGGTCATTAACATCAACAAAGTAATTTCCATTAATGTCTGTTGTCATACATTGAGGATTTATTGGTCCCGGACAAGCATCACCTCCAGACCAATTATAAACGTATCCAGGAACTCCACCTGAAGCAAAAACATAGTTTGTTTGAGAAACGTTTTTTGTAGGACAATTTACATTAACATTATCTGTAGTAAATGCAGTTAAAGGGGTTGGACGTGTTAATGAAACTGTCCTTGTAATTGAAGGACAGTTATTTACATCGGTAACTGAAATTGTATACGTTGCGGCACTTAATCCAGACAAACACCATTCACCAGGAATAGTTGTAGATTGTATCCACCCTGCTCCAACTGGAATTGGCGCAGTTCCACCTGTAATTTTAATACATATAGTTCCATTGTCATATAATCTATTAGGAAAACAATTAGGATTTGAGACACTTTTTATAGTAAATGCTAATAATCCTGGTTGTGTTACATTAATTGTTGCAGTGGTTGAACAATTATTAGCATCAACTACTGTATAAGAATAAACACCTGCTATTACTGTATAATTACCCACTACAGTATAAGGTGAAACTCCACCAATTGCACTAACAGAAACCACAGCTGTTCCTCCATAACATAATATTGGAGATGTAATTGAAGCTGTAGCTACTAATAATGTTGGCTCTGTAATAGTAATGGTAAACGTTTGAATACAATTATTGGCATCTCGTATAGAATAAGTATGAATTCCCGCCAAAGCTTGGAAAGTTCCTGTTCCAACATAAGGAGAAACTCCGCCACTACCAGTCACTGATATTGTAGCCATACCCCCATGACATTTTATGGGATTTAATACAACTGCATTTGCTACTAATAATGTAGGTTCATTTACTGTTATTGTAACAGGTATTGAACAACCATTTGCATCGTTAATTACATAAGTATTAACTCCAGCTACAGCATTAAAAGTTCCAACTCCAGAATAGGTCGGCGTTCCTCCTAATCCTGAAACTGTTACAACTCCTGAGCCTCCATTACACAATATTGGAGTCGTTACGGTGGCATAAGCAGTTAGCAAAGTTGGCTCCATTACTGTTATTGAAATTGAAGCCGGGCATCCATTTGAATCAAATACAACAAATGTATGATTACCCGCTGGAACGGAAAATATTCCTGTTTGTAAATAATTTGGAGTTCCTCCAGAAGCAGTTATTGTAATTGTTGCATTTCCTCCATGACATAAAATAGGATTCGTTATAACAGCTTGAGCTTCTAATAATGAAGGTGTTGGAACTAATATAGAAACTGTTGCCTGACAACCGTTAAAATCTGTAACAACATATGTTGGCGATATTCCTGCGCTAACACCCGTAAATACTCCAGTACCAGTATATGGTCCAGTACCTCCTATTGCAGTTACAGTTATGGAAGCGGTTCCTCCGTAACATAAAATTGGAGACGATACTGAAGCAACTGCTTGTAATGCCGTTGGCTCACTTATAGCTCCAGATTTTGTAATAGTACAACCATTATCATCTGTAATTAAACAACTATAAGGCCCTAGTGGTAAATTAGTAGCAACTGATGTCGTTTCCCCACTTGGAAACCAAACATAGCTATATGGAAAAGTTCCTCCTGACGGCGCTGCTTCATAAGTTGCTTTACCTCCATTACAAAGTATTGGGTTAATAATGTTTATGCTCGACTGCAAAAGAGTTGGTTCTGTTAGTTGATACTGTAAAACAATATCATACGGGCAGGCAGAGTCATGAATAGTTAAAGTATAATTACCAGCTGGAATATTATCAATGTTTAAAGCCGTATTTAATGGAGGAATTACTCCGCCAGCGCTTATACTACCACTGCTTATTATTACTAAAGGTGCTATGTCATTCGTTAAAGTATAAGTATATAATCCTGAACCTCCTGAAATTAAATCATGGATAAAACCATTGGAATCTCCATTACATTTTACAGACCATCCGTTATAATTAGATACAGTCTCTACAACACTAATTGGAACAAATAATTTCAATATAGTCTGTATCTGAGACCACAAAATACAACCATTAGCATCTACCGTTTTCAATCTATAGTTACCCTCGCAAGCATTTTGTAAAATTGGCATGCCTGTTGAAACTAAATAATCAAATAATCCTGGAATAGTTGTAGATTCTTTATACCATTCAAAAATATAATTATATCCATATACTGTAGGAGTAGATAACGGTGTTCCTCCTGAAATAGCCAATTCTACATATCCATCACAGGGAGGTATTGAAGTATTATTACATGAAATATCCTGATGAATGACTAAAGATTCTATAATTGGAGTTGGAGGTGCTACAACATAAATAAACGAATACTTACAATTAAAAGTGTCAGTAATTTCTAATTTATAATCCCCTGGACATAAATTAAATTGATCTCTATCAATTGGATTAATTAAAGGGTTTAGAGGAATACTCAAAGAAGTCCAGGCATAACTAAATGGTATCCCTCCTATAGGATTAAGAGTTATACTGGCAGCACACAAAGGAACAGAATTATAGCACAATACGTTTGTAATAACTTCTTGTGGGGTTACTTTTGGGTTAACTGTTACAATAATATCAAATGAATCTCCTGCACATTGAATAACATTAGGATTAGAAATTACATAATAAGATGGAGTAACATGGAAAGTAACAGTTTGAATAAAAGGGGTTGGATTGTCTAATATTCCACTGTTGAAAAATAACGTATCCGTTCCAGTTGCCCAACCTGTAACGCCTCCTGTTACTGTAGGAGCTCCCCAAGTATATTTAGTAATATTTGGAATAATAGTTGTAGGTGTTGGAAGCTGTGCATTAATTGGAGCTAGGACAAATGCTGATTGATTACATATTGTTTCTAATACTGTAGGAATAAACGGCTTAGGTTCTATCCAAATTTTCACATTAAATGGGATCCCGATACAAGTCCCAGAACTAGGTGTAACTGAATAGGTAACAGATTGAATTGTATTAGTTGGGTTAATTAACACTTGGCTAATACTAGTTAAACCAGGTAAAATGGAAGAAGTAGCTCCTAAATTATTAACTGGAACTGTCCATATATACGTTGTTCCAATTGGTACAATTGTAAAGATATCAGGAATTCCATTTTGGGGAATAATATTAAATGCCTCTCCACTACAACGGGTATCTGTTAATTGAGGTGCATTAGGAATAAACGGTCTTGGATTTACTGATACTGCTAAAGTGAATGGTGTCCCTTGGCAGGTACCACTTATTGGAGTAACTGTATAGTTTATTATTTGAACTATACTTGTAAAATTTGTTAAAGCCTGACTTATGTTAGCTTGTGGATTAAGCTGATCTGTTTCTCCTAATACATTTGGATTATCAACAACAGTCCAAGTGTATGTTGTGCCTAAAGGAACAATTACCCCTATTATTTGGTTATTAACTGGTGCAATCATAAACATATCGCCACTGCAAATGATATCCGATTGATTTGGGATAGTAGGTTTAGGACTTATTGTAACAGTAACTATAAAAGAATCTCCTTCACAACCCAATCCACTTAATGGAACAACAGTGTAAACTACCTCTTTTGGAGTGTTGGTTGTGTTAGTCCAAGCATCATCATAAATCGCATTTGATAACAACCCTACCCCTATACTTGGTGACCCTCCATAAGGAACAAGACCATTAGTGTCAATTGTTACTATGTTATATAAAGTAACCGTTGGGCCATCTATATCATTTCCTAGCATTATGCCAATCTGAGATTCACTACAAGAAGTTGAAATTTGATTTGCTACCGCTGGCTCTGGACTAACGGTTACTGTTACTGTAAATGAATCTCCATCACAACCATTACTTCCTAATGGAACAACGGTATAAACAACATTTACAGAGGCACTAGTGTTATTTGTCCAGGCATCGTCCAATAGCTCATTTGCAGTTAAACCTGATCCTATTACTGGCGTGCCTGCTGAAGAAACTAAGCCACCATTATTAATATTCAAAATGCTATAACTTGCAACACTTGGTCCATCAACATCCGATCCTAACGCTAAATTAGCAGCTCTATCACTACACACAGTAAGGGTTTGATTTGCTACAACTGGTTCTGGTTTTACGGTTAACGTTACTGTAAATGGATTGCCTTTACATCCTAAAGAACTTACAGGTTCAACAGTATAAATTACATTTACTGGTGTAGTAGTTTTATTAGTCCAAGCATCATTAATTAATTCATTAGCAGAAAATCCTGTTCCTAGAACTGGAAGACCCGCTGAGGCAAATAAACCACTAGAGTTGATAGTAGTAATATTGTACGTTGCAGCGGTTGGACCATCTGCATCGTCGCCTAAAACTAAATTTATAGCAATATCACTGCAAGTAGTAACCGTTTGATTTACTACTACTGGCTCTGGATTTATAGTTGCCGTGATGGTAAATGCTTCGCCAATACAACCTGAAGCAGTTACTGGTACAACGGTATAAATTACATCTACTGGGGCATTGGTTATATTTGTGAAGGCATCGTTAGATAAATCAGTTACCAATAATCCAGTAGCAACTCCAGCATTTCCTGCTGAAACGATTAATCCATTTAGATTTAATGCCGTTACATTATAAGTAGCAGCAGCTACCGAAGTACTGGAATTAAAGTTAACTCCTAATGCTACATCACTACAACTTGTAGTTGTTTGATTTGCTACCGCTGGCTCTGGACTAACGGTTACTGTAAATGTAAATGAATCTCCATCACAACCATTACTTCCTAATGGAACAACAGTATAAACAACATTTACAGAGGCACTAG
>OZ248391.1:0-1713 GCA_965234425.1 Flavobacterium neuenschwanderi (SeqCode) | reverse complement strand
CAACCTTATATATTCAGAAAATCAAGAAAAAGAATTGAAACATTATTTTCACAATTGTGTGACCAATTCAAAATAAGAAACAATTATGCTAAAACTTTTGAAGGTTTTAAAACAAGAATTTTAGCAAAAATAACAGCATTAACTTTGGTTCAATATATCAATAAATTTATATTTGATAGACCAATAAATAATATTAAAAATCAAAAAATTTAATTACACCCAACGGGTTATATTATACTCAAATATCATTTCATTATCCGAAAACGATTGAATTTTACACAAAATTTAATAACTTGTAAGACTAAAATTGTGGTTTTTACGCCATATAAACTGAAAAAATTCAGCATAATCTCTTTAAATAATTCAACAAATTATTATAAAAGGATATCTTACAATTGGAATGTTAATTCTATCGAATATTTTTTTAAGAAATTGGCTTGATAAGGACATCTTGAATTTAAAGAATAAATACCTCTTTTTGGAAACGTTAATTGTGATGAATTTTCCTCTATTAATAGGTAACTTTAAATTTCTAATTCATCACTATGGAAACTACAAAAAAAATTATCATCGTGGGTGCAGGTTTTGCTGGTTTGCGATTGGCACAAGATTTAGAAAATTCCAATTACGATGTTTTACTGATTGACAAAAACAATTACCACCAATTTCAACCTTTGCTGTATCAGGTTGCAACCGCAAGATTAGAACCTGCAAGTATTTCATTTCCAATCAGAAAAGTATTCCAACATTCTAAAAATATTAGAATTAGAATTGCCGAAGTTCTGAGTATTGATTCTAATAATAAAACCTTGAAAACTACTATTGCAGATTTCAAATACGATTATTTGGTTCTTGCTTATGGGTGTACGACTAATTATTTTGGAAATACTGAAATTGAAAAATTTGCCTTTTCAATGAAATCGGTACCAGAAGCAATTCAATTGCGAAATAGAATACTTCAAACTTTTGAAGATACTTTGGTTGCAAAACCCGAAGATTTACAAGCATTAATGAATTTTGTTATTGTTGGTGGCGGACCAACAGGAGTTGAACTTGCGGGCGCATTGGCAGAAATGAAAAAAAATATTTTACCCAAAGATTATCCTGATAAAGACTTTCAAAAATTGACTGTTTATTTAATTGAAGGCTCTTCTAGTGTTTTAAAACCAATGAGTTCTGATTCTCAAAAAAAAGCACTCCGATATTTATTAGAATTAGATGTGGTTGTAAAAACAAATGCTGTTGTAACTAATTATGATGGTTTTTCAGTTGATTTAAATAATGGAGAAAAAATTAATTCGAAAAATGTAATATGGGCAGCTGGTATTACTGGGAAAATTTTAGATGGAATTCGGAAAGAAGCCATTACGCGTGGCAATAGAATTATAGTGAATCGAAAATGTGAAATTACAGCTCTAAAAGACATATTTGCTATTGGTGATATTGCTTTTATGGAAACTCCAAAATACCCGATAGGACATCCCCAAGTGGCAAGTGTTGCAATTGAACACTCAAAATTTTTAGCGGATAATTGGCTCACATAAAAAAGTTGGGGATAAGTTATAGATTTGCATAAAAAAAGCAAATGGATTTTTCAATATCTTCTTCCTTTTTACCCCAAGGGTTATTAACTCATTTTGACATTGTTGATTTCAAAGAATTGGGTGATTTACAAACAAAAAATGATTGTTTTTATATCTATTTAGATGAGAA
>OZ248390.1:0-1746 GCA_965234425.1 Flavobacterium neuenschwanderi (SeqCode) | reverse complement strand
GTGGAAATTTCATTACCGTTTCTCAGAATTTAATTCGCACAATTGACACCACTTTGCCAACGGCTTCCAATCCAAATCCTATTGAAATTTCAGGTTGCAATGGAACTTTTGAAAATCCAAATATTGCTGTTGTTTCTGATGCTTCAGACAATTGTTCAACGCCAAATATTACTTTCGTAAATGATAGTTTGCCAACCATTTCAGGTTGCACCGAAACTACAATTAGAACTTATAAAGTAACCGATGCGTGTGGAAATTTCATTACCGTTTTTCAGAATTTAATTCGTACAATTGACACGACTTTGCCAACGGCTTCTAATCCAACTTCAATTGAGATTTCTGGTTGCAATGGAACTTTTGAAAATCCAAATAGTGCAGTTGTAACTGATGCTTTGGATAATTGTTCAACGCCAAATGTTACTTTCGTAAATGATAGTTCGCCAACGGTTTCAGGTTGTACAGAAACCACAATTAGAACCTATAAAGTAACCGATGATTGTGGAAATTTTATAAACGTTTTTCAGAATTTAATTCTTACAATTGATACGACTTTGCCAACGGCTTCTAATCCAACTGATATTTCAATTTCTGGTTGTAATGGAACGTTTGAAAATCCAAATAGTGCAGTTGTAATTGATGCTTTGGATAATTGTTCTACGCCAAATATTACTTTCGTAAATGATAGTTTACCATCGGTTTCTGGGTGTACCGAAACCACTATTAGAACCTATAAAGTAACCGATGAATGTGGGAATTTTATTACCGTTTTTCAGAATTTAATTAGAACCATCGATACAACATTGCCAACGGCTTCTAATCCAACTGATATTTCAATTACTGGTTGCAATGGAACGTTTGAAAATCCAAATAGTGCAGTTGTAACTGATGCTTTAGATAATTGTTCAATACCAAATATTACTTTCGTAAATGATAGTTTGCCAACAAATTCAGGTTGCACGGAAACCACAATTAGAACTTATAAAGTAACCGATGAATGTGGAAATTTCATCACCGTTTCACAGAATTTAATTCGTACAATTGATACGACTTTGCCAACGGCTTCCAATCCAAATCCTATTGAAATTTCTGGTTGCAATGGAACTTTTGAAAATCCAAATAGTGCAGTTGTAACTGATGCTTTAGATAATTGTTCTACGCCAAATGTTACTTTCGTAAATGATAGTTTGCCGACTACAATTGGTTGCACGGAAACTACAATTAGAACTTATAAAGTAACCGATGCGTGTGGAAATTTCATCACTGTAAATCAGAATTTAATTCATACAATTGACACGACTTTGCCAACGGCTTCCAACCCAACTTCAATTGAAATTTCTGGTTGCAATGGAACGTTTGAAAATCCAAATAGTGCAGTTGTAACTGATGCTTCAGATAATTGTTCAATACCAAATGTCACTTTCGTAAATGATAGTTTACCATCGGTTTCTGGGTGCACCGAAACTACAATTAGAACTTATAAAGTAACCGATGCGTGTGGAAATTTCATCACCGTTTTTCAGAATTTAATTCGTACAATTGATACGACTTTGCCAACGGCTTCCAATCCAAATCCTATTGAAATTTCAGGTTGCAATGGAACTTTTGAAAATCCAAATAGTTCAGTTGTATTTGATGCTTTTGATAATTGTTCAACACCAAATATTACTTTCGTAAATGATAGTTTACCATCGGTTTCTGGGTGTACCGAAACCACCATTAGAACCTATAAAGTAACCGATGAATGTG
>OZ248389.1:0-9439 GCA_965234425.1 Flavobacterium neuenschwanderi (SeqCode) | reverse complement strand
TAGGCAATGTCCATTTGTAAGAAGTTGCACCTGCAGCTGTAGCTGTTAATTTGAATGGTGTGTTAGTACCAGTATAAGACCCAACAGCTGTAACTGATGTAGTTGAAGTTAAAGGTAAAATAGCAGCATCATTGGTTAGCACTAATGCCGATGGCGTAGCTGGTAAAGCGTTTACAACCGCATATATTCGGACTCTTGCACTTTCACCACTAGATGAAGGTTCATTTAGATAGTACGCTTTTGGTGTTATACTTGCTGCCATAACTGCATCTGTTGTACCTGATAATACTATAGCAGTACCTCCTGTTGCAGCAGCATAAATTTTCACACCAGAACTGCCATTGATAGTAGCGGCAGCAACAAGCCCAGAAATTTTTGTTCCATAACAAACAGTGTATGTTGAATCGGCTGTTGGAAGTAAAGTACTAGCAGAAACAGTTACAGTTGAGGTAGCACTTCCTGTGCAAGGAGAGGTAGCGTTTACTGTATAAGTATATATACCAACAAAACCATATAAAGGCCTGGTCCATATTCCACCAGTATCTGCACCTGTTAATGTAGCAAACAAAGCCTCATCAGAAGGAGAAGCACTTAAAGTTAATGTTCCATCAGTACCTGCATTAGCGGCGGGAATCAATGTCAAGTTTAAAGTAGCTGTATTACAATCTACTGTATAAGTAAGTCCTGTTTGAGCTGTAGTATATGATACCCCAGTTGCTGGCCAAGTATAAGAATCTCCCGCACAGATAGAAGCAGTAACACTTCCATTAGTAGTTAGACCTTTTACTGTCACTGTTGTAGCCGCTGAAGTTGTGCTAAATCCTGTACCTGATACGGTAACCGTATAACTTCCTGATGCTGTAACAGAAATACTTTGTGTTGTGGCTCCCGTTGACCATAAATAAGTCAGCCCAGATCCTGTATTGGCCGATAAAGTCACACTACCACCTGAACAGAAAGTAGTGGCATCTAAGGCGGTGATTGCTGCCGGCGGTGCAATATTGGCTGTAATACCTATTGGTTGAATGAGTGAGTAATTCGCTGATGCGCTACCACTAACAGTGTAGCCACTAATAGTTATCGGTATTGCCACTCCAGCATTAGCGGTATCAAAATTAGCAGAAACACTTGAACTATTTAAAGTGACATTAACTGTATCGGATGCAAAAACACCAGATAATGAACCCAAGTCACTTAAAGTGGCTGTGGTATTTCCATCCTGAACCTTGTTATTGGCAACAACACCAGTAACCATTATGGGCGCTTGTGATATTGCGCCTTCGGAAGTATCACTTGCTAAACTATAATTAGCTGCTTTGCCTCCATTAGTGCCATCCGCTAATGTATAAGTTATTGTCGCTAATTTATCAGAACCTACATTAGCATCTGCATAAAGACCTATTGCTGTGGCGATAATTGTTTCTGTACCCACAAACCCCGATAAAGTTCCTGGTGTAACAACCCCTGAACCAGGAAGTAAATTATATACTTTTGATGCAATGCTAGGGGCGGTTATTGACAACGTCTTTTTACCTACAACAAGGGTTTGAGAAAGGGATGGGGCTACGTCGTATTCAACATTACCCCCCTGTGAAGCAGTGATAGTGGCTGATCCAACTCCAACGACAGTAATGGTACTTCCTGATGTAGTTACCACTAACGGATTATTACTACTGTAAGTTATTGGTAACCCTGATGAAGCGGTAGCGCTAGGTAAAACTACATCTCCATAATTTACTACTGAAAGTGTGCCAAAATTAATGGTTTGAGGAATTCTATATCCCGTCAATACTGCATTTGATGTTCCACTTGCAACACTTAATCCTGCCAAATTAGCTGCTTTTATAGTAAAAGTATAAGTAGTTCCATCAGATAATCCATTTACCGTAATACTACCACTTCCTGCCTGACTTAATGTTCCAGTGATTCCACTGGGAGAAGATGTAGCGACATAAGAGATAATTGGCGATGCCCCGTTGTATGCAGGAGCTGTAAACGAAATTGTAGCCTGTCCATTGATATTGGTTAGTGCTGCTGTGCCAATAGTAGGGGCATCAGGTACTGTAAAAGGTGTTACTGTATTTGATGTATCACTTTCGGCACTTTGTCCTATACTATTTGTTGCCCTTACGGTAAAAGCATAAGCCGTTCCATTAGCTAAACCATTCATTATTAGGGAACCACTTCCTGCCTGACTTACTGTTGCGGTAATTCCTCCGGGAGAGGATGTTGCTGTATAGGAAGTTATTGTTTTATTGCCATTGAATTCAGGAGCTGTAAATGGAATTGAGGCTTGCCCACTGACTCCCGAAACTGTAGCTGTTCCTATAGTGGGAGCGTTTGGTACACCAACCGTGTAGGTAATTTTTATTTGCCCGGCACCTCCGGCAGCTCCCCTATTGACTCCAGAATTACCATAAGCACCTCCACCTCCACCTCCCGGAGAGGTTCCTGCAATTCCATTACCCGCAGATGTTTTACTTGCTCCACCAGCTCCACCCATGGCTCCAGCTCCCGCACCTCCTGATCCTCCTGATCCACTAGCACCGTAGGCACCAGGTAAACCTAAAGTTACTGAACCACCTGAACCACCTAAACTATTTATACCACCTGAACCCAATTGCCCCGATGTAGTTGTTCCGTTTCCTCTAGCACCACCATTTGCAATTACAGGAGTTGATGATCCGAATATTGAATTACTTCCATTAAATCCATTAGCACCATTGGTAGCACTTTGAACTCCCCCAGCACCCACTGTCAGGTTATAACTTGTTGCTGGGATAACTGGCACGCTTTCATTTATCACATAAGCCCCCCCGGCACCGCCACCAGCAAAACCAGCCAAATAGGTGCCGCCACCGCCGCCGCCGCCGCCCCAAGCTTCCACTTTAATTGAGGTTACACCTGCCGGACATGTCCAAGTTCCAGATGTTGTAATGGTAGCTTGGGTTTCTATCGCAACCGCCAAATATTGTGAAACCGATGATGCAGCGTTATAGCTACTATTACCTGCTTGTGAAGCTGTAATTGTACAAGCGCCACTTCCTTCAATATGAATATTTCCATTTACAATTGTTGCCACTGCTGTATTTGAACTAGTGTAAGAAACTGCTAAACCAGAGCTTGCTGTAGCGCCTGGACTAAAGTCAGCGTCACCTACTTTTTTTGACGGTAATGCATTAAAATTAATCGTTTGGTCTTGAAGAATATTCATCTCAATTCCGTTAAAAATATCATCCATTGTGTCTGTATTGACCAACATAAAATCAGATCCATTGACACCTCCTTGATTCATTACGGCATCTGATAGGGTCATAGTTTCTTTTATCCATTGATTAGTACCTGTTCCGGTGAAAGGTATTGTCTGAAAACCTGCGGAATTTTTATATTTGAAGGCCCAGGTAGATCCAGCATTTTTATCCAACCAAATAATGGTAAACTTCAATGTTTTATTGTTTACGAGTAATTCATTATGCAATTGGAAATACATCGTATTTTTACCAGTATTATTCTCAAAAGAACGTGCAAAACGGTCGTATTTTGAAGAAGTTGCAGTTATAGGGCCTCGTACTCTGAATAATCCTATGGAGGTAGCATCAGGATTTATTTGAGTCATAAATCGCTCAATATTTCCTTCGCAAATATCCCAACCTGCATCATTATAAAACTCTTGATCTTCACGTTGAAATACTTGTCCTTTAACTACAGCAATTGGATCGTCTATACGAGCTCCTCTATTAGCATATTTAGGGTCGTTGCATATATTTTGATAACGAGCTAGATTGGTCCTACTAGCGGTACCATAGGTCGATACAGGAAATTTCACGGTATCTTCCGAATTGAGTCCTTCGTGAAAAACAGAAAAAGCAGTTGTGGATGTTGCTGGATAAACCTGTTGGGCGTATCTATTATACATTTTGAAGATATCAATAATCCCAGGATTAGCCAATGCATACGTCATGGCGCTTACCGAAATATTGGTACAAGAAAGCCCCGTATTTATTCCCCCAAGGGCTGACCAATAAAAACCTATTTCATAGTTCAAAGCAAAATACCCTTTGTCCCAAGACTGATCCATTTCTGAAGCTGAAAATAGTTTTACTCCATTTGGATTACCAGGACCTACTTTTGGATTAATTAAAAATGGATTCCATTGCTCTTTGTAGCTTTGCTCCTCTGATAAATGGTGCCCCCTGTTGAATGCTCCACCTTTAATCCCAAAGCCAAGTACCGGATCCAATTGCGTCATTACATAATTATATGCGGCTGGGTATTTAATAGGATCTACATTATTAAATGTTAAAACAATTTTGTGATCAGGAACATCGTTGAAATTTTCTTTAAATTTAGCAAACGCTTCTAAACGAAATGCTTCCCATTGTGCTTCGGATAAGTCATATTGAGAATTATCAACAGTACCATTTGTTCCATTGGTAACAGTTCCTTTGTAGGGTTCTTCGTCACCTGTAGCTCCAGTTTTCACTTGCACAAAAGCAATATGATCGAATTTTACTTGAGGTTGATTTCTCAAAAACAAGGCAAATTGTCTAATCATTTCAAAATAGTAGGCTTTATACTCTGGGTCGGGATAATATGGGTTTCTATTGGCATATGAATCATTCTTGGGAGCATTACTAATTACATTCACTAACGGAACACCATTGGTAAAAACCCACATAGGGCAATCAGGTCCAACATTGATGCTAAATCGAATCAACTTATCATTGGCAACAGCAACATCTAATATGGTTTGAAAAGCACTAAAGTCACAATTAGTTCCTGGTCCAGCCTGAATATCTTTCCAATCAGCGGAAGTTTCTATACCCTTTACAAAATCGGCATTTGGAGCTGAATAGTCTGGAATTCCTCCTCCACGATCCCAAACCCCATAAGAGGAAATAGGCAGTGATTGCGAATGTGATTTTGTAATAAAAAGAAGAAAAAAGCCAAGTAAAGCTTTGTATTTGTAAAGAGCTTGCATATTCATTTTTTAAATTTGCTTAGAAAAATTATTAAAACCCCAATATTTCAATAGAATTTAGGTTTAGTTAATTTACTAATACAAATTAAGTCTTATTATATCCTAATAAAGTGTCAATATAACTCAATAAGTATGCGATTTTGTTTCATACGGATATGCTATTTGTTTTTTAAAGGAAAAAAGAAAAACACGAATATTCCAAAAGAGATTAAAACAACATTATGTGCATTTACATACTGTTGATCTAGAATCCCTTTTTAGTTTATAATATATTTTACTTGTTCATCAATACCAATTATAATTATTTATTAGTCCAATCATTATGGTATACTGTAGCAGTATATTTCATTTTGTCCAATTGAACTAATTTGAAACATCAAGCGCTATAAGACCGTTTTATAAAGTAATAAGCTTAAAATAAAACGCTAAGGATTTATTTGTTTTAAAATAATCCTTTTAATGCAGTATTTTTTATCCCAATTTTAGTAGCGTCAAAATTTAATTTATTTTGCAAAAGCGAGGCATAAACGCTTCTAAAATCAATTTCATGCTTCAAATCACCCTTGTCTAAATCGGAGAGGTTTGGGTTTTTACCTATTACTTTACCTTGATTATTTCCTCCGATGATGAACATTGGAGCAGCAGTTCCGTGGTCAGTTCCCCTTCCATTGTCTTTTACGCGACGTCCAAATTCAGAGAAAACTACTATGGTAACATTTTGTAACTGTTGACTGTTTTTCAAGTCTTGGTAAAAACTATAAACGGCATCATTCAAATCGGATAATTTATTTTTGTGGATAGCAAGTTGGTTATCATGTGTATCAAATCCATTAAGTGAGGTGTAATATACTTTTGAGTTTAAATTGCCTTTAATCAATTTTGAAATCCATTCCAAGTTTTTGGCCAACTCCGTTTTTGGATAAATTACATCTAAAGCAGGTGATTTTGCTAACGCATTTTGAATATCAACCGAGCTTTCAACCACCGAATTGGCTATTTTTCGAACAAAATCCAATTGTGGGTTATCCGATAACTTGATGTCGTTTTCTTGCTTCGTTTTAACATTAAATCGAGAAGGATCTTTCACAGTTATGGAGTGTGGTTCCATTCCTTTTAGTGCAAGATTATCAATTTTGTCAAGATTTATTCCAGCAGTTGCTTGGTGTTCTTTGCATTGTAAATCGAGATAACGTCCTAACCAGCCATCATTTAAATATTCTTGATTTGTTGGTGCGGTTTGCCAAATTTCCTGACTTCGAAAATGAGAGCGAATAGGTTCAGGGTATCCAACATTTTGTAGTATTGATAAATCACCATTTTGCTGCATGCTTGCAAACCCTTTTAAAGCGGGATGAAATGCCATTCCGTTTGTAGCAGAAAGCACATCGTCTTTTGAAAGTGCTATTTTTGGACGCAAGTCATAATAGAGTGCATCTTCAAAAGGTATAAATGTATTTAGACCGTCATTGCCTCCGTTCAATTGAACGAAAACCAAGCATTGTTCGCCTATAACTAAACTCTTTTGAGATCCGAAAGCATGTAAAAAATCAGGTAATAAAAGCGTTCCACCTGTAAAAGTTCCTGTAAGTGATAAAAATTGTCTTCTGTTCATAATAAAAGAATTTGACTTTATAAAAAAGGGTCTTACGAATTATATAAGTTGGAATTCAGGTAGTTTTGATATAAAATTAAACAGCCGAAGCACCGCATTTTCTGAGCCTTCAGTAGTACTATCGAAATCATACTTTAATATTTTTTCTAAATCTTGTTGGTTATTTTCACTGATTTGAAATAATAACCGATTTCCAAGTTCAGCAATAATTTGTTTATTATCCTGATTCTTTTTCCAATTTAGTTTAACAGAAAGTAATGGTTTTTGAGAATCATTTTGCATCATTTTGTCATTGTTTTCTGGCCTTCTTTGTCCCAAAGGTTTGCCGTTACAAAGGGCATCGGCAATAGTATTTCGTTGTAGAAAAATTTGAGACGTCAGCCAAGAATTTCCGCCATCCCAACCCTTAACGTTAGGTTGGTTGAATAAATCCATTCCTTGGTCTCTGATGAAAAAAGCAATTGCTTTTCCATTTTTATTGGGTATATTGAGTTCGTCAATTAACTGTAAAATGTATTCCAAAGGATTTTTTATTTTCGAACCTGCATTGTTTTTCGTAAATTCTTCCGTGAAAATTTTAGTCAAAAGCGGTTTGATTTCAAAATCGACTTCCTTGAAATAGGTGCCGTAGTATTGAACCAATTCGTCAGTCGGGTTATCATAAATAAACCATTTCAATATTTTTCGGGTAATTAGATAAGGGATTTTTGGGTGTTGAAAAATAGCATCTATCATTTGGTCGATTTTCAAATTACCAGTTTCTCCTAAATATGAAAAGGAATCAACATCTTCAAAAATCTTGCGATACATGGCGTTTTCTTCACCAATTCCCAATCCTGCTAAGCCTTTTGCACCATTTTTAATATCATCTTCCGAGTAATTTCCTATTCCAAGTGTGAAAAGTTCTAATAATTCCCGACTTAAATTCTCATTGAGATTGCCCTTTCTATTGTCGGTATTATCAAGATAAGATACCATCGCATTAGTCTGGATAATTTTCTTGGTCAACGTTTTAAAATTTCCAAAGGCATTTTCCCTAAGAATCTGATTGTGCTGAAAAATCCAATAATTAACTTTTACTTTTTGATACGTGGAAACAAAATGGTTGTGCCAAAAGCAAGTCATTTTTTCACGAAGCGGAAATTCTTCTTCAATCATTTTTGCAATCCACCACGCTCTTAATTCTAAGTTAGTTTGCTGTTCTTTTTTGATTACTTCTTTGAGTTCTTCAGGATTCGAGGATTTTATTTTTTTGCGAAGGAGCTGATATTCTTTAAATGATTTAGGGCTATCTTGAATAAATTGAGGAATTTCTGCAGAAACCGTAGTATCAAATGATTGCTCCAAGAAACTTTTTAAACCTGATTTCTCAATCACTTTTGCTTGCTTAGCAGAATATCCTAGTCGTAAAGACCAAAGCGTATGTTTATCCATAATCCATTTTGATATATTTTTTTAGACTCAAATTTAATTGAATAGTTTAATTACAAAAATGTCGCTTAACTTAATATCCACTTTTTATTTGCATATCCAAATGTTGCTTAACTAATATTGAGGGTTTAATTTGCATGTCCAAGATTCTAATTTTATAAAGAGTGACGAAAAATCAAGGTGCTTTTATTTTCTATTTGTTCCTTTTTTCCTTTCAAAATCATTTGGGCTAAAATTTTTCCCATCGCAACAAAATCAGTAGATATGGTTGTTATGCCGTTTTCTACCACTTTTTTCAAAGGGGTTTCGTTATAAGATATGATTCCGAAATCTACACCAAGTATTAAATTTTGTAGCTTAGATTTCTCAATAACTTTTACTAAATCCCTATTGTCAGGAATAATAAATACTTCGCCTTTATTTATTTCCCTGTCTTTAAAATCAGTAATAACCGTAGCGCTAAACTCGAAGTCTTCACAGAATATTTGAACCCAATTTTCATTCCCACTGGCTCCCTAAATACTGGAAAAATTAGGAGTAGTTTTTCGTATTTGTTTAATCTAGTTTTACCTTTTTCTAAGCCATTGTAAATATCTTTCTGGTGATTTTGATATACCGCAGGAAATGATTTAATTCCGCATTTGTTTGGTCTAATATATAAATCTCATCAACTGGTAGGGTTTTTATGATTGCCGATGCACCAACTAAATTAGTGGGCATAACAATATACTTCGTATAGTTTCCATTGCTGTCATTGATTATTTTTTGAAAAACCTGAAGATTAAAATGATGGAAGAAAATATCAACTTGTATGCCTTTTCCAATGTTTTCAATAAAGGAATTGTACAGGTCTTCCTTGAAAATATTCAGTTCTTCAAAAAGTAAAAAAATGCGTTGTTTTATTTTGACTTCAGTACTTTTGGGATCAATACTGGATCAATACTAAATGTTGTGGGGAAATATTAAAAATATGAAACAAAAAACCCCGTTTCGTTAGAAACGGGGTTTTCAAAGAAAGGCGACGACATACTCTCCCACATAACTGCAGTACCATCTGCGCAGGCGGGCTTAACTTCTCTGTTCGGGATGGGAAGAGGTGAGCCCCGCCGCAATAACCACCTTAAGGCTATTTGTCTAAGGTCTTAATGTCTAATGTCTTAATGTCCTTGGGACACTTTCGACTTTTAACTTTCGACTTTCAGACTGTCCGCGCGGCGGACAAATATCTTAACATACTGAGATAAAGAAAAAATTTATAATTAGAAAGTTTCTTCCTCCCGATTGCTCGGGAGGAAAAGTGTACATAAGCTTACGGGTTATTAGTACTACTCGACTATGACATTACTGCCTTTACATCTATAGCCTATCAACGTAGTCATCTCCTACGACCCTTAAAAGAAATCTCATCTTGTGGT
>OZ248388.1:0-11875 GCA_965234425.1 Flavobacterium neuenschwanderi (SeqCode) | reverse complement strand
TTTCCCTGAAAGTTATCTTGTTACAGACCGTTTCCACGTTGTGAAACTAATAATGGAAGCACTGCAACACTTAAGAATAAAATACCGATGGGATGACCCGAGAGCTTTGCTCGAACTGGCGAAGCAAATTGAAAAAGAAAACCAAGCCATAAAAACGGCTAAAGAACAAGGCGTAAAATACGTTCCATTTACTTTTGAAAATGACGATACCCCCAAACAATTATTAGCTCGCAGCCGCTACATTATTGCTAAAAAAACAAATGATTGGACGCAAAACCAAAAGATAAGAGCTGAATTACTATTCAAAAATTATCCTCTTTTACATAAAGCTTATAAACATACTCTTGAGTTCAGAAACATTTATGAAGAAACATCAAGAGAACTCGCCAAAGAAAAAATATTGAACTGGATAGAGAAAACCAAACTATTAGAAATGAACGTTTTTAATACCGCGGCAAACAGCTTAAAATATCATTTGGAAACCATTTTGAACTTCTTCATAAAAAGACATACAAATGCAAATGCGGAATCATTTAACTCTAAAATAAAACTCTTTAGAGCAAACCAAAGAGGTGTAGTAGATGTCAAATTCTTTCTCTTTAGAATGGAGAAACTTTTTGCCTAATCCCCAGAAAATTTATGTGACCCTTTAATTATTGCCTTTACAACGTATTGAATTTGTCTCATTTCTTTTGAGTTTTAAAAGCCATAGCACTAGAACTATGGCTTTTTGAGTTTTGAAATACTATTTTTTTGCTTCTGTTACTCTAAACTCCAATCTCATAAAAAGTGGTTTCCCTACTGGAACTGTAACCCCTTTTGGAAATTCCAACTCCAATTTGAACTCTTCTTTTGCTCTCAAAAGCGGAGTAGTTGCAATTGGTCTGTGGTCTTCCTGCTTGAAGTTTTGAGTATCCGTCATCGGCAAATCAATGAGCATATCATTGGTTTGGATAAGTCTCAAATCAGCATTTTGCAGTTGTGCCGGTATTCTTTCCGAATTTTGCCAGTTGGCATTTGTTACGTCTGTTCCGTCAGAGGTAAACAAGGTGCGGATAGAATCAATGACAACATCACGACCAGAGTTTAAAAGGTTTCCGTCAAAGTTGGTTACTCCGACTAATTTTTTGGTATTGGCATCAACCAATTGGTTAATCCCGCTCATTCCGTCAACCTTTACATTTAAGTAGAATGTTTTATCTACTAATTTGGTTGCCTGTGGTCGCACAGCTTGTGCGTGTTGGCGTTGTCTTGCTCCTAAAACTTTGATTGCTCTTTGCAATTGTGGATTTCTATTTTCCATTTTTTTGTTTGAATTAAATTTTTACTTCTTTTTTTGCAATTACATTATGTAATTACCGTCTTCATCGATATAGGCTCCTAAACCATCTTCATAAACACCTAGACCATCTTCATCATCGTAAGCACCTAGACCATCTTGGATATAATTACCCGCTTCATCGTAGTAGCCGTTTAGTCCGTCTTGTTCATCGTACCCGCTTAAACCATCTTCTACATAGTTGCCGTTTACATCAATGTAACCGCCCAATCCGTCTTCGTGATAATTACCATAGCCATCGATATAGCCATTTAGTCCGTTTACTGCTCCCGAAAGACCTGCTGCTTTTTGCATAAATCTTCCCATTGCGCTATCTGAACTAAGTTTTGAGGCAATTTTTTCAGATGAAAAAATGTTCTTTACCAATTCTAATCCGTGAGCAATGGAAACTCCAATTGCAGAACCTCTCATAAGGGAACTTTTACTATCACTCCCTTTTACCTTTACTGCCAAGAAACCTGCTCCGACAGCTACTACACCATTTACAACACCTTTTACAGTGTTGGAATATGTCTCTGTCATTGTGCCTGTAAGTCCTCTCGAGAGTGCGCCTACAGCAACGGCAGAACTAATTGTTATTAACTCCTGTTTCATTTTTATTTTTATTAATTACTTTTTGAACTCGTTGCTAGTAGAACCGCACCAACAACACCGACACCAATTACTATCGGAATAGTATAATTGGGTTTGTCCGTTGGGGCTGTACTTTCATTTTTTGCCATTCCTTTTTGAGTGGCTACCTCTTCTTTTAAATTCTCTACTGGAATATCTTTGACCTTTGAAATGGTCTCTAATTGGGCATCGTTTGGCGAAGCTTCATTTGCTTGGGTATCGGTTGCCAAAGTCTCGGCAGAAACTCCTTTAACCTGTGCAATGGTTTCCAATTGTTGTGGCGTTGGGGTTGCATTTTGCATTACTTCGCTTTGTCCTGAATCATCGTAAACCTGCTGTGAACCACCACCCGAAATAGCATTTTTAACAGTGGGTTTCACCACGTTATTGATTGCAAATTTTCCAACTTTACTATTGCCAATTTTTGTGGCAAACTTGACAGCCTTACTACCTTTAATTTTGGTAAAAAGCTTACCAACTTTGCTATCAAGTATCTTACTTGCAATACCGCCTCCTGGAATAAAACTCATTGCAGTAGTGGCTAATGGAATGGCTACTTTGCCTACCTTAATGGCATTTTTTATGCTGATGTCTCTTTTCGCTGATTTGATGTTTCTCTTTATAAACTTTCCAATCTTTAAGCCTCGATTTAATCCAGCATTTAACCCCGTTTGTTCTTCTAATATTATCATACTCTTATTGTTTAAAAAGGAAATCTTCCCCTTGTGGAACTTGTCTTTTTTGATGCACCTTTCAAGCCTCTTTTACTACCATAAACACTGTTGCTTTTAACATAGATATTGTATGCTCCGCCCTCACTATTTGATTTGTGAGCAATTGCATCAACTCCCAATGAACTCAACATATTTTTGGCTTGTTCGGCACTTCTAGCGAAATCGTATAACTCAAACGATTTTACTGAAGGCTTTTTGGTAACATACCAAACTTTCTTCTTTGGTGCTGGACTATTAAGCCCGATGTGTGGCAATTTTAAACTCATAAAAACATCTTCTTTACTGGTGTACTTTGGTTCTTTGTTACTTTGGACTGTTCCGTCAATTACACAATGCCCTTTATCCAGTTTTCCACTTTCTTGATTATTTGGCACTACAACGTAAACATGAGTGTACTGCTTTGGATTAAAATTGGGCTGTTTGATTTGCCTGATGTAATGCTTAATTCCTAAATTAAGCAGTATACAACTGGCAAAAATTGAGTAGCTTTTACAATCAATCCCCTCTCTTCGGTTGAACCAACTATTAGCAGGGCTTCTTATGTTTTGTGTTACTCCGTCAGCCTGATATTGAATGTCATAGAATAAAAAATAGTGTATCTTATTACAGGTCTCTTGGGCGGTTTTTCCTTTTAAAATCTGCGATAGTTTGGCTACTTGCTTATAGTAAGTCTTTGCCCAAACACTCATAATTGAAACTGAATAAAATGTATCTCCTTTATGAAGTTTTACTTTTTCATTCTTAGGTTTCTCGATTAAATGATTAAACTCGTCTCCTTTTTTAATCCTGCGCTTTAGAATTACATTTATCTCTTCCTTTGTCATTTCTAAATCGTGTAACTTTCTGATGCAAATGTTTGAAATAAAAAAACCCCGCCTTTAGGTATGGCGAGGTATAGAAAGGTATTGCAATGATTTTTTAATTATGGTAAGGTATTGAAAGGTATAGCAAGGTATTATTGCAATGGTTTTAGAATAGTATTGCAATTCAATTGCATTAACTACTGTCATCAAGAAAATATCCTTTTGGCAATCCATAGGTTTCAACGAACTCCATAAACTCTATATGAGGTATTATTTTGGTGTCTTTTGAAATGTTTTTCTCCTTTAGTATTTCATTGATTTGCTTTCTAATTTTTGTCTCACTAAACTGGTCGCAATACATATCAACTAATTCCGATTTTGTTGCAGCGTGAGGAAGCGGTTTTTTGATAGTACTATTCATTTTGAGAGTTGGTTTGATCGTTAACTTTTAAATCATTTATTTTAAACAATGCTTTAAAAACATGAGATTCTAAAAATTTTAACATCCTGTTTTTACCCAGTATAATAAAATCTAAAAATTGCACTGGTGCGGTTAGAATAATTGCAAAGCATACGGCTACAGCAAACAAGTTGTAACAAACTATTTTAAGGTGGTTTATAAATTTCATTGGTTAAATATTTATTAGTTTCTCGTGTAATAAATCAGATATACTTTGCATCGCAAATCTTTGTTCCTCTGTCCTGTCTTCTCTTTTCCATTGGCAACAGAAAAGAAGTATGACTGCCTGTGATGGGGAAAGGGCAATATTTAATAGCTTCTTTGGGCTTTCAATCTTGGTTCTGAAAATGAAAAACATACTTTGAAGTACATCTATTACAATGATGTCATTGCAATACTTTTCATAATCATTGCAATGGGAAATATTATCTACTTTATTTCGGATAAACTTTAAAAGTTCCGACTGGATGATAACAATGTTTTCTTTTTTGGTTTTCTTTAATACTATCTTCATATCAATACTTAAATTCAGCGATTAATAAATTATTTTCATAAAACTGGACTACATTAGTTCGGCTAAAGAGTTCCTTTCTTTTCAAGCGGGTAAGCATACTTTTGATAATAGCCTCATTATTTCTGCTATTCTGATTTATGGGCGAGTGCCAAACAATATTATCATCCCTACCTTTGGTTAGAACTACCATTTTAATCTTGGATTTTTCTTTTTTAAATACTGGCATCGTTAAAATTTTAAAATTCAAAAAAAACTATACTTTATAGCCTCTTCTTGGGTAATTGCAATACTCTTTTCATTGGTTTTGAGAGACTTTTTCAATATCAAATCAGGCAATTTCTCCAGGTACTGTTTTGGTAAATTTTGCTCTACATAATCGAATAATTGCGAATAGGTCAACTTGTTTTTAAACAAGCGTGTTACTGCATTTTCACACTTTTTGGAGTGGTTGATTGTTTCCTTTCTTTTGGTTGCATTTGCCTGCTGTTTCTTCTTTAGTGCATCATACTTGGCAATGGCTTTTAAATGCTCATTCCATTTGGCTTTGGTGTATTCAAATCCCACTTCTTTTGCAGTTTTTCGGGTCATATCAAAATAATTGTATGGGAATAATGGTGTAAACTCATTTTTGACAAACCACTTTCTAGCCCACTCGATACGCCAGCGCATTTGACTGATTTCATCTACCAGTACACTTTTGTTAAAACTGTTTCCTGTAAAGGCAATCCACTTGTTCTGATAATACAGATTGATGGCTTTTTTATAGCTTCCTGCAAATGGTGTGGAGGATTTGTAAATTTTCGATATAGATTTGAAAAAGTCCTGTATTGCCAGTTCCCTAAACTCTTCACTGGTTAGCGTACCGCTGAAAGCTTCTTTGTACAAGTAGCGTATATCGATAGGTTTATAATTGTGATAGTCCCCATTGGCTAGATTCTCGGCTAATTCCTGCGGGTGCAGAATTAACTCTTGCAGTTTGTCCGAAAGCGTTTTTTCTTTGTTTTGTGGTTCGCCGCCCGCCCCCTTAGTTTGATTAGCTTCTTTGCTGGTATGTGTTCCTGTAAAAAACAAATTAGAAGGCGTGAGAGCTTCGCTCGAACTCCTTATATCCTGAGAAATGTTTTCAACATTCTCTTTCTTTTTATATTCATTTATAAATGTTCTTGTACTTTCATTGTTATCAGGTAAAACATTCCAATATGTAAGTCTAAGTTCTTTGGTTTCAGAGCGTTTTATTTTTGAGGTGTAAACATCTAAAATCACAAGGATTTCGGGATTAATATGTACTTCAACTGGTCTGTTTCTGCCTGCAAAATGGTACTCTACAAATACGCCTGCCTCTTCCAATCGCTTTCTGTGATTGCGGACGGTTTTAGAGCAAATGGCAATACTGCTAACCTCATTTCGTTTTAACTGGGTAACTAGAAAGGAGTTGATTTTAAACTCTTCAATTGGTCGCTTTGATGTTATGCCTCCTTTGATAAATTTTTCATTGCGCTTCATCAGTTGGGAATTGTACAGGTGCAACAGATTTTGAAACACTACTTCAGTAGCATATTTGACCGTTTGGATTTTCTTTTTCTCAACAATAAGTCCATAATCATTGCAAAACTGGGTTACAGCTTCGTTGTAGTCTCTTGGATTGTTATTCTTTGCATTATGAAGTAAAAACAGCCTTTTATATTCTGTTTGAATTTCATTGAGTACAGTCGTTTTGCAAAATTCCTTTACCGAATTATTGTGAGCCTGTATCAGCTCATTTTCAGCCTGTGTTCTGAAATTGTAACTGGCAATATACTTTCGGTAGTTATCCATAGTAATAGAAAAAGCCTCTTCAATGATTGCAGGATAAATTGCAATGATTCTGCCAGACAATTGCAATGGTTTTTCAATTGGAGCATTGGATACTTCTTTGATTGGGTTCTCCCCGAAGCCAAAAAGTGTAGATGCCATAGAAAAGACTTTCTTATCAAGTCTTTGATTCGGAATTGTTCTCATAAGGATTTTGTTTTAACCTTTGACAATGGCGCATTTTTACGCCATTGCTTCAAGGTCTTACAGCTTATTGCCGTGTATGTACTTTCACTTTGCAATTCAGTATTGCAATTCAATTATTTTCTGAATGACTTGTTGTAGTTTTCTGCAAGTAGCTTATCAACATCAGCCATTTTGTAGTAAATCTTATTCCCGACTTGGCTAAATGATATTTTGCCTTCATCTCTCCATGATTGAGCAGTGCGCTTGGAGATACCCATAAACTTCAAAAACTCGTCATTATCCATAATGGCTTTTTTTGAATTGTCGGGTTGGGTGCTGATTAAATTTTGTAATGTATCTAACCTTGTGGTTAATTCTGAAAACTGTGCTTTGGACAAGATATATACCTCCATTTTTGAAAAGATTAAAAATTTATAAGGCAAATGTGCTGGGAATGAAAAAGTCTTTTAGTCTTTATTTGGTCTTCAAGGACTAAGTTTCTTTTATGGTTTTTGGAAAGCCTTTGTTTTAAAGGGATTGAAGAGTTAATGCTTTTGTAAAAACAGCGGAGTTATAATAGTAAAAAAAGACCTTTTATATTTTGGGTGGAATTGGCAAAAAAACAACCTTAAAATGATGTTTTTTTACTCATTTTAGGCTAAAAAATAAGGATTTTTGAAAAAGTCTTTTGAGGTCTTTTTAGAATAAAAAGACCTTTTTGAATTTGTAAAAACTGAATATTTACAGGGTTTTACAGGTTTTTTTTTATAATGGGAGTAGGTAAAAATAAAAAAGTCCACGACTAAATTTGTGGACTTTTAGTATTTGATTATAAAAACTTATTTATATCAATCTTTTTATGGGTATTTGGGCGTTTATCTTCTCTGGATGGTTGAAGTATGGTTTTAACGCTTTGGATACTGATTTCTTTACCGTCTTTATCTACGAATGAGTTTACAATAATTGCAGCGACATCATTGATGTTTCCGTCAATTATTGGCTTTCCATCAATGATAATCTCACGAGTTAATTGATAAAATATATCTACAAATTGATTTACATTGCAATTGAATTGCAATTTGGTTAAAGTGCTAGGATTGATTGTAGTTGCAGGTTTTAGCTTATCAATAGAACTTTTAATAGTTTGCATTTCATAAATCTGTTCGATTTCTTTACAGCATTGTTTGTCAAACAATGGTAGTTTTTGATTTAGAAACTCAATATTAGCTTGTTTGTATTCGTGCTTCTCTTTTGTCAATAAAAGTATCCTTTCATTATCGTCTTCAAGAGTAACAAGTTGCTTTTTTATCTCATAAAATGAAAAATATCTGTCCTCACTCTCTGCATTGATATACCTTTTGGCAACTGTAGGTTTAATAGGCTTTATTACTGGGCATTGCAATAAATCCCTTTTCTTTTCAATTAGATTATACAGTTTATTATATTTAAACAACATTCCATTATCAGTAAACAACTTTTCATTTTCAGCTATTAATAAATCAAAGCTGTCAAGCCAGTCTAAAGGAGATTTTATCTGATCTAGTTGATGATTAATAAAATTTAGAAACTGGGTCTGCGGAAGCTTCAATAGTTTATCAATTAAAATAATGCAATACTTCTCTAATGTAATTTGCTCATCAATGATTACATCTAAATTAGGGTTTGAGGACTGTATTGGAGATACTGCCATCAGTTCCTTAAAAGGAACTGATTTAACGGAGGTTTTGTTAGTGTTCAAATATGGTTAGTTTGGGTTAGGTTTACTTTCTAAAATGTCGCAATAATTGAATTTTTGTCACATTTTATCAAAAAAAAACCCCAATACACGGGTTTTTTTCATAAACTAACTCATTTTTGCCTCTGATTTCCAACAAAGATATAACGAAAAAAAATTATAATTTTGTTAAAAAATACGATTGTTAAAAAATAAATTCGTCCACCGCTTTATCCAATTCCTCGTTAAGAATTTTGGCATAAACTTGTGTTGTTCTTATATCTTGATGCCCCATTAATTTTGAAACGTGTTCTATTCTCATACCATTATTAAGTGCATTAGTGGCAAAAGTATGACGGCTTAAATGAAATGAAAGGCTGAAAGGAAGTTCTAGTTTTTTTCCAATTCTACCCAATTGAAAATTAACCGAGCTGTTTGCTTTTTCTTTTACCTCAAATCTGTAGTCTCTATTTTTAAGATATAATTCTTTGCTTTTGATTACAGGGAAAATAAAATCTGTTTCTGTAGCTTTTTCTTTTTTGTATTTCTCGATAATTTCCAATGCCACTTTTCCAATTTTAAACTGATGCTCTGCTTTGGTTCTGTTAACGGTTTTATTAATGGTTTTTTTGATTTTGTTTTCCTCTGCAAAAAAGTTTCTGTACTGCAATTCTATAACATCACTAAAACGCAAACCTCCTGCATAAATAGAAAAGAGAAACAAATCTTTAGCAAGTTCCATTGTTGAACCCTCTTCTACAGGAAATTCAATTAATTGGCTAATCTGGTCTTTATTCAAAAACGTTCTACTTCCTTGATTTTTCTTTAAAGTCAGTTTGCTAAATGGGTACATATATTCGGGGATAATATCCTCTTTAATGGCTTCTTTAAACATAATAGCTAAAATCATAACAGAATGTCTTTGAGTAGTATTACTGTTTTTTAATTCGCCACCCATATAACTCATATAATCCATTAAAACCGAAACTGTAATATCGTCAAAACATACATCCTTAGTTCCAATCCATTTTTCAAACTTTTCAGTATAAGTAACGTAATTTTTATAGGTGCTTACCGAAACATTGAATTTTATTTTTTCGCATCTCCTGTAGGTGTATTCAAAAAAATTGGGAATGTCTTTTCCTTTAATTGCATCTTTTAATTTATTGACTGATATAGATTTTACTTTTCGTTCCATATCCGCAACTTGTCCTTCTGCATCGGCAATTTTTTGTGCAAGTGAAGCGTTCATTCGTGCGCTATTCGGATGGTTCTTTTTTACTTTCTGTTTTATTTCGTCCCATTCGTTTTCTTTTAACTTTACGCCAGCGGTAATAAATTTAGTTTTCCTATCTTTGATTATTCTGATATATAGAGGGGAATGACCTGTTTGGTCGGCTTGATGCGTTCTTAAAATTAACTTAATTGATGCCATATTTTGATATTTTCAAATGTTATACTATATTTGTAATGCGATGCAAACGAGTGAAAGCCCATAAAACAAGGGAATGCAACTCAAAGCAAACGAAAACGAAAGTACAACAAAAGGTACAACAAAACAAGCATTTAAATGCTTTTTTTTACATCAAATTGAATCCTTTATTTTAATAAAGTCAATAAATACAGTACTTTAGACGCAAATTGAAACATCAATATTTATAATCAGGATAACAGCGGTTTCAAGAAATGGCGAGGCACGGGATTTATCAGAAATTGGAAAGGTTTTTATTTAAAGTTTTGTTTATATTTGTGAAGGCTTGGTCTTGGTTCATCGCCACTTCATGAAGCCGCGAAACGTTGTGTGCAAGTGGCTCGAAAAACGCAAATTAATTAAAAATGAAATTTAAACTATTTATACTTTTACTCGTAATATTTATAACAGAAACTGGAAATTCTCAAATTAAATATGGGTCGAATAATGGAAAATATTTAACAATACGTGGAACTAAACTTTATTATGAAGAATATGGAAAAGGAACGCCTTTGATATTACTTCACGGCGGTTTAGGAAGTATTGTAGATTTTAAAAAAAACATACCAATTCTATCAAAAAAATATAAAATAATTGCTTTTGATTCACCAGGACTTGGTCGTTCAGAATTTGCTGATAGTATTATGACATATAAACTTATGGCTGAATATTACTCAAAAGCGATAGACTTATTAAAATTAGACAGTACATATGTTACAGGTTGGAGTGATGGTGGAAACGTAGCATTATTACTTGCAGAAATGAGACCTGATAAAATAAAAAAAATTGCAGTTTCTGGAGCAACATACAAATTAGAAGGAACTACTAAATCTTCTTTAGAAGAAATAAAAAAATTCTCTGATACGCTTTGGGTTTCAAAAGAGCTAAAACCTTGGATAAAACAATATAAAGAGAAGTCTGTAAGCGGAAATTGGAAAAAATATATTTCCGAAGCAAAAAAAATGTGGTTTGAAGAAATTTATTTTGAAAAATCCATTTTAACCGCTATAAAAATACCTACTTTATTAATATACGGTGATAGAGATATGTACACTCCTGAACTTGGATTGGAAATACATAGAGAAATAAAAAATTCACAATTTTGTATTTTACCAAATACCTCACATGATGTATTTTGGGAGAAACCGGAATTAATTAATCAAATTTTATTAACTTTTTTTAATGAAAAATAGTGATAAAAATAATACCTGCACACAACAGCAGTTTGCAAAAATGGCGGGTTTTGGGCTTAATTTAAAGTTGGTTTTGTACTTGCAAAGTTAGTACAAAACCGAAAGTTTAGACTTCCTTAATCCGCCACTTCTGCAAGCTGCAAAACGTTGTGTGCAACCTTCGAGCAACAGAAACGCATAAAATAGAAATGTTATAGAAAATTTTGTAAAAATGAATGATGAGTTTAAACCTCTAATTAGTGAAAGAACCACGACAGAATTGCTCGAAATAGTTGGCGATTATAAAAAATGGAACCCAGATGGCTCGGATATGTTGCGTTTCGATACCCGTTTCGATAGCGCGGATTTGCAATCCGTGCCCATAATGATTTTTAAAATAATTCCAACAAAACAATTTCTAAATCGTTTTCTAAACCCGCATAGTTTCTAGCAGAACTAAAATAATAATCTTCAGGTAAAGATACTATTTTGTCTTTTACAGGATTAGAATGTATATAATTTACTTTTTGTTTTATAAACCAATTCGTTTCTACAATTTCAGCATGATAGCCATCTTGCCAAACTTTATTTTTTTGACCTCTTTTTAAATGTTCGCAAGATTTATTAAAGTATTCTAACATCCATTCTCTTCTACTTTCTGGTTCTTCTAAAATAGTTTGGATTATTTTTTTTGATGTAAATTTCTTAAAATCTCTAATCACATCTGATAATATGTAACCATTCGTTGCTTTACATAATAAATGTATATGACTACTCATAATAACATAAGCATATATTTCTAAACCTTTATTTTGTTTACAGTAATTTAGGGCATTAATAATGTTGTATTTCTGATTTACACGAGTAAAAACATCTATCCAACCTACAGTTGTTATAGTTATAAAATAGGCTTCTTCAGTTGTTGTGGCTTTGTATTTTGTGGACATAGGCTTTTATTAAGATTTTATTCAAATATAGTGTATTTAAAAAAGCCACATCGCTTTTCTGAATTATTTATAAATGATAATCTTAAGATAGTGGGCACGGATTGCAAATCCGCGCTATCCGTATTGATTTGG
>OZ248387.1:0-13541 GCA_965234425.1 Flavobacterium neuenschwanderi (SeqCode) | reverse complement strand
TCATCGGTTACTTTATAGGTTCTAATGGTGGTTTCGGTACACCCAGAAACCGATGGTAAACTATCATTTACGAAAGTAATATTTGGTGTTGAACAATTATCAAAAGCATCAAATACAACTGAACTATTTGGATTTTCAAAAGTTCCATTGCAACCTGAAATTTCAATAGGATTTGGATTGGAAGCCGTTGGCAAAGTCGTATCAATTGTACGAATTAAATTCTGCGTTACGTTTATAAAATTTCCACAATCATCGGTAACTTTATAAGTTCTAACGGTAGTTTCCGTACAACCTGAAATGGTTGGCGAACTATCATTTATGAAAGTGACATTTGGAGTTGAACAATTATCCAGAGCATCAGTTACAACTGAAATATCAGGGTTTTCAAAAGTTCCATTGCAACCCGAAATTACAATTGGATTTGGATTAGAAGCCGTTGGCAAAGTCGTGTCAATTGTACGAATTAAATTCTGAGTTACATTGATGAAATTTTCACATTCATCGGTTACTTTATAGGTTCTAATTGTGGTTTCGGTGCAACCAATTATGGTTGGCAAACTGTCATTTACGAAAGTAATATTTGGCGTTGAGCAATTATCCGAAGCATCAGAAACTACAGCTATATTTGGATTTTCAAAAGTTCCATTGCAACCAGAAATCTCAATATTTGCTGGATTGGAAGCCGTTGGCAATGTTGTATCGATGGTACGAATTAAATTCTGAGAAACGTTTATAAAATTCCCACACGCATCGGTAATTTTATAAGTTCTAACGGTAGTTTCCGTGCAACCTAAAATGGTTGGCGAACTATCATTTACGAAAGTAATATTTGGCGTTGAGCAATTGTCTGAAGCATCAGAAACAACAGCAATATTAGGATTTTCAAATGTTCCATTACAACCAGTAATTTCAATATTTGCAGGATTTGAAGCCGTTGGCAAAGTCGTATCAATTGTACGAATTAAATTCTGAGTTACATTGATGAAATTTTCACATTCATCGGTTACTTTATAGGTTCTAATTGTGGTTTCGGTGCAACCAATTATGGTCGGCGAACTATCATTTACGAAAGTGACATTTGGCGTTGAACAATTATCTAAAGCATCAGTTACCACTGAAATATTTGGATTTTCAAAAGTTCCGTTACAACCTGAAATTTCAATTGGATTTGGGTTGGAAGCCGTTGGCAAAGTCGTATCAATTGTACGAATTAAATTCTGTGAAACTATAATGAAATTCCCACAAGCATCGGTAACTTTATAGGTTCTAATGGTAGTTTCTGTGCAACCAATTGTAGTTGGCGAACTATCATTTACGAAAGTAATATTTGGCGTCGAACAATTATCTAAAGCATCAGTTACAACTGAAATATTTGGATTTTCAAAAGTTCCATTGCAACCTGAAATTTCAATATTTGCAGGATTTGAAGCTGTTGGTAAAGTCGTATCAATTGTACGAATTAAATTCTGAGAAACGGTAATAAAATTCCCACATTCATCGGTTATTTTATAAGTTCTAATTGTGGTTTCTGTGCAACCAATTGTAGTTGGCGAACTATCATTTACGAAAGTAATATTTGGCGTTGAGCAATTATCCGAAGCATCGCTTACAACTGCGATATTTGGATTTTCAAAAGTTCCATTGCAACCAGAAATTTCAATTGGATTTGGATTAGAAGCCGTTGGATTTGTCGTGTCAATTGTACGTATTAAATTCTGTGAAACGGTAATGAAATTTCCACACGCATCGGTTACTTTATAGGTTCTAATGGTGGTTTCGGTACATCCTGAAATTGTTGGCGAACTATCATTTACGAAAGTAATATTTGTTGTAGAACAATTATCTAAAGCATCAGTTACAACTGCGATATTTGGATTTTCAAATGTTCCATTGCAACCCAAAATTTCAATATTTGTTGGATTTGAAGCCGTTGGATTTGTTGTGTCAATTGTACGTATTAAATTCTGAGAAACAGTAATAAAATTTCCACACGCATCGGTAACTTTATAGGTTCTAATGGTGGTTTCGGTACATCCTGAAATTGTTGGCGAACTATCATTTACGAAAGTAATATTTGTTGTAGAACAATTATCTAAAGCATCAGTTACAACTGCGATATTTGGATTTTCAAATGTTCCATTGCAACCTGAAATTTCAATTGAATTTGGATTGGAAGCCGTTGGCAAAGTTGTGTCAATTGTGCGAATTAAATTTTGATTTACAGTGATGAAATTTCCACATTCATCGGTTATTTTATAAGTTCTTATTGTGGTTTCTGTGCAACCTGAAATGGTTGGCAAACTGTCATTTACGAAAGTAATATTTGGCGTTGAACAATTATCTAAAGCATCGGTTACCACTGAAATATTTGGATTTTCAAAAGTTCCATTGCAACCAGAAATTTCAATTGGATTTGGATTGGAAGCTGTTGGCAAAGTCGTGTCAATTGTACGAATTAAATTCTGAGAAACGGTAATAAAATTCCCACATTCATCAGTAACTTTATAAGTTCTAATTGTGGTTTCGGTACAACCAATTATGGTCGGCAAACTATCATTTACGAAAGTGACATTTGGCGTCGAACAATTATCTAAAGCATCAAATACAACTGAAATATTTGGATTTTCAAACGTTCCATTGCAACCAGAAATTTCAATTGAAGTTGGATTTGAAGCCGTTGGTAAAGTCGTATCGATGGTACGAATTAAATTTTGTGAAACGGTGATGAAATTCCCACATTCATCGGTAACTTTATACGTTCTAATGGTGGTTTCCGTACAACCTGAAATGGTCGGTAAACTGTCATTTACGAAAGTGATATTTGGCGTTGAACAATTATCCAAAGCGTCAGAAACTAATGTAATATCAGGATTTGCAAACGAACCGTTACAACCCGTAATTGAAATATCACTTGGATTTGAAGCCGTTGGATTTGTTGTATCAATTGTACGAATTAAATTCTGAGAAATGTTTATAAAATTTCCACACGCATCGGTTACTTTATAGGTTCTAATGGTGGTTTCTGTACAACCTGAAACCGTTGGCAAACTGTCATTTACGAAAGTGATATTTGGCGTTGAACAATTGTCTGAAACATCAGAAACAACAGCAATATTAGGATTTGCAAACGTTCCATTACAACCAGAAATTGAAATGTCAGTTGGATTTGAAGCCGTTGGCAAAGTCGTATCAATTGTACGAATTAAATTTTGTGAAACGGTAATGAAATTTCCACACGCATCGGTTACTTTATAGGTTCTAATCGTGGTTTCTGTGCAACCTGAAATTGTTGGCGAACTATCATTTACGAAAGTAACTACAGGCGTTGAACAATTATCTGAAGCATCAGAAACTAATGTAATATCAGGATTTGCAAACGTTCCATTGCAACCAGAAATTTCAATATTTGCAGGATTGGAAGCCGTTGGTTTTGTTATGTCTTGAACCGTTATAGTTTGAGAAACTTCAGCAGAGTGATTACCACAAGCATCAGTTGTATCCCAAGTTTTGGTTACAGAATAATTACCAGCACAAGAACTAGGAGCTGTTACAGTTGAGATAACATTAATTGTTGCAGTCCCACAAGAATCAGTAGCTGTTGGGGCAGTAAAACTTGGAGTTGCAGGACAATCAATAGTTGCATTAGCACCAGCTGCAGAAATAGAAGGCGGCGTTATGTCTTGAACAGTAATATACTGTGTAAAATTTTGAACCCCACATGAACTACTTACAGTGAAAGTTCGAGTTACATTTATTGGGCAGCTTCCACTTTTTGTATCTATGTATGAAATAGTATAATTCAAAAGCGAGTTAGATGTAGTTCCACCATTAGCAATAAATTCAGCTAAAGTTATTGAAATAGGGGTTTCACTATAGGATAATCCCGTAATGCTACTTGTGTTATTACATGTATTTATTTCATAATCAGTACCTATTGCAATAGTAGGTTGTGCGTAGGTTGTAATTTTAAAAGCAAAAAAACAATCTACAGAACCAGGTGGAATTGCATAATATGTTGTAGTTGAACTATTACTTGGAAATGGCAGTAAAGTTGTATATTCAATTGAACCAGCAATTACTTGATAGGTATTATAAAAACG
Organism: Flavobacterium neuenschwanderi (SeqCode); assembly: GCA_965234425.1. GTDB lineage: Bacteria > Bacteroidota > Bacteroidia > Flavobacteriales > Flavobacteriaceae > Flavobacterium > Flavobacterium neuenschwanderi. The sequence goes on along the minus strand of OZ248387.1, from coordinate 9,441 downwards.
TGTTCCTGGTGGAAATCCACTACTAATTTGACTTATTGGAATTGTATTCGAACCATTACAAAATGAAAAAGTAATTTCAGATGGAGTAGCATTACAATTTTGATTAACATAATCCAAGGAGTTAATATTTATTATAAGAGGAGAAGTTATAGCTTCTCCCTGACAAGCTCCACTTACAGTATAACCTTGAATAATTGGTTTGTCACCTAAAACTACATTTGTAATTGCTGTGACGCCATTAATTCCACCATATAATGTTACATTTGGCTGACAATTAGTGTTTTTAAGAATAGAACAATTTTCAGTAACTTTTATTCTATAAGTTAAGTCACCTAATAAAATACCGGGATTTGCGGGCAAAGGCAAAGTTCCAATATCCCAAATTAGCGTTCCATTTGCGCCAATAAGTGGGTTAAAAGAAAGATTATTAGGTGTTGGCAATGGAGTGAAATATATATTTCTGACAGCACTTCCTGTTACATAACTTGATGTATATGAAATTGGAATAGTAATTTTTGCTAAATTTAATGCTTCTGTACCTTCATTATAAAGTTTTATTTTATATTCAATTTCTTGACCTGGTAAAACCGTAAAAGGACCCAGTCCTGAAACAGGAATTCCATTTATAGAACTAACAGTAGAGATTAATTCTGGATCTGGAATATAGGCATCTATTGCCATAGCAATTGCAAAAATTATATACGTATCACCAGTCGAACCGTATTTAAATTTTGTAGAGGTTTGACTATTTGCGATTACTGTATTTCCAGTATTCGGAATTGAAAACATACTAATATCAAGACCTGTATTATTTAATAACGATGGATTTCTTGCATTTCCTCCAGTTTGAATTGAAGAATTAAAAAAATTATCAATTGTATTTCCTGAGTGATTTAAACTTAAAAAGGTAGCAGTATTCAGTTTTTGAATTTGAAAATAATCTCCTGTAACTGAATTATCACCTTCACCAGCTATAACTCCAATTTTCATTCCAATAGGACCTACTTGACTTGCATTAAAACCAGAAATAGGCAATTCGTAACTACTAGTTCCTGATGCAACATAGGCATGACCATCAAAAATAGTTACATCTCTATATTTCATTTTAGAATTTTCATAAACCACAATTAAACCCCAACCGCCATAATAACCGGTTGTTCCCCCGTTGCCTTCTATTAAAGCCATGTCTGCAGCAAAATAGTCACCTATTCCATTTGTTTTAACATAATCAGTAACTTCCTTATATGCTGAATACATATATCCATCGGTAGTTGTTGGATAATAAATATCACTCGCATTTGCTGTGAATTGAGTGTAAGCTGAAGCACCTGGTCCTTTTAATAGAATCTTTGTTTTGTCAAAATTTTTGGTTACTGGACCAGTTGTTGTTATAGTACCCGAAACATTTACATTTGCAGAGGATGTAGTTTGTGTATTTGCTAAACTTAAATTTATAGCAGTACTTCTAACCAATGATTTAATTGTCAATGAAACCAATCCATTTGTAATTACATAAGGAGTTGTTAAAGTTGCAGTTGCAGTTGTGCCAGATGTAACAATTGAAACAGGGACATTTGTTACAATTCCACCATTAATTGAGAGCGTTATTGTAGCAACTCCAGTATTATTAGTATAGTTAAAAACATAAGTATTTACTCCACTTATAAAAGTGTAAATTGGATTTCTATCATTAGTTGTTCCACCTCGAGTAATATTCAGTGTGTAAGTAGTATTTGCTATTGCAATTCCATTCCCAACATTTAAATTGTTGTTTATTGTAGATACAATTGGCATATTTTTAGTTACGGAAAAAGTAGTATTACTCGGACTTGAATCCGATGCTCTACCTGTCCAATAAAGCCCTGCATAAATAATATTTGAACAACTTGGAATCGCACCGTTTTCAGTAGAAAATCCTAATGTAGATGAAGACGAATTCCAAGTGTTTGGATCTGAATCTTTATCGACATATATCATTGAATTGCTAGAATTCGAAGTTAGGTCGCCATAATTTTGCAATGTTAAATTGGTGTTTCCTACCATAGTGAAATCCCCCCTAACATTATATATTTTTTTGGTTGGGGAATATTGGGATGTTCTTTGTGTAAATGGAACTCTAACTTGCGCTTCTATCTCATTGGAAAAAGATATAATAGCTAACAAAGCAAACAAGAAACGATAACAAAAATTGTATTTACTAACTTTTTTGTATTGGTTTTTCATAATAATGGGTTTTATTTGGCTCTTTTTTATGAAGGTTTTTGTATTGAATATAAAAGAGTAAATCGAGAATTGTTATTTTTTATAATCTTTTGAAGATCTTTTTCTGAACATTCAATAGTTGATAAGATATAGATGTATTTTAATTTTAAAAAATCAAAAAATTGTGAGGCGTCAATTTCAGAGTTTAAGTCTTGCAAGTCTTCAATTTTAATAATAATGATTTCAACGGAATTAAAATCAATTCCATCTTTTATTCTATTGTTGTTTTCTAAAAACTTGGATTGCGAATAAAGACAAACCGGATTGTCTCCGTATTTTTTTATACCTTCTGAATTTAAGTATATGGAAGGTTGCGTATTTTTAATTAAACTTAAAATTTTAGTTTTTTCAAGCGCAGTTTCTTTTTGTGATTCATTAATTAAATTATCAATAAGTATCATTTTAGAATTCAATTCTAAATTTTTATCATTAGAATTTACTTTTAAATTTTGTGCATTTACATCTATTAATGAAAGTAACACAAACAATTGTAGCATTAACATCTTTAAATTCTCAATTTTACAAAATTGAAATCTTTTCTTTACATCACTTTGTGCTTTCATAATGAATGGTTTTTATTGATGTAAATGTAATATCAAGACCAATGAACATTTGATAAAATGTCACGAAAGGGGTTTTTACCGTCATGAAAATCGTTTTTTAAGGAATAATATAATTATAAAGAGCTTTTTTAATTGCTAATAAATTGATTTTAAGTTTATAAATCAATCGTATTTATTAAGTATCAATTAAATATTAACTCTTAATTTAAGATATTGTATAAAAATCCATTATAAATAGTAAATTCTTAAAAATAGTTTCTTTTTTTAACAAATAGTTTTATTAATTATAGTTCAAAACAAGGTTTTTATAAATAATTTTCTTTAAAAATTAGACATTAGTTGATTTTTTTAATGGAAATACATAGATTTTCCTTTAAATTATTAGTTTTAATTCAATCGATTTCCTTTTGATTATAAGTAAATTCTTATAGTTTAATTAATTAATTGCATTTTATCGATTTAATTAGTATTTAACGCCTATTTATTGTAATTTTATAGAGTAAATTTTACGGAACCCTAACTTTTCCAATAAAAATTTAAATGAAAACTCTGTCCCTCATAGTTTCGTTATTTTTGATTTCATGTACCACTGATTCTTTAGTGGACAATGCTATTGATAAAAAATTAATTTTAGAATACAATTACAAATCAGATGAAATCAAATTAGATGAATTAATTTGCGAATATAGAGTTAGCATTGGTCTAAATCCTTTGGGTTTAATTAACCACATTTCTAATAAATGCGAAGAGCACAATAACTATATGATTGCAAATAATGTAGTAAATCACAGTTATTTTCAAGAGCGTTCGGATAATATCAGGAGTGTTTTAGGAACTTCAAATGTGTCAGAAATAGTTGCTTATAATTATATTCAACCTCAAGGAGTTTTGGATGCGTGGTTGAAAAGTCCATCTCATAAAGAAGCAATCGAAGGAAATTTTACCGATTTTGGAGTTTCAATTACAAAAAGTCCCGAAGGGAAGAATTATTTTACTGTTATTTTTATAAAAAGATAAAACAAAAAAACCTGTCCAATCGAACAGGTTTCTTGATAATAGTTGCTTTTTACAAACCATTTATAATAAATTCACTTCGCCTGTTTGCCTGATGTTCTTCTTCTGAACAAGGTACATCATCGGAACATTTGTTTACCAATTCCCTTTCACCATAGCCTTTTGCGGTTAATCGACCTGTGTCAATTCCGTTTTTAACCAGCCAATCCATTGTTGATTTTGCTCTTCTTTCTGATAATTGGTCATTGTATTCAAAAGAAGCTCGGCTGTCTGTGTGTGATTTTATATTGATTTTAATTGTTGGATTTTCAATCATTACATCCAATATTTTTTCTAATTCTATAGCCGCATCTTCCCGAATATTTGATTTGTCTAAATCGAAATAAATTATCTTAATTCCGAATGTTTTTGCCAAATCATCTCCGTTTTTAACCGCTTTTATGGTTTTTTCCAATTGTATCGGAATTTCTGTTTTCCCCGTTTCATTTGGAATGTTTATTCTTTTTTCAAATGTAGTATATTCCACTTTTTCAGCACGAATATAATAATCATTTTCACATTCAACTTCAAATTGATAATGCCCATTTGTATCTGATAAATAAGTAGTCAGAAGTTTGAATTTATCATCAAACAGCGAAACTTTAGTATTTGGTAAAATAATTCCCGATTCTAAATCAGTTACAATCCCTGATAATTCCTGATTGCATCTAAGACTTTTAGTTTCTAAAAATTGGTAAATATCATCCAATCCTTTTCCCCCTTCTCTATTTGAAGTCAAAAATCCTCTTCTTGTTTCTGAATTTATCAAAAATCCAAAATCATCATCTGAAGAATTTGCAGTTTCCCCGATATTTTTTACTTTTTTAAAAGTCCCATCTTTTGCAATTTCTACTACAAATATATCCAAACCTCCAAGTCCAGGATGTCCATCGGAAGCGAAATACAGTTCGTTTTCTTCAGAAATAAATGGAAAACTTTCTCTTCCTTCGGTATTTATTTTTGATCCTAAATTTTCAGGGATTCCATAATTACCTTCTTCATCAATTGTACATTTAAAAATGTCCGATTGTCCTTTAGTTCCAGGCATATCCGAAGCAAAATACAAGGTTTTTTCATCTGGACTTAATGCAGGATGTCCCACACTATAATTGTCACTATCAAAGGGAAGTTCCTCCACATTGTTCCATTCTTTGTCTATTAATTTGGCTTTGTAAATTTTAAGCAATGTTATTTTTTCAGAATTTTTTCCTTTTTTCCCTTTCAGATAATTGTTTTGTGTAAAATACATCGTTTGCCCATCTTTTGTGAAAATTGGTGTTGCCTCGTGAAAAGGTATTCTAATTTTATTTGCAAATTTCTCAGGTTTTCCAAGTGTTGTATCCGAAATCAGTTCCGCAGCATACAATTTTGTAAAATATTGATTACTCCATTTGTGTTTTCTTTGAAATAAAAATCCAGTATCTCTTGCAGACGTAAAAATTAATTTATTTCCATAATACGCTCCTCCATATTCAGAATATTTTGTGTTTATTCCTGTATCTTCAATTTTATATCTACCAGAATTGGCTTTAATTTCAGATAAATAATTTCTATTGGAATTGAATAATTTAGCTCTTGAATCTGCACCCGATTTTTCACTGAATTTAAGTAACATTTCATCTGCTTTTGCATATTCTCCCGATGCTTTTAATGTTTGTGAATATCTATAGTAGTATTCAGTGTCAACATCTTGCGTCAAATAAAATAATTCGTCATACCATTTTCTGGCTTGTTCTAAATCAGCATTGAAATAATAGGAATTTCCTAATTTTTTGAACATTTCTTCAGATTTATATCCTTTTTTTGCAATTCGTTCGTAGGTTTTAATAGCATTGATATAAGCAAATTGCTCGTATTTTTTATCTGCACTTTTTTCAGCATCTTTTTGAGCAAATCCTTTGAAAGTTAAGCTACTTATAATTATTGCGAATAGTATTATTTTCGTTTTCATAACTTTATTTTTTAGAAGAATCTTGGACTTGTAATTTTGTTGTACGTTCTTGATAATTCAAATCGTAAGAATATTTCGTGCGAACCAGAATTATAATTTGCCAAATTGGTTGTTTCTTTATCATAACCATAACCTACGAATATTCCCTCAGAAATTTGGAATCCAGCCATTGCGCTAAATGCCGCACTCCATCTGTAAGCACCGCCAAGTACAAATTTTTTATTGATTAAAAAGTTACCCGAAACATCAATTTGCAGTGGCGCACCAGTTACTAATTTTGTCAATAAAGTAGGCTTGAATTTAAGGTTTTCACCAATGTCAAAAACGTGACCTGCAATCAAATAATAATTCATTTTTTCCTTGAACATTGACACTGAATTTGAATTGTATCTATTGGATTCAATGAAGTTTGGAACGGATAATCCTATGTAAGTTTTTTCAGAATGCAAATACAAACCACCACCAAAATTAGGCGTTAAGGTGTTATCAAAATTTTGAAATTGTGGATCATTTTGACTCACTGGATTTAGTTTTGAAACATCTAAATTAAAGATATTTGCCGTTACTTTTAATCCAAATGAAAGTCGGAAACTTTCGGAAGTTCGAATGGAATACGATACATCTGCCGAAATAGCATTTTCATTTGTTGGTCCGATTCTATCATTTATAAATGAAATACCAACGCCCAAATTACTGTTGCTAATTGGTGTATTTATCGAAAATGAATTCGTAACTGGTGCACCGTCCAAACCCACCCATTGTGTTCGATGTAGCGCAAAAAGACTCATAAACCCTCTCGATCCAGCATAAGCAGGATTAATATTGATGGTGTTGTACATATATTGTGAAAACTGCGCATCTTGTTGTGCATAATTTTCAATTCCTGTCAACATCAAAACGAAAAACACTATTCTTGATTTCATTGTTTTTATGTTTTTTTCCAAGTTTTTCAAGGCTTAGAAGTTATTTTTATAGTTTTTAAAATTATCTTGAAAGATATAAATATCCGTCTCTTTTATAGTTTTTCCCCTGATCATCTGTAAATTCTAATAAATAAAAGTAGGTTCCTGTTGGCAATTCATCCGATTTTTTTATTGTTGTTCGCCCTTCAGAAATTCCTTTAAATGCATTTAAACCATTATCATAATTTTTAGTTTCATAAACCAATATTCCCCAACGATTGTAAATTTCCACTTTATTTGTCGGATAACAAGTTCTATTCTCTAAATTTTCAATTGTAAAGATTTCATTTAATCCGTCATCATTTGGTGAAAATGCATTGTGAACAATAACATTTCCGCAGGCTAAAACTACACAATCATCATTTACAGTCATTAAAATTTGAATTTTTCTTGGACAATAAATTGAATTAATTTGATATTCAAATGTATAACTTCCTAATAGAATTCCCAAAGGCGTAAAAATTCCATTTGGCAATGCGATTCCGTTATTTAAATCAACCCAAGTTCCAATTCCAACATCTGCAGACGGAATCAAATCATTCAGATTGATGTTTGATGTATCACCGTTGCACGCTTGTTCTTGAAGCGAAATTAAATTATTTTGAATGGTTACATTAATTGTTTGAGTAAATATATGAGAATTTCCGCACAAATCCGCAACATTCCATTCTCTAATTATCGAATATCCACTTGGCGTTTGATTCAATAAAACATCCGCACTTGGTGGAATTATTGTACCAACACCGGAACAATTATCTGTAAATTGTAGCGTTGGAATTGGCGGAACTTGATCACAATTTATATTTAATATACTATCAAATGTTCCCGTAATTGTTGGGGCTTTTGTATCTGAAACTGTAATTTCTTGAGTTGCAATATTGAAATTCCCACAAGAATCCGTTGCTTTCCATTTTCTTGTTAAGATATAATTTGAAATACAATTTCCATTAATTCTACTTTCTGTAAATTCTATCGTAGTATTTCCACAGTTATCTGTTGCGGTAATTGTTGCTGCAGCTGGAATTTCATCACAAGAAACAGAAACATTTGCAGGAATTGCTTCTGTAAAAGTTGGATTTGTTGTATCAATTGTGCGAATTAAATTCTGAGAAACGGTAATGAAATTTCCACATTCATCGGTAACTTTATAAGTTCTAACGGTAGTTTCCGTACAACCTGAAATGGTTGGCAAACTATCATTTACGAAAGTAATATTTGGCGTTGAACAATTATCTAAAGCATCGGTTACAACCGAAATATTTGGATTTTCAAAAGTTCCATTACAGCCAGTAATTTCAATTGGATTTGGATTTGAAGCCGTTGGATTTGTTGTATCAATTGTGCGAATTAAATTCTGAGAAACAGTAATGAAATTTCCACATTCATCGGTTACTTTATAGGTTCTAATGATGGTTTCTGTACAACCTGAAACTAATGCCGCACTATCATTTACGAAAGTGACATTTGGCGTTGAACAATTATCCATAGCATCGGTTACAACTGAAATATTTGAATTTTCAAACGTTCCATTACAACCAGAAATTTCAATTGAAGTTGGGTTGGAAGCTGTTGGCAAAGTCGTGTCAATTGTACGAATTAAATTCTGAAAAACGGTAATGAAATTTCCACACGCATCGGTTACTTTATACGTTCTAATTGTAGTTTCGGTGCAACCTGAAATGGTTGGCAAACTATCATTTACGAAAGTAATATTTGGCGTTGAACAATTATCTGAAGCATCTGTTACAACAGCAATATTTGGATTTTCAAAAGTTCCATTGCAACCTGAAATTTCAATAGGATTTGGATTGGAAGCCGTTGGCAAAGTGGTGTCAATTGTGCGAATTAAATTCTGAGAAACGGTAATGAAATTTCCACAATCATCGGTAACTTTATAAGTTCTAATTGTGGTTTCCGTGCAACCTAAAATGGTTGGCAAACTATCATTTACGAAAGTAATATTTGGCGTTGAACAATTATCTAAAGCATCAGTTACAACTGAAATATTTGGATTTTCAAAAGTTCCATTGCAACCAGAAATTTCAATTGGATTTGGATTTGAAGCCGTTGGATTTGTTGTATCAATTGTACGAATTAAATTTTGAGAAACGGTGATGAAATTTCCACACGCATCGGTTACTTTATAGGTTCTAATTGTGGTTTCTGTACAACCTGAAATGGTTGGCGTACTGTCATTTACGAAAGTGATATTTGGTGTAGAACAATTATCCAAAGCATCAGTTACAACTGCGATATTTGGATTTTCAAATGTTCCATTGCAGCCAGAAATTTCAATCGGATTTGGATTGGAAGCCGTTGGCAAAGTGGTGTCAATTGTACGAATTAATTTCTGTGAAACGGTGATGAAATTTCCACATTCATCGGTAACTTTATAAGTTCTAATTGTGGTTTCCGTGCAACCTGAAATGGTTGGCAAACTATCATTTACGAAAGTAATATTTGGCGTTGAACAATTGTCTGAAGCATCAGTTACAACTGCGATATTTGGATTTTCAAATGTTCCATTGCAGCCAGAAATTTCAATCGGATTTGGATTGGAAGCCGTTGGCAAAGTGGTGTCAATTGTACGAATTAATTTCTGTGAAACGGTGATGAAATTTCCACATTCATCGGTTACTTTATAGGTTCT
>OZ248386.1:0-200950 GCA_965234425.1 Flavobacterium neuenschwanderi (SeqCode) | reverse complement strand
AACTTCTAAAACTCTTAAATAATTTTTCACTATATTTGACATAAATATTGGTTTGTTTAGCGACTTCAAGATACTGAATTTCAGTGTCTTGACCAATATTTATTCTATTTTTTTTACTTTAAATAATTACACCCAACGGGTTAAAATATTTTTGTACATTCCAGTCTTTATATATTGGTCAGCAACAGACAATGCATAAACAAAACCTGAACATTGATTTCTAACATCTAATGCTCCAACGGTTCTCAAACCTAAATCCCGTTGCACTAAAACGCCAGGACCTGGAAAATAATAATCGGGACTTAGTGTTGCAAAAACTACAAAATCGATTTCATCATTAGAAATTCCTGCGCGTTCAATGGCTATTTTTGCCGCTTTCACACCCATTGTAGTTGTAGTGTCTTGTCCTTTTATAATGTGACGGCGTTCTTGAATCCCAGTTCGCTCTTGAATCCACTCGTCATTTGTATCAATAATTTTAGATAAATCATCATTTGTAACTCTATTTTCAGGAACGTAAAATCCTAATCCTGCTATTTTTGAATGATACATAGTTTATGTTTTTAATGAGATTGTAAATTTAAGCATACTTTGATTTAAATATTTCAATAATTGAATATTTTATGAAGTTTCTTTTAATTAAAATTTACACATAATAGTAATAGTGTTTTTTTTAAGTTTTATATATAAGGATTTGATATTTATTTACATAATTATATATGAATATGAAATTTATTTTAATCACATCTATTCTCACATATTTTATACATTTCTGTAATTTGACGCTTTTTTTATACTTATTTCTACTTTTTTACGGATAAAATAGCTGCTACAACGTTTGAGTTATCATTACATTACCTCAACATTAAATAATCTTTACATTTTTTTATTGTTGTATTTTCAATATTTATATAAATTATTTAGACTAATGATTTCAAGTAAATTCAATGTTTTAATAAAATTTTATCATGAAAAATCATTTGTATAGTTTTTATATACATCGATAGGAATTTACAATTTAAAAATAGTATTAATTTTCAATATTAACTTAAACCCTCATTATTTATGAAAAAATTATTTTTATTTATTTTCCTGATGACTATTTCATTGGGACAATCGCAAACTTTTCCACTCGATTTTTCGGACGCAGCAGATTTGCTTCCAGGAGTGGATGGTGTAACTACCTCAATTGTGCAGGATAACGGTGGACCCGTTATGCAAATTGTGGGTGCTACAGGAAGCTGGGATAATTGCCAGATTATTTTGGCTCAGGATGTAAATCTTTCTGACAATAACAACAACACTATTACCTTTAGATTTAAATCTATTGGAGCTTCAACAAGTGGACAACACTTGATTAAATTTGAAGGTGGATCTGGTGGTGCTGCTTTTGTTGAAGGTTTTTTCAATGCAACAGGAACAGAATGGCAAACAATCACTATTAATTTTGGTGCTGGTTTGGGCAAGTATTCCAAATTAGTTATTTTTACTGATTCTGGAGCTGCCTCTAATGGTTATAATAATGCTGCAACTGGAACTTATTTAATTGATGATATTGCAGGAGGTACAAATGTAGTTCCACCTGTTGTTTTAGCTCCTTCAGTAGCAGCATCAGTTCCAACAGCAAGAAATGCTTGGGATGTAATTTCATTATATACTGATGGAACTTATGCAGATCGTGCAGGTACTAATTTTAATCCAGGTTGGGGACAAGCTACAGTACAATCAACGCTTACTTTGAATGGTAATAACATGTTGAAATATTCTAACTTGAACTACCAAGGAATTCAATTAGCTGGTAATACCAATATTAGTTCGATGACTACATTACACGTAGATATTTATTCGCCTGACGCTACTGCTTTGGATTTTCGAATTATTTCTGGTGGAGAATTTAATAAAACTTTAACACTTACTTCTGGGCAATGGAATAGTTTTGATATTCCTTTGTCGGATTATGTTGGTGCTAATTTAGCAATTCTAAATCAATTAAAATTTCAAACAAATCCTTTTGGTGCTTTAAGAAATACAGTTTATTTAGATAATATTTATTTTTACAGACCAGCTACAGATGCAGCGCCTCCAACTTTTGGAGAATTTACTGTACCAGTGAAATTAGTAGGTGATGCTGCTTTTGATTTAACAGCTCCAACTTCTACTGGTTCAGGTGCTTTTACCTTTACTAGTAGTAATACTGCTGTTGCAACCATTAGCGGTAGTACAGTGACTATTGTAGGGGCTGGTTCTTCTACAATCACGGCTACTCAAGCCGCTTCAGGAGGATTCGCAACGGGAAGTGTTTCGGCTACTTTAACTGTAACTGTGCCTAATGCACCAACGCCTACTAATGATGCTGCGGATGTAATTTCAGTATTTAGTAGTGCTTACACAGATGTTGCAAACACTGCATTTTTCCCATATTGGGGACAATCTACACAATATGCGCAAGAAAATGGTATGTTGAAATATTCCAACTTGAATTACCAAGGAATTACTTTTGCATCGCCAATTAATGGATCGGCTATGGAGAAGTTACATATTGATATTTGGACACCAAATTGCACATCATTTCAAATGTTTGTACTTGACGGTTCAGCACCTGAGCAAAGCGTTAACTTAACTCCTTCTTTTAACGGATGGAACAGTTACGATATTGACTTGGCTCAATATACTAGTTTAACTAAATCTAATCTTGTAGAATTTAAGATGGTAGGTTCAGGAACAGTATATTTAGACAATATCTATTTTTGGAAATTACCAGCGGGTTTAAATACGTATTATGCTGATGCTGATGGTGACGGCTATGGTGCAGGTGCTGCAGTTTTATCTACAGCTACAACTGCTCCAGCTGGTTTTTCAGTAAACAATACAGATTGTGACGATACTGTTGCAACTAGTAATCCGGGTGCTTCTGAGGTATTAAATGGAGTAGATGATGATTGTAACGGTGTAATTGATAATGGTGTATTACCAACAATTCCTGCTACTGATGCTCCAACAGCTCCAGATAGAAATTCTTGGGATGTTCAATCAGTTTACAGTAGTGCTTACACTAATTTTTCAAACGTAAACTTTTTCCCAAATTGGGGACAGTCAACTACTTTTTCTACTTATACACCTGTAAATGATGAGACATTAAAATATTCTAACTTGACTTTTCAAGGTATCGACTTTAATGGTGCAAAAAACATTTCAGCAATGACTAAACTTCACATAGATGTTTGGACTCCTGATATGTCGTCTTTTCAAGTTTGGCTTATCGCTGGTGGTGAAAATGCGGTAACATTAACACCAACTTTATCTGGATGGAATAGTTATGATATCGACTTGGCTACACAATATCCAGGAAGAAATTTATCAGCTGCTATTCAATTAAAATTGGAAAGAACTTTATGGACTCCTACAGACGGTAACGTTAATTCACTTTATGTAGATAACATTTATTTCTACAGACCAGCTACAACACAACCTCCAACATTAGGTGCATTTACAGTGCCTGCTAAAGTTGCTGGTGATGCTGCTTTTGATTTGACAGCTCCAACTTCTACTAGTACAGGTGCATTTACTTACACAAGTAGTAATGCTGGAGTTGCAACTATTTCTGGTTCAACAGTTACTATTGTGGGTGCTGGTACTTCTACAATAACTGCAACTCAGGCTGCAGACGGTGGTTATGCTGCAATTAGTGTTACGGCTATTTTAGAGGTTTCTCTAGCTTCAGCTGCTCCAACACCTCCAGCAATTCCTACAGATAGAGTTTTATCACTTTTCAGTGATGCTTTCTCTAATGTTTCAGGAACGCAATGGAGACCAAACTGGGGACAAGCAACACAGTATAATTTAGTGAATGTTGTTGGAAATCCAACAATAAAATATTCTAACTTAAATTATGAAGGAGTTCAATTGGCTTCTCCAGTTGACGTGTCTTCATATACCACTTTACACATTGATGTTTACGGAGCAGGAACTTCTGCTGTAGATTTTTATGTAATTAATCAAGCAGGTGGAGCAGGAAGTCCGCTTCAACAAATTGAAGTAAACACACCTCTTACATTACTACCTGGTGTTTGGAATTCATTTGATATTGAATTGTCATCACTAACAGGTCTTGAATTAAATAGAGTTGGACAATTCAAATTTGTAGGTTCTGGAACTATTTATTTAGATAATATTTATTTCACTAAGCCAATTCCAAGTCACACAACTGCTCCAACTGTTGCAGATGTTACTTATTGTAAAGGAGCAACTGCTTCAACTTTAACAGCAACTGCAATTGGTACTAATTTATTGAAATGGTATTCAACTGCAACTATTGCAACTGCACTTACTGTTGCTCCAAAACCTGTTACTACACTTTCAGGAACAAAAAAATATTATGTAGCACAAGTAATGTCGGATGGTTTTGTTAGTCCAAGAGCTGAAATTACAGTAACAGTAACTACTGATGCTGTGCCTCTTGCTCCAAGTGCATTGACTACTTCTGATGCTGTTATTTGTAAACATTTTGGAACTATAACTACAGTAACTTATACAGCTACTTCAGCAGATGCAGTTTCTTATGTATGGACTGTTCCAACAGGAGTAAACATTATTGGATCACAAACAGGTTCTTCCATAACAGTTAATTTTGCAAATGTTGCGCTTAATAGTCTTACATCTCTTGGTTCAATTGGTGTAAAAGCAGTAAATGCTGCTGGTTGTACTTCTAATTTAGCAAAATCATTAGTATTGACTCCAGCTTTACCAGCTGCACCGTCAACTTTGGTATTGACCAATGGTGTAACAACTACTGCAATAACTACAATTGGTGGTTACTTAGGAACTTCTACCGAATTAACATTGACAGCTGCTGTTGCTCCAACTGGAACTTCATACGAATGGTCTCTTCCTCCAGGAGTAGTTCTAATGTCAGGTAGTAATGAAAGAATTATTACTGTTAATTTTTCAGGAGTAACTGGAGAAAATACAGTACTTCCAATTGTTGTTAAAACAGTTGCAGGTTGTGGAAAATCTATTGCTAAAACGTTAAATTTAATACGAGCAATTCCAACAGCTCCTACGACATTAGTATTGACTAAACCTGCTCCAGCAACTCAAACTGCTGTAACATCAATTGGTCAATTCTTAGGGACAGATACTCCTTTTACTTTAACTGCGGGTGCAGTTGCTACAGCAACTTCATACGAATGGGAATTGCCAACAGGTGTTGTTAGAACTGACGCTCAAGGAACAAATTCGACAGGTAGAACTATTACAGTTAATTTTTCAGGTGTTGAGCCAGGTACTTCCTCATTGTATTTAGGAGTAAAAGGTAAAAACTTAGTTGGAGTATCTATAACAAATAACTCAGCTGCTACTGTACTTCCTATAACTAGCTCTACTGCAAAATTGTTAAAACTTACAGCTATAGCTCCTGTTGCTCCGGCAACGTTAGTTTTAAGTACTACTACTTCAGCGACTGCAATAACTTCAATTGGTGCTTACCAAGGTACAACAATAGAGTTGAAATTAACAGCGGGTGTAGTTGCAACTGCAACTTCATACGAATGGGAATTGCCAGAAGGTGTTGTTAGAAAAGACGCTCAAGGAACAAATTCAACAAGTAACTCTATTATTGTTGACCTTTCTGGTACTACACTAACACCAACTACGTCATTGTATATAGGTGTAAAATCTAAAAATGGTTTTGGAGTATCTGTAACAGCTACTAATGGGACATTGACTCCTATTTCAACTTCTACTGCTAAATTGTTGAAATTAACAGCTGCTTTACCAGCTACTCCAGGAGTAATAACTCCTTCAACAACTAATGTTTGTTCTGTAGTAGGTACTTCAACAAATGTAACTTATACAGTTGCTCCTGTTGTTGGTGCTTTTGCAAATGGTTATACTTGGACGGTACCAGACGGAGCTTCAATTGTAGGATCTGCTACTGGTAATTCAATTACGGTAAGCTATTCTTCAAACTTTACTGTAGCTGGAATAGTTACAGTAAAATCTTCAAATGGGGTTGGTCCATGTGCTACGGCAAAAACTTTAGCAATCACAAGAGTAGCAACTGTAACTCCAGTGTCTATTGGTGGCGGAACAACCTATTCTAATTGTGATCAAACGTTTACAACTCCTGCAGTTATTGGCGCTGCTATCTATAATTGGACAGTTCCAACAGGAGCTACTATTGTTAGCGGTCAAGGTACAAATTCAGTTGTTGTTAATTATGGTTCACTAAGAACAGCGCAAACTTTAAAAGTTAGTATTACAAATGGTTGCGGTTTAACAAGTGCATTGAAATCAATTGCATTGACATATTTATCTTGTACTCCACCAGTAGTTAATACTACTTCTGAAGAAATGTCAAAAGTTAGTATTACAGAAATGTATCCTAACCCAACGACTGATTCTTTCAATGTTACATTATCTGCAACTAAATCAGGTTCAGTTTCTGTAACGGTTTATTCTTTTGATGGTATGATTGTAAGTTCAAAAAACGTACAATTATCAGAAGGTAACAATGTATTAAATGAAAACCTTTCTTCTCAAAGAAATGGAATATACATTGTTAAAGTTATCAATGAAGTAACTGGTGAAGTAACAATCAAAAAAATTATTAAACAATAATTAAATAGTGTTTAAAGATTTTAAAGGGTCGCCGAAAGGCGGCCTTTTTTTTATGTCAATTTTTTTAGGACTGCAGCAACGAAACTTCAACATTGACTTGCAATTCAGAATCGTGATCAAAGAAAATCACTTTTCTATTGGCAACAGCCTTAATCAAATAATGACTTCCTTTGAAGTAAGATTGCTTTACAATGACTTTTAAAAATCCATTTTCAACAACTTTTAATTGATGTGGGTACAATAATAGTGTTTCGTCCTCCAGATAATTTTCAATTAATTGAGACATTTTAAGTTCGTTAACTTCCCCAAAAAGTGAGGCGGTATATTTATTTATTGGATTTTTATATAAATGTTCGGATTCGGCTTTCGCCAATAAGCATCCGTCTTCCATAACAATAGTTTCGTCCGAAAATGAAAGGGCATCTGTGCTGTCGTGCGTGGCAATAATACAAGTAACACCTTTTGATTTTAGATAGGCAAACAGATTTCTACGAAGTGCATTTTTTCTAAAATTATCAATTTGACTAAAAGGTTCGTCCAACAATAATACTTCAGGTTCTAATGCTAAAACTCTTGCCAAAGCTACTCTTTGTTGCTGACCACCGCTCAAATATTTTGCTTTTACATTGGAGAAATCAGACATTTCAACAATTTCTAAAAGTTCTTCAATGCGCTGTTTTTTATTTTCAGGATGAACATTTGAAAGGTATTTTCCAACATTTTCAGCAACAGTAATGTAGGGCATTAAATCAAAATCTTGCGACAAATATTTCATAAATGACATTCCTGGAACCAAGTTGTATTTGACGCCTAAAACTTCTGTTTCATTCCAAAAAATTTGTCCTTCATCCAAATCATATAAACCATAAATGAGTTTTAATAAAGTACTTTTTCCACAGCCGCTTTCGCCAATAATAGCTATGTTTTGTCCTTTATTTATAGTGAAATCAATTTGTTTTATGACTTTTTTATCATCGTAACCAAATGAAATATTTTGAACTCGAAGCATAAATTTATTGTATAATTTGAGTTGGCAAAGATAACTTCTTAAATAAAAACAATTGGAAATTTTATGTTTTTATAAAGTAAAAATTACATCTTTTTTTGTAAATTTAATTTGTAAGACAATTTGTCACTTAACTGTAAATTGGTATCTTATTTGACTAATTTGAGAAAATAATAATTTTAAATTTTAAACTATGACAACTGGAAAAATCAATGTTTCGGTAGAGAATATCTTCCCTTTAATTAAGAAGTTTTTATACAGTGACCACGAAATATTTTTACGCGAACTAATTTCAAATGGAACCGATGCTACTTTAAAATTAAAACATTTAACAAGTATTGGCGAAGCAAAAGTTGAATATGGAAATCCAATTATCGAAGTAAAAATCGATAAAGAAGGAAAAAAATTGCATATTATTGACCAAGGAATTGGAATGACTTCTGATGAGGTTGAAAAATACATCAACCAATTGGCATTTTCTGGTGCGGAAGAATTTTTAGATAAATATAAAGATTCTGCCAAAGATTCTGGAATTATCGGACATTTTGGACTTGGATTCTATTCGGCGTTTATGGTTGCTTCCAAAGTTGAAATTATCACAAAATCATACAAAGACGAACCAGCAGCGCATTGGACGTGTGATGGAAGTCCAGAATTTACATTGGAACCAAGCGATAAAACGACTCGCGGTTCTGAAATTATTTTGCACATTGCCGAAGATTCATTAGAGTTTTTAGAAGATTTTAAAATTCGTGAATTGCTAAATAAGTATAATAAATTTATGCCTATTCCAATTAAATTTGGAACCAAAACAGAAAAAATTGAACAGAAAAAAGGAGAATTTGTTGAATCTGAAGACAAAGACAATATTTTTACTGAAGTAGAAGTTGACAATATTATCAATAATCCAAATCCAGCTTGGACAAAACAACCAACGGAATTATCGGATGAAGATTATAAAAATTTCTACAGAGAAGTTTATCCAATGCAATTTGAAGAACCTTTATTTCACATTCATTTAAACGTGGATTATCCGTTCAATTTGACTGGGATTTTATACTTTCCAAAATTAGGTTCTGATTTGCAAATTCAAAAAGATAAAATCCAATTGTATCAAAATCAGGTTTATGTAACTGATAATGTGGAAGGAATTGTACCTGAATTTTTAACAATGTTAAAAGGGGTAATTGATTCGCCAGATATTCCATTGAATGTTTCGCGTTCAAGCTTGCAATCTGACGGTGCGGTTAAGAAAATCTCCAATTATATTACTCGAAAAGTAGCTGATAAATTAAAATCTTTATTCACTGAAAACAGAGAAGATTTTGAGAAAAAATGGAATGACATCAAAATTGTTTTAGAATACGGAATGCTTTCAGAAGACAAATTCTATGAAAAAGCAGGCGCATTTGTTTTGTATCCTACAGTTGATGACACGTATTTTACATTAGAAGAATTAAAAGAAAAATTAGCTGCAAATCAAACCGATAAAGACGGGAAATTAGTTGTTCTATATGCTTCAAATAAAGAAGCGCAACACAGTTATATCGAAATTGCGAAAGAAAAAGGATATGAAGTTTTATTACTTGATTCGCCAATTATCTCGCATTTAATTCAAAAAATTGAAGGCGATAATAACACAATGACTTTTGTTCGTGTCGATTCTGATCACATTGACAATTTAATCAAAAAAGAAGAAACTTCAATTTCTAAATTATCTGACGAAGAAAAAGATAGTTTAAAAACGGTTTTAGAAGGATTTGTTCCGAAACAAAAATATTCGGTTCAAATGGAAGCATTGGATAGTAATGCAGCGCCATTTATAATCACGCAACCAGAATTTATGCGAAGAATGAAAGAAATGAGTCAGTCTGGTGGTGGTGGAATGTTCGGAATGGGAAATATGCCAGAAATGTATAATTTGGTAGTGAATACCAATTCTGATTTGGCTTCAAATATTTTAAATTCTACCGATAAATCAGCACAAGAAAGTTTGGTAAAACAAGCATTAGATTTGGCTAAATTATCTCAAAACTTATTAAAAGGAGAAGAACTTACGGCTTTTGTAAAACGTAGTTTTGAATTGATAAAATAAGAATTTTTTAATTACAAAAAAGCCTTAAACAATATACGTTTAAGGCTTTTTTATTTTTAATAATCTCCTCTATTTTTAAATCTTGGATCGTCTTTTTTGATAAATTCTGTTCTTCGTTTCACATGTTCTATTTTCGGCAAACTTGCTTCTTCTGTTTTGCTCGAAGGTTCAATAAGTTGGTTCAATTCAAGGATTTCTGCATCGGTCAAATCACGAAATCTTCCCACAGGAATATCCAATGAAATATTGATAATCCGAATTCGTTTTAGCGCCACCACATCATACCCTAAATATTCCGACATTCTACGAATTTGACGGTTTAATCCTTGTGTCAATACAATTTTAAATATAAATTGACTTATTTGTTCTACTTTGCATTTTCTTGTAATCGTATCTAAAATCGGGATTCCGTTGCCCATTCTTTCAATAAACTGGGCTGTTATTGGCTTGTTTACCGTAACTGTATATTCCTTTTCGTGATTGTTTCGAGCACGAAGTATTTTGTTTACAATATCGCCGTCATTCGTCATAAAAATCAATCCTTCGCTTGCTTTGTCTAATCTTCCAATTGGGAAAATCCGTTTTGGATAATTGATGTAATCTACAATATTATTCCGAACATCTAAATTGGTCGTGCATTCAATTCCTACAGGTTTGTTGAATGCCAAATAAACTGGTTTTTCTCTTTGCTCTCGAATTAATTTTCCGTCAATTCGAATTTCATCTGAATTAGAAACTTTCGTGCCCAACTCTGGAATTACGCCATTGATTGTTACTCGACCTTCGTCAATTAATTTATCGGCTTCCCGACGTGAACAATAACCGGTTTCTCCAATGAATTTATTGAGACGCTTTAGATTTTCTTCCATTGTGCAAAGTTAATTAGAAAATCGTTTATTAGTTACGCTTCTACTAAAAAAGCAACTATTTTTTGAAATAAATCAGTATCATTCATACTGTGTCCAATCCCTTTTGTTGGAATAAAAATCGAATCTTTCCAAGCAATAGCATTTTTTTCTCCTTCTGAAAAAGCAACAATTTTGTCTTCAATATCGTGCGCAATAAAACCTTTGGTTGAGATATTGGACGAGAAAATTTGACCGCTAAATTCAGTAACAGTAAGGTTGTAATTTTCCAAATAATAGGTTTCTAAACCTTTATATATAATGGAATTCAAACTCAATAATGCAATATAATTTTTGAGAATTACTTTAAAATCTGATGGTGCGCCAAGAATTACAATCTTTTGAATTGAAGCATTTTGATATAATGATTGATAATACAAACACGCTTTGCCGCCAATGGAATGACCAATTAAAATTTGAGGATTGTATATTTTGGCTACGTGATTTATAAATTCGGCATATTTTGGAACATTGAAATCTATTCCGCCCGATAATCCATGAGCAGGAGCATCAATTGCAACAATTGTATTTCCAGATTCTAATAAAAATGGAAGTGCTTTTTTCCAACGACCCGAATTGCTTTCCCATCCGTGAATTAAGAAAATTACGGTTTCATCGCCTTTCCAAATATAAGTTTGAATGGCATTTCCTTCAAAATCCAAAGTTATTGCTTCCGCATTTTGAAGAATTTCTGGAATTGAATTTAAAGTAATTTTTCCTTTTCTGGGAATACTGAATAAATCGTATGCTTTTTGAGTTGCTTTCTTCGGGGAAATCAAACTCAGCACATTGATATAAAAACCTATGGATTTTGTAAGCAGGAAATAATTGATTTTCTTCATAATAAAAAAGCCACGTTATTAGCGTGGCTTCATATAATTAAAATTTAGAAAACATCTTTTCCATTTTTTCTCTTTCCTCTTCAGCAAGTGAGCTGTCAACTAAAATTCTTCCTGAATGTTCGTCAGTGATAATTTTTTTTCTTGACGCAATTTCCACTTGAGTTTGTGGTGGAATTGTAAAGAAAGAACCTGCGGACGCACCTCTTTCAATAGAAACTACTGCCAATCCGTTACGAACACTTGATCTAATTCTGGTGTAAGCAGCCAATAATCTTTGTTCAATTAAAGCTTGATATTCAGCTGATTTCTGAGTCAAGAAACCTTCTTCTTTTTCAGTTTCAGACATAATCGCGTTCAATTCTGTCTTTTTATGTTTCAAGTGAGTTGATTTAATATCTAATTTTTCTTTAGATTCAGAAATCACTTCTTTTTTATGTTCAATAGTAGCTTTCATTTCTTTAATTTGCTTTTCAGCCAATTGAATTTCAAGCTCTTGAAACTCAACTTCTTTTGTTAAAGAGTTGAATTCTCTGTTATTACGAACAGTTTCTTGTTGTTTAACATATTTTTTCATTGACTCATTGTGATCGTCAATAGCTATTTTTTTAGCTTTGATAAGATCTTCAATAACTGTCAAATCATTTTTAAGTTTATCTAAACGAGTGCTTAAACCAGCAACTTCATCTTCTAAATCTTCTACTTCTAAAGGAAGTTCTCCTCTAACATTTCTGATTTCGTCAATTCTTGTATCAATTAATTGCAAATCATACAATGCTCTTAATTTGTCTTCTACACTTAGTTCTTTCGTATTCGCCATAATAATTTATAAGTACTTAACTGGATTTGTATTTTCTTCCGATAAAATGATTGCAAAATTAAGGATTTTTTTTCTAAGAAAATCAACAATATAATTTTTTGTATACCTTTCGCTCTCAAAATGACCAATATCGGCTAAAATTATTCGATTTTCTGCTTCATAAAACTGATGGTACTTCAAATCTGCCGTTAAAAAAACATTTGCACCAGCAGAAATAGCATTTTTTATGGCAAAACTTCCAGCTCCTCCAAGAAGTGCAACTTTTTTAATTGGTTTTCCAATAAATTCAGAATGACGAATTCCCTCACATTGCATTTTGTCTTTCACAAACAATAAAAATTCTTTTTCGGTCATCGGATTTTCTAATTCTCCAATCAATCCCATTCCGATATTTTGATGTTTGTTTTGCAATTCTATGATTTCATAAGCCACTTCTTCATAGATATGACTTTCAAAAAGTGCTTTTAGAATTTTGCTTTCTAATTGTTTTTCAAAGGTAACTTCAATCTTAATTTCATCTGCTTCAACAAATTCAAATCGTTCACCAATTTCAGGATTGCTGTGCTCATTTCCCATATAAGTTCCCAATCCTTTAGAGCTAAAACTACAATTTTCATAGTTTCCAATTGTTCCTGCACCAGCATCAAAAAGGGCATTTCGAACTTTTTCTACATTTTCAGGAATGGTAAAAGTTACTAATTTTCTTATGAATTGCTCTTTTGGAATTAGAATTTTAGTATTTATTAAACCTAAAGCATCACCGAAAATTTTATTTACACCTTCAGAATGATTGTCCAATGCCGTATGAACTGCATAAATTGCAATGTCATTTTTGATTGCTTTAATAATGGAACGTTCAACATAATTTTTCCCAGTAATTTTCTTCAATCCTGAGAATAATATCGGATGGAAACACACCACTAAGTTGCAATTTTTTGCAATAGCTTCGTCAATTACACTTTCTAAAGCATCGTGACAAACTAAAATCCCAGTTGCTTCGGTTTCTAAATTACCAACTAATAATCCAACATTATCGAAATCTTCAGCATACGCTAAAGGCGCCATTTCTTCAAGTAGGGAAATTATATCTTTAATTTTTTGCATAATTGTATCTTTAGAATTACAAATTAACGAATAATCAATTCAACTTTTTTATAAAGATAAAATAATATCTTTTTGAAAATGAAATTATTTTGAAAATTACGGTTTGTTAAGTACTTGGTTTTAATCAAATTTAAATACTGCAAATTTTGTATATTTGTAATTCAAATACAATAATTATGACCACAATAACCTTGAAAATTAACGAACGAACCAAAGCTGGGAAAGCATTTTTAGAAATGACGAAGGTTTTGGTTAATGATTCAAAAGGAATTGAGATTATTGAAACTAATTCCAAAAAAATAAAAGTCGAGGAAAGTCCTTATAATCCCGAATTTGTAAAAATGATTTTAGAGAGATATGCAGATATGAAAAGTGGTAAATCAAAATGTATAACTCTAGATACTAACGATATATGGGGAAGTTTAGGATTGAAATAGAACCTTCGGCAAGTTTAGATATTGCGAAACATAAAAAATCTGGAAATCAATCTACTATTAAAAAAATCGCTAAGATATTAATTGAATTATCCGAAACACCTTTTGAAGGAATAGGAAATCCAGAAGCATTGAAATTCAATCTTTCAGGATTTTGGTCTAGAGAAATCAACAAAAAAGACAGAATAATATATAAAGTAGAATTAGATATAGTGACTGTATTTGTGATTTCTGCAATGGGTCATTATTCTGATAAATAATCTATGAATTTACTTCGAAAAATATTGTTTCCATTTGCCATTATATATGGTGTAATAACTTCATTACGAAATTTTCTATATGATACGGGGGTTTTCAAATCCTATTCTTTCAATTTGCCAGTAATTGTAGTTGGAAATCTAAGTGTTGGTGGAACAGGAAAAACACCTCAAATTGAATATTTAATCCGATTATTATCTGAAAAATATAAAATTGCAACTTTAAGTCGGGGTTATAAAAGAAAATCTAAAGGTTTTATTTTGGCTGATGCCAATGTAAATGCGTCTATAATTGGCGATGAACCGTTTCAGTTTTACTCAAAATTCCCAAATATTCAAGTTGCCGTTGATGCCAATCGAAAAAATGGAATCGAACAATTGCTTTCCCGAACTTCAAAACCAGAAGTCATTTTATTGGACGATGCCTTTCAACACAGAAAAGTAAAAGCAGGGTTTTATATTTTGTTGACTTCTTATAACGAATTGTATTCTGATGATTTTCAGCTTCCTACAGGAAATTTAAGAGAGAATAGGGGTGGGGCAAAAAGAGCAAATGTGATAATAGTTACAAAGTGCCCTTTTAATTTATCGAATGACGAGCAAGTTAAAATCAGAAAAAAATTAACTATTTTAGACACTCAAGAACTATTTTTCACAACAATTGCTTACGATGAATTTGTGTATTCAGAAAATGAAAAACGCAAAGTTTCAGAGATTCAAAATGTTGATAAATTACTTTTGGCTGGAATCGCAAAACCTCAATCCTTTTTCGCAAATTTACAGAATAATAATGAAGAGTGTTTAACTTTTCCAGATCACCATCATTTTACGGAAAAAGACATTTTAGAAATTAAAAATAAAGCAAATAATAAAATCATAATTACCACCGAAAAAGATTATGTTAGATTAAAAGGAAGTATCTCAAAAGAGTCACTTTTTTATCTTCCAATACAAAGTAAATTTATTTCAGAAGGTGAAAATTTTGATAAAATCATAAATAATTATGTGGAATTCAGTTCAAGAAACAGTTAATTATATTAAAGACAAAACAGCTAATTTCACACCAGAATACGGTGTGATTTTAGGCTCAGGATTAGGAAGTTTCACAGATGATATTCAAATTGAGTTTACTTTGCCGTATTCAGAAATTCCAAATTTCCCAGTTTCTACAGTTCAAGGACATAAAAGTGCTTTGGTTTTTGGTACTATTGGAAACAAAAAAGTCGTGGCAATGCAAGGTCGTTTTCATTTCTATGAAGGATATTCTATGAAAGAAGTGACTTTTCCGGTGCGTGTGATGAAATTTTTAGGAATTGATAAAGTTGTTGTTTCTAATGCTTCTGGTGGCGTAAATCCTAATTATGAAGTGGGTACAATTGTAATTATAAAAGACCATATAAATATGATGCCTGAGCATCCGTTACGTGGAAAAAATGACGAACGTTTTGGTCCACGTTTTGTAAATATGAGCGAGCCGTATTCTAAAAAAATGATTGCAACAGCTAAAGAAGTTGCTCAAAAATTAAATATTGAAGTGCAAGACGGAATTTATTTAGGTTTGCAAGGTCCAACATTTGAAACGTTGTCAGAATACAGAATGGTGAAAATTTTAGGTGCCGATTGCGTTGGAATGTCAACCGTTCCTGAAGTAATTGTTGCGCGACATATGGATATGGAATGTTTCGGTATTTCGGTAATTACAGATATGGGCGATGAGGATAATATTGAGGAAGTAAATCACGCAGAAGTCCTAAAAGCAGCCGAAAAAGCGGAACCATTTGTACGAAAACTAATCAAAGAATTGATTATAAATTATTAATTCATCTTTGCTTTTTCGGCAATAATTCGGTAAAAATCTTCGGGATTAAACGGTTTTGTAATCACTTCATTCATCCCAAACGAAAGTAACATTTCTCTATTTTCATCTAATGAAATGGCTGTTAATGCTACGATTGGCGTTTCTTTGTCAAAAGTTCTGATGTTTTCGGTAGCCGTAGTTCCGCTAATTCCAGGCAAATGAATGTCCATTAAAATCAAGTCGTAATTTTTATTTTTTGCTAATTCAACGCCTTCTTCCCCAGTTTCTGCAATGGAACAAATCATTTTTTTGTTTTCCAACATTTTACTAATAACCATTTGATTTATTTTATTGTCTTCAACTAACAATATTTTTTTATCGGCAAGTTTTGATGGATCGTATTTTTTTTCTTCAGAAAATGGAATTTCATCGCCAATTGAAAAATTCAGTACAAATGAAAAAGTAGTTCCGCGACCCATTTTACTTTCTAATTTGATTTTGCCACCAAGAATTTCAACTAATTTTTTCACAATATTTAATCCCAAACCTGTCCCGCCATATTTTCTATTTATTTCAACAGAACCTTGGGAAAAACTTTCAAAAACGGCTTCTAATTTGTCTTCAGGTATTCCAATTCCCGTATCTGAAACTTCAAAATGTATAAAAACTACGTGTTTGTTGATTGATAATAATTTAATAGCAACTTTCACTTCCCCATTTTCCGTGAACTTTATGGCATTGGTAATCAGATTTAATAGTATTTGGGACAATTTAACGTGGTCGCCAATTAGATTATTTGGAATTTCAGAATCAACTTCAAATTGTAGTGAATCATTTTTCGATTTAGCTTGTGTAATTAAGGATTTCTCAATTTTTTTTGCCAATTCAAATATAGAAAAATTGCTATTTTCTACTTGAAAATGTCCTGATTCTAATTTGTTATATTCTAATATTTGATTGATAAAATCCAATAAATATTCGCCCGAAAATTGTAAGGATGTCAAATAATTTTCTTGTGCTTTTTTCGGATTATCCTCAATTAATAAATGGGTGATTCCAATAATTGCATTCAATGGGGTTCGTAGTTCGTGACTAACAGTTGACAAAAATTCATTGCGAGATTTAAATGCTCTTTCTGCTTTTTCTTTCTCTAATTCTAATGCAATAATTTTATCTTCAAGGATAAATACATTTTCTTCCAAATTTTTGTTTTTCCAAGCAAAATAAATTCCTAATTCAATTAAAACTGAAATCAAAATGAGAATAAGAATCAAATTGAATTCACTTATTGAAATTGCGAAAATTGAATTATCTAAAAACGGAAGTATTCCCTTTGGAAACAAAGAAAAATTTGTTAAACTAAAATAAAATGTTAAAGTTCTCATTTACAGATATATAAATAAGAATAAAGATACTAAATTATTTTTTATTTAATAATAAAATTAAGTCAATAATTCGTGAAGAATATCCAATTTCATTATCATACCAACCCACAACTTTCACCATTTTGTCAATAACAGAGGTTAATTGTGCGTCAAATACACAAGAATTGGTGTTGCCAATAATATCTACAGAAACAATAGGGTCTTCGGTATAATCTAAAAGACCTTTAAAATTGGTTTCTGATGCAGTTTTGAATGCGGCATTAATTTCTTCAATGGAAACTTGTCTTTTCACATTGAATGTGATGTCGGTCAATGAACCATCTGGAACGGGAACTCGAATACCGCAACCTCCGATTTTTCCTTCAAATTTTGGAAATATTTTCGTCAGTGCTTTTGCTGCACCAGTTGTTGTTGGAACTATAGATTGTGAGGCGCCACGGGCTCTGCGCAAATCTTTATGAGGCTGATCGTGCAAACTTTGGTCAGTGGTGTAAGAGTGAACCGTCGTAATATAGGCCTGTTCAATTCCGCATAAATCGTCAATAATTTTCATCATTGGAGCTGCATTATTAGTGGTGCAACTCGCATTTGAAATTATAGTTTCACTTCCATCAAGAATAGTTTCATTGACACCTAAAACCACTGTTTTTATAGAATCGACATCTGATGGTGCTGACAAAATTACCTTTTTGGCTCCAGCCAATATGTGAGCGTTTATATCGTCAAAAGTGTGGTATTTCCCAGTAGATTCAATTACAAAATCGATATTCAAGGATTTCCAATCTAAATTTGATATTGATTTTTCGTGAAAAAATAAATACTTTTTTTCATTTATTACAATTGAATCTTCTGTAAAACTGCATTCGTAAGGAAGTTTCCCGTGAATACTGTCATATTTCACAAGATGCGCCATCGTTTTGTTGTCGGCAATATCATTTATTGCTATAACTTCAATTGTTGGATGGTTTAAAAGCAACCGAAATAAATTCCGACCAATTCTCCCAAATCCATTAATGGCAATTCTTGTTTTTATCATTTTATCGTCACGTTTTCCCCCTTTGGGGGTTAGGGGGCCTATAATATATGTTTCTGAGCTTTATAAGAAGACCTTACTAAAGGCCCACTTTCAACGTGTCGGAAACCCAATTCAAGTCCAAATTGTTCGTATTTTGCAAATTGATCTGGGGTTATAAATTCCTTCACAGGCAAGTGTTTTTTACTTGGTTGCAAATATTGTCCGATGGTTACGACATCAACATTCGCTTGACGCAAATCTTTCATCGTTTGAAAAACCTCTTCTTCTGTTTCGCCCAAACCAAGCATAATCCCCGATTTAGTTCTGTTGATTCCTTTTTCTTTTAGGTATCTCAAAACTTCCAAACTTTTGTCGTATTTCGCTTGAATTCGAACTTCTCTTGTCAATCTGCGAACGGTTTCTATATTATGGGAAACTACTTCAGGATTCGCTTCCACAATTCGGTCAATATTTCTTTCTATTCCTTGAAAATCTGGAATTAAGGTTTCCAATGTAGTCGTTGGATTCATTCTTCGAATTGCTTTTATAGTTTCAATCCAAATAATCGAACCGCCGTCTTTCAAATCATCTCTGTCAACACTCGTAATTACAGCGTGTTTGATATTCATAATTTTTATGGAACGCGCCACTTTTTCTGGTTCATCCCAATCTACAGTTTCAGGTCTTCCCGTTTTTACACCACAAAATCCACACGAACGCGTGCAAATATTTCCAAGAATCATAAACGTTGCCGTTCCTTCTCCCCAACATTCACCCATATTCGGACAACTTCCAGAAGTACAAATGGTGTTGAGTTTATATTTATCGACCAAGCCACGAAGCTCGGTATATTTTTGACCAATCGGTAATTTTACCTTTAACCATTTTGGTTTTCCAGTTGGAAGTACATTTTCTAAAACAGATTCCATAATTGGGATTTTTAATGGTGCAAATATACGGAAAGTACTTTTTAAAAAACGGTTTTTGATTTGTAATTAGGATATAATTACCAATCAAAAACCGAAATTTAAAAGGCTATTTTTTTAATATCTGATTATTCTAGTTTTACAGTTATCGGCAAATTATATGAAGTTCGAACGGCTTGACCTGCAATCATTCCTGGCGCCCATTTTGCTTTTAATGATTTCAATACTCGAATAGCCTCCGTGCCTAAACCATAACCAGGGTCACGAAGCACTTTAATATTTGACATTGTTCCATTTTCTTCAATCACAAATGAAACGTAAACGCTTATTGTTTGCTCTCCTTCAATTTCAGGTTTTTCAAAATGATTACCAACATAAGTATAAAATTTTGCAATTCCACCAGGAAATTGTGGGAGTTTGTCCAACGCATTTGTGTTTACAGGATTTTCATTTTTTTTAGCAGCAACTTCAGAAGTTCCATTTGTACTAATTGGAATTGTAGTTGCAGTTCCAGTTGGTGAACCTAAAAGTGTTGATTTTGATTCTTTTTGTTCCTTATTAGTATAAATTTCATCAACTGGTTCTGTACTTTTTGTAATTATCGGATGTATCAAATCTTTTTTAGTAACCGCCTTTTCAATTTCTTTCTTTTTTAAAGGAAGTACTTCTTTTTTTGGCTCTTCTCGAATGTGATTTTCAAATTTAGTGATGTGAATAGGAGGAAAAAAGTGCTCAGGTTCAGCAACAACTGCTTTTGAATTAAAGGAACTTAATAGAAATCCGATTCCAAAAATTGAAATAATAAATAACAATCCAAAAAAGAAAGCTGTAATTGTGTTCACAGAATCTTCTTTTCGTAATTGATACGCACCATATTCTTTGTTTCTTCCTTCGAAAACTAGGTTCGTCCACCCGTTTCCACAAATACTTACTTTAGACATAATTTTGAGTTTTAATGGTTAAGTAGTATCACATCATAAGTGTAGGTTTTAACTTATAACGCTAGAATTCAAAATAATATTGTGGTTGTTTATTTTGTGAAGTAAAAAATGCAAGTAAGTATTATGTGGGTGTAATAAAGTGCCGCAATTTAAAATCCGTAATGTATTTTAATTGGCTAATTTTAAATAGTTTTTACTATTTCAAGACTTTTGACTTTACGACATTAAAACTTTCGACTTGCTAATTATCTTCTATTTTGAATTATTTCTGCCAATAATTTCTTGGCTCTCAAAATTTTAACTTTCACATTACTCAATGGTTCATCCAACTGATTTGCGATTTCCTGATAACTCATTTCTTGAAAATAACGCAACTGAATGACTTCTTGATAATGCGGTTTTAACTCTTTTATATATTGAAGTAATTGCGATAAATTTTGTTCTGTAATCAATTTGTCTTCTGCCGATGGGGTTGTATCGGCAATATTATAAGCCTGATAATCTTCTTCGTCTGTAATTTCTACAAATAATGATGATTTTTTCTTTCGTAAAATATCAATGTGAACGTTTTTTGCAATAGCAATTAACCACGTATTAAATTGAAATTCTGGATTGTAAGTGGCTAATTTATCAAATGCTTTTGAAAAAGTTTCAATGGTAATATCTTCGGCATCTGTCTCGTTTTCAGTGCGTTTCAGCATAAAAGCATAGACTTCATTCCAATAAAAATCCAATAGAAAAGTAAAGGCAACTTGATCACCAATTTTAGCTTTTTCTATGTTTTTTATTATTTCCAATGTACGGGTTTTGAGAAAATGTTGGATACAAAGATATTCATTTGTGTGAATATAAGTACAATCTCAATAATTGGAAACCAATACATTACATCTTTTTCTTTTAATTTTCCTGCTGAAAACCCAAGAATAATCCAAGTGAATAGGTATCTAAAGCCAATTATACTCAAAACGATAATCCATTGGTGTTGAAAAGACAATAGAATTATGGGTAAAATTAAAAACAATATTTGCGAAATAAAAAACACTGAAAGTTGAATTCTGTCAAATGTTTTATAAAAAGTTGCAGTTGCCACGTGGCGTTTTTTCTGAGTAATCCAATCCTTAAAAGTCGTTTTTGGTTTGGAATACGTAAAACTTTCAGGGGAATAACAGCAGGTCGTATTGTTTCCTTTACTTGCTTGATTGATGAATAAATCGTCGTCACCAGAACGAATTTTCATATGTTCGATAAAACCATTTACTTTGAAAAACTCGTCTTTTTTGTAGGCTAAATTTCTTCCAACGCCCATATAAGGACGTCCGATTTTCGCCCAAGAAAAATATTGAACCGCGGTTAACATCGTTTCAAAACGGATGATTTTGTTTAGGAAAGAACCTTTAACTTTTTCATAAGCACCGTATCCCAAAACAAATGTTTTATGCATCGTAAATTGAGAACTCATCAACGTAATCCAGTCTTTCGAAGTCGGATAACAATCGGCATCTGTAAAAAGCAAATAGTCTTTTTTAGCAGCTTTTATTCCTAAAGTCAATGCAAATTTTTTATTTCCCCAAAAAGCTTCATTATTGGCAACTTTTACCAAGCGAACATTTGAATATTTTTTTTCAAATTCTTCAAAAATATCTAATGTTGTATCGCTTGAAGCATCGTCAATTAAGATAATTTCAAAATCCGGGTAGTTTTGTTCTGCCAAAAGTGGAATAAAATTAATTACATTTTCTTCTTCGTTTTTAGCGCAAACAATTACTGAAATTGGGATTCTTTTAGGCGTACTTTTTTGGATTTTTGCAAAAGCAAATTTCGAAAAAATTCCCGCATAATAAAAAAGTTGCACTGCAACAATTACAATAAAAATATAAAAAATAGTGATTAACATATCAGTTTTACCTCTTTTTTGGATGTGCGCAAAGGTATGAATTCAAATAGGATTTACAAATAGAGATTTTGTAATTAAACAATTTTTTTCTGCTTTAACCGATTTGTTAAATGATATTCACTTCTGCCTCAATAGAAATACCGAAAGTTCTGAATATTGTATCTTGAATTTCTTTAGAAACATTCAAAATTTCTTGACCTGTAGCCGAACCATAATTTACCAAAACCAAAGCTTGATTTTTATGAATTCCCGCATCACCATAACGTTTTCCTTTGAAACCAGCTTGTTCAATTAGCCAGCCAGCGGGAACTTTTACTTCGGTTTCGGAAATTTCATAGAATTTCATTTCAGGGAATTTCTGGTGAATTTTCTCGAAATCTGATTTTAAAACAATTGGATTTTTGAAAAAACTACCGCTGTTTCCTAATACTTTTGGATCGGGTAATTTGCTTTGTCGAATTGCTATTACAGCATTGCTAACGTCTTTTAAAGTAGGATGAAGTCCCGAGACTTCGGGATTGTTTTTTTCTAATTCTAATGCAATATCTCCATAAGAAATATTTATTTTATGATTGCGTTTCGTCAATTTAAAAACTACCGAAGTGATGATATATTGGTCTTTCACTTCATTTTTGAAAACACTTTCTCTATAACCAAAATGACATTCTTCTTTTGAGAAGGTTTTCATCTCCAAAGTGTCAATTTTAAGAGCCGAACAAGAAACAAAAGTGTCTTTTATTTCGGTTCCATAAGCCCCAATATTTTGAACTGGCGTAGTTCCAACATTTCCTGGAATCAATGACATATTTTCTAATCCACCAAAATCTTGATTGATTGTCCACAAAACAAATTCGTGCCAATTTTCTCCCGCTTGGCTTTCAACCCAAACAAAATCGTCATTTTCTTCAACTATTTTTTTACCTTTTAAATCAATATGAATCACCAAAGCATCAATGTCTTGGGTTAAAAGCATATTGCTTCCGCCGCCCAAAATGAATTTGTTTTTAGCTTTATTTTCAATCAAAACAGTTTTTAAATCTGCTACGGAATGAACTCCCACAAATTGTTTTGCTTTGGCTTCAATGCCAAAAGTATTGTAGTTTTTTAAAGAAAAATGATTTAGAATTTCCATTTATATTGCATAAAAGTAAAAAGCAAATGTACTTTAAACCTATTAAAAATTATAATTTATATTTAATCGATTGACAATCCACGGTTCAAAAATTCGAGCAATGGTTTCAAAACGATTAATTTTTCTGCTGTAATTTTAATGAAATTTTCATTTAACAGTTCAGCATCAGTTATATTCTGAACAGCAACAAAACTTTTTAGTTTTAAAAATTCAATTGCAGGATGCTCTTTATCAAAATCTTTTGGGCCGTTTTTCAACGAATTAGTTTCAGTTTTGTCCAACCCTGAATAGTATTTTTTGAAATTTTTATCGTTCAAAATCTCTTCCAAATCTTCATAAAAAAAGGCAATTTCTTTTCTAATTTTTTTCAAATCATCTGCTTCAGGACTGTAAATTCCGCCAGCAATAAAACTACTACCTTTTTCAATATGAATATAATATCCTGGCCCATTTTTATTGCCTTGGTTGGTATTCATCCAAATTCCTAAATGAGTTTTATAAGGTGCTTTATTTTTAGAAAAACGAATATCGCGGTTAATTCTGAATGCGCAATTTTTCACTTCTAAGAGTTCTAAATTGGCATCTTGAGGTTTTAAAATTTCAAGAAACCCACGAATTAATTGATGATAATCCTTTTTAAATTCTTCGTAACTTTTTTTATTTTCTAAAAACCAATCCCGATTATTATTCGCTTTTAAATCTTCCAGAAATTTTAATAGGTGTTTTGAAATCATAATTTATTGTAATTGTTTAGTCAATTCTTCCTCACTTATATATCCTGAATGCTTCCAAATTACTTTGTTATTTTGATATAATAATAAGGTAGGAAGTTCGTCAATTTTCAATTCAGTAATTAAAGTCTTGTTTTCATCTGCATTTAATCGAACAATTGTTACCTTTTCCGCCATTTCTTTTTGCATTTTTATTAGAAACGGTGTCATTTTTTTACAAGGCGCACACCATTCAGCATAAAAATCAATCAGAACTTTTTTATCAGAATTTAGTAATTCTTTGTATTCCTGACTGCACATTCCGATTATTTTATCACTCGGAATTGACAATCCTGCGGCATTCCATTTCATAATTCCACCTTGCAATTCATAAATGGTTTTGAAACCTAATTCTTGCAATTTTTCGGCTGCTTTTTTACTTCTTCCACCACTCATACAATAGACGAAAACAGGTTTAGTTTTGTCATATTTACTGACTTTCCTGTCAAAATCGTCACCGTTCCAATCGATGTTTACTGATTTATCAATGTTTTGTCCTGCAAATTCTTCTGGCGAACGAACATCGATAATTTGTGCATTTGTAGTCGCTTTTATTTTATCTGCAAAAGCTGTTGGCGCTACAGATTCGTATTTTTTTTCGGTTTGACCATTACAACTTGTAAATAGAAATCCGATTAATAATAAGGAAAAAAGTGTTGCTTTCATTGTATGTTGATTTAAATTGAATTTAAAATTTATTAGTAAAGGAAACGGTTAATTATGGAATTTGCAAAACTTACAAGTTAAATATTTTATAACTCTGATGTGTCGATTTTATAATGGCTTCCGTTCGTTCAGGATGTGTATCCGAAATAAATAGTTGTCCGAAATCATCATTATTAACCATTTCAACAATTTTTCCAACACGAGTTTCATCTAATTTATCAAAAATATCGTCAAATAATAATATTGGATTTTCGCCAGATTGCTTTTTCACAAATTCAAATTGAGCCAATTTTAATGCTATTAAAAATGATTTTTGTTGGCCTTGAGATCCAAACTTTTTTATCGGATAATTATCAATTTCAAATGATAAATCGTCTTTATGAATTCCGACACTTGTATAATGCAAAACCCTATCTTTATTGATGTTTTCTTGTAAAAGCAACAATAATTCTTTCTCAAATAATTGACTTTCATAAACCAATTGAACAGTTTCTGCAGAACCTGTAATCGCTTGATGGTGTTTGTTAAATATCGGTACAAAATCAGCCAAAAATGTTTTTCTTTTTTCAAATATCGTTTGACCTAAACCATTTAATTGTTCATTATATATAGATAATGTATCCATTTCAAAAACCTGATTCAAAGCAAAATATTTCAATAAAGCATTGCGCTGATTTAGGATTTTTTGATATTGAATTAGCTGGTGCAAATAATTGGAATCCAACTGCGAAATCACACTGTCAACAAATTTACGTCTGGTTTCACTGCCTTCAACAATCAAATCTCTATCGGCGGGTGAAATTATTACAAGTGGAATAAATCCCAAATGTTCAGAAAACTTATCGTATTGTTTTCCATTTCGTTTCAAAATTTTCTTATGACCTTTTTTTAAACTACAAACAATTTGCTCTGTTCGTTCGTTTTTTTCAAATTCGCCATCTACAACAAAAAATTCCTCGCCGTGTTTGATATTTTGAACTGCCAATGGATTGAAATAGCTTTTTCCATACGATAAATGAAAAATAGCATCTAATACATTGGTTTTTCCAATTCCATTTTTCCCAACGAAGCAATTAATTTTGCTGTCAAACTCGAAATTGGCTTCCGAAAAATTTTTATAATTGAATAAAGAAATCTTTTTTAGATACATTTATGAAACTTACTGATAATGAGAGAATTGGAAATCTGAGTTTGTTTTATTTTAAAAGGTGCAAATTATTGAAAATTATCGATAAAACCTCATTTTGGGGAATTTGAATTACAATTATTTTTGAAATTTGTACGAATGAACATCAAAATCAAGAAAATGTTTCATTTATTTGAATATAAAACCATTTTTTTTATGACAGTTTGAATAAAAATTTTATTTTTGCCACTCACTAATTTAAAATTAAATGGCAACGTACAATAAAAGAGGCTATAAAACTCCAAAAGAAAAAGTAGAAAACGACACGCAAGTTGAAAATATAACTATTGACGAAAAAGACAGCACAACAGCTGGTGTCTTTAATTCATTAGACCAAACGGCTTCAAAAACGGAAGAATTTGTAGCTAAAAACCAAAAAGCAATCTTTGGAATAGTTGCTGTTATTGCTTTAGTAACTGTTGGATATGTGTTATTTCAAAAATTTGTTGCAGAACCAAAAGAAGATACTGCGGCAACCGAAATGTTTTTAGCACAACAAAATTTCCAAAAAGCGACTGACGGAACAAAAAGCGATTCATTATATAATTTAGCATTAAAAGGTTCAGAAGGTAAATTCGGATTCGTTGATATTGCTTCAAAATATGAAGGAACGGATGCGGGAAATTTAGCTAATTATTATGCTGGAATGGCTTATTTGAATACCAAAAAATACGATGAAGCGATTTCTTATTTAGAGAAATTTAAATCGGACGATATGGTGTTAAGTACTTTGGCAATTGGTGCAATTGGGGATGCTCATTCTCAAAAAGGGCAACCAAAAGAAGCTTTAGAATTTTATATTAAAGCATCTGAAACAAATAAAAACGAATTTACAACGCCACGTTTCTTGTTGAAAGCAGGTCAAACAGCTTTAGGATTAAAAAACAAAGCGGATGCGTTGAAATATTTCACAGAAATTAAAGAAAAATACGAAGCGACACCTGAAGCAGCAAATATTGATGCTTTAATTGGTTTAGCGCAATAAAGTAGCACGAGGATTTTGCATTTATAATTGAAGAATTTCTTATCTTTGATTGTATATTCTGAAAAACAATAAAATCCTTTATTATGGCAACTGCAAATAAAAATTTATCAAATTACGATAAGAACACAATCCCAAGCGCGAAAAATTTTCGGTTTGGGATTGTTGTTTCAGAATGGAACGAAACCATTACCGAGGGTTTGTATTCGGGCGCTGAAGCGGCATTATTAGATTGTGATGCTTCATCAGAAAACATTATTCGTTGGAATGTTCCAGGTAGTTTTGAACTGATTTACGGTGCAAAAAAAATGATAGAAACCCAAAATGTGGATGCTATTATTGTAATTGGTTGTGTAATAAAAGGTGAAACAATGCACTTTGAATTTGTTTGCGAAGGCGTAACCCAAGGAATTAAAGACCTCAATGTTAAATTTGATGTACCCGTAATTTTTTGTTTGCTAACCGATAATACCGAACAACAATCTTTGGATAGAAGCGGGGGAATTCACGGAAATAAAGGAACAGAAGCTGCAATTGCCGCATTAAAAATGGCCTATTTACGGGAACAAGCAATTCTGAATTATCAATTTCAAGACCAACAATTACTATCTTCAGGACAACTTCAAATAGAAGAACTACAATTGAGAATTGAAGAGTAAGTGGTTTTAATCATATATTTCAATGAGCTTTATTAATATTAATTTAGCTCATTTTTTTTGCAACATATTGAATTGTTTTGCAGATAATTTTTAGATTCCAATTAGATACAAGTGAATTTGATAATTTGAAATCACAATCTGTGATTTCAAGTTGGGGTGGCATTAGTAAATTGCCATTTTATTTTTATAAATTTGATATGAAAACCCAATAGAAATTCGTTAAATTTGTAAATTCAGGTTTTAACAATTAACAAATATTTTTTTTAATGTCGAGTATTATTCAATTACTTCCAGATCACGTTGCCAATCAAATTGCCGCAGGTGAAGTTGTTCAAAGACCTGCTTCGGTAGTCAAAGAATTACTTGAAAATGCAGTTGACGCTAAAGCAACCGACATTAAATTAATCATAAAAGATGCTGGAAAATCATTAGTTCAAGTTATTGATAATGGACTTGGAATGAGTGTTACCGATGCGCGTTTGTGTTTTGAGCGCCACGCAACTTCCAAAATTCGTCAAGCCGAAGATTTATTTTCATTGCATACGAAAGGATTTCGTGGGGAAGCTCTGGCGTCAATTGCCGCTATTGCTCACGTGGAAATGAAAACCAAGCAGGATCAAGAAGAATTGGGAACGCACATTGTTATTGAAGGCAGCAAATTTGTATCTCAAGATGTTGCTGTTTTGCCAAAAGGAACTTCGTTTTCGGTTAAGAATCTATTTTTTAATATTCCCGCTCGTCGCAATTTTTTGAAGTCGGAAACTGTGGAACACCGCCATATTGTTGATGAATTTCAGCGTGTTGCTTTAGCACATCCCAATATTCATTTTACGTATTATCACAATGGAAGTGATTTGTTCAATTTGCCACAATCGAATTCGAGACAGCGAATTGTAAATATTTTTTCGGGTAAAACCAATGAAAAATTAGTTCCTGTTCAGGAAGAAACCGAAATTGTAAGCATTCAAGGATTTGTGAGTAAGCCCGAATTTGCTAAGAAAAATCGTGGCGAACAGTTTTTCTTTGTGAATGATCGTTTTATAAAAAGCGGCTATTTGCACCACGCTGTTATGGCGGCTTATGAAGGATTGTTGAAAGATGGTGCGCAGCCAAGTTATTTTTTATATTTAAATGTGCCTCCAAATACGATTGATATTAATATTCATCCCACAAAAACTGAAATTAAATTTGACGATGAACACGCACTTTATGCCATTTTACGTTCTGCAATAAAACACAGTTTAGGACAATTTAATGTAGCTCCAATTTTGGATTTTGATAGAGATTCTAATTTAGACACCCCTTATAATTATAAAAACCAAGAAGCTTCGACTCCAACTATTCAAGTTGACGGTGCTTTTAATCCGTTTTCTGATGAAACACCAAACAAACATTTTACAACCTATCGCAAAACTGAAAATACGGCAAATTGGGAAAGTTTATATGTTGGTTTAAAACAAGACACAGAGGAAATTGGTAATATTGAATTTGAAAGTGATGAAGTTACGGGATCGCTATTTAATGAAAATGAAATCGAACAAGCTACTAATAAAACGTACCAAATTCATAAGAAATACATTGTAAATCCTATTAAATCCGGGATGGTTATTGTAGATCAACAGCGGGCGCATCAACGGGTTTTGTACGAACAATTTCTTACAAATATGACGGTGCATCAGGCTTCAAGCCAACAATTATTATTTCCATTAAATTTGTTTTTTTCGTCAAGCGAAATGAAATTAATTTCAGAATTACAACTTTCATTGGTCAATACTGGCTTTGTTTTTGAAGCTACAAATGACGATCACGTGATAATTTCGGGTTTGCCAATTAACGTTACAGAAAGTGAAGTTTCGATAGTTTTAGAACAGTTATTGAGCGATTTGCAAGACGGAATTCCCGAAAGTAGTTTCAGTCAAAATGATAGTATTGCCAAATCAATGGCGAAAAGTTTAGCTGTAAAAACAGGAACATATTTAACAGAAAAAGAACAAGAAAATTTAGTAAACGGGCTTTTTGCTTGCAAAGAACCCAATGTTTCCCCATTTCAAAAACCTACTTTCATCACGATGCGTGTGGAAGATTTAGACAAAAAATTCGCACTATGAGAAACGTAACCGAAACGGTTAAGCAATTAATCATCATTAATATTATCTTTTTTATTGGGACACAAATTTTAGGCGATGTTGCTTACAAATACTTGTCTTTATATTATCCTGAAAACCCAGATTTTAAGTATTGGCAGCCGTTGACGCATATGTTTATGCACGGAAATTTAATGCATATTTTCTTTAATATGTTTGCTTTATTTTCTTTTGGAACTGCTTTAGAGCAAATGTGGGGTGCGAAAAAATTCTTGTTTTTTTATATTTCTTGCGGATTAGGTGCAGCATTTATTCATATACTTTCCAATTATTTTTTCTTCCACGATGGAATGAATACGCTTTTAGCAAATGGAATTCAGAAGTCAGAAATTATTCAGGTTTTGGGTGAAGGTAAGTATGATTCAAGATGGACGGAGATTTTATCAAAATCGGGTTTTGAGAGTTTTACTTCTGCTTTTATGACGCCAGCAGTTGGTGCTTCGGGTGCAATTTATGGGGTTTTGGTAGCCTTTGCCTTTATGTTTCCAAATGCTGAATTGGCTTTGATGTTTATTCCAATTCCAATAAAAGCTAAATATTTTGTACCTGTAATTGTAGGTTTAGATTTATTTTCAGGTGTTACAGGATTTTCTGTTTTTGGTGGTGGAATTGCACATTTTGCTCACGTTGGTGGCGCATTATTTGGATATTTAATGGTTTGGTATTGGAAAAAAAATCAGTTTGATTCAAATCGTTGGAATTAATTCCTAAATCTTAATTCTAAAATCTAAAATCTTAATTCTTAAATTAAATGAGTATAATTGAAGATTTGAAATTGCAATTTAAAATTGGTGATGTTGTAACAAAATTGATATTTTGGAACATTGCTTTTTTTGCTATTCCAAGTATTGTATTTGGTGTTTTACCTTTGTTTAAAGTCAATATTGGTTATCTCAATTATGTGAGTTTGTCTTCAAATCCATTGGATTTACTTTGGAAACCTTGGACAATTTTTTCGTATGCCTTTTTCCATTTTGGTATTTTTCACATTCTTTTTAATCTGTTGATGTTGAATTTTGCAGGAAGATTATTCTTGATATTCTTTAATCAAAAGCAATTGTTGAGTTTGTATTTTGTCGGTTCGCTATTTGCGGGCGGTATTTATATGCTGAGTTATATGTTTTTCCCTGCTTTGGCAAATGTAAATACGTCTTTGGTTGGCGCCTCTGCATCAGTAATGGCAATTCTTTTCGCAACAGTTTCCTATTCTCCTTTGATGGAAATTAGGCTACTATTTTTTGGAAATGTAAAATTATGGCACATTGCTTTGGTTTTAATTGTAATTGATTTGTTTCAATTGCCAATGGAAAATACAGGCGGACATTTATCGCATATTGGTGGTGCTTTTTTTGGTTATATTTACACTCAATTATTGAAGAATGGAACTGATATTTGTGGATGGTTCACTTCAATTTTAGACTTTTTTTCAAGTATATTCAGCGGAAAAAAGACAACGCCATTCAAAAAAGTACACAGAAATTATAAAGCTCCTGCAGCAAAAAAAGTTTCTAAAATTGTTACAAAAGACAAAGGGCAGCAACAAATAGACGAAATTTTAGATAAAATTAGCCAGTCGGGTTATGATAGTTTAACAAAAGAAGAAAAAGAATTCCTGTTTAAAGCAGGGAAATAAGTGGTCAGTTTGCAGTGTTCAGTTTTCAAAGTTCAGCATCAGTTTGCAGTAAATAAGTATTAATATGAGAAAGCTTTCTTGGTTTAATAAAGTGGTGTTTTTTATCAATATAGTTTTGGCTGTATTGACTTTCATTGCTTATTTTTTACCATTTCTTGCTCCTAAATTATTTCCAGTTTTGTCAGCGTTAACATTGCTTTTGCCCTTATTTTTAATTCTGAATGGGCTTTTCTTTATTTATTGGGGCATACAACTCAAACGACAAATAATCTTACCCGCATTGGTTTTGCTGATGGGAATTACATTTATCAACAAATTCTATAAATTTTCAGCTACAGATTTACCTAAAGAAGAAAAGGATTTTGTGGTAATGAGTTATAATGTGCGCTTGTTTAATTTATTTAAATGGTTGAACGACGATAATGTTCCCGACGAAATTTTGGATTTTATAAACGAGCAAAATCCTGATATTCTTTGTATCCAAGAATTTTCAACAGCAGCCAAATTAGATTTGAAGATTTATCCGTATAAATACATTTTTATGCAAGGGAAAAAAATTAAAACAGGACAAGCCATTTTTTCTAAATATCCAATTATAGACGAAGGAAATTTAGTGTTTCCAAATTCTAATAATAATGCCATTTTTGCTGATATTAAAAAAGGAAAAGACATTATTAGGGTTTATAATATGCATTTGCAATCCATAAAAATATCACCTGATGTAAATGAAATTTCTGAAAATATTGACGGAATCAACCAAGATAAATCACAGGTTTTGATTATTAGAATCAGTAAAGCATTTAAAAAACAACAGCAACAAGCGGAAATATTGATGAATCATAAAAAAGAATGTGAATATCCAATTATCATTTGTGGCGATATGAATAACAGTCCCTATTCCTACGTATATCGAAGTATAAAAGGTTCTTTAAATGATTGTTTTGAAGAAGCAGGTTCAGGTTTTGGACAAACTTATAATTTCAAATATTATCCGGCACGTATCGATTATATTTTTGCTGATAAAGTGATGAAAGTTAAAAATTTTTCGAGTTTCCCTGAATTTATAAATTCAGATCACAGTCCTGTAATTGCAAGATTAGCAATGGATTAACCTATTATTATTTAAATTTAAAAAAAAACAATTCTATGCCCCTATTTCAAAAATCCGTAATTTCAAAGTATCTAAAATCCCAAAACAAAGAACACCTAATTTCTAAATGGAAGAGTTACAGTGACCATTTTCTAAACCCAAGAGTTCAAGAGGAAATAAAAGGTCTTAAAGAAGAGCAATACCAAGGGGAGTTTTTGGAAGATTTATTTGTAAAAATATTAGGTTACACCAAACCAGCTTCTTCTTCTGAAACCAAATTCAATCTTACAACTGAATATAAGAATGTTAAAGACAGCAAGAAAGCCGATGGTGCTATTATTTTTGAGGATAAAGTAAAGGCAGTTATAGAATTAAAAGGAACTAATACAACTGATTTAGGAAAAATTGAGGTTCAGGCTTTTGGTTATAAAAACAACCAACCTGATTGCGTTTATGTTATTACTTCAAATTTTGAGAAACTACGGTTTTACATTGATAATGCAATTGAGCATATTGAATTCAATTTTTTCACACTTACAGAAGAAGAGTTTCAATTGCTGTATTTGTGTTTAGGATATGATAATTTATCTCAAAATGTTGGTAAAAAAATTAAGGAAGAATCTCTAAGTGAGGAAGATGTTATTACCAAAAAACTATACAAGGATTATTCTTTGTTCAAAAGGGAACTACATCAAAATTTAGTATTGTTAAATCCTGATTTTGAACCATTAGAATTATTCAAAAAATCCCAAAAGTTATTGGATAGATTTCTGTTTTTATTCTTTGGAGAAGATAGAAATTTGTTGCCTCCTAACTCTGTCAGACTCATTCTTACTCAATGGAATCAGTTAAGAGAATTAGACGAATATAGTCCACTTTATGACCGTTTCAAAAAATACTTTGGTTACTTGAATACAGGTTACAAGGGTGTAAAACATAATGTGTTTGCTTATAATGGGGGACTTTTTAAGCCTGACGAAGTTTTAGATAACATTAAAATAGATGATGATTTACTCTACAAACACACGCTGAAACTTTCTGAATATGACTTTGCCAGTGAGGTAGATGTAAATATATTGGGACATATTTTTGAAAATTCCTTAAATGAATTGGATGAAATAAAAGCCCAATTAGAAGGCACAGCAATTGATAAAACGATTACAAAAAGAAAAAAAGATGGTGTCTTTTACACACCTAAATACATTACCAAGTACATTGTAGAAAATACTGTTGGAAAGTTATGTGAAGAGAAGAAAGTAGCCCTTGAAATTATTGAAGAGGAATACTTTACTGATAAAAAGAGACAAAAAAAAACCATTCAAGGTTTAGTTGAAAAATTAGAAATCTATAGAAAATGGTTGTTGCAATTGACCATTTGTGACCCCGCTTGTGGTTCAGGCGCATTTCTAAACCAAGCACTTGATTTTTTAATTGAGGAGCACCAATACATAGATGAGTTACAAGCTAAATTGTTTGGTGATGCTTTGGTATTGAGTGATATGGAAAATAGCATTTTAGAAAATAATCTCTTTGGAGTAGACTTAAATGAAGAAAGTGTTGAGATTGCAAAACTTTCTTTGTGGTTAAGAACAGCCCAGCCTAACCGAAAATTGAATGACCTTAATGGAAACATAAAATGTGGCAACTCCTTAATTGATGATGATGCAATAGCAGGAGATAAAGCTTTTAATTGGTATAATGAATTTCCTAAAATATTTGAAAAAGGTGGTTTTGATGTGATTATTGGCAATCCTCCATATGTATTATGTCAGCCATCAAATACTAATGAACAAACATTGAATTATTTTAAAATTTTTGAAGTAGCAAGTTACAAAATTGATTTATTCCATCTTTTCTTTGAAAAATCAATTAACCTTTTAAAATTGAATGGAAAGCTTGGTTTTATTACCCCCAACACTTATCTAACTAACAAATATATTCAAAAGATGAGAAATTTCATCTTAGAAAATACTTTTATAGAAACCATTGTAAATTATGAAGATGCAGTTTTTATTGATGCAAGTGTTGATGTTGCAACGATTATCTTAAAGAAAGAACAATCACAAAATAGCGATATTCAAATCTTTAATTCAAATTTTGGAATAATTGAACAGACAGGCTCAAAAAAACAAATGGATTGGAAAAATGAAAGTGAAAATACTTTCAATATTAAAAAAGAACTTCAATTAAATTTCAAAAATTGTTTGAGATTTGAAGAAATTGGAAATTCTTATTTTGGAATACAGGCTTATGATAGAAAAAGTTCAATTTCAGATGCTAAAGAAAATGATAACTTTTTACCTTTAATTGATGGTGCTGAAATAAATAGATATGAATTATCTATACCAAATAAATTTTTCGATTTTATTCCATCAAATATAAAAAGTGGTGGAGATATTAGTGTTTACGAAAGGTTAAGAATTGTAGTTAGACAAATAGGACAAACTCCAATTATTGGTTTGTGTGAGCCAAATATTGTGACTTCAAACACTTTATATAATCTCTATTTAAAAAATGAAGATTACTCTTTAAAGTATGTTTTAACTATTTTAAATTCAAGAATTATAAAAAAATATTGGTTATCAAATTATTCTGATAGCAAACAATTATTCCCTAAAATAAAAGGCTATCAATTAAAACAATTACCTATTCCAATTGCTACAATTTCAGACCAAAAGCCATTTGTTAAAAAAGCAGAACAAATGTTAGTTTTAAATAAAGAATTGCTTGAACAATCCCAAAAATTCCAAAGAACCATCCAAAGAAAATTTGAATTAGAGGATTTGCCAAAAAAACTACAAGATTGGTATAAATTGTCTTATGCTGAGT
This sequence comes from Flavobacterium neuenschwanderi (SeqCode), assembly GCA_965234425.1. Classification (GTDB taxonomy): domain Bacteria; phylum Bacteroidota; class Bacteroidia; order Flavobacteriales; family Flavobacteriaceae; genus Flavobacterium; species Flavobacterium neuenschwanderi. The sequence continues at coordinate 165,822 of OZ248386.1, read as the reverse complement.
TTATCAAAGAATTGGGTAAAAAGAAAATAAAACTGACCTTATCTCAAGAAGCAGAATGGGAAGGTTACTTTATTCAGGAGTCCAAAAAAGCATTAGAGCTAAAAGCTACCATTGATGCTACAGATAAATCCATAGATGCTATGGTGTATGAGTTGTATGGGTTGAGTAAAGAAGAAATTGTAATAGTTGAAAATAATTAGGATATGAAATCAACAAAAAATATATTTCAAATACTAATAATGATTACTATAATATTAATTCTAATAGACATTGTGATCCGATGTTTTTTTGGTTTTAATTTTCAATTACCTTTTGAAAGTACATATTTTAATAATATTGTTACACCTCTTGCTACTTGTATTGCTGCATATATTTATGCCTTGGCGTTATTTAATAGTATCAAACAAAATAAAATTCTTTTGAGTCAGACAATAAAACCATATTTTGAAAAAGAGATAGATCGGTTGATTATAGAATCTGATGAAATCACAATCCGAACAGTTATAATTGAAAATAAAATAAAAATTAATAAAATAATAAATGTTAGAAATTATATTCATTTGATTTACGACATCTGTGAGGAACTTTCTAAAAATGAAGATTTTGAAAATGATTTCAATGATTTCAAAAAAGGAATATTTTATAAAAAGAAACATTTTGAAGAAAGAAGTTATTATTCAGAGGTTTTATTTTTAAATAAACTTACTTTAGGAGTAGCAGTTATCCCTAGTTTCTATGATAAAATAAAAAGTTTAATTGAAGAAATTAATGTTTCAAATTTAATTGAAGATGATAAAATTTTAATTAAAAAAAGTATTTTTAGAATATTTTTAGCTGATTACATTAGGTTTATAGAATTTTTGGATACTAAACCTCCGTTTTTTATGCCACCAATACCCTGTTTATATACTTCATCCAATAATAATATAGAATTTAAGAATTTTAATCGTACCTCTTTTAGGAATCACTATGATTTATTTTTAAGGTTAATATAAAATCTTTATAGTTAAAACCTTACATTTGATATTACAAGCAAAGCCATAGATACTATGGTGTATGATTTGTATGGGTTGAGTGAGGAAGAAATAACAATAGTTGAGAATAGTTAAAAACTAAATTAGTTTGTAAATAACTTTGTTTATGAATATCGATAATTAATCATCAATTTTGTGGATTAGAAATATAGCCAATGAATAATTTTACTCTAAATATAAATTACATATCACAATCACACGAGAATGTTATTGAAGAATGTGCTAAAATGGTTTGTGAATTTGAAAAAGAACCACAAACAAATATAATAATTGATTTTAGCAATTGTACTTTTTTATATCCTGATTACGCTTTGATTGTTTTATGTGCAATAAAGTTCATTGAAAGCAAAGGAATTGAAGTCCACGGAAAAATTAAATTAGATACAAGTACGCTTATTTATAACTTCCTTTTAAAAATTGATTTTTTTAAAAACTTAAAAATTGATTTGCCAAAAGTTGAAAACTCCTGCAATGATAATAGCTTTATTGAAATTCAAAATTATACTTCAGATAATCAATTAGAAGTTTTACACAGAATTGTAAAAATGCTGAAAGAAAAAAGCAAAATGGATGATGATGTTTTCACTGGTTTAGATTATTGCTTAAATGAAATTTTAGATAACATTCTAAATCATTCCAAAGAAAAAGAGGGTTGGGTTGTCGCTCAATATTTTCATAAACTAAATCAGATTAGATTAATGATTGTTGACCACGGTATAGGTATTCAAAAAGCATTAAACGAAAAGCACAATTTTACTGGAGAAGAAGCATTAAAAAACTGCATTGTTAGTGGTGTTACTAATGGAAGAGGTCAAGGGCACGGACTTTTCGCAACCTCATTATTTGCAAAAGAAAACAAAGGGTGGTTAAGTATAATTTCAGGAAAAAACAAACTCGATGTAAGCGAGAATAAAACCTCAATTTCAGATATTGAATTTTGGCAGGGGACTTGTGTTTATCTTCGTGTAAATACAAACGTAGAAGTTGATTATAAGATATTTACAAGTGATAAATTCGACCAAAAAGAGGCATTATGGGAGATGTTATTTGAATAAATTGCAATCCAAAGTAGTAAATTAATTCAAAATTAACATAGTAAAAATGGTGTGAAATGTTTTTTTATTTATATTTGCTTATATTTGCACACAAAATTATACATAAAATGTCGCACACAATTATATTTAGTAAAATAGGAACAACTTTAGGCACTCGTGATTTGGGTGCTCAAATACGTGTATCTATTCAACAAGAAATTGAAAAAAACGACAAAGTTTTTTTAGACTTTCAAAATGTTGATGTCATAACTAATTCATTTGCAAATGAATGTTTTGGAAAGCTTCGTGAAGCGATTTCTACCGAAATTTTCAAAAGTAAAGTTGCATTTATTAACACAAATGACTTTGTACAAAGAGTAATTATTTCCGCTCTTTAGAAGAATAACAAGATATAGAGTGTTCTATTGTACATTCTGCTATAACTGAGCACTAAAAACAAGAAATTTAACCTAGACATTTCGCTTTAGGTTTTTTTATAATAAACTTAGCCTTTTTTTTAAATTTATTTTAGCAATGGATTAATTTAGATTCCCTGCTCTTTCAAATAATCTAAAGCAAATCGACCTTCATTAAAAAGTAAATCCAAAATACTTAAATTATTAATAAATCCGTGTTTGTCCCCAAATACTTGGGTGTAAGAATCAAAAGCAGAAGTGTCTTTTTTACCATCGGCTAAATTTCTATAATCGATACAATTGGTAGCTTCGTGAAAATATTCAGTAGTTTTTTCAATTTCTAATCTCATACCCAAGCATTTCGAAACAATAGCAATCGTTTCAAAATTTAAATCGATTAAAAAAGTATGTTTTTTATTAAAAATAGGTTGTAATGCATCTTCGAAAAACTCAAAAAAGGGTGAAGTTCTATACGCCGCTTCAAGAGATTTAAAATGCTGTTTTTGCCAATCGAAAGCCGTTTCAAGTTGGATTTCTTTTGTCTTTTGATGCCTTTCTTTACTGTGTTTTACAGGAATATTCAACATCAAAATCCCATTTGGACTATAAATATACGTTCGGTTTCTGTTGGTTTGCTTCTGATAATTATCTTCGACTTCAAACACAATTGATTCCGCCTTTGCCATAGCTGCAAAATTACTTATTGAAGGGAAATAGGTGGGAAGAAGTAAAGAGTTCATTTGGTTATTTGTTGATTCGGTTATTTGATGTAAATCAGGAATTTTCCGCACCTTTTGATAGTTGATAGGTACGAAGTCCATTTAATTTATTCGTTACACTTTCTATTTCTTGTCGAAGTTTTAGATAATCATTTTCGGTAATGAAATTTAATTCAAATGAAAGTATCAATTGATTTATAACTTCTACTGCAGAACCAAATGCCATTGTTGTAAAATGAGCTTTATCTTTATAGGTTTTCCTTGCAGAACCCTCTGCTACGTTTGAGCAAATTGAAACTGAAGCTCTTCTTAGCTGTGAAACCAAACCAAATTTCTCCGAATCTGGAAATTTTGAAGTAAGCAAATAAATTGATTTAGCAAATTCCTTGGCTTCATTCCAAACCTCCAATTTCTCAAAAGAATAAATATACATAGCTCCAATTTTTCAAATCAACAAATCAACGAATAACCAAATTAACTAATTTTTATTCTTTCTTCTAACAAAGTAACTAATCCCAAAATACGCAATTAACGCAAATAAGAAATATTTGAAATACGATTGTGGTTGCCCATCTCCACTAACGGTTGTGAAAACTCTATCCCAACGAATTTTGTTGAAGCCTTTTCCATTTGGATCCAAACTCATCCAAATAAATACTGGTTTTCCAACGATATGATCTTCCGGTGTATAGCCAAAATATCTTGCGTCCAATGAGTTGTGACGGTTGTCTCCCATCATCCAATAATAATCTTGTTTGAAAGTATAAGTAGTAGCAATTTGTCCATTTATTCTAATTTCATCACCTGTGACTTTTAAATCATTTTTTTCATATTCACGAATAATCGTTTTATAGAAAGGTAAACTTTTTGAATTTATGGCAACCGTAACTCCTTTTTTAGGGATATAAATCGGACCTAAATTATCCAAATTCCAATTGGTATTATATGGGAATATTGCCGCTTCTGCTTCGTATGAAATATTACGAATTACACTTTTCACAATCGGATTCAAACGCAAACGATTAGCAGATTCTTCAGTTAATGCTCTAAAATAAAAGGTGTTTTGAGTGCTTTGATAAACGCCATCTGTAATATTCAATTCTTTAGTAATATACGTTTGGTCAAAACCATTTCCATCGGTGGTTACAGTATAAGAATATTGAGGTTTTGCTCTTTCTGGCATTGGCATAATTTTGCCATTAATGTAAACAATTCCATCTTTTATTGACAAACTATCACCTGGAATACCAACGCAACGTTTTACATAATTTGTCTTTTTATCGATTGGTTTATCATATCTTTTATCAGCGGCTTTGTACATATTAAATAAAGTATCCGCAGGCCAGTTGAATACTACAATGTCGGTTCTGTTAACTTCTTGCATTGCAAAAAATCGGAAATAGGGTAGTTGTGGTACTTTTAAATATGATTTTACATTTAATAGTGGCAAGGTGTCGTGAACCATCGGCGCAGCAATTGGCGTCATTGGTGTTCTTGCTCCATAATGGAATTTACTCACAAATAAAAAGTCACCCACTAATAATGATTTTTCTAAGGAAGAAGTTGGAATCGTGTAAGGTTGCATTACATACGTGTGAACCAAAGTTGCCACAACAATTGCAAAAAGCAACGAGCTTACAGTATCTGCCGTTTTGTTTGTAGGCTCTAAACTTCTATTATTGATGTAAACTAATTTTTGAGTGTAGTTGATATAATAAATATAAAAACCTAATGTCAATACTCCCAAAAGAGTATCTAATGTTGAGTTTTTTCCAAAACTTCTCAAAGTTTCTACCCAAACAACTGGAAACATAATAAGATTTACAACTGGAACAAACAATAATATTGTCCACCAAGGCGAACGGTTTAAGATTTTCATCAAAACAATTGCGTTGTAAACCGGAATTGCCGCTTCCCATTTTTTTCTACCTGCGGCTTCATACAATTTCCAAGTTCCAAAAAAGTGAATTACTTGAACAATCAAGAAAAATACAAACCATTGAATTAGTGTCATACTATTTTTATTTTAAAGTTTTTAATTAATAACCGAATTAACAAATAACCGAATTACCAATATTTAATACGTCTTTCATTGTGAAAACTCCTTTTTTACCCAAGATCCATTCAGCTGCAATTACTGCGCCTAAAGCAAATCCTTCTCTATTGTGTGCCAAATGTTTTATTTCGATTAAATCAACATCTGAATTATAGGAAACGGTGTGTGTGCCAGGGACATTTTCTATTCTTTTGGCATCAATTACTATTTCATTTGACATTGGATCTTCCAAAGTCCAATTTTCGTAATTACTGTTTTTTATGATTCCGTTTGCTAATGAAATTGCTGTTCCGCTTGGTGAATCTAATTTTTGTGTGTGATGAATTTCTTCGATTCCAACTTTATACGCATCAAATTTTGACATAATTTTTGCCAAATATTCGTTCAATTCAAAGAAAATATTGACACCCAAACTAAAATTAGAACTACTAATAAAAGCACTGTTTTTTTCTTTGCAAAGTTGCACCATATTTTCATATTCGCTCAACCAACCCGTAGTTCCAGAAATCACTGGAATTCCAAGTTTTAAAGCAGACGATATATTTTCAACTGCTGCATCTGGTGCGCTAAAATCTATTGCAACCTCGGCATTTTCAAGCCCATCAAAAGTATCTTCTATTGATTTACGCAATACAATTTCATGTCCGCGTTGCAATGCTATTTTTTCAATAACATGACCCATTTTTCCGTATCCTAAAAGTGCTATTTTCATTAAAAATGGTAATTTATAGTCAGTCCTAAGTTTTGTTTGTAATTAATTTCATTCTGATACAGTTCAGGACGAAAGGATAATTTATCATTCACGTTGAATTGCATCAAATGCGCATCAATATTGGCATCTATAATATTTAATAAATAAAATCCAACGGTTACTAAAACCGACATATCTCTATTTCGTTGATAAAATCGCTGTCCGGCAATCAACCTTGAATCGTCTAAATATTGAAAATTATCGTCATCATAACCCGCCAATCTTCTTTTATAAGCGTTTCTATAATTATTATATTTGGTGTTATTTACGGAATAAAAATACAATCCAGCACCAATTCCTCCATAAACCAAAGGAATTTTCCAGTATTTTTTATTGTAAGCTTGTCCCAATCCTGGCAAAATTGCAGAATAAAAAGCTGCCTTTGCAGGTGCCAAAGGATTTATTTCTTTGTATTTTAAAGTGTCTTTTGCAACCAAAATCTCTACTTTTTTATCTTGAGCAAAAAGCGAACTTGTTCCAATTAAGAACGCAATTAAAAATATGGAATAGAATTTAAGCACTACCCTTTTATTAATTTGATAATTCTATTGAAATCTTCTTCAGAATGAAATGGAATTGTGATTTTCCCTTTGCCATTTCCTGCAATTTTCACATCTACTTTTGCACCAAAATACTCTGTAATAGCTTTGTTTGCTTCGGGTGCTACAGAAAAAGTTTCCGTTTTTGCTTTGGTTGCAGCTTTAGGTTTCAAACTTTCCTGATAGTTTTTTACCAATGCCTCGGTTTCTCTAACAGAAAGATTTTGGCTTACAATTTTTTGGTAAATATCAGTTTGAACATCTTGATTCTCAATATTTATTATGGCGCGACCGTGACCCATAGTTATAAATCCGTCACGAATTCCAGTTTGAATAATCGGATCTAATTTCAATAATCTCAAATAATTTGCAATCGTAGAACGCTTTTTTCCCACGCGCTCACTCATTTGCTCTTGCGTCAATTGAATTTCATCAATCAATCTTTGGTACGACAACGCAATTTCAATCGGATCTAAATCGTGTCTTTGGATATTTTCTACCAAAGCCATCGTTAGCGATTCATTGTCGTTCGCAATTCGAATATAAGCGGGAACCACATTCAATCCAGCCAATTTTGAAGCACGCAATCTTCGCTCTCCAGAAATTAATTGGTATTTATTAAAGTCTGTTTTCCGAACCGTAATCGGCTGAATAACACCTAATTCCTTAATAGAAGTTGCCAATTCTCGCAATGATTCCTCATTGAAATTACTTCTCGGTTGAAAAGGATTTATCTCGATTGCGTCAATTTCTAACTCGACAATATTGCCTACAACTTTATCTGCATTTTTATCATTAACTGACTTAATATCGTTTTCTGGATCTTTCAATAAAGCCGACAATCCTCTTCCTAACGCTTGTTTTTTTATTGCTTGTGCCATAAATTAATTACTATTTTTCTTAATAATTTCTTCCGCTAATCGCAAATAATTTGTCGCACCTTTACTCGTTGCGTCATAATTTATAATACTTTCACCAAAACTCGGAGCCTCACTCAACTTCACATTTCTCTGAATTATAGTTTCAAAAACCATATCGTTAAAATGTTTTTGAACCTCTTCAACCACCTGATTTGACAGGCGCAAACGAGAATCAAACATCGTCAATAATAAACCTTCAATATCTAAATCGGGATTGTGAATTTTCTGAACACTTTTTATCGTATTCAATAATTTCCCCAAACCTTCCAAAGCAAAATATTCACACTGAATCGGAATAATCACTGAATCAGCTGCCGTCAATGCATTTAATGTCAACAAACCCAATGATGGCGCACAATCAATCAAAATATAATCGTATTTGTCTTTGATGCTTTTCAACGCCTCCTTCAACATATATTCTCTATTTTCCTTGTCAACCAACTCAATTTCGATGGCAACAAGGTCAATATGCGCAGGAATTACATCCACATTTGGAGCCGAACAAGTGATAATCGCTTCTTCAGGAGTATTGCTGTGCTCTAAAATTTGATACGTTCCAATGATAATATTTTCAACGTCAATTCCCAACCCAGAACTTGAATTTGCTTGAGGATCAGCGTCAATAAGTAAAACTTTTTTTTCTAAAACGCCTAAAGAAGCCGCTAAATTTATCGAAGTTGTTGTTTTTCCAACGCCTCCTTTTTGATTGGCAATAGCAATGATTTTACCCATTTATTTTTTTAAATTTTTGAGACGTAAAAATACAATTTATTATGGTTCGCAGAAATCTATTTTGTTAACATTTGTTAATCTTTATCAACTTTGCCTATTTATAGCATTTTTTTTTGGAGCTATTTCCAGCTTTCCACTACAAGTCCTCGTTCAAAAAGGTGTTTTTCTAAGGGCAAAAAGGAGCTTCCTTCGGTCGCTCTTTTTGCCCAAGAAAAACTACCTTTTTTCACTGCGGGCTTTTCGTTTCAATCTGGGCTAGGGCTTTTTCAATTCAATTACGTTTTTTACTTTAAATTTGTTTTGATTCATTATAATATATTTTTACTTTTACAATTCAATTTAGTACATGAAAATCACACCAGAAATACTTTCTCAATTCAGTGAAATAATAGGCAATTCCTATGTTTTTACAGATCAAGAAACCCGAAACCACTACGGAAAAGACGAAACCGAAGAGTATGTTTTTCCTCCTTCAGTAGTTTTAAAACCAGCTACTCCAGAAGAAATTGCTGCCATTTTGAAAATCGCAAATCTTCATACTATTCCTGTAACTGCAATTGGTGCCCGAACAGGTTTAAGTGGTGGCGCATTGTCTGTTCATCAAGGAATTGGTCTTTCAATGGAGCGTTTCAACAAAATTTTAAACATCGACGAACAAAACCTGCAAGTTACTGTCGAACCTGCTGTAATTACGCAAGTTTTACGTGAAGCTGTAGCCGAAAAAGATCTTTTTTATCCACCAGATCCAAGTAGTTTAGGAAGTTGTTGGATAGGAGGGAACGTTGCCGAAAATGCTGGTGGTGCGCGTGCCGTAAAATATGGTGTGACCAAAGATTATGTGCTGAATTTAGAAGTTGTTCTTGCCAATGGAGAAATCATTTGGACTGGAGCCAATACTTTGAAAAATTCTACGGGATATAATTTAACGCAATTAATGGTGGGAAGCGAAGGAACACTCGGAATCATTACGAAAATCGTTATGAAGTTAATCCCAAAAAACACACATACGGTTTTAATGTTAGTTCCATTTTATAATGCCAATGAAGCGTGTGAAGCTGTTTCTGCAATTTTTAGAGCGGGAATAACACCAAGTGCTTTAGAATTTATGGAACGTGATGCCATCGATTGGACATTAAAATTTGTAACCGATTTAAATGTTCAAGTCAAAGACGAAATTCAAGCGCATTTACTAATCGAAGTTGATGGAAATTACCCTGACATTCTTTTTCAAGAAGCTGAAAAAATAATGGAAGTCGTTGAGCAATTCAAAATTGACGAAGTGCTTTTTGCAGATACCGAAATACAAAAAAATCTACTTTGGAAAATGCGTCGCAGTGTTGCCGAAGCTGTAAAATCAAATTCTGTTTATAAAGAAGAAGATACGGTTGTTCCAAGATATGAATTGCCAAAATTATTATTTGGAATTAAAGAAATCGGATCAAAATACGGATTTAAATCTGTTTGTTACGGTCACGCTGGCGATGGAAATTTACACGTAAACATCATCAAAGGCGATATGTCAGATGAAAATTGGAACACAGAAGTTACCAAAGGAATTCGTGAAATTTTTGAGTTGACTGTTTCTTTAAAAGGAACTTTGTCGGGAGAACACGGAATTGGTTACGTTCAAAAAAACTATATGGATATTGCCTTTAGCAAAACACAATTGCAATTAATGATAGGCATAAAATCTATTTTTGATCCGAATGGGATTTTAAATCCTGGCAAAATATTTCCTGATAATTTATAGTTTTTTTTAACCGCAAAGAGCGCAAAGTTTTACACAAGGTTCGCTAAGTAAATAGCAAGTGTTTTTTAATCTGTAAATCAGTGGCTATATTTTAACCGCAAAGGGCGCAAAGATTTACGCAAGGCTCGCTAAGAAAATATTTTATTTTTTTGATAAATACTCCAATAAAATCGGATCTGCATTTTTGAAAGTCGGTGCTTGCTCCGTAATATTCGCCACTCTTTTTTTGTTTAATTTCATAGTTACATCCGCTTCGGTTGTAAATAGCAAAGCCGACATAAATGGATTATTGATGTATGGAATTAGTTCGTTCAAACCTTCTTCAATTGCTAAAATCTTAACTTCTTCTTCCGTTTGAAATTTGAAAGTCAAAGCCAGTTTTAGCTGAATTTCATCCACATTTGTTCGGATGTAAATATTCATTAACTGTGTGTTTCCAATTGTTTTCGCCATAGTAAGTTTGGCAAAAGTTCCGTCAGAAATGCTTTCCTTTACACGGTTAAAAAACAAAGTATAGGTTGTAGTATTGGGCATAAATTTTTTATTTAAAAAGTAACCCTTTCAGATTTCAAAATCGAAAGGGTTATTTATTTAATCTCTTTTAGGACTGTTTTTCTTTTCTCTTTTCTCCTCTTTCTTTTCCTTAGCGGTTTTCAAAGGTTCTTTTTTTTGTGTTTTTTTTGCGTCTTGACTCTTTGCCATTTTATTAAGTTTTAATTGTTAGTATCGAATTTATACCATCTGTAATTTTAAAATAGTCCAAAATCAAGTGGTATAATGCCGATATAGTATGAAAACAGTACAATTTTTATTGGACTATATTGAATACATAATCGGTATTATATAAGTAAAGATAAAAAAAATATTTTTATTTGGAAGTATTAATTATAAAAAATGCTCCAACTGCAATAGCAATTAGAGCATTTTCTTTATAATTAAAATCTAATTAACTAAAACCCATTCGCCTGAAGCCAACAAGCTTTCCGCTTTTTTAAATTTCATTTCTTCAATTGTACCAGACGAAACTTGCTGAATTTTCACCGTATCATTTCTGTTAATTTTCGGCATTTCACGAACTATAGTTTCGGTAACTTGTCGTTGTTGGGTTTCCCCAGCTTCCCGATTTGCACTTTCACTACTTACAATTTCTTCCTTACTTATTTTATAATTTTCTTTCTGACGCACTTCTTTTGCTTCTTGAATTTTCGGTGCATTTTGTTGTGGTAAATCGCCTTTAAATAAGAATGAAATAACTTCTTTATTTACACCATTTAACATATTACTAAACAAATTAAACGCTTCAAATTTATAAATTAATAAAGGATCTTTTTGTTCGTGAACCGCCAATTGAACCGATTGCTTCAATTCGTCCATTTTACGCAAGTGCTTTTTCCAAGCTTCATCAACAATCGCTAAAGTGATGTTTTTTTCAAAATCAGCAACCAATTGTTTTCCTTGTGTTTCGTATGCTTTTTTCAAATCGGTTACAACTTCCAACGATTTTATTCCATCTGAAAAAGGAATTACAATACGCTCAAAATGATTTCCACGATCTTCAAATACATTTTTTATAATTGGATATGCTTCTCTTGCACTTCTTTCTGTTTTTTCGTTGTAATAAACAGAAGCCGCTTTATACGTTTTTCCAGTCAATTCCATATCGGTCAATTTCAAGAAATCACTTTCAGAAACTGGCGATGTTATGGAAAAATAGCGAATCAATTCAAATTCGAAATTCTTGAAATCATTTGCCATTTTATTGTTATTCACAATCAATTCGCAAGTATCATACATCATATTGGCAATATCCAATTTCAAACGCTCTCCAAACAAAGCGTGACGACGACGTTTGTAAACCACTTCACGTTGCGCATTCATAACGTCATCATATTCTAACAAACGTTTACGAACACCAAAGTTGTTTTCTTCTACTTTTTTCTGAGCTCTTTCAATAGATTTGGTCATCATCGAATGCTGAATTACTTCGCCTTCTTTCAATCCCATTCTATCCATCACTTTCGCAACACGCTCTGAACCAAATAAACGCATCAAATTATCTTCAAGTGATACATAAAATTGTGAACTTCCAGGATCTCCTTGACGACCTGCACGACCTCTCAACTGACGGTCAACACGACGCGAATCGTGGCGTTCTGTTCCAATAATTGCAAGACCTCCAGCAGCTTTCACTTCTGCAGATAATTTAATATCTGTTCCACGACCTGCCATATTGGTTGCAATGGTAACTACTCCGGCTTTTCCAGCTTCTTCAACAATTTGAGCTTCTTGTTTGTGCATTTTTGCATTCAAAACGTTGTGCGCTACACCACGCATTTTCAACATTCTACTCAATAATTCTGAAATTTCTACTGATGTTGTACCAATTAATATTGGTCTTCCCGCCGCTGATAATTCCGTTACATCTTCAATTACCGCATTGAATTTTTCACGAGTAGTTTTATAAATTAAATCTTCTTTATCGTGTCTTGACATTGGTCGGTTCGTAGGAATTTCTACAACATCCAATTTGTAAATTTCCCAAAGTTCACCAGCTTCAGTAACAGCAGTTCCAGTCATACCGGACAATTTGCTGTACATTCTAAAGTAATTTTGTAAAGTTACAGTTGCAAATGTTTGCGTTGCCGCTTCAATTTTTACGTTTTCTTTCGCTTCAATTGCTTGGTGCAAACCATCAGAATAACGACGTCCGTCCATAATACGGCCCGTTTGTTCATCAACAATCATAATTTTATTGTCCATAATAACATATTCTACATCTTTTTCAAAAAGAGAATAGGCTTTAAGCAATTGTGTTAAGGTGTGAATACGCTCACTTTTGATACTGAAATCCTGAAATAATTTTTCTTTTTCCTCAGCTTCAGCATCTTTGTCTAATTTTTTCTTTTCAATAGCTGCAATTTCAGTTCCAATGTCTGGAAGCAAGAAGAAATTATTATCAGTGTCTTGAGATAAAAACTTGATTCCATTATCAGATAATTCAACCTGATTATTTTTTTCTTCAATTACAAAATACAACGCCTCATCCACAAGATGCATATCTCTTTTGTTGTCTTGCAAATATTGATTTTCGGTTTTTTGAAGCAATTGTTTGATTCCCTCTTCACTCAAAAATTTGATTAATGCTTTATTTTTTGGCAAACTTCTATAAGATCGCAACAAGTTAAAACCGCCATCTTTCGTGTTTCCTTCTTTGATTAAACGTTTGGCTTCGGTTAAAAAACCATTCGCTAATTGTCTTTGAAGACTTACTAAATTTTCAATTTTCGGTTTCAATTCATTAAATTCGTGACGATCGCCTTGAGGAACTGGACCAGAAATAATCAAAGGCGTTCTTGCATCATCAATCAATACAGAATCGACCTCATCTACAATCGCATAATTGTGTTTTCTTTGAACCAAATCGGAAGGCGAATGTGCCATATTATCTCTCAAATAATCAAAACCAAATTCGTTATTTGTTCCATAAGTAATGTCTGCTTCGTATGCTTTTCTTCTATCGTCTGAATTAGGTTGGTGGTTGTCAATACAGTCAACTGTCAATCCGTGAAATTCAAACAATGGTGCTTTCCAAGTACTATCTCTTTTCGCCAAATAATCATTTACAGTTACTAAATGCACGCCGTTTCCAGTTAATGCATTCAAATAAAGAGGTAAGGTTGCCACCAATGTTTTTCCTTCACCCGTTTGCATTTCTGCAACTTTTCCACCGTGAAGTACCATTCCACCAATTAATTGCACATCATAATGAACCATATCCCAAGTGATTTGCTTTCCAGCAGCACTCCAAGAATTTGCCCAAACAGCATTTTCGCCTTCAATTGTAATATAGGTTTTCGATGCAGAAAGTTCTCTGTCTTTTGCAGTAGCAGTAACTTTTATCGAAGTATTGTCTTTAAAACGTTTTGCAGTTTCTTTGATTACAGCAAAAGCTTCAGGAAGAATATCGTTCAATGTTTTTTCTGAAATTTCATACGCTTCTTTTTCAAGAGCATCGATTTCTAAATAAAGATCTTCTCTTTTATCGATGTCTTCGATGGTTTCAACTTCTGTTTGAAGAGAAGCAATTTTAGCATCTTTCTCGGAACGAGCTTGTTTGATTAAATCTTTGAAATAAGCAGTTTTAGCTCTCAATTCGTCGTGTGACAATGATTCTAAAGCGCTTTCAAATGCTTTGATTTTTGTAATATTTCCTTGTAATGCTTTTACATCTTTTTGAGATTTATCACCTACAAAGACTTTAAGTATGCTATTTATGAAACTCATAATATGATTTCTATTTCTATTTATAATAAGGTACGCAAATTTAACCAAAAAAAAAGCCTCGATGGAGACTTTTCTTTGATTTTAATATTTTTTAATATTCATCCTCGTTCCAAAGATAGTCTTCGTCGGTTGGATAATCCGGCCAAATTTCTTCCATCGATTCATATATCTCTCCTTCATCTTCTATAGATTGAAGGTTTTCTACTACTTCAAGTGGCGCACCAGCTCTGATAGCGTAGTCAATAAGTTCATCTTTGGTCGCAGGCCACGGCGCATCACTTAAATAAGATGCTAATTCTAATGTCCAATACATTTTATACTTATTTTTAGTTTATGCAAAAATAAATTTTTTACTTAAAAATACAAGTAAAATTTAATTTATTTAACAAAATAGTTAAGAACGTTTGTTTTTAGTGGTCATTGGTCAGTTTAAATAGTAAAAGTTATCAATTGAGAATTATATTTTTCACACTTTTAAACTGAATACTGAACACTATTTCCTCGGAATCCATTTAACTTCATCCGCTTTCAAGTCATAACTCAACTTCCGTGCCAACACAAAAAGGTAGTCAGAAAGACGGTTCAAGTACTTAATTGCGTTTCCATCAACGGGTTCATTGTGGTCTAAATGTACCGCTAAGCGTTCTGCACGGCGGCAAACGCAACGAGCAATATGACAATATGACACAGTTGTATGTCCGCCAGGCAATACAAAATGAGTCATTGGCGGAAGCGAATCTTCCATTGCATCGATTTCATTTTCTAATAATTCGATATCACTTTCTATAATTCCAAGATTTTTCAATCGCAATTCGCCATTTTTCTTAACTGTTTTTTCAGGTGGTGTTGCTAAAATTGCACCAACAGTAAACAATCTGTCTTGTACTTCTATCAAAATATCTTTGTAATGTACATTCATTTCTTGGTCACGAATCAATCCAATATGCGAATTCAATTCATCAACCGTTCCGTAACTTTCTATTCTAATGTGATCTTTGGGAACTCTTGTACCTCCAAAAAGTGCCGTCGTTCCTGTATCTCCAGTTTTTGTATATACTTTCATTTTAAAGTTTAATTGGTTATTTGGTTCTTCGTGTATCTGATTATCAAAAACCAAATCCACAAATTACAGAATTAACTATTTCGAAATATCACTTTCTATCATTCCATCGCGCAAACGGATGATTCTATGGGCGTAAGCCGCAACTTCTTCTTCGTGGGTAACAACAATTACGGTATTTCCCAATTTGTGAATATCTCCAAACAATTTCATAATTTCTTCGGATGTTTTACTGTCTAAATTTCCTGTTGGTTCATCCGCAAGAATGATGGAAGGGTTGTTTACCAATGCTCTCGCAACTGCCACACGCTGCCTTTGTCCACCCGAAAGTTGGTTGGGCTGGTGATCCATTCGGTCTGCTAAACCCACTTGTTTCAAAACTTCTTCAGCTCGAACTTTTCTTTCAGATTTTGAAAATCCAGCATAAACCATTGGTAAAGCCACATTATCTAAAGCAGTTGTTCGTGGCAAAAGATTAAAAGTTTGAAATACAAAACCAATTTCTTTGTTTCTAATTTCAGCCAATTCATCATCGTGCATTTTACTGACGTCTTTTCCGTTTAAAATGTAACTTCCAGAAGTTGGCGTGTCCAAACATCCTAAAAGATTCATCAAAGTAGATTTTCCAGAACCTGAAGGTCCCATCAATGCTACGTATTCGCCTTTGTTTATTTCTAAATCAATTCCTTTTAGGACATAAACGATTTCGTTTCCAAGAACAAAATCTCTTTTAATATTCGTAATTTGAATTAGTGGATTTGCCATTTTTATTTGGAATTCTATTTTAATTTGTTAAAAAGTATTGCATTTATTTTCGTGGCTTTAAAAGTACAAAAAGGAAGTATTGATTTCCTAATTACAACTCTTTTTTTAACGTATTGAATTTAAATTTAAACCCGAATTACGAAATGTTCTTTTTCTTGTTCTTTTCTAAAAAATACAATTCCCCATTGAAAAGTATCGATTGTAACGGTAACTTTTGGATGGTTTTTAATAATTTCCCAAGCTTCTTCCATTGCTGCAGACCAATGAATATCATCAAAAATCCAAACAGTTTCATTAGAAATAGTAGGCAATAAAAGTTCAAAATAATCTAATGTGGCTTGTTTTTGATGGTTTCCGTCGAAGTAGATTTGGTTGATGGTTGTTGGTTGTTGGTTGATGGTTTTTAAGTAAGTTGAAAATTCAGTAACCACCACTTCTACGGTATTGAAATTGAATTTTTGCAATTGCAATTGACATTGATTCGCCGTTTCAGAGCAACCTTCTAATGTTGTAATCGTAGCTTTTGTACCGACACTTCGGGATCCTAATGCAAGTGCAGCAGTTGCCAATCCTAAGGAAGTTCCTATTTCTAAAACCGTTTCTGGCTGAAAATAATTGGTAATTCTGAATAATAATTCTGCTCGTTTTCTGCTGATTCCTCCCGTTTTTGCAATTTTTGCAATTTGTCTTTTATTCGATTTAAAAACTTTTGAACCTGCACCAAAATCGGTTACTTCAATCGAATTTTTATTTACTAAAAGTGAATTTCTATAGTTTTCCAATACAAGATATTGCTTCGCCTGTTCGCTACCGCTCGGGTCAGGTTTTGGTTTGCTATCATAAAAACATTTTGTTACCAAATGAAACACAAACGGGGAATGTACGCCGTGTTCGTTCTTGGATTTCCAGAGGAATTTTAAGTAAGATTTTATTTGGAATAGCATAAAGTGTTTTAAACAATGTTTAAGAAATTAGGCGCAAAGATACAAAAGTCAAAATTAAGACTTTTAATTCTATCTTTGCGGACTTGGTATTATCAATAAAAGTAATGCCGTTTTATTATGAAAGTGAAGGAAGATTTAGAGCGTAAAAGCAACATAACATCTGAAGAAATTGACCAATGCATTGCTGTTTTGACTCAATTAGTTTCTGATACCGACCAAATATTTGATATTCCTACAGCCCAACGAATCGCTTTGATTAAAGCCGCTGGACAATTTTCTCGCCCCGATCGTGATGAATTTTCCCGTAGAATAAAAGACGGAAAATTGGCTGCCAAACGCAAATTAGAAAAGAAAGATAGAACCGCCCGCAAGGAAACTGGAATTCGTCACGCCCGAGAAGCAAGTATTTTTATTGCACCTAAATTATTGGCAATGAATGATCTCGCCAACAAAGAACAACGCGAATTAGAAACCCCTCGAAATTGCTATGTCTGCAAAACAGAATTTACCAAAATGCATCATTTTTATGATACG
Organism: Flavobacterium neuenschwanderi (SeqCode); assembly: GCA_965234425.1. GTDB lineage: Bacteria > Bacteroidota > Bacteroidia > Flavobacteriales > Flavobacteriaceae > Flavobacterium > Flavobacterium neuenschwanderi. The sequence continues at coordinate 148,284 of OZ248386.1, read as the reverse complement.
ATGTGTTCCGATTGTGGCGATTTCAATTATGCGAAACGTTTTCAAACTGCTGATGTAAAAGGACAAATTGCAGTAATAACAGGTTCTCGCCTGAAAATTGGTTATCATATTAGTTTGATGCTTTTGCGTGGTGGTGCAACTGTAATCGCTACGACTCGTTTTCCTGTGGATTCGGCTTTGCGATTTGCCAAAGAAGACGATTTTATGGATTGGGGACACCGACTAAAAATTCACGGATTGGATTTACGCCATATTCCGAGTGTGGAAATTTTCTGCAATTTCATTGAGCAAAAATACGAGCGTTTGGATATTCTAATTAATAATGCCGCTCAAACCGTGCGACGTCCAGCAGGATTTTATTCCCATTTAATGGAAAACGAAGAAAAACCAATTGCTACTTTGCCAATAAACGCTCAGAATTTATTATTGGATCACATCAATTGTCTCGATGAATTAAAAGTTTTGACGACTGGATTTTCATCCAATGAAAATATGCCAGTAACTTGGCACGGACCAGAGCCTGGAATTGGTTTGCGGGCTTCAGCCAAATTATCTCAAATTCCGTATTCATTCGATAAGGCATTGGTGGCAACCGAAGTTTTCCCCGAAGGAAAATTAGATGCCGATTTGCAACAGGTCGATTTACGAAAAACCAACAGTTGGCGATTGAAATTGGGACAAATAGAAACCACCGAAATGATTGAAGTGCAATTGGTAAATGCTGTTGCGCCTTTTGTGTTGTGCAACCGGCTTTCGGAAGTGATGAAAAAAGACACTACGGGCAAAAAACACATTATAAATGTCTCGGCAATGGAAGGGAAGTTTTACCGTGATTTCAAGGAAGACCGCCACCCACATACGAATATGGCGAAAGCCGCTTTGAATATGTTAACCCACACCGCCGCTGGAACTTTGGCAAAAGACGGAATTTTTATGAATGCCGTAGATACGGGTTGGGTAACCGACGAAGATCCTGCCGAATTAGCAAAAAGAAAACAAGAAGAACAAGATTTTCAGCCGCCTTTGGACATTGTTGACGGTGCTGCCCGCGTTATGGATCCTTTGTTTGACGGAATTAATTCAGGGAAACATTGGTGTGGTAAATTCTTGAAAGATTACAGACCGATAGCTTGGTAATCCCCTCCCCAGCCCTCCCCGAAGGGGAGGGAGCCATAATAGAAAACTCGCAACGGATAAAAAAACCACAACAGAATTAGATTTTGTTGTGGTTTTTTATTGAATAATTTCAGATGTATAAAATTATTTAGATAATATTTAATTGAACCAGAAATAACGGATTCCTCTATAAACCCCTATAATCGTCATCAAGCAGATCATAATAAAGCCAGCAAAATAACGAAATCTGTATATTGTTGTATATGAACTATCATTTGAAGTGTCTTCTTTCCATTTTTTCAAAGGGTTTTCCATTGTAACCCAAAATATCAATATTATTAATGGAATAAACAATCCAAAGAAAGCGTTGTCGTTTTCTTTAGCCGAATGTTTAACTATCAATGAAATATTTAAAAGCATAAATTGTACCATTTGAAAATTTCAGTTGTTTTTGTAATCGGATCGATTGCAATATCTTTATTTTTTTTATGAAAATCTGTGTTTTATTTCCGTTTTTTATTTGTGAAAATCTGTGAAATTTGTGTTACATTTTTTTTTCTTATATTCACAACCTTCATGAAACAATAAAACTACCCTTCCATTTTACTCGAAAGCTCAAACCAGCGTTCCTCTTTCGTTTCCATTTTGGTAATAATATTTTTTAACTCATTTGCCTTTTTCTCAATATCATTTTCATCTACTTTTCCATCTGAAAATAATTGCTCAATTTTGGCTTTATCAATTTCTAAATCCCTGATTTCTCTTTCAATTTTCTGAAATTCTTTCTGCTCATTAAAAGTCAAATTTCCAGTTGGATTGTTTTGCTTCCAGTCTTTCTTTTCCAATTTATTATCTTCTTTTTGCGCCACATCAGCACTGTCTTCATACGCTCTAAAATCAGAATAATTCCCAGGGAAATTTTCTATCACGCCTTGACCTCTAAAAACAAATAAATTATCCACAATTTTATCCATAAAATACCTGTCGTGCGAAACCACCAACAAGCAACCAGGATAATCCAAAAGAAAACTTTCCAAGACATTCAAGGTAACAATATCCAAATCATTCGTTGGCTCATCAAGAATCAAAAAGTTAGGATTCTGAATCAAAACCGTACATAAATACAAACGTTTCAACTCGCCACCACTCAATTTTTCTACATAATCATATTGCTTTTTGCTGTCAAATAAAAACCGTTCCAATAATTGCGAAGCCGAAATAATTTTCCCTTTAGTCAACGGAATATATTCGCCGTATTCCTTAATCACATCAATCACGCGCTGCCCCGGTTTTGGATTTATACCACTTTGCGTGTAATACCCAATTTTTATCGTATCGCCCACAACCACTTTCCCACTATCCAGCGGAAGAGTTCCTGTCAGCAAGTTCAAAAAAGTAGATTTTCCAGTTCCATTTTTACCAATAATCCCAATGCGTTCGCCACGTTGAAAATCAAAATTGAAATTATCCAAAATCACGTGATCCTTGAATTTCTTGGAAATTTTGTGAAGCTCAATAATTTTGCTTCCCATCCGTTCCATATTAATTTCCAATTCTACCACATTTTCCCGACGGCGACTTTGTGCTTTTTCCTTAATTTCATAAAAATCATCCTGACGCGATTTGCTCTTACAAGTTCTCGCTTTTGGCTGGCGACGCATCCATTCCAATTCTTTCACAAACAAGTTTTGCGCCTTGTCCACACTCGAATTTTCCGATGCAATTCGCTCTTCTTTTTTCTCTAAATAATAAGAATAATTCCCTTTGTATTGGTATATTTTTCCGTTGTCCAATTCAATGATTTCATTACAAACACGCTCTAAAAAGAAACGGTCGTGCGTCACCATAAACAACGTAATATTTTCTTTGGCAAAATAACTTTCCAACCACTCAATCATCTCTAAATCCAAGTGATTCGTAGGTTCATCAAGAATTAATAAGTCAGGACGATTGATTAAAATAATCGCCAATGACAACCTTTTTTTCTGTCCACCCGAAAGATTTTTGACTTTCAATTTAAAATCTTCCAACTTCAATTTGAACAAAATTTGCTTATATTGCGTTTCAAAATCCCAAGCATTATGTTGGTCCATTCCGTCAAATGCTTTTTGATACGCCTCTTCATCTTCAGGGTTTTCCAACGCTTTTTCATACGCCGCAATCACCTTCAAACTCTCATTATCCGACGCAAAAATGCTTTCCTCAATCGTCAATTCCTCTTGCAATTTATTATCTTGCGATAAAAACGCCATTCTAATGCTTTTTCTAAGCACCACTTGCCCAGTATCAGGCTCGTCAAAACCATTTATGATGTTCATAATAGTGGTTTTCCCCGAACCATTTTTGGCTATAAAGGCAATTTTTTGGTCTTTACTAATTCCAAAAGAAATGTTTTCAAAAAGCGTTTTTTCTCCAAAAGATTTAGAGATATTTTCAACAGATAAATAATTCACAAGTCTATTTTTTTTGCAAAAGTAACGCTTTGAAAGCCAAGAAGCAATCTTTTAATTTGGAGCGAATTGAAAGTCTATTATTCCAAAATCCTATTCCCGCTGTCATTCCAATCTGCGCAATTGCTTCGTGCCGAGCAATTTCGCAGGATTTTCCCTTCCATCGGGGCTGCTTGAGAAATGCCTTTTGGATTTTTAATTTCCCGAAAAAAGAACTATATTTGATTATTAAATACTGAATTATGAATACTGAAGCCTTAAAAATCAATCTCACACAAAGAATTTTAAACTTGAATAACGATAACATTCTTGTCAAAATCGCTAAATTATTAGACAACGAAAATGTTATAGGATTTGATAGTGAAGGAAATCCAATTACAGAAAAAGAATACGTTTCCGATATTAATGAAGCTTTACATCAACTTTCAGATGAAAAATTAGAAACCTATTCAAGTGAAGAAGTAAAGCGAAAAATTATAGGAAATTGAAAGTTCTATTTCGGAAAAAAGCTTTTGATGAATTAGAAGCCATTTATAAACATATTCAAAAAGAAAGTCCACAAAATGCAATTTCCGTTTTTAATTCAATTTATGATTTATCGCAATCATTGGTTCATTTCCCATACAAATACCCAATGGAACCGGTAATTAATGTTGAAAAAGTTAGATTTTTTGCTATTTGGAGTTTTAAAATTATTTATGCAATTGAAACCGATTCAATTATTATTTTGAGAATTTTTAATACAAAGCAAAATCCAATTCAAATTAAAAAAACAGTTATATAAAATAAATCCTTTTTTGTTTTTACACATATTTTGTATTTTTAATTTCCCTAAAAAAAAACTATATTTGTTATAAATCCTACATTATGAAAGCCCCAAAAAAAGATGCTGCCGATAAAAACCCTGATTTTCTTCAAGAACCAGCAACTGAATATATAAATGCGGAAAATTATACTTCAGAAGAAGAGGAAGAAATGCACCCAATTTTAATTCAATTATTAGAAAAAGCAATAAAAGAATCAGAACAAGGATTGGGAATATCTCACGAGGAAATGATGAGAAAAGTTAAAGAAAAATATCCATTTATTAATGGTATGTAAAATAAAATGGATTCACTATTCATCAATAACTTATTTCAACGAAATTGATTTTATTTTTCTAAAATGGAATCAAAAAGAAACCGAAAAATTTATTTTTCTTGTTGACGAAAATTTAAAACGAATTGAACAGAATCCATACATCGCAAAACCAATAAATTCGGTTTATAAAATTGTAATTTCAAAACAAACAACGCTTTATTATAAAGTTTCAGAAAGCGATAAAAGAATCGACTTACTTGTTTTTTGGAATAACCTGAAAATCCCGCCGACTTAATTAAGTTGCTGTAAATCCTATCAAAAATATAACGTATTGCTTTTAAATAGTTGATTGTTTTTTTGTAAATTTGAATTATAAAATCCTACATTATGAAAGCCCCAAAAAAAGATTCTACCGATAAAAACCCTGATTTTCTTCAAGAACCAGCAACCGAATATATAAATGCTGAAAATTATACTTCAGAAAAAGAGGAAGAAATGCATCCAATTTTAATTCAATTATTAGAAAAAGCAATTAAAGAATCAGAACAAGGATTGGGACGACCACACAAAGAAGTATGGGCAGAAATGAAAGCAAAGTTTAATTTCAAATAAGGATGTTTGAAATTTATTGGCAACGCTTATCAGAAATTACATTTTCAGAAGAAATGACTTTTATTTTTAGCAAGTGGAATCAATTTGAAGTGGACAAGTTTTCCTTTTTAGTTCATAAAAATTTAGACCGCTTATCAACGAATCCTTTCTTGGGAAAACCAATAAATTCGGTTTATAAAATTGTAATTTCAAAACAAACAACGCTTTATTATAAAGTTTCAGAAAGTGATAAAAGAATCGACTTACTTGTTTTTTGGAATAACCTAAAAAATCCTGCCGACTTAATTAAGTTGCTGTAATTTTTATGATGAAACAATAAAAATTGTTTCTTTCAATTTACTTTATCTGAAAAAATACCATAAAAATAGTATAGAATCAAAGCTGAACTTGTACTATTTTGGAACAATAAACAAAACCCAATTCAAATTAAAAAATTATTACGATAAGATTCTAACCCACTAATTGATAAATTTTCTATTTATATTTGTCAAATGCAATTATCCGTAATTATCCTTAACTATAACGTGCGCTACTTTTTGGAGCAATGTGTGGCAAGTGTTCAAGAAGCGCTTTCAAACATTGATGGCGAAATTATTGTTGTCGATAATAATTCATCGGATGATAGTTGCGAAATGATGAAATCTCGTTTTCCAAACGTGAAACTCATTGAAAACACTACGAATTCTGGTTTCCCAAAAGGAAATAACATCGGAGTAGCACAAGCCAAAGGTGATTATATTTGTATCTTAAATCCTGATACGGTTGTTGCCGAAGATACGTTTACAAAGATTCTCGCATTTGCTGAAAAGCAAAAAAATATCGGAATTGTAGGTTGCAAACTCATCGACGGAACAGGAAATTTTCTTCCAGAAAGCAAACGTGGCGTTCCAACACCATTTGTGGCATTTACTAAAATTTTTGGTTTGTATAAATTATTTCCAAAAACAACTCTTTTTAATCGGTATTATGCACAGTATTTATCGGAAAATGAAACTGGAAAAGTTGATATTCTTGTTGGTGCTTTTATGATTATGAAACGAGAGTTATACCTCGAAATTGGTGGTTTTGACGAAAATTGTTTTATGTATTCTGACGATATTGATTTGTCGTATATGGCATTGAAAAAAGAAAAGTCAAATTACTATTTTCACGAAACATCCGTAATTCATTACAAAGGCGAAAGTACTGTAAAAGACGGATTGTATATGAAACGCTTTCGGGAAGCAATGCAATTTTTCTATAAAAAACATTTTAAAAGTTCCTTTATATTTGATGTTTTTATGAAAATTGGCGCGTTCTTTTTTGCATTGGTAAAGAAAAATCAAGGCAAACTAAAACCTTTGCAAGCCGAGGAATATGTTTTATTCTCAAAAGATGAAAATCTGAAAAATAAATTAGATTTGTTGTTGCATAAAAAATTACATTGGCAATCAAAAATTGAAGGAAATACATTATTTTCGCATAGTATTTCAAATAAAAAGCAAACAGAAATCCTCTTGGACAACACCGATTTATCGTTCAAGGAAATCATTTCTTTTTTAGAAGCGAATAAAAATCAAGGATTTACCTTTAAAATTATTCCTAAAAATACTTTTTTTATGATTGGCAGTAACAATAGTAATGATAAAGGAACGGTTATAAAAATTGATTAAAAAATACATTTAATGCATTTAATATTTAAAATAAATAGTAATTTTGCAAATTGAATACACAAAAACAACTTTAGTTTAAGAATATGGCAAAGTTTGAATTGAAATTACCAAAAATGGGAGAAAGCGTTGCAGAAGCAACAATCACCAATTGGTTGAAAAAAGTAGGTGAAAAAATCGAAATTGACGAAGCGGTATTAGAAATCGCTACGGATAAAGTTGATAGTGAAATCCCATCTGAAGTTTCTGGAGTTTTATCAGAAATACTTTTCAATGTTGATGACATTGTAAAAGTAGGTCAAACTATTGCAATTATCGAAACCGAAGGCGGCGTTTCAGAAAGTCCAAAACAAGAAATTGTTGCCGAAGTTGCTGCTGTTCAAGAAACCGTAGAAGTCGCTATAAATGCTGTTGCAGTTCCAGCAAATTTTTCAGATTCCGATAAATTCTTTTCCCCTTTGGTGAAAAATATTGCCAAACAAGAAGGAATTTCAATTTCCGAATTAGAATCTATAAACGGTTCTGGAAAAGAAGGACGCGTTACAAAAGAAGATATTTTGAAATTTGTTGAAAGTCGAAAATCAAATGTTGTTGCACCTGTTTCAAAACCAACAACCAACAACCAACAACCAACAACTATTTCAGTTAATGGTGGCGACGAAATTGTGGAAATGGACAGAATGCGCAAGTTGATTTCTGGATATATGATGGCGTCAATAAACACTTCTGCTCACGTGCAATCGTTTATAGAAGTTGATGTTACCAATATTTGGAAATGGCGTGAGAAGAATAAAAATGCTTTTGAAAAAAGAGAAGGGGAGAAGCTTACTTTCACACCTATTTTTATGGAAGCAGTCGCCAAAGCATTGAAAGATTTCCCAGGAATGAACATTTCAGTTGATGGCGATTATATCATCAAAAAGAAAAATATAAACCTTGGAATGGCGGCTTCTTTGCCAAACGGAAACTTGATTGTTCCAGTTATAAAAAATGCCGATCAGCTGAATTTAGTGGGAATGGCAAAAGCCGTTAACGATTTAGGAAACCGTGCAAAAGCCGGAAAATTAAAACCAGACGACACACAAGGCGGTACTTATACCGTTACAAACGTGGGTACTTTTGGTAGTGTTTTCGGAACACCAATCATCAATCAGCCACAAGTTGGGATTTTAGCGCTTGGAGCAATTCGTAAAGTTCCTGCCGTAATTGAAACCCCAGAAGGTGATTTTATTGGTATCCGTAACAAAATGTTCTTATCTCACAGTTACGATCACCGCGTTGTTGATGGTGCGCTTGGAGGAAGTTTTGTAAAACGTGTTGCTGATTATTTAGAAGCTTTTGACATAAATAGAGATTTTTAAAACTCTAAATTTTTATATAATTAATGACCTCAATCGAGGTCATTTTTTTTGGTTTATAATTAACGAATTTACATTTTAATATTCGTAAATTAGTGTAAATCAAATATATAGAAATTATGAAAACAATAAAACTTATTTTTTTACTATTGATTTTGTTTGTTTCAAATGTAAATTTTGCGCAATTTGGAACCCTCGACACTTCATTTGGAAGAGACGGAATTGTTATAACACCTTTTACTGGTTTCGATGCTGCCGTTCAATCCTTATTGATTCAGCCCGACAAGAAAATTATTGCTGGAGGTTCAGTTACCAAAAGCGGAAGCACACAATTTAGTTTAGCAAGATATAATATTAACGGCAGTCTTGATGAAACATTCGGAAATTTGGGACAAGCAATTACCGATTATCCTGAGTTGATGGTAATGTCGTCAATGGCTTTGCAGTCTGATGGTAAGATAATTGTAGCTGGAAATTTATACAATTCAAGCATTTCTATTTCTCGTTTTGTTTTAGTTCGATATGACAGCAATGGAATTCTAGACACTTCCTTCGGTATTGATGGGCGCGTAATTACAAATATAAGTGATAAATTAGACAGAATTTCGTCCGTAATTATTCAAAATGACGGAAAAATCATTGCTTCTGGTGCCACTTCGGATGACGCTACTTATAGCGATTTTGCAATGGTTAGGTACAATTTCAACGGAACTTTAGATACTAATTTTGGTAACAATGGGGTAGTGGTTATATCCATAAAAGCTTGGGATTATGCCAATGCGATTACCCTTCAAAATGACAATGAGATAATTATTGCAGGTGCAATTTCCAAAGAATTCGATTTGAATTTAGGATTTGATTATGATTTTGGCGTTTCAAAATTTGACAAATATGGCGTTTTAGATGCTGCTTTTGGAAACGGTGGAAGCGTAATAATTGGAACAACCGAAGCCAATGAAAAAGCATTTTCCGTAAACATTTTGCCCGATGGAAATATAGTCCTTGCGGGCGAACAACACAGTTCAAAATATGCTTTTATGCTTGCTCAGCTACTGCCAAATGGGGATTTAGACACTTCGTTTGGAGATAATGGAACGTTTGTAAATAGCTTAACGAGTGAGTTTATCGAAAGCGTTGCAATGCAAATTGACGGGAAATTTCTCATAACTGAATATCACGGAACTGGCGGTTGCTGCAGTGCCGACATCAAATTAATTCGGTTTTTAGATGATGGAAATTACGATACCACTTTTGGAACAAATGGCGTCGTGACAGCCAACTTTTTAAACGAAAACAATCAAGCCAATGCAATCGCAGTTCAAGCTGATGGAAATATCATAATTGGTGGTGTTTCTGGAAATCAAATCCATTCTGATTACGGTTTAGCCCGTTTCAACTCGGAATTGGCATTGTCAAATCCTATAAATACAATTCAAAACAACACTTTTTCAGCCTATCCAAATCCTGTAAATCAAATCGTAAATTTAGATTTTAATCTCAAAGAATCTCAAAAATTAGATGTCGATTTGTTCAATATCAATGGTGTGAAAGTGGCTAATTTACTAAATAACAAGGAATTTCCATTGGGTTATACTTCTCAAAAAATCTCCCTTCCAGAAACCTTATCCAAAGGCGTATATTTTCTTTCCATTTCCAACGGGAAGTTTCTTTCCAATATAAAAATCGTGAAATAACACCAAAATCCATCGGTTTTAAATCGGTGGGTTTTCTTTTTTTAGAAGCACCATTTTCGGCATTTTTTCAATTGTAATTCCTGCTGTCCATTGCAATCCACGTCATCGCTTCGTGCCTCGCAATGACGTGGGATTTCCATTTCCATCAGGGCTAAATCTAAATTCATTTTCTTTCTTTAAATGTATTTTTTATTCTGCATTATAAAAGTATATTTGTAGCACTAAATAATAAAAATGGAATTAAATTTAACAAGACCAATTTGCTTTTTTGACCTCGAAACCACAGGAATCGATGTCGCCAAAGATAGAATTGTCGAAATAGCGGTATTCAAAGTTTTTCCAAACGGAAATAAAGAAAGTAAAACGTGGTTGGTTAATCCTACCATTCCAATTCCATGGCAAACTACAGCCGTTCACGGAATTACCAACGAAAAAGTTGCCAACGAACCAACATTCAAAGAATTGTCGTCTGTCATATATAATATGATAAAAGACAGCGATTTGGCAGGTTACAATTCCGATCGATTTGATATTCCATTATTAGCAGAAGAATTACTGCGTGCAGGAGTTGACTTTGATATGAAAGGACGTGTTTCTGTTGATGTTCAAACAGTTTTTCACAAAAAAGAAGAACGAACTTTGAGTGCAGCTTTAAAATTTTATTGTGGTGAAAACCTCGTAAATGCGCATTCTGCAGAAGCCGATACAATGGCAACGTACGAGATTTTGAAAGCACAATTGGATCGGTATTCGGATTTGGATAATGATATGAAATCATTGTCGGAATTTACAACCAGAAAAAGATTAGCTGATTTTGCAGGAATGATTGCTTTTGATGACGATGATGAAGAGATTTTTGCTTTTGGAAAACACAAAGGCGTTAAAGTGAATAAAGTTTTAGACACTGAACCAGGATATTATAGTTGGATTCAAAATGCTGATTTCCCTTTATATACCAAGAAAGTTTTAACAGCAATAAAGTTGCGAAAGTTGAATACTAAATAGTGGTCAGTATTCAGTTTTCAGTTTACAACTGACCACTAACCACTGACCACTGACCACTAAATTTATGAAGATAATTTGCATCGGTAGAAATTATACCAAACATATTGAGGAATTGCAGAACGAACGCCCTGACGAACCAGTGGTTTTTATGAAGCCTGATTCGGCAGTTTTGTTGCGACAACACCCGTTTGTGATTCCTGAATTTTCGGAAGATATTCATCACGAATTGGAAATAATTGTGAAAATTAATAAAGTTGGAAAGTACATTGATGCCAAATTTGCGCATAAATATTACGATGAAATTGGCGTTGGAATTGATTTTACAGCGAGAGATTTGCAGCAAAAATTGAAAGACAAGGGTTTGCCGTGGGAAAAAGCCAAAGCATTTGACGGTTCAGCGGTAATTGGCGACTTTATGCAGAAAAGTGCTTTTAATTCGTTAGAAAATCTTACATTTGAATTGACAAATAACGGGGTGACGGTTCAAAAGGGAAATACGGATTTTATGTTGTGGAAAATTGATGAGCTTATTGCGTATGTTTCTCAATATTTCACCTTAAAAATTGGTGATATAATTTTCACAGGAACGCCTGAAGGAGTTGCTGCTGTTCGTCCAGACGATATATTAGAAGGTTTTTTAGAAGGTAACAAACTGTTTAGAATTCAAGTAAAATAATGGCAATACATTACAATTTAGCGAAAGTTTATGCAATTTCAGAAAATGATCCTGAATTTGTACAGCAAATAATACATTTATTTGTCACAGAAATTCCATCGGATTTAGCAAAAATAAAGCAGGGAATTGAAGACAAAAACCATCAATTATGTTACGAATTTGCTCATAAAATAAAACCATCTTTGGATTTATTGAGCTTGAATTTAGCTTTTGAGGAAATGCTACAAATTGAATCTTGGGCAAAATCGGATGGCAAAAAGAAAGAAATTAAAGAAATATTTAAAAGTGTTTCGCATCAAATTGAAAAAGCAATAAAAGAAATTAAGAAAGATTTCAATTTGCAAATGACCAATACATAATTCCCAACAACACCAAATTTTATCAATGAAAGCAGCCATAGTTACTATTGGAGACGAAATCCTAATAGGTCAAATTGTCGATACCAATTCAGGTTTTATAGCAAAATCATTAGATAAAATTGGCGTCGAAATTCACGAAATGATTTCTATTAGCGATAATAAAAATCATATTTTAGAAACGTTTTCAAAACTTCAAGACCAAGTCGATTTAGTTGTAATAACCGGCGGACTTGGACCAACAAAAGACGACATTACCAAACACACTTTCTGCGAATATTTTGAAGATAAATTGGTTAGAAACGAAGCGGTTGAAACTCACGTTATCGATTTAATTGAACGCGCGATGAAGCGTCCAGCCTCGCAAATGAACAAAGATCAAGCTTTGGTTCCGTCAAAATGTATCGTGCTTCACAACCAAGTGGGAACCGCCCCGGGAATGTGGATGAAAAAAGAAAATACCGTTTATATTTCGTTGCCCGGCGTGCCTTACGAAATGAAATATATCGTTGAAAACGAAATTATCCCCAAAATTGTCAGAGAATATGAGCGTCCGTATATTATTCATAAAACTATTATGACGTATGGACAAGGAGAAAGTTTGGTGGCAGAACGAATAGAAAATTGGGAAAATAATTTACCTGAATTTATAAAATTAGCCTATTTGCCTAGTCCAGGAAGAGTTCGTTTACGACTTTCAGCACGTGGAACCGATAAAGAATTTTTAGAGCAAAAAATCGCTGAAAATGTACTTTCTTTATCTAAAATTATCGGCGATATTATTGTTGGTTTCGATGGCGATGAAACCATAGAAGTGATTTTAGGACGGTTATTATTAGATAAAAAGATGACATTGGCAACAGCCGAAAGTTGCACGGGCGGAAAAATCGCACAAGTGATAACATCTGTTTCTGGTGCTTCAAAATATTTCAAAGGAAGCGTGGTAAGTTACGCTACGGAAACAAAAATTTCGGTTCTTGGACTTTCGGAACAACTCATAAAAGATCATTCGGTAGTGAGTTTTGAAGTGGCAAAAGCGATGGCGATATCAGTGAAAAAATTGATGAAATCGGATTATGCAATTGCCACAACTGGAAACGCAGGACCAACAAAAGGAGACGGAAAAGCCGAAATTGGAACTGTTTTCATCGCAATTGCAACGCCAAACGAAGTTATTGTCGAAGAATTTGATTTTGGTCAACCCCGTGAAAAAGTGATAGATAGAGCCGTAAATAAGGCTTTTGAAATGCTGCAAAAAGAAATTTTAAAAAATCTACTTTAATAATTTTGTATTATAGGTTTATTTTTTGTTTCTTTGCACCCTGATTTTGAATAACGATAAAAGATAAGCATAATGTCAAGAGTTTGTGACCTTACGGGTAAAAAAGCAATGGTAGGAAATAATGTTTCCCACGCTATGAATAAAACTAAAAGAAAGTTTTCTGTAAACTTACTAAAAAAGCGTTTTTATCTTCCTGAAGAAGACAGATGGATTACTCTTAGAGTAGCCGCATCTACTATAAAAACTATCAACAAAAATGGAATCGCTGCAGTTTTGAAAAAAGCACAAGCAGGTGGATTTATTAAATAATCCTCTCGAAATTCGGGAAGAATAATCATACAAAATGGCAAAGAAAGGTAACAGAATTCAGGTAATTTTAGAATGTACAGAGCACAAAACTTCAGGTGTTTCGGGAACTTCAAGATATATTACAACTAAGAACAAAAAAAATACTCCAGATAGATTAGAAATTAAAAAATTCAATCCAATCTTGAAAAGAGTAACAGTTCACAAAGAAATTAAATAATTAGAAGCTCAAAAGTTTCAAATAAAACATAATTAGTCATGGCAAAGAAAACCGTAGCAACATTACAGACAGCCTCAAAAAGATTGTCAAAAGCCATCAAAATGGTAAAATCCCCAAAAACTGGTGCATATACATTCGTAGAATCTATTATGACACCAGAATTAGTTGACGATTTCTTGAAAAACAAGTAATTTTCAACAACATTATATAGAAAAGCTACTTTCATTCGGAAGTAGCTTTTTTATTTTTTATATTTACACCATAAATTTTTTAGAAGCGAATTTGTAGTGCTTTTCAACCAATGCAATTCCCGCTGTTCGCAGTATTTTTTTTGTTACAACGTTTGATTTTTACAACAAAATTCCAACAAACAAAAAAAGATACTTGCTGCCATCGGGGCTACCGGAGCAATCATTTTCTGATCCTGAAATTTTTGGATTTTTAAAATCAAACCTCGAAATATCGAGCGTAAAAAGTAAATAAAAATGAGTTTTTTCAAAAAATTATTCTCGTCAGAAAAAAAGCAAACCTTAGACAAAGGATTAGAACAATCTAAAACTTCTTTCTTCTCAAAGCTCACAAAAGCCGTAGCAGGAAAAACTAAAGTTGACGATGAGGTTCTCGACAACCTCGAAGAAATCCTAATTTCTTCCGACGTTGGCGTAAATACAACTCTAAAAATAATCACCCGAATTGAAAAACACGTTTCCGAAAATAAATATTTAGGAACAGGAGAACTCAATGAAATTCTACGAATCGAAATCGCAAGCCTTCTTTCAGAAACCAATTCTGGCGAAGCAACCGAATTTGTAATTCCAACAACTACAAAACCTTATGTTTTAATGGTTGTAGGCGTAAATGGAGTTGGAAAAACAACAACCATCGGAAAATTAGCCCACCAATTCAAAAAACAAGGATACAATGTAGTTCTAGGAGCAGCCGATACTTTTCGTGCCGCAGCAATTGACCAATTACAAGTTTGGGCAGATAGAGTAGGAGTTCCATTGGTAAAACAACAAATGGGAAGTGACCCTGCTTCGGTAGCTTTTGATACCTTACAATCTGCAGTTTCTCAAAACGCCGATATTGTAATAATTGACACTGCAGGACGTTTGCACAACAAAGTAAATTTGATGAATGAATTGACTAAAGTAAAACGCGTAATGCAAAAAGTGGTTGGTGAAGCACCTCACGATGTTTTATTGGTTTTGGATGGTTCTACAGGACAAAATGCTTTTGAACAAGCCAAACAATTCACTGCTGCAACCGAAGTAACTTCTTTGGCGGTAACAAAATTAGATGGAACTGCAAAAGGCGGCGTAGTAATTGGCATTTCAGATCAATTTCAAATACCAGTAAAATATATTGGTGTTGGCGAAGGAATTGAAGACTTACAAGTTTTCAATAAATATGAATTTGTAGATTCCTTCTTTAAATAAAAAAATATGGAGTTTTATAAAAACCTCAAACCAATTCATCTTTATTTGTGCAGTATTGTATTCATCGTACTTTCAAATGCAGTAAGAGAAAAAAACCAAACTATTTATTTGATTTTTCTATTGCTTGGAGTAGTTTTATTTGCTTTAGGATTTAGTAAAAAAATTAAAAAATAGGGTTGTAATCAGTCTTTCTTTAGACTGATTATTTTAGCTAAATTTCTCCATTTTTTTATTTCAAGCTGATAACTTCAATTAGTTATTGTTACCAGTCTCCACCCGAACCACCGCCCGAGAATCCACCACCACCAAAACCGCCACCAAATCCACCACCGCCTCCAGAAGAGCCGCCGCCAAAACCTCCAGAACCTCGTCCGCCACCCAAACTGCTCAAGATTATAATATCCAATAAGCTTGGACCGCCGCTTGAATTGCCAGAATTTCCGCCGCTATTTTTGCTTCGAGAAATCAAAACTAAAATAATTATGACAATAATGATTATTGGTAATGCTGGAAATCCATCTTTCTTGTTTTCCTTTCTTTTTCCTTTGTATTTCCCTTTAAAAACATCAATTATTGCAGTTGTTCCCTTGTCTAAGCCACTATAATAATTTCCAGCTTTGAATTCTGGGACTATAATATTTCTTGTAATTTCTCCTCCAATACCTGCCGAAAGTCGGTCTTCAAGGCCATAACCTGCTGAAATCCATATTTTTTTTTCGGCTTTTGCCATAAGAATAAGAACTCCGTTATCGTTTTTTGATGTTCCACCAATTCCCCAGGTTTGTCCCCATTTTGGAGTCAAAATCCCAATGTCTTCGCCTTTTAAGCTTTCAATCGTTATCACAACAATTTGCGTTGTAGTAGAATCAGAATACCGAACAAGTTTCTCTTCTAATTGCGCTTTTTCAGTTGCGCTCAAAATAGTAGCATAATCGTAAACAGAAGTTTGAAATTCTGGTTTTTCGGGTATCGTAAATTGCCCAAAACTGATTTGTGTAAAAAATATACAAACAATAAGTTTTAGAAAAAACAGAGTATTTTTTTTATATAAAGCCATTATCCTTTAGAAATTTCGTTTGACAATTCGTTTGTATCTCCCGCTTCGTAAGGAAAATAGGTACTTAATTTATTTCCGGCTTTAACAATCCCATCTATCAAACCTTGCTTGAAATCACCATTTTTAAATTGAACCGCCATTGCATTTTTTGTGCTTTCCCAAAAATCATCCCCGACAATATCGTGAATTCCCTTGTCACCACAAATCACGAATTTTTTATCATCAACAGCCAAATAAATTAAAACCCCATTTTTCAATTGGGTTTCATCCATTTTTAATAAATGAAAAACTTCCAAAGCCCTGTCATAAGGAACTTTGGAAGTTGTTTTTTCTATATGAACTCTAATCTCGCCAGAAGTTTCTTTTTCCGCCATACTAATAGCAGCAACAATTTCTTGTTCTTCTTCATTGGTTAAAAAAACTTCTTTTGACATTATTTTTTTTTTTGAACACAAATTTCACAGATTATCACAAATTTTAATTTATAATAATCTGAGAAATCTGAGTTAGTTCATTATTTTTTTAAATTTTTTCGCAAATTTTTCAATCTGTGGAAATCTGTGCAATCTGTGCAATCTGTGTTAGGGGGCATTAGAATTTTACTTCAACCGGTTTTTCAGCACCAACAGAAGCCTCGAAATAAGGTTTTTCTTTCAAACCATAAAAACCAGCCAAAATATTTCTTGGGAAAGTATTTATGTTATTGTTATATGGTTTAACCGCTTCATTGAAACGAGTTCTTGCCGTTAAAATTTGGTTTTCTGTACTTGCCAATTCGTCTTGCAACTTCAAGAAATTCTGATTGGCTTTCAAATCAGGATATTTCTCAACTGAAACTAACAAACGTGACAAAGATGAACTAACTCCCGATTGTACTTTATTAAATGCTGCCAATTGTTCAGGTGTAATATTTGTTGGGTCAATAGTCACCGCAGTTGCTTTTGCACGTGCTTCAATAACAGCTGTCAAAGTGCTTTTTTCGAAATCGGCAGCTCCTTTTACAGTATTTACTAAGTTTCCAATTAGGTCATTTCTTCTTTGGTAAGATGTTTGAACATTTCCCCAACTTTCTTTAATATCTTGATCGTAACCTACCGCTTTGTTATATATTCCTGCCGACCAGCTGTAAATTCCAATTACTATTACTGCTACAATAATCCAAGGTAAAAATTTTTTAAGCATTTCCATTTTTGTTTAATTTAAAGTTTAGTGTTTAATTTTTAATTTTTTTTTACTATTTCGAGACTTTTGACTTTACGACATTAAAACTTTCGACTTATTTATAATTCTAATTTAATCGCATTCAACTGCATTTTTATACCTTCCAATTTGCTGATAATTTCATATTTATCTAAGGTTTTTTTCTGACCTTCTTTCAAATGGGTTTTGGCACCTTCCAATGTAAATCCGCGTTCTTTTACCAAATGAAATATCAATTTCAAATTAGAAACATCTTCTGGCGTAAACATCCTATTCCCTTTTGCGTTTTTCTTGGGTTTCAAAATGTCAAATTCCTTGTCCCAAAAACGAATTAATGATGCATTTACATCAAACGCTTTGGCCAATTCGCCAATGCTGTAGTACCTTTTGTCCGCTGATAACTCTATATGCATTAGTCTAAAGATTGATTTTCTTGATTCGCAATTTTTGAAATAGCAACATATTCTGCCGCTGAAATATTTCCATAATAAAAATTCAAAGGATTCACCACAGCACCATTTTTATGAACCTCATAATGCAAGTGCGGCGCTTCCGAACGCCCTGTGCTTCCTACATAACCTATAATATCTCCGCGTTTTACACGTTGTCCAACGCGTGCTTTATATTTACTCAAATGCGCATATAACGTCTCGTAACCAAAACCGTGCCGAATTACAATGTGATTTCCAAATCCCGATGCCGCATTGTCAGCTCGTGATATATATCCGTCGCCAGAAGCAAATACTGGAGTTCCTGTTCTCGCTGTAAAATCCATTCCTTCGTGAAATTTTCTAGCCTTCGTAAACGGATCACTTCGATACCCAAAACCAGATGCCATTCGCTTCAAATTCTCATTTCTCACAGGTTGAATTGCTGGAATTGCAGCCAATAATTTTTCCTTGCTTTTTGCCAATTTCAAAATTTCATCCAACGATTTCGACTGAACTACAAGCTCTTTTGAAAGCACATCAACTCTTTTTGTAGTGTTCACCACCAATTCCGAATTGTCATAACCTTCTAAATTCTTATATCGATTTTCAGTTCCAAAAACTGCCTTTCTGTCTTCTTCAGAAATCGGTGAAGAGTTAAAATAGGCACGATATAAATTGTTATCTCGTTCTTCAATTGAACTTAAAACTTCATCAACTTGATCCATTTTCCGATTCAAAATCCCATATCTAATCTTCAAATTCTCAATTTCTCGAGCCTGAAACTTGTCTTTTGGCGTTTCAAAAAATGGGGTATTCAATAAAACTACAAATGCCAAAAATCCAAATAAGGACGAAGCCAACAAAAACAGTATAAAATAAGCAAAACTTCTTCTTTTTAAAGGAGTAATAATTTTATATGCCAAACTTTCTGTGTCGTAATAATATTTTACCTTCGCCATGTTTTAAAAATATGCTATTTTTGCACTTTGTAAAAATAGGTTTTATAAATTTACAAAGCGTTGGAAAAACAAATTTAATAAATGTTTCAGTAGTTCACCGCTTTTTTTAACACTATTTTATGTGCCTATTCCAGCTTTCCGTTGCAAGTTCTCGTTTTGAAATTTTTTTTTCTACGAGCCAGCAGGAGCTTCCTTTGGTCGCTCTGCCAGCTCAAGAAAAAATAAATTTCAAAATCTCGAAGCTTTCCACTGCAATCTGGGGCAAAAACGTTAATCCGTTGATTTGGGTATTTGTTCAAACGAAAACCAATTAACCGATTAACCAAATAACCGATTAAACAATAACAATGAAATCACAAGACGTAAGAAAACAATTTTTAGATTTTTTTGAAAGCAAAGGACATTTAATAGTTCCATCCGCGCCAATCGTTCTAAAAGATGATCCAACCTTGATGTTCAATAACTCAGGAATGGCGCAGTTCAAAGAATATTTTTTGGGAAACGCAATCCCAAAAAGTAACAGAATTGCCGATACCCAAAAATGTCTTCGTGTTTCAGGAAAACATAATGATTTAGAGGAAGTAGGAATTGATACCTACCACCACACAATGTTCGAAATGCTAGGAAACTGGTCATTTGGAGATTATTTCAAAAAAGAAGCGATTACTTGGAGTTGGGAATTGCTAACTGAAGTTTACAAATTACCCAAAGACAGACTGTATGTGACTGTTTTTGAAGGAGATGAAAAAGAAAATATTCCAAAATCTACGGAAGCTTTGGCTTGTTGGAGAAAATTAGTGCCAGAAAATCATATTGTTTACGGAAATAAAAAAGACAATTTTTGGGAAATGGGAGATCAAGGCCCGTGTGGCCCTTGTACCGAAATTCATTTTGATGGAAGGTCAGATGAAGACAGAAAACAAATAGCTGGCGAAACGTTAGTGAACAAGGATCATCCTGAAGTGATTGAGATTTGGAACAACGTTTTTATGATGTTTAATCGATTAAAAGATGGAAGTTTAGAACCACTCCCTCAATGTCATGTTGATACTGGAATGGGTTTTGAAAGATTGGTTAGAATTATTCAAAACAAAACTTCTAATTATGATTCGGATGTTTTTACTCCATTAATCGAAAAAGTAGAAATAATTACTGGTTTTAAATACACATCAAACGAAATTAAAAATATTAGCGATGAGCAGGACAAAACTAACATTGCCATTCGTGTTATTGTAGATCACGTTCGTGCAGTTGCTTTTGCAATTGCCGATGGACAATTGCCATCAAACACAGGTGCTGGATATGTAATCCGCAGAATTTTACGTCGTGCGATTCGTTACGGATATACATTTTTAAATACCAAAGAAGCGTTTATTTACCAATTAGTAGAAACGTTGAGCAGTCAAATGGGAAGTTCATTTCCAGAAATTATTGCTCAGAAAAACTTGGTTATGAATGTAATTCGGGAAGAAGAAAATTCTTTCCTAAGAACATTGGATCAAGGTTTACAATTGTTAGAAAATGTAATTGCTGCTACAGATGGAAAAACGGTTTCTGGTCAAAAAGCATTCGAATTATACGACACTTTTGGTTTTCCAATCGATTTAACTGCGCTGATATTAAGAGAAAGAGGATATGAATTGGACGAAGCTGGTTTTGATAAAGCGATGCTCGAACAAAAAACACGTTCTCGTGCTGCATCAGAAGTTTCAACCGAAGATTGGACTTTATTGGTAGAAGGAAATACAGAATCATTTGTAGGTTACGATTTAGCCGAAAATGAAGTGAAAATCACTCGTTTCCGTAAAATTGACAGTAAAAAAGACGGTGTTTTATTCCAAATCGTTTTAAACAACACACCTTTTTATCCAGAAGGTGGAGGACAAGTTGGAGATAAAGGAACTTTGGTTTCAGCAAACGAATCTATAGAAATAATTGACACCAAAAAAGAGAATAACCTGATTTTGCATTTGGCTAAAAAATTGCCTGAAAATGTAAACGCTAGTTTTGTGGCCAAAGTAAACCAAGATTTAAGAAGCTTATCGTCAAGAAATCATTCTGCAACGCACTTGATGCACCAAGCTTTGAGAAGTATTTTAGGAACGCACGTGGAGCAAAAAGGATCTTTGGTAAATCCAAATTATTTGCGTTTTGACTTTTCGCATTTTGCAAAAATGACGGAAGTCGAATTACAACAAGTAGAGGATTTTGTAAATGCGAGAATTCAAGAGCAATTACCTTTAATAGAACGCAGAAATATTCCATTTGCACAAGCAGTCTCAGAAGGTGCAATGGCACTTTTTGGAGAAAAATATGGTGATGAAGTGCGTGCAATAAAATTTGGAGAAAGTATGGAATTGTGTGGTGGAATCCACGTGAAAAATACAGCCGAAATCTGGCATTTCAAGATTATTTCTGAAGGTGCTGTTGCTGCCGGAATTCGTCGTATCGAAGCCATTACAAGTGATGCTGTCAAAACGCATTTTGCTTCCTATGAAAATACGTTGAATGAAGTAAAAGAAGCATTGAAAAATCCACAAGATATTTTGAAAGCAGTGCAGTCTTTGCAAGAGGATAATGCAAAACTGTCAAAACAAATTGAGGTTTTTGTAAAAGAAAAAGTCAAATTTATGAAAACTGCGTTAACAGCTGAAATCCAACAAATAAACGGAATTCAATTCCTTGCAAAACAAGTTGATTTAGATCCAAATGGCGCTAAAGATTTAGCGTATGAATTAGGAACTTTAGGTACAAATGTATTTGTAGTTTTGGCTACAGCCGAAGAAGGAAAACCAACAATTAGCTGTTATATATCCAAAGAATTAGTTGCCGAAAAAGCTTTGAACGCTGGAAATGTAGTTCGAGAATTAGGTAAATTCATTCAAGGTGGTGGAGGAGGACAGCCTTTCTTTGCAACTGCTGGAGGAAAAAATACCGCTGGAATTCCAGAAGCGTTAGAAAAAGCAATTGATTTTATTAAATAGCATTATTGAAATTATATAAAATAGCAAACCCTTTCAAATTTAATTTTTGAAAGGGTTTTTTATGTATAAAAGTTTACTAAAAATTAATTTGCTTTAGCAGCTTCTTTTTGTGCTTTTTGAACATCTTTGAAAGCTTTGTATTTTTCTGCACCTAATATTTCTTTAAGTTTTCCATTTGAAACATTGTAGTATTCTTTATTCTTAGCTTTTTTATCCTCTTCTGAAAGTGAAGCATCAGCTTTTAATGCTTTTCCAAAAGCAGAACTTTCTTCCATTATTGCTCTAACTTTTTGTTGTTCTTCATCAGTTACACTAGTAGTTTTAAACGCCTCTAATAAATCCGACTCTTTTTTAGCTTTAGCAGTTGCTTTGTCTTCTTTAGACATTGTTTTTTCTTGAGGTGCTTTAAGGGTTACTTGATCTTGGGCGTTAGCACCAGTAATAGCAAAACCAACTGCAATAATTGTTGATAATAAGTGTTTCATTTTGTTAATTTTGGTTGTTTGTTTATAATGTTTTAATAAATTGTTTCACAAATATAATTAAAATTGTAAATGAATACTGTAAAATCTTTTTTTTAAGACTTTTTTAAGATTAGGCCAATAATTTATTTAATTCAAGTTTAAAGTAAGTAAATTTGCAATTTTGCTATTCTATAAATAAAGTCAGATTTGTAAAAAAAATTATTCTTTTAATAACTTATAAATATGAATTTCACAACCAAAATACCCATTTCAAAATCGAGTTTCCCAATTGATTATTCATCAAAAATTTTGTCTTTGGGTTCTTGCTTTGCGGTAAATATGGCAGAAAAATTCGATTATTTTAAGTTTCAAAATACTTGTAATCCGTTTGGAATTTTATTTCATCCATTGGCAATTGAAAAAATAATTTCGAAAGCTATAAACTTAGACTTTTTTACCGAAGAAGATATTTTTTTTTATAATGAACGCTGGCATTGTTTTGATGTACATTCAGATTTAAGCAATTCAAATAAAGAAGAATTTTTACACATATTAAATGAATTTGTAAAATCGACAAACAATCAAATAACAGAAGCATCACATATTATAATAACTTATGGAACTTCTTGGGTATATCGGAATAAAGTTTCTGAAAAAGTTGTTGCCAATTGCCATAAAGTTCCCCAAAATCAATTTGATAAGGAAATTTTATCAGTTGCAACTATCGAAAAATCGATTCAAAATACAATTGATTTAATCGGAAAAGTAAATCCAAATTGTGCCATTATCTTTACAGTTTCACCTGTTCGCCACATCAAAGACGGTTTTGTAGAAAATCAACGAAGTAAATCAAATTTAATTTCTGCCTTATGCTCAGTTTTGGAAGTTCCCTCTTCGGCGGTTAGGGGGTTATTCCCCTCTTACGAAATTATGATGGACGAACTCCGAGATTATCGGTTTTATGCTGAAGATATGTTGCATCCAGCACAAGTTGCAATTGATTATATTTGGGAACGATTTTCTGAAACGAATATTTCTGAAAATGTTTTTCCAACAATGGAAGCTGTTGAAACAATTCAAAAAGGGTTGTCACATCGCGCTTTTAATCCCAATTCTGAAAGCCATTTAAAATTTTTAAATCAATTGGAATTAAAAATAAATAAGCTAAAAAATGAATTTCCTTTTATGAAATTTTAACTACAATTTACTTTGCAAACTTTGCCATCCACCGCCATTTATTGCGTCAATTCCGTTTTGTTTTAAAATTGAAGTCGCTTGAGAACTTCGCATTCCACTAGCACAACAAGCAATAACTGGTTTGTTAAGTTTTTTAATTTCATTAATTTTAGCTCCAATCTCATTCAAAGGAATATTTTTTGAACCTTTGATATGTCCACCTGCAAATTCACCAGGACTTCTAACATCTATTATTACCGCTCCTTTTTCTATATATTCTTGAATACTTTCTGATTTGTTTCCAAGACCTAAAAAATCTAATAATCCCATAATTTTATAAATTTAAAACACAAAGATAAAGTGTGAAAACGAATAAATTTGTAACAAAAGTTACTTTACTTTGAAATAAATTCTACTTTTGAATGCTATGAAAATTACAGATAGAAAAACGGAAATTATAAATGTAGCTGCAAAACTTTTTAAAGAAAAAGGTTACAGTGCAATAACGATGCGGGATATTGCGCAGGCAATGGATATTAAGGCTGCAAGTTTGTACAATCATATCAAATCCAAACAAGAGATTTTAGCGCTAATTATTATCGAAATTGCAGAAGAATTTTCGAATACAATAGCTCAAATTGTAATTTCTGAAGATACAAATATTCAAAAATTAGAAAAAGTAATACAATTACATATTGACATTACTTTGAGAAATTCTGACGCTTTGGCGTGTTTAAATAATGATTGGATGCATTTGGCACCAGCCGAATTAAGCTATTTTATTAAAATGCGGGAAGATTACGAAGAATATTTTAGAAGCATAATTGTAAATGGAATTGCTAATAGGGAAATAAAAAACCTTAATACCGAAGTCATTATTTTTTCAATTCTCTCCACTTTGAGAACGCTTTATCTTTGGTACGGTAAGAAAAAAAGCCTAAATCCAAGTATTTTAAAATCAAATATGAAACAAGTTTTGCTAACTGGAATTGTTTAAAAGCATATTTTAAAATTACATATTCCGTTGTTTTTTCCCTTCAAAATTTCATTAAAACTATTTTTTCAATCGTTGTAGTATCATTTAAAGAAATTATACTTAAATTTGCATTGTAAACTAACGGTTGTTAGTTTGAAATAATTGTAAATTTAATGGCGAAATTTCACAGCATAAAAATTCTCGATATTTATAAGGAAACTAAAGATTGTTCGGTAATTTCCTTTGATATTCCAGAGGATTTAAAGCAAGAATTTGTTTACAAACAAGGGCAACATTTAACCTTAAAAGCAACAATTGGTGGCGAGGAAATTCGTCGATCTTATTCTTTGTGTTCTAGTCCAGTTGAAAATAAATGGCAAGTTGCGGTTAAAAAAATCAATAATGGTCTTTTTTCTACTTTTGTAAATGATAAATTAAAGAAAGGGGATTTCCTAGAAATTATGCCGCCAAATGGTGTTTTTCATACAGATGTAAATCCTTTAAAACCCAAAAATTATATTGCATTTGCAGCAGGTAGCGGAATCACACCAATACTTTCAATAATTAAAACGCATTTGGCTTTAGAACCAGAAAGCACTTTCAAACTCTTTTATTTGAATAGAAGTGTAAAATCAATTATCTTTAAAGAAGAAATAGAATTATTAAAAAATAAGTATTTTGGACGAATTGAAATTTTTCATTTCTTAACAAAAGAACATCGGAGTATTGAATTATTAAACGGAAGATTTACAAAGGAAAAGTTGCAAGTTCTAACCGATAAAATAATCGATGTTCCTGCTGTTGACGAATGTTTTATTTGTGGTCCAGAAGATATGATTTTCTTGATTCGTGATGAATTAGTTGCTGCCGGATTATCAAAAGAAAAGGTGCATTTTGAATTGTTTACTTCTGGGATTTCAGATTCGGATAAAAAAAGAGTTTCTGAAATTTTAGAGAAAAAAATTGAAGGTACAGAAGTCACGATTATTGATGGTGGAAAAGAGTTTCATTTCACAATGAGCGATGATTTCGATAATATATTAGATGGTGCTTTAGCCGCTGGAGCCGATTTGCCTTTTGCGTGTAAAGGCGGTGTTTGTAGTACTTGCCGATGCAAAGTCATTGAAGGTTCTGCAGAAATGAAAGTCAATTATGCGCTGGATGAAAATGAAGTGGCAAAGAACTATATTTTGAGTTGTCAAGCTGTGCCAACATCTAAAAAGATTGTTGTTGATTTTGGAAATTAATACAATTATAAAGTTTTTGAAGATTGTCAAAATTTATATCTAAAAGAAAAATTATGTCAGAAAAAGAAGTAAAAAATTTAGAAGATTTATTCGATTTACGCATCGCAAACGATGAAAAAATAGAGCCAAAAGACTGGATGCCTGAGAAATATCGTAAAACTCATATTCGTCAAATTTCTCAACACGCACATTCTGAAATTGTTGGAATGTTGCCTGAAGGAAATTGGATAACACGGGCGCCAACATTACGCAGAAAAGTTGCATTATTGGCTAAGGTTCAGGACGAAGCGGGACACGGATTGTATCTCTACAGCGCTTGCGAAACCTTAGGAGTTTCCCGTGATGATTTGTACGAACAATTGCATTCAGGCGAAGCTAAATACTCAAGTATTTTCAATTATCCAACGGTAACTTGGGCAGATATGGGCGCAATTGGATGGCTTGTTGACGGTGCTGCAATTATCAATCAAGTGCCGCTCACAGCGACTTCTTTCGGTCCTTATGCTCGAGCAATGGTTCGTGTTTGTAAGGAAGAAAGTTTTCATCAACGTCAAGGTTTTGAAATTATGATGGCTTTGGCCAATGGAAGCCAAGAGCAAAAAGATATGGCTCAAGACGCATTGAATCGTTGGTGGTGGCCGTCACTTATGATGCTTGGACCAACTGATGCAGAATCGGTTCACACAGAACAGTCAATGAAATGGAAATTAAAGCGCAAAACGAATGACGAGTTGCGCCAACAATTTATTGATCAAACCGTTCCTCAAGCTACTTTAATCGGTTTGACAATTCCAGATCCAAATTTAAAATGGAATGACGAAACCAAAAGATATGATTTTGGAGAATTGGATTGGGATGAATTTTGGCAAGTTGTCAAAGGTCACGGCCCTTGTAATAAGGAACGAATTTCAGCAAGAAAAAATGCTTGGGATAACGGAAAATGGGTTCGAGATGCAGCAATGGCTTATTCTGAAAAACAAGCAGATAATCAATTTAAACAAGCAATATAATTCATAAAGATTATGAAAAATTGGCCACTTTGGGAAGTATTTATAAGAAGTAAAAATGGATTAGAACACCGTCATTGCGGAAGTTTACACGCAAGTGATGCAACAATGGCATTGGAAAACGCAAGAGATGTTTATACTCGCAGAAGCGAAGGCGTGAGTATTTGGGTCGTTCCATCAAGTCAAATTACAGCTTCAAATCCAGAACATAATGCGGAATTATTTGAACCAGCAAACGATAAAATATACCGTCATCCAACATTTTACGAACTTCCAGACGAACTAAAACATATGTAAGATGCAGAATAATTTAGTTCAATATATTTATGGAATTGCCGATAATACTTTGATATTAGGGCAGCGTTTAGGGGAACTTTGTGGTCACGGTCCAAGTTTGGAAACCGATATTGCAATGACAAATATCTCTTTGGATTTGCTTGGTCAAACCAGAAGCTATTATCAATATGCAGCTCAAATTCTTGGAAATAATGCCACAGAAGATTCCGTTGCATTTCTCAGAAAAGAGAATGAATATAAAAATGTACTCTTAATTGAACAGCTGAATATTGATTTTGCATATTCAATTACAAAACAATTTTTATTTGATGTATTTCACCTTTTGTTATTAGAAGAATTACAAAATAGTAATGATGAAATGTTAGCTGCTATTGCTAAAAAAAGTATCAAAGAAGTGAGCTATCACGCACGATTTTCATCAGACTGGATAAAACGTTTAGGTGATGGAACGGAAGAAAGTCACGATAGAATTCAAATTGCAATTGATGATTTATGGGTGTTCACGGATGAATTATTTCACCAAACGGATGCAGATAAAATAATGGTTTCTGATAAAATTGGAGTTGACGTTACAAAACTAAAAGCACCTTATTACAAAAAAATAAGTGAAATTTTAGAAGAAGCAACATTGAAAACACCGGATATCAAATATTTTCAAAAAGGCGGTAAAAACGGAATTCATAGCGAACATATGGGCTATCTATTAGCAGATTTGCAATATATGCAGCGAACATTTCCAAATATGAAGTGGTAGAATAAGTCCAATTTCATCAATTATGACAGAAAAAAGTGCACCTATCGACAACAAACTATTTGAAATTCTTGAGACGGTTTCCGATCCGGAAATTCCAGTTTTGTCCATTATGGAAATGGGAGTTGTTCGATCTGCAAAATTTATTAACGATGTTGTTGAGGTTGAGATTACGCCAACATATAGCGGTTGTCCTGCAATGGATGTTATTGGTGATGATATAATAAAAGCATTTAAAAATCAAGGTTTTGAGGCAAAAGTAAAATTAATTCTTTCGCCAGCTTGGACAACCGATTGGATAACACCAAAAGGTAGAATGGCACTTGAAAAGTATGGAATTGCTTCGCCATTAAATGAAGAAGCTGATAAAGAAGCATTATTAGGAAATAAAAAAATAGTAAAATGTCCACAGTGTGGTTCATTAAATACAAAATTAATCAGTCAATTTGGTTCTACAGCTTGCAAAGCATTGTTTAAATGTGAAGATTGTTTGGAGCCTTTTGACTATTTCAAATGTTTAAAATAATAAGATTAACGATTGTTGAATTTTGATTTAAGATTTCTAAAATCTAAAATCAACAATCTTAAATAAATAAGGTATGAGCAATTCAATTGAATTAAAGATTGAAAACAATTTTGCGTGGATTTCACTCAACAGACCCGAAGTTTTTAATAGTTTCAACAGAGAAATGGCTTTTTTGATGCAAGAAACTTTGGACATTTGTGCCAATGATTCCAATGTGCGTGCCATTGTAATTTCAGGAAATGGAAAAGCATTTTGTGCAGGACAAGATTTGAAAGAAGTTACTACACCAGAATTAAATCCAGGTTTCAGAAAAATATTGGAAGAACATTACAACCCAATCATTCAAAAAATACGAACTATTGAAAAACCAATTATTGCAGCTGTAAATGGAGTTGCAGCAGGAGCAGGCGCAAATATCGCTTTGGCGTGTGATTTTGTTGTAGCTGCTGAAAGTGCAAGTTTTATTCAAGCTTTTAGCAAAATCGGATTGATTCCAGATAGTGCAGGAACTTTTTTTCTGCCAAGATTAATAGGTTTTCAAAAGGCTTCAGCGTTAATGATGTTGGGGGATAAAGTTTCTGCAGCCGAAGCATTAAATTTGGGTATGATTTATAAATTATTTCCAGTAGCTACTTTTGAAGAAGAAGTAGTAACTTTGGCTAAAACATTGGCTAATATGCCAACAAAAGCGTTGGGTTTAACAAAAAGATTATTGAATCAATCGCTGACAAATAATTTAGAACAGCAATTGGCTTTAGAAAGTGATTTGCAAATTGAAGCCAGTTCATCAAACGATTATAAGGAAGGTGTAACTGCTTTTGTAGAAAAAAGAAAACCAGAATTTAAGGGGAATTGATTAACGATTGAAGATTAACGATTTTTGATTTTTGAATTAATAATAGTATTATGAAACCAAATCAACTTGAAGAACGATTAATACAATTTGCAATAGATATAATTCTAATTTGTAAAAAAATTGATAAATCTTTCGGATCACAACATTTAGCAAAACAATTAATTCGTTCTGCAACCTCTTCAGCATTAAATTATGGTGAAGCTCGAAGTGGAGAATCTACAAACGATTTCCTTCATAAAATGAAAATTTGCTTAAAAGAATTAAGAGAAAGTTATATAAATATGAAAATTCAAAAAGGAGCAGCATTAATTACTGACAGTCATTTTTTAGAAGTTTTATTAAAAGAAAATGATGAACTAATTTCAATATTTGTTGCAAGTATAAAAACAGCTTCTTTAAACAAACAATCATAAATTCTAAGATGAACGAAAAAATTCAAAAATCAACAATCGTTAATCAACAATCGTTAATCAACCTTGCAATAATAGGTTCCGGAACAATGGGAAGTGGCATCGCGCAAGTTGCGGCAACTTTTGGCTGCACCGTTAAAATATTTGATACCAATCAAGATGCCCTTTCTAAAAGCAAATTAAATCTTGAAAATACGTTATCCAAATTAGTTGAAAAAGACAAAATAAATGCTTCCGAAAAAGAAGCCATTTCAAAAAATATCACTTACGTAAATGAATTAAAATCACTTTCAGATTCAGATTTAGTAATTGAAGCCATAATTGAAAATTTAGAAGTCAAGCGAAAGCTTTTTTCAGATCTTGAAAAAATAGTCTCGGAAAAGACCATTCTCGTTTCCAATACCTCGTCATTATCCATCGCTTCCATTGCCGCTTCCTGCCAAAAATCAGAACGTGTCATTGGAATTCATTTTTTTAATCCAGCGCCATTAATGCAATTGGTTGAGGTAATTCCCGCTGTTCAAACAAGCGAAGAAGTGCTTCAAAAAGCAACCGAAATTATTTCAAATTGGAATAAAACTGTGGCTGTTGCCAAAGATACGCCGGGATTCATTGTCAATCGAGTTGCCCGACCTTTTTACAGCGAAGCAATGCGAATCTACGAAGAAGGTGTTGCCGATTTTGCAACTATAGATTTTGCTATGAAATCCGTCGGTGGCTTCAAAATGGGACCTTTCGAGTTAATGGATTTCATCGGAAACGACGTCAATTACACCGTAACAGAAACCGTTTTCACCTCTTTTTATTTCGATCCAAGATACAAACCGTCGTTCACACAAAAACGATTGGTAGAAGCAGGATTTCTCGGCAGAAAATCAGGAAAAGGATTTTATAATTACAATGAAAATGCGGTACAAGCAAAACCAAAAGAAGATAAAATTTTGTTGCAATCTATTTTCAACAGAATTATAGTGATGCTTATAAATGAAGCCGCCGAAGCCTTATTTCTAAACATCGCTTCCGCAAAAGATATAGATATAGCAATGACAAAAGGCGTAAATTATCCAAAAGGATTATTGGCCTGGGCAGATGAAAAAGGAATCGGTTGGTGTGTTGAAAAACTAGACGAATTATACAACGAATACCACGAGGATCGTTACAGATGCAGTCCGATTTTACGACGAATGGCAAAATCAGGAAGTAGGTTTTTTTAAGGTAGTAGGATTTTTAAGGTTTTAGGATTTTTAAGGTAGTAGAAAAATATGAAAAGTATGGAATCAAAATTTCATTTTAAATTTGAAGAATTAATAGTATATCAAAAGGCAATGCAGTTTGGTGAATTAGTACATATTCAAGTTAAAAATTTTCCGAATCAAGAACGATTTGAATTAACATCTCAATTTAAAAGAGCAAGTGACTCAATTGCGTTAAATATTGCAGAAGGTTCAGGAGGAACAGATAAACAATTTCATAATTATCTTGGAAATGCTTGGCATAGTGCACACGAATGTGTTTCGTGTAGTTCAAAAGCACATTTAAGAAATTATATTTCAGAAGAAATAAATGAGTTGAATAGGGAAATTTTAACCGAGATTACAAAAATGATAAGCAGTTTAAGAAACACAATTAGTAAACGAATAAATAGTTAGTATGTCAGCCTTAAAACCTACACCCAACCACCTAATACCTCATAAAATGTTAAGTCAAGACCCTTACAGTCAGTGGCTTGGCATCGAAATTATCGAATGTGAAGTCGGGCGTTGCAAAGTGGCTATGACCATCCGCAAAGAAATGCTTAATAGTATGAATAAAGCCCACGGCGGAATCACTTTTTCCTTGGCGGACACTGCTTTTGGATTTGCCGCCAACACCCACGGGAAATTTGCAGTTTCTATCGAAACGTCAATTAATCATATAGAAGCAGTGAATGAAGGCGATTATTTAATCGCTGAATCGATTATCGAAAAGGTAAATAACAAACTCGGATTCAATATTATTCAAGTAAAACGTGGCGATGAAATGGTAGCACTTTTCAAAGGCGTTGTCTATAGAACGAGTAAAGAATGGGAAGAATAAAATAATTTGGAGCGAATTGCTTGGGCATTTCAGTAATTGCAATTCCTGCTTTTCGTTGCAATCTCGCCAAAAAAATGGCGAGGATTTTCACTTCAATCAGGGCTAAAAAGTTTTTGAATTGAAGAGAATAAATTGAATAGAATAGAAAAATTAACGATTGAAGAATAACGATTTTTGATTTTTGAAGTTTTTAAAAATTCATAATTCATAACTCATAATTTATAATTACAAAAATGGAAGCATACATCATAGACGGAATTCGAACACCATTCGGAAGTTATCAAGGAGCATTAGCATCGGTTCGTCCCGATGATTTAGGCGCATTAGTGATTAAAACCGTTGTCGAAAATAATCCAAATATTCCAGCATCTGCTTACGATGATGTTATAATGGGTTGTGCAAATCAAGCTGGCGAAGACAATCGAAATGTTGCAAGAATGTCGTTATTATTAGCGGGATTGCCGCAAACCGTTCCAGGAGAAACCGTAAATCGGTTGTGCAGTTCGGGTTTGTCAGCTATTATTCACGCCAATCGCGCTATAAAAGCGGGAGACGGACACGTTTTTATTGCCGGCGGAATTGAGAATATGACGCGCGGACCATTAGTAGTTTCAAAACCTTCATCTGCTTACGGAACCGATTCTAAAATGTTCGATACTTCCTTTGGATGGCGTTTCATCAATCCAAAATTACAAGAAATGTATGGCACGGATGCAATGGGAGAAACAGCTGAAAATCTCGTAGAAAAATACAATATTTCCAGAGAAGACCAAGACAAATTTGCTTTGAATAGCCAAATGAAAGCTACCAAATCCCAACAATCTGGGCGTTTTGAAAAAGAAATAGTTCCAGTTTCTATTCCGCAACGAAAAGGAGACGCAGTTGTTTTTTCAAAAGACGAATTCGTAAAACCAACAACAACATTAGAAGGGCTTTTAAAATTAAGAGCAGCTTTCAAAAAAGACGGAAGCGTAACGGCAGGAAATTCTTCGGGATTAAATGACGGTGCTGCTGCCACAATAATTGCTTCAGCAGAAGCAGTTGAAAAATATAATTTGAAACCATTGGCACGAATTGTAAGTTCGGCTGTGGTTGGTGTCGAACCAAGTATTATGGGAATTGGTCCAGTGGAAGCCACCAAAAAAGCATTGGCGAAAGCAGGATTAACATTAGAACAAATTGATATTATTGAATTGAACGAAGCTTTTGCAGCGCAGAGTATTGCTTGCATTCGCGAATTGGGATTGCAAGATAATGATCCAAGAATAAACCCAAATGGTGGAGCAATCGCAATTGGGCATCCGTTGGGAGTTACGGGAGCCAGAATTTGTTATTCGGCAGCATTGGAATTGCAATTAACAGGAAAACGATATGCCTTAATCACAATGTGCATTGGCGTTGGACAAGGATATGCAGCAATTATAGAACGAGTTTAATTTTATAGTTGACAGGTTTTAAAAATCTTTCAGGTATAAAAATGAAAACCAAGTTAGCCCTGATGCAAGGGAAAAGCCTCGCTGTCATTGCGAGGCACGAAGCAATCACAGCGAGCTTTGGAAAAGCAGCAGGAAAATGAATAGTTAATAAAGACCAAGCAATTCGCTACTAAAATGATTAACGATTAACGATTTTAAAACTTTGCGAACCTTGCGTAAAACTTTGCGCTCTTTGCGGTTAAAAAATATAGAATATGACTAAAACACAACATTACGTACTCGGAAAATGGACTTCGGCAACTGGCGAAGGAAAAGCGTCTTACGATGCGGTAACGGGCGAATTCATTGCAGAAACCTCTGTTGAAGGATTGGATATTCCTGCTATTTTGCATTATGGAAGAACAAAAGGCGGTGAAAAATTACGCAAAATGACTTTCCAAGAACGTGGAAATATGATTAAAAGTTTGGCGATGTATTTAACCAAACGCAAAGAATCTTTCTACGAAATCAGTTACAAAACAGGCGCTACTCGAGTCGATTCGTGGATTGATATTGAGGGAGGTTTTGGGAATTTATACGCCAATGCATCGTTGCGAAAATTGTTTCCAAATCAGTCGTATCACGTTGAGGGCGACCCAATTGATTTGTCAAAAGGAGGTCGATTTATGGCGCATCATATTTTAGTTCCTAAAAAAGGAGTTGCCATTCATATCAATGCATTTAACTTTCCAATTTGGGGAATGTTAGAAAAATGTGCCTGCAATTGGATGGCGGGAATGCCAGCGGTTGTATTGCCTGCGCCCGTTACGGCTTATTTAACAGAAGCGGTAGTGAAAGAAATCATCGCCTCGAATATTTTGCCAGAAGGTGCTTTGCAGTTGATTTGTGGTACTGCCAAAAACATTTTCGATACGGTTGAAAGTCAGGACGTAATTACGTTTACAGGTTCAGCAACAACAGGAAGATTATTGAAATCACATCCGAGAATTATTCAAGAATCAGTGCCATTTACGATGGAAGCCGATTCCTTAAATGCCTCAATTTTAGGAGAAGATGCAGTTCCGGGAACACCAGAATTTGATTTATTCATCAGTCAAGCGCGAAGCGAAATTACAGTGAAAGCAGGTCAAAAATGTACCGCTATTCGTAGAATGATTGTCCCAGAAAACCTGATGGACGAAGTGCAAATCGCACTTGGAAAAGCCTTGGATAAAGTTGCTATTGGCGATCCAAGATTGAAAGAAGTGAGAATGGGCGCTTTGGTGAGCAAAGACCAAGTGGCTGTTTTGAAAGATAGAGTTACGGAATTGTCAAAATCTGCGAAAATTGTTTATGGAAATTTGGATGCTGAAAACCTAATTGGAGCTGACAATAAAGGCGCTTTTGTGAGTCCAATTTTACTTCGAGAAGACCAACCTTTTAAAAACGTAGCGGTTCACGAAACAGAAGCTTTTGGCCCAGTTTCTACAATTATGCCGTATAAAAATATAGAGGAAGCAATTGAATTGGCTCAAATGGGCAAAGGTTCGTTAGTTTCTTCAATTGTCACCAATTCAGATGAAATTGCCAAAGAATATGTGATTAATGCCGCCTCGCATCACGGAAGAATTTTGGTTTTGAATAGAGAAAATGCCAAACAAAGCACGGGGCACGGTTCGCCATTGCCACAATTGGTTCACGGTGGTCCAGGTCGTGCTGGTGGTGGTGAAGAAATGGGTGGAATTCGTGGCATCAAGCATTATATGCAACGTTGCGCCATTCAAGGTTCGCCAACGACATTAACAGAAATTACGGGGATTTATCAACCCAATTCAAAATATAAAGAAATTACGCAGCATCCATTTCAGTACCATTGGGAAGACATTCAGCCGGGAATGTCGTTGCGAACGCACAACAGAACAGTTACGGACACAGACATTATTAATTTTGCCAATTTAACTTGGGATCATTTCTATGCGCACACCGATATTACTTCTTTAGACGGTAGTATTTTCAAAAAACGAACGGCTCACGGCTACTTCATTTTGGCAGCTGCCGCAGGATTATTTGTGTATCCAAATAAAGGGCCAGTTGCTGCAAATTACGGATTGGAAGAATGTCGTTTCTTGCGTCCAATTTACCATAACGACACCGTTTATGTGCGCTTGACTTGCAAACAAAAAGTAGATAGAGATGTAGCTTCGGCCGAGCATCCAAGCGGAATTGTAAAATGGTTTGTAGAAGTTTTTGATGCCAAAGATGAATTGGTAGCGGTTGCCACAATTTTGACGATGGTTCAGAAAAAACAAGAAGTTTTTGTTGAAATGACCGAAGCTAAAATACAAGAAAGTTTGAATAAATTGACGGAGAATTCCAAACCTGAATGGGGGATTTTAACGCCACAACATTTGTTGGAACATTTGGAGGAAGGCTACAAAATTCTCTCGGGAGTCATTCAAGATTTTGAGATTGCAACCCCTGAAAAGATTTTGGATAAAGTGCACAATTCATTGTATAATTACAATAAATTTCCAAAAGGAAGTGCTTTCCCAACGATGAAAAAGGGTGAAGTTGAAGATTTTGTTCATCCTGATTTTGACACAGCAAAAGCGAAATTTTTGGAAGCAAGAGAAGCGTATAAAAACTTTTTTAATGAAAACCCAGAAGCTGTTTTAAAGAATATGGTTTTTGGAGAATTGAATAAATATGAGTCGTATTTATTGGAACGAAAACATTTGAATCATCATTTTGAGCAATTTGGAATTTTGTAGTTTTTTTTGGAGCTAATCCCGCTTTACACTTCAATCTTTTCTTTTTTTAAAGAAAAAAAAGAAAAGGATTTCCATTTCAATCGGGGCTAGGAAATTCAGTTAATAATGAAAATATAGTAATAAATCATAAGCTTTGAACCTTAGCGTCTAAGCGAAAAATATAAATAGCGAACCTTGCGTACAACTTTGCGCACTTTGCGGTTAAATAAAAATTATGAACCCATACGTAAAACAAAATATCGAAAACGGAATTGCAACAATCGAGTTTTTTCATCCGGAGCAAAATTCGCTTCCAGGGAATATATTAGCACAATTGGCAACAACGATTACCAATGCTGGAACAAACGACCAAGTTAAAGTCATTGTTCTGAAAAGTGGTGGAGAAAGAACCTTTTGTGCAGGAGCAAGTTTTCAAGAATTAGTTGCCATAAACAATGCCGAAACAGGGAAAGTATTTTTCTCAGGTTTTGCCAATGTTATCAATGCAATGCGCAAATGTCCGAAATTCATCATTGGAAGAATCCAAGGAAAAACCGTGGGTGGTGGCGTTGGAATAGCAGCATCAACCGATTATTGTATGGCGACAAAATTTGCAGCTATAAAATTAAGCGAACTCAATGTTGGTATTGGACCTTTTGTAGTTTCACCTGCCATCGAAAGAAAAATGGGACTTTCCGCTATGTCACAAATTGCAATTGATGCCAATACTTTTTACGAAGCTTCTTGGGCAAAAGACAAAGGTTTGTTTGCACAAGTATTTGAGAGTATAGAAGAAATGGATGAAGCGGTACAAAATTTTGCATCGCATTTGTGTACATACAATCCAGAAGCGATGCTTGAAATGAAAAAGGTTTTCTGGCGAGGAACAGAAGATTGGGACAATTTATTATCAGAAAGAGCCACCATAAGTGGAAGATTAGTATTATCTGATTTTACAAAAGAAACGTTGAAGAAATTTAAATAAAAGACAAAAAGAGAATAGACGAAGAGATAAGAGACAAAAAGTAAAGTCTATTATCTATCCGTCTATCATCTATAATCTAAAAAATATGATATACGAATTCAAAGGATTTATCCCGGTTATTCACGAAAGTAGTTTCATTCATCCGCAAGCTGCGGTTACAGGAAATGTGATTATCGGAAAAAATGTATATGTTGGTCCAGGTGCTGCCATTCGAGGAGATTGGGGTGAAATTATAATTGAAGACGGTTGCAACATACAAGAAAATTGCACCATTCATATGTTTCCAGGCAAAACAATGACTTTGAAAGCGGGTGCTCACATTGGTCACGGTGCGATTATTCACGGAGCAAATATCGGAGCCAACTCTCTAATAGGGATGAATTCCGTTATTATGGACAATGTTGATTTAGGCGATGAATGTATCGTTGGTGCATTGTCATTTATCAAAGCGGGAATGCAAATTCCAAATCGGAAAATGGTCGTTGGAAATCCAGCAACTATTATAAAAGACGTTTCCGATGAAATGATAGAATGGAAAACCAAAGGAACGGCTTTGTATCAGCAATTGCCTAAGGAATGTTACGAAACATTAAAGGAAGTAGAGCCATTACGGGAAATTCCAGCCAACCGCCCATCGCAAGAAGCGTTTTATAAAACATTTAAAAATAGTGATCAGTAAACAGTTTTTAGTAAACAGTTTGCAAACTGAATACTAATCACTGAACACTAATTACTGAACACTGAACATTTTTTATGAAAATAACAGAATTTAAAATGCCCAAAATGGGTGAAAGCATTTCGGAAGCAACAATTATAAGTTGGTTGAAAAACGTAGGCGATTTTGTGGAAGCAGAAGAAATTATTATAGAAGTTGCTACTGACAAAGTTGACAGCGAAGTACAATCGCCTTGCAGCGGTGTAATTACTGAAATTCGTTTCCAAAAAGGGGATGTTGTTGCTGTTGGAGAAGTTTTGGCGTTGATAAGCCCCCTAACCCCCAAAGGTGAAATTCCAAAGATTGCGGAAAGAAAAGAGGAAGTAGGGAATAAGGCAGTAGGGAATAAGGAAGTTGGGAATGTAAAAGAGTTAATAGATAAAGCTAAAACCCAAAACCTACAACCTACAGCCCACAACCCACAACCCACAACCTTTTTAAGTCCATTAATAATTTCAATTGCACAAAAAGAAAATCTTTCTATTGAAGAATTACAAAGCATCCCAGGTTCTGGAACGGATGGCAGAATTCAAAAAAGTGATGTATTTCAATATTTAAAAAACAGAAAATATCCAATCCAGAGTAAACCAACAACCAACAACCAACAACCAACAACTTCTTCTTATACAAAGCCAACTATAAGTTTTGTAGAAGGTAAAGACAGCATAGTTGAGATGGACAGAATGCGCAAAATGATTGCGGATCATATGGTTTATTCTAAACAAACTTCACCTCACGTAACTTCATATATTGAAGTTGATGTGACAAATTTGGTAAATTGGAGAAACGAATTCAAAGATAAATTTCAAGAAAAATACAACGAGAAATTAACGTTTACACCCGTTTTTGTTCAGGCTGTAGCCAAAGCAATTCAGGATTTTCCGATGATAAATGTTTCGGTTGACGGTAAGAATATAATCGTTCATAAAGACATTAATGTTGGAATGGCAACAGCTTTGCCAAACGGGAATTTAATTGTCCCTGTTGTTAAAAATGCCAACGAAAAAAACTTATACGAATTAGCCAAAACAGTAAACCATTTAGCGGAAAGTTCTCGTAATAACAAACTTAAACCAGACGAAGTTCAAGGAAGTACATTTACGATTTCTAACGTGGGCACCTTTGGAAGTTTAATGGGAACGCCTATTATCAACCAACCAGAAGTTGCAATTTTAGCATTAGGAATTATTAAAAAACGTCCCGAAGTAATCACAACTGAAAAAGGTGATGAAATTGCAATTCGAAGTATGATGTATCTTTCATTATCGTTTGACCATCGAGTAGTGGACGGATTTTTAGGAGGTTCATTTCTAAGAAAAATAGGAGATTATTTAGAACAATTTGACACGAATACAATACTATAAATTACAATTAAAAACTAAAACAGACTATGTCTAACACAATAAAAATAACAAAAGTTGAACAATCCAAAGTGAATGAGGTCGATTTGAACAACCTTACTATGGGAACTCAATTTACCGACAATATGTTTATTTGCGATTATGAAAATGGAGAATGGATTAACCCGAGAATCGAACCATTAGATTTAATTCCAACTCATCCTGCCGCAATGGCATTGCATTACGGTCAGGCTATTTTTGAAGGAATGAAAGCAACTTTAGGAAAAAATGAAGTTCCATTATTGTTCCGTCCCGAAGAAAATGCAAAACGACTTAATTTCAGTGCAGACAGAATGGGAATGCCTTTTTTTCCTGAAGATTTATTTGTAGAAGCTCTTAAGAAGTTTGTAGCAATTGAAAAAAATTGGATACCAACTCAGGAAGGAAGCGCGTTGTATTTGCGTCCGTTTATGTACGCCGATGAACCATTTATTGGAATGAGAGCCGCTACAAGTTTCAAATTTATTGTAATGGCATCACCAGCAGGACCATTTTTCAGTAAGCGGATAAAATTATATGCCGAAACTAAATACATTCGTGCAGCAAATGGCGGAACTGGAGAAGCCAAAGCAGCAGGGAATTATGCTGCCGCAATTCGTCCAACGGAAATCGCTAAAGCAAAAGGTTACGACCAAGTACTTTGGTTAGATGCCCGAGATTTTGAATATATTCAGGAAGTAGGAACTATGAATATCTTCTTTAAAATTGATGGAAAAGTAATAACACCAAATTTGAGCGGTTCCGTTTTATCTGGAATTACAAGAATGAGCGTTATTGATTTGCTACGTAACAAGGGATTTGAAGTTACTGAACGCCCTGTAAAAATTTCGGAAATCATAGAAGCCTCAAATAATGGAACTTTAGAAGAAGCATTTGGAACAGGAACGGCAGTAGGAATTGCAATGATTGAAGAAATTGGGTACAAAGAAATTGCTATAAAATTGCCAATAGAAAATCTAGTTTCGCAAGATATTAATCGCACTTTAAATGCTATTAAAACTCAAAAAATGGAAGATAAATTTGGTTGGATTGTAGAGGCTAAATAATTAATACTCAACCCTATCAAAGTTCAAAATTCTGAAAGGGTTTATTAAAATAAATATGTTAGATAAAAAAATATTAGAAACCGCTTTTTCAACAATGGCAACTGCCAAAGCAATGACAGTACTGTATGAGGACAATTTTAAGATTGTTTCCAAATACGTTCACGCTACTTCTCGTGGTCACGAAGCCATTCAAATAGCCGTTGCAATGCAATTGTTACCACAAGATTATGCCTTTCCATATTATCGAGATGACGCTATGTTACTCGGAATTGGGATGCAACCTTACGATTTGATGTTGCAATTATTAGCAAAAAAAGACGATCCATTTTCAGGTGGAAGAACCTATTATTGTCATCCAAGTTTAAACGATATTGATAAACCTAAAATTCCACATCAATCTTCGGCAACGGGAATGCAAGCCATTCCTGCAACTGGAGCTGCTATGGGATTGAAGTTCCTCTCCCCAGCCCTCTCCGAAGGAGAGGGAGCCGAGTCCAAAAAGAATGGTGGAAAAATTGTTGATTTAGAATCAAACTCCGGCTCGTCTCCCTTCCCTTTGGGAAGGGTTGGGGATGGGATAGTTCTTTGCTCACTCGGTGATGCTTCCGTAACTGAAGGCGAAGTTGCAGAGGCTTTTCAAATGGCAGCTTTGAAGCAGTTGCCAATTTTATATTTGGTACAAGATAATGGCTGGGATATTTCGGCAAATGCCAAAGAAACTCGGGCTCAAAATGCATTTGAATATGCCAAAGGATTTCACGGAATCGAAGCCATTTCGATTGACGGAGCTAATTTTACCGAAAGTTATTTAGCCATTCAAAAAGTAATAAAAACGATTCGGGAAGAACGCCGACCTTTTTTGGTTCACGCCAAAGTGCCGTTGCTAAACCACCATACATCGGGTGTTCGTATGGAATGGTACCGTGATGATTTGGAAGAAGCAAATTCCCGTGACCCATTTCCAGTATTACAAAAACAATTATTGGACGCTGGATTTTCATCAAAAGATTTAGAAAATATAGAAAATTCGGCTGTTGCCAAAGTGCAAGCAGATTTTGATAAAGCACAATTGGCAGAAGATCCAAAACCAGAAGATTTATTTACGCACGATTTTGCACCCACACCAATTACAACAGAAGTTGGCGATAGAAATCCACCACGAGAAGACAAAGTTGTAATGGTAGATTGCGCACTATTTGCAGTTGAAGAATTGATGCGAAAACATCCTGAGTGTTTGCTTTACGGACAAGATGTAGGCGGAAGATTGGGCGGTGTTTTTAGAGAAGCTGCTACATTGGCACAAAAATTTGGTGACGAACGGGTTTTCAATACACCAATTCAAGAAGCATTTATTGTGGGTTCCACAGTCGGAATGTCAGCGGTTGGATTGAAGCCAATTGTTGAGGTTCAATTTGC
The DNA here is from genome assembly GCA_965234425.1 of Flavobacterium neuenschwanderi (SeqCode). Lineage (GTDB taxonomy): Bacteria > Bacteroidota > Bacteroidia > Flavobacteriales > Flavobacteriaceae > Flavobacterium > Flavobacterium neuenschwanderi. Next base: position 106,897 of record OZ248386.1, on the reverse strand, counting down.
CGATTATATTTGGCCTGGATTAAATCAATTGTTCACAGAAGTAAGTCGTTCTTGTTATTTATCCAATGGAAAATGGCCTGTAAGTATGATTTTGCGAGTGCCAATAGGTGCTTACGGAAGTGGTGGCCCCTATCATTCATCATCTGTAGAGAGTATTTTGACTAATATTCGAGGCATAAAAATTGCCTATCCAAGTAATGGTGCCGACCTAAAAGGACTTTTGAAAGCTGCCTATTACGACCCAAATCCGGTGGTCATTTTGGAACACAAAGGCTTGTATTGGAGCAAAGTAAAAGGAACCGATTTCGCTAAAGTTAACGAACCTTCAGAAGATTATATTTTGCCTTTTGGAAAAGCGAATATCGTCCAAGAAATTTGGGAGCAAGACGAAGAAACTATTTCTGTAATTACTTATGGAATGGGCGTTCACTGGGCTTTGAATGCTTCTGCGGAGATGAAAAAAAATGTCGAAATTATCGATTTGCGAACTTTATTCCCTTTGGACGAAGAGGCAATTTTGAAATCCGTGCGAAAAACTAAGAAATGTTTGGTCGTAACCGAAGAATCCATCAACACCTCTTTTGCGAGAAGTTTGGCGGGATTAATCCAAGAAAAATGCTTTAAAAATCTCGATGCGCCAGTAATGACAATAGGTTCGGAGAATATGCCAGCCATTCCATTGAACAGTATTTTGGAGCAAACTATGATTCCATCTACCGAAAAAGTTAAAATTAAAATGTTAGAATTGCTCAATTATTAGGAGCTATTTCCAGTTGTACATTACAAGTCCTCACTTGATAAAGTGTTTTTCCATGCCCTAAAAAGAGCTTCCGTTGGGCGCTTTTTAGGACAGGAAAAACTACTTTTTCAAGTTCCGGGCTTTTCATTTCCATCATGGCTAGGGATGTAGGTTTACGAATAATTTTCCTTACCCAATTAATTGTGCAAATAATTCTTCTTTATCATTCAAGTAATTGAATTGAAATCCCTTATTATTCATTCTCGTTTTGATAGCCAAAACATCAGTTTTATTTTTGAGTTCCAAACCAACAATAACTGGTCCTGATTCTCGACTGTTTTTTTGTTTGAATTGGAAATAGGTTATATCATCTTCAGGTCCTAAAATGTCATTTACAAATTCTTTCAATGCACCAGGACGTTGCGGAAATTGTATCATAAAATAATGCATCAAGCCTTCATAAAGTAAAGAACGCTCTTTGATTTCTGCCGTTCTTTCAATATCATTATTACTTCCGCTGACAATACAAACCACCGTTTTCCCTTTGATTTCATCTTTATAAAAATCCAATGCGGCAATGCTCAATGCCCCTGCGGGTTCTACAACCATAGCTTCTTCATTGTACAATCGTAAAATCGTTGTACACACTTTTCCTTCAGGAACAAGAATTATATCGTCAATATTATTTTTACAAATTTCAAAATTCAGCGAACCAACTTGCTTCACGGCAGCACCATCTACAAAATTATCGATGTTTTCCAATCTAGTATTCTTGCCGTCTGCCAACGCAGTTTTCATTGATGGTGCACCTTCAGGTTCAACGCCAATTATTTTTGTGTTTGGACTTAACTTTTTGAAAACGGTAGAAAGTCCAGAAATTAATCCACCCCCACCAACGGGTACAAATACGTAATCTATTGCAATTGTTGCAACATCTAAAATTTCTAAACCTACGGTTCCTTGACCCGCAATTACTTTTATGTCATCAAAAGGCGGAATAAAAGGACGGTTATTTTCAGTTGCATATTCAGATGCTTTTGTATATGCATCGTCAAATGTATCGCCGGTAAGTACAATCTCAACATACTCTTTTCCGAACAATTGAACTTGTTTTATCTTTTGTTTAGGGGTGGTTTTGGGCATATAAATTTTGCCCTTAATTTTTAGTAAATTACAAGAATACGCAACACCTTGTGCGTGATTTCCAGCACTTGCACAAACAATTTCTTGGGTTTTATCGGCATCCGAAAGGGTGCTAATTTTATTGTAAGCACCTCTAATTTTATAGGAACGCACCACTTGTAAATCTTCTCTTTTTAAAAGAACAGTTGCTTGAAATTCTTCGGAAAGATTTCTATTTTCAGCTAACGGGGTTGGAAACACCACCCCATTTAACTGAATTTGAGCTTGCATTACTTCTTCAAATACATTCATATTTTTTATCCAAAAGGATGGTAAATTTGTTATTCAACAATTTTTTTCATTGCAGTCATTATTTCGCGAAGTTCTGCTCCACAAATTTCAATAGAATGGTTGCGAATAGCTGCATTTACTTTAACCAATTCAAAATTATCAACACTTCCATTTGCAGAAGCATTATAGTTTTTCCCGATTAAATTCGTGTCAACTTTGCTCATAAAATCAGCCAAAAGCGGTTTACAAGCGTGATCAAATAAATAACATCCGTATTCTGCAGTATCCGAAATTACTCGGTTCATTTCATATAATTTCTTACGTGCAATCGTATTTGCAATTAGCGGCGCTTCGTGCAAAGATTCGTAATAGGCAGATTCATTTTTGATTCCAGATAAAGTCATCGTTTCATAAGCCAATTCAACGCCTGATTTTACAAAAGCAACTAATAAAGTAGCATTGTCAAAATAGTCTTGTTCGGATATTTCTACTGTTCCTGCTGCTGTTTTTTCAAAATCTGTTTCACCCGTTGCGGCTCTCCAAGTCAATAAATTTTTATCGTTTTCAGCCCAATCTTCCATCATCGTTTTAGAAAATTCTCCCGACAAAATTTCGTCCATATGTTTTACAAAAAGTGGACGCATAATGTCTTTCAATTCCTCAGATAATTTGAATGCTTCAATTTTAGCAGGATTTGATAAACGATCCATCATATTGGTAATTCCACCAATTTTCAGGGCTTCGGTAATTGTTTCCCATCCGTATTGAACCAATTTTGACGCATACGAAGCTTCAATTCCTTTTTCAACCATTTTATTGAAACTTAGGATAGAACCTGTTTGCAATAATCCACAAAGAATGGTTTGTTCACCCATTAAATCTGATTTTACTTCAGCCACAAATGAAGAAAGTAAAACTCCTGCTTTGTGACCGCCAGTTCCAACGCAATAGGCTTTTGCAATTTGTAAACCGTCACCATTTGGATCATTATCCGAGTGAACAGCAATAAGTGTTGGCACTCCAAAACCACGTAAATATTCGGCACGAACTTCCGAAGCTGGCGATTTTGGTGCAATCATTACCACAGTAATGTCTTTTCGGATTTGAATTCCTTCTTCCACAATATTAAAACCGTGAGAATAAGACAAACAAGAGCCTTTTTTCATCAAAGGAATAATTTTATTGATAACAGAAGTATGTTGTTTGTCTGGCGCCAAATTAGAAACTAAATCTGCAGAAGGGATTATTTCTTCAAAAGTTCCGACTTCAAAACCATTTGCAACAGCATTTTGATAAGAGGCACGATTGCTTTCAATGGCTTCTTTTCTCAAAGCATAAGCAACTGTAAGTCCGCTGTCTCTCATATTTTGACCTTGCGCCAATCCTTGTGCACCACATCCAATGATGACAATCTTTTTACCAATTAGATAGTTTACGCCATCAGAAAATTCGCTACTTAACATTAAATCACATTTTCCTAATTCTTGAACTTTAAGTCGGTGAGGAAGTGAATTGAAATAATTTGACATTTTTTTAAATTTTTGCCTTAAGCTATATGCAATAAGCTTTAAGCGGTTAGTGTTTATTTTTTATTTTATTTTTACATTTGAAAAATCATACTCTTATGATTCAAAAATTCGTTGTTAATTGGTTTTTTAGTAGGATCATTTTTTTCCATATCCAAAACCTTTTTATGAACGCCTTCACTCGATTTTATGATGGCAATTCTGGAACTTCGTACAAATTCAATCAAGCCATATTTACCCAATTCGGTAAGTAAGTTGTTGATTTCATCGTCTTGACCAGTTGCTTCAAAAACAGTATAATCTTCACGAATTACAACTGCTTTTGCTCCATATTCCCGAAGTAAACGCTCTACTTTTACCTCTTTCATAATGATGGAAGTTGGCACTTTATACAAAGCCATTTGTTGCCAAACGATTTCTTCATTGGTATTAGCATACACTTTGAAAACATCTACAATTTTCTCTAATTGACGCACAATATTATTGACAACTGCGTCTGTTTCAATAAGCACAATTGTGAATCTGTAGATTTTGTCAATTTCACTAGGTGAAGAATTCAAACTCTCTAAATTGATTTTTCTTCTCGAAAAAATAATCGCGATTTTATTGAGTAAACCAACTTGATTTTCCGTGTAAACCGATAATGTATATTCCTTTTTCATTTTAATATTTTTTAGATTTCCTTATAAATTGGGTAATCCTAAATTTCTTCTTTGCTTAATACAATTTCTGCAACTCCTTTTCCTTGCGGTACCATCGGAAACACATTGTCTTCGTGAAGTACTGCTACTTCTAATAAAAACGAACTTGGATGGTCTAACATTTCTTTTAAACTTGCTCTTAATTCGTATCTTTTTGAAATTTGTTTTCCATCAATTCCATAGGCATTGGCAACTTTTACAAAATCCGGACTTTGAATATCAGTAAAAGAATATCTCTTTTCGTGAAATAATTCTTGCCATTGGCGCACCATTCCAAGAAAACTATTATTCAAAATCAGAATTTTAACATTAGGTTTAAATTGCATAATCGTTCCCAATTCTTGGATGTTCATTTGCGCACCGCCATCGCCCATAATTGCAACAACGTGTCTTTCGGGTGCGCCAAATTTTGCTCCAATAGCAGCAGGAAGTGCAAATCCCATTGTGCCTAAACCGCCACTCGTAATATTGCTGCGCGAAATATTTTGTTTTGTATAACGACAAGCTACCATTTGGTGTTGCCCAACATCGGTAACAATTACGGCATTTCCATCAGTTAATTCATTCAAAACATTCATCACTTCTCCCATTGTCAATCCGCCTTCTGTTGGATTTAGTTCTTTGGTTATTAAAGTTGTAGTTTCTTTTTCTTTTCTAATTTCAAATTCGTTCATCCATTCAGGATGCGTTTTTGTATCCAACAATTCAGTTAAAAGAGTCAAAGTTTCTTTACAATTTCCCCAAACTGGAACTGTAGTTTGTACGTTTTTATCAATTTCAGCAGGATCAATATCTAAATGAATAATTTGTGCTTGTTTCGCATATTTATCCAAACGTCCCGTAACTCGGTCGTCAAAGCGCATTCCAACGGCAATTAAAACATCGCATTCGTTAGTCAAAACATTTGGGCCATAATTTCCGTGCATTCCTAACATTCCAACGCCAAGTGGATGATCTGTTGGCATAGCGCTCATTCCCATTATCGTCCAAGCAGCTGGAAGTCCTGCTTTTTCAATGAAATTTGCAAATTCTTTTTCTGCATTGCCAAGTATAACTCCTTGTCCAAAAATCACAAATGGTTTTTTTGCATTGTTGATTATAGTCGCAGCTTTTTCGATATATTCCATTCGAACAATTGGTTCGGGACGGTAACTACGAACGTGAATACAAGGTCTGTAACCAATATATTCAAACAATTGCAATTGCGCATTTTTTGTAATATCAATTAAAACTGGTCCTGGACGACCAGTTTTTGCGATATAAAAAGCTTTCGCTAATATTTCAGGTATTTCAGAAGCGTCTGTAATTTGGTAATTCCATTTCGTAATCGGCATCGTAATATTGATGATGTCGGTTTCTTGAAAGGCATCGGTTCCTAATAAAAGAGCAAAAACCTGACCTGTTATGCAAACTAATGGCGTTGAATCTATTTGTGCATCTGCTAGTCCAGTAACCAAATTGGTTGCACCAGGACCACTTGTTGCAAACACAACTCCTGTTTTTCCGCTCACTCTTGCATATCCTTGAGCTGCGTGAATTGCCCCTTGCTCGTGACGCACTAATATGTGATTTAGTTTGTCTTTAAAGTCGTAAAGTGCATCGTAAATGGGCATAATTGCACCACCTGGATAACCAAATATTGTATCAACCGACTCAGATAATAAAGCATCAATAACTGCTAAACTTCCTGTTGTTGTAAGCCCCCTAACCTCCGAAGACGGAACTGTTGGCGGTAATGTATTTGTGGAATTATTCATATTTATATTTAAAATATTTTATTAATCTGGTAATTTTGATTTTTATATAAATTCTTTTAAGCTTCGTCGGTTACGCAACCTTCCGATGCGTCTTTTACCAATCGGGTATATTTATATAAAACACCATTGGTTACTTTTAATGGCGGTGTGACAAATAAAGCCCTTCTTTTTTCTAATTCTGCTTCAGATATTGCAAGGTGAATCGTGTTATTTACAGCATCAATTTCAATGATATCTTCGTCTTTTACAAGTGCAATTGTTCCTCCGTCATACGCTTCAGGTGTAATATGACCGACTACAAATCCGTGCGTTCCACCGCTGAATCTTCCATCTGTAATAAGGGCAACACTTTTTCCTAATCCCGCTCCAATAATCGCAGAAGTTGGTTTTAGCATTTCAGGCATTCCCGGACCACCTTTTGGACCAACATATCGAATAACAATTACATCACCGGCTTTAATTTTTTTATTTTCAATTCCTTGAATGAGTTCTTTTTCACCATCAAATACTTTAGCTGGGCCTGTAAATTTTTCACCTTCTTTTCCGGTTATTTTTGCTACTGAACCTTTTACTGCCAAATTCCCATATAATATTTGAAGATGTCCTGTTTTCTTAATCGGATTTTCAATTGTACGAATGATATTTTGTTCCTCAAAATCGATATCAATCACATTTTTTAAGTTTTCTGCTAATGTTTTTCCCGTAACCGTCATACAATTTCCGTGAAGCATTCCTTTACTTAAAAGGTATTTCAACACCATTGGAACACCGCCTTTTTCGTGAAGATTTTGCATTAGATAATTACCTCCAGGTTTAAAATCGGCAATCAATGGCGTTTTATCACTAATTCTCTGGAAGTCGTCCTGCTTAATTTTCAAACCGATACTTTTTGCCATTGCAATAATATGCAAAACAGCATTTGTACTGCCTCCAAGTGCAATTAATGTGGTAATTGCATTTTCAAATGCTTCGAAAGTCATAATGTCTTTTGGACAAATGTTTTTCTCTAAAAGTATTTTTATATAATGTCCAGCCTGCTTGCATTCTTCAATTTTTTCGTTGCTCACAGCAGGATTTGAACTCGAGTAGGGGAGGCTCATTCCAAGTGCTTCAATTGCAATAGCCATTGTGTTTGCCGTGTACATTCCGCCACACGCACCTGCACCAGGGCAAGAATTTTTAATGATTCCTTTGAAATCCTCTTCTGATATTTTTCCCGCAATTTTTTCTCCCAAAGCTTCAAAAGCAGAAACAATATTCAAATCTTTTCCTTGATATTTTCCAGGAGCAATCGTACCGCCATAAACCATTATCGAGGGACGATTTAACCTGCCCATTGCAATTATTGCTCCGGGCATATTTTTATCGCAGCCTGGAACTGCTATTACAGCATCATAATAATGACCTGCTACAACACTTTCGATACTGTCGGCTATGATTTCTCGGCTCACTAACGAATACCGCATTCCATCAGTTCCATTTGTTATTCCGTCACTAATTCCTATTGTATTAAAAATTAAACCCACCATTTCAGCTGCATTTACTTCTACTTTTATATAGGATGCAAGGTGATTCAAATGCATATTACAAGTATTTCCGTCATAACCCATTGATGCAATTCCAACAAATGGTTGCGCTAATTCTTTATCGGTCAAGCCAATACCATACAACATTGCTTGTGCTGCGGGTTGTGTTGGGTCTTGAGTTACGGTTTTACTGTATTTATTTAATTCCATATTTTTATTTCATATTTATAGATCACCTATTCTTATTCTATTTTGTCAACAAAATTAATATTGTTTTGCAATTTAACTTTCTTATTTTCAAATGCTTTACAGTGTTAAACAGTTTATTTGTGTGTGTAAATATTTGAAAATCATTTATTTGTATTTATTTTTTTACGATACTTAACGGCTTTTAATCTAATTTTTCTTATAAAAAAACCTCCTGATTTAGGAGGTTTAAATAAATTATTTTTTTACTAATTTATGTCAAGCCTACTGTAATTGTTGAATCACAATTACACGAATTATTATGCTAATATTTAGTATTTCGTTTCTCATTTTTATTTTAAACTTTTATTAAAGTCTTGCAAATTTATTTATCTTTTTAAAGAAAAATGTGATTTGAACACTTTATTTTTATTTTCTACTGCATCATAATAATCAGTTGTAAACCAATAATCAGTCGAAGGCATTGGAGTTTCATTATATGTTCCGTCCCAACCTTGTCCTAAAGGATTGATTTGCTTGATCAATTTTCCGTAGCGGTCAAATATATAAATTTTTGCGTTATTAGTCAAGTCAAAACCAATTATATTCCAATAATCGTGATAGGAATCTCCATTTGGAGTAAAATAAGTAGGATATCCAATGACTAAAGCGCTCGCAGTTAAATTAGTACACCCATTTATATCTCGAACAACAACAATGTGTGTTCCAGGTTCTACTGGTGTAAATATATTTGATGTTTGAAATGGCCCATTGTCCAATGAATATTCAAAATCTCCAGATCCGCCCGTTACTGTAGCTATTATGCTTGCATCGTCGCTAAATGCAATTGATGCTTCCGCCACGAGTGATAATCCAGGATTTTTAGGAGTTACTGTCGCCGATGTTGCTGTTTGTAACGAAATACATCCCGTTGTTAAATTTTTCACCTGCACACTATAAATTCCACTTTCTTCTGCCGATAAAGTATTTCCAACTTCACCTAGTATGATAACACCATTGAAATACCACTCAAATTCTAAGTTTGATATTCCTAATCCCGTATTTAATAGGTATGGATTTAATAAATTACCCGCTAAATCTTCACAAATAATTCCATCTAACAAAGTTGGTGTTGGCAATGGGTTTACTCGTACAGATATAGTTATCGTGTTTCCAACGCAACTATTCAATGTTGGAGTTACGTCATAACTTGCTATACCAAATGTTGTTCCCGTTGTTTCTAGTGTTTGAATTATACTTCCGCCCGTTCCATCAAAAGCTCCTGTAACGCCATTTTGCGTTGCTGTCCAAGCAAATGTGGTTCCAATGATATTTGGTGTCAATATAATTTGAGTGTCTTCACCAGAGCAAATTGGCAATTGCGTTGGGCTTCCAAATAATTCAGGGGTAGGATTTACAAGAACTGTAACTCGAATTGGAATACCTGCACAACCATTTACCATTGGTGTAATAATATATACGACATTTCCTGAAACCAATCCAACCGTAGTAAGGGTTTGATTAATTTGCGATCCACTTCCTGAAGCTGTTCCAAAAAGTCCTGTTTGTAAAACTGACCAAGAATATGTAGTTCCTGGTACAGAACTCGTTAAATCTATTGCTGTGGTTTCACCAGAACAAATTATCGCATTCATTGGATTTGCAGAAATTACAGGTATTGGATTTACGTTTATAGTTACCAATATTGGAAGTCCTGGACAACCATTTAATAAAGGTGTAATTGAATAAACCGCTTCACCTATAACACCTCCCATGGTCGTTAATGGTTGAGAAATAATAGCTGTTGTTCCTGAACTTGCTCCATTTACATTAGTGGTAACTGAATTCCAAGTGAAAGTTGTTCCTGGAGTAGTTCCCGTTAAGACAATATTTGGCGCATTGCCAGAACATATTGACTGTAACGAAGGTGTTGCAATAGCCGTTGGTTTTGGAGTTACTAGTATTGGTATATTTATGGGAGTACTGAAACATCCATTTGCAAAAGAGGTGGCTGTATAAACAACCGTTTCTACAACAGTTCCAGTTGCGGTTAAAACTTGTGATATTGCGTTTCCAGAACCAGCCGTTGCACCTGTTGCACCTGTTGACGAAATAGTCCAACTAAATGTTGCTGTAGGTATTGAACTTGACAATGAAATTCCTGTTGATTGCAATGAACATAGGGTTTCTGTTGTAGGGGTTGCAATTATGGTTGGAACTGGATTTACGGTAATCGTTCCACTATCTGTAGCGAAAGGAGTACACGTATTTCCAGAGGTTGTGATACTATAGCCAAATAGCAAAACAGCAGATGCAGTAGGAATTCCTGAAATAGTAAGGATTGTTCCCGATACTAAGAATGTTACTCCAGTTGGTAAACCTGTTACTGTTGCACCTGTTGCACCTCCACCAAGGGTGTAAGTAATATCTGTAATGGCAGTTCCAGCACAAGTTGTTTGTGTTTCTGTAGCAACAGCGGAACTAAGAGTCAGAGTATGTAATGGATTTACGGTAATCGTTCCACTATCTGTAGCGACAGTACATCCATTTCCAGAGGTTGTGATACTATAGCCAAATGGCAAAACAGCAGATGTAGTTGGGGTTCCTGAAATAGTAAGGATTGTTCCCGATACTAAGAATGTTACTCCAGTTGGCAAACCTGTTACTGAAGCACTTGTTGCTCCTCCACCAAGGGTGTAAGTAATATCTGTAATGGCAGTTCCAGCACAAGTTGTTTGTGTTTCTGTAGCAACAGCGGAACTAAGAGTTAGGGTGTGTAATGGATTTACTGTGATTTGAATTAATTGATAAGGTCTGCAACCTGGATCAGTTGGTGTTGGATTTGCAATAGCGTAAACATAATATATTGCAGCAACATTAGGCAATGAACCAGCAACTCCCAATGCAGGCAAAGTATATGAAGCTACTCCAGTCGCAGCAGGCGTTGCATCGCTTAAAAGGTTTGCTAAAGTGTATGTGTACATAGTAGTTCCCGATTGTGGTAAATTAAAATAAACAAATTTAATAGAATTTGCAGCTGTAAAAGTTGTATTTACAGATATAGGTGTCGGAGTTCCATTAATACAAAGTGATTGACTTGCCGTTGGAGTTAAAATAGTAGGACAAACAACAGCTGGACAAGCAATAGAGCTTTGTCCAAAACAAGTTCCTGCAGGACCAGTAGGAGTTACTCTTATAGTAACAGTTGCCCCTGAAGTTAAACCTGTAACATCTAAGGTATAAGTAGTTCCTGTCAAAATGGGTGTTCCAGGATTAAATGCACCCGCCCAAATTTGATAGGAAACACTATAGCCAGTAGCATTTGCAACAGCTTGCCATATAAATTGAACAGAATTTATCGTTGAAGTACCGCAACTAATGCTTGGGGTAACTATAGGATTTACAGTAATCGTTCCTGTTGCATTTACTGTTCCACAACCTCCTGTTAATGGAATGGTATAGTTATATGTTCCCGAAACAGTTGGTGTTCCACTTATAGTTATCGTATTAGTTGCCCACGCTGCAGTTACGCCTAGTGGTAAGCCTGTTGCTGTTCCTATGCCTGTTGCTCCTGTTGTTGCATGGGTAATTGCGGTTAGAGCCGTGTTGATACATAACGTTGGGGTAGCTGAGGCTGCACCAACAGTATTAACCGTTGTTACCGTTACCGTAACTGGACTTGTTGCTGTACCACAGCCAGCAGCTCCATTTGCAGTAAGAGTATAAGTAGTAGTTACAGTTGGGCAAACAGTTGGAGTTAGCGTTGTAGAGTTGGTCATTGCCGTTGTAGGCGACCAAGAAAAAGCGGGTGCATTATTATTAAATGTAATTGTCCATCCAACAATGTTTCCTATATCTCCACCAGTATCATCTTTAACAAACAATTTCCAAGTTCCATTAATTAAAAGAGTATTTAAAGCTGAAAACAATCCTTCTGGCAGAAACGACCCTGTAAAAGGAGCATTGGCAGCACCTGCAGTTATAGCGGTGACTGCCGTTGGAGAAAAACAAGTACCTGTGTAGTTATCATTTGAACCCCCATTATCTGTTGATAATATTATACGAGTTCCATCGGGACTTTCAAGGAAAATATCTAAATCAGCATCAAAAGTATGATTGATATTAATGCAAACCGAAGCAATGGAACCCGCACCAATTACAGAAGGTGTAATCCCTGAAACAACAATTGGGGAACTTACTCCAGCAGTACTATTGTCAGGTATTGCATAACTGCTATTATTAGAAAAACTAATTGGACCTACTGAGCTAGCCGCATTGGTAACAGAGCCACTTAAATTAACACAACTGCCTGAACCAGCACATATTGTACTACCCGTTCCTGCATTAGCAGTAGGAGTAGGTAAAACAGTTATAGAAATAGTTTGTGGTATTCCAGCGCAACCTGAAGAAGTGGTAGGTGTAGCCGTATAAGTAACTATTTGAGCGACAGCACTTGTATTTACAAGAGTATTAATTATATTATTTGAAGTTTGAAGGGTTGTACTCTCCCCTGTAACGTTTGGATTGCTTGTAGCAATCCAAGTAATAGTAGCAGCAGAACTAGTTGTAAGAGGAAAATTTAAAGTTGCCCCACTGCAAATTGTTGCAGTATTAGGATTTGTCATTGTTACATTTGCAGATTTTATGGCAAGTAATTTTGATGGTAAATCATCATTACACGCATTACTTGACCACGAACCAGATTCACCATCCCCACTTGTATTTACAGTAACAGATAAATCTTGACCTGCAATACAGGCTGCACTTACAGTCATATCCCAGCAAAATGTCCAATTATAGGCAACACAATTATCCCCATAATTATTGCCTGGGTTTGTGCCAGTGTCCGTAGAGTCAAAATAGAAACCAGTCCCCCAGGGAAGACCCGTAAAAGTAGAAGTGATAGTACCTGGGAAATATGCCCAAGTACCGGATCCTTGACATGCTGCTGGAACAGTCGTATTAGTTATAGCTCCAGTCCAACCTGGTCCCCACGTAATTTGAACCCCATGAAACCAGTTTGTAGAAATCTGATCAAAATTACTAACCGTATAGCAAAAACGCACCACTTGACCTGGTGAATAAACCCCACTAGAAGGTGTCGGAGTAGCAGAAAAAGAACTTGCCGTTAAGCAACTGTTGCAATCTATACTATTATTAATAGCAATTGAAAAATTATTATCAGTAGCTGTTGAGGTGTTTCCACTAATTTGAAGATAATAAGTTTGACCAATTACAACAGATGGTATTATTAAAGAACCTGTTCCTCCAGCAGGCAAAACTGTACAAGCAACGCCTGATAAATTCGAGCAATTTATCCCAGTCCAAATTCCCAAATTAGCGCTTGCAAAACCAGTTATATTTATAGTTACGGAATTCCCTGATGGAATAAATGTGTACCAGGTGTCCAAAGCTGGTGAAGCCATATCAATACCACCTGTACATCCTATAAGAGATTGGTAAGGATTTCCAGAAGTTGCAGCAACTGTAGTTTGATTAGTCAATGTAGTTGTAGCACCCACATTTACACCTGTTGCCCCAGCAGCACAGACCGCTGGCGCACCTAAAATTCCTAAAGGAGTAGGCGAACAGCGGTCATCATTTGGGGGTTGTGCATAAACAGAAGTTATCGAAACAAGCGTAAAAAATAAAGTAACAATACAATTTCTTAAAAATGAATTCATGGCGTTTACTATTAAAAATTAGTTTTAGAGTTTTGATTTGAATTATATCCTTTTGAAATAATTCCCGAAGGAAATATCGACCAAACAATTACTTGTGGTTTTGTAGTATCTGGTAAAAAGCAATCGGCTGAAATAGTTGAAGTTCCGAGTTCTTTTTTAGAAAATAATCGAACTATTGAACCGTCATCAAAAACAATATCATTTGGTTTTGACTCATAAAAACTACCACACATATCTGCGTTGTTGAATGCGGTTGTAATAAGTTCTTTGGAATATTTGGTTCCTGTTTTGAGAATTGTGAAATTTGAAGCCTTATTTTGAGAATAAGAAATTGTAGTAATAAATACTACCAAACAAAGTATTGTTTTTTTCATAGCAGGGGAATAATAAGATTTATAGGCTGAATTCTTTAATTTATTTAAAGAATATTACTAACCATAGTAATTTGATTTTCAATACAAATATGATAAATAAATACGACATTATTACATTATGCAATAAAATAATTAACTTATTGTTAGTAAATGTTTATAATTCATGTAAAATCTATCTATTTCATTATACTAAAAATTAAAAGGTGTTCTAAAAGAAATGATTTATCTTTGTCGCTATGAATATGATTTCATAAAAGTAAAATATCCAAATGACAAAGATCACTATAAAAATTACCCAAAATCCTGCAATTCTAAAATTTGAATTTCCCGATTTCATAACCCAAAATGAAAGTTTTGAGTTCAAAAACATTGACGAAGCCAAAACATCGCCTCTTGCTCAACAATTATTCTACTTGCCATTTGTGAAAACGGTATATATTTCGGGAAATTTCATCGCCATCGAACGCTACACAATCGTAGAGTGGGAAGATGTTCAAGATGCTGTTGCCGAACAAATAGAAGAATTTGTCAATAATGGTGGCGTTATTATCACCGTTGACGAAAACAAATCTAAGAAGCAACCTATTACAGTTTATGGCGAAACAACGCCAAATCCTGCAGCTCTGAAATTCGTGGTAAGTAGAATGTTGACTAAAAACGCTATCGAATTCAAAAATATTGATGCTACAGCAGCCTCACCATTGGCGAAAGCCCTATTCAATTTTTCGTATGTGAAGGAAGTTTTCATCGACGAGAATTACATTTCTGTAACCAAATATGAAGTCAACGAATGGAACGAAATTACCTTGGAATTGCGTTCGTTCATCAAGCAATTCATCGAAAATGGCGGTACCGTTTTAGACGAAACCCTATTGGTAACCGATACCAAACAAGAGAAACAGCAAATTAAAAACTTCGATAATTTAGACACTACTTCTCAACAAATTATCAATATTTTGGAAGAATATGTAAAACCTGCCGTAGCTGCCGATGGTGGAAATATCCTATTCGATTCCTATGATGAAAAAGAAAAACGTGTAAAAGTAATCCTACAAGGTGCTTGCAACGGTTGTCCATCTTCAACTTTCACTTTAAAAAGCGGTATCGAAAATATGCTGAAAGACATGCTAAAAGATGAAGATATAAAAGTAGAAGCAGTGAACGCCTAAGTAAGTCGAAAGTTTTAATGTCTTACAATCAAAAGTCTCGAAACAGTTAAAACTATATAGAATCAGCCAATTACATTGAATTACATATTTTAAAATACGACACTTTATTACACTGACTACATAACTTTATTAGTAACAAATTAGCATTTTTAGAAACACTTTTTTTAGGAGCTATTTCCAGCTATTCGTTGCAATCCACGCCCAAAAGCGTGGGATCTTCACTGTAAACGAAGTTCAATGAACTCCGATGAAAATAAAAGTTAAGCGAAGTAATCTGGGCTAAAAAACATACTATGAACGAACTACATTCTGAAACAAGTCCGTATCTTTTGCAACACGCAAACAATCCTGTGCATTGGAAAGCGTGGAACTCTAACTCATTGGCTACAGCCCAAGATTACAACAAACTTATCATCGTTAGTATTGGTTATTCGGCGTGCCATTGGTGTCATGTAATGGAACACGAAAGCTTTGAAAATGATGAAGTGGCGCAAACTATGAACCAGCATTTCATCAACATAAAAGTGGATCGCGAAGAACGCCCCGACGTTGATGCGGTTTATATGAAAGCAGTTCAAATAATGACAGGGAGAGGCGGTTGGCCACTAAATATTGTGGCACTTCCCGACGGAAGACCCGTTTGGGGCGGCACCTATTTCCGAAAAGACGAATGGATTTCAACCTTAGAACAGTTACAGGAAATGTATCAATCGCAACCCGAAAAAATGATTGGGTATGCCGAAAAATTACACCTTGGAATTGAAAGTTTAGGAATGTCAAAGGCGGAAATTTCATCGGAAACTTTAAAACAAAATAGCATTGAACCTTTAATCGAAAAATGGATTAAAAGTTTCGATTTGGAATTTGGCGGAATGGCACGCGCACCAAAATTTATGATGCCCAATAATTATCAATTTCTATTGCGATACGGGCATCAAAAACAAAATCAAGAAGTGTTGGATTTCGTAAATCTTACCTTGACAAAAATGGCTTTTGGCGGACTTTTCGACACTGTTGACGGTGGATTTTCTCGCTATTCGGTCGATATGAAATGGCACGTTCCTCACTTTGAAAAAATGCTTTATGACAACGGGCAATTGGTTTCGTTGTATGCTGACGCCTATAAACTAACGAAAAATCCTTTGTACAAAGAAGTGATTGAAAAAACTTTGACCTTCATTTCGAGGGAATTAACCAATGCTGAAAACGGATTTTTCTGCGCCTTAGATGCTGATAGTTTAAATGAAAAGCAACACTTGGAAGAAGGGGCTTTTTATGTTTGGAAAGAAGCAACATTACAAAACAAACTGAAAGATGATTTCGAATTGTTTCGTCAGGTTTTCAATATCAATGAATTTGGTTATTGGGAAGAAGGCAATTATGTTTTAATTCAAAATCAGGAGTTGAAAGCCATTGCAATCCAAAATAAAATCACGCTTTCTGAATTGCAATCTAAGAAAAAAACTTGGGAACAATTGCTTTTTATTGAACGTGAAAAAAGAAGCAAACCAAGATTAGACGATAAAGCATTAACGTCTTGGAATGCGATAATGTTAAAAGGTTTTGTAGATGCTTATAAAGCGTTGGGCGATACCAATTATTTAGAAATAGCCATTAAAAATGCTGATTTCATCATTGAAAAACAATGGACAGCAGACGGCAATTTATACCATAATTACAAGAATGGAAAAAGCACGATAAACGGTTATCTTGAAGATTATTGTTTTGTAATTGATGCTTTTATTGCGCTTTACGAAGTAACATTAGATGAAAAATGGTTGCAAAATGCCAAGCAATTAACCGATTATTGTTTCGATACTTTTTATGATGAAAAGTCAGGATTTTTTGCCTTTACTTCCAAAATTGATGCCCCTTTAATTACTACTCATTTTGAAACTGAAGACAATGTAATTCCAGCTTCTAATTCAGTGATGGCAAATAATTTATTCAAGTTGAGTATTTATTTTCATAATTCGTATTATGAAGCTATTTGTATGAAAATGCTCCAACACATCATTCCAAACATTGATTATCCATCGGGGTATTCCAATTGGTTGAATGTATTGATGAATTATTCCGAGCAGAATAAGGAATTGGGAGTTTGCGGTGAAAAAGCATTGGAATATATAACCAAAATCAATCAGAATTACCTTCCAAATTTAGTTATTGCGGGAACAAAAGTCGCTACTTCCCTACCCTTTTTAAAAGACCGTTTTGTTGAAAATGAAACACTATTTTATGTTTGTCAAAACCAAACGTGTGTTTTGCCAACAGCAAATTTTGAGGAAGTTTTAAAAGGAATTTAACCACCTTAAAACGGAAATCAAAACTCTTTGTTTGAGTTTAAAACACAATTCATTACGTTTATTTTAAACTTGCAAAAAAAATGTTGAAAAGAGGTCAATAAGTTACAATTTTATCAATCGTATTTGACTTAAATTTCTAATAAAAAAACTATTTTTGCACTTTTTAAATCTAACTACACAATGAACACTACAAAAACAATTCAATCTGCCTTAATTTCGGTTTTTTCAAAAGACGGATTAGAGCCAATCGTAAGAAAATTACACGAACAAAATGTAACGCTTTATTCCACTGGAGGAACTGAAGATTTCATAAAAAACTTAGGAATTCCAGTAGTTCCTGTTGAAGATGTAACTTCTTATCCATCCATTCTTGGTGGTCGTGTAAAAACATTGCACCCAAAAATTTTCGGTGGAATTTTGAACCGTCAAGACAATGAAAGTGATGTACAACAAATGGAAGAATTTAATATTCCACAGATTGATTTGGTGATTGTTGACTTATATCCATTTGAAAAAACGGTTGCCTCGGGAGCTTCTGAAGCAGATAGTATTGAAAAAATTGACATTGGTGGTATTTCGTTAATTCGTGCTGCCGCAAAAAATTTCAAAGACACCGTAATTGTTGCATCTGTAAATGAATACAGCCAACTTTTAGATTTAATTACCAATCAAAATGGCGCAACTACATTAGAAGATAGAAAATTATTTGCGACAAAAGCATTCCACGTTTCCTCTCATTATGATGCCGCTATTTTTAATTATTTCAATACAGACGAAACCTATTACAAAGAAAGTATTGCCAACGGACAAGTTTTGAGATATGGGGAAAATCCACATCAAAAAGGCTATTTCTTTGGAGATTTCGATGCAATGTTTACCAAATTACACGGAAAAGAATTGTCGTATAATAATTTATTAGATGTTGATGCTGCGGTAAATTTGATATTAGAATTTAAAGATGATACTCCAACATTTGCAATATTAAAACACAATAACGCTTGTGGATTGGCTACAAAAAACACAATGACAGAAGCCTATTTAGCGGCTTTGGCTTGCGATCCAACTTCTGCTTTTGGTGGTGTTTTAATTGCAAACGGAAAAATTGATGTTGCTACTGCAAATGAAATTAATTCCTTATTTTGCGAAGTGGTTATTGCACCAAGTTATGATGAAGAAGCAATTGCAATTTTAGAACAAAAGAAAAACAGAATTATCTTAGTACAAAAAGAAGTTGAATTGCCAAAAAAACAAGTTCGGACTTGCTTGAATGGACTTTTGGTACAAGATAAAAATTATATTACAGATACTAAATCTGATTTAAAAACCGTTACAATTACAGCACCAACTTCTCAAGAAATTGAAGATTTGATATTTGCTTCTAAAATTTGTAAAAACACTAAATCAAACACGATTGTTTTTGCAAAAAACAAAACCTTAATCGCTTCGGGAACAGGTCAAACCTCAAGAGTTGACGCATTGAAACAAGCAATTGAGAAAGCAAATACCTTTGGTTTTGATTTGAATGGCGCAGTAATGGCAAGCGATGCTTTTTTTCCTTTTCCTGATTGTGTGGAAATTGCAAAACACGCTGGAATCACCGCCGTTATTCAGCCTGGAGGTTCTATAAAAGACGAATTAAGCATAAATTATTGCAATGAAAATAAAGTTGCAATGGTATTTACAGGAACACGTCATTTTAAACATTAATTTGTTTAACTTTGTACATAAATTTTTTTAAAACTAACTAAACCCTTAAAAGACTTATGGGATTTTTTGATTTCATGACTGAGGATATCGCGATAGACCTTGGTACCGCAAACACATTAATCATTCACAACGGTAAAGTTGTCATTGATTCTCCTTCCATTGTAGCTCGTGATAGAATTTCAGGCAAAATTATTGCTGTCGGAAAAGAAGCCAATTTAATGCAAGGTAAAACCCATGAAAATATAAAAACCATTCGTCCGCTAAAGGATGGAGTTATTGCAGATTTTGATGCATCGGAAAAAATGATAAGTATGTTTATCAAAAGTATTCCTGCGTTGAAAAAAAGAATGTTTACTCCCGCACTTCGTATGGTGGTTTGTATTCCTTCTGGAATTACAGAAGTGGAAATGCGCGCCGTTAAAGAATCTTGCGAGAGAGTAAACGGAAAAGAAGTATATTTAATTCACGAACCAATGGCAGCCGCTATCGGAATTGGAATTGATATTATGCAACCTAAAGGAAATATGATTGTTGACATCGGTGGTGGAACAACTGAAATTGCAGTAATTGCACTTGGAGGAATTGTTTGCGACAAATCGGTGAAAATTGCAGGTGATGTTTTCACAAATGACATTGTATATTATATGCGTACGCAACACAACTTATTTGTTGGAGAAAGTACGGCTGAAAAAATAAAAATTGAAATTGGTGCTGCCATAGAAGATTTAGAAACTCCACCAGAAGATTATTCTGTTCAAGGGCGTGATTTATTGACAGGAAAACCAAAACAAGTTGTTGTTTCTTATAGAGAAATCGCAAAAGCATTGGACAAATCGATTCAAAGAATTGAAGATGCGGTGATGGAAACATTATCTCAAACACCTCCAGAATTAGCAGCCGATATTTACAATACAGGTATTTATCTTGCAGGTGGTGGTTCTATGTTACGTGGTTTGGATAAAAGAATTTCTCAAAAAACAGATTTACCAGTTTATATTGCTGAAGATCCTTTAAGAGCGGTTGTTCGAGGAACCGGAATGGCGTTGAAAGACATTCCAAGATTTAGAAGTATTTTAATAAAATAATACGCATAGTAGATGCAGCAAATATTCAATTTTATATTTAAAAACAGTAATCGCTTGCTGTTTTTGCTGCTTTTGTTAGTTTCGTTAGTCTTAACAATTCAATCGCATTCTTTTCATAGAAGCAAGGTCATTTCATCTGCCAATTTCCTTAGTGGTGGTGTATATGAACGCATTAATCGTGTAAGTGAATACCTAAATTTACAAACTCAAAATGAGATTCTTGCAACAGAAAATGCACGTTTGAAAAGCCTATTATTCAACATCAAAGATTCCACTTTAGTTCCAAAAATTGACAGTATAAAAGGAGTGGACAAAGTAAATATTATCGTTTCAAAGGTGATTCATAACTCTTATAATGTTTATGAAAATTACATCACGATAAATAGTGGTGAAAAAGCAGGTGTAAAAGCCGATATGGGCGTTATCAATAGCGCAGGAATCGTGGGAATTGTAGATAAAACATCTGAAAATTACGCAACGATTGTAAGTATTTTAAATAGAAAGTCTCAAATTAACGCTAAAATTAAGAAAACAAATCATTTCGGTTCCCTAATTTGGGATGGAAAAAGTACTGGGTTTGTTCAGCTAATTGATGTTCCAAGATTGGCAGCTATTAGAAAAGGAGATACCATTGTAACAGGAGGACAATCTGTTATTTTCCCAGAAAACATCAATATTGGTACCATCGATAAAATCTACATTGACAACCAAACCAATTACTATACTCTTAATGTAAAATTGTTTAATGATATGACCAATTTGGGTCACGTGTATATTATTAAAAGTAAAAATCGGGAGGAAATTATTAATTTAGAGAAAGAAACTAAAAATGAATAGTGCTGTCATAATGAATTTCGTTCGGTTTTTCTTGTTGCTTACCGCACAGATCGTTATCTTCAATAATATTGATTTATTCGGCTATATAAACCCATTTCCATATATCCTTTTTATAATTTTATACCCTGTAAACGGAAATAAACCAATGCTGATTATTTCAAGTTTTTTGTTGGGAATCACAATGGATTTATTCAGTAATTCTGGCGGAGTTCACGCAGCTTCTTGTTTGATATTAGCTTACGCTAGACCATATCTTTTTAAATTTGCATTCGGGTTAAGTTATGAATATCAAACCGTTAGAATCAATGATGTCTTAACGCCAGAACGATTTTCGTTTTTATTACTCGCTGTAATTGTGCATCATTTTACACTATTTATATTAGAAGTTTTTCAATTGAGTTCACTTTGGGATATTCTACTTAGAACTATCCTTGGAACTTTATTTACATTGCTAATTTGCATCGTCTTAATTTATTTATTTAAGCCAAGCCGAAGATGAGAAAAGTGTTACTTCCCTTAATTATTATCATTGCAACTTCCTTGCTTTTGATACGTATTTTTTATCTTCAAGTTGTCAATGATACCTTCAAATTAAAATCAGATAACAATGCCATCAAGATAAAATATGATTATCCTGAAAGAGGTTATATTTATGACCGATACGGAAAATTGTTGGTTGCCAATCAGCCTTCTTATGATATAATGGTAATTCCTCGTGACTTAAAAAAAATTGATACCACAGAATTTTGTCTTTTATTAAATATTACAAAAGAGTATTTTTTAGAAAAAATGGCAAAGGCAAAAATTTACAGCCCAAGACTACCTTCGGTTTTTTTACCGCAATTGAATAAGTTAGAATATGCTGCCTTTCAAGAAAAAATACGAAAATTTGAAGGTTTCTACATTCAAAAACGTTCCTTAAGAGATTATCAAATTGCGGCTGGAGCCAATGTTTTTGGGTCTATAACACAAGCAAGTGAAAAAGAAATTGCAAAAAACCCATACTACAATAGCGGTGATTTTATTGGAAAACAAGGTGTTGAAGAAAGTTACGAAATCACATTACGTGGAGTAAAAGGTGTAAAATACATTCAAAAGGATAAATTTAATAGAGAAATTGGTTCTTATAAAGAAGGAAAATACGATACAATTGCTGTTCAAGGTGAAGATATTAATTTATCAATTTCCGCAGAATTGCAAAAATATGGTGAGGAATTGATGATAAATAAACGTGGTGGAATTGTTGCAATTGAACCTTCTACGGGTGAAATATTAGCATTAGTTACAGCACCTTCTTATAACCCTTCAATTCTTGTTGGAAGACAACGCTCCAAAAACTACACTTTACTGTATCGTGATTCTATTGCAAAACCGCTTTATGACAGAGGATTATTAGCAGAATATCCACCAGGTTCACCATTTAAAATTATGACGGGACTTGTTGGACTTCAAGAAAAAGTAATTGATGTCAATACAACTTTTATGTGTAATCACGGTTTTTCTTATGCCAGAGGTCGATTTCAGGGATGTCACTGTGGCGGTGGAGTACGCGATTTGCACGTAGGAATTTACAAATCTTGTAATGCGTATTTTTCAAATGTTTATTTACGAACAATTTCTAAATACGTGAAACCTACTGATGCAGTTGATATTTGGAGTAATCATATAAAAAGTTTCGGTTTAGGGCAATTTATGGGTTACGATTTGCCAACAGGAAAAAAGGGAAAAATTCCAAATGCAAAAACCTACAAAAAAATGTATCCTGATTGGGGTTGGAGTGGAAAAACGATAATATCAAATGCAATTGGTCAAGGAGAAGTTTTGATGACACCAATACAATTGGCAAATATGATGGCAACTGTTGCGAACAAAGGATATTATTATACACCTCATATCATCAAAAAAATTGAAGGTGAAATAATAGATAAAAAGTTTAGAACAAAACATACAACTACAATTGATAAAAAACATTTTGCTCCAATGATTGATGGACTTTTTGATGTTTACAATTTGGGAACTGCTTATGCGCTTAAAGTTGAAGGAATAGACATCTGTGGTAAAACTGGAACTGCAGAAAACTTTGCTAAAATTGGTGGTGTTAGAACAAAAATGGAAGACCATTCTATATTTGTAGCTTTTGCACCTAAAGATAATCCTAAAATAGCAATCGCAGTAATGATTGAAAATGGAGGTTATGGAGCAACAATTGCGGGTCCAATAGCCAGTTTAATGATTGAAAAATACCTTAGAAAAAAAATCACGAGAACAGATTTGGAAACTCGAATATTAAATATAAGTTTACAAGGACGCTATGCAAAATTAGGTGGATTGTCTGAAACCGTGAAATTAGAATTACGAAGAAAAGATTCTATTTTGAAAAGCAAAACAATCGTTCCAAAGCTAAAAACAGAACCTCTAAAACAAATTAATTAGAAATTCTCGAAATGAAAAACCAAAGTATAACAAGCAACTTAGATTGGATTAGCGTAGCTATCTATATTATTCTGGTTATATTAGGATGGCTAAATATTTATTCCTCTTCCCTTTCTTCATCTGTAGAAGACGCTTCATTATTTGATTTCAGTCAGATTTACGGAAAACAAATGCTGTTTATTTTCTTTACAATTCCTCTTGTATTTATAATTTTAGCAATCGACGGTAAGTTTTACGAAAAATATTCGAGTGTCATTTATGGCGTAGCTTTAGTTTTATTAGCGGGCTTATTTGTTGCTGGAAAAACAATTGCGGGACAAAGATGTTGGTATGCAATTGGAAGTTTTACAATCCAACCTTCGGAGTTTGCAAAAGCAGCGACAGCATTGGCTTTAGCCAAATATTTAAGCGATGTTCAAGTTAACTTAAAAGATGTAAACAGACAAATTCAAGCTTTACTGATTATTTTCCTTCCGATAATGCTCATTTTACCGCAACCCGATCCAGGAAGCGCCTTGATTTATAGTGTTTTTATTCTAGTTTTATACAGAGAAGGATTGCCCGCTTGGTATGTTTGGACTGGATT
Source organism: Flavobacterium neuenschwanderi (SeqCode) (assembly GCA_965234425.1). Classification (GTDB taxonomy): domain Bacteria; phylum Bacteroidota; class Bacteroidia; order Flavobacteriales; family Flavobacteriaceae; genus Flavobacterium; species Flavobacterium neuenschwanderi. Next base: position 82,868 of record OZ248386.1, on the reverse strand, counting down.
TATTGCCATATTATTATTTATTTTATCACTCGTTTTTGAACCTTGGGCTGTTGCTTTAATGGCTTTAATTGTAATTTGTATTGTCTATTTTAAAAGCAGATTAGGAAATAGAAATATCATCGCAAGTGCAATGATTTTTGTGATGATTTCTGGATTTGTATTTTCCGTAGATTACGTTTTTGATAACGTTTTTAAACAACACCACAGGGATCGTTTCAATATTTTATTAGGGAAAGAAGTCGATATGAAAGGCATCGGTTACAATACAAATCAGTCGGAAATTGCTATTGGTTCTGGAGGTTGGATAGGAAAAGGATACCTTGAAGGAACACAAACCAAAGGAGGATTTGTACCCGAGCAACACACCGATTATATTTTTACGACAGTTGGTGAAGAATGGGGATTTATAGGTTCTCTAGTTGTAATGGGTTTGTTTTTGATTTTAATTTTAAGGACAATTTATCTTGCCGAAAGACAAAAAACAAAATTTAGTAGGGTTTACGGACAATGTGTTGCGGGAATTCTGTTCATCCATTTCTTTGTAAATATTGCGATGGTCGTTGGTATATTCCCAACAATTGGAGTTCCGCTTCCTTTCTTTTCTTATGGAGGTTCGGGACTTTGGGGATTCACGATTTTATTATTTATATTTCTAAAAATGGATGCTAATAAAGTGAATGAGTGGTAGATGATTCACTGAAAAAAACACAGATTTCACAAATTAACACAGATTCATTCAGCAAATTGTAAAATATGAGTTTGTAAAATATAGCTTAATAATACAAGAGCTATTAGACTAATCAAATAATTATAATGGTATAAATACTAAAAATAAATTTCACAAATTAACACAAATAAATCTGTGAAAATTTGTGAAATCTGTGTTATACTATTTGAAGCACAACTTCAATAAATTATAATTATACCGATTATGTATTCAATATAGTCCAATAAAAATTGTACTATTTTCATACTATATCGGCATTACACCAATTAATTTTGGACTGTTTTAAAATTACAGATGGTATTATTTCTTTAAAACGCCCACGCTTTATAATCGCTTTTCCGTTCTAAATCATTTTCAATAGCGTCATTCAGTTGAGGAAAAAAGTCAATTCCTGTCATTTTTTCGATTGCATCTACAGAAACCACAAACGTATTTAAAGGGGCTTGACTTTTAACACTCGGCATTAAAAAAGCGACCATTTTATACTTTCCTTTATAATTACAAAAGAGTACTTTATAAAAATAATTTGGAATAGCAACCTTTTCAAAACCAATTGTAGGCAATCCTTTTTGAAGAATTCCACCTGTTACAACATAAATTCCATTGTATTTTTGCGCCCAATATCTTGTTTTTTCTTCTAACTGTTTCCATATTCCATCATTGAAATTATGCTTTTGAGGCGAAATATTGGAAGTAAAAAAAGTTTCGTCAAAAGCAGCTTTAGAAAATCTCATATCTGCGGCAGCGCATAAATGACCTCTGTCATAACCAGATTTTTTATAATTATCGGATGCCGCAGACTCAGAACTCACTTTTGGATCGTCAATAAATCTTGGTCTTTTGAAATGTCCAATTCCTTCATCCGAACTTCTCAAAAAATAAGAAACCCATTCTGCTTGTTCATATTTTTCGTTATACGAAAGCGCATAATACGAATGTTTAATAATTTGATGCGTGGTTGAAGTTGGCAAATAAGCAAATGGCGATTGTTGTTGACTATCCGAAAAATTACTAAAAGCAGCATCATTGTCTTTATTTTTCGTTTGAATTGCAACTGAAAATGCAGAAATAATAAAACCCAAGACAACAATAAGGGTAATTTTTTTCATAAAAAATAATTTAATAAAAAAGTAAAAAACCGCTATTCATTTCAAATTAGGCTATTAAAAAGTGAGCTAATTTGAAATATTCAGCGGCATTATACCGGTAAGATTCAACAAAAATTCAAACTACGATTTAACCAATTTTTCTTTTTTCTTAATAACAACAGCATTTTTTGCAGGTGTTACTTTCGGTTGTAAATCGCCTAAAACATTCAAAGCTTCATCCACATAAATATCTTTTGATAAGCTTTCGTGCCATCTTTGTCTTTTTTCTTTCAAAGCCAAATCGGTTTTCATCGCTTCACTTTCATACGGAAGTGACGTAAACTTCAACTGATTTTTATATTCTAAAACCGACTTGTATTTTTTAGCGGTTGCATCAAGTGTTTTTTGTTCCGCTTGAAATTTGTCAATATCTAAACTATAAACGTTGTCTTCACTTCGTTCATTTATCCATTTTGCATTTTCATCAATCAATTTGAATTGATTATTTTCAGCCAATCTCTTTTTACTATTTGCAATAGCGGCATTAAAATTAATTTGCTTATCCCAAACGGTATATTCCGCAGCATCAATTTTATCCCAAGGCATAGCATTATCAACATCGCGCTCGCCCATTTTCACATAAGAATACCGATCTGGCATAATCACATCGCTGCTCACGCCGTCCAATTGGGTTGATCCACCATTAATTCTATAAAATTTTTGAGTTGTAGTTTTCAATGCGCCTAAATCGCCAATACTTGAATTTCGTACAAACTGATTCAAATCAATTACATTTTGAACCGTCCCTTTTCCGTATGATTGTTTGCTTCCAATAATAACACCTCGTTTATAATCTTGAATTGCAGCCGCTAAAATCTCTGATGCCGAAGCTGAAAAACAGTTAATCATTATTACTAATGGACCATCCCATTGTACTTTTTTATCTTTATCCGAAAGGACTTCTTTTTTCCCAGCAGCTGATTTTATTTGAACAATCGGACCTTGCTCAATGAATAAACCAGCAATATCTACAACGGTTTTCAATGAACCACCGCCATCATCACGAACATCCAAAACAATTCCGTTTACTCCTTCTTTTTTTAAGCGTTCCACTTCAATTGCCATATCTTTTCCAGCATCTCTACTATCAGCATTTTCAAAATCGATATAAAATTTAGGCAAATAAATCACACCATATTTCAATCCATTTTTTTCAACAATACTTGATTTTAAATAGGTTTCTTCAATTTCAATTTCATCACGAATCAACGTAATAACTTTAATCGAACCATCCGTTTTTTTAATTGTCAGACGAACTTCCGTACCTTTTGGACCTTTGATTTTCTTTACAACATCGTCAATTTTCATTCCAACTACATCAACTGGATCAGCATCTCCTTGTGCTACTTTCAGAAAAATATCACCAACTTCCAATTCTTTTCCTCTCCAAGCAGGACCACCAGAAATCAATTCAGTAATTTCAGTAAAATCATTTTTCTTTTGAAGTCTTGCACCAATTCCGAAAAATTTACCAGACATACTCACATCAAAACGTTCTTTATCCTCAGGAGCAAAATAGGAAGTATGCGGGTCAAATCGTTCTGCAATTGTATTTACATAAATGGCAAACCAATCGTCTCTTTTCATATCATTTATAAATCCAAAATACTCATTCATTGATTTCAGTGAACTTTCGCGAGTTTCTTTTTCAATTTGCTCAAATGTTTTTGGAGTTTTGTCAACTATTTTCTCAATTTTTAATGTCCCGATAGAGTCTTTATTATCTTTTACAACTCCATTTTTCTTGTCTTCTTCTAATTTTAATCGTTCCGTAATTGAAGCCAATGCAGACAACTTAATTTGCTTTCTCCATTTTTCCTGCAATTCGGAAACTGAATTAGCAAACGGTAATTTTTCATAATCCGCATTAAATTCTTCGTCAATTTTATAATCAATTGGCTTGTCTAAAATGGTTTTATAGTAGGTTTTACTTTCTTCGATACGTTTCATTAAACGCGTGTAAGTCAAATCAAAAAAGGTCAGTTCTTTGTTTTTAATTTGATCATCTAATTCTGTTTCATATTTAGAAAACTCATCAATATCCGATTGTAAAAAGAATCTTTTGGTTGGATCTAATGCCTTCAAAAATTCTTTATAAACTCCTTTTGAGAAAGTATCGTCAATTTCAGCTGGACTGTAATGCCCTTTTTCAATAACAAAAGTTAATAATTCTAATAATAATTTGTCTTTTTCAGGATCTCCTTTTTGCTTTGGCATAAAACTCCAAAGTGCTAAAGATAAGGCCAGAACAGCTACTATAATCTTATAATTCCTTTTCATAAAATTCAAAAATGTATTCATTAATTTTTTATCTAAAGTACACAAAAAATTGTGCCAAGAAATATTGATTTGGCTAATTTTTTGTTAAAGATACAAATATAGCATCTTCCGATTAAAAATGATTATTTTTACATCCAGAAAATTTACATAAAAAATGAACAAACCTTTGATATTAGTTACAAATGATGATGGAATTACGGCTCCTGGAATCCGAGCTTTAATTTCGGTAATGTCAGAAATTGGAACTGTAGTTGTTGTTGCTCCCGACAAGCCTCAAAGCGCAATGGGTCACGCAATCACACTAAATAGCACACTTTTCATCAATAAGGTTTCTAAGGAAAATGCAGAAATAACCGAATATAGTTGTTCGGGAACACCTGTAGATTGTGTGAAATTGGCAGTTAATGAAATTCTTCACCGAAAACCAGATTTGTGTGTTTCAGGTATAAATCACGGATCTAATTCTTCAATAAATGTAATTTATTCAGGTACGATGAGTGCTGCTGTTGAAGCTGGAATTGAAGGAATTCCCGCCATTGGTTTTTCATTATTAGATTACGATTGGAACGCCGATTTCGACGCTATTAAATCTTCAATCAGAAAAATAACTTTAGAAGTTTTAGAAAAAGGAATGCCCGAAAATATAGTTTTGAATGTCAATTTTCCGAAATTAAAAGAAAATGAAATCAAAGGAATAAAAATTTGCCGTCAGGCGAAAGCCATTTGGATGGAAAAATTTGACAAGAGAATTACACCTCAAGGGAAAGATTATTATTGGCTTACAGGCGAATTTGTAAACCAAGATAAAGGCGAAGATACTGACGAATGGGCTTTAGAAAACGGCTATATTTCTGTAGTTCCTGTTCAATTTGATTTAACAGCGCATCATACAATTCAACAACTAAATACTTGGAATTTAAAATAATATGAAAAAAATTGATTTTTTTTACGGCATTATTATCGGAATAATTACGTCAGTAATTGGAAGTTATCTTTTCATTGTCGCATTTACTCCCTACTCTTTTTTGGGTGGACTTCAAATATTAAAATTCGAAGGAAAATTAGGTAAAATAATCACACTTGGAGCAATATTAAATCTATTGGTTTTCTTTGGCTTATTAAAATACGATAAAGAATTGATGGCTCGTGGAGTGATATTGGCAATGATTATAATAACAATTATTACTTTATTTGTATAAAAATTCAGAAGTATTAAATCAATATTCTATGAAATACTACATTATTGCAGGAGAAGCTTCGGGAGATTTGCACGGTTCAAATCTGATGAAGGCTTTGTATAAAGAAGATGCAAGTGCTGAAATTCGTTTTTGGGGCGGTGATTTAATGCAAAATGTGGGCGGTACCTTGGTGAAACATTATCGCGAATTGTCATTTATGGGATTCATTGAAGTAGTTTTCAATTTGAAAACCATTTTAAATAATATAAAAATATGCAAAAAAGACATTCAAGAATTTCAACCTGATGTACTTATTTTCATTGATTATCCAGGTTTTAATATGCGAATTGCAAAATGGGCGAAGGAATTAGGAATGAAAACGCATTATTATATTTCGCCTCAAATTTGGGCTTGGAAAGAAAATCGAATTACGGATATTAAGCGAGATGTTGATAAAATGTATGTGATTTTGCCTTTCGAAAAAGATTTCTACGAGAAGAAGCATAATTATCCTGTTGAATTTGTTGGTCATCCATTAATTGATGCCATCCAAAATCGAACAATTGTTGACGAAGTTGCTTTTAGAAAAGAACACAATTTAGATGAAAAACCAATTATAGCATTATTGCCAGGAAGTCGCAAACAGGAAATTACAAAAATGTTGAGCGTAATGTTGAGCGTGGTAAATGATTTTCCTGATTATCAATTTGTAATTGCTGGCGCACCAAGTCAAGAATATTCATTTTATGCTCCTTTTTTAAAAGCCAAAAACAGCCATTTTATTTCCAATAAAACGTATGATTTATTGAGTGTTTCAACTGCTGCTTTGGTCACTTCTGGCACGGCAACATTGGAAACGGCATTGTTTAAAGTTCCCGAAGTCGTTTGCTATAAAGGAAGTTGGGCGTCTTACCAAATTGCAAAACGAATTGTGACTTTAAAATACATTTCGTTGGTGAATTTAATTATGGATAAGGAAGTTGTAACCGAATTAATTCAAGACAATTGCACTTCAAAAAACATCAAAATAGAACTTCAAAAACTATTGGAACCTATTTATAGAAAGCAAGTTTTAGAAAATTACAATGAATTAGAAAAGCAATTGGGCGGAAGCGGTGCAAGTGAAAAAACTGCAAAATTGATTGTACGAAACATCGTTTAAATTCGTTTAAATATTAAATGCCTAAATTTGCAAAAATAATTCTTTTGAAAAAACTACTTTACCTACTCGCAATATTAACATTTTTCGCCAGTTGCAAACCAACGTCAATAATAATTACTTCAAAATCTGAGGCTGAGAAAAAAGGCTTTTATCACACTCCAGAAGGCACAATTATTATAAAAACTGAGAAACAAAACAGAGCTGTTTCGACTATAAAAACTCCAAAGAAAGAACCTAAAAAAGACATAAAAAGCAGGTTGAGCACCGAAGACAAATCGGATGATTTTGATGTTTCCAATAGCGATACGACGTATTTAGTAGCGCAGTTGATTAATTCTGCGTCTGAGAATTTAGGTGCTAATTATAAAAGTGGCGGTACAACTCCAGAAGGTTATGATTGCTCAGGTTTAATGTTTGCAACGTTTAGTAAATTTGATATTATTTTACCTAGATCATCAAATGAAATGTCAAGATTAGGAAAGGTTTTACACCCTGATGAAATCAAAAAAGGGGATTTAATTTTCTTTAGAACAAATAGAAAAAGCGTTATAAACCACGTTGGAATGGTTACAGAAGTGTTGCCAGACGAAATAAAATTTATTCATTCTGCGACTTCAAGTGGCGTAATTATTTCCTCCACAAAAGAGCCGTATTATAGTAAATCTTTTGCGCAAGCCAATCGCATTTATTAAACCTCTAATAATTAGATAAAATTGACTACATTAGGAGAATGAAAATACTTCAATTTCCTTTAACGAGAATCACCATTTGGTTTGTTTTTGGAATTTTGTATTCCTTTTATACTTCCCCAAATCCAAATTTCGTCTTTATCTCAATTGGCATTTCTTTTTCATTATTTGCCACAACGTATTTTTTGTCTAAAAACGATTTTATTCAAAAAATATATTTCGGGATTTTTACCTATTTATTGTTTTTTCAAATAGGCATTTTCACACAAATTATAAATACAAATTCACTTCAAGCTGACAATTATATTCATCAAATTAAAAATGAAACCGATGAACATTCCGTTGAACTTGTTTTGCGAGAAAAATTAAAAAGTTCGATATTAAATGACCGATATATTGGCGTTGTAAAACGAATTGACAATCGAGAAAGTTCTGGGAAAATATTAATTAATTTTCATAAAATAAAAGGAAATTCAAAACTTCATATTGGTTCTAATTTTCTAATAAAAGGCACGGTTTACAGACATAAAAACCCTATAAATCCAAACCAATTTGACTACGGAAAATATTTGACAAACAAATCTATTTTGGCTCAAATGTATGCCGATTCTTATGCAATAAAAATCAGCGAAACAACAGATAAAAACATTTGGTATTACTCCGATTTTCTTAGAAATAAAATTCTAAGTAATCTCGAAAAAAGCAATTTTTCAAAGGATGAATTACACGTTGTAGCGGCTTTAATTTTAGGACAACAACAAGATATTTCACCTGAAATATTACACGATTATCAATATGCAGGTGCAATTCATATTTTGTCAGTTTCAGGATTACACGTTGGTTTTATTTTGCTATTTATTACCTTTTTATTGAAGCCCTTGCGCAAAAATAAAGTTGGAAATACCATTCGATTAGTTACCATAATTGTATCGCTTTGGGGCTTTGCAATATTAGCTGGACTTTCGCCATCGGTGGTGCGCTCTGTAACTATGTTTTCGTTTGTGGCAGTTGGAATGCATTTAAAAAGAAGCACCAATATTTTTCACACTTTATTGGTTTCCGTATTCTTGATTTTGCTTTTTCAACCTTCCTTTTTATTCGATGTTGGGTTTCAATTGAGTTATGTTGCGCTATTTTTTATCTTTTGGTTGCAACCATTATTAGAAAATTTGTGGACTCCAAATAACAAAATAGCGATTTACTTTTGGGAAATTTTAACCGTTTCATTTGCGGCTCAAATTGGTGCTTTCCCATTAAGCATCTATTATTTTCATCAATTTCCGGGATTGTTTTTTGTAACCAACTTAATAATTATTCCTTTTTTGAGTGTGATTATGGCGTTGGGCGTTTTTGTAATGGTTTTAGCAGCTTTTGATTATGTTCCTGTAATTCCAGCTAAAATATTAGAATACAGCATTTATATTTTAAATAAAACTATCAATTGGGTTGCTTCGTTTGAGCAGTTTATTATTAAGGATATTCCTTTTAATTGGCAAATATTATTGAGTTTGTACCTTCTAATTGTAGCGGTAATTATCTGGTTTAAAAAACCAACGTTCCACAAATTAGCATTTGCATTAATTGCATTTTTTTTATTTCAAACTACTTTTATTGTTACTCGATGGAATAATCAAAATCAAGAAGAATGGATTGTATTTAATATAAAGAAAAACACCTTAATCACTGAAAGAACTGGCGAAAAAGTGATTGCCTTTTGCAATGACAGTATCCGAAAAGAAATAGCCTCTAATCCAACACTAAAATCGTATTTGATTGCCAATTTTAGTTCTGTTTCTAACAAAAAAAAGATTCAAAATGTATTTTATTTCAAGGATAAAAAAATTCTAATCTTGGATAGTTTGGGAATTTATGCGAAGAACATAAATCCTGATATTATTGTAATTACACAATCACCAAAATTGAATTTGGAACGTTTATTACAAACTTACAAACCTGAAATTATTGTTGCCGATGCATCGAACTTTAAAACCTATATAAAAGTTTGGGAAGCCACTTGTAGAAAAGAAAAAATCCCTTTTCACGCAACAGGCGAAAAAGGATTTTATAGATTGAACTAAAAAAATTTATTTCTTTTTTATAAATCCATTGGCGACATTCAACCAATTTGCAGGACCGCCGGCAAGATATCCGGTACTTCCTAATTTATCAAAATTGGTTTTCCCATCAACACTAGTTGCGTTTACAAACCAAACTGTTGGATATCCCTGAACAGCAAAAAACTGTTGCAATTCGTTATTTTGCGCTGTTAATTCAGCAGACAAAGCAGTTCTTCTTGGGAAATCAACTTCAACAAGAACTACATTGTCTTTTGCCCAAGCAGCAAATTCTGGTTTTTTGAAAACTTCCGTTTGCAAACGAATACACCATCCGCACCAATCGCTACCCGTGAAGAAAAGCATCAATGGTTTTTTAGTTTTCTTTGAAATTTCCATTGCTTTGTTAAGGTTGTTGTTCCAAACTAATTCTTGCGCTTCAACAGCGTAAGAGCCAATTACAAGCAATAAAGTGATAAGTATCTTTTTCATAATTTTTTTGTTTTTAATTGATATTCAAAAATAATGCCGAAATATCGGAAATTTATTTGACTTCTTGCATTAATTTTTTAACAAATGGTGAAATAATTATTAAAATTACACCTGCAACAAGTGCATAAATCGCTAATTGCCTATAACCATCCGCATAAATTGTTAATTTATCTAAATTGGAAGCGTTTTCCGAAGCACTTGCAATATTAGCACCTAATAAACCTGCAAAATATTGACCGTAAGCACTTGCTAAAAACCACATTCCCATCATTACAGCTTGTAGTTTTGCTGGCGATAATTTAGTCATAATTGACATTCCAATTGGTGATAAACATAATTCTCCAAAAGTGATTATAAACCACCCAAAAGTAAATAAATCAAGAGACGTTACTCCATTTGCGTCAGCGAAGAATTTAGTATAATAAAACACATAAAAACCACCCGAAAGAAATAAAAATCCAAGTCCAAATTTCACAATTGTATTCGGTTCAATTTTTCTTTTACTCATCCAAAGCCAAGCCATTCCTACTAATGCCGCAAAAATAATTACGAATAATGAATTCGCAGAATTATTTACGCCGTTGGGATCAAGAGGAATTCCAATTACTGTATTATTTAAATTATTGGCTGCGAAAAGACTCAAAGAACCTCCGCTTTGTTCAAAAAATGCCCAAAAGAAAATAGAAAAAATAATAAATACCAGAGCGGCAACTAATTTTTTATTCTCCGCTAATGAGAAATTACGCATTTCATAAGCCAAATATAAAATTGAACAAGGTCCAATAATAAACATAAAAATATCTGTATATTGAGAATTGGAAACCAATAAAATGATGATTGGAATTATTACAATTGAACCAATATAAGTCAAATATTCATAGGTTTTTCTTTTAGAATCGGTCAAATCTAATAACGGCGAAATTCCGATTTCTCCAAGACTTTTTTGCGTTTGCACAAATGTCAGCAAACTAATTACCATAACAACTGCGGCAAAACCGAAGGCAACATTCCATCTTAAATGTTCAGGAATAATTGAAGATAACATCGAGCCATTTGCAACAGCAATGCACAAATATCCACCAATTAATGCACCTAAATTTACACCTGCATAAAATAATGAAAATCCAGCATCCCTCCTATTGTCGTCGTCTTTATAGAGTTTTCCAACCATTGTAGAAATATTAGGTTTGAAAAAACCTGTTCCTATTATGGTAAAACTTATTCCAAAAAAGAAAAATTGTTTCGGGTCGATTGCCAAAATAATACTACCAACAATCATCAAAAGTCCACCCCAAAAAAGCGATTTTCTGTAGCCTAGAATTTTATCGGCAAACAAACCCCCAATAAACGTAAATGCATATACAAAAGCTTGCGTTGCGCCGTATTGTAAATTGGCAACTTCGTCATTCATCATTAATTGATTGACCATAAAAATGACCAACATTCCACGCATTCCATAAAAACTGAAGCGTTCCCACATTTCACTAAAAAACAAGTACCACAATTGTTTTGGATATTTGCCTTTAAAATTTTGAATTTGATCTATTGTAATTTGATTTTCCATATTTTTAATTTATTCCATTTTCTTTCATTACTTTATTTAAGTTTTTCACTAAGGCAAACATCAATAAAGTGGCGAACATTAATAATCCGAAATTCACCCAAAAGAAGTTGGCTTTATCGTCATAAGTATCCCACATACTTGCCAAAACACCACTTAATTTATTTCCAATTGAGGTTGATAAAAACCATCCGCCCATCATTAAAGCAGTAATATTTTTTGGTGATAATTTAGATACAATTGACAATCCCATTGGACTTAGAAATAGTTCTCCAATTGTAATAATTCCGTAATTGGCAACTAACCACCAAACCGAAACTTTTTCTATACCGTTATTTCCAATATGAACTGCAGCAACCATAATCAAAACGGACAAGGCGGAAATTAATAATCCAAATGCAATTTTCGTTGGCGTTGATGGTTCTTTTTTTCTACTCCTTAAAAATGTAAAAAAGGCAACTACCAATGGCGTTAAGATTATTACCCAACCCGGATTAATTGACTGGCTTAAATTGGTTGCCCAAACGCTTATTTTACTTCCCTCTTCTGGTAATTTTTCCTTAGAAACGTTTCTGAAATAAATTGGATAATCTTCAACTTTTACAACTTCACCATTTTCTTTTTGAAGTCTAAACTTATCGTCATAAAGTTCTGTAGAAGCTTTTTCATAGGTAATTTCTTTGGACTGAACTAAAGTTGAAAATACTTTTTTAGTTGTGCCAGTAACTTCTCGATCAGTATATCGATCTGCCCAAGTTGTTAATGCGGAACCGTTTAATTTGAATACTGCCCAGAATAAAATTACGACTGCAAAAATGGATAATAAAGCTCCAATTGGTCGTTTTTCCTCTGCTTTAGCTTTAAAATATAAACTTCCATAAAAGAAAACTATTGGAATACAAGCGAAAACAAAAGCGTCGGTACTATCCGAACCAAAAACGGCACTGTTTGTATTGAATTCTGATGTTACTCCTTTTAGAAACCAACCGATAACTCCAAAAATAACCGATGGAAAAAGGATGAATAGGACAATTTTAGAAAAAGGCATATCGCCGGGTTGGATTCCTTTCTTTTCAGTTTTATTTCCGTAATGTTTAGTTCCCAAAAGAAAAACAATCACACCAATAAACATTCCTAAACCGGCAGCCATAAATGCATATTGCCAACCTAGTAGAATTTGTAAAGCGGCGCCAAAGAAATTACAGATAAAAGCACCTACATTAATTCCCATATAGAAAATATTATAGCCTTCATCTTTCTTGTCAATGTATTTATCTTCGTTATAAAAATTTCCTAATAATGTAGAAATATTGGGTTTAAAAAAACCATTTCCAACAATAACCAAAGTCATCGCAAGATAAAGCATCGGCAAACTATGAATTCCCATCATAAAATAACCAGCTCCCATCATTATTCCGCCAATGACAATTGATTTTCGATATCCTAAATACCTGTCCGCAACCAAACCACCAATAAAAGGGGTTAAGAAAACTAAAGCAATGAAAGTTCCATATAAATCAGCGGCTTCTTTTTCGGTCATAGCAAATCCCGACTCCACATCTTTAAGATATAAAGTAAAAATTCCAATCATTAAATAATAGCCAAAACGTTCCCACATTTCAGACAAAAACAAATAAGGTAAAGCTTTTGGGTGATTTTTCCACATAATAATTTGATTAAAAAAAAACAAACCTACAAGAATTCCTTGTAGGTTTGAAAGATATAAAAATATTTCAAATTATTATCGAACGCCGTGCATCATTTTTTTCAGAAGCGGTGTTAATGCAAATAATATTATGGCTGCTAATCCAGTTAGGACAACGAAAACCATAAAAAATTCAAAGAGGTTATGAATTTCAAAACTAGCAAAAACAGGGTTTGATGCACTTATTTGATTTTCATCTAATAATTTTAATTGGTCAGCAGTGGGAACAATTGTTTTGTCTAAAACTCCCTGCAAATCAATTCCTAATTCTTGTGCTTTCACAAATTTTTCACCTGTAGCTGGCAAAATAGAACCTAAAGTTCCTGCCAATGCGTATCCTGCAGCATTTGACAAAAAGAAAACTCCGAATAATAATGAAGCAAAACGTTTTGGCGATAATTTACCTACTAATGACAATCCGATTGGTGACAAACATAATTCAGCAAAAGTTTGAATTAAGTACAATAAAATCAACCATTTAATTCCTAAAAGCCCACTGTTTCCAAGGTCTTTTACGTTGTATGCAATGATGAAATAACTCAATGCAATTAATGCCAATCCAATAGATTGTTTCACTGGCGAAATTGGTTCTCTTCCGCTTGCTCTTAATTTATCCCATAAAATACTGAATGGTAAGGCGAATGCAAATACGAAGACACCGTTAAAAACTTGAATCATTGACGCTGGCATTTTCCATCCAAACATAAAAGTTCTATCGGTTTGATTGTCAGCAATAAATGTCAATGAAGACCCTGCTTGTTCAAAAGCAGCCCAGAAAAATATAATGAAAAAGGCAACAATATAAATTACAAGAATTCTGTCTCTTTCAATTTTCGTCAACGAACTATCCGAAATAATCAAACCTGCAAGCGTAATTCCACTTGCATAAATTACAGGATAAATTATTGTTTTAATGAAATTATCTCCATCCAATAAATATTGAAATGCAAGAAATAATCCAATAAAAGCAACCACTGCCATTACTAAAGATGTAGTCGAGAAAACCGCTTTTTGAGCTTCTCCTTCTTCAAAATCAGAAGCGTCATTTCCTGAAGGCAATCCTCCAAGTGGTTTTCCATCTGGCGTAACTACATATTTATTTTTTAATACATAAAATACTAAAGTACCAATTAACATTGCAATAGAAGCGGCAAGAAAACCCCATTTGAAAGCGTGAACGTCTCTAATTCCACCTGCGTCTTCAACGTCTCCAACTAATGGACAAATTGTTTGTCCTAAAAATGCACCTAAATTAATTCCCATATAGAAAATGGTAAATGCAGTATCTAATTTGCTTTTTTCTTGTTTTGGGTACAAACTTCCAACCATACTTGAAATATTTGGTTTGAAAAATCCGTTACCAAAAACAATAATCCCTAACGCTGACCACATTAATGTGGTTGCTAAACTTAGATTTGTACCGAAAATACTGGCACTTGTAAACAATAAAAATTGTCCAATTGCCATCATTAAACCGCCTAATAAAATACAGTTTCTATTTCCAAAAAAACGATCTGAAATAAATCCTCCCAACATTGGGGTTAAATAACAAAGTCCTAAGAATCCACCGTAAATTATAGAAGCGTCTGCCTCTTTCATCATTAATGAATTGATTAAGAACAAAGTAAGAATTGCTCGCATTCCATAAAAATTGAAACGTTCCCACATTTCTGTTCCAAATAATACCCAAAGTCCCTTTGGATGTTCTGATTTTACTGCTGTTTCACTCATTTTTTAGTTATTAGTTAATTTAGATTTGGTTTTAATTTTGGTTGTAATATTCTATTTTTCAAGTATCACAAATTGTGATTTTTATAAATTACTTAATATGAAATTTGTCATTTTAGTATACAATTGAATTCTTGTTTTACCTCCGTAAATTCCGTGATTATTATCTGGATAAATCTGAGAATCAAATTGCTTATTCGCCTGAATTAGGGCTTCCATCATTTGCATTGAATTTTGAACGTGCACATTATCATCGCCAGAACCGTGTATTAAAAGGAATTTACCTTTCAATTTATCCACGTGATTTATCGGTGAATTTTCATCGTAACCGCTCGCATTTTCTTGTGGCGTTTGCATGTATCTTTCGGTATAAACACTATCGTAAAATCTCCAATTCGTAACCGGGGCAACGGCAATCGCCATTTTGAATACATCATTTCCTTTCATAATACAATTGGAAGCCATAAATCCACCAAACGACCAGCCAAATATACCTATTCTACTTTTATCTACAAAGGGATAATTTCCAATAACTTTTGCAGCGTCAATCTGGTCTTCAACTTCGTATTTTCCTAATTCTTTTTGAGTACATTTTTTGAACTCTGCACCTTTAAAACCTGTTCCTCGTCCATCAACGCAAGCCACAATATAACCTTGTTGCGTTAACATCATAAACCAATAATCATCTGTTCCGTTCCAATCGTTGTTGACTTGTTGCGATCCAGGACCAGAATATTGATACATAAAAACTGGATATTTTTTATTAGCATCAAAATCTTTTGGCTTCATAATCCAAGCATTCAGTTCATTTCCTTTTTCAGTTTTCAATACAAAAAACTCTTTTGAAGGTAAATTATACGCTTTTAATTTATCTGCTAATGCCACATTATTTTCAATAGATTGCAATTCCTTTCCGGTTTTAGCATCATTTAAAGTGTAGGTTGTTGGCTGAGTTGCGCTTGAAAACGAATTGAGGTAAAACTGAAAATTCGGACTAAAAGTAGCCGAATTTGTCCCTGTATTTTTTGATAATCGAATTTTGTTTTTTCCATTTAAACCAATGCGATAAACGTCTCTATTGATAGAACCATTTTCTACAGATTGGTAAAAAACAGTTTGATTAATCTCGTCGAATCCATAATAATTCGTCACTTCCCAATTCCCATTGGTAACTTGATTTTTCAATTTTCCCGTTTTATCATATACATATATATGATTAAAACCGTTTTTTTCACTTGTCCAAATAAAACTATTGTCTTTCAAAAAAGTCAAGTTGTCAGTTACATCAACATAAGCTTTGTCTTTTTCATTCAAAACCACTTTTGGCGTTCCTAAATTTCCATCGATGAACAATAAATCCAAATTATCTTGATGACGATTTAATACTTGTGCCGATAAAACATTGGCGTCATTTGTCCATTTAATTCTCGCAATGTAAAAATCAGCGTAATTTTTTAAATTAATTTCTTTAGTTGCCGTTGCCATCAAATCATAAATATGTAACGAAACTTCCGAATTTTTTTCTCCTGCTTTTGGATATTTAAAGGTTTCATTTTTTGGATATAAATCTTTACGAAACATCGACATAGAAAATTCGGGAACTTGACTTTCGTCAAAACGAATGTAAGCCAATTTTTTACTGTCTCCACTCCAATCAAAAGCTCTTACAAATGCAAATTCTTCTTCGTAGACCCAATCCGTAATTCCATTTATAACTGCATTTTTCTTACCGTCAAAAGTGATTTGCTTAGTCGTTTTAGATACAATTGTGTATATGAAAAGATTGTTGTCTTTTGCAAAAGCAATTTGAGTTCCATCAGGTGAAAATGTTGGTTCTTGTATTTTATAATCGAATAATGGGGATAATTTTTTAGATGCAATTTCATATATAAAATAATTTGCAACGAAAGAATGACGGAAAATTTGATCAGAATTAGTAGCAATCAATATCGATTTTTCATCGGAACTAAAAGTATAACTGTCAATTCCTTCAAGATTTTTAAAATCTTTGGTATCTATTAAAGTAGCAACTTTTTTTAAAGTGGCAAAATCGTATAAATCAATTTGAGAAGTATTTGAAGTTCTGTCAAAATTTAATACTGTATATTGATTTGTATTCTTCATTGCTTGCAAATCGTCCATTCCTTTTGCTCGAAAAGTGCCCGAATAAATGGCTTCAATACTGATTTTTTGTTGTCCAACGGCTGAAAACGAAGCTAATAAGAACACGAAAACGACTTTGTATTTAAATTTCATATTTGTTATATTTAAAAAAACATTCAATTTTAGTGAAAATTTATCAAATTACAACGTTTTTAAGTGTTAAATGTAATTTCATCAATCAAGATATTTCATTAGAATTGACTAAAACGTATATTTGCATCAAATAAAAATTACACAAATGAACAACGCCATTGCTGGATTTTCAAAATTATCGAAAGAAGATAAAATTAATTGGATAGCCAATTCCTATTTTTCTAACGCTTCTGAGGCGGTTTCAATTATAAAAAAGTATTGGAATACCGATTTAAAAGTCCAACAATTACACGATGAATTCATAGAAAACACGATTACCAATTTCTATTTACCGCTTGGTGTAGCTCCAAATTTTCTTATAAATGGGAAATATAAAACCATTCCGATGGCCATTGAAGAAAGTTCGGTGGTTGCTGCTGCGGCAAAATCGGCAAAATATTGGGCAACTCGTGGCGGATTTAAAGCTACGGTTTTGAATACAGAAAAAATTGGGCAAGTTCATTTTATATATAAAGGTGATGTTTTAAAATTAGAACATTTCTTTAAAGAAATTAATAATAAATTCTTGGTTGCCACCGAAAGCATTACTAAAAATATGCAAAAAAGAGGCGGTGGAATTTTAGATATTGAACTTCGCAACAAAACAAATTTGATTGAAAATTACTTTCAATTGCACGTTACTTTTGAAACGAAAGATTCAATGGGCGCCAATTTCATCAATTCGTGCTTGGAACAAATTGCGAAAACGCTAAAAGATGAAGCAAATCTATTTGAAGGATTTTCGGAAGTTGAAAAAAATATTCAGGTTGTAATGAGCATTTTGTCGAATTATGTTCCTAATTGTGTGGTTCGTGCCGAAGTTTCTTGCAAAGTGGAAGAATTGGCAGAAAAAAACATAGAAAACCCACGAGAGTTTGCGGAAAAATTTGTTCAAGCCGTTCAAATTGCAGAAGTTGAACCGTATCGCGCCGTCACACACAATAAAGGAATTATGAACGGAATTGATTCTGTGGTTTTGGCTACGGGAAATGATTTTCGTGCTGTAGAAGCCGGAATTCACGCGTATGCATCTCGAAACGGGCAGTATTCGAGTTTATCCCACGCCAAAATTGAAGACGGAATTTTTAGTTTTTGGTTGGAAATACCATTGGCTTTGGGAACCGTTGGCGGATTAACGTCTTTGCATCCGTTAGTGAAATTATCTTTAGAAATGTTGGAAAAACCATCTGCAAAAGAATTAATGGAAATTGTAGCCGTAGCTGGTTTGGCACAAAATTTTGCTGCTTTACGTTCGTTAACTACAACTGGAATTCAGGAAGGACATATGAAAATGCACTTGAATAATATTATAAATCAATTTCAGGCAACTGCAGAAGAGCGTATTTTGATAAAAAAACATTTCAAGGAAAACACTGTTTCACATTCTGCCGCAGTTGAATTTATTGAAAAATTAAGGAAATAGATTACTTCGTACTTCGCAATAAAAAAATGGAAAAAACATTTTACAGTAACGGAAAACTTTTAATCACAGGCGAATACTTGGTTCTTGACGGGGCTAAAGCATTGGCATTGCCAACAAAATTCGGGCAATATTTAAAAGTTATTTCTGGTAAAAATCAAGAAATTCAATGGACAAGTTTTGATAAAGACAAAAGCATTTGGTTTGAAGATACAATTTCATTTTCTGAAATAATAAAATATAAAAAGATAGAAAATCCATCAGTAAAATCAACCTTAATTGAAATTCTTCACGAGGCTTATTTATTGAATCCTAGGTTTATAAACTCGTTTGAAGGTTATACTATTTCTACAAATCTCACATTTCCCAAATTTTGGGGATTAGGAACGTCTTCGACTTTAATAAATAATATTGCGCAATGGTTGCAAATTAATGCTTTTGAGCTACTTAAAAACAGTTTTGGCGGAAGTGGTTATGATATTGCGTGCGCTCAAAATGATTTACCTATATTTTATCAGATAATTGATGGAAAACCAGAAGTAGAAATAATGAATTTCAATCCTGATTTTTCTAATAATTTATATTTTGTTTATTTGAATCAAAAGCAAAATAGCAAATCTGCAATTGCTGCTTATTATAAAAAACAAAATAATTTAAGTGCCGTTCTTCCCGAAATCAACAAAATTACAGTTGAAATTACAGAAGCGATAACTTTAGAAAAATTCCAAGAAGTACTTCAAAAACACGAAAATATAATGAGTGAAGTATTAGAAATTCCAACTGTGAAAAATAGTTTGTTTTCTGATTTTAATGGAACTGTAAAAAGTTTGGGCGCTTGGGGTGGAGATTTTGTTTTGGTAGTTTCCAATGAAAATCCAACTGCCTATTTTAAAGCAAAAGGTTTTGAAACTATCATTGCTTATTCAGATATGATTTTATAAAACTCGAAAATCCACAAAGAAAAATCCCGTCAAGTTTTGAACCTGACGGGATTTTTATAATTATTAAAGTGCAATTTAGTAATTAAACTGCGCTCTGTTGTCTTCAATTTTAGCATCAACTTTCAAAGCTGGAATAATTCTTCCTGAAGCCGAAGCATTTTGAGATTTTAATTTAGCTACATAATCAGCATAATTTTTCAAAGCTGGTGCAGTAAATACTGTTTTAGTTTTCACAACATAAACCCCTGAATTACCTTCAATTGGTGCAGAAACTTTATCGCCTTTCAATCCAAAAGCAGTTCCAACAACTTTTTGTTCTTGACCTACATTTGGTAAAGATGGATTTTCCATAGTTACATCGACTGCTGGTTGAACCGTTGTAGCATTCGCTTTTGCAATAGCATCTAAAGTTGTTCCAGTCATTTTAGCTTTAATTTTTTCAGCCTTTTTCTTGTTTTTAAGAATTGGCTCAACAGAAGGTCTTGCATCTGAAATTGGCATTAAACCAGCTTCGTAAACCGCTTTAACTTTGGCAATAACATTACCAACATTTGCAACTTCAAAACGTTTTACATCACCAACATTTGTTTCTTTCTCAAAAGCCCAACGAACGATTTGTCTTTGATTTCCGATTGAACCAAAACTCTCGTCCATAACTTTTACTTTAACAGATGGATTTACAGTAATCGCAGCAGCCTTAGCCACTTTTTCGAAATTACCTTCGGTAGCATCCATTTCAAATTTCACCGCTTTGTTGTAAATTTTATCAGAAGTAGCTTCAGACGGCTCAATTTTTTGAGCAATTGTAGCCAAACGAACAGCATCTTGCTTGTCAGTTACATTAATAATATGAAAACCGAAATCAGTTTCTACCAAACCAATTTTTCCAACTGGATTTCCAAATACGAAATCATTGAACGGTTTCACCATTTGGCCTGGACCAAAATATCCTAAATCGCCACCTTGTTGAGAAGAAGAATCATCAGAATTCATTAAAGCCAACATCATAAAACTTGATGGATTTGCTTGGGCTTGCGCCAATAACATTTCAGCTTTTGCTTTCGCTTCTGCTTTTGTACGTTTTTCTTTTTTGTTAGGAACTTGAGTTCCTTCATAACTAATCAATACGTGAGAAGCTTTTGCATTTGCACCCGCTTTTCTTCCCAAAGATTTAGAAAGACACACATAATTATTATTGGTATAAGGTCCAAAAACTTCTCCAGGCGCTAAATTAAATAATTGTTCAGCGAATTGAGCTGGCAAATCTTTTTTAGCAACATAAGTAGAATCATAAGGTTTGTCAGAATTAGCATTTACAAACTCGATAGCGTTTGCAGCACCTTTAAATCCTGATAAAGTATCGTTTTTTCCAGTTGCTTGATTGTAAACTATTCTTCCAGATAATAAAGCATTTACTGTAGTTTTAACTTCATTTTCATCTTCTGGAGACGCTTTATCTTCTATTAAAACGTATTCTATTTCACGAGATTCTTCTGCTTTGAATTTTTTCTCGTTCGCTTTCATATATGTAGTAATTTCTTCGTCAGAAATTTTCACATCGCTATCTTTCACTGAAGAAAAAAGAACTGAAACATAATCAAAGTTTACTTTGTTTGCTTCCATTCCGTATTTGAATTTTCCTTCACTTTCAGTTGTATAAATCCCTGATTTTACTAAAGTATTGTATAATTGATATTTTGCGTTTAAGGCAGCCTCTTTTTCTCTTTCCTTTAAGTTTTGAGCTTGCTCAGGATTCGATTTGAAGAATTCTTTGAATTTTGCAACGTCAAATTTTCCTGCAGCATTCAAAAATGTTGGGTTTTGCCCAATGTTTTGATCTGCTTTTAAAACTTCCATAATTTGGTTTTCACCAACTCTAATTCCTAATTTATCAAATTCTGCCGTCAATAAAGCGATAGAAACTTCTTGATCCCAAACTCTATTTGCCGCTTGAGTAGCACTCATTCCTTGTCCGCTTTTTTCAACGTTGCTTACTTTAACGCGGAAATCTTCAAAAGAAATATCTTTTCCGTTTATGCTACCAACATCTTTTGAAGTACTTGCAAAACCTCCATTATTAAAAAGATCGCCTATTATAAATGCTAATAAACAAAATCCAATAACAAGTATTAGAAGTAGTGAACGCTGTCTGATTTTTTGTAAAACTGCCATTTTTTATTGTGTTAATTAAAATTCTGTTTGCGAAAATACAATTATCTATTTAATAATTATAGTTGTAATGTTTTATTTTGCAATAAATTTCATTTATTTTTAAATATTACTCTTTTAAAGTCATTTTCACCAATTCAATTTTCTTATTTGAAGCTTCTTCAATAACGAAAGTATAGGTTCCAATTTTGATTTTTTCACCTTTTTGAGGAATTTCTTTGGTAAAATCTACAATAAAACCTCCAAGAGTTCCATAAGAATCACTTTCGGGAATATCAAGTTTGTAGGTTTGATTTAAATATTCAACATCCAATCGTGCTGAAAACATATAAATTCCTTCTTCAACTTCATTCTCAATCCGAATTTCATCTGAATCGTGTTCGTCTTCAATTTCGCCAAAAAGTTCTTCTACAATATCTTCAATCGTGATTATTCCCGCCGTTCCACCATATTCATCAAGAACCACGGCAATACTTTTTCTTTTTTTGATAAGCAAATCCAAAACTTCTTTTATAAAAATAGTTTCAGGAACAAATTCCGCAGCAATTAATATTGATTTTATGGTTTTTGGCTTTTTAAATAAATCAAATGAATGTACATATCCAATGCAATCGTCTAATGAATTTTGGAAAACCATTATTTTAGAATATCCCGTTTCAATGAATATTTTCTTTAAATCTTCAACCGAATCAACGATATCAACGGCGGCAATTTCAGTTCTTGGCGTCATAATATCTCGCGCTTTCACTCCCGAAAACTCCAACGCATTTTGAAATATTTGAATCTCAGAATCAACTTGTTCGTGATCTTCAAAATGGTTCATTTGTTCAGTAATGTAATTTCCAAGTTCTAATTTGCTGAAAAACAATGGCACAAAATCGCCTTCTGTTTTAAAAAATCGTTTCAAGATTGTATCCGAAATCCACATTATAAAGGTTGAAAAGCCATAAAAAAGCAAATAGAAAAAATAGGCGGGGATGGCGAAAAACTTAATAAAAGTATTGGCATAAATCTGAAAAAACACCTTCGGAAGAAATTCGGATGTCATTAGAACCAAAAATGTAGAAAGCACGGTTTGAATTAATAAATTGGCAATATTTGAAAATTCATATCCCAAAGTTGTAATCCAGCGCATCAATAATTCACCCATAAAAAAGCCATAAATTACCAATGCTACATTATTTCCAATGAGCATTGTAGCTATAAACTGCGAAGGTTTTTCGGTTACTTTGGTGAGGATTTGGGAGAGAAAATTATCTTGCTTCTTTTCAATTTCAAGATATATTTTATTGGAAGAAATGAAAGCAATTTCCATTCCCGAGAAAAATGCGGATAGTATCAAACATAATATTATAATACTAATTTCCATAGTTTACTTTGAGTTGTTTCTGGCTTCGAATTTCTTGGCAAATTTTCTTCTGAAGAAAAACATAAAAACCGATAAAATTGCAATTCCTAAAAAGAGAAAGTGCTCATCGGTAGCTTCATTCCAAACCGAAATTGATTTATAAGTAAAGAAAACTGCGGCTACAAGATAAACATACTGGGTATATTTTAAATAATTCATTTTTAATTTTTTAAATTAGTTTGCTTGAATAATTTCTCCTGATATTTTTTGAGAATTTACAATTTTGAAATCTTTACTAAAATCGATTCCTTCGCCAAAGGAAACTCCTTTTGGGTCTGTAAATTTAAACTTTTTTTCGGTATAAAACCACTCATTTTTTTGATCAAAATACAATTGTTCTGTTTCCAAAACCTGCCCAGTTTCATTTGTAATTCTCACTTTTCCTTGTAAATCTATCACATCTGTACCTTTATATGTAATGGCATAATCTGAAGTTACAAACGTTTTTTTGTTTTCAACATCAAATAAAGTCACGTTAATTCCTTTTGGAAATTCAGTAAATGGAAAGGCTACGGTTGCATAATCCAACATTTTTGGACTAATCAATATTGATTTTATTCTTCCTGAATCGGTATATTTCATATTGAAATCATCCGCTTCTCCGCTTGGGGCAAATTCAGAAAAATTTTGCTTTTGAACTTCCTTAAAATTACTTTCACAAGAAAAAAGGCCTGTTACTAAAAGAAGTAAAAGACCACTATTTCTAATTTTGTATTTATTGAAAGTCATAAATCGAGATTGTTATTAATATCAAAAATGGAGTTTTTCAACCGAATTGTCATTGGCTTAAAGCCTAATAAAAACGTTTCTTTTGGAACCATTTATCATTCAAAGAAAGTCCGATTGTAATGTTGGTATAATTTTCCTGAACTAAATTCGCCGATGTTGTTCCACGTTTTCCGTACTCAACACCAATATTAATATTAGAAAAAGCACCGATAATTGGCAATCCAAAACCTCCTGTAACTCCATAATCATTGATTGATTTGTTGTTGATAATCAATCCTGTATTTTCATATCTCAAACCTGCACGGTAGGTAATTTTCTCGAAATATTTTGAAAAAGACGTATAATTTGGAATGTAATAACCACCAATATTATACTTAATTGCATTTTCAAATTTAACGTTAGTTATGTCATTGAACCTATTTCCCATTCCGCTACTTTGTTGAAAAGTAACTTCCGTTCCAAGCATCCATTTTTTATTTTGACCAATTCCAAATCCTAAAGCTACTTTTGAAGGCATTTTAATAGTCGTGTTATCAACAGCAACATCCAAAGGATCCACAAGGATTTCAGCTCCAGAAGAAGAATATTGAATGGTTGCAATGTTTCTTTCATTGGTAGATCTCAATTTCGTTTCTGGTGAAAATGTCAAACTTCCAAAACCCGAAAGTTTATTATTTATTTTGGTTTTATAAGTCGCACCAGCCGTAAATGTTGCTCCTGAAATATCCGATAAATTCTTTTCTCTTGACCCATATTGAAGTCCATCCACAAATCGAAGTGAATAGGTTTCTATTTTTCCAAAGTTGTAACTGAAATCAAGTCCAACACTTAATTTAGGTGATAATGTGTATCCAACTCCTGCGAATACTTTGTTTAACCCACCGCTTCCATTGTACTTTCTAATTTCCTCAGGTGCAACTGGTGCGGTAGTCGCTAAAGTTCTTGACTCAATATTATAACCAACAGAAGAATACGGCATCAATCCGAAACCCACGCCAAATTTTCCAAAAGGAAGTCCAACGGCTAAATAATCCATCGCAGTTCGTCTTGCTTTTTCACTTTGAGAATTGGTCGTCAATTTCGTTGTAAGATACGTTCCTCCCAAAGAAAAAGTCGTTAATTTCAAGTTTGTGTAGGAAGCTGGATTTTGAAAATTCAAGTGAATACTGTCCGAAAAAATTGTCAAACCACCCATTGCACGGTTTTCAGCTGTTCCTTTGAATTTTACATCGCCAATTCCGTAAAAAGAATACGGTGATGAAGTTGCTTGTTGTGCAAATGAAATTACTGAAAAAAGCAGAAAAGCGGGTACTATAAATTTTTTAATCATTTTGATTTTTATATTGAAATGTTTGGTTCAAACTCTCTAACAGGAAATTTGAATTGGCAAATATGGTATTTTTTAATCGTTTAGCCAAAAATTCTGTGTCTCCACCCGTTAAAATTATTATAAATTTAGGATATACACGCTGATATTGAGCAATAAAACCTTCAATTTCATTTTGAACGCCATTTAGAACTCCAGAATGTATCGCACTTGAAGTTGATTTTCCAATAAAATCGTCTTCGTCAATAGCATTTAAATTTTCTTTAAATAAATCCAACGTCAATAACGGCAATTTAGCAGTGTAATGATGCAACGATTCGTACCTCAACCGAATTCCTGGAGAGATTGCCCCACCAAGATAATTGTCATTTTCATCAATAAAATCATACGTAATGCACGTTCCAGCGTCAATAACCAATCTATTTTGCTTTGGAAAATTCAAAACCGCACCACTCGCCAAAACCATTCTATCAATTCCTAAAGAATGTGGCGTTTCATATTTATTATGGAAAGGAAAAGTAGAATTGTGCGTAATAAAATGAACATTTAACCGATTTTCAAATGCTAAAAACGGTTCTTTTGGGATGTTTCCAACACTTGCAACAACTAAATCGGTTGTATTTTGATATTTATTTAAAGTAAATTCAATTTGTTTTTGAAGTTCCAAACCATAAAAATCAAACCGTTCCACAAGGTTAGTTCCCTCAAAGACAGCTACTTTAATTTTCGTATTCCCAACATCAACCGCTAAAATCATAATTTATAATTAGATGCTGCGAAGGTACGAATAGATTTTTTTTAATAATTGTTTTGTATAAATTAAAATTCGTCCTATATTTGCACCCGCGAAAGCAAGGTACCTTAGCTCAGTTGGTAGAGCAATGGACTGAAAATCCATGTGTCCCTGGTTCGAACCCTGGAGGTACCACAAAATTTTCCCTAATCACTTTAATTTAAAGTAGTTAGGGATTTTTTGTTTTGGGCGTGCCCTCGTTTAGAACGTTTTGACTAATTAGAATATTTTCACTAAACTCGGTCGGGTGTTCCGTTGCAAGTCCTCGTCAAGTTCCGCTTTCGCTAAACTTGTCTGTGGGCTATTCACTTCACCCCCTCACGAAAAAGAGACTTCTTAGAATATTAGATTTTTAGACTTCTTAGATTTACACAAATTATCGTTTTGTCATGCTGAACTTGAATTTGCTGAACTTGTTTCAGCATCTCAATGAAATTAGAATCTGAAATAAATTCAGATTGACTAATAGAGAAGTTTTTTTGCCACAGATTCACAGATTTTTTACTTTGCGAACTTTGCGTTAACCTTTGCGCACTTTGCGGTTTAAAAAATTGAAAAAATCTGAAATAAATTCAGATTCACAAATAGAGCGAATTTTTTTTGCCACAGATTAAACGGATAAAACGGATTTTCGCTTATAACAAAATAACCGATTAACCAAATAAACCTTTCCCCACCATATAAGGCAAATAAGTTCATATAATTATCCAATACTATATTCACATCCAGTCTCCCTTTCCTTTTGATTGCCAAGTGCCTCGCAATGATAGGCTGGGGAAGGAATCCTCACCAACAGCGTTATAAAAAATGTTGGAATTCCTAAATGTTATACCAATTATGATAATTGATTTGTCCATTCGTTTTGGTATAATGCAATAGTATATTTCATTTTGTCCAATTTTTAATGGACTAATTTGAAATATCAAGCGGTATTAATTTCAATTCAGATTGTAAATGAATTTAATAAACAACCGTTTGAATGGCGTGTGGCAAAATTGAAATTGCAGTGGATTTTGTTCCAACACACAAATTATAATTAAGTTTCATATTGCTTTGATTCATAACAATCGTAACTACTTTTCCGTCTTTATTCAAGAAAGAAGTCGTTAATAATTGGCTTCTGCTTGAAACACTGCTAATTCTTTTAGCCTCTTTTCCTATAAATTTAGAAAAATGACCAATGAAATAATACGATGGCGTGTAGATTAATTCCCCTGATTTTAAATCGGCGTGAATTGGTGCAAAACAAAAATTACCCACGTGATTTGGACCTCCATTTTCATCAAGAAGAATGTTCCAATCTGTCCAACCCACGGTGCCATTATTGAAATCGTTAATCATCGAACGGCCGTATCGTTCTCCGTTTTTCCATAATTGGTAATTGTTTGCATCGAATTTTTCAACGCATCCTTCCGTGAAAAGCATATTTTTATTTGGATACATTTCGTGTACTTTTCCAACGTTTTCAAACATTGGTTCTCCGCCGCTCCAAGATTCATACCAATGAAATCCTATTCCCCAAACATATTTATTGGCTTCCGCATCATCAAGAATAGTGCTTGCTCTTTGAGAAAGTAAATCTCGATTGTGATCCCAAACAGTTATTTTTTTATCGCCAAGTCCTGAATTTTTTAATGTTGGTCCCAAATAATTTTTAAGAAAATCACGTTCTTCTTCTGCAGAAAATATACAAGATTCCCATTTTTGAGTTGCCATTGGTTCGTTTTGAACGGTTAAACCCCAAACAGGAACGCCTTCTTTTTCATAGTTTTTTATAAATTTTACAAAATAATTTGCCCACGATTGATAGAATTTAGGCACTAATTTTCCGCCTTTAAGCATATCATTATTGTCTTTCATAAATGCTGGCGGACTCCACGGAGAAACATATAAATTGATTTTTCCACCTGCAATTTCGGTAGCTTTTTTTATCATTGGAATACGATATTTTTTATCGTGATCAATGTTGAAAGTCTTCAAATCGGTATCGCCTTCCTTTATATACGTATAACTTTCAGAACTAAAATCGCAACTGTGAATGTTGGTTCTTATCAATGAATAACCAATTCCTTTGTCTTTACTATAATAGGAATTTAAAAATTCTTGTTGTTTTTCATTGGATAATTTAGCAAAAACCTCAGCACTTGCATCCGTAATTGCACCTCCAATTCCTAAAAAGGTTTGGTACGTTTTAGTAGGATTTACAAATACGCAAAGTTGTGTTTCTAATGGCTGTTTTAAATCAGAAAAAGTTAGATTGTCTGTTTTTGACAATCTCAAATTAGTACTATCCGCAGAAGTATAAACCGTAACTGTTCTATTATTTATAGAAAATGGCTTGCTTGAAATTTTTCCTTTATTTTGTGAAAAAGAAAAAAGGGAAGTCGTTAAGAGCGTTATTAAAACTATTCTTTTCATTGTAAATATTTTGTTTTTTTACCAAATAAAAGTTCCTACAGAACCCGATTCTAATGAAGCAGTTACCCACTTTCCGTTGTGTTTTATGTTAAATAATTCTGTTGCATTTCCATCATTTTCAACCAGCAAAACCTTTTTCCCATTTGGTGTTTTGAAAGCTACAGTGTTTAAATTTCCATTTATAGAACTCGCAATTCTCACAGAACCCATTGGAACAAATTTTGAAGCGTGTGCAATAATATAATAACTCACATTACGGATAAAATCGCCATTAGAAATTGTTAACGCGCCCTTACATTGGCTACAGCCTCCAGAAGTATGCGGTTCAAAAGTGGCATTATTTGCTAAATTCCATTCTAATGCATTTTTGCTCCAATTTCTCATAGAACCAATGACAACATTTTTTGTATGCCATTTTAAATCTCCTGCAAAATCCCCAGTTGAAGATGTCCATTGTTCGGTAAAATAAATATTTTTATTTGGAAATGCCAAGTGAACATTTGTTAAAGCACTAATATTTCCTCCATACAAATGAAAAGCAGATCCATCAATATATGGATTTGCATTTGTATCGTTTAAAACGGATATTGGATATTCTGGTGTGTCGCAATTGTGATCAAAAACAACAATTTTAGTAGTTATTCCTGAATTTTGAAATGCTGCCCCAAGTTTTTTTACAAAACTAATTTGTTGTACTGAAGTCATAACCATACTTGGATTATTACCTCCATTCAATGGTTCATTTTGTGGACAAACCGCATCAATAGTTATGCCTTGAGCTTGCATCGCTTGAATATATTTTACAAAATATTGTGCATAAGAACTATAATAAATGGGAACTAAACTGCTTCCTGTTGACGTATAAATACTTTTCATCCAAGAAGGGGCGGACCAAGGCACAGCCATTATTTTTAAATTTGGATTTATAAGTAAGATTTCTTTAAGTAATGGAATTAAATTAATCATATCTGGCGCCAAACTAAACTGCGTTTGACTTATGTCTGACTGTCCGCTAGGTAAATCATTGTAGGAGAAAACGGAAGAATTCAAATCGGATGCGCCAATACTAATTCTTAGGTAACTAATTGAAATTGAATTAATACCATTCCCGAAAAGCTCTTGTAATAATTGTTGTTTTTTTACTGCGTCCAAGCCGTTTATTACTTCTGCACTTCCTCCTGTTAGCGTATATCCGAAACCATCTATTGTTTGAAAACTTTGAGTTTCATCGACTTCGATGTTTTGATAGGCATTATTTACGGTTTTAAAAACTAATTCCGTTGCTTGCTTTTGCAACTTTACAGATTGATCCCCTTTGGTTAACCAAAAATCCATTTCATTTGTAATAATTGGTTGCGTAGGATTGTTAGTTACATCGTTAGATTGTGCACATCCGATTAATGATGTAATTAGAATTAAAATTGGTATATATTTCATTAGATTTTTATTTATATTAATAACTCATTTCGACAAAAACAGGAAAATGATCTGATGGAAATCGCAAGTTTTTTGAATCTGTTAAAACGGCATATTTATTTACAATAAAATGACTGTTTTTAGATAAAAAAATGTAATCGATTTGCTTGGTTGCTGGCTCATTATATTCAAAATTATTAAATGTTCCAAAAGGTCCGAATGGTTTTTCAACAGACAATTCTCGGCTGTCATTCATAATTTTTTTCAATTCTAAAATTCTATTTTCATTGGGTTCAGAATTAAAATCTCCCATAAAAATCACAGGCAATTTTTGAATATTTACTGCTTCAATTTTTGAAAGTATTAACTCAATGCCTTTTGTTCTGGCAACTTCTCCAATATGATCTAAATGCGTATTAAAAACCCAAAAGCTTTTATTTGATTTCAAATCTTCAAAAAGCGCAAAGGTGCAAACCCGATTACAAGCCGCATCCCAACCTTTAGAAATTTCATTTGGAGTTTCAGAAAGCCAAAAAGTGGTTTCATTAGTAACTGAAAACCGTTCTTTTTTATAATAAATATTTGAGGATTCTCCTTTTCCAACTCCTTCTCTTCCAATTCCAATGTGATTGTATTGTGAAAGCGCATTTGAAATATCAATTACCTGATTTGGTGTTGCTTCTTGAATTCCAAATATATCAGGTTCATAAAATTGTATTTGTGAAGTGAAAAAATCTTTACGGTGCGACCAATCATTTTCGCCATCAATGGCAATGTCAAGACGAATATTATAGGTCATTATTTTTAGATTTTGAGCATTTATAAAAACACTCAAAAGCAAAGATATTACGAAGAAAACTTTTTTTATCAAACTATTCATAAACTATGATTTAATCTGTTAAAGCCTCTGTTAATATTCTAACAGAAGCCGTTAACAGCAACCCAACTAAACTTCTTTAATACCCTGGATTTTGGGTAAGATTCGGATTATTATCTAGTGTTGATTGAGGAACAGGCCAAATCAAATCATTGACTCCTAGATTATTAATATATGGCATCGGTGTAAGAACACTTGTTTGAGTTGTAGGATTATAGACAAGGTAGGTTTGTTGAGACAAAATCTCAATTGATTTCCCTTCTCTTTTTAAATCAAACCATCTATGACCTTCAAATGCTAATTCTAAAAAGCGTTCTTTAAGTATTTTATTAATTGCATCATCTTGGGAAGTTGCTGGCGCCACATTTGCCAAAAGAACTCTAGTTCGTATTTGGTTTACCAATGTCATTGCGCCCGTTAGGTCACCCGAATGTGCCAGAGCCTCCGCTTTTAATAGTATAATATCAGCTAAACGAAAAATATAGAAATTTTGTGTTCCATCGGTAGCTCTCATTTTCCAAGGATTAGGAAATTGCGTATAAGTTGTCCAATAGGGATCTGCAAAAGTTGTGGGAAATTTTTTAATTGTTGACAACCTTCTTTTAGCATCTAATGTAAGACTTAAGGTGTGCGAAGGCGTATTGAATTTTTTCCAATTATTTCCGAGAAACACATTGGTACACCATCCATTTACATTACTTCCCTGACCTCCACCATCTACTTCCCAAATAGATTCTGCATTTCCTTCGTGAAGGTTATCGAATAAATTATCAAAAACAGGCATTAAGCTATAACCTCCAGTAATAACGGCATCAGAATATTGAATACATTTTGCCCAATCAGGATTTGGCATAGTCGCATATACTTTAGCTAATAAGGCATTCGCAGCTCCTTTACTTGCTCTGAATTTACTTGAAGCAGATGAGGTAGATGTTGGTGCTTTCGCTAAAGCCACTTCACAATCTGCAATTATAGCAGCGTAAACCTCTGAAACTGGTTTTCTTGCCGGGTATAATGAAGGATAAATTTGATCAAAATTGTCATTGTTTATTGATGTTACCGTTTCGTTTACTACTGGAAAATCTCCCCAAGTTTGCACGGCTTGAAAACGAGTCATCGCTCTGATCAAGCAGGCTTCCCCCATCATTTCGTCTTTTCTTGCTTGAGGTAAATCAGGTACATCATTGACATAGTTTATGACAAGATTGCATCTTTTCACAAAATCATTTAACCAATTCCAATCTCTTGCAACAACATAATCGGTAGCAATAGTTCGGTATTCATCTATTTGAAAAAAGTCATCGCCATCTCCACCTGCGTAAGCCACGTCAGAACCGGCATCACCTAGGAAAAAATAGTCAAACTGCCAGTATTCAATTCCAAAAGAAGCATTACACGATTTCATAGCTAACTCAGCATCGGCTGCGGTGGCAAGTAATTGTTCGCTTTGCGGAGGACTGATTTCATCCGTAATTGGCTCTGTGTTTAATAAATCACTACAAGAAGTAAGGAGCAAAATACTTACTCCAAAAAGCACTGTTTTTTTGTATATAATTGATGTATTCATAATTTTCATTTTTTAAATTAAAACCCAGCTTTTAAGCCAAAAATAAATGTTCTTACTTGAGGGTAGGTTCCGTAATCTATACCTTGACCTGTTCCAGTATTTCCTCCAAATGCACTTACCTCTGGGTCAAATCCTGAATATTTTGTCCAGGTTACTAAATTTTGTCCTGTGGCATATAATTTTAACGATTGTAATCCTAAAAATAATTTCTTAAAATTATAACCCAAGGTTACTGCTTTCATTCTCACATAAGAACCATCTTCAATCCATCTGGTTGAATTGGCGGTAGCAGCTATTCCCTGATAATTTGTCGGCCCTGCTTTCGGAACATCTGTGATTTGCCCCGCAGTTGTCCATCTGTCTAAGACAACAACGGATTGATTTTTATTGTCTTTCATTCCTTCTAAATCAATACGAGAAGCGTTAAAAATATCATTTCCTTGACTTCCAGTTGTTAGAATATCTAAAGAGAACCCTTTATAGGAAAAGGAATTAGTTATCCCAAAAGTATAATCTGGCATTGCATTTCCTATAATGGTTTGATCATCGCTAGGCTTGATAAATCCATCTCCATTTAGATCTTTATACTCCAATATTCCATTTGTAGGATTTACTTGATCAACAACATAGCCATAAAAATTACCTAATGACACTCCTTTTTCAATTCTATTTACACCTCCATAACCATTATAAATAACATCTGTATATTTACCCATTTCTAGGACTTTGTTTTGAATAAATGAAATATTAATATTTGTATTCCAATTAAAATTGCCTTTAAAATTAATTGTATTTAATGCCAATTCTAATCCTTTGTTTTCAAGTTTTCCTCCATTATATAAATACGGAATATTGAAAACAGTTATTTTGTTAAATAAATTAGATGTTGTTTTTTGAAAAACATCAACGGTCAATTTAATTCGATTTTTAAGCATTCCGAAATCAACTCCCATATTAAAATCAGAAGTAGTTTCCCAAGTTAAATCTGTGTTGATATAATTCTGTAATGTTCCAAAATCATCCCCAAGTAATCCAAAAGAAGAATACTCACTAACACCGTTTATATTTCCGGATTGACCCCAGCCACCTCTTAATTTTAATTCAGAAATAGCATTATTACTTTTTAGAAAGTCTTCATTTGAAATTATCCAAGCAGCAGAAATCCCAGGAAAATAACCCCATTTATGTCCTTTTGCTAATTGGGATGCGCCACTTGCTCTGAAAACAGCATTCAAAATATATTTTTCTTTGAAATTATAGGTAGCTCTACCAAAATAAGATACGTAATTTTTTTCACGTGCAATTGTATCGGAGGCTTGTCTATTAATAAGCATCATTTGAGATAAATCTAATTCTCTTAAATTAGTTGCAAATCCCGTTCCTTCAATTTTTAATTGGTCGTATCGTTGCTTCTGTACACTACTTCCAACCATTAAATTCACATCGTGATTTCCTGATTTTATGGCGTAATTTAAAGTGTTTTCCAAATTCCAATTGTAATTTGTAGTAGTATGTTCGCGTCCAATTCCTTTAGTATTTGCTGGAGCAGAAGCTTCCCCACGACCATAATTAGATCTAAAACTATCAACAAAAAAGTCATAAACACTTCTAGAAAAATCTATTGTTGACGAAGGTTTCCAAACCAAATTTTTTGCTAATGTGATGTCTAAACCTAAATTACTTAATAATCTATTTGTTTGGGTCTCTTCTTGTCTGCTTTGAAATGAAATGGGATTTTCTAATGAAGCTACAGGATTTGCAGCAAATTGTCCGTCTTGTTGTCCGCCAGCTGCCGAACCTCCAACTAAATCATCAGCATAAACAGGAAGAAAAGAGGGTGTTGTTAATGTGCTAAGAATTACGCCGCCTTGATTTGCACTATTATTATCACTAGTATTGTTTAATTTAGTTTGAATTAAGTTCATATTTCCGTGTGCTTTTAACCAAGAATTTGCATCAATATCAAGGTTAATTCTACCTGAAAACCTAGAAAATTCAGAAGGACTTACAATACCTTTTGTATCTTGATAGCCTAAAGAAGCAAAAGCTTTTATCCTATCAGTTCCGCCAGAATAAGAAAAATCGTAGTTTTTATCTATTCCTGTTTGGAACACTAAATCTCTCCAATTGGTGTTAATTCCAACATATTTTGCGTCATCTATATAACCAACATATCCTATATTAATACTGCTCATTAAAGTTCTATACTGTTCAGGATTCAGAACATCGATATTTTTCACAATATTTGAAGATCCAAAATAAGAAGTAAAACTAAATGTGTTTTTATTGGATTTCCCTCTTTTAGTGGTTATTAAAACTACACCAGCACTTCCGTTAACACCATAAATTGCGGTTGCAGTTGCATCTTTTAATATTTGAATATCAAGAATGTCATCAGTACTAATTCCATTGCTATCATAAGTTTGAACTCCATCAATCACAAACATTGGATTGTTTCCAGAATTAATAGAACTTAAACCTCTAATTCTAATATCCAATCCCACACCTGGTTTCCCGGATGGTTGAATTACATTTACACCTGCAGCATTTCCTTGCAAAGCCTGTCCAACATTAAACAACGGACGATCATCAAAGGCATCAGATTTTATTGTTGAAATTGCATTAGTAACGTTTTTTCTCTTTTGTGTTCCGTACCCAATATTAACAATAACTTCTTCTAATTTATTAGCTTCTTCTAAAAGTGAAATATTTAAAATTTGACTTTTTTCAATTTTAAATTCTTGTGAAACATAACCAATACTTGAAAAAATGACACTATCATTCACGTTTACTTTTATGTAATAATTTCCATTTAAATCAGTAGCAACCCCTTTTTTAGTTTTTTTAATGCTAATGTTTACTCCTAGAATACCCAATTGTGTTTTTGAGTCGGACACAATTCCTTTTATTTCAACTGTTTGTGCATTTGCAATAGCAGCAATAAAAAGGAAAACTAACCCAAGATAATTTTTAAATTTCATAATGTATGATTTTGATTTAGGTAGGCTTTAATTTTATTTTTGTTACATAAGTAGGAGGGAGTACTCCATTTTTTTTAAAATAATTTTAAGAAATTATATGGTAAAAAAATTTACTTCCCCATTTTTGAAGTAATTAAAATAGCATTAAAATAAACTAAAAGCAGTTTTAAATTTTAATCTTTTGTGATAAAAAAGTCCCCTACTACATAAAGTTGTAAGGGACTAAAATTTTAAATATTTTAGTTTTTGACTAATTTCACTGTTTCAATTGCCGAAGCGGTTGTAATTCTTGCAAAATAAATACCTGAATTTAAGTTTGAAGCATCAACAGTTACTTCATTTGAAGTTGCATTTTTTGTTACTACAACTTTTCCTAATATGTCAACAATTTGAATAGAATTGATTTGACTTTTAGTAGCAGTAAAAGTCCAGTTATTTGATGTAGGATTCGGATATACTTTAAAGTTACTTGAAGCAAAACTATTAGTTGCCAAAATGTCTGTGAAAGAATAAGCCAACGTATTTCTATTAAATGCAATAGTATAAGTCCCTGCTGGAACTGCAATATCTTTATTTATACCTCCACCAGTTCCTATTGGAAAAGCAGAAGGATCTTCAGTTGATCCAAAAGAAATTGCCCAATCATGGTTGTCTCTAAATTTTAATGCAGTTGCAGGAAGAAGTTGCCCAGTTACGGTAAAATTTATTCCATCAGTTGTAGTCATATCAATATCTGCAGAACCTCCCCAATTATTGAAACCTCCAATAAGTGAAACAGCAATATGATCAAAACTATAAGCTCCTGTACTTTTAGTAAAGTTTACGTTATATACAGCTTCAGTAAGAGGAATAAGACTTCCCGTTTGAGTTCCAAAACCGGATGGAAAACTAGAACTTGACCATTGATTTGTAGTTGTATCTTCGTTGAATTTGGCACTACCTGCTACGCAAGATAAACTTTTCTTAGAATAAGCTTCTCCGTCTGTAGTTCCTAATCTTACAGCAGTTGCTCCAATTGCAGAACCTGAAATGTTAATTACAGGATTTGGGATTCCAATTAAAGTAAAGCTATAAACACTTGTACTTCTATTAAATGCAACATCATAAGTACCAGGAGCAATTGTCAAATCTTGTGCATTTACATTTATTAACGTACCTGAATAAGCTTCTGTGTTTGCTGTTAGAACGCCAAACTGATACGTCCAGTCGTGATTGTCTCTAATTTTTAAATGAACTACAATATCAGTTCCTTGAGGTGTAGCAACCCAACCTGTTTTTGTAAAGTTAACATTGTCGGTAGTTGTTAAATCTATATCTGTACCCCAACCACTTCCAACGAAATTACCAATCATACTTACAACAGTTGGTTCAAAAATATATTCTGCAGGAGCGCTAGGGGTATTTTTAACAAAATATGCGTTAAATGTACCTGCAGGAACAGGTATTAATTGACCTGAAATTACAGGTCCATCAGGGAAAGCGCCACCCCATTGATTCGCCGTTCCATCTTCAATAAATTTAGCATCACCACCTGAAAAAGTAACACTTTTTTTGAAATATGCAGTTCCGTTCGCAGTTTGCATTTGTACATCAGATGCTAACCCCCCGCCATTAATTTTAATAATTGAATTGGGATTAATACCTGGTGTAAAAGCATAAGCTTTAGTTGCGATGTTATAGGTTACTGACCAAAAACCTAAAGTCCCAACTATATTATTATTAAAACCAGGTGCATTTGCTCCAGCAACACCATCGGGAAACCCTGAAGCAGTAGTTGCAGAGTTAAAACCATAAGTTGTTCCCCAATCAGCTGCTTCAGAAAACTTCATGTTCCCATCACCAACTATTTCAAAATTTGTTTTAGTATAAGTAACTCCATCTGTAGAAGTTAACGCCACAGCTCCTGGTTGATTCCAACCTCCAGTTCCAGTTCCAGTGATACTTACGGATACGGTTTGAGCTTTAATAAAGCAGCTAAACAACATCGCAACGATTAAATAATGTAATTTTAATTTCATAATTTCTAAATTTTTGTGTTAATTAATTAATAATTTCAAACAATATTAAGTCATTAATTTTGATATTTTTATTTATAATACCTTACAAAAACACATCAAATTCAAAATATTAATATTACAAAAACACATCATAAAAAAATTAAATTATTGACATTCAATTATTTAAAATAAATTATATCATTAAAATAAATGCATTTATTGAAAAACAAACACTACATTTATGAAACATAGAATTTTTTAAAATTTTCTCACTCTTTTTTAGCAAGAATCAAGTTTAATAAATAAAAACAATGCCTTTTATAAATTATAATTATGAAAATAAATAAAACAATGTTTTGGTTTTTATTACTATCAATTCAAATTGTAATTGGACAAGTTAAAGATGTAGGATTACCTGAAATTAGAAATTTCAAACGAACAGAATATAAAGGGGAAACACAAAATTGGAATATTGACCAAGACGCAAATGGGTCTATTTATTCTGCAAATAACAGTGGCCTTTTTCAATTTGATGGCGCTTCTTGGCATAAGTTTACTATTCCAAATTCAGCTTCAATTAGAAGTTTAAAAATAGATAATTCAGGGAGGATATTTGTTGGTGGATATAATGAATTTGGTTATTTTAAATCAGGAATAAATGGGAAATTAACTTATTTTTCTTTATCTAAATTGGTAAAGAAAAACGACTCGAAAATCATTGATTTTGTATGGAAAATTCACATTTATAAAGAAGTTGTCGTTTTTCAAACTTTTGAAAAAGCGTACTTATACAAAAACAATTCAATTCAAGTTTTAGAAGCTCCTAAAAAGTTTCAATTTTCATTTTTCACTAATGGAAAGCTTTATTTTCAAGATGTTTCTAAAGGTTTAATGGAATTTAGAAACGGTTCTCTTTTTCCATTACCAAATACGGACATTCTTAACACAACTGAGGTTTGGGGAATGTTTGCAATAACAGAAAATAAAACACTTATTGCAACTATCGACAGAGGAATATATGTATATGAAAATGATGCGATTGCGCCTTGGAACACTGAAGCAAATGATTTTATTAAAAAAAATAATTGCTTGGGCGGAACAATCATAAATAATACTTTTATTGTAATTAATTCCGTTTTGGATGGAGTGATAATTTGCAATAAAGCGGGGCAAATTATTCAACATATTAATAGAAGAAACGGACTTCAAAACAACACGGTTTTAACTTCATTTATAGACACTAAAAATAATTTGTGGTTGGGATTAGATAACGGAATTGCATTTGTAAACGAAAATTCCCCTTTCACTTACTTTGGAAATAGTTTTGAAATTAGCACCGTTTATGCTTCCGTAGTTTATAATGAAACTATTTATGTAGCTACAAATCAAGGGGTTTTTTATCACAAATGGGGCGCATCCTTTAAAGATGATTCCTTTAAACTTGTTGAAGGAACAACCGGTCAAGCCTGGAATATTCAGGTAATTGACAATAAATTGTTATGTGCTCACAACAAAGGTGCTTTGCTAATAAAACCAAATCAAAGTGTTGAAATACTAAATAATAAAGGATTTTGGGGATTCAAGCAAATACCTAATAATCCAAATTATCTAATAGGTTCTGGTTATGATGGTTTTTCACTATTTAAAAAAAACAATACTGGATGGCAATTTAAAAACAAAATTGAAGGCTATGGAAAATCAGTAAATAAATTTGAAATAGACAATCAATTTATTTGGTTTAAGAAAGACGAAATCGCATTTCAACTTGAATTAAAGGAAGATTTAACAGGCTTTAAATCTATAAGGAACTTTAATAATCTATCTGTCAATGTTAAAGGAATTGGAAGTGTTCAGAAATTGAAAAACCATCTATCTTTTCAAATAAACAATCAATTTTACAGCTATTCTAAAGAGCAGGATTTGTTTTTTGAAGACAAAAAAATGAGTGTTTTATTTAAAGATATTCCAGCTATAAAGTCATTGAATGAAGATAAATATGGTAATATTTGGTATTTTTATGGAGAATCAATGGGCGTATTAATGAATGAAGGTTTCGGAAAATATAAAAATATTTCAGCCCCATTTTCTAATTTATCTGGAAAATTAGTTTCTAATTATGAATCTGTAAATACCATAAGTCCAAATAATATTTTTATTGGGTTAACAGATGGATTGGCTCATTATGATTCTGATTTATTACAAAATTCCACTTCAAAACCGGTTGCTTATATCCGAAATTTTTCGTTTGCTAATGATACTCTTGTTTTTGCAAACGGAAAACGAAACATTGAAAAAATCGACATCCCATATTCCTCAAATCAAGTTAAATTTACCTTTTCTTCCCCTTCGTTTGAGAATGTTGAAAATGTGGTATATTCCTATAAATTAGATGGTTTTGATGATCGATGGAGTATTTGGTCAATTTCACCAACGAAAGAATACACCAATTTAAGAGAAGGCGATTATTCTATGAAAGTTAAGGTTAGAAACAGTTTTGGAATTGTTTCCGATGAATCAAATGTGACTTTTACCGTATCGCCACCTTGGTACAGACATTTTTTGGTTTACCTTTTTTATATAATTCTATTTGGAATTGCAGTATTTGTGCTAAGACAACGAGTGAATATTAAAATACGTAAGAACAAATATTACGAAACTGTGGAACAACGACGTCTTTATTTAGAAAAGGAATCGAAAATTAGAGAAGAACAATTTGAATTAGAAAAAGAAATCGAACGTTTAAAAAATGATAAGCTTCAAATTAAAATATTACTAAAAGATAAAGAATTGGTTAACAATACTTTGCAGGTTGTAAAGAAAAATAAAATCTTAAACGGAATCATTCATAAATTAAAAGATATTAATGTAGAATCTTTAGATGAATCAACAAAATTCCAATTTACAAAATTGAATAAAAGCATTGTCAAAGAAGTAAATACGGACAAAAGTTGGAAAGATTTAGAGAAACACATCAAGAATGTACATTATGATTTCCTAAAGCGATTAAAAGATAAATATCCAACTATTTCACCTCGAGAATTGGATTTATCAACTTATTTATTGATGAATATGTCAACCAAAGAAATTGCTGAAATTATGAATATTTCAAACGGTGGCGTAGAATTGGCGAGATACCGACTAAGGAAAAAATTAGAATTAAATAAAAAAGAAAACCTAATTGGATTTTTAATGGGAATATAAAAAAAACGCATTCAAATTAATGAATGCGTTTGGTTTTCTTCGAGACTTGCAATGAAAATTATCCTTTCAAGCTTGCTGCTAAATATTCTCTGTTCATTTGTGCAATATAATCTAGTGAAATTCCTTTTGGACATTCCACTTCGCAAGCTCCTGTATTGGTGCAATTTCCGAAACCTTCGGCATCCATTTGTGCAACCATATTCATTACACGGTCGGTTGCTTCAACTTTCCCTTGAGGTAAAAGTGCAAATTGAGATACTTTTGCAGATACAAATAACATTGCTGATGAGTTTTTACAAGTCGCGACACAAGCGCCACAACCAATGCAAGTTGCTGCATCAAAAGCCCTGTCGGCATCGTGTTTTGGAATAGGAATTGTATTGGCATCGATGGTATTTCCTGAAGTGTTTACAGATACAAATCCTCCCGATTGTTGGATTCTATCAAACGCACTTCTATCGACAACTAAATCCTTAATTACTGGAAATGCTTTTGCTCTAAAAGGCTCAATATATATGGTATCCCCGTCTTTAAATTTACGCATATGCAATTGACACGTTGTTACCAATCGGTCTGGACCGTGCGCTTCACCGTTGATATACAACGAACACATTCCGCAAATTCCTTCGCGACAATCGTGATCAAACGCAACAGTGTCGTCTCCTTTTACGATTAATTCATCGTTTAAAATGTCAAGCATTTCAAGAAATGACATATCTGGTTCGATATTATCAACCGTATAATCTACCATTTTACCAGTAGCTTTAGCGTTTTCTTGACGCCATATTTTTAATGCTAATTTCATATTTTTTTGTGTTATAGGTTAAGAGTTAAATGTTAGAAGTAAAGTAAAACCGTTACTCCATTTTTGTCTTAACTAAATAATTAATATACCCATTTAATATTGCTTTGGTTCTTTCAAACCGTTCTCTAAATTGTTGTAATAAATCTTCTTCAATATAATTTTCATCTCGTGCTGTAATTACTTGATTTAATGATTCATGTAATGAACCTCTTGCAATTCTACAAAATTGAATATTTTCTTGGTAGTGAAATCTTCCATAACCTTCGGCTATATTATCACTTATAGATCTTGAAGACCTTCTTAATTGACTAGTTAAAGCATATTTTTCTTCAATTGAAAATTTTGAAATTATATTTTGAGCAGCAAAGATTCTTAATTCTCTTGCAGCTTTCCAACATTCTAAATCTTCAAATGACTTTAATGAACTCATAACCTTTAACTCTTAACTTATTTTCTATTTATAACTTCTTTGAACTAATTTAACGTTTTCGAATTTCAATTCTTCTTTGTGCAATACGGCATCACTTGGATTTCCTTTATATTCCCAAGCTGCTACATACGCAAAATTTTCATCGTCACGTTGCGCTTCTCCATCAGGTGTTTGAAACTCTTCACGGAAGTGACCGCCACAAGATTCGTTTCTGTGTAAGGCATCTTTTGCAAATAATTCTCCTAATTCAAGGAAATCGGCAACGCGAAGTGCTTTTGCTAATTCTGGATTGAAACTGTTTGCAGTACCTGGAATTTTTACTTCCTTGTAGAAATCTGCTCTAATTTGTGCAATTTCGGCTTGAGCTTCTAATAATCCTTTTTCATTTCGAGCCATTCCAACTTTATCCCACATAATTTTTCCTAATTTCTTATGGAAATAATCTGCAGGTTTAGAACCGCCGTTATTCATTAATTGATCTATTTGAGCAAGAACATTTTTTTCTGCAGCTTCAAATTCTGGTAAATCTGTAGAAATAGTTCCCAATTTAATATCTGGTGCTAAATAATCGCCAATTGTATAAGGCAAAACGAAATAGCCATCAGCCAAACCTTGCATTAATGCAGAAGCTCCCAATCTGTTTGCTCCGTGGTCAGAAAAGTTTGATTCTCCAATTGAGAAACAACCAGGAATTGTAGTTTGTAAGTTATAATCAACCCAAGTTCCACCCATTGTATAGTGAACCGCAGGGTAAATCATCATTGGTGTAGAATACGGATTTTCATCAACGATTTTCTCATACATTTGAAACAAGTTACCATATTTATTAGCAACAACTTCTGTCCCTAATTTTGTAACTAAAGTCAAATCATTTTCATCTTGATGTTTTAATCTTGCTTGATCGACACCATAACGTTGAATTGCCGCAGCAAAATCTAAATAAACCGCTTCTCCAGTTTTATTAACTCCAAAACCGGCATCACATCTTTCTTTAGCAGCACGAGAAGCAATATCACGAGGCACTAAATTTCCAAAAGCGGGGTAGCGTCTTTCTAAAAAATAATCTCTATCCGCTTCAGCGATTTGTGTTGGTTTTAATTTTCCTTCACGAATTGCTTTTGCATCTTCTAATTTTCCAGGAACCCAAATTCGTCCGTCATTACGCAATGATTCCGACATTAATGTCAGTTTTGCTTGATGATCTCCAGAAACTGGAATACAAGTTGGGTGAATTTGTGTGTAACAAGGATTTGCGAAATACGCGCCTCTTTTGTGAATTTTCCAAGCGGCAGTTACGTTACTTCCCATTGCATTTGTAGAAAGGAAAAATACATTTCCGTATCCTCCAGAAGCAATAACAACGGCGTGTGCAGAATGTCTTTCGATTTTTCCAGATACTAAATCACGTGCAATAATTCCTCTTGCTTTTCCATCAACGATAACTAAATCAAGCATTTCGTGACGGTTGTGCATTTTTATTTTTCCACGACCAATTTGACGGTTCATCGCCGAATAAGCCCCTAATAATAATTGTTGTCCTGTTTGTCCTTTTGCATAAAAAGTACGAGAAACCAATGTTCCACCAAAAGAACGATTGTCTAATAATCCACCATATTCACGAGCAAAAGGAACTCCTTGAGCCACACATTGGTCGATAATATTAGTAGAAACTTCAGCCAAACGATGCACATTTGCTTCACGCGCTCGGTAATCGCCACCTTTTACAGTATCATAAAACAAACGGAAGGTTGAATCTCCATCGCCTTGATAATTTTTTGCCGCATTAATTCCACCTTGAGCAGCAATTGAGTGTGCACGACGTGGTGAATCTTGAAAACAAAATGCTTTTACGTTATATCCTAATTCTGCTAATGTTGCCGCAGCAGAACCTCCAGCAAGTCCAGTTCCAACAACAATAATATCTAAATTACGTTTGTTTGCTGGGTTTACTAAATTGATATGATCTTTATAATTTGTCCATTTGTCCGAAATTGAACCTT
The DNA here is from genome assembly GCA_965234425.1 of Flavobacterium neuenschwanderi (SeqCode). Taxonomy (GTDB): domain Bacteria; phylum Bacteroidota; class Bacteroidia; order Flavobacteriales; family Flavobacteriaceae; genus Flavobacterium; species Flavobacterium neuenschwanderi. The sequence goes on along the minus strand of OZ248386.1, from coordinate 39,370 downwards.
CTGGAATTTTTGAATCTAATGCCATAAACTGGTGTTTATTTATTAAGTAAATTTTCTATTTCTATTTTTAATTTTGGCAAATGCCTTATTACAATTCCCCAAATTATTTCATCGTCTATGTTGTCATAACTGTGAATAATCTGGTTTCTTAATCCTATTATTTGTTTGTAAAAACTGATTTCAATTGAATTGTCCAATTTTTTCAAACTACTTAATGCTTCGCCAATAATTTCTAATTCTCTTTCAATTCCTCTTCTTAAGAGTTTATTCTTGGAATATTCATTGTAATCTCTATTGGTTCCCAGATAACCTTCAATGGATTGAATGGATTCAAATATGTCAAACAAATATTTGGCTGTTTTATGTTCCATATATTAATTGCTTCGTTTCATTAACTTCCTTAATAAAATAAGGGTTTTTCAACGATTTTTCAGTAATTAAATCAATTTTTTTATTAAACAAGTCTTCGAAAGAAAACAGTAAATTAAAATAATTGTCTGCATAATCCAATAACTTAATCTGATTGTTAAATGAAACCACGAAATCAATGTCACTGTTTTCGTTAAAATTATCAGTTAATACAGATCCGAAAGCATATAATTTATCAACCTTATTCTCTTTACAAAGTTTTGCGATTGATGACTTATTATTTTCAATTATTGAATTCATAAATTGAATTAAATTTGATTAAAATGATGAAATAATGCAATAAATATGAATCCAAAAGGAACAACGATTGCAAACGTATAACCTAATTTATGAAGTGCTTTAGAATATTTATTATTAAACCCTACCGATTGAAACGATGAGTTGAATCCGTGCCACAAGTGCAATGACAATAATAAAAATGCTAAAGAATACAATCCAGTACGAATAGGACTTGCAAATTTGTGATTCAATTCTTCGTAATATCTGGTTGGCTCAATTGAATTTACATCTACATATTTATAAACAATTTCGTGAATCCAAAAGTCATAAAAATGTAATCCGATGAACGCTAAAACTACCAATCCTGAAACAATCATATTTCTTGATGCCCAAGAAGCATTTGCAGCTCCGTTGTATTTTGCATAAGCAATAGGTCTTGAACTACGATTTTTTAATTCTAAAACCATTCCCATTACAAAATGAAAAATCACACCTGCTACCAAAACAGGCTGCATTACAAATTGAATTATTGGATTATAACCCATAAAATGTGATGCAATATTGAAAGCATCCGCACTCAAAACCGAAGTAAAGTTGATAGCAAAATGCAAAGTAAGAAATGTAATCAAAAAAAGTCCCGAAAGTGCCATTGCAACTTTCTTCGCAATCGAGGACTTTAATACTGTAGAATTGGCCATAATAAAAACAATTTTTATATAATAAGTCACAAAAATAATCATAAATGAAACATACTACAACCTTTTCGTAGTTATTTATAATGATTTTAAAGTGTTTTGGACAATTGCTTATTTATTGTTGAAAGTTTTTACAATTATTCAATGAATTAATGAAAAATCAACAAAAAACGAAATTTCATTTTATGCAATTAATATGTTTTTGTTACATCTTCGTCAATTACAATTATGAAAGTTGCTTTTTTGTAGTTTTCAGCTTCCAATTTTGAAATGTCTTTTTGAGAAACAGTTGCAATAGTAATTATTTTCAAATTTGGATTTTGTTGTTTCAAATACCAATAAATCCCTTCAAAATTATCACTGTGATACGAACCGTTATAATGAATGAAAAGAGAATTTTCGGTTCGGTTTTTATTTATGAAATACGCCATCGTTGCATCTTTCACGGCTTGGGCTTTCGGAAGATTTTCACCTCCGTGACCACCCATTTCCTGAACCATTTTTACATATCCAGGCAATGTTGCATCGTATAAAATGGGCAACGGCGCAATCCACGTTTTTTCCTCGTCTGACAATTTATCCAAAGCTTCAAATCCGTTTTTGAAAACTAAACTTGCGAATCTTCGTGGGATATTTGTGGCAACAAAAGAAAGTTTTAAATCTTTTGCAAAATCAACTAATGGTTTGTAATCTGTTTTGTAATTAGGCCAAAGTCTGGCAGTGCTGTCTAACTTTTTCTGATTAATTTCGGCTTTCAAATATTGATTAACTTGTTTTTGATTGTCGGCTTCCATTATTTCTGCTCCTAAAACTAAGTTTCTTTTTTCGCTTAAATCTTTTGTGATTTCTAATTCAAGCCAATGAGCAACCGAATTATCGTGGTATTCTCCAAACAAAAGCACATCTGATTTTTGGGAACTGTTTATTATTTTTTTATAACAAACTTTCTTGCCATTTTGATTAAAAATCTGATACGATTGTTTGTTTTGAGCATTTGAAACTACAAAAAAACCCATCGAAAAAACCAAAAATATTGTTTTCATAAAAGAACATTTGTTAAATTAAATTCTCTGCTAAATTAACTAAATAAACGCTTGTTTCAATATAAAATTATTAAATTCATAGTAGAACTTACCGATTATTTTTAATATCGTAAAAATGATATAACTTCCTATTTTTAGGGCTTAAATACACTATGACATCGCTTTCATCTTTGTAATTTTACAAAAAAAATTGAAAATGAAATTCGGAATTGACGCTATCGCATTTGATGTTGCAAAAATACATTTACCAATAAATACTTTGGCGAAAGCCAGAAATATAGAACCTGAAAAATTAGAAAAAGGTTTGGGTTTGCTAAAAATGACATTGCCAGATGCACATCAAGATACCGTTGTTTTTGGTGCCAATGCTTTGACAAAATTAATCCTAAATTCAAATGTGAATTTAGAGGATATTGCCCGGATATATGTTGGAACGGAAAGTGCAATCGACAGCTCAAAACCAATCGCTTCCTATTTAGTTGCTTTGATGGAACAAAAATTTGGCGAAAATACTTTGTCGGAATGTGATGTTGTCGATTTTACATTTGCTTGTATTGGCGGTGTTGATGCAATGCAAAACTGCATCGATTTTGTGCGATTGAATCCAACAAAAAAAGCAATTGTGGTAACTATGGATATTGCAAAATACGATCTAAATTCTACTGGCGAATATACGCAAGGTGCTGGTGCAATCGCTATGTTGATTACTGAAAATCCTCAAATTATAGCTTTTGATACCAATTGGGCAACCAGTACAAAAGGTGTTTTTGACTTTTTTAAACCCTATCGAACCCTTTCAAAAGAAGCAATTACTGGGAATTCAAACAATGAAAATTGGTTTGATAATTTAGAAGCTGAAATTGAAATTCACAAAGACCAACCCGTTTTTGACGGTCAATATTCCAATCAATGTTATATGGATAGAACGAGAAGTGCTTATTTTTCATTCAAGAAAATTACCAATTCGTCAAATTCTGTTTATAACTCTTGGAAAAGCATAATTATGCACTTGCCGTATTCCTTTCAAGGGCGTAGAATGTTATCTGAAATTTATGCTTTGGATCACGAAAATCAAATTATTTCAGGAAACGAAGACGCATCAGAATATCAAAATAAGCTCAAAGAAATTAGTAAATCCGAGGAATATCGCAACTTTGTAACCGAAAAATTGCAGCCTGCAGAAATCGCATCTTCCTTAATCGGAAATTTATACACGGGTTCTATATTTATGGGATTCTTGTCAACATTAGCTCATTTTTACGATACTAAAACTGATGTTTCCAATGAGAAATTTGGGTTTCTAGCGTATGGAAGTGGTTCTAAATCTAAAGTTTTTGAAGGTACAATTCAACCCAATTGGGCAGCGGCTTTAGCCAATATAAATCTGTTTGAAACATTAGAAAATAGTTTTGAAATTGGATTTGAATCTTACGAAAAATTGCATAAAAAAGAACAAAAACAAAGTATTCAATCTCCAAAAAGCGAGTGGATATTGGACAAAATAGAAAATGAAAATCCGAACTTAATTGGTGCTCGATATTACAAATGGATTGATTAGATTTGTAGTCTAATTTTTATGCATTATGAAATACCATCAAATTGACAGTAATTTATTTATAAAAAATCGCGCAAAGTTCTCGGCACAAATGAAGCCGAATAGCGTTGCGATTTTCAATTCCAACGATATTTATCCAGTTTCTGCAGATAGTACATTGCCATTTTCACAACACCGCGACATTTTTTACTTGTCTGGCGTAGATCAAGAAGAAAGCATTTTGTTGCTATTTCCTGATGCACCTTACGAGCACCAACGAGAGATTTTATTTCTAAAAGAAACCAACGAACACATTGCGATTTGGGAAGGCGAAAAACTTTCTAAAGAACGTGCCTTTGAAGTTTCAGGAATAAAAACAGTGTATTGGTTGCAAGATTTCGAGAAGATTTTATTCGAAATGATGACACATTCTGAGACGATTTACATCAACACTAATGAGCATTATCGCGCCTCTGTGGAAACAGAAACTCGAGAAGCTCGTTTTGTAAAATGGTGGAAAGAGAAATATCCAGCGCACGCTGTCGCAAAAAGCAATCCGATTTTGCAACGTATCCGTTCTGTAAAAGAAAGTGAAGAATTGGATTTAATCCAAAATGCGTGTACAATTACCGAAAAAGGATTCCGAAGAGTGTTGTCGTTTGTAAAACCAGATGTCACAGAATATGAAATTGAAGCCGAATTTATTCACGAATTCATTAGAAATCGTTCCAAAGGTTTCGCATATACACCGATAATTGCGTCTGGAAACAATGCCAATGTTTTGCATTATATCGAAAACAACCAAGCGTGTAAAGCAGGCGATTTGATTTTGCTTGACGTTGCAGCCGAATATGCTAATTATTCCAGTGATATGACGCGAATGATTCCAGTTTCGGGACGTTTTTCAGAAAGACAAAAAGCAGTTTACAATTCGGTTTTGAAAGTGAAAGATGAAGCTACAAAAATGCTTACACCAGGAACACTTTGGAAACAATATCATTTAGAAGTTGGAAAAATAATGACTTCAGAATTACTTGGTTTGGGATTAATTGACAAAGCTGATGTACAAAATGAAAACCCAGAATGGCCAGCCTATAAAAAATATTTCATGCACGGAACTTCGCACCACATGGGATTAGACACGCACGATTATGGCATTTTGACCGAGCCAATGAAAGCCAATATGGTTTTTACTGTTGAACCAGGAATCTACATTCCAGCGGAAGGTTTCGGAATCCGATTGGAAGATAATGTGGTCGTTCAGGAAACTGGCGAACCGTTCAACTTGATGCTAAATATTCCAATTGAAGTGGAAGAAATTGAAACGATTATGAATTCTTAATTTAGATAAAAGAATATAGACGAATAGAGGATAGACGGTTTGCAGAAATGTAAACCGTTTTTGTTTTACCATATAAGGCATTTAAGTTCATTTAAGTTATTCTTACATTAACTTAAATGCCTTATATGGTTTAAAATATCCAAATCAATAATGAAATTTTTCAAAATACTTTTTTGCAATTAAGTATATTTAAGTTTTTCTTATATGAACTTAAATTCCTTATATGGTTTAAAAATTTTAGCCTTATTTTTGCTCTAATTTATACCCATGAAACAAATCGACTACAAAAACACAACAATTTCTTATTCCGATACGGGGAAGGGAACTGCTGTGGTTCTACTTCACGGTTTTTTGGAAAACCAAACAATGTGGAAGGATTTGGTATCAGTATTGTCACATAAAAACCGAGTAATTACCATTGATTTATTAGGACACGGGGCAACCGAATGTCTTGGATACATTCATTCAATGAAAAAAAATGCAGAAATTGTAAAAGCCGTTTTATCGCAATTACGGATTCGGAAAGCAATTTTAGTTGGGCATTCAATGGGCGGTTATGTGGCTTTGGCTTTCGCCGAATTATATCCTGAAACTATCAAAGGATTGGTGCTTTTGAACTCAACATCCAAGGAAGATAGCACCGAGCGAAAACACAATCGGGATCGTGCCATCAAAGCGGTAAAACAGAATTATGTTAATTTTGTTCGGTTGTCGATTGCCAATTTATTCAGTGAAAACAATCGAGAACGTCTTGAAAATGAAATTGAAAACGTAAAATTAGAAGCTTTAAAAACGCCTTTACAGGGAATTGTAGCTTCACTCGAAGGAATGAAAATGAGGAAAGACCGAGAATTTATTTTACACGAAAGTGAATTTCCAAAGTTGCTGATTCTCGGAAAAAAAGATGGTGTTTTAATTTACAAAGACAATTTATCCCAAATTGAAAAAACCAACACGGAATTAATAACTTTCCCTGACGGACACATGAGTCACATTGAAAATAAAGAGGAATTGGAAAAAACTTTGTTGGGGTTTCTTAGAGGAATTTAAATTTAATAGCAAAAGAAACCTTTTGTGGTGAAAAAAACTAAACTTTCTCTTCAAACGGAATATTCTCATCCAATATCTCCCGTAATAAAACCACAATTTGATCTAAATAATCCTTCAAGGTTTCTTTATTAATTATTGTATTTACCTCTTTTCCAACTTTAAAGTTAAAAGGCATAAAACCAGCTTTTAAGTTCTTGAAAGAAATAATTCCCGCTTCTATCGGTTGATCTAAAGCTAATTTTTCATACATAAAAGCGTAGGCCAAAACCTGAATTATTTTATCGTTTTTTATATCATCAGTAAGTCCGTTCCAAGTTGACAAACTAACATTTCCTTTTTCGACTTTTCCTGTTTTATAATCAATAATTCTAATAATTCCGTTGCGCTCTTCAATACGGTCAACGTTTCCTTTTATCAAAACTGGGAAAGGCAAATCAGAATGAATTAGAGTTTCCTCGTATGTTTTTTCTAACGCTAAAATTTTAATAGCATCTCCGTTTTTAACGCATTCTAATTCGACTTTCAAGAAATTAAAAACATTCCGCTTGGCGACTTCAAAAGCCAAAAGATTTCTCCCTTTTTTGATTTCACCCTCTTTATAAACCACTTTAAATTGTTTTAAAACTTCAGAATCAATTAGCTTAAAGCAGTTTAAAATATCCGTTTCCGAAATGAATTTACCGATAAATGGCTCGTATAACGCCTTCAATGTTTCATGAATTATGGTTCCCAACGTATTAAGAGCAATGTTTTCTTCAACTTCTTCGACTTCTTTAATTCTCAAAATCTTTTGAAAATAAAACTGAATTGGATTCCGAATATAACTTGTTAATGCAGATGGCGAGAAACCATTTACTGCAATTTCTTTCAAGCGTTCCATCACCAATTCCGACTTTGGAATTACCATTGGTTGATAGGCTTTATCAGGAAGAACAGCATTGTAAATTTCGTGCGTAAGAATATGTTTGTCTTGTTTTTCGACTTCTAATTGCGTGATGAATCGGCTTTTTTCACCTGCATCTAAACCTTCACTTTCAGTATTATATAGCAAGTAAATGTTTTTTGCCCGTTGCAACAAATGATAAAAATGATAGGTATAAATAGCGTCTTTTTCTTTGAAAGTAGGCAATCCCAATTCTCGTTTTACATCATAAGGAATAAACGAATTTTGCGATTTTCCCGCAGGTAATTTTCCTTCATTCATTGAAGTGATAATTACGGTTTCGAAATCTAAAACCCGACTTTCTAAAACGCCCATAATTTGCAAACCATTCAAAGGTTCTCCCTCAAAAGAAACCTCAGCTAAATCAATTACTTGTTTGTAAATTGCGTGAAGCGTATCGATTTTATCAATATGGTTGTGTTTGGAATAGTAATTTATTAACTTATTAATTACTTTAAAAATCGAAAAAACAAATGCTTTTGTAATTTTCTCATCTTCGCTATCATTACTCAAATTGGCTTTTATAGTTTGCAATAATTGTGATAATGACGCTAAAACTTTCAATGAACCTTCTTCCCATTTTCCAAATAACAAAACAAATAAATCACTTGGATTTGGATTCAAATCCATCAATTTTTGATGCGTAATAAAAGTATAATTGTATTGATTTATCGTATTCACCAAAGCACTTGTTTTGGAATAAGGCTCCACCAAAGGATGCGTCAAAATATCCAAAACATCTTTGTAATAAAACACATAATTCTTCGCATTTCTCGACAAAGCATTGGTTTGCATTTTGAACAATTTTGCAATTAAAATTTGTGCAGGATTGTTCTTGCTTGAATATCCCATCGTAATATTCAGTGCACCAACAGTTGCTGGAAGCGAATATAAAAGTGGAACAAGCATATTTTCATCTCCCAAAACAACCGCTACTTTGTCAAGAGTTGCAGATGGGTTATCTTCAATTATTTTTTCGATAATACTTCCTGTGATTTTGGCTTGACCAATAGTTTTTGGCGTACCAATGACCTGAATTATTTTTGGTTCCGAAAAATCGTTTACAATCCATTCAAAAGGATTTGACTTATAATGTTTCCAACTTTCCTTGAACCTTCTCACAAATAATCCTGCATCGTGATAGGAATCATTTAAAAAAGTTTGATCAATATCCCAATATATTTTAGCTTGATCCGCAGCAATCAAATGTTGTACTATTTTTTCTTCGGCAGCATTTAAGGCATTAAAACCAGCAAAAAAATATTTTTTATCAGTTACAACTTTAGAAAAAGAATTCAGATTATTAACCGCCTCCCGATAAATTAATCCTTGATACCCAATTCCGTTTTTCAGTAAATGGGCATAAAGTGTTTGGTAATAATGAGGTAATAATTTCCAAAAATCGATATAATTCTCAAGTAACTTGGTTTTATTTTCAACTTCAATTCCCCATTTCTTAATGTCTTCAATATCTTTTAAATACGAAAGCACATGATTTGGGTCTAATAAATAACGGTCAATTTCATTGAAATCTTGCAATAGCATTTTCGCCCAATTGGCAAAAAGTTCAAATGATTGTTGGTTTTTAACATCCGTTATCGAAAGATATACTTCATAGAATTCAAAGACTAACTCAATTGGGTCAATTGTTCTAATTCCAGAAATGTCTTGAATAAAATCTTCAATACTAATAATCTCTGGAGAAAGAATATTGTTTTGAACTTGCTTTTTCAGGGCTTCAATTAAAAATATTTTGGCGCGTTTATTAGGCAAAACCACAATTGTATTTGTAAGATTATCTGAATAATCAGCAATTAGGACTTTCGCAATTTTATCTAAAAAAGTAGGATTTATCATTTTATAAATATAAAAAAACGCCCCGATAAATCGAGGCGTTTTAGAAACTATTTTTGAAGTAAATTATTTCACGTATTTTACTTCAACTCTTCTATTGTTTGCTCTTCCTTTAGAAGTTTTATTGTCATCAATTGGTTGAGAATCTCCAAATCCATCAGAAGATAATCGATCTGCTGTTACTCCATTAGTAATTAAATAATTTTTAACAGCTGCTGCTCTTTCTTTAGATAATTTCAAATTGAAATCTGATTTTCCAATATTATCAGTATGACCTGTTATGTAAAATTTAGCTAAAGGATTTTCTTTTAAAATAGCTGCAATAGAAACTAAAACCGGTAAAGTTTGTTTTTGGAACGAAAATTTACCTGAGTTGAATAAGATAGTTTTAGCATATCCATTCAAAGTATTAATTGCTTCTTCTGAAACTTCAGGACAACCGTTGTTTGCTACAGTTCCTTTTACAGTTGGACATTTGTCATCTTTATCTAAAACTGAATCTCCATCTGTATCTGGCCAAGGGCAACCTGCATTTTCTTTAGGTCCTTTAACTGTAGGACATTTGTCATCTTTATCAGTTGTTCCATCTCCATCTGTATCTGGACAACCTTTGAATGCTTTTAATCCAGCAACCTCAGGACAAGCATCGTCTTTATCAGCAATTCCATCTCCGTCAGTGTCAGGACATCCATTCATAGCTACTGAACCAGCAACATCTGGACAAGCATCGCTTGCATCAACAATTCCGTCTCCATCAGTATCAGGACAACCTTTGAATTGAACTAAACCTGCAACTTCAGGACAAGCATCTTCTCTATCGTAAATTCCATCACCATCAGTATCTTTTCCACCAAATTTGAAGGTAAGTCCTGCAAAATGTTGCATGTGAGAAACGATAGAAACGCTTGGGTCTCTTACATCATCAAATGAGTGCTTGTAAGAAGATTGTAAAGAAATCCCTACTTGCTCAGACATCCAGAATGTCAAACCAAGTCCACCATTAATTGTACCAGCACTAACATCTCCAACGAAAGTATAACCTCCACCAATGTGTGCTGATGGCTCAATAGTTTTAGAACTAATTAAACTCATAAAGCTGTATTTTACAATACCATCAACAGAATAATAACTTAAATCTCCAGGGTTAGTAACATTGTAAACACCCATTCCATCTTGTGGGTTCACAAATTTAGAAATTTTATTTACGGAACCAGAAACTCCGAAAGAGAAATTATCTCCAACATTTTTTGAGATGTTTAAATACGAAAAAGAAGGAAGAACATTCCAATTGTCTTTCTTGTTGAAATACTGAGAAAATTGATCTGAAATATTTGAAGCTGCACTTACTCTTGTGTCAACTGCGTTAGCTCCAAATGAAATTGCCCAAGGATTGTTACTGTCTTGCGCTTGAGATGCTAAACCCACGAAAAGACATATAACAATAATTAATTTGTTAAGATGTTTCATATTTATTATTTTTAAATTATAATATTAATTCGCACAAAAGTAATGTGTAATTATTTAACTACAAAAGGAATTATAAAAAATCTGTTTAAATGCTCTTTTTGACTTTAAATAATAACCTTTAATTCTTTGCCAACTACTGTAAAAGCAGCTATTGCCTTATCTAAATGTGCTTTTGTATGTGCTGCTGATAATTGCACTCTAATCCTCGCTTTTTCCTTTGGAACGACTGGAAAGAAGAATCCTATCACATAAATTCCTTTTTTAAGCAATTCATTTGCCATATTTTGAGCTAATTTTGCATCGTAAAGCATCACCGGAACAATTGCCGAATCTCCATCAATTATATCAAACCCAGCTTTTTTCATACCTGCTTTGAAATAATTGGTGTTTTCTTCTAATATATCTCTTAACGAAGTATCCTTTTCTAATAATTCAAAAACTTTTATTGACGCTCCTACAATTGCTGGTGCCAATGAATTTGAAAATAAATAAGGACGAGAACGCTGTCTTAATATTTCAATAATTTCTTTTTTGGCTGAGGTATATCCGCCCATTGCACCGCCTAAAGCTTTTCCTAACGTTCCCGTGATTATGTCAACACGACCCATTACACCTTTTGCCTCAAGGGTTCCTTTGCCTGTAGCACCAATAAATCCTGCTGCGTGACATTCGTCAACCATAACCATAGCATCGTATTTATCTGCCAAATCACAGATTTTATCCAAAGGCGCAACTAAGCCATCCATAGAGAAAACGCCATCTGTAACAATTAATTTGAAACGAGTTCCAGCCTCTGTTGCTTTTATTAATTGTTGTTCCAAATCTTCCATATTACTATTCTCATAGCGATATCGGGCGGCTTTACACAAACGAACTCCGTCAATAATGGACGCGTGATTCAAACTATCTGAAATTATACAATCTTGTTCTCCTAATAAAGGCTCGAAAACCCCGCCATTTGCATCAAATGCCGCAGCATATAAAATGGTGTCTTCTGTTCCATAAAATTCAGAAATTTTTCTTTCCAATGTTTTATGAATATCTTGAGTTCCACAGATAAAACGAACAGATGACATTCCAAAACCGTGTGAATCCAATGCGTCTTTTGCTGCCTGAATAACTTCTGGATGAGAAGAAAGTCCTAAATAATTATTAGAACAAAAATTTAAAACCGTTACGCCATTAACTGTAATTTCAGCTCCTTGTGGCGATGTTATATTTCTTTCTTTTTTAAATATTCCATTGTCTTCGATAGTTTGAAGCTCCGATTGAAGGAATTGTTGAATTTTTCCGTACATATTATAAAGTTAAACCCGAAACCCGAAATGGGAATTGAGCAAGTTAGTTTTTTATTATTTTACAAATTTAGCACTTTAAATTCCCCCTTTGGGGGTTAGGGGGCTAAATTTACAACCTTAATTTCTTCTCCTATATATATAAGTGCTTTTTTTGTTACTTTGAAACCCATTTTTTCAATTGCATTTTGATAATTTTCTAATTGCATTTGGTATTTTGGATTGTGATTTCCTGTTTTATAATCCAATAAAAAGACCTCGTTGTTTTTTGCCAAAACCATTCGGTCGGGTTTGATGGTTTTTCCTTCTTTTTGGATTATCGTTTGCTCATTTAAGATTTCATTTCCATCGGCGAAATAGTTTTCTAACTCCGAATGATTTACAATTTCTTGAATACTTTTATAAACTGCTTCTTTTTGAATGAATGTAATTAACCCATTTTCCAAAGCTTTCATAATTGCCAAATCCACGTCGGATTTAGTTTTTACAAAAGACAAAATTTCGTGAATTACATTCCCATATTCAATGGCTTCTTGCTGATGTGTTCCCCACATTAAAGCTTCGCGTTGTGCAATTTTAATGCTTTTGGGATTTAGAATTTCGCTAATTAACGGAATGGTTTTAACTTGATTTTTCTCAATGATTTTCTCCGATAATTTCTCCGAATTTCCAAATTCATATTCCATTATACTTGGTTCATAAACGCCAATTCCAATCAAATATTTAATGAAAAACGAAGCGGTATTGTATGGATATTCACCTTCTTTATTAGGTTCTAAAAATTGAGAAATGATATACAATTGTTCTTCCGCACGCGTTAATGCCACATATAAAACATTGATATTATCCAGCAATTCTTCTTGCTTTTTTTGATTGTAAACCAACGCTGCTTCTTCACCATAATTTTCTACTGCGCTACTATTATCGATTAAAACTTTTGGCAATCCAAAGGTTTCTTTTTCGGCATCAAGCCACAATTTATCTTTTGGTTTTCGCACATAATCTTCATCGGCAAACGGCATAATTACAACTGGAAATTCTAATCCTTTCGATTTATGAATGGTCATAATCCGAACTGCATTTTTTCCTTCAGGCGATGGAATACTGAATTTCTCTCCGTTTTTCTCCCAATAATTCAAAAAGTCGGCGATTCCAGCTTGGTTTCTCACATCACGCTCTAAAACGATGTCGATGAAGTATTGTATATATGAGTTCCCTGAAAGGGTTGGGGACAGGAATTTACTCACTATAATTTCTACCGCTTCATACAAAGATTTTTTTCTAATGTCTTGAAACGAAAGTGAAATATCAAATTCTGAAAGCCATTTTTCAAATTCTTCTTCCTGCGTTTTTTCTTTTCCTTTGGCGATAAAATCGTGAACTGGAAGTTCATTTTGAACGTGATTTGCAATGTAAAGCAAGAAATAAGATTTGGCTTCAATATCGGCGCTATTCTTTAAATATTTTAAAACATTGATAATCATTTGAACGTCCGAAGAGTTCTGAATCATCAAGGTTTCTGAAGATAAAAGCGGAATATTTTGTTCTGTCAAATAATTTGCAATGGCAATTCCCTGACTTCTTTTTCGAGTTAGAATCACGATTTCTTGATAGTCGAATCCTTGTTTTTTGACTTTTTCAATTGTGTTTAAGGTTGCCAATAAATACAATTCGTTTTTATCCAAAGCGTCTTCTCCCGAACCGTCGGGATCTTCTGATTTTTCAGCTTTTGGAATAAATGAAATATTTACATAACCGCCCAGCTTGCTGTTTTCTTTCTGATGACTGTGATTTTCGTATAAATCTTGGTAATCTAAATTGATAAATTCAGAAGACAAAAAGTAAAATAGTTTGTTGTTAAAATCAATTACTTCTGAATAACTTCTGTAATTTTTATCCAAATGAAACAATTCCTTTTGCGGATTATTAAACGGATTATGGGTTTTGCTCAACTCGATAAATTGCTCTGCTTTTCCGCCACGCCATCTGTAAATGGATTGTTTTGGATCGCCCACAATCATCAAAGTTCCTTTTTCGCCTTCAAATTCGCTTGATGTTGCGTTGTCAATTAGCGGAATTAAATTCTGCCATTGCATTTCGGAAGTATCTTGAAATTCATCGATGAAAAAATGTCGGTAGCGCTCGCCCAAACGTTCATAAATAAATGGTGCGGGTTGGTTTTGAATTTCTCGGTAAATAATAGCGTTAAATTCGGCGATGGAAAGTACGTTTTGTTCTTTCTGAATTTTTGCCAATTCGTTGCTAACCGTATTTAATAATGAAAGTGGCGTAATATTTTTTAGAAAGGCATTGTAGAAATCTCGTTTTTCAAAATGCTTGTAAACCGTATCTAGAATTTGCAATAATTCTGGAATTATATTTTCGATAATTGCCCCATCTTTTGCGGTTTTATTGATAGAAATATCCTCAAATTCACGAAACATTTTGTTTTTAGGGTTGAATTTTCCATCTGCTATACTTTGAAGATGATTTGGAAAAGTTCCTCTTGAAAAGGATTTCAAATCAATTCCATTTTTCTCGATTAACAACAAAGCACTTTCGGCAAATGCTGCGTTTTCATTTTCTAAAATTTTGCAAGCTTCGGCAACTTTGCTTTTTATTTCTACAAATTCCGTGATGGATTTGTCTTGAAAATGAGATACTTCTTCCCGATTATTTTCATTTAGAAGCAAACGCCCCGTTTCTAAAATTTCTCGTGAAATGTCCCAACTTTTATCGTCGTCGGTTTTTTGCATTGTAAAATCGACGAGCAAATTCGTTAGAATATCATCTTCGCCAGCTTGCGCAATTATGGCATCAACGGCTTCTGTTAATAGGTTTTCTGTGTCCAATGTCACTTCAAAAGTCATTGGCAAATTTAAATCGTGGGCAAAAGCACGAATCACTTTGTGCGTAAATTTATCGATTGTAGAAATATCAAAAGCAGCATAATTGTGAATAATATGCTTTATAATTTGCTTGGATTTGGTTTGGATTTCTGAAACAGAAAGTTGGATGTCACGAGACAAATCGAGCATTAAATCAGTGGCTTTTGGGTTGGGTGTGTCTTTTGCAAATTCGGATAAACTGCCTACAATTCGGCTTTTCATTTCGTGAACCGCTTTGTTAGTAAACGTTATGGCGAGGATGTTTCTATAGGCATCATTTTTCTTGGCGGCCAAAATAATTTTTAGGTATTCTTTGACCAAGGCGTATGTTTTTCCTGAACCTGCCGATGCGTCGTATATTGAGAATGATGGTCTTTGCATTTAGATTTCTGATTTAATATTAATTTTGAAGTGGATTTGAAGCGTCAAATAGCTTTTTATTTTTCATTTTTTCTAATTCTGAATTTAGCTCTTGTTTATTGTTTAAAATTAAAATAATAACCGCACGCCCTTTAGCATCAATAAAGCTTAAATTTATTGGGATTTTGTCAAATTTGAAGCTTTTTATTTCAGGAAAAACGTCAATTAATTTTATAATTGTTTCATTTTGATTTGAATCAATAACAAATAATTGTGTTAAAGTACTGTCTTGCATTGATTCTAAACTAAATGGGTGAAGAATTGGTGATGAAATGTTTAGGCTGGAAATATTAAAATAATTGCCGATTATATTTACAGCTTCATTTTCTTCAATATCATCAGAATAAAAAATTATTGAATTCAATAAATTTGAATATTCATATATTGCGTTTGGGAATTTAGTTCCAAAACTAATTATCGCTTCATCAATGAATTTTGCATCGATGACTTTATTTTGCTCTAAATAATCATTAACTAAAGGATAAAGTGTTTTAGCAAAATCATTAATTATTGTGTCATTATACCATTCCGTCTCATCTATTTTGCCATTCATTTTTTTATAGGACCAGCCGTTTCCTAGTGCTGTTGCTAAAGCTTCATTAATATAAGAATAGGCAAAACTAGAAAATGGGGATTTATTTTTATCGAAAGCACTATTTAATTCCTGTTGGAAATCTACCGATTGCTCACCATATAAAATGTGACACATTTCGTGAATAATAACTCCATTTAGGGAATTATTATTTGTTCCTTCTGTAAGCACGCCAATGCATAAACTATTTATATGTGGCGTGGCAGAAGTTACACCTTTTCGACCAGGAATTGGATAAATTGCAACTTGAAATGGAATATCTTTTGTCCAAGTTGAATTGTAAAATAAATTGAATTTATTGAAAATTTCAGCATTGATGGTTTTATACTTTGAGAGCGCTTTTAATTGTTTTTGAGCTTTGTTTTTATATTCATTCCAAATTATTTTATCGTAAATTATTTCTGCTTTTGAAAGAACTTCAAATAACTTTTGATTGCTACTAATTGGGATTAATCCAAGACATTTTTCTCTAAATTCTTCTAAACTATTTGCGTTTACAGCTTGCATTGAAATTAAATCAAATGTGGAATTATTTTGACTTCGCCTTACTGGGAATTCGCTTCTCTTAAAATTATATTCAAGGTTTATTTTTCTAAATTCTGCACAAATATTTTTAAATTCATTGTTGTTTTGCAATTTATCGTCAATGAAAACTTTTAAAGTTTTTGAAGTTCCGTGATTGCCTATTGCGGTTTCCATAAAATTTAAAATACAATAAGGCTTGCTTAATTTGTATTTAAACTCAACTTGTGAGGTTGAAGTCAATGAAAAAAGAAAAGTTATTAATGCTATTATTAATTTCATATTATTTAATTTTGTTGGGCTTAATTTATTTTTAAATGTTCTTGAATACGAAAACGAAATTATAAAATATAAATGTTCTATTTACCGAAAACCCTAGCCCTGATGGAAGGGAAAATCCCACGCTTTTTAGCGTGGATAGGAATGACAGCAGGAAATAGCTCCTGATTACTTCACTTATTTTATATTTTCATATGTGTTCAGTGAACTTTGTTTACCACGTTCCTTGTAATGACAATTTCACTATAGATTTATTTGATGGAAATATAACGAAATAGAATTTCCATTTTCAAAGTTAATTGATTAATTTTGAATAAAATATTTATAAATCATAAACTACTATAGTATGGCATTTGAATTACCACAATTACCTTATGCGTATGACGCTTTGGAACCACATATTGATGCTCGCACGATGGAAATTCACCACACGAAACATCATAATGCGTACACAACCAATTTGAATGCAGCGGTTGCTGGAACGGATATGGAAGGGAAAACGATTGAGAATATCTTGATAAATCTTGATATGAAAAACGCTGCAGTTCGTAATAACGGCGGGGGTTTTTTCAATCATAACTTGTATTGGACAGTAATGTCGCCAAATGGCGGTGGACTTCCAACGGGCGATTTATTAGCGGCTATTGAAAGTGCATTTGGAACTTTTGAAGAGTTTAAAGCGAAGTTTAGCAAGGCTGGAATTACACAATTTGGTTCAGGTTGGGCTTGGCTTTGTGTTCATAAAGGCGGAAAATTAGACGTTTGTGGAACTCCAAATCAGGACAATACTTTGATGCCGGGCGTTGGTTGTGGCGGAACTCCAATTTTAGGAATGGATGTTTGGGAACACGCATATTATTTGCATTATCAAAACAGAAGACCCGATTATATTGAGTCGTTTTTCAACTTGATTAACTGGGTTGAAGTTTCAAGAAGATACGCTTTAGAGAAATAGGCCCCCTAACCCTCTAAGGGGGAATTAGCATAAGAAGCAAGAAAATGGTTTTTGGATTATGAAATCTGATTGCTTTTTTCTTGCTTTTATTATAAAAAAAAGGCGAAATTTTACTTTCGCCTTTCCCCCCAAATCTACCAATAACTTTACCTACTAATGCTATGGTTTTGTAAATATATACCGACAAAAATGTTGTGGGAAAAAAATTAGACGAAGTGTTTAAAAAAATCGATTAAGTGTGAATTTGGCTACAAAATCGGATGGATTTGAAAAATAAAAGTATAGAAATATAGCGCGAATTCAATACAAACTAATAAGTTTAAAGTGCGAATTGAAGTTGTAAAATAATTAGAAAAACTATTTAAAATCGCTATACATATAAGCTTCCAAACCTTTTAATTCTTCGTCGGACATTGCTTTTGTAAGTGCAAAATTAGTTTTCATCACTTCATATTGCGTTGGGTCGACCAATGGTTTTGCGTCGTCTTTTAGGAAGGAAACGATATCACCATTTTGTGCTTTATAGATTTTTGCAATGTCTAGAATGCTTGGGCCGACTAGCTTTTCATTAATTTTATGACACGCTACGCAATTGCCTTTTCCTTCAAAAATAGATTTTCCAAGTTGCTCGGGTGTTTGAGAAAGTTCGGTTGGATTGGGCTGCCCAAAAGCTTCTTGGCTTTCTTTTTTACAAGAAATAACGAATATAAGACACACTAATAAAGCTACTTTTTTCATTGCTATTTATTTAAAATAATTGCTGCTTCCTTAGCAAAATAAGTCGAAATTAAACTTGCACCTGCTCTTTTGATGCACATTAATTGTTCCATCATAATTTTGTCGTGATCGAGCCAACCTCTCTCGGCAGCAGCTTTTATCATTGCATATTCGCCAGAAACGTGAAAAACAGTTACGGGAACATTCACCGCATTTTTAACTTCGCGAACAATGTCAAGATACGCAATTCCGGGTTTTACCATCACCATATCGGCACCTTCCTCAACATCCATTAAGGCTTCTTTGATGGCTTCAAGGCGGTTGGCATAATCCATTTGATAGGTTTTTTTGTCTTTTGGAATATCAGCATTATCGACAGGCGCACTATCTAAAGCATCACGGAAAGGACCATAAAATGCCGAAGCATATTTAGCCGAATAACTCATAATCCCGACATTTTGAAATCCTGCAGCATCCAATCCTTGACGCAAACGCAAAACACGACCGTCCATCATATCGCTTGGCGCTACAAAATCGGCTCCAGCTTGTGCGTGAGAAACTGCCATTTTTACCAAAGCTTCGTTGGTTGCATCGTTGGCAATATCGCCGTTTTCGATGATTCCGTCGTGACCATAAATAGAATACGGATCCAATGCCACATCGGGCATAACGATCATTTCTGGACAAGCTGCTTTGATGGCTTTAATGGCTCTTTGCATTAATCCATCAGGATTCCAAGCTTCATTTCCAGTATTGTCTTTTAGAGATTCGTCCACTTTTACGTAAATATTTACGGCACGAATTCCTAAAGCGAAAAGTTCTTTGACTTCTTCGACGGTTAAATCTATCGAACGACGGAAAATTCCAACCATGGATGGAATCTCAACTTTTACATTTTCTCCTTCTGCAATGAACATTGGAAACATAAAATCACTTGGACTTAATGTAGTTTCACGAACTAAACTTCTGATAGATTCGTTTACTCTTAATCTTCGGCCTCTTTGTAATGGGAACATATATTTTAGTTTTTTTAGCTCCATAGGAGCGTAATATTTATAGTAACTAATAATCGATTTATTTTGAACCCCGTAGGGGTGACATATTTATTTTAATTCTTCAAAAACATATTCGTCTTTGTAATCTATTTCAAATGCTTTTAAAAATCCGATGTACTCTTCTTTAAATGTTTTTGTTTGATGATGTTCTTCTTGATGTTGAATATAATTGATAACATTTGCCAAATGTGAATGACTGTATGTGAATGCTCCAAAGCCACTTTGCCATTCAAATTTACCATTTATCCATCTTTTCTCATTGATGAATCGAGAAGAATTGGCTTTTATGTCTCTTACCAAATCTGACAGTGCTTTGTTGGGTTTTATTCCGATTAAAATATGAATATGGTCAGGCATTCCGTTAATGGCAATTAATTTTTGGTTTTCGTTTGCAACAATCCCGGTTATATATTTATACAATTCGTCTTTCCATTTGTTGGAAATCAAATTTTGTCTTCCTTTGACAGCAAAAACAATTTGGACATATAATTGAGAATAGGTATTTGCCATTATAAATATATCGCACCGCTGGTGCTCTTTTAAAAATTATTGAATATTTGCTATAAATATTGCGCTCCAACGGAGCTTTTCTTAAACCAAAAATGTAACTATTCTAAAATCTCCAAGTACCATTTTATACTTCTATAAAAAATAATTAAAAAACCCAATCTATTGGTTTTTCTAATACTTCAATTAATTTTTCTTCTTCACTTCCTTTTTCCGGATGATGGTCGTAAACCCACTGAACGTGTGGCGGCAAACTCATCAAAATACTTTCGATTCTTCCGTTGGTTTTTAAGCCAAATAACGTGCCTTTGTCGTGAACCAAATTAAATTCGACATAACGACCCCGACGGATTTCTTGCCAAGTTCTATTGGCTTCCGAATAGGGTAAATTTTTTCTTTTTTCGACAATTGGAACATACGCTTCCAGAAAACTATTACCAACTTCAGATACAAAACTAAACCAATTTTCCATTGACATTGTATCCGTAGCTTTGCAATAATCGAAAAATAATCCTCCAATTCCTCGAGCTTCATTGCGATGTGCATTCCAAAAATAGTCGTCGCATTGTTTTTTATATTTTGGATAAAAATCTTGATTATGTTTGTCACAAGCGGTTTGACACGTTTGATGAAAATGTATTGCATCTTCATCAAACAAATAATAAGGCGTTAAATCTTGACCACCACCAAACCATTGCTGAATCACGTTTCCATTATCGTCATACATTTCGAAATAGCGCCAATTCGCGTGAACGGTTGGCACCATTGGGTTTTTTGGATGCAAAACTAAACTCAATCCACAAGCAAAAAAATCAGCTTCGCCAACCCCAAACATTTTCTGCATGGCTTCAGGCAATTTTCCGTGTACTGCCGAAATATTGACACCACCTTTTTCGAAAACTGCTCCGTTTTCAATCACTCTTGTTCGTCCGCCTCCGCCTTCTGGTCGTTCCCAAATATCCTCACGGAATTTAGTTGCACCGTCAGAAGCTTCTAATCCTGCACAGATTTGATCTTGAAGGTTTTGTATGTATTGGTAGAATTTATTTTTCATTTCTATTTCTGCTTGTACTCCTTCACTGCATCAATAAATGCTTTGGCGTGATCTACAGGAATATTTGGTAAAATACCGTGACCTAAATTGGCAATATATTTGTCTTTTCCAAATTCGTCAATCATTTCGTGAACCATTTTCTTGATAACAGGAATTGGCGAAAGCAAACGACTTGGATCAAAATTTCCTTGCAAAGTGATGTTTCCACCCGATAAATATCTTGCGTTTCTTGGCGAACACGTCCAATCAACACCTAATGCCGAAGCTCTACTTTTTCCCATTTCGCCCAAGGCAAACCAACATCCTTTTCCGAAAACAATAACGTGGGTCTCGTCTGCCAAAGCTTCTACGATTTGGTTGATGTATTTCCAGGAGAATTCTTGATAATCAACTGGCGAAAGCATTCCACCCCAAGAGTCGAAAATCTGAACGGCGTCAACGCCTGCTTTTACTTTTTCTTTCAAATATAAAATAGTGGTATCGGTGATTTTTTGCAATAATACGTGTGCTGCAACTGGATTTGAAAAACAAAATCCTTTGGCAGTATCGAAACTTTTTGAACCTTTTCCTTCAACGGCGTAACAGAAAATAGTCCAAGGCGAACCAGCGAAACCAATTAACGGCACTTCATCGTTCAACATTTCTTTGGTCAATTTTATAGCATCCATTACATAACCCAAAGTTTCTTGGATATTAGGAACAATTACTTTTTCGACATCCTGAATAGTGCGAATTGGATTGGGTAAAAACGGACCGAAATTCTCTTTCATCAAAACTTCTATTCCCATTGCTTGTGGAACAACCAGAATATCCGAGAATAAAATTGCCACATCAGGACCAATTCTGCGGATGGGTTGAACCGTAATTTCAGCTGCTAATTCTGGCGTTTGGCAACGCGTAAAAAAATCATATTTATCACGCAAAGCGATGAATTCTGGCAAATATCTTCCGGCTTGACGCATCATCCAAACTGGTGGGCGCTCTACTGTTTCTCCTCGTAATGCTTTTAAAAATAGGTCGTTCTTAAGCCCCCTAACCCCCGAAGGGGGAATTTGAATATCTATATTGTTCATTATATTAATTTATTAAAACTTTTAAACTTTCTAAATTTTAGTATTCTTTTTAACTTTATAAACTTCCCGAATTCACCCTTTGGGGGTTAGGGGGCCTATTTATACTCTTCGATACATTCCTCAATCACGTCCTCAATTGATGGTTGGGCTGCAATAATTATATTTTTTACTGTTTTTGGCAACGCATCCGCAGTTGTTTCGCCGATGCAAAAGCAAAGTTCTTTTTTTATAATATTTTCTTTCAAATAACTTTCGACTCCCGACGGACTAAAAAACAAAATTGCTTCAACGGCAGCTTTTATTTTTTGTGGTGTCAATGAAGTTTCGTAAACCTGAATTTCATTAAACTTAATTTTTGCTTCTTTTAGTGCTTTTGGTAAAGTTTCTTTTCGCAAATTTCCACTGAAAAAGGTATAACTTTCATTGGCATAAATCAAGGTGATGATTTCTGCCAAATCCGATGCATAACCCGTATAAGCAATTACATTAAAACCGCTTTCAGACAATAAAATCTTGGTTTTTAATCCAACGCAAAAAACATTTTTAGTTTTTAGTTGTTCGCAATCAGGTTGAAGCAATAAACTTTGCGCTGCATTTTGACTTGTAATAATCAAATTGCCATTGATATCTTTAAGTTCAAATTTTTGATTTTTGATTTGAATAAAATCGTATTCAATAACATTAAAATTAGCTGATTCTAATGCCTTTTTCTGATTGTCAGAAAGTATTTTTGTTGATAAAATATTGATATTACTCATTATTTTCTTTTTTATTATTTGTTTTAATTTGAGAAATCAGAACGCTTTGAAATTGTTCTGATGTTGGTAATTTTCCGATTAACTCTTTCGGCAATTGTTTGCTAAGATAATATTCGGCAACTCCTATTGGGTTATTTGCATTCCGTAAAGTATATTCTACTTCCAAATGATTTTTATCGGGAACAAGCAAAATTCCAATACTCGGCTGGTCATCCAACTGTTTCAATTGTTCGTCCATTAACTGCAAATAAAAGTCAAGTTTTCCAACAAATTCGGGTTCAAATTCGACAACTTTCAATTCGACAGCTACCAAACATTTTAATATTCTATGATAAAAAAGCAAATCGATATAATAGTCTTTTTCGCCTAATGAAAGTCGGTATTGGTTGCCAATAAAACAAAAGCCATAACCCAATTCCAGCATCAATCGTTTTACGTTTTCGACCATTGTGTTTTCCAACGCTCTTTCGGTTATAGGTTTATTAATGTCTAGAAAATCAAGACTATAAACACTTTTTATACTTTCTCTTGCTTGTTCCTGAAAGTGTTCTGGTAAAGCTGTAGCAAAATTATGTTGTGATGGTTTTGATAAATAATACTCGTAAGCATTCGCCTTAATTTGATGTAAAAGTACTGCGCTACTATATTTATTTTTTATTGCTTGCTCTAAATAAAAAATTCTAGCATTTTCATCTTTTACCTTTTGAAGTATTAAAATATTATGTCTCCAAGGAACTCTCAACACAAGTTGTTTCACGTATTCCAAATGTGAAACAGCCTGTTTCACATTTGGAATTTCTAAATGTGAAGCAGCTTGATTCACATTTGAATATTCGGCAACTAATTGCTTCATAAACTGAAGATTTCGAGGTGACCAACTCACTCCTTCTCCAATTAACTGAGGTAAATCTCGGCTTAATAATAAAATAACCGACTTCCCCCAACCAAATTCCAACTGCTTTTTGATAATCAATTCTCCAATATTCCAATAGAGTTGGTTCGAAATAGTTTGCACCGATTCAATAGCTTGCACCCGATGTTGTTGAACAGCAGTTGCCACATCCGAAAGAAATTCGTTGTATGCTTCTGGTAAAATGTCTTTGTTCAACTGGGTCATAATTATTTTTTCAATGCTTCTTTAATATTTTTCATTAGTTCTGCTCCGCCACTGTTTAAAATTTCTTTAGCTAATTCAAAACCTAATTTTTTCCATTGTTCAATTGGCACCACTTTTTCAACTTCTAATTTTTGTTTTCCGTCTAATGAAAAAAGTGCACCTTTAAATTCGATGGTGTCTTCGGTGAATTTTGCAATTGCTCCAATTGGCGCTGTACATCCGCCTTCCAAAGTTTTTAAAAATTGTCTTTCAATGTAGGTGCAAATATCGGTTTCAAGATCATTAAGTTCTGAAACTGCCTCTTTGCAAAACTCGTCATTCGCCATTGCTACAATTACCATTGCACCTTGTGCTGGTGCGGGAATCATCCAATCTAAATTGATAAAATCAGTTGGTTTCAAGTTGATGCGCTCCAGTCCAGCTGCTGCAAATACGGCTCCGTTCCAATCACTTTCATTCAATTTTTGCATTCTCAGATTCACATTTCCTCGCAAATCAACTACTTTGTGAGTCGGATATTTGTGCAGCCATTGTGCTTGTCGACGCAAACTTCCTGTTGCAATAATTCCATTTCCTGTTAAGAAATCTTGATTATTTTTATAAACTAAAATGTCTTTTTCGTTGGCACGCTCTAAAACGGCAACTTGAACAATCCCAATTGGCAAAGCTGTTGGCACATCTTTCATAGAATGCACCGCAATATCGACTTGACCATTAATCATAGCAGCATCAAGGGTTTTTGTGAAAATTCCCGTGATTCCTAATTCATATAATGGTTTGTTGAGTATAATATCGCCTGTGGATTTTACGGCAATGATTTCGGTTTTATATCCTAAATCGTTTAATTTTTTTTCTACTGTGTGCGCTTGCCAAAGTGCTAATTCACTATCACGAGTTCCAATACGTATCACTTTTTTAACCATTCACTATGTTTTTTGAATTCTTAATAATTTAAGAATCTTTACTGATTTTTTAAACTATTTATGATAATGTGATTTTGTATTTTTCTTCAATTATTGAAATTGTTTTCACTGGTAATTGTTGTCCAATTTGAAAAACTTTTTCAATAAAATCAATACTTTCGTCCACCGATGTGTTTTCATCTTTTAGGTGGCTTGCAAAATGATTCGTAATTTTTTGAATGATTCTACTGCTAATTAATTCTGCTTGTTCTTCATCAAAATTAGTTAGTTTTTTCCGCTGAAAATTCAATTCATTGGCTGCAATATCATTCAATTTTGCTTTCAAAGCGTGGATTGTTGGCGCGTGTTTACGGCCATTCATCCAAATATTAAATTCCATTTTGATGTCTTCAATAATTGCTTCGGCCGCAGGAATATGTTGTTTTCTTCGTTCCAAAGTATCATCGGTCATTTGTGATAAATGATCCATATGAATTAAAGTTACGCCTTCCAAATCCTTAACATTTTCGTGTACATTTTTTGGAATAGACAAATCCAGAATTAGAATTGGTTTTTTCAAATTCAAAATCGCTTTGTCAATCGTAGGATTTTGAGCGCCAGTTGCTACAACAACAACATCGGCTTTTTGAAGTTCAAGATGTAATTCTGCATAATCTTTTACTATCAAATTCAATTTTCCAGCTAATTTTTCGGCTTTATCTTTAGTACGATTAATTAATGTAATGTGTTCGTTTTTAGTATGTTTTACTAAATTTTCACAGGTATTTCTTCCAATTTTTCCAGTTCCAAATAGGAGAATGTTTTTGTTACCAATATTCTCAACGTTTTTGATAATATATTGAACCGAGGCAAAAGAAACAGACGTTGCTCCAGAACTGATTTCGGTATCGGTTTTAATTTTTTTACTAGCTTGAATCACTGCATTTATTAATCGGTCTAAATAGGTATTGATTAATCCTAGTTTTCTTGATTCGGCAAAACTCAATTTAATTTGACTTATAATCTCAAAATCCCCAAGAATTTGGCTGTCTAAACCTGTTCCTACCTGAAAAATATGATTAATAGCCTCTTGTCCTTTATAAATAAAACCGAATTCTTGAAAACCTTCAACTGTTCCTTGGCTGTGTTCGCAAATTAATTTAATCAATTGGAAAGGATGTTCTGCAAATCCGTAAATTTCAGTTCTGTTACAAGTTGAAGTCACAATCAAACTCTCAATTCCTTCTGACTTAGCTTGTTCAAGCAAATTCGTTTTAGCCGAAGCATCCAAACTGAATTTTCCTCTCATCTCTGCATCCGCTTTTTTATAGCTCACACCTACAGAATAAAAAAAGTGCGGTTTCGATTGATTATTTTTCATATATTCACTTTCTATAAAGTCCAACAAAATTATAATTATAGTTTTTATAAAAACAACGCTTAAAGGACTATTTGTGTCGCTATGAGATTTTTTGATTCTAAATCGTTACTTTTGTATAAAAATAGCTATTTTTGTAATGAAATATGGTTGTTTAGGGCTGTTAATTTAGAGTCGTTCTAAATAGAACGCTATGATAATTATCACTTTTTTATTAAAAAAATACCGCTATGGGTTCTCAAGAAGTTATAAAAATTGAAGATGATTTTATTCTAATTCGCTTTCAAAACGATGGAAATGAAACATTTCAAGTGGAAAAACAAATAAGTCAAGGGCTTATTCAATTTCATTTTGGAATCAAAGGGAAGGCAAAATTTGTTTTTAATCAAGGGAATTATACCTTAGATTTAAAAGAAGAAAAATCGTTATTGCTTTATAATCCGCAGAAGGAATTGCCTTTAAATTTAGTATTAGAACCTCAAACTTGGGTGATTTCTGTAATAATTTCTATCAAAAAATTCCACGCTTTATTTTCAACAGAAGCCAGTTACATACCTTTTTTGAGTGGTGAAAATCAGGATAAAAAATATTATAACGAAAGTGATATCAGTCCTTCAATGGCAATTGTATTGAGCCAATTGTTTCATTATAATTTACATCCAAATATTAAAAACCTGTATTATAAAGGAAAAGGATACGAATTATTGAGTTTGTATTTCAATCGTTCCGAAGATCCAGATGCCGAACAATGTCCGTTTTTGATTGACGAAGAAAATGTAATGAAAATTAAAAAAGCTAAGGAAATTGTAATTGCAAATATGGCAGAACCGCCGGGTTTACAAGAATTAGCCGACCAAGTAGGATTGAATTTAAAGAAATTAAAAATGGGTTTCAAACAAATTTATGGCGATACAGTTTATGGATTTTTGTTTGATTACAAAATGGATTGCGCCCGAAAATTACTCGACAGCGGTTCCTATAATGTAAATGAAGTAGGTTTGAAAATTGGCTACAGCACAGGAAGTCATTTTATTGCTGCTTTCAAAAAGAAGTTTGCTACTACGCCAAAAAAGTATTTGATGGCAATTAATCAAAACACATAACCACATCAAAAAGATTGTGAACAAGCATTAAAAAATAGTTAATCGCAAATAATAAAAAGTAAGTTTGAATTACTTTTATGCAAAAAATAAATAAAATGAAAGGTGTATTATTAGTCAATTTAGGTTCTCCAGAAAGTCCAACTGCAAAAGATGTTAAGCCGTATTTAGACGAGTTTTTAATGGATAAATATGTAATTGACGTTCCGTTTTTATTGCGAGCTTTATTGGTTCGTGGAATTATTTTACAAACAAGACCAAAAAAATCAGCTGCCGCTTACGCAAAAATTTGGTGGGAAGAAGGTTCGCCATTAGTAGTTATTTCGCAAAGAATGCAGAAGAAAGTTCAGGATAAAACTTCAACTCCTGTTGCATTAGCGATGCGTTACGGAAAAATGTCAATTCTAAAAGGGTTGCAGGAATTAAAAGACAAAGGCGTTGATGAGGTTTTGTTGTTCCCTTTGTATCCGCAACACGCGATGGCTTCTACAACTACCATTTTAGAATTAGCTGAAGAACACAGGAAAAAGTATTTCCCAGAGATGAAATTCACAATTGTTCCTGCGTTTTACAACAAACCAGATTACATTTCAAGCCTGGGAAATTCCATCAAAAAGCATTTGGAAAACTACGATTATGATCATTTATTGTTCTCGTATCACGGGATTCCAGAGCGTCATATTCGCAAAACCGACATTACAAAATCACATTGCAATCCCGACTCTTCGGGAGAAGGTTCTTGTTGCAATACGCCATCTCCGGCTCACGAATTTTGTTACCGCCACCAATGTTATGAAACCACAAAACAGGTGGTGAAATACTTAGGAATTCCAGAAGGAAAATACAGTCAAACGTTTCAATCGAGATTGGCTGGGGATAAATGGTTGACTCCATATACCGATGTAGAAGTGAACAAAATGCCTGAAAAAGGAATTAAGAAATTAGCGGTAGTAACGCCTGCATTCGTGTCGGATTGCTTGGAAACATTGGAAGAAATTGCAATGGAAGCCAACCACGAATTTATAGAACACGGTGGGGAAAGTTTTATGGCAATTCCTTGTATGAACGACGGCGATGAATGGTGCCAAACCGTTGTAAATTGGATCGAAGAATGGACGAAATAAAAATGTTTAAAGTTTAAGGTTTAAAGTTGTAGAACGTGCAAAACCTTAAACTCTAAACTGTAAACAAAAACTAAATGGAATACTACAACTACCTAAAATCGCTTCATCTCATCTTTGTAATCACTTGGTTTGCAGGACTTTTTTATATTGTCCGCCTTTTTGTTTACCAAATTGAAGCTAACGACAAACCATCGCCTGAAAAGGAAATATTGCAAAATCAATATAAGATAATGACGTATCGATTGTGGTACATTATCACGTGGCCAAGTGCTATTTTAGCTACTGTTTTTGCCCTATTTTTACTGCATCTAAACCCTGCTTTTTTAGAAATGCCTTGGATGCAAGTGAAGTTAGGATTTGTAGTTTTGTTGTTTATTTACCATTTTAAATGTCAATCCATTTATAAAGAGTTGCAAAATGACGAAGTAAAATACACTTCAAATTTTATGCGTTTATGGAATGAAGGGGCAACCATAATTTTGTTTGCAGTCGTATTTTTGGTGATCCTGAAAAATGCAGTCAATTGGATTTATGGCGTTCTTGGAATCTTTATTTTTTCAATTACAATAATGTTAGGGTTCAAAATGTACAAACGAATTCGAGAAAAAAATAGTGATCAGTAATCGGCTTTCAGAGTTCAGTTGTTAAACCTGAACGAAATACTGAATCTGATACTGAACACGAATTACTAATTACTGAACGATTTATATGAGCTTTAAAATGTCAATGCTTTCGCTTCGAACAAGGATTTTCCTGTCGATGATTGTATTGGTTTTGATTGCTTCGATTTTAATGGCTTCGATTTCAATAATTCAGTTTAAAAATGAATCCAAAGAATACCACCAAGAACGATTAGAGCGAAAAGAAATTGCTATTAATGAACACATTAATTACGTTCTTACTAACACAACGTATCCACTTTCAACTAATAATTTAGATTTAATTTTTAAGGATAAAATTCACGAATTATCTCAAATTCACGGATTAGAAATCAATATTTTTGGTTTGGACGGGAAGTTATTAAAATCATCAAAAGCATCTTTTTCTGTTGACACCATTGCGCCCCCAATTCCAAAATACATATTAAAATTGGTGCAATCTTCCATCGAAAAAAGATATGTTGACATCAAAAATATTGACGGCGTAAAAAACCGTTCTTCTTATAGTATTATTAAAGACGAAAAATTCAAACCACTTGGAATTTTGAATATTCCGTATGTTGAAGATGATAGTTTTTATGAAACCGAACTTCAGAATTTCTTAATACGATTAGGGCAAGTTTATGCATTTATGTTGTTGATTGCGTTTGGATTGGCTTATTTTCTTTCAACTTATATTACAAAATCATTAAAGACAATTTCCGATAAATTGAGAGATACAAGTTTAGATCAAAAAAACGAAAAAATTGTATTAGAAGCCAACAGCAAGGAAATCAATTTATTGATAAAAGCCTATAACGGAATGGTTGATGAACTGGAAGAAAGTGCCATAAAATTAGCACAAAGTGAGCGGGAAGAGGCGTGGCGAGAAATGGCAAAACAGGTTGCGCACGAAATTAAAAATCCGCTTACGCCAATGCGATTAACGGTGCAAAGTTTCCAACGAAAATTTGATGCAAATGACCCCGATTTAAAACAAAAACTGAACGATTATTCCAAAACATTAATCCAACAAATTGACACGATGAGTTCGGTAGCATCGGCATTTTCAAATTTTGCATCGATGCCAGCGCAACAAAATGAAACGCTAAATGTGGTTAATGTTGTCGAATTGACACTTGATATTTTCAACGAAGAATATATTGTTTTTGAAAGCGAAGAAAAAGTTATAATTTCAAAAATGGATCGCACGCAATTGATTCGTGTGATCACTAATTTAGTGAAAAATGCCATTCAGTCAATTCCTGAAAATCAAGTTGAAAAATCAATATTGGTTTCAGTTAGAAAAGAAGAAAATAATGTTTTAATACTTGTAAAAGACAATGGAATTGGAATTGAACCTGAAAATATTGATCGCATATTTGAACCTAAATTCACGACAAAAAATAGCGGAATGGGATTAGGATTAGGAATTATTAAAAACATAATTGAAAATTATAAAGGAACAATTACCTTTGAAACAGAATTTGGAAAAGGCGCAACATTCACGGTTTCGCTTCCAATAATTAACTCATAAAATCACAAAATGAACTACGAAAATATTTTAGTTACTACAGAAATAATTAGCGCAACGGTTACAATTAATCGACCAACAAAATTAAATGCGTTGAATAAAGCAACCATTTTAGAATTACACGAAGCCTTCAAAACATTAGAAAATAATAAAAAAATTCGAGTAATAATTCTAACCGGAAGTGGCGATAAAGCGTTTGTTGCAGGTGCGGATATTTCTGAATTTGCTAATTTTTCTGTGACTGAAGGTGCTGAATTAGCAGAGCAAGGACAAGCTGTTTTATTTGATTTTATCGAAAATTTAGGAACGCCCGTAATTGCCGCAGTCAATGGATTTGCACTTGGTGGAGGATTAGAATTGGCAATGTCTTGTCATTTTAGAGTTGCATCTGAAAACGCAAAAATGGGATTGCCAGAAGTTTCGCTTGGTGTAATTCCAGGTTACGGAGGAACACAAAGATTGCCACAATTAGTTGGAAAAGGAAAGGCAATGGAAATGATTATGTCTGCGGGAATGTTAACTGCGGATGAAGCAAAAGCCTACGGTTTGGTCAATTATGTTGTGCCTCAAGCAGAACTTTTAGAATTTTGTAATAGCATCGGACAAAAAATCGCAAGAAATTCGCCAGTAGCAATCAGCCAAGCGATAAAAGCGATTAATGCCAATTTTAAAGACGGCGTAAATGGCTATAAAACAGAAATTGAGGCGTTTGGAAAATGCTTTGGAACAGCAGATTTCAAGGAAGGAACAACCGCTTTTTTAGAAAAAAGAAAGCCTGATTTTAAAGGATTATAGAACGAAAACCAAACCAATTCTGCCCTTTCATATAAAATATAAGAATAAAAAATAAGCTATTATTTAAGGTTTTGTAATATAATATCCAGTTTGTTCAAAATTGACACTCGATTTATGAGAATCTATTCATAATTTTCGTAATTTCGTTAGAACATTTTACAAACCAATTATTATGAAACATTTAAAGAAAGCAATTTTTATCCTCGCCTTATTTCTGATTTCATTAACCGTTTTAGCTTACGCTTTTAACGTTGATTATTTGATAAAAGCGATTCGAACAATTTATATCAAAGGGCATCAAACGGCTTTTTTAGAAGATTACAAAGAATTTGATAATGGCACAATTTCTAAAAGTGATGTCGCTCAACCTTGGGCAATTCATAAAAATTATAACAAAATTAAGGCGACACCAGCTTTAGAAGAAATCCATAAAAAGTTAGGAACAGTTGCTTTTTTAATTATAAAAAAAGATAGCATTTGGCACGAAAGTTATTATGATGGTTTTGATAAAAATTCAAAATCGAATTCCTTTTCGATGGCAAAAAGCATTGTTTCTGCTTCTCTTGGAAAAGCAATAATGGAAGGAAAAATCAAAGGTTTAAACCAATTAGTTTCCGATTTTTATACGCAATTTAAAGAAGGGAAATCGGCGAAAATGACTGTTGGTGATTTGTCGTCAATGTCCTCTGGATTAAATTGGGACGAAGCCTATTATAGTCCGTTTTCTATAACAACTCGTGCCTATTTTACTGACGATTTGAGCAGCGTGATTTTAGGATTAAAAGGCGTTGATGCGCCAGGAGAAAAATACAAATACTTGAGTGGAAACACCCAATTATTAGCGATGATAATTGAAAAAGCAACAGGCGAACACATCCAAAATTATGTATCAAAGAATTTTTGGAAACCGATGGGCGCCGAAAATGATGCACTATGGCAAACCGATAAAAAAGACGGAATAGTGAAAGCTTTTTGTTGTATTGCGAGTGATGCGCACGATTTTGCACGTTTCGGAAAACTATACAAACAATACGGAAAATGGAATGGCAAACAACTATTAGACAGTTCATTTGTTGCAAAATCTATTACGCCAAGGTTTAAAGAATCCCCAGAATACGGCTACGGTTGGTGGTTGAGCGATTATAAAGGCAAACGAATTTTTTATATGCGCGGACATTTAGGGCAATATGTAATCGTGATTCCAGAAGACGAATTAATTATTGTTCGTTTAGGAAATGAAAAGGGATTACAAACCGACAAATCCCCTCATAGCGACGACTTTTTCGTTTATATTGACGAAACCTACAAAATGTTAGCGAAATGATAGATAAACTCAACTTAGAAAATATCCTGTTTTTAGACATCGAAACGGTTCCTGAAGCTGCCGATTTTAAAGATTTAGATTCCGAAATGAAAGACCTTTGGGGAAATAAAACACAATACCAAAGAAAAGACGAATTCAATCCCGAAGAGTTTTATGATCGGGCGGGAATTTGGGCTGAATTTGGAAAAATCGTCTGCATTTCTGTTGGATATTTTATCATAAAAGGAGACATTCGCAACTTTCGTGTGACTTCATTTTTTGGTGATGAAAAGAAAATCCTGCTCGATTTCAATAATTTATTAAACAACCATTTCAACAAACCGCAACACGTTTTGTGCGGCCATAACGCTAAGGAATTCGATATTCCATTCATCGCAAGAAGGTTGATAATTAATCAGATTTCCATTCCAAACAAACTAAATTTATTTGGGAAAAAACCTTGGGAAATACCACATTTGGATACACTAGAATTATGGAAATTCGGCGATTACAAACACTTCACTTCTTTAAAATTACTGACGAAAATTTTAGGAATTCCTTCACCAAAAGGCGACATCGACGGTAGTCAAGTGGGACACGTTTTTTATGTAGAAAAAGACATCGACAGAATTGTGACGTACTGCGAAAAAGATACCATTGCGGTAGCTCAAATTTTCTTGCGATTGCGACGAGAAGAGCTGCTAATTGACGACGAAATATTGCACGTTTAAAAAAGCAAACTGAAAAATCGTTCCCAAAAAATGATTGAAATCTTTATGAAATCAAACTTCTTTAAAAAAAGATAAACTCTTATCTTTGTAAAAAATGAAAAATGAAATTCAATACTAAAACAATACACGGTGGACAACACCACGATCCTGCAACTGGAGCCGTAATGCCTCCTGTTTATCAAACTTCAACTTTTGTACAAACAAGTCCTGGGCAACCTTTGAACCCTGATTATGAGTACAGTCGTGCTGCAAATCCAACGCGTTCAGCTTTGGAAAACGCCTTGGCGAGCATTGAAAATGGAACTCGTGGATTGGCATTTTCATCAGGATTGGCAGCAACAGATTGCCTTTTGAGATCCTTTAAATCGGGCGATGAAATCATTGCAATGGACGATTTATATGGCGGAACCTATAGAATGTTTACTCGGATTTATAAAGATTCCGGAATTAAATTTCATTTTGTAGATATGAACGATATTGAAAAATTCAAATCGTTAATCAATGAAAATACCAAATTAGTTTGGGTTGAAACACCAACAAATCCTTTGATGAAATTGGCGGATATTCAGGAAATTTCGAAAATCACCAAAGAAAAAAAGATACTTTTTGCCGTTGACAATACTTTTGCAACACCCTATTTGCAAAAACCGTTAGATTTAGGTGCTGACGTCGTAATGCATTCAGCCACAAAATACCTTGGCGGACATTCCGATGTAATTGCGGGCGCACTAATTGTGAAAGACGAAGAATTGGGAAATCAATTGCATTTTCAGCAATTTGCAACGGGCGCAACATTAGGTCCAATGGACAGTTTTTTGGTTTTACGAGGCATAAAAACACTGCATCTTAGAGTCCAAAGACACTGCGAAAATGGCGGAAAAGTAGCTGAATTTTTAAACAATCACCCAAAAATAAAAACCGTTTATTATCCAGGATTGCCAAGCCACCCGTATCACGAAATTGCCAAAAAACAAATGAGCGGTTTTGGCGGAATGGTTTCTTTCACATTTACATCGGGAAAAAAGGAAGATTCCATTCATTTTCTCGAAAAACTCAAGGTTTTCACCTTGGCAGAATCCCTTGGTGGCGTGGAATCATTGGCAAATCATCCCGCTTTAATGACACACGCATCTATTCCTGAAGACAAACGAAAAGAAGTTGGAATCACCGACGACTTGGTGCGTTTGAGCGTTGGAATTGAAGATATTGATGATTTAATCGATGATTTAAAACAAGCATTATCCTAAATAA
The DNA here is from genome assembly GCA_965234425.1 of Flavobacterium neuenschwanderi (SeqCode). Taxonomy (GTDB): domain Bacteria; phylum Bacteroidota; class Bacteroidia; order Flavobacteriales; family Flavobacteriaceae; genus Flavobacterium; species Flavobacterium neuenschwanderi. The sequence continues at coordinate 4,806 of OZ248386.1, read as the reverse complement.
TTCATTAGAATCACAACATAAAATAGTCCTGAACACAATAGTTTAGGACTTTTTTTTTGGGCGTGCCCTCGTTTTGAACGTTTTTAGTAACGAGGATATTTATACTAAACTCGGTCGGGTGTTCCGTTGCAAGTCCTCGCCAAGTTCCGCTTTCGCTACACTTGGCTGTGGGCTATCCACTTCACCCCCTCACGCAAAAGCGACAACTTAGAATGTAAGATTTTTAGACTTCTTAGATTCTTTAAAATAGCGAATTACGGATTAAAAGATTAAAAATTTCATTGAAAGGAATGCGGTAATCTGATCATAACTATTTTCTTGTCTTTGTGGGGACATGTCTGAGCGGTCAGGGCTAAAGCCAATTGGTACTTATATGTCCCATCCCTACGGGATTCGCACGTGTTAGCATCAGACGCTTATCTCTTCCAATGGGCTTAAGCCCATTGTTACCCTATATGCCATCCCTACGGGACTCTCTCACTCCACGTAAAAGAGCCAGCTGCTCGGCGCATAAAGTAACACAATGCTTTAGCTTTGTAGATACCCTACTGCTACCATCACAACATGTGCAAGAACCAGCGGTTCGACCCATATAGTACCCCAATGCTTTAGCTTTGGCATAACACATCTTTACCCTCAAAAGAGTACCAAGCTCCGTTGCTCTTCTGTCATTGCGAGGAACGTGGCAATAGCAATGACAGTACTTCGCACAGCAATCCCGACTTTAAGAATGTTTACTTTTTAAAAAGAAGACTTCGGATAGCGGAATTTTTTACTAATTGTGTCTGGTTACCAATTTTCTGGTTTTGTTAATACATAGCCGCCAATTTTTGTGACTGTTAATGGAAATTGATTGTCCTTTATTTTTTTCTTACCAATGATTTGAGAACCTTTTGCGGCTCCTGCTACGGTAACGTTATGCCTTTCGGGTGGGAAAAACACACTAACGGCTTTTTTATTAAACTGATTATGAATTGCCTTTATTGGTGGAACTAAATCACTATCACCAGAGATTAAAATAGCGGTATCGAACCTATCGTTAAAAGCATCTAATAATAAGTGGGTTGCAATATTAACATCAGTCATTTTTTCGTTGGATATTGACCAATTATGTCCACAATTATGACACTCTATTTCTTTAGCTTTGTATAAACCATAGATAAGATTAATGCCGGTTGTCTCTAAAGCCTCTAAATAAGAGTTTTGTCTTTTTTGTTTACTGGGCTGATTTGTAATTCTGCTTGTAAAATATTTAATTTCAACAAGTTCTTGATTGTGTGTTATATAACTATCAATAAGAGCTTTTATATTGAGCCATTTGCAGTTTTCAATTCCTGCATCTACCATACCAAAATATAAGTTGAACCCATCTATATATACGATTACCCTATTTTTTATCATTTTTTAACATTTATTGTATTGTATTTTTATAAAAACATTTTATATTTGCACTTGTACAGCTCCAATGATAGTATCTTTGGACCGATGCCTAACGAAAGTTAGGCATTTACTTTTTATACTATTCCTTCATTTTCATATCACAAAATTTCCTCATCAGTTGGCAATCGCATTCCCTATCCGTTGTGGGACATATACGACACATCTGATTTGCGCGTGTTAGCATCAGACGCTTATCTCCTCCAATGGGCTAAAGCCCATTGTTACCCTATATGCCATCCCTACGGGACTCTCTCACTCCACGTAAAAGAGCCAGCGGCTCGGCGCATATAGTAACACAATGCTTTAGCTTTGTGGATACCCTACTGATACCATCACAATATGTGCAAGAACCAGCGGTTCGACCCATATAGTACCCCAATGCTTTAGCTTTGGCATAACACATCTTTACCCTCAAAAGATTGCCACGCTCTGTTGCTCTTCTGTCATTGCGAGGAACGTGGCAATCGCAATATAATTATTTTCTTGTCTTTGTGGGAACGTATTGCAAATCCGCCCTATCCGTTGTGGCATATATCCGAGCAGTCGGGTTTAATTCTAACCTTTGATTCTAACATATATAATTTCTCTTTTAAAAGTGAAAATTTAATTGAATATATCCAAGTTTTCCCAATCCAGTCTCAGCCCATTCTTTTTTATTATTCCTTTCAAAGGTTAAATTATCAATAACGATGTTGTATTTTAGATATAACATAGGTTCAATTGAAATAGAAAAGTTTTGTGAGATATTATATTGCATTCCAATTAATGGTGTAACACCAAAACTATAAATATCTTTATTAATGTTTTTATAATTGGAATAATTACCAAATAAATCTATTCCGTAATAATAAGTCCATTTTTCATATTTACTAAGTTGTCTATCGATTCCAAATTTAACACCACTGTTAATAAAACCATTTTCACTACCATCTTTTTCATAGCTTATTCCCGATCTCAAGGAGGTTTTGTTTGAATATTTATATCTATATTCTATATTATATGCATTTAAGTCTGATGAAAATGCGGAATTTATAAATTTTGAAATACCAATTCCAACCTGATGTTTTATCAGGTTTGGATTGGATAAATTCGTTGTTTCATTTTGAGAATATAAAGTCAATGAAAATAAAATAACAATTATTTTAATATGATTTTTAAACATTTTTAATTTATATAATTAGCGAAAATGGTGTTTATTTGATTTTGAAAATCGCCTATATATATCTCTACATTTTCTCTTGAACCGTCAGAATAAATAATAAAAATTTCAGAATTATTATTTATAACATCATAACTTAAATCGCCAATTTTCACGTCATTATAATAAACTTCGGCATCAGAATTATTGTTTATTTGAGAAGGAGTTGGGTCTGTGTAGGCCGATAGGGCTTGAACGTTAATAGAATAAACAACTTTTAAGTTTCCTTCGATTAGCGTTCCATTAATAGTTTTTAGATCGTCTTTTACAGATGTAATGTTTCCATAATCTGCATCATAAAGTTTGAAATTTGTAACAGAGTTAGTTCCGCAACCTTGTGGAGTTGAAGAATTATAACTTAACTGAAATTCAGTATTTGAAGTTTTTCTCCATTGAAAAGTATGAGAGAATGGAGCTGTATAAATTGAAATGTCAGCATTTATAGGCATTGTGAAATTTGTACTTGTATCAAATGTAACATTACTTAAATTAAGTGAAAAAACTAAATTTCCATTTCTTTTTAATGTTAAGTTGGCTCCAGTTGGTAACCAATAATTATTTGAATTGTATGAGGTAAGAACATCACTATAAGAGTTGAATGATAATTCAGAATCAATAACTTGGTTTAATCTTGAAGGGAATTTTAAGGTGATTACGCTTGAACTATTTACTTTTGTCCATAATTGAGTCGTATTACTCCAAGTATAAATACCCGTATTATTAGCAAATTGCATTCTATCATTTAATACTAATTGTCCAAATTGCAATTCAAATTTGTCGGTCAAAGTTTTCAAATAAGTATCGTTGTATTGCTGATTTGTTGAATTAAATAAAGAATACAATAGAAAGTTTGATAAATCACCATCATTCAAGGTGTTTAAACAACCATAAAAATCATCAATTGTATTTGATATATTTTGTTTGTCTTGGACAACAGTTGTTGCAGCTGGTGTAGCGCTTTCTTTTGAGCAAGAATTTAGAATAATAACCGAAAAAACAGCTAATGCTAATAATTTTAATTTAATTGGTTTCATTTTTTTTGTTTTTTTTCATTTATTTTACCTACTCTTTGATACAGTTTTCGGCTTCCCTGTTTAATTCTATTGTATTTCTTTAAATAACCCATTTAAAGTGGTTCAGGACTACTTTTATCACGTCCTATAACTACTTAAAAGTGGTTCGGAAGTACTTTTAATACGTCCTATAACCACTTTAAAGTGGTTCAAGACCACTTTAAACACGTTACCCAACCACTTTAAAGTAGTCCAAGACCACTAAAAAGTAGTTGTATAACCACTTAATAGTAGTTCAAGACCACTTAAAAGGGGTTACCCAACCACTTAAAAGTAGTCCAAGACCACTAAAATGTAGTTTCATAACCACTTAAAAGTAGTTCAAGACCACTTTTAAGTGGTTTTATGCTATTCAGGTGTTGTTTTATCGGTACTTCCTGATGGTCGCCCGCTAAAGAATTGTGCCATTTCTGAAACCTTAGTCTGGAATCCTGCCGCACTTGTCGAGGCTTTGTATTTTGCAAAGTCATAATCGGTCAGTGAAGCTTGGTAGTTGTCGTAATCGTGCAAGATCTTCGCATTTCCTAAGCCGTCAATCAAACTTTGCAAGCGCAGTATAGCGGTTTGCAAGAATTCACGGGTGTCGAAATCACTATTAAATTCTCGCCAATCTACATCGGGACTGCTCAAAACAGGTTGGGTGTCATTAAAACTCTTCACCTTATTGATGATGAGTTTGTTTTGCTCATTGACACTTCCATACTGTTGGCGTTCGGTGGCGGAAAGGTTGGCTACTTTTTGGGTCACATAAATTTTCTGGGGATTAGGCAAAAAGTTTCTCCATTCTAAAGAGAAAGAATTTGACATCTACTACACCTCTTTGGTTTGCTCTAAAGAGTTTTATTTTAGAGTTAAATGATTCCGCATTTGCATTTGTATGTCTTTTTATGAAGAAGTTCAAAATGGTTTCCAAATGATATTTTAAGCTGTTTGCCGCGGTATTAAAAACGTTCATTTCTAATAGTTTGGTTTTCTCTATCCAGTTCAATATTTTTTCTTTGGCGAGTTCTCTTGATGTTTCTTCATAAATGTTTCTGAACTCAAGAGTATGTTTATAAGCTTTATGTAAAAGAGGATAATTTTTGAATAGTAATT
>OZ248385.1:0-16205 GCA_965234425.1 Flavobacterium neuenschwanderi (SeqCode) | reverse complement strand
TTCTAAAACTCTTAAATAATTTTTCACTATATTTGACATAAATATTGGTTTGTTTAGCGACTTCAAGATACTGAATTTCAGTGTCTTGACCAATATTTATTCTATTTTTTTTACTTTAAATAATTACACCCAACGGGTTAATATATAATAAATATACACATATTAACGTTTTCGTATTGTGGAACGGAGGTAATTTCTCTTAAAAAAGTGTTTTTTATTTAATAATCTACAATTATCATAATTAATGATAATTTAATGTAAAAAACATTTTTTTATTTGAACTAAAAAATTAAATTTGCTCCTGCTCAAGTTTATAGCAACTTTAGAAATCAAAAAATTATTTAAAATTATCAAAAATTAAAAAAAATGGCAAACGTTAAAAAAGAAGGTGGTTCAAAAGTAGGAGGTATGATCTCAGGAATCATTATTATTGCATGTGTATTTGTAGGAGCGTTAATTTGGAAATTCGTTATGGGAGCAGAATCCAATTTTGTACCAGGAACTTTCAACACAGAGCATCCAAGTCCAATCAATACCTTAGGAATGGTATATATGGGAGGAGTTATAGTTCCTGTATTATTAGGAATGTTATTGATGGTAATTGTATTTTCTTTTGAGCGTTTTGCAGTAATTTCAAAAGCAGCAGGAAAAGGAAACTTAGATACTTTTATGAAAAGTGTTCAAACAAGTGTTAAAGAAGGAAAAATCGAAGATGCAATCGCTACTTGTGACAATCAACAAGGTTCTGTTGCAAATTCAATTAAATCTGCATTATTGAAATACCAAGACGTTAAAAAAGAAGGGTTCAATAGCGAAGATGCTGCAGAAACAATTCACAAAGAAATTGAAGAAGCAACTTCACTTGAAATGCCAATGTTAGAAAAAAATATGACTATCATTTCTTCATTAGTTTCTTTAGGAACATTAGGAGGTTTGTTAGGAACGGTATCTGGTATGATTAAAGCGTTTGGTGCTTTAGCTTCTGCTGGAACTCCAGATCAAGCTGCACTTGCAACAGGTATTTCTGAGGCGTTAATCAACACTGCAACTGGTATTTTTACTTCAGTTTTGGCAATTATCGCTTACAACTTCTTTACATCTAAAATTGACGATTTGACGTACTCTATTGATGAGGCAGGTACAACAATTGTAAACACTTACAGAAAATTCAGAGGTAGCTTGAAACAATAATTTTTGATTTTTAAATCAAATAATATATAAAATAATGGCTAAAATAAAAATGAAAAAAAAGTCAACATCGACGGACATGACCGCGATGTGTGATGTAGCTTTCTTATTGCTTACTTTCTTTATTTTGACAGCTACAGCAAAAGTGCCTGAGGCATTACCTGTAGATACGCCTGCTTCAACAGTGCAAACAAAATTGCCTGAAACAGATTTGGCAACGATTACTATAGGAAAAGGAAAAGTATTTTTTGACCTTAAAGGAAGAGAAGTTCGTAAAAGAACCCTTGAACTAATGGGAGAAAAATATGGTTTAAAATTCACGCAAGACGAAAAGGATAAATTTGCTTTAATGGAAGGATTTGGAGTGCCAATTCAAAGTTTAAGTCAGATTATTGCAATGAAAGCTGCTGATAGAACCAAGGCAGAACAACCGGGAGTCCCTAAAGATTCATTGGACAACCAATTGAAAGAGTGGATTTATAATTCTCGTATTGCAAATAATGAATACAATAATTCAATTAATAGCAGTCAAGAATTGCAAATAGCTATTAAAGGAGATGCAAAAGAAGAATATCCAGCAATTAAGAAGGTAATGGATATTTTACAAGACCAAAAAATCAATAGCTTTAGTTTGGTTACTGGTTTGAGAGGAAAAGATTTTTAATTAAAAAAGATACACTAAAATGGCTGAATTAAATACCGACGGCGGTGGCGATAAAGGTGGTAAAGTAAGAAGTAAAAAGCAAAATTCAAAAGTAGATTTAACTGCTATGGTGGATTTGGCGTTCTTGCTAATCACATTTTTTATGCTAACAACCACGTTGTCAAAACCACAATCGATGAGTTTGGCATTGCCAGATAAAGAAGATGACAAGAAAAAGGAGAAGCCTATTAAAGTTGACGAAAACCGAACGATGACCGTGTTACTTGGAGACAATAACAAAATGGTTTATTATATGGGTTTATTAGAAAAACCAATTGCTGGTCCAAAAGATATTTCTTATGGTAAAGAAGGAATTCGTCAAGAATTAATAAAAAGGAAAAAGTCCGTTTTGGAATACTCTACAGCATTAGGTAAACCAAAAAATGGAATTATTGTAATCATCAAACCGAGTAAGAAATCCAATTACAGAAATTTGATTGACATATTAGATGAAATGGCAATTGTAGGTGTTGAAACCAATGCAATTGTTAATGATTTTTCTCCAGAAGAAACAAAATTGTTAGAAGGCAAATAAGAGCAATCTTAAAACCCAATAACCTAATAATTAAGAAAGATGAAATTAGATATATTAAAAGATCAATGGCTTGAAATTGTTTTCGAAGGACGAAATAAGGTATATGGCGCTTATGAATTAAGAAAATCAAATCCTAAAACTACCGTAAGAGCCCTTATAATAGGGTCATTACTTTTTGGATTTGCAATTGCGGCACCTCTACTTATCAATATGATTCCTAAAGGCGATGATGACACTACGTTGGATCAAAAAATCGTAACTGTAAAGTTGCCACCTAAAGAACAACCTAAGGAAAACATTCCGCCACCTCCGCCACCACCACCAAAAGTAGATCAAGTAAAATTTGTGAAACCAGTAGTCGCAAAAGCAGAGGAAATTACGGAAGAACCGCCAAAAATTGTTGAATTAGAAAAGAAAAAAATTGGTTCTGAAACTATTAAAGGTGATCCAGACGCTGAATTAACTGTGGAACCTGTTGGAAATGGTCCAGCTGATATTGTTGATGATAATAATATTTACAACACAGCAGGAATTGAAGTAAAACCAGATTTCCCAGGTGGAATGGCTAAATTCTACAAATATGTAGGAAATAACTACAGAACACCAGAAGAAGAAGGTCTTGCAGGAAAGGTTTATGTAACGTTTGTTGTAGAAAAAGATGGTTCATTAACGGATATTAAAGTTGTAAGAGATATAGGTTACGGTACCGGAAAAGAAGCAATTCGTGTTTTGAAATCGTGTCCAAAATGGAATCCAGGAGAACAGAATGGTAAGAAGGTGAGAGTACTTTATTCTCTGCCAATTACTATTCAATCCGCAGAATAATGTTGAATAATTCAACTGAGAATAAAGAGAAGAAATCGCTAAAAGAGCGGTTTTTTCTCGTTATAGGAATCGTGTTTTTTGTTGCCTATCTGGCAATGGGACTGACAATCATCTTTTGGAAAAACTTTCCATTTGATATGAAGCCTGGTTATAGAATTGCTTTTGGAGTAGTTCTAATCGCATATTCTTTTATTCGGTTTTTCCGAATCATAAACGACAATAAAGAGTAGGTTATGAAAAAGTTTGCACTAATTCCGTATGTATTTTTTTTAGGTTTTATTATAGTGTTTTTTGCTTGTAATCAAACAAACAAACAAACAAACAATAACGAAACCATTCTGAAGGGTTCAACTTCTATTTTAGTTGATGAAACATTGTTGCCAATTATTGAAGATCAAGTTGAAGTTTTTGAAAGCCTTTATGCTGGATCTAAAATAAAGTTGATTGCAAAATCAGAATCAGAATCTGTTTTAGCATTAGCAAAAGACACTTCTAAGATAGCCATTCTTTCAAGAAAGCTAAATCCTGAAGAAGAAAAAGTTTTTGAAAGTAAAAAAATTACGCCAAGAACGACCGTTTTTGCTATTGATGCAATTGCATTTATTTCAAATAAAAGAAATAAAGATACTTTAGTTGCGTTACTAGATGTAGTGGACTTTATGAATGGCAAATCAAATTCTACTATTAAAGGATTGGTTTTTGACAATCCAAATTCAAGTACCGTTCGCTATATGAACGAATTGTCGGGATTAAAAGAAATGCCGTCAAAAGGAATTTTCTCTTTTAAAACCAATGAAGAAGTAATTCAGTTTGTTTCCGAAAATGACGGAATGATTGGAATTGTAGGTGTAAATTGGTTGATGCAACCTTCACTGAAAATGCAGCCAATCGTGGATAAGGTTAATTTAATTAGCGTAAAAGGAATTGGGAAATCAGCCTATTTTGCGCCAACACAAAACAACCTTGCAGAAGGTAAATATCCTTTGGCACGTGATTTGTATATAATCAATTGTCAAGGTTATTCTGGCTTAGGAATGGGTTTTGCCTCTTTCATCGCTGGAGATATTGGACAACGAATCATCCTGAAATCGGGATTATTGCCAATAAAAATGCCTGGTAGAAATATCAAAACCAGAAAACAATTAGAAAACAAGAATAAATAATAAATTACAACAAGATGAACAAAGTTAAATTTTTTAGTATTGCTTTATTGACTTCAGTAACACTAAGCTATGCTCAAGATTTAGATCAGGCAAAGAAAACAATTGACGCAGAACAATTTGAAAAAGCCAAAGGAATTCTAAAATCAATTATCAATACCAATCCTGACAATGGAAAAGCAACCTTTTTATTAGGGTCGGTTTATCTTAATCAAAATATTGCTGACTCAGCGAAAATTTATTTCCAAAAAGGATTGACAGCAAAAATGGATTCTAAATTCAATTATATTGGATTAGGGCAAATGGCTTTGGATGAAAAAAACATTGCTGGTGCTGATGCCAATTTTTTAATGGCAACAAAAGATATAAGAAAAAAAGATTCGGAACAATACGTTTATATTGCGAAAGCCTATATGAATGCCAACACGCCAGATTACAAAAAAGCAATTGAGGTTTTAAACAAAGCTAAAATCGCTAATCCATTAGACGCTAATGTTTTAATTGCTTTTGGAGATGCGTTTTATGGCGATAAAAACCAAAATGATTCTTATAAAGCCTATCGCGATGCGTTTGATGCCGACCCAACTTTAATTAGAGCAAAAATGCAATTGGGTGTTTTGTTGAAAGGTGCAAGAGCATTTGCGGAAGCGGTAAAAGCCTACGATAATGTGGTCGCTACCAATCCAGAATACGGCCCAGTTTACAGAGAATTGGCTGAAACGTATTACTATTGGGGAAATAACGACTTGAAAAACTACAAAGAATACATCGGAAAAGCATTGGCATTTTATGAAAAATATATGAGCTTGACTGATTATTCATTGACTTCTCGTATGCGTCACGCCGACTTTTTAATTCTTGCAAAAGACTACAAAGCGTTGGAAGTTGAAGCCAATAAAATGAAAGAATTGGACAAAGTAAATCCAAGAATTTTCCGTTATTTAGGGTATTCTTCTTATGAAAATGGAAATGTAGATGCTGCAATTTCAGCGTTAGAAAACTTTATTGCAACGCCTACAAACAAGATTATCGCCAGAGATTACCTTTATTTAGGACTTGCAAAAATGAAAAAAGCCAACAATCTTGAAACTAAAGTTGTCGATGTTGTAGCTTTTGAAGCAGGAGTTGCACAATTGAAAAAAGCCGTGGAAATGGAAATCACAATGACCAACGATTTAAGTGAAGTTGGAAAAAAATTCTACGAGCAAAAATTATTCAAGGAAGCCGCTGCCATCTATGAAATCGCGGTTACCAACGTAAATTCTAAAAATTATTTGCTTGACAATTTCTATTTAGGGAACTCTTTATACTACAATAACACTAAAAAAGACGTTGTAAAACCAGATCCAATTCAGTTGCAAAAAGCCGATATCGCTTATGGAAATGTGATTACCGCTTCGCCAACAACGCAAGATGCGTACATTTTCAGAGCCAGAACGAATAATTTGCTTGAAAACGACGAAATGATAATCAAATATTATCAAGAATACATCGACATTGTAACTGCAAAAGGTGAGGAAGAACTAGCTAAACCAGCTGTAAAAACCAAATTTATTGAGTCTTACAATGCAATCGCTGCGGCATTTGCCAACACCGATAAAGTAAAAGCAAAAGAGTATTTCGCAAAAACATTGGCTTTAGATCCAACAAATGAATATTCAATTCAGTCATTGAAAACACTGAAATAAAATACAATTTATACCAGCAAAGCCGATAGTTTCAACGCTATCGGCTTTTTTTTGAGCATACGTTTTGTTTTTCTCTCACGATTCCTCCCGTCATCCGCTATATCTCTTGTGGCGAACACCGCCACAACAGGATGCCGCTTCTACCGGGGCTAATTATAAAATATATAGTTGTCTATTATCTTTTCATCTTTTATCTTTCCTCTTTATTCACAATTCTGCAATCTAAAATTCTATTTTTCACTACCTTTGCAACCTATTTTAAATTAAAAATGCTCAAAAAAGAAACACAAATAGCCGTCGAAAAAGGATTAATGCTTCCCTTAATGGAAGAATTCTACACAATTCAAGGCGAAGGATATCACACGGGAACTGCTGCCTATTTCATACGAATTGGAGGTTGCGATGTTGGTTGTCATTGGTGTGATGTCAAAGAAAGTTGGAATGCCGAATTACATCCGCCCACAAATACCGATTTGATTGTCGAAAATGCTTCTAAATATTCTGAAACTGTTGTGGTTACTGGTGGCGAACCGCTAATGTGGGATATGACCGTGCTGACTCAAAAGCTAAAAGAGAAAAAGCTAAAAGTACATATTGAAACTTCTGGAGCCTATACATTATCAGGAACTTGGGATTGGATTTGTCTTTCCCCAAAGAAAAATAAACTGCCAACGCAAACGGTTTACGACAATGCCAATGAGTTAAAAGTGATTATTCACAACAAACACGACTTTATATTTGCCGAAGAGCAAGCCGAAAAAGTAAACTCAAATGCCATTCTATTTCTTCAACCAGAATGGAGCAAAAAAGAAGAAATGACCCCGCTAATTGTAGATTATGTTATGAACAACCCAAAATGGCGTGTTTCATTGCAAACACATAAATATTTGAATATTCCATAAATTATTTTATTAAAAACTGACTAAATAAGTCAGTTTTTACTTCAATATTTGGTCGCAAATTAATCTGTGAAATCAATGTTTAAAAAATCAAATTTTCTAAACAGTCAGCCTCGCTAAATAATCATAATGTTCGCCTTCCAAAACTAATTCGCATTGCAACCCATTGGCAACAGCCGCATTTTGCAACGTGTTATAATCCATATACAACCAAGGAAAAGACGTTTCTTTTTCGCCTTTGTAGGTAATGGTAAATTCTAATTCGCCATAATATTTATCACCAGCAATCCATTTTCCGCCGTCCGAGTCTTCGGAATCATCTTCATCAAACATATAAATAATATCGGAGGAATCAATTAGGATTTGACCATTTTCAGCCAATAAAGATTTTAGTTTTTGAAGGTAATTCGGAACATTTTCTAATTTTCCAAAAATCCCTGTTCCATTCATTAATAGAATAATGGTATCAAATTTTTCATCGGTTTCAAAATGCAATATAGCCTCAACTTTTATATTTGAAACACCTCTTAATTTACAGGCTTCAACCGCTTTTTCAGAAATGTCAATTGCAGTAACAGCTAATTTTTTTTCATTCTGCAAATACAAACTATGACTTCCAGCACCACAACCAACATCCAAAACTTTTCCTTTGGCAAGCAAAAGTGCTTTCTGCTCTAAAATTGGCATTCCAGAAAAATCTCTAAATAAATAGGCAACCGACATTTCATCTTCTTCAGAAATGGTAGTTTCCGTAATTAAATCTTCAGGAAAATTATTGGTTTGAAAATCAAGAATGGCTGTTCCGAAAAGGTCTTTCATTATAGTTGATTCGTTAATTTGGTTATTTGTTGATTTGTTTTAAGTAATTTTGCAAAATGTTTTATCGAATAAACGATTAAACAAATTCACGAATGAAACACATTATAAACGCACTTCCTAAAGAAGCCAAAGATAAGCATATCGAAAACAAAAAGTATTTCGATAAGCTAAAAAAGAAAACGCCCAAGAATTTAGATTACATAATGCAGGATTTGCACAATGCCGAATTCAAAAAAACCGATTGTTTGAAATGTGCGAATTGTTGTAAAACTACAGGGCCACTTTTTACATCGGCAGATATAGAAAGGGTTTCCAAGCATTTGCGTCAAAAACCACAACAATTCATCGATCAATATTTGCAAATTGATGAAGACAAAGATTATGTTTTGCAAAGTGTTCCGTGTACGTTTTTAGACAATGACAATGCGTGTATGATTTATGATGTACGACCAAAAGCGTGTAGAGAATTTCCTCATACCGACCGTAAAAAATTCCAACAAATCTCAGAATTGACCTTGAAAAATGTCGCTATTTGCCCCGCAGCATTTAATATTGTTGAGGAAATGAAAAAGAAAATGCCGTTATAAGTAAGTCGAAAGTTTAATGTCGTAAAGTCAAAAGTCTTGAAAAAGTAAAAAACTATTAAAAATCATTATTATGAAAAACACCATAGTATTTCTATTATTTATTTGTCACTTTTCGTATTCTCAAACCGTCGAATTTATTACCAAAAACGATACGCTTCAAAAGCCCAAATACCAACAATTTATTTGCATTAATGATGCCACAGATACTGCCGGATTAATAAAAGTAGCACGAATTAAAGTTTCTGGAAGTATAGAAAATCCAATATTACTTTTCCTGACAATAAATGCGGAAGCTCAAAAACTTGGAGCAAATTCATTTAAATTTAACGATTTCAAAAAAAATGAAGACAATTCGGCGGAATTAATATTAGATGTATATTTCAGTACTGACGAAATTTTAGAAACCAATTTTAAAAACATTCCAAAAAACAAAATATATATTTTTGGAGATGATAATTTGTTAAAAACTAAATCTCAAAATTATAAAATTGATGGCGTAAAATATGAAATTGGCTCTGGACAGTTTAAAGAATTTTCAGTAAAAGTTGGAGAAGAATTGAAAATTAACAAAGGTGGGTTTACTGGAATGACAATTTGGATAAAAGGAATTGAAGATAAATCAAGTACTTTTATTAATTTTTCAGGGGCAAATGTTACTGGAGGATCTTATAATCCTTATAATAGGGGAGTTGGAATTTCTATTAATACGGGCTTTATCAATAAAATGGAGCCAAATATAGCTTTGTTTTTATTGAAAATTTTCAAAGAGTAATAATTGAAATAGCTTCATCAGGTGTTATTTTAATTTTAATAAATAAATTTCCCAACTTTAATTTGCAATTCAATTCTGTTTCCTATATTTGCATTCTAAATTTAGAGGAAAAATTTGAACTGATTGCAACCTCGTTAAAAAAATGCTAAAGCAGAAATTTCTCCTTTATCATTACCGCAATCCTTTTTTTTCTCGCTTAATTAAAAAAAACTAATTATTATGGCTTATTTATTTACGTCAGAATCTGTGAGTGAGGGACATCCTGATAAAATTGCAGATCAAATTTCAGATGCATTAATCGATAACTTTTTGGCTTTTGATCCAGAATCAAAGGTGGCTTGCGAAACTTTAGTAACAACGGGTCAAGTAATTCTTGCCGGTGAAGTAAAGTCGGAAACATATCTTGACGTTCAGCAAATTGCACGTGAGGTTATCAGAAAAATCGGATATACTAAAAGTGAATATATGTTTGAAGCCAATTCTTGCGGCGTTCTTTCAGCTATTCACGAGCAATCTGGAGACATAAATCAAGGTGTTGATCGTGCTAAAAAAGAAGAACAAGGTGCTGGTGATCAAGGTATGATGTTTGGTTATGCAACAAATGAAACAGAGAACTTTATGCCATTGGCTCTTGATTTATCTCATAAATTATTACAAGAATTAGCGGTTTTACGTCGTGAAAATAATGAAATTAAATATTTGCGTCCTGATGCTAAATCGCAAGTTACATTAGAATATAGCGATAAAAATAAACCAGTTCGTATTGATGCAATTGTAATTTCTACGCAACACGATGATTTTGATGAAGAAGCTACAATGTTAGCGAAAATCAAATCGGATTTAGTTGGGATATTAATTCCAAGAATCATCAAAAACAATCCAAAATACGCTCATTTATTCAATGATAAAATCACGTATCACATTAATCCAACAGGGAAATTCGTAATCGGAGGACCTCACGGAGATACTGGATTAACAGGTAGAAAAATTATTGTGGATACCTATGGTGGAAAAGGAGCGCACGGAGGTGGAGCATTTTCTGGAAAAGATCCAAGTAAAGTGGATAGAAGTGCGGCTTATGCAACACGTCACATTGCTAAAAATTTAGTTGCAGCAGGTGTTGCAGATGAAATTTTAGTTCAAGTTTCGTACGCAATTGGAGTGGCAAAACCAATGGGGATTTTCATAGATACCTACGGAACTTCAAAAGTGAATTTGACAAATGGTGAAATTGCTAAGAAAGTAGAAGCTATTTTTGATATGCGTCCTTATTTTATCGAGCAACGTCTAAAATTAAGAAATCCAATATACAGCGAAACTGCTGCCTACGGGCACATGGGAAGAACTCCTGAAACGGTAACAAAAACTTTCAAAGCACCAGGTGGAATTGAAAAAACAGTGACTGTTGAATTATTCACTTGGGAAAAATTAGATTTCGTTGACGAAGTAAAAGCAGCTTTTGGATTATAAATTCAGAATTATTGAAAAATAATTTTCAAACCCCTTTATCGCTATTTGCAGATAAAGGGGTTTTTGTTTGGATTGATAGTACAAATTTCATTACTTTATATAAAAAAATATGGACAAATTTCCTTCTCTGCAAAACGTATTGGATTCAACAAAAAAAACGATTTTTAGATTTCCACTAGAAACTATAATAACTGTTATTGGCACCATTTACGCACTATTGCTTATAGATGAAAAAAATGATAGTACTGAAAATCTGTACCTCAAAATCATTGCGAGCTGCTCTCTTTGTTTGGTCCTATTTCTGTCGAATAGTTTGTATTTTGAATCAAAAAAAACCAAAGATTGGATTCGATTTTTAACAAGTTTTATACTTGGCGGATTAATTGCAGCATTTGTTTTCAACGTATCTGAAAAAATCACCTTTATAGAGGGACTTCAATTGTTCGTACTTAGCATTTCATTGCACTTGCTTGTGTCGTTTGCAGGATTTATTCCAAAAAAATACAATCAAGAAGAATTTTGGGAATTCAACAAACAATTGTTCATCCGAATTATTACATCAGGCATATACAGCTTGGTGCTTTATGTGGGTTTAGCAATTGCTGTTACTGCTATCACCAAATTATTTAATGTCGATTTTTATGACGAAATTTACGGTTATTTATTCGTTATTATCGCTGGACTTTTCAACACAATTTTCTTTTTAGCAGGTGTTCCTGAAATTAATAATAAAACTTCGCAACTGAACCTTAGTTATCCAAAAGGACTAAAAAACTTCACTCAATATGTATTATTGCCATTGATAAGTCTCTATTTGGTAATTCTAATTAGTTATGAAATCAAGATTTTAGTTACGCTTTCATTGCCCGTAGGTTGGGTTTCCTATTTGGTTTTAGTGTTTGCTGTTTTTGGAATATTATCTTTTCTGCTGATTCATCCCATTGCAAAAGAAACAGGAAATTTATGGATGCGCACTTTTAGCCGTTGGTTTTACTATTTATTAGTGCCACTTTTAGGACTTCTATTTTGGGCAATTTTATATCGAATTAATCTATATGGTTTCACCCACGAAAGATATTACGTATTGCTTTTATCTATTTGGCTATCAGTTGTAGTTGTATATTTTATAATCCAAAAACAACCCAAAATTAAATTCATACCTATAAGTATGTGTTTGTTCGGATTGCTTTCAATTGCTGGGCCTCAAAGTGCCGATTCAATTTCTAAACAAAGCCAACTTTCCAGATTTAAAACCTATTTAAAGGTTATTGAAAAAGAAAAACTTACCTTCAAGCAGGAACAAGATTTGAGTAGTATTGTTTCGTTTTTAGAAGAAAATTACGGTGTAAATGTGCTACTTCCATTTACAGGAAATAAGTTGTCAGCCCTTCTTAAAAATGACAAAACCCCAAATTCATCTCAAATTATGAAGGCTTTTGGGTTGCAATACCGATCGGATTATGATTCAATTGAAAAGGATGGAAATTATTTTAATTATAATTTTAATGAAAATGAATCTCAAAAAATAAATGTCGTTCACGGATATGATTTGTCTTTTACAGTATCAAATTTTGGAAATTTTGATTGCAATGAATGCGTAAAAATTTACGAAAAGACTTTTTCTGTAAAAACTAATAAGCAGAATTATGGTTTTGATTTACAAATAAACCAAGATAATATTCCATTAAAAATCTATGATTTTATAAATTCCAATCCCGCTTTTGAACTAAATGATGCTACTGATGAAATTATTACTCAAAAAATTGAGACCGTTAAATATGATATTTTGATTACGTATTCAAGTGTCAGTGGCAGAATAAACGGCAAACTTAAAACGATAGAAAATTACGAAATCAAAGTTTTAGTTAAGATTAAAGACTTACAATAACGTCTGTTTCCGAAAAACCAAAAACCTGACTATTAATGTAGTCAGGTTTTTTTTATTAATAAATCAAATACGGCTTTCTCATTTTCTTAAAATCATTTAAGCCACTTTTCCAACTCTCGCGAATTTCATCTTCCGATAATCCCGCTTCAATTTGTTCTTGCAATTTTTTGGTTCCCGCTAATTTTGTAAAAAAAGGATTAAAGAATTTCGTTTTGTCAGCCGTTTCATTATAGGCTTTTAGCAACCATTTCAATTCTAATTTATCTGTTTTTGGAATAGCAGTCAAATCTTCACCATAACATTCAACGCCATTATAAACAGGGTCTTTTGCGCCGAAATTTGGTATTGGAATAAAACTAAAATCCGCTTTTGGCAAATACGGCGAACCGTAAATCTGAAATTGTTTCTCCGTTCCACGCCCCACACTCACATTGGTTCCTTCAAAAAGACACAAACTCGGATACAAATTTATAGCTTGGTCGTTTGGTAAATTTGGCGATGGTTTTTCAAGCAAACTGTATTTCATTTCACGATTATAACCTGCACACGCAATTATTTTCAAGTCGCAACGTACCTCGTTTTTCAACCAGTTTTCGCCATTAATCATTTGTGCGTATTCGCCAATGGTCATTCCGTGCAATAACGGAATCGGATGCATTCCCACAAAACTTGTAAATTCTTTTTCTAAAACTGGACCGTCAACAATCGAAATATTCGGATTTGGACGATCTAAAACAAGCAACTGAATGTTGTTTTCGGCACAAGCTTCCATAATATAATGCAACGTAGAAATGTAGGTATAAAAACGGGCACCAACATCCTGTAAATCAAAAATCAAAACGTCAATTCCTTCTAATTGCTCGGGTTTTGGCTTTCTGTTTTCGCCATAAAGTGAAATAATTGGAATTCCTGTTTTGACGTCTTTCCCATCAACAACGTGTTCCCCAGCATCAGCAGTTCCTCGAAAACCGTGTTCTGGCGCATATATTTTTTGAATATTGATTTCGTTTTTCACTAAAAAATCAACCAAATGACTTTTTTTTCTATCATACCCTTCAATGTGTGAAAGTCCATTTGCATCAGGAAGCATATAAATTGAATCATACAAAACAACCCCCGTTTGATTGGTGACAATCCCCACTTTTTTGCCGTCTAATAATGAAAAATAGGATTTATAATTATCTGCGCCAGTGCTAAAACGACTTGTTTTTTCACTATTTATAACGGTGCTTTTATTGGTCGCAACCGAATTCCGAATCCCTTTTTGTGCAGGTTTGCACGAAAAAATCAACAGCGAAATCGAAACAAGAAATACATAAGAAAGCCTTTTCCTTCCCGAAATCGTTTGGTGTTTTAATGCTGTAGTGCTATTTTGAATCATATTTATTTGTCCGAAAAATAATTAATTAACTTTATATACTTGAAAATAAATTCTAAAAACGTAATTTTGACTCGAGCGAAGCAATCCGACTTTGCAATATCAAATCACAAAAACTATTGAATTTAGAATATTTCATAGCCAAAAGACTCATCACTGCTCGAGACCATAAAAGTAGTATATCTGCGCCAATTATAAAAATTGCGATTGCAGCAATTGCAATTGGTATGATTATGATGATTGTTTCCATTGCCACAGGAATTGGTTTGCAGCAAAAAATCCGCCAAAAAGTTGCCGCTTTCAATGGACATATTAGCATCACAAATTATGACGAAAATCAGTCGCAACTCAGTATAACGCCCATTTCTACTCACCAAGATTTCTATCCAAAATTCAAAAACGTATCAGGAATCAACCACATTCAGGCAGTCGCAACCAAAGCTGGAATTATTAGAACAGAAACCGCTTTCGAAGGAATAATTTTCAAAGGCGTTGGAAAAGAGTATCGTTGGGAAAACCTAAAAGAGTATCTTGTAGCGGGGAATTTACCAAATTTAAACAACCAACTCAATGAAGAAGTTCTCGTTTCTGAATTTCTTGCCAATCGATTAAATCTGAAAGTTGGCGACCGATTCAATACCTTTTTTATGAAAGAAGACACGAATCAAAAACCAAATCTTCGCGTTTTCAAAATCACAGGCATTTTCAATTCCGGATTTCAAGAATTCGACGCTACCTATATAATAGGCGACATCCGACATTTGCAACGCATCAATAAATGGAGTCCAGATCAAATCGGTGCATTCGAAGTTTTCGTGGACGATTTCAACACCATCCAGGAAAAAGGGCAGGAAGTTTATGAGCAAACAGGCTCTTCACTCGACACCCAAACCATCGTCGAAAAATATTATTACATCTTCGAATGGCTCAAATTATTCGATTTCAACATCATCGTCATCCTCATAATTATGATTGCAGTCGCCACAATCAATATGGTCGTAGCACTTTTAGTACTCATTTTGGAGCGCACACAAATGATAGGAATTCTCAAAGCTTTAGGCGCAAATAATTGGGCAGTCCGAAAAATATTCCTCTACAACGCCTTCTATTTAATCGCAAAAGGACTTTTTTGGGGCAATACAATCGGCATCGGATTACTCATAATCCAACAAAAATTCGGAATAATCAAACTCAATCCCGAAAATTATTACGTCAACCAAGCCCCAGTTTACCTCGATTTCGGCTACATTTTACTCCTAAACCTCGGCACAATCCTAATCTGTTTACTCATTTTACTAATCCCGTCGTACATCATCACAAAAATTTCCCCGATAAAAGCAATACGTTTCGATTAATTTTTTGTCAGGAGCTATTTCCAGCTTTCCGTTCCAAGTCCTCATTCAAAAAGGTGTTTTTCTAAGCCGAAAAAGGAGCTTCCTGCGGTCGCTCTTTTTCGGCAAGAAAAACTACCTTTTTTCATTCCGGGCTTTCCACTGCAATCTGGGCTAAAAAAAAGTTAATTCGGTTATTCGTTAATTCGTTTATTTGTTTTTTCGTTAATTCGGTTATCTGCGAAAATCCGTTTAATCCGTTTAAATCCGTGGCAAAAAAGGTTTAATCGTTTAATCTAAATTTATTTCAGATTCTTTTTTCCAACCCATCAACCAACAACCATCAACCATCAACCAACAACCACCGCCCAATAACTTTTAAATGCCCTTATATACCTTATATGGTAAAATAAATTTGTTTTTCCACTCCATCAACCACCAACCGACAACCGACAACCACCAAACCCCCAGCGACTTACAAATTAAATCAAAAATAACTTAAAAAAAGCATTGTAAATGCGGAATAACTATCTACTTTTGCACCCGAATTGAGACAGAGATTGCATATTGACAAGCTGAAATGGATTAAAGATTTTACAAAAATAAAGTCAAAAAATTTGTGAGAGTTTAAAAATTAGTTATCTTTGCCGACCCTAACGGGAAGCAAGTTCTTTAAATAGTTGAAGTGAGAATAGTAAAGAGTTCAAAAAGGGAGTTCAAAACTTCCTTAAAAAAACTTTTCAATAAACTTGCGAGATTAAAAAGAAGTTGTACTTTTGCACCCGCTTTGAGAGACAAGCGATTTAATCTGAACTTGATTCAGATATAACAAGTAAGACACGTTCCTAGACATATTGAATTGACAGCCGTTCTGATGCAAATCAGAACAAAAGAATGAGAGTAAAAAGTTAGAATAAAATTTCCTTGAGTCACTTTAGTCAAATAAGTTATAAAATTATACG
>OZ248384.1:0-16749 GCA_965234425.1 Flavobacterium neuenschwanderi (SeqCode) | reverse complement strand
AATCAAAAAGACTATAAGCCACAACCTTATATATTCAGAAAATCAAGAAAAAGAATTGAAACATTATTTTCACAATTGTGTGACCAATTCAAAATAAGAAACAATTATGCTAAAACTTTTGAAGGTTTTAAAACAAGAATTTTAGCAAAAATAACAGCATTAACTTTGGTTCAATATATCAATAAATTTATATTTGATAGACCAATAAATAATATTAAAAATCAAAAAATTTAATTACACCCAACGGGTTAAAAATAGATTTGCATTTATTGCCGATGGATACGGATTTCCAATTAAATTCCATTTACTTTCATAAGGATCTGTTGAAGTTGATGCACTTGTGCCATAAGTAATTGGCGCAAATACATCTCCATTGTTGGGTGTTCCAACAAAATTTCCTGTAAAAGCAGTTGCAACAGTTGTAGAGTAAGTACTTGGAGCTCTAATGATATAACCATTTTGATGATCCATAATTGAAGCAGCACTAACGCCTTGCCAGTTTCCAAAACTATTTCCAATGGATGGTGTCCAACTATAATAGATGGAACCTGGGGATAAAGTTCCTAATGTGAAAGCTCCCATTTTAACTGGAGAATTCCAATACGTATAAGAAGTTCGTTTCATAGGTTGGGAAGTTCGTTCCATTTTGAAAGTACCTGTTACGGTATTGGCATCATTGTTAATTTGAACCAACGAAGCATTGTTTCTTAAATAAAATTGTCCATTATTTTTTACATTTACCCAATCGGTAACAGTGATATTATTTCCAGGAGCAACTTCTAAATTACCTGTAGATTTTACCGTTAGATTTTTTGCATAAGCTTGATAAGAACTTCCTGAAATTAGTGTCAAATCTGGAATTATAACACAACTATCAGCTGTTGGTACACCTGATGGTTTCCAGTTTGCAGCAGTACTCCAATTGGCAGTTGCTCCTTGCCATATTTTAGAATTATTGGTAACTGTAATTTGTTGATTTACGTTGCATCCGTTGGATAGTACAGCATTTGCAGTAAAAACAAAAAATCCCAATTCTAATTGCGTTAAAGTTGGTTTTACATAAACTGATAAAGCGGGTGTTCCTGCCACGTAACTAGTAGTGCAAGCAACATCGGTATAAGCATCTACAGGTGTAGCACTTGTCCAGTTAAAGGCAGTATTTAATAAAACATCTCCATATAATTTCACATTATCAATGGCAACACCATCACACCATTCTCCATGAAATTTAAAACGAATTTTAAGATTACTTTCATTTTTATAGGAAGTTAAGTCGAACGATTTATTTTGAAAACGCGTTCCAATGGCAACATCTGCTATTTGTTTTTGTAATTGAATCCAAGTAGTACCGCCATCAATCGAAACGTCAATTTTAACATAGTCAGTATTACCATTTGTACCATCTAATGAATAATGGGAATAATATTCATCAAAAGTCAATGTTAAGTTTTGATAATTAGTTGAATTTAAAGTATTTGAAATTAAAGTATTATCAATTTTATATGGGCCAAAATCAGATGATGAGATTACAAATCTGTTGGTGCCAAAACCAGATGAAATTGCTGGAAACCAAACTTGACCTGGTGGATTAACTGGGACATAAGTACTTGATTTGTTTTGCCATGCAGAATCCCCGTTAATTGTTGCCCCATTGTCAATATTGTTAATATTATTGAAAGCACCCAAACCGCCACTTTCAAAATTTTCATTAATAAGATACATTTGCTGTTTGTCGCCAGCTGCGGTCAATGATATTGCAGTATTTTCACCACAAACGATTGGGCTTATAGGGGTAAAACTTAATGTTGGAACAGGATTAATAGTTGCAATTACTGCTGTTCTTACTAATGATTCACAATCTTTTACTGCGGTAACATAATAGGTTGTAGTAGCACTTATCGAAGTTGTTGTATAAGCCCCAGTTCCAGTTGTTGCCAAGAGAGTTCCTCCCGTTATTGAGTTATACCATTTAAAACTTGTAACTCCAGCGGAACCAGTAGCAGCTAAATTCACATTTCCTGTTCCACATTTCACTCCATCAGTAACACTTGTAATTACTGTTGCGCAATTTGCAATTACAGTAAATAAGTAATCTTCTGTTTCGCCTTTTGTACTCAATAATTCACACGAATCAAAAGCCCAATTAGAGGAATCAAGATCATTGGTTCTTAATCGAATTCTATAATCACCTATGGCTTGAGTAGCAGGAATTACAAAACCTAACGTGGTAGAATATACAGCAATATTACCTGTATCGTAAACTAATTCGCCTGAATCTGTAAAATCACCATCTTTATTCCAATCTATCCATGCTTTTAAAAAGCCTAATTTGTTTGGGTTAATTTGTGTTGTAATATTTATACCTTGACCTTGAGCTTGTATAGCTTTTGGATAAATCACCCCAGTAAAATCTTGATATCCCTTTGGTAATATAATAGAAAAGGTTGACGTATTTGAAACGTCATTTAATGTTCCCACAAAACTAATAGTTGTAAAATATATTGAATTCGCATTCTTATTTGTCGATACTTCTGGACTGCAATAGGTTGGCGACGAAGTTGTGGCATAATTTGTTAATGGACTTGTTGCTAAATACAATGGACCTCCAGTGCAACCAGTATTTGAATTGGAATAAACATAAAAATAATATTTAGTACTTCCCAATAAACCCGTACTTGAAAAAGTGGTATTTGCGTCAGTGTCAACAATCACATTTGTATTTCCTAAGATAGTTGAACCAATGGCATAATTAGTTCCATTTACAAGTGTAGGTGCAGTTCCGGTTGTATTGGCTACCACCAAATAATTACTTGGTGCAGGAACTGCCGCTGTAAAACTCCCATTTATTGAGGTTATTGTTATTGTAATTGGATTAAAAACCAAACTTGTAGGTTGCGTTGTTGGTGTTACACAAGCAGTAATTACGGGACACGTTCTTGATATCGTAAAAGCACCAGTTGTGGTTCCAGTAGCTTGATGAGCCACATACACATAATAAGTAGTTCCCGATACAGTTGTAAAAGTGTGAGTTTCTATGCCGTCCCCAGCACTAGTATTCATACATATAACATTTAATAAACTACCACAACTTCCAGACGCAATTCCCATTTCTTGGTTAAACCCTGCCGTTCCAGTTGTAGTAATAGTAGTACTGTTTCCGTCACCAACGAAAGTGTACCAAACACCATTATTACTCATTGTACAACCTGTGCTTACCAATATGGTATTAGTATCAACTGTTGTTCCTGCCATTGCAGTAGTTCCGCAAGGTAAAGCTGTAGCATTGGCACAAAGATTATTAACGGGAGGAATTATACAAGTTCGTGTAATGGTGAAAGTTCCCGTGTCTGTCACTTTATTACGATAAGCTACATAGACATAATATGTAAGTCCTATAACGCTTGTAAAAGTAAAGGTTTCAGTACCTAAGCTACCAGCAGTATCTATACACGCAATATTGGAATAACTGCTGCAACTTCCAGACATAATTGCCATTTCTAGATTAAATCCTATTCCAGTTCCAGTTGCGGAAATAGTAGTACTGTTGCCATCTCCTGCAAATGAATACCAAACACCGTTATCACTCATATCGCATACTGTAACTCCTGTTGCTATGGCGCCAGCTGTTGTTCCCGCCAATGCAGTTGTTCCGCAAGGCAATGAAGAAGCATTCGCACAAAGGTTGTTAATTGGGGGTGTTGTTAGTGTGGTAAAACTATTTGAACTTGCCCAAGTACTATAAATACTACCTCCGCAAGAGTTTCTCACATAATAATAATAAGTGGTGTTTGGAGTTAATCCTGTTACATTTGTAGTTAAAATTCCTGCTGCGGTTGAACCACTTGCTGTTAAACCAGAAGGGCCACTTCCTCCAGCACCTGAAGTACGCACTTCCCACTCATACCCGCCACTTGGTGCAGGAGTTGCTGCTTTCCATGATAATGTGGCTGTTGTAGAAGTAATTGCGGACGTTGTTAGATTTGTAGCCATATTACCACAAACGGCACAAGTACCAGAATAAACTACAGTAAAGTTAAAACCACTTTGTCGTATAGAGCCATCAGAAGTGAATTGAACAGTAATAGATTGACCTGCGGTACTTACAACTTGTGTTATATTTCCAGTTCCATTATAGGTATTTAATAAAGTACCATTAGTACCGATACCAGCATAGATGTATATATAATCATATCCAGCTTCTGTAACATAACTTCCGTTTAAAGTAATTATTCCTGTTCCCGAATTTTCTAATACTGTATATCCATCTGCATTATTAGAATAATTTGTAGTCGAGCCAGCGTGGTCATACAATAAAGTACTTGCCCCGCAAGAAACTGCGTTATTTCCAGTAGAAGGAACTAATGTAAACTGTGAAACTGAAAGAGTTCCTACTGATGATGTTGTACTTCCGCATGTATTCGTTGCTGTGGCTCTATATTTATAACCGTTCATCAGGGCTGTTGCCGCAGTAATAGTTAATGAGTTGGTTGTTGCAGTAGAATAGGGTGCGCTATTAGTTATTGGAAGACTCCAAGTTGAACCTCCATTAGTACTCACTTGCCAAGAATAACTTGTAACTCCTGAGGCAACTATTGAAAAGGAAGTATTTGCTCCAGCTGCAATAACAACAGAAATAGGTTGTGTTGTAATTATTGGACCAACAGAAATAGTAACTGGGAAATTTACAGCCGTACTACAGCTACTTGCTGTTACGGTATAATAAACAGTAACCGTTCCAACAGTTCCCGCAGTCAAAACTCCAGTTGTTGATATTATCGATAGTGTTCCAGTTCCATTTATAACAGACCAAACACCACTTGGAGTGGCATCGGAAAGAGTTATGGATGCCGACGGACATACTGTTGAAACACCAGTAATTGCAGCAACTGTTGGAATAGGATTTACTGTAAATGAACTACCACTTGTTCCAGTGCCACCAGGCGTTGTTACTTTAACCAGTCCTGTTGTTCCAGAACCCACAACAGCTACAATTTGGGTAGCCGTAATTGATGTTATCGAACTTACCGCTGTCATACCAATTGTTACTGCTGTTGCGCCTGTAAAATTACTCCCGTTTATTGTTATTGTTGAACCAACACATCCAGAAGCTGCACTTAAACTTGTAATTGCTGGGGGAGTTAGTGCAACAACAGTAAAGGTATAATCTTCTGTTTCTCCACCTGTAATTGCACCACAAGTAAGTGGAGCATTAAGATTGTAATCAATTTTTGTCCGCATTCTGTAATTACCAGTTGCAGTTCCACCAGGAACAGATATTGAACCTGAATAAGAAGTAGTAAAATTATAAGCGCCTGAAACATAAATTGCTTCGTTTACATCGGCAAAATCCAAATCATTATTCCAATCTATCCATAAACCATAACCAACACCACCTGTTGTATTCCAAGTAGTTGTATAATTAGTTGTAGTACCAGTATAATTGCTGGCAGATTGCCCAGTAAAATTTCCGTAACCAGTAGCTGAATACCCTGCTGAATTATTGCTAATATTAGAAACACCTCCAGTTGTTACAAAATTAGATATGTAGTACGTACTTGCTGAACTTGTTGAAGCACAATAACCAGTATAAAAACTACTTGAACTTGCCCAAGCACTATAATCAATTCCCCCGCAAAAACTTCTCACATAATAATAATAAGTGGTGTTTGCAGTTAGCCCTGTTGCATTTGCAGTTGTAACCGCTGCTAATGTTGAGCCACTTGACGTTAAACCAACTCCGCCACTTCCTCCAGCACCTGAGGTACGCACTTCCCACTGATAGCCGTTACTTGGTGCAGGAGATGCTGCAGTCCACGTTAATGTAGCGGTTGTAGTGGTAATTGCAGGAGTAGTTAGATTAGAGGGTGTATTTCCGCAAACGGCACAAGCACCTGAATAAATTGCAGAAAAATTAAAACCAGCATATTGTAAAGAACCATCAGTTGAAAACTGAACGGTTATTGCTTGACCAGCAGTGCTTACAACCTGAGTTATAGTGCCAGTTCCACTATAAGTATATAATAAAGTTCCTGTAATACCAACACCTGAATATATGAATATATAGTCATATCCAGCTTCTGTAACATAACTTCCGTTTAAAGTAATTATTCCTGTTCCCGAATTTTCTAATACAGTATATCCATCTGCACTTGCAGAATAAACCGTAGTAGATCCAGCGTGGTCATATAAATTTGTACTTGATCCGCAAGAAACCGAATTATTTCCTGTAAACGGAACCAAAGTAGTCTGCATAATTGTAAGTGTTCCCGTTGATGATATCGTACTACCACATGTATTTGTTGCGGTGGCTCTATATTTATAACCGTTCATCAGAGCTGTTGCATTAGTAATATTTAAAGTGGCGGTTGTTGCAGTAGAATAGGGTGCGCTATTAGTTATTGGAAGACTCCAAGTGGAACCGCCATCAGTACTCACTTGCCAAGAATAACTTGTACTTCCTGCAGCAACTATCGAGAAGGAAGTATTCGCTCCAGCAGCAATAGCCACAGAAATAGGTTGTGTTGTAATTATTGGGCCAGCAGAAATAGTAACAGCGGCACTTCCTTGAGTACCCCAACAACCAAGAGCTGATTGCGCTCTAAAATAATAAGTTCCTGAAGCAGAAACCAATTGGCTTGAAGAAAGAGTTGTTGTACTTGTTCCATTAGGTGTTGTATTTTGCCAATAAATTGTTCCTCCAGTTCCTCCACTTGCAGTAAGAGTTGTCGAGGCACAATATGTTCCAGCAGTTGCAACCGTAACTGCTGTAGGTAAAGGATTTACCGTGAATGTACCAACACTCGTTCCAGTGCCACCAGGTGTTGTTACTTTAACCGTTCCTGTAGTTCCAGCGCCCACAACAGCAAGAATTTGGGTAGCAGTAATTGAAGTTATCGAACTTACAGCGGTGTTACCAATTGTTACTGCTGTTGCGCCTGTAAAATTAGCACCATTTATTGTTATTGTTGAACCAACACAACCAAAAGTTGGGGTAAAACTTGTAATTGCTGGGGGGGTTGTGCACGTTCTTGTTATGGTGAAAGTACCTGTGGTGGTGGTTGTATCATAGTAAGCCACATATACATAATATGTTGTGCCTGAAACAGTTGTAAAGGTATAGGTTTCTGAACCGTTCCCGCCAAAAATATCCTGACATGCAATATTTGATAAACTACCACAGCTTCCAGACCCAATACTCATTTCTTGATCAAAGCCCGCTGTTCCAGTCGTAGAAATAGTAGTACTGCTTCCATCACCTACGAAAGTGTACCAAACACCATTAGTACTCATTGTGCATCCTGTGATTCCTGTTGCTATAGTTCCAACTGTTGTCCCTGCCAATGTGGTAGTTCCGCAAGGTAAAGCTGTGGCATTAGTACAAAGATTATTTGCCGGGGTTGGTATAGTCGTAACACAAATTGAAAATGTACCTGCTTTTGCAGCACCACCATTACTATAAACTCTAACTAAATAGGTTGTGCCAATAGTTAGTCCAGTCAAAGTTGTTGTTTCAACATTAGCTGCGCCAGTATTATCAACGCAAACTATATTTGTAACTCCCGTACAGATACCACTAAAAACCTCAAAAACCACATTTACTATTGTAGATGGTGTTACGGTTACAATATGTGAAGTAGCCGTTGCGTTAAATTTATACCACACATCATCATCTGCGTTACCCGCACATCCAGCCAATGATAGTGTTGCGGATACAGTTGTCCCAGATGTACTTGTTGTACACGTTAAGCTTGGGTTTACAGTTAGTAAAGTTGCATTTGTGCACAGGTCATTTGAGGGAGCTGCAATTAATCTATCAATACTTGAAACTTCCGCCATACCATTTTTTATTTTACAGTTTGCAGTTAATGCATTTGCTATGGTATCGGAATTATATAAATTAATAGTTGTTTCATCGTTAGGTATTGTATTTGCTAGTGTTAGTAAGGTTATAGTTATTGTTCCAATTTTAGAGGTTGAATTAGCAAAATTAGATCTGTTTATTTGCATATAATAAGTACCATTTGCAGTTGGTGTAAAATCAATTGAGGATAAAGTTTCTTTACAAGCAGGATTGATAACATTATTAGTAGCTAAAGTGCCTAATAAATCACTATAAATAGCAAGTTGTGTGTCAAGTTGAGAATTAGAAACTCTATAGGTATTTCCAGCTATCATTTTGGTAACTGCAAAATTTACTATTCCACCAATAGCATTTAAAGGGGTATAAGCAACAGAAGTATTAATTGCTGTTGGTGCAGATTTTGAAAAAATTAAAGGTGTTTCGTATTTTGGCACCTCCGAAAACCCATATTGGTTTATAATAAACACTACCAAGAGCAGTATTAATTTTTTAAGACGTGTTGATTTGTCTTTTTTTTTGGCATTAACAATAATAGAACTCCCTCTCTTCAAAAGTAATTTTTTTTGCATGGTTTGTAATTTAAATTAAACGCAAATATTCACATTATAAAAAATTCAAACAGCAGTTTAAACCTTTTATAGTACTTTATTCAATTTGAAAGAGGGGAGTCAAAGTGATGTAAAATCAATCGTAATCGTAAACAACTCTATTTAAAAGTTGTTTTGGCAGTGGTGCTTATGAAATTCAAATAGCACTCTAAATAATTAATACAAAATTAATTGTAATAAATATTTCATAAAAATAATGTTTTTATTGATACAAATATGCTTTTTGTCAAATAATTTTAAGAAATGTTTAATTTAGTCAGTGTTTACGTAGTCGTTGGGGAGAAGAAAAGTTGTTGGTTGTTGGTTGTTGGGGAGAAGAAAAAGTTGTTGGTTGTTGGTTGATGGTTGTTGGTTGTTGGTTGTTGGTTGTTGGTTGTTGGGGGCAACAAACAATACTATTTGTAGATTTGACATTAAGATAATCGACTATTTATTTTAACCGTAAGGCAAATTAATTATGAGTTAATTATAAATTTTAAATGTGTGGAAATGTCGACTTTTTATTCGACTTTAAGACATTTGACTATTAATTTAACCGCAAAAGGAAAATAATTATGAGTTATGTATCTGTGGAAATCCGTTTAATCCGTTAAATCTGTGGCTGATTTTTTTTTTTAACCGCAAAGTACGCAAAGTTTTACGCAAAGTTCGCTAGGCAAATTAATTATAAGTTATGAATTATAAATTATAAATTATAAATTATAAATGTGTGGAAATATCGTCTTTTCATTCGACTTTAAGACTTTCGACTTTCGACAATTTTAAGTCTTTTATCTCTTCGTCTATTATCTCTTCGTCTTTTCTTTAAGACTTTCGACTTTTTTTCAATTCTCAATTATAAATTACTGACGCTGATTTTTTTAGCAGTAGTTTTTCCGTCTTTGCTACTGATTTTCACAATGTAAATTCCGTTGCTCCAACTTGACGTGGCACATTGAAAAGCAGTTTTGTCGGTTTTAAATAAGAACAATTCTTTACCGGCAACATCATAAATTTCAACTTTTGAAATTTCAATTTGTTTGGGATTACTGATGATAAGTTGTTTCAAATTATTGTTTTGAAAAATCTGAAAGTTTTGGTAGTTTGCATTTGCAGTTCTAAGCGTGGCATCGGAAAAGGTAATTTCGTATTGCGTATTATTGATTCCGGCTGGTAAATTCAACTCGCAAAAACTATTTTTTATATCGTAATAAATGCCAGAAATTTTGTCGTATAAATACACATTTTCTGCATCTGAGAAATTCAAAAATTCATTTACTGTGATTTTATAATTAGCAGCAGCAGTATTTTTAAATCCAATTGCGATTCTTTTTTCCGATGAAAATGGCAAAACTGAAATTACATATTGGTTATTATTTAATACAAAATAAACATCGGCAGGCGCAACGTCATCTGCTGATTTTGCATCAAATCCACGATCAACACCATCGGTAGTTTCAGATTCAAAACCCAAAGCCAACTGACGAATTCCTAAATTATTTAATAAAGTATTAAAACGAATTTGAGGAATCGGTAAGGCATTTACGGAAGTGTAATCAAAATTAGAAACCGACTGAATGTTTGATATAGCAGAAGTATTTCCCGAGTTTCTTTCAAAATCAGAATAGTTAGAACTTCCTTCTTTAATATAAACTCGGTATTCGTTTTTCATTTCAACAATGGTACCATTTTCATTTCCTTCAATCATAAATCCTTGTCCAATTGGAGAAAAACGCCTTTCAAAATTATTTAAAGGCGTACTAAAAATGTTTCCGGGGTTTCCCGCTCCGTCATAAGAATAATAGGTTGCAGGTACATAAATCCCGAAAGAATTAAGTAGACCCGATGAAAATGTACCATAACCACCTTTATAAGCAACAACATTATGTGAAGTGGTAGTTTTGTCTTGCTCCCAAAAATACGCAACACCTGTACAATTGATTTGTGCATTTAAAAATGCAGATAAATCAATTGCTGATGGATATGGATTTCCAGTTAAGGTCAAATTGGCATTTTGAACAGGAATTGAAATTGTTCCATCGTTAGGTTTTCCTCGAAAATCATACCGCTGATTTGAACCAGGGTTATTTTGAACGCCTTCAACAGTAGTTGTATTTACTCCAGAAGTACCTTTCATTGTGAATCCTTCCCCTGCATTAATTGTGCTATTTCCCCCCACATAAATCCATTGAGAATATGCTATAGAATTTATAAATTTATAGATCCAACGAGAAGCAATTGACAAAGGAGTAGCCACGCCATTTGGATTATTTACAGGTAGAATAGTTGAATTTGAGCTACTGCCTATTGAATTTATACTTTTTAATTGTCCAACTCCAAATGCAGAATTTCCAGCAGGCTCAAGGTGAGCACCAACAGGAGAACACCAGTAATTGTATTGATAATTTGTAGTAGTTCCTTCTTGATAAACCGATAAATCACCAATTCCTTTATTGCCACTTGTAGCAGTTGTTCCTTGAACGAGTTGTGCGTCTTTACGAAGATAAATGGAACTCGTTTCTGATTTTAATTCTATATTTTGTTTGACAAATACAACTTCATTTTTAACAAATATAAAATTGTCGGGGCTTACAAACAGTTGAGCATTAGCATCATAATTAAGACACGCCAAAAAATAAAATAGGAATAGGAATTTGTATGTTTTCATAGGTAAAGAATTTAGAATTAAATGGATAACAATAAAACTATTTTGCAAATGTAACTCTTTGAATTTGAGAAAACTAATTATTTTTATTTAAACGGTTTTTAAATTGGTTTTAATTTAAAATAATAGTTATTTAATTTAAAATTAATAGCTTTCCACACGCGTTAAACTTGTCACAATTTCAAAATCTGATGAAAAACCATTTCTTTTTTTGTATTTTTGACAAGCAATAAATAGTTTATGATAGAAGAACGAGTAATATTGGTAAATGAATTGGACGAACCAATAGGAACGATGGAAAAAATGGAGGCACACGAGAAAGCAGTTTTGCACCGTGCCTTTTCTGTTTTTATTTTGAATAAAAATAATGAAATTATGCTCCAACAGCGGGCGCATCAAAAATACCATTCTCCTTTATTATGGACGAATACGTGTTGCAGTCATCAACGAGTTGGGGAATCCAATATTGAAGCGGGAACCCGAAGATTGAGAGAAGAAATGGGTTTTGAAGCCGAACTCAAAGAGCTGTTTCATTTTATTTATAAAGCTCCGTTTGATAATGGTTTGACCGAACACGAATTAGACCACGTGATGATTGGTTATTTCAATGACGAACCTCAAATAAACACCGAAGAAGTTGAAAGTTGGAAATGGATGAAAATTGAAGATGTTAAGGAAGATATGATTGTCAATCCTGATTTATATACGATTTGGTTTAAAATAATTTTCGATGAATTCTACCATTATTTAGAAGACCATAAAATTTAAGAACATTAAAATATTTTATTTTGGAAGCTGATTTCCGAAATATAAATTCATAAATATGAGAGTTACCATAAGTAGAAAAGCACACTTTAATTCGGCGCACCGTTTGCACAGAAAAGATTGGACATTTGAACAAAATGATGCGATTTTTGGCAAATGCAACAATCCTAATTTTCACGGTCACAATTATGAAATGATTGTAAGCGTAACGGGGCAAATTGATCCTGAAACGGGTTATGTTATGGACGTGAAATTCCTTTCCGACATTATTAAGGAAGATATTGAAAATAAATTTGATCATAAGAATTTGAATTTGGATGTTCCTGAATTTCAAGATTTGAATCCTACAGCCGAAAATATTGTAGTTGTGATTTGGAATAAAATCAGACTAAGAATAAAACCTGAATTTGATTTGGAAGTGGTTTTGTATGAAACGCCTCGAAATTTCGTAACCTATAAAGGAGAATAATGGAATTAAAAGTAGGAGATAAAGTTCCAAAATTTACAGCAATTGACACCAATGGCGCTACTTTTGACAGCCAGAATGTCATTGGAAAAAAGCCAGTAGTACTTTATTTTTATCCAAAAGACAACACACCCGGTTGCACTGCTCAAGCCTGCAGTTTCCGAGATCAATATGAAGATTTTATCGATTTAGGCGCTGAGGTAATTGGCGTTAGTAGCGATAGTGTTGCAGCGCATCAAAAATTTACGAAGCAGTACAAACTTCCTTTTATTCTTTTGTCAGATTCCAACAAAAAAATCCGAAACCTTTTTGGAGTTCCTTCAGGAATGTTTGGATTATTACCTGGAAGAGTGACGTATGTAATTGATAAAAGCGGGATTATTGTTATGGTTTTTGATAGTATGTTGGCAACAAAACACATTTCAAAAGCACTTGACGCCATTAAAAAATTGATCTAATTATGAAATTTGAAAGTTATCCTTTGCAATTTGACCCGATTCTGAAAGAAAGAATTTGGGGAGGAGAAAAATTAAAAACAGTCCTTAACAAACCAATAACTTCTTCAATAACTGGAGAAAGTTGGGAATTATCAACTGTAGAAGGTGATGTTAGCATAGTTTCCAATGGCGTTTTGAAAGGAAAATCACTCACAGAATTAATCGAAAATCATCCAGAAGAAGTTTTAGGAACTTCAGTTTATAAAAAATTCGGAAAGCAATTTCCATTATTATTCAAATATTTGGATGCCAAAACCGATTTGTCAATTCAGGTACATCCCAATGATGAGTTGGCGAAAATACGTCACAATTCTTTTGGAAAAACGGAAATGTGGTACATAATTCAAGCCGATGAAAACGCAAGAATTATTGTAGGTTTCAAAGAAAAATCCAATGCAAAAGAATACGTTGCGCATTTGGAAAACAAAACTTTACTTGATTTATTAGAAGAGGTAAACGTTAAAACCGGTGATGTTTTCTTTTTGGAAACAGGAACAGTTCACGCTATTGGCGCAGGATTGGTAGTTGCAGAAATCCAGCAAACATCGGATATTACCTACCGATTATATGATTTTGACAGAGTCGATGCCGATGGAAATTTGAGAGAATTGCACATTGATTTGGCTTTAGACGCCATCAATTACGACAAAGTAGAAACGCATAAAACCTATTCAAAAGAGACAAACAAATCCAACGAAATGGTAAATTGTCCTTATTTCACAACAAATTATTTACCGCTTGACGGAACAATAAAAGTTTCTAAAAATTCAGATTCTTTCAAGGTTTATATGTGTACGGAAGGCGTATTTCAATTGGAATACAACCAAATTACCTATAACTATAAAAAAGGAGATACCCTCTTAATTCCTGCAACGCTGACCAATTATAATATGACTGGAACCGCCATACTTTTAGAAATTTATATTTCATAGTCGGTTATAGAAAGATAATGTGTACTTTTGCAGACGAAAATTTAAATTTCAAATTAATATATACAAAAATGGCAAACGTTAAAAATTTAAAAAAAGACATCAACTACGTTTTAGGAGATATTATTGAAGCAGTTTACTTATATGAAATCGCTACAACAGGAAAACCAACAGACGAAACCAATGCATTGATTGATGAAGCTATTGCAAGTTTCGATGCTTTGATTACTAAAGTAAACGCGAAAAACGTTGAAAACAAAAAATCACACTTCAAACAAATCAATGTTGAATTGGAACAAGTTGCAAATCAATTGATTGCTAAAATCAACGGATTACAATAAAAAAAAGTTAAAAAAAAGGTCAAATTTATTTTGGATTTTACAAATTCAATTCTATATTTGCACTCGAAATAAGTCGCCAGCGTAGCTCAGTTGGCTAGAGCAGCTGATTTGTAATCAGCAGGTCGTGGGTTCGAGTCCCTCCGCCGGCTCTTTTTAGAAAAACCATTTTACGAAAGTAAAATGGTTTTTTGTTTTTATAAAATCCCCCTTAAATAAATTGAATTCCGATACTATAGTTTGGAGCGAATTGTTCCTGCCTTTCAGCAATTGCAATTCCCGCTTTCGGCTCAATCTCTTCGCTTCGCTGTGAGGATACCGCCTCAATCGGGGCTACCAGAAAAGTCATTTTTTTGTTTTTAAATTTTGGTTTTAAAATAAAAATAAATAAGGATTTTATTGAGTAATTAAAACTACATTTGAAAATAAATAAAGTATGAAAGCCTTCATACATATCTAACTATATTTGGTTGGCTTTGTATGTTTTTGTCATGCATATAAGATAATTGAGGGTCATGCTAAAAATATCGAAACCAACAAATTTATATCAAAAAAAGATATACCTTTGTGATATCAAATTAAAACACATGAAAACAGTATCGCTTAAAATAGATGATTCGATATTCGGAGAAACTGAAAAAATTCTTTCAAGAATCTGTATTCCAAGAAATAGGTACATAAACGAAGCTATCGAATATTATAACAAAGTTCAGAAAAGACAAATTTTAGAAAAAATACTAAAAGCGGAATCTGAATTAGTCAAAAATGAGTCAATGAATATTTTAAAAGACTTTGAAAAAATTGACTATGCAGATTAATCAATATGAAATTTGGATTGCCGACTTAAATCCTCAAATAGGAACTGAAGCGGGAAAATCTAGGCCTGTTCTAATTGTTCAGACAAACTTATTAAATAAAATATCTCATCCATCTACAATTGTTTGTCCAATAACTACAAATGTCCAAGATGATTCTGATATTTTAAGAGTTCATCTTAAAAAAGGAATGGCAAATTTACATGAGAATTGTGACATAATGATTGATCAAATTCGAGCAATTGACAATAAGAGGTTAATTAAAAAAGTTGGAAAATTACCAACTGAATTAATAGTAAAAATAAAAGAAAACATATCAATAATTATTGATATAGAATAAGCACAATTCCCGCTTTCGGCTCAATCTCTTCGTTTCGCTTCGAGGATACTGCCTCAAATGAAATTCACTGAACTCCATTAAAATAAAAGTATAGTGAAGTAATCGGGGCTACCAGAAAAATCATTTTCTTGTTTTGAAATTTTGGTTTTGAAATAAAAATAAATAAGAGTTTTATTGAGTAATTAAAACTACATTTACAAAGAGATAATGCGATACAAACATTCGCCAATCTGCTCAAATATGAGGTGATAAGCGAAAGTTTGTTTCACATATATACAAGTTAGCGGTTAAGCGCTTACCGAACGAAAAACAAATGAAAATTATGGGATTTTTAAAGAAAACAAAACTTATCTTCTTTATGTTTTTTTGCTTTGTAAAACTTGTTGGACAGAATAAAATCATAATAAATAAAATTGACGTAAATAGAATTCCAAAAGAAATTAAATACAACGGAAAAATTAAAAGCGCAATAACTTGGAATGACAAATTAGGCAAAAACTTTGTGTTGACTTGTGAAACTGGAGAATTTGAAACTAAAAACTCCGAAAATGATGGTCGTGATTCTGAAATTTATGCATATCATTTCATTCTGTCTAAAAACATTATTAAACAGAATTGGAAAATATACGATTACATAAAAGATTGTCCCGTTGATATTGAAGCAAGTTTCTTAAAAAATACGCTGAATATAACAGACTTAAATAATGACGGAATTGGAGAAATTTGGATAATGTATAAAATTGTTTGTCACGGAGATGTAAGTCCTTGCGAAATGAAAATTATAATGTATCAAGGAAAACAAAAATTAGCAATGCGAGGTCAAAATCGTGTGAAAGTTTCAGATAAAGAATATTATGGTGGAAATTACACTTTTGACAAAGCATTTACTGAAGCACCAAATTATTACAAAGACTACGCAAAAAAATTGTGGAATAAAAATATAAATCAGAAATGGCAATAAGCACAAACGCTAACAGCTGTTTTGAGTTAGCTAGAGTTTAGTGGAATTACCGTTTCGCATCAAGTTTTCGTTAACCCAGACCGCTCGGATTTGTCCCCACATCGGATAGGGCTGATTTGCAATCCGTCCCTACAAAGACAAGAAAATTATTGTGTCGAGATTGCCACGTTCCTCGCAATGACATTCTAACACGATTACGGTTTCAACAAAAGATTGCCCTCAATACTACTATCAATTTAGAATCTGAAATAAATTCAGATTGACAAAACATAAATTATTGTTAGCAATATCCTTCATTGTCTCGTGTGAGGGATAGCAGCGGAAATCCCACGCTTTTGGGCGTGGATTGCAGCGAATAGGTACTATCTTGAAAACCAAATTTATTTCACTTTTTTTTCATATTTTTGTTCAACTTATAGAAAGCACTTCGTCTTTAAAAATGATTTGTTTATCTGGTATAGCCTCAACTTGTTTGGGGCTATTTTTTTTTGCTGTGACATTTCCTAATATTGACGAAATATTTTC
>OZ248383.1:0-16863 GCA_965234425.1 Flavobacterium neuenschwanderi (SeqCode) | reverse complement strand
GACAACTGGTAAATTTGAAATAGTTTCATCAGATGAATTTAAAGTGGTTGCTTACCCAAATCCTTATGCTTCAACTTTCCAATTGAATTTCACAACATCAAGTGAAAGTCAAGTTGAAATCAGAGTGTATGATATGATTGGAAAACTTATAGAAGTTCGACAATTCAGCACAACTGAAATGAACAATCAAGAAGTTGGAAATAATTATTCATCAGGAATTTACAACGTAATTGTAACACAAGGAGAAAATGTAAAAACGCTTCGTGTGATTAAGAGATAAAAATTTCATAATTAATTTTTTTGGGAGAGAGGCTGTCTGAAAGGACAGCCTTTTTTGCGTTTTCGGAAAAAGGTCATAATAAACTTATTAAAAACAAACATAATAGCAGATGGACTTATAAAATAATCCAATCTTTACAACCTTTGATAGTATCAGGGTGAGTATAATCAAAAGAAATATTTTATATTTATAATTGGTGTAATTTGTTAAATTAATATACTTGTACGTTTTACCATCTAAATTATTTGCATCTTTAAAATCTAAACCGTTTTGACATGAATATTTTATATTTTTTATAAAATATTATGCAGTCCTTTTTTATTCTATTTGCAATGGCTCGATTGATGTATTTGACTTTTAGTGTTTTGTATAAATTAGACTCGTTGCATAAATAGTAGCTTCTTGATATAAATTGCACTTGAAACAAATTAGCCTTATGAATGATACTTTTTCGCCAAGACTAATTTGGGATTTTCGTCTAATTTTACACAATAAATAACTTTAAAAAAAATATTATGAAAACAAAAATTACTTATCTATTATTAATCCTTCCTTTATTGATTTTTGCACAAGGTCCTTGGGAATTTAATACTGCGGGTTCTGTTGAGGGGTTTATTCCAACTTCAGCAGGCGAGCCAGGTGCTAGTTCCGCTACCACATTAACACAGTCAGGTACCGATCTAAGGGTTAATTTTGCTGCTGGCCAAACTAAATCCCCAGTAATTTCAAATCTAAATGCCGCTATCAATGCGGATAATATGAACTTTATTGAAATACGATTGAAAAATTTAGGTACCGCAACCTATTTAAGAGTTGGGCCGAATACGGGTGCAAATTATGCAAATGTTGTTATTAGTATAAATGATCCGGATTATAAAGTCTATGTTGTTGATGTAACTGGTTGGACAGGGACTTCCGTTGGTATTAATTTATTTTTTAAATTAGATAATGGTTCTACAGGTGGGGCGAATTATAAACCGACAGTAGCAGAGTATATGTTAATTGATTATATAAGACCATTAGCAAGCGTTGTAACACCAGAAGTTAACCTTTTTAATTTTGACACTGATGCCCAAGGTTTTACTATTCTTACAAGAGCAACTGCTGTACAAGCTACCGATTCTCCATTAGCAACTTTAAAAATTAACTGTACAACTGCAGCATCAACCAATGCTAAAGTAGCTTTATCATCATTATTTGCCCATGTAGAAGGGACAAATAAGTATGCACATATTACTTTAAAGAACACCTCAACCAATACATTATTTCAATTAAATGGAAAAGCAACCGGTGTTGCAACCGCTTTTAATCCAATTCAAACCTATACTTTTTCTGATACGGATTATAAAACCTATGATTTTGATTTAAGAACTTGGGATGATGGTTATCAATTTCCAGAATTAAACTTTGCTGTTAAGAATACTTGGTTAGCAACAGAAAATTATTTAACAGGTGTCATTGTAATTTCAGGAAATACCTATTGTAAAAATATATCTGGTACAAACAGTGTCTCGCCTGCAGTACCACATACAGATACTACAAATTGGGTAATATGTGATGTAACGGGTACAGTTGCTCCTGCTGTTGGTGCAATTCTTGGAGGCGCATTGGATATCAATCCTTTAACTAATTCTGTATATGTTGATTCAATTGTTTTTGATAATGTTGTTCCTTCAGCTTTAGGTACTGCTGATTTTGGAAATAATAACAATACAATTTCATTATATCCAAATCCTGCACAAGAGGTTTTGAATATAAGTTCATCTAATAGCATTACTAAAATTGAAGTATATGATTTGCTAGGTAAAAAAGTAGCATCTAACAACAATGCTTCGAATGTGAATGTTGCAGCTTTAGGAAAAGGAGCTTATATTGTTAAAGTGGTGCAAGAAAACGGTAGCGTTGTTGCAAAACAATTTATTAAAGAATAATTTCCTTTTATATTAGGAAATAGTACTATTGATTAACAAAGAGAACATTCTAATTTATTTACAATTAGGATGTTCTTTTTTAATGAGCTAACCACTGGTTTTTGAGTTGCATTTTTGTTTTTCGAGTAATGTTTTAAAATTAAGTTTTTTTCTCTTAACTTTAACTTCACGCTAAATCAGTATTTCCAATAACGAAGTCCTCTAAAAATAAGAATGAAAATCTTGAACTACTACAGATATTTTTTTAAGATGAAACAAAATTGCATACTTATTGAACAAAATTGACTCTTTACTATAATAAAATAAGATTTAATTTTGATTTTTAACACTATTTCTAAGCAAATTTAAAAAATGATTATGAAACCTCCTTATAAATACATCGCCTTACTAGGATTTGTTCTATTTTTTATTACAAAATTACATTCACAATCAATACCCATTACCTCTTATGGTGTTTGGGATCGTGGAGGAGGAGTTGATGATTATTCTGATCCAAAGGCCGACTTTGTTATGGGTATAGAAGTGTCAGCCACATGGGCGGAAGTTCAATCTAAGGGGTCAGAAAAATTTGATTTTTCTAAGTTTCAAGAGGTTTTAGATATAGCCGCAAAACACCATAAAATCGTAAAAATAAGCATTAATGTAGGGCCAAATTCTCCCTTATGGCTCTATGATAACGGAGTTCCATTGGTCAAAGTAAAAAGTCATAAACCTGAAAAGCACGCTAAAAAATTTGGCAATTATCCCTTTTATTTAAATGAAAATCATAAAAAATATTATTTTGAATTGATTAAACAATTCTCGCTTTTTTTAAGAAGTCAACCTAAAAATAAATTTGATTGTATTGCCTTTGTACAAGTAAAAACAGGCGCTACTGGCGATGAAGAACCCTACAAAGGAGAGCCTATAGATGAAAAATTTGCCATTGACAAAAAAAAGGTGTGGGAAGAATATCGAATAGCAGCATTCGAGCAATTTAAGAAGTATTTCAATGATGTGTCTGACCGACAAATTGTTTTAACATTTAATAATGTTGATCCTATAAAAAACCCCGTTGCTAACAATTGGGTAATGAATACTATCGACCCGAAAATTGGTTTTGGTATAAAAGGAGGAGCCTATAATAGAGGACATCATTTAACTGGCGAACAATCATTCAAAGAGCAATGGACGCCTTATCTTATTAATCCGAAAGGGATGAAACTGTTCTCAGCTTCTGAAATGGATGAGTCATGGAGAAAAGAAATATTTAACATCAATACAGAATTGGCTTTTTATTGGTCAGCACTAAGCGGAATTAATACGGGATTATCGTCTTATAATTGCTCTAAAAGTGCCATTAAATATGCATTGGAGCACAAAGAAATTAGAGACATTTTTAAAATGTACAATAAATATGCACAACAGGTTTATCCAGCTTCTGCCACAACAGTCTTTTCTGTTTTTCACGAAGGACTAAATGCTGCCGATACCATTAAATTCCCTGAGAAAACATTCGGAAAAGCGAAAGTGAAAAATCTGGAACGCTATACTAACATTTGTAGTGCCTATGCCTCAAGAGGGGCAAGAATGGATGATTTAGAGTCAGCCGATATTGGTCAAGTGAACCAGCGAGAGAGACAAAAGGGGTATAATGATGCTGGATGGGACATTGCAGAAGGAAATTATGAACGTTTCTTATATCAAATTAAACCCGACGAAACTTCTATTGGTCTTTTCAGAATTAGAGGTGAGATAGACAAAAACTCTTCTAAATACGACCGTTTTGCTCGTTCCTTCGAAAATGCAACTGGCAAAAACACTATGTATTTTAAATTTGATGATGAGATGTTTGCCACTTCAAAACCGAAAAGTTTAAAATTTACCATCACTTGGTTGGATAAAAACTCAGGTTCAACTTGGGCATTACAATACAACAAAGGAAAAGAAATGAAAACGGCTCTTGAGGTAAAAGGGAAGGGCGATAACCAGTGGAAAACCGTAACAGTTGAGGTTGCCGACATGCAGTTAAACCATAGTGGAAAAATGGAATCTGATTTTACATTGGTAAATACAGATTCAATCGATGATATTTTTAACGGCATTGAAGTAAATATTCAACGAAAATAAATTAATATACTACCATAATTCTAAAAAAAATGAAAAAAAGTTATTACTTATTGACCTCTTCTTTCTTGTTAACATTAAGTTTTTTCCATTCAATTGAAGGAGTGGCTCAAAATAAGCGACCAAATATTCTTGTTATTATGGGCGACGACATCTCCCGAAAAAGTATGGGAGTGTATGGTTCCAAATATATAAAAACACCCAATTTTGATCGAATTGCAAATGAAGGAGCGCTTTTTACAAATGCCTATGTTTGCAATCCAAAATGTTCCCCATCTAGAGCTTGTTTCTTAACCGGAAGGTATTCTTGGCAATTGGAAGAAGCGGCTAACCACATTCCTGTTATACCACCTAAATGGAAATTTTACCCTAAATTGTTAGAAGAAAGCGGATATACAATAGGATATACTGGCAAAGGTTGGGGGCCTGGAGTGTACTACGGAGAACACAATCCTGCTGGTTGGGAATACAATGAGATATCACTTGTTCCGCCTTATAAAGGGATAAGTAAAAAAGATTATGCGGCTAACTTAGATGCGTTTTTAACCAAAAGAGATACGGAAAAGCCATTCTGTTTTTGGTTTGGAACCCATGAGGCGCACCGTAAATACGAGAAAGATTCTTATAAAAAGGAGAATAAAGATTTGAGTAAAGTTACGGTTCAAGCCTTTTTTCCTGACAATGAATTAGTTCGTGGTGATTTGGCAGATTATAGCGTAGAAGTGGAATACCATGATCGTCAAATTGGTTTGGCATTGGCGGCTCTCGAAAAGCGAGGATTGCTTGACAATACCATTATTATTGCCACTTCAGATCAAGGAATGCCGTTCCCGTATGTAAAAGGACAAATTTATGATGAAGATTTTCATGAAGCTTTTGTAGTACGCTGGGGCGACAAAATAATTCCGGGTAGAATAGTGACCGATTTTATTAACTTTCCGGATGTAGCACCAACACTTTTGGAAGCAGCTGGCCTAAAACCAGACAAACAAATGACTGGAAAGAGTTTTCTGGATGCGTTAGTATCTGAAAAATCAGGGCGAATCGATGCCAAGAGATCGTACTCATTAATTGGAAAAGAACGTCACGATAATGGTACTACGGATGGGGATCAAATTGCTGTTAGTTATCCAGTTAGAGCCATTAGAACCGATAAATATCTATACTCACACAATTATAAACCGAACAGATGGCCTGTTGGAGATCCCGAATTTAACTATAATAATTGCGACGATTCGCCAACAAAAAACTATCTGACGGGTTTAAAAGAAGGGGATAAAGATTATAATTATTTTAAGTTGTCTTTTGGAAAACGCCCTGCTGACGAGCTCTTTGATTTAGAAAAAGATCCTGATTGCGTCAACAATATCGCATCCGATCCCCAATATGCATCCTTAATTAAGGAGTTAAAGACTAAAATGGAAAAGGATTTAAGGAAACAAAAAGACCCTAGAGTACTTGGTAAAGGAGACGTTTTTGATTACTATCCACAGATTCGGGAGGAAAAAATAAAAAAACTTTATAAAGACAAGTATTATAGTATGTTTGACAAGTTTTTCGAAAAATTCGGAAAAAAAACAGTCCCAATACCTACAGGTTTTGTTGAAAAAGACGGAGAAAATTAATTTAAATATAAAACAACAATGAATACAAAAAACATACTGGCTTTTGCAATCCTACTAGCTGCATTCGGGATACAAGCCCAAGAAAAAAAAACCAATAAAAAGCCCAATATAGTTTTCATTTTAGCCGATGATATGGGGTACAATGAGTTGGGAAGTTAT
Organism: Flavobacterium neuenschwanderi (SeqCode); assembly: GCA_965234425.1. Classification (GTDB taxonomy): domain Bacteria; phylum Bacteroidota; class Bacteroidia; order Flavobacteriales; family Flavobacteriaceae; genus Flavobacterium; species Flavobacterium neuenschwanderi. The sequence continues at coordinate 10,762 of OZ248383.1, read as the reverse complement.
GGCGGTAAAATAATCGAAACTCCAAACATTGATCAATTGGCAAAAGAGGGAATGAAGTTTTCCAATCATTACTGTGGGTCAAATATTTGCGCTCCTTCGAGAGGGACATTAATGACAGGAAAACATACCGGTCATGCTCATATAAGAGACAATAAACCACTTCCTTATGAAGGAAATGAGCCTATTCCAGCAGCTGAAATTACCGTGGCTGAAATCTTGAAGACTGCGGGATATACAACTGGAGCTTTCGGAAAATGGGGGCTTGGTTATCCAGCTTCAGAAGGATCTCCAAACAATCAAGGTTTTGACCAGTTTTATGGTTATAATGGTCAGATTCATGCCCATAATTATTTCACTTCCTATTTGCGTAAAAATGATTTAGTGGAATTAAATGCAAATATAGACGCTCCCTATTCTGTTTATAGCGCGGATATTATTAAAGATAGAGCATTAGAGTTTGTTGAAGCCAATAAAAACAAGCCTTTCTTCTTGTATTTTTGCCCTACTTTACCTCATAATCCGTATCACCAACCCGATGATAAAACATTAGAGTATTATGCCAAAAAAACAGGATTTCCTATAGGAGATGCTCATTCTGAAGATTTTAGCGTTCCTAAATATGCGGCATTAACGTCGAGACTAGACCAAGAAGTCGGCGAAATTGTGGCAAAATTAAAAGAACTGAATCTATTGGATGATACCTTAATAATTTTCGCAAGTGATAATGGATCGGCACTTACTAAGGAAGAAGATAGTTTTCTGCGTACTGGTGGAGATTTAAGAGGAAGAAAATCCGAAGTCTATGAAGGCGGTATAAAAAGCCCTTTAATTGCTTTTTGGAAAGGAAAAATTATTCCTGGAAGCAGTAGTAATCATATCTCTGCTTTTTGGGATTTCTTGCCCACTTGTGCCGAGATTGTAAAGGCGAAAACACCAGATAATATTGACGGAATTTCATATTTACCTACACTTTTAGGAAAAACTGACAAGCAAAAACAACACGATTATTTGTATTGGGAACGTAGCCAAAGTCAAGCCATCAGAAAAGGCGATATGAAGGCAAATTTTGTTTACGATAAGACAAGCCAAAAACAAAATATTGAAATTTATAATCTTGCCCAAGATCCTTTTGAAAAAAATAATTTAGTCGAAACAATGCCAGAGCTTAAAGCAGAGTTTATAAAACTAGCTCAAACCGCCAGAGTAGAGTCTGAAATTTTTCCTTTAGTAAAAAAAGCAAAAAAAGCAAAAGTAAAAACCCATTAAACAATGAAAATCAAATATATAGTTTTTAGCTTTTTGGCTTTTACAGTTAGTTTAAAAAGCAGCAGTCAAACGAAAAATAAAACAGTAAAACCTAATATTGTTTTCATCTATTTAGACGATTTAGGATATGGAGATTTAAGTTGTTATGGAGCGACCGCAATAAAAACGCCCAATATTGATGCTTTAGCCAATGGAGGAGTTCGATTTACAAATGGATATGCCACTTCGGCAACGTGTACACCAAGTCGTTATGGTCTGCTCACCGGGGTTTATCCTTGGAGAAATAAAGACGCCAAAATACTTCCAGGTTCAGCACCTTTATTGATTGGTAAAGAGCAACTAACCATTCCTAAAATGTTAAAAGAAAAAGGATACCAAACTGCCGTTGTGGGCAAGTGGCATTTAGGTTTAGGAACAGGAATTGTAGATTGGAATCAACAATTAGATGCAGGACCTAATGATGTAGGTTTCGATTATTCTTATATTATGGCCGCCACACAAGATAGAGTCCCTACTATTTATATCGATAATGGTAAAGTAGTAAATCTAGACAGCAAGGATCCTATTGCGGTTAATTACGACAAGAATTTCCCTGGTCAACCCACAGGGAAAGAAAATCCTGAATTGCTCTCCATGAAATGGCATCATGGCCATAACAGTTCCATTGTAAACGGTATTCCTCGAATTGGTTATGTATCTGGTGGAGCAAGTGCCAATTGGAGTGATGTCGATTTAGCAGATCATTTCTTGGACAAAGCACAAACTTATGTAAAAAGCCATAAAGAGAATCCATTTTTCCTGTATTATGCTTTAAATCAGCCCCATGTTCCTCGTACTCCTAACCCGAGATTTGTTGGAAAATCAGGTATGGGACCTCGTGGAGATGTTATTTTGGAAGCGGATTATTGCGTGGGCGAAATTATAAAAACCTTAAAAGAAGAAGGGGTTTTGGACAATACTTTAATTATGTTTTCAAGCGATAATGGACCCGTATTAAATGATGGCTATTATGATGATGCTGTGGAGAAACTGGGCAATCATAAACCAAACGGTCCATTGCGAGGCGGAAAATACAGTCTGTTGGAAGCAGGTACACGAGTGCCATTTTTCACCTATTGGAAAGGGCAAATTAAGCCTCTAGTTTCAGATGCTTTGGTTTGCCAAATCGATTTATTGGAGTCCATAGCGAAGTTGGTTAATGTTGATGTTAAAAGTACAGACAGTCAAGAACTTTTAGATGTTTTTATAGGTAAAAGCGCTAAAGGAAGAACAAATTTGGTTATTGAAGCCAACACTAAAACGGCTTTTCGTCAAGGAGATTGGATGATGATTCCGCCTTATTCTGGCGATCCAATTCTGGAAGAAGTTAATATTGAAATGGGAAATGACAAAGATTTTCAATTGTATAATTTAAAAAAGGATATAGGTCAAAAAAATAATCTTGCTAAAGCCCAACCCAAAAAATTAAAAGAAATGATGAAAAATTTCGAATTGATTCGGGGGAACAGCTACAAAAATGTAGAAAAAATAGAATTGAAATAGCAATGAAAAAACAATCTATTTTTTTAGTATTAATTACGCTATTCATTTGTTCGAAAGCTATCAGTCAAAGCAATTTAAACAATGGCGAATGCGCTCCACTAAATCCAGAAAACTTTAATAAGGTTATTGATGGAAAACAAGTGGGTTTGTTTCTTCTAAAAAATGGAAATCTAACGGCCGCCATAACCAATTATGGCGGCCGTATTGTTAGTTTATGCGCTCCAGACAAAAACGGTCAAAAGGCTGACGTAGTTCTGGGTTTCAAAAGTATTGACGATTACTTAAAGGCAACCGGCGTGTATCACGGCGCTATCGTTGGAAGAGTAATCGGTAGAATTGCTAAAGGAACTTTTGATTTAGATGGAAAAACACAATCTCTTACTATAAATAGTGGTTCCAACCACCAACATGGAGGAACCAAAGGGTTTCATAATCAAGTTTGGGAGGTAAAAACAGTTACAGATAGTTCTCTTGTATTGTCTTATATTTCTGTTGATGGAGAAATGGGATATCCTGGGACTTTACAAGTTGAAGCAACGTATCAGTTGACTTCGAATAATGAATTGACACTAAAATTATTGGCTACAACCGATAAAACAACTATTGTAAATTTGACCAACCACGCTTTTTTTAACCTTGCAGGGGAGGGGAATGGAACTATATTAGATCATATTCTTACGATTCCCTCCAATTATTTCTGCAAAGTCAATTCCGATAAAATTAAAACAGGGGAATTGCTCAAAGTTTCTAGAACCCCATTTGATTTTAGAAAAGGTAAATCCATTGGAAAGGATATCGTTTTAGAAACATCTGACGAACAATTGAAAATTGGCACGGGTTATGACCAAAGTTATGTTCTAAAGAAAAAAAAATCCAATAAAATTGTATTAGCTGCAACGGTTGTCGATCCTGAAAGTGGCCGTAAATTAGAAGTTTTCACCAATAATATGGGGGTACATTTTTTTAGTGCTAATTTCTTTAAAGGTACCGATATTGGAAAAATGGGAAAACCATTTCACTATAGAGAATCGTTTGCTCTAGAAACTCAGGACTATAATACTCCAAATCAAAAATCATTTCCAACAATGATACTTAAACCTGGTGAAAAATATGAAACGTTCACGGTATACCATTTTTCAAGCATAAAATAATTAACAGTGCTCCTACTACTTCCGCTTGTTATTTCAAATTAGTTCAATTAAAATTGGACAAAATGAAATATACTGCTGCATTATACCATACCGATTGAACTAATCAATAATTATAATTGGTATAAAGTACAAATTAAAATATTTTAGAAAATTTTCGGTTGTTCAAAAGTCTCATTCACTTGGTCTTTTTGTTTCAAATAAAGCCATTAGTAGTGATTGTTTTTTTGTAATTTACAGCTTTAAGATCCTAAAATAATTATTTCAGAATCTTAGCCAAGCCCTTATTTTCAAAAGGAACGTCTTTTATTTCTTGCTTAGGAACGGATTACAACCGAGTACGAAATATCCTTTATCAATCTCTATTTAAACTCATTGCTTCTGAAGTTAGATTTCAATCCTTTTCAGACAAAACAATGTCTGTTTTGAGGTATTAGCATTTGATTAATCAATTTTAGTAAGCTATTAATCAACTATTTGAAACTTTTTAGCCTTATAAATGACACTTTTTTAATAAGTCTAATATAGAGGTTAAGTTAATTTTACAAAAATAACATTAGAAAAATTTAACCAAACAATTTAACCAAAAAAATTATTATGAAAAACAAATTACTTTTTCGAAAAGCAGTAACACAGCTTTTTTTAAGTCTGTGTTTAATGCTATGTTGCGCCAACTCAAGTTGGGGGCAGCAAGTTATCGGCTCCTATCCAATTATGGATGGAGGTTTTGAAGCGCAAACAGTCGCGGCTCTGCCGCTTACCGCTGTCGCTCCTGCGGTAAATACTACTTGGTGTTATGGAACATCTGGAACTGCGGCTATTAGCAATACGGGTTCAGGGACTACAGGACCTAGAACTGGTAGTAAATATGCTGTTGTATCTGTTAATACTACAGCAATAGGTAGGCAGCTTATATCTCCTTCGGCTACAACTACGATAACATCAGGTTCTTATGTTGTTCAGTATTATACAAGAAATGCTACTGCTTCAATGAATGGTATCCCTGTGGGTATAGGAACAGTAGGTAATAGTTATGCGGGTAATGGAAAAAATACTACTACTACTTGGGCTAAAGTTACCCAAGTGGTTACCTCATCAGCAACAGATTTATCATCTTCTGTTGTTGCTTTTCGTACAAAGCTTTCAGCTTCACAAACTAGTGGAGGTTTTGATGTAGATGACGTTGTGGTGTATGCTGGTACGGCAGCCGATGGTGATGCACCTCTTGCGGCAAGCGGTGGTGCAGTAAGCGGCCTTGATGTAAGTTGGACAGCATCATCAGATGTTGATGGCGGAGGATATATGGTGGTTCGTTATGCGTCAAATCCTAACCCTGATAATGATCCGAATCAAAACGGTATTTATGCCGTAGGGAATACCGTAACCAATGGAACAGGTTCCTTTACCGGAACGGTGGTATATTTAGGAACTGGAACTTCTTTTACGGATGCTGTTGCCGGAACTGGTGCTACTGATTATTATAAAATATATACGGTGGATAAAGCATTCAATTATGCTACTGAAATCATAGTAACTGCAGTGGTTTCTTCTACACCAGCTATCACTTCTTCAAAAGAAACCTTGACCGGATTCAATTATACAGGAGCGGGACCATCTGCTTCGCAATCGTTTTTGGTTTCAGGTTCTAATTTAACGAATAATTTAGTGGTAAGTACTACATCTTCAGATTTTGAATTGTCAGCAGATAATTTTGCAACTGCTGGGGCTTCAAGCATTAGTTTGTCAGGAACTACAGTTGCTAGTACAAACCTATATATTCGATTGAAAGCGAACTTGACAGGAGGTCTTAAAACCGCAACGGTGACCATAGCTTCAACTGGAGCTACTACTTTAAATATTTCCCTTTCAGGTAGCGTACAAGCCGTTTATTATTATATTGGTTCAGGTTTGGTATCATCAAATACAAGTTGGGGTGCAAATTCAGACGGAACGGGTGCAAATCCAACCGCCGTGACTGACACTTATGCTAATTTCGTGATTGCTAATGGTAATGCAACTACTAATGCCTCTTGGACATTAGGTTCAAATTCTAAAGTAGTTGTAGGAAATGGTTCCGCAGTTAGCTTGACCGTAGCCGATACGTTCCCAATAATAGGAACAATCGATGCAGCTGCAAATAGTTCTGTGGTTTGGCAACACGTATTGGCTACTGCTCCAGTGGCTTCGCCTACTTTTGGTACATTAGACAATAATTCTGAGGTGCATTTCGCACCTGCAGTTGCGGCCAGTTATTCTTTTGGTGCAACTACCGCTTATGGTAAATTGTTTATCGATGGCGTAGGGGAGGTGTCAGTTTCTAATACATTAAGTACTCCTACTGTTAAAACAGCACTTACTGTTGCGTCAGGGTCAACATTGACTTTTACCTCTAATAACACTCCAACTATTTCAGTGAATGCAAACGCTACTGCTACTATAAATGGAACTGTCAAAACTTCTAAGGCAACTGGTCTTTTTGTTGCAGGAGGAAGTATTCCATTAAATGCTACAGCAACCTTAGGTCTTGGAACTTCAAGTACCATAGAATTTAGTAGAACTGGTACTTCACAAACCGTTACAGGTTTGCCTGCAGGAGTTAGCTATGCTAACCTTATCTTGTCAGATGGTGGTTCTTCTGCTGCCTCAGCTAAAATTACCGCGGCTCCATTTACAGTTAATGGTACATTAACAATCAATTTAGATACTCCGGCTTTTAGCACTATTTCTGCTGCTAGTAATATCACTATGGCAAATGGAGCAACGGTTGTTATGAAATCGGGAGTTCTTGGTGCTATACCATCTTTTGCAAATGGAAGTAAATTTAACGTTACCTATAATGGTACCGGTAAGACTCAAGTAATTGGTGCCACTACTGCAGGTGCAACTAATGTGACATTGACTTCAGCTAATGCAGCTATTGTTGCCGGTATGACCGTAACGGGTACTGCTATACCAGCCGGTACTACTGTGGCTTCTATAACTGGAACAGCGCTTACGCTTTCAGCGGCCGCAACAGCATTAGGTAATCCTACATTAACATTTGGTACAGCAGTACCTCAAACTACAGGAGTTGATTTGCCTACAGTAGCAAACGATGCTTTGGGCAACCTTACTTTTGATAACACAGCGGGTGTTGTATTGTCTTCAGCAGTAAAGGCTAACACTATAATAACTGCAAAGAGTAACACTATTACACTAAACACTGCTGATTTCTTGGACGCTAATTTACAAGTAAATGGCGCTTCAGAGTTGACTTTAAATGTGAGTGCGAATCAAGCGAACTTGAAGCAAATTGTATTCTCTGCAGCTACAACAGCTAAACTGAAGTTGATAGCAACTTCAACAAGTACGATAGCTTTTGCTAACTCTTCATCCCAAAACTGGGGTACGGGCACCGTAGAAATTACCGGTTTCGTAGAGGGTAATATTAGATTTGGTAGTTCTAAAACAGCGTTGACATCAACCCAATTAGAACAAATTAAAGATACAGCTAATCTTAGCAAAACGTTTAAATTAAGCGATCAAGGGTATCTGTATTACAGTACTACACTTGTGCCAGGGGATGCCTTTGTTGTCACTTCAGCTAACCCGTTATATTTGGCTTCAGGTGTTGCTTCGACTTATGTTATTACGACTACTAATTCACCAAACAGCTTTGTTCTTGCTGATCCGACAAACAATCCGTTACCGGCAGGTTTGACTTTAAACGCCACTACTGGGGCAATAGAAGGAACTCCTACCGTTTCAGTGACCGACTTCGTAGTTGCGATTACCATAAGCAATTCAGTGAATACGACGAATACTATAAACTTTACATTTAATGTAAAAACAAGAGATGCTCAAGCGATTACATGGAGCCAAGATTTTCCTGCTACTAACACTTATGGAGACGCTGCCATTGCTTTGACAGCAACTACTGATGCTCCGGCATTGTCAGTAAGCTACTCCAGTTCGAATACGGATGTGGCTACCATTAGCGGAAGCACATTGACGATTGTAGGACCGGGCACCACTACCATAACGGCAAGTCAGGCTGGAAACCCTGATTATAGCCCTGCAACAAACCTTACTAAAGAGTTAGTTGTTAACGTAAAAGCCTTAACAATTGCAAACGCAGTGGCAACGTCTAAAATATATAACCAATCAACGACTGCCGCTATTACAGGAACACTTGCGGGTGGACTTGTGGGAACTGATGCGGTAACCTTAGTTTTATCAGGTACTTTTGCTGATGCCAATGCGGGTGTAGACAAACCAGTTACCTCAACCAGTACCTTGACAGGAGCAGCTGCTGCTAAATACAGTCTTACACAACCTACTGGATTGATTGCAACCATTACGAAAGCGGATCAATTACTCGCAGCATTAGGTACAAGCTCATTTAAAATCTTAGGAGATGCAGATTATGATCCAATTCCTTTGGTTACTGATCCTAATGTAACAGGTATTTCTTCAGTAGCTGTTGAGAATCCAAATTTTACTTACACTAGTAGTGATGTATCGGTGGCAACTATTGTTGGCGGTAAGGTACATATTGTAGGCTTAGGTTCAACCACTATTACAGGGGAGCAAGCGGGATCTTTAAATTACAATGCGTCATTGCCAGTTTCACAAACACTAAAAGTTTTGCCTGCGCCTCTTGTAGCTTGGGATTTATATAATTTTAATCCTACTGCAGGTCAGCAATCAGTAACATCAGTAAACGCATCACAAGTTGCTACTGGTATTAGTGTTACCCCTTCTCTTTCTATGGGGAACATGGCTAATGTTACCAATGCTGGTAGTAGATACAGATTTACTTCTTCAGATTGGCCTTATGCTATATCTTCGGGAACATTAGCTCCAATTAATATTGCAACTGGTAAATACATGTCTGTTGCGATTGTAGCCGATTCAGGTAAAAGTTTGTCACTTTCTTCTATCAATGCCTCTTTTAGAGGAGGAGCTATTTCTACTGAATTGAAATCGCAATTTGCTTACAGTACAGATGGGACTAATTTTACCCTTATTGGTGAAAATCCTGTTACTTTTTCAGGTATTTCTGGTGCTAGATTTTATTCTGATATAGATTTATCTGGAATCGCTGCATTACAAAATTTACCCGCAGGAACTACAGTTACTTTGCGTTACTACGCAAGCGGTAAAAGTAATTTGACCACTAGTACGACTGGTCAAAAAGCATGGGGTTTCTTCTCTGATTTTGTTGAAAACAATACTAAAGCTTTAATCATCGGAGGTTCAGTAGTTACGGTGGCTCCAACTGCAAGTGCGCAAACACTTCCTAAAAAGACATCAACAGTGGCGAATTTGATTGCCACAGGAACTGCTTTAAAATGGTATGATTCCGTTTCAGGTGGTGATGCGTTAGTAAGTTCAGCTGCTTTAACGACCAAAACCTATTATGTTTCTCAAACATTAGACAATCAAGAAAGTGAAAGAACGGCGGTTGCAGTTACTATTTATTCAGAAATACCTGTAATTGGATCTTCAGCTTTAACTTTCTGTAATGGAACTACAATGGCTGCTGCTACAAGCAGTACTTCTTTGAAATTCTATGCTGCTCTTTCAGGAGGACTTGCTTTAACTACTCCTTTTACAGCATCTAAAACTTTGTTTGTAACAGAGATGATTAACGGAGTTGAATCTTCACCAAGAGTACCTAGAGCCATCGTTGTAAACGCTTTACCAGCTACGCCATCGGCATTAGTGCTAACCAATGATGCTGCTATTTTACCTTTAACTTCAACTACATCAGTTACAGCTGTTGGGTCTTATACTGGTACTAACACACCATTCAAATTAACAGCTACAGCTGCAGGTGCAACTTCTTACAAATGGACATTGCCTACTGGAGTTGTTAGAACAAATGTAACAGGTGAAGATACTGATGCTAGTCAATTAAGTACTACTACAGATAATTTTATCTATGTTAAGTTCCTTGTTACAGGTGTATCGACTCCGTTAGTTATTAATGTTCAATCGGTTAATGCTTCGGGTTGTACTTCGCTTTTTAAAGCGAGTGCTTCATTGACTAGACTATTGCCGTTGGCACCTACTACTTTAGCGATGAATAATGGATTGACTACTACGGCTATTACGAGCTTTGCCAAATATATGGGAACAAACACTGTTTTAAGGTTATCGGCTGCTGTAGCTGCTACAGCCAATAGTTATCTATGGGAATTGCCAGCTGGTGTAAACAGAATGACTGCTCTTGAAGGAGGATCAAGCACTGAGAATTTAACCAGTACTGAACCTTTCATTTTTGTTAACTTCGCAGGAGTTACTTATGAAAATACTGCTACTAATGCAACAGTAACTACCACTTTAACCAAAGTTTTAAGAATAGGAGTAAAATCTGTAAATGGTGTAGGAAATTCAATTACTGTTAATACAGCACTTTTAAACCCTGTAACATCATCTACTGCTAAATTGCTAACGCTAACTGCAACAGCTCCTTTAGCACCTGCATCCATAAAAATGACTAATGATGCAGTTAGTACTATTACAGCTGTAACTATTATCAGTAAATTTATTGGTACTACTACTGAATTTACATTAACTGCTGTTGCGTCTGCTTTAGCAAATACTTATTCATGGGAAATTCCATCTGGAGTAAATGTAATTCCAGGTTCTGATTTAACATCAAATAGTATTAAAGTTAATTTTGCGAATGTAACTGCAGGAACAACTTCATTATACTTTGGTGTGAAAGCGGTAAATGGCGTTGGTTCGTCTGTGACTAATAATTCTGCAACAACGGTTGTTCCTTCGACTGATTCTACTGCTAAATTGTTGAAAGTTAC
>OZ248382.1:0-19930 GCA_965234425.1 Flavobacterium neuenschwanderi (SeqCode) | reverse complement strand
TTTCTTCGGAATATTAAAATCAGAATTGTTTTATTTAAACAAATACACCTCAATAGACCAATTAAAAAAGGAAATAAATGAATATATAAAGTATTATAACAATGACAGAAGTAAGTCAAATTTAAACAAAATGAGCCCGATACAATATCGAGCTCATTATTATCAAAATTAATTATAAATTTGTCCAAACTTTTGGGTGCAGTCCATGTTTCTGTTTTGGGATTTTTCAGTTAAAAAAAACCACTTTGCAATTTCTTGAAAGTGGTTAAAATTTAGAATATATAATGTAGGCGGTATTATTTCTTTAATAAATCTCTAATTTCTGCTAATAATTCTTCTTGTGTTGGCCCTTTTGGAACTGGAATTTCTTCAGTTTCGTGCTTCTTTTTATAAGTATTTATTCCTTTAATAATTAGAAACAACACAAACGCAATAATTACAAAATTGATTAATGAAGACAAAAACATTCCATATTTTACTCCACCAAAAGCCACTAATTGTTCAATTTCAGAGAGTTTTGCAGCTTCTAACGCAGGTTTCAAAATAAGCGGCGTAATCACATCTTCAATCAACGAACTTACGATTTTCCCGAAAGCGGCACCAATAACAACCCCAATTGCCAAATCAATAACATTGCCTTTCATTGCAAAGGCTTTAAATTCTTTAAGCATTCCCATATTATATTTGTTTTATGATATATTAATTATTCGAATTTACTAAAAAGTAATGAAAAAACTTCTGAAAAATATTATTCCCGATAAAAAACTCGTTTTACCCTTTGGGAAATGCTAGTAAGGATTTCATAAGGAATCGTTTCCAACTTTTCTGCGATAAAACTAACTGTTGGATTTGTTCCAAATAAAACCACTTCGTCGCCTTCCTGACATTTCAATTCTGTAATGTCAACCATCAACATATCCATACAAATACTACCAATAATGGGTGCTTTTTGATTGTTAATCATTACAAATCCCAAACCATTTCCCCAATGTCTTGAAATTCCATCGGCATAACCAATAGGAATTGTTGCAATTATTGAGGTTTTTTGTGCTACAAATCGTCTTCCATAACCCACACTTTCGCCTTTTTCAATCGTTCTGATTTGCGAAATTATAGATTTCAAAGTCCCTACATTTTCTAAGAATCGTTGTTCATTTGCATCATTTGAAACGCCATACAAACCAATTCCAAGTCGAACCATATCATATTTCGCCTGAGGAAAATTACTAATTCCCGAAGTATTCAGAATATGACGAATAGGATTTATTTGCAATTCGGATATTATTTTTGAAGATAATTTTTCGAATAAATCAATTTGCGAAAGGGCAAAATCTCGGTGTTCCAACGCGTCGCTTGTTGCCATATGAGACAAAATACTTTTCACTTTCACGTATTTATTGTCTTTCAAAACTGAAATTAAATCAGCTATATTTTCTTCTTCAAAACCCAAACGATGCATTCCAGTATCCAATTTTATGTGAATTGGAAAGGCGTTTAATTTTTTCTGTTTCGCCAATTGCAAAAACGAATTTAATCCTTTCAAACTATAAATTTCAGGTTCCAATTGATGTTGGATAATTGCAGAAAAACTTGTGGTTTCTGGGTTTAAGACCATAATTGGCATCTTAATTCCCGAATTTTTCAACCCAATTCCTTCATCGGCGAAAGCCACGCCCAAATAATCTACGTTGTGATGTTCTAATAATTTGGCAATTTCAAATCCGCCATTTCCATAGCCAAAAGCTTTCACCATAACCATCATTTTCGTGGTTGGTTTCAACTTAGATTTATAAAAATTCAAGTTATGACTGATGGCATTTAGGTTTATTTCAAGAACAGTTTCGTGTGTTTTTTCCTCAAGTAGCGCCACTATTTTTTCAAATTCAAAAACCCGTGCACCCTTTATTAATATGGTTTCATCACCAAAATTTAAGCTGTCAAATTCAGAAATAAAAGCTTCTGTGTTTTTGAAAGTGGTACAGTTTATAAATTTGTTTTTATATTCTGAAATCGTTTCGCCAATGCAAATTACTTTGTTGATTTTATTGGAAAGTATCAACTGTGAAACTTTGGAATACAGCTCTTCATTGGTTAAACCACTTTGAAAAATATCCGAAAGAATTACGGTTTTCTTTTTGTATTGCTTTTGACTTTCAAGAAAATCCAACGCAATTTTCAAAGATTGAAAATCGGAACTATAACTATCGTCAATTAGCGTTGAATTATGAATCCCATTTTTTACTTTCAAGCGCATTTCAACAGGAAAAAGGAATTCCATTCGATGTTCAATAGTTTCAAAATCATACTTTAAATATAGTAAAACCATCAAACAATGAATCGCATTTTCTATAGAAGCATCATCTTGAAAAGGTATTTTTATATCAAATTTTGAATCTAAATAATCAATTTTCAATACCGTTTTGTCTAAAACGGGTTTGATTTTTATGAAAACATCGGCGGTTTCTTCTTTGCAACTCCAAGAAAAAGTTTTTATTTTTGAATTTAAAAACGCTTCTACAGTTTTGTTTTTATTGTAAATTAGAATTTCAGAATGGACGAAAAGCTTTAATTTTTCTTTGATTTTTTCTCCCAAATTATCAAATCCTTCATCGTGAGCCGTTCCAATATTCGTTAAAATCCCAATGGTTGGGCGAATAATTTTCTCCAACTTTTCCATTTCGTTTCTCGTGGAAATTCCCGCTTCAAAAATCCCTAAATTGTGTTTTTCATTTATAGAAATCACAGACAATGGAACGCCAACTTGTGAATTATAGCTTTTTGGGCTTCTAATTATCGTATAATCTGGATTTAAAAGGAAGTTCAGCCATTCTTTTACAATCGTTTTTCCGTTGCTTCCAGTAACTCCAATAATTGGGAACTGATATAAATTGCGGTAATAGGCAGCAAATTCTTGTAAGGCTTCAATAGAATTTTCAACCAAAAGAAAATTGGCTTTGTCTTTTAAGTTTTCAGGAATTGAAGTAACTACAAAATTCCGAACGCCCTTTTGAATTAATTCTTCAATGTAAAGATGTCCATTATTATTGGAGCCAACCAATGCAAAAAATAAAGTATTTACTCCGTTTTGCAACGAGCGACTGTCAATAGATATGTGTTCAATATCCTGATTGTCATAATTACCAATAAATTTGGCATTTAGAATTGAGATAATTTTAATTAGGGACAAATTCATTTATACGAAAAATAAAAAATCATAAACCTATTTATTTTGTTCTTTTAATTTTCAAGGGTTCTTGGCGACAGTCGAAAACATCCCATATTTCTATTTGATTTTTACTATTATTTACCCAATATATAATTTTGTAATTGCTGGAAATTAAATACCGAAATTCTTTTTCACTCTCATTTAATGCCTTTTCTATTTGACCTAAAAAGGGTTGTTTTATTAAAATCTTTACCTCCTGAGTAATGCCATTTACGACTTTTATAGCAACCTCTTTTGAGCTGTCTTTCTTAAAAAAACTATAAATTATCTTAACTTCAATCTTTGCAAAATCAGTCCAAAATATAGTTAATCCCATTTTTTAATTTCGGCTAAAAAATCATTCATTTCAGTAAGTCTTCCATTTATAGAATCTTGCTCTGATTGATTGATTCTGTTTTGAAATTCTTCCATCGTCATTGGGCTAAACTCTTTGGTTGTGTTGACTTTTTTTTCTTTTTTTAGAAAATTTTCTAAACGAGAAATAATCTCCTCACTTTCAATAGAAAGAAACTCTTGAACAAATGATATTTTCCGACTTTGTAAATCCATTGTGATATTATTTGTATCAAAGTTATAAAAAATAGGAATGTAAAAGTGTTTATTTTAATATTTTATTGAAACTAAAATTAAGACGATTTGTTTTTTTTGATTTTGGCAACTTCTTCTTTCTCCTGATTTTTCTTCATCGCATAAAAATACGCAGCGCGACTCAAAGGTTCGTATTCCTCAGTTTCACCAAGCATCACAAGTTTATCTCCGTCGGCTTTTCTAAAACTATAATTGGCTAAATTTCCTGTTCGCGTGCAAACGGCGTGCACTTTTGTAACATATTCAGCAGTTGCCATCAGTGCGGGCATTGGTCCAAAAGGATTTCCTTTAAAATCCATATCCAAACCTGCAACAATTACTCGAATCCCTTGATTTGCCAAATCATTACAAATTTTTACGATTTCGTCATCAAAAAACTGTGCTTCGTCAATGCCAACTACATCACATCCTTGCGCCAATATTGCAATATTTGCGGCAGCGGGAACAGGCGTAGAGCGAATTTCATTGGAATCGTGCGAAACCACCATTTCATCGTGATAACGCGTGTCTATTGAAGGTTTGAAAATTTCTACTTTTTGCTTTGCAAATTGCGCTCTTTTCAATCTTCGGATAAGCTCCTCGGTTTTGCCCGAAAACATTGATCCGCAGATTACTTCAATCCACCCAAATTGTTCTTTATGATTTACTGTATTTTCGAGAAACATTTTTTTACTTTTCTTGCTCTTAAAATGAATAGTTTTTATTACTTTGTAACGCTAACAAATCGACCTAAAAATTTTATACTTTTACGTCGTTTCAAATGTAGAAAATTTTTATCAAAGGTTGCTTCTTCCTTTGCTTAAATAAAAGATAAAAGAAGACATTTTTTTAACACGAACACTCTTACGGACTATAATTTTAAAGTTATGAAAAAAAAGTTGGAAGCTGATTTAATCAGTATCGCACACCGAATTTTAAAGCTAAAAAACAAATCGGAACTCACGCAATTGCACCTAGAAACGCAAAAATTGTATGAGAAATTGTCTGTTTTGAAATTTGTTGAAGATAATTTTTCGGATGTAAAACCAACAATTGGTCTTTCAAAAATGGAAGAATTAGTAGCGTCGGCATTCGATAATGAAGAAATTATTGCCGAAGACGAAGTTTTATTGGCACCAGCCGAAACAGAAAATGAAATAGTTTCAGAAGAAATTGAGGAGGAACCAAATGTAATTTTAGAAGAAGAAATTTCGGAAGAAGAGGAAATTTTTGCGGAAGAAGCGGAAGAACCAATCGCAGCAGCTGATGATAAAACGGATTTTGAACCCCATTTTGAATTATTCAAAGAAAAGGAAATAGAATTTGAAGCGAAAAAATCCAAAAACGAAGCCAAACAAATCTCATTTGAAGAGATGTTAGGTTCCAATTCGGATCCAATTTTTGAGCGAGTACAAAGCGCAACAGTTTCGGAAGAAGCAGCAATTGAACCAATTACAGAAACGGAAGTTGAAGCAGAAGAAATTCCTGAAATTGAAGAAGAAGTAGTTTTTTCACCTGCTTTTGAAATGTCAGCACCTGAAGAAGTTGAAGAAGTTGAAGAAATTGAAGCGTCTGAAGTTGTTTCAGAAGTAAAGAAATCGAATCCTATTAACGATAGTTTTTCCAAAACAATTTCATTTGGATTGAACGATAAAATTGCTTTCGAAAAACAATTATTTGGCGGAAGCAGCGAAGATTTAAACCGTGTAATTTCTCAATTAAGTACGTTTGATACTTTTGATGAAGCCGAAAATTTCATCGAAGATATGGTAAAACCAGATTATAATAATTGGGAAGGAAAAGACGATTACGTTGCCCGTTTTATGGAAATTGTAGAGAAGAAATTCGCCTAAATTTTTATTTCAAATTAATGGAACAAAGCCCATCAGAAATTTGAAAAAGTCAACACAGATTTCACAAATTTACACAAACTTGCGGGGAAAAAATCAACGCTTTAAGACATTAAAACCAAAGCGTCTAAATTTATTTTAAATATGTCAAAATTATATATCGTTCCCACGCCCATTGGAAATCTCGAAGATATTACCATTCGTGCGATTCGAATTCTCAAAGAAGTCGATTTGATTTTGGCAGAAGACACCAGAACGAGTGGGAAATTGCTAAAACATTTTGAAATTGGCACGCACATGCACAGCCATCACATGCACAACGAGCACAAAACAATTGAGAATTTAATTTCAAGATTGAAAGCCGGCGACACCATTGCATTGATTTCCGATGCAGGAACACCAGCGATTTCTGACCCAGGATTTCTATTGACTCGCGCTTGCGTTGAACACGGAATTACGGTTGAATGTTTGCCTGGCGCAACAGCATTTGTACCAGCATTAGTAAATAGCGGACTGCCAAATGACAAATTTGTATTTGAAGGATTTTTGCCTGACAAGAAAGGAAAACAAACCCGATATTTAGCGTTAGCCGAAGAAACAAGAACGATGATTTTGTATGTTTCGCCACATAAACTTGTAAAAACCTTAACGGAATTTATCACTTATTTTGGTGAAGACCGACCAATTTGCGTTTCTCGAGAATTGTCAAAATTACACGAGGAAAACATTCGGGGAACCGTTCGAGAAGTGCTAACTCATTTCGAAAACAAACCACCAAAAGGAGAAATTGTGGTCATTGTGGGAGGAAAACCTTCTAAATAATTACAGATAAAGTTCATTAAATAAGTAACCATTCAAAAATCAAATTATATGCGCTGGACTTTAAAACCACAACCCGATTCTCAAAAAGTTACCCATTTGGCGCAAGCCTTGAATGTCGAAGAATTTGTTGCCACACTTTTGGTGCAACGCGGCATTGAAACTTTCGAAGAAGCCAGAGATTTTTTCCGTCCTAAATTAGAACATTTGCACAATCCGTTCCTGATGAAAGATATGGACAAAGCCGTTGCAAGAATTGAATTGGCGATTGCAAATCAAGAAAAAATCCTCGTTTTTGGCGATTATGATGTCGATGGAACAACCGCAGTTTCATTGGTTTCATCCTATTTAAAAACCTATTATTCAAATGTTGCCACTTATATTCCAGACCGTTATGACGAAGGATATGGAATTTCTTTCAAGGGAATTGACTATGCCGACGACAATGAATTTTCATTAATTATTGCCTTAGATTGTGGCATAAAATCTATAGATCACGTGGCTTATGCCAAAGAGCGAAACATCGATTTTATTATTTGCGATCACCACCGACCAGGAGAATTTTTGCCAGACGCAGTAGCAGTTTTAGACCCTAAAAGAGACGATTGTTCCTATCCGTATGACGAATTATGTGGTTGTGGAATTGGCTTCAAATTGATTCAAGCTTTGGGCGAAAACAGAAACCAAACCATTGAAGATTTAACGCCGTATCTCGATTTGGTAGCGACTGCAATTGCTGCTGATATTGTTCCAATGACAGGTGAAAATAGGGTTTTAGCCTATTTTGGATTGCAAGTCATCAACTCAGATCCGCGACCAGGAATTAAGGCTTTGATTCATCAAATAAAAAAACAAACGCTCGATATTACCGATGTCGTATTTATAATTGCACCAAGAATTAACGCCGCAGGACGAATAAAACACGGCAATCACGCAGTTGAATTATTATCGGAATTTGATTTTGAACAAGCACAACAATTTGCTTCAGAAATTGAAAAATACAATTCCGACCGAAAGGAATTGGACAAACAAATCACCATTGAAGCGCTTTCTCAAATAGTCGAAAATGACGAAATTGTTGGTTTTACAACGGTTGTTTACCAAGAAGATTGGCATAAAGGCGTGATTGGAATTGTTGCATCACGATTGATAGAAACGCATTATCGACCAACTTTAGTTTTTACAAAAAGTGGCGATAAATTAGCGGCTTCGGCACGATCTGTAAAAGGATTTGATGTCTATAATGCTTTGGAAGCGTGTTCGGAACATTTGGTGCAATTTGGTGGACATAAGTATGCTGCGGGAATGACATTAAAGGAAGAAAACTATCCCGATTTCAAAAAAGCATTTGAACAAGTAGTGTCAGAAACCATTCATCCTGATATGTTATTGCCAGAAATAGCCATTGATGCAGAACTTGATTTTACAGAAATTACACCCAAATTAATTCGGATTTTGAAACAGTTTGAACCTTTTGGACCCTTAAATATGACGCCAATTTTCATTTCAAAAAACATAAATGATACGGGTTATCCAAAAAATATGGGTTCGGAAGAAGCGCATTTAAAACTATTTGTAAAACAAAATAATTCAGAAGGAATTGCCGCAATTGGTTTTGGTTTGGGAAATAAAATCAATTTGGTTACCGATAAAAAACCCTTTGATGCCGTGTATTGTTTGGATGAAAATGAGTGGAATGGGAAAGTCACCATTCAATTAAGATTGAGAGATATTAAATAATCGTTTATAAGAATATGAAAAAGAATGATCCTTATGCAGCCTTGCGTTACAAAGAATTTAATATTTTTTTACTGCTTCGGTTTGTTATGGTTTTTGGATGGTCGATGCAATTCATCGTTATCGAATGGGAAGTTTATAGCTTAACCAAAAGTGCGCTTTCACTTGGAATTGTTGGTCTAATGGAAGTGGTTCCTGCAATTTCGATGGCTTTATTTGCGGGTCATATTGTAGATCAAAATGAGAAAAAAGGATTGTTGTTGAAATGCATTTTAGGTTTTTTAGTAATTAGTTTCGGTTTGTTTCTATTGACTTGGCCGCCTTTCAAAAGCAACTATTCTTCCAAAGTTATCTTATATTCAATTTACTTCTTAGTATTTCTTGGCGGATTGGTTCGTGCCTTTTTAGGGCCAACAATATTCTCGCTTTTATCATTAATTGTACCCAAAAAAGCCTATTCAAATGCTGCGACTTGGAGCAGTTCTGTTTGGCAAATAAGTTCTGTTTTAGGGCCTGCAGTTGCGGGTTTTTCAATAACTTTAATTGGAGTTCATTGGTCAATGTGTTCCGTTTTGGGATGTTCCGTTTTGGCATTAATAGCTTTAAGCCAAATCAGTACAAAACCAATTCTAAACCCTAAAATTGGTGAACCAATTATGCAAAGTTTGAAAGAAGGCGTTAAATTTGTTTACAATAACAAAACCATTTTAGGCGCTTTATCTTTAGATATGACGGCGGTACTTTTCGGTGGGGCAGTGGCACTTTTGCCAATTTATGCTCAAGATATTTTGAAAGTTGGTCCCGAGGGATTTGGAGTTTTACGTGCCGCACCCGCTTTAGGAGCATTTATAATTATGTTTATTTCGGCGTATGTTCCCTTGAATAAAAACGCAGGAATGAAGCTGTTATTTTCGATTTTTGCTTTTGGAATTTGCATTATTGTTTTTGGAATTTCCACTATTTTTTGGCTTTCGGTAATCGCATTGTTTTTAAGTGGAGTTGTAGATGGAATTTCGGTTGTAATTCGTCAAACGATTTTACAATTAAAAACCCCTGATCACATGCGAGGGCGTGTTGCAGCAGTAAATTCTATTTTTGTAGGATCTTCCAATGAACTTGGTGCTTTTGAAAGTGGTTTGACTGCAAAGTTAATGGGAACAGTAACTTCGGTAGTTTTTGGTGGAACAATGACGCTAATTATTGTGTTGTTCACAGGTTTTGCATCTCCAACATTCAGAAAATTAGACTTGCAAAAAGACATTGACGAACACGAGAAATAAGTTTATTTCTCAAACTTCTTAATTTCAAAATTTTCTCCATCAAAAACCCCAAACGTAAAATAGCCAATCCAATCACCTAAATTCACATATTCCGCATTTTCCCCCACAGAAATTTTCATTGGCAAATGACGGTGACCAAAAATAAAATAATGGTAGTGTTTTGTTTCTAATTTTCTTTTGGAATAAAGTACCAACCATTCGTTTTCTTCGCCAAGGAATTTCACGTCTTCATCGCCAGAAATCAGTTTGTTTTTCACGGATAAATATTGGGCTAATTTCACACCAATATCAGGATGCAACCAGCGAAATAAAGCTTTTGAAAAAGGATTTGTAAAAACTCGTTTCATTCTTTTATATCCATTATCTCCAGGACCTTTTCCGTCGCCATGACCAATTAAGAAAGTTTTATTGCCAAAAGTAAATTCTTTATTATCGTGATAAACAGGAATATTAAGTTCCTTCTGAAAATAGTCATGCATCCACAAATCATGGTTTCCAACAAAGAAATAAATAGGAATTCCACTATCCCGAATTTCAGCTAATTTCCCTAAAACCCGAACAAATCCCTTTGGAACTACGGTTTTATATTCAAACCAAAAGTCGAATAAATCCCCTAATAAAAAAATAGCTTCCGCATCAACTTTAATTTCGTCAAGCCACGCCACAAATTTTTGTTCTCTTGGAAAACTTAATTCGGGGGTTGGCGCACCAAAATGTTGGTCGGAGGCAAAGTATATTTTTTTATTTGAAGGCTGTTGCATGTTGTGAATTAAAAATCAAAGATAGGAAATGCAAAACATTTATGGTTATTTGTTTTAAAAATAAGTTTTTTATGTTTTTTTTTAAATCTATCAAAAATGACAAATAAATCATTTAAAAACAATATTTATATTGGTATTTTTTTTAATGAAAAATTAACGTTTGTTTTTATTTTTTTGTTATTTTTGACGTTTATTTGCATATATGCCCGTTTATTACCTGTGATTTTTTTTATTCAATAAAAAATTGTACTATTTGCAAAAATATTTTAAATTATTATTAAAAATGCATTTGTTATTTTAGTACCAATTCATTTTTTTAATAAGCCCCCAATTTTAAATCTAAATACCATTTTTATGAAAAAATTATTACTATTATTATTGATTTCATTTTCTGCTTTTTCTCAAAATTACACAATGAGCAATATGGCAGTTTCTACTTGTGCTGGATTTTTTTATGATTCAAATACTACAGGGAATTATGCAAACGATGAAATTTTTACTAAAACTTTTAGTCCTGGAACATCTGGTAGCGCTCTTCAATTTAATTTCACCGAATTTAATACAGAAAATACTTATGATTTTTTATATGTTTACGATGGAAATTCAACTGCAGCACCGCTTATTGGGACTTATACAGGTACAACACTTCCAGGAATTATTTCCGCTACTTCAGCGAGTGGAAGTTTAACTTTTAGATTTACATCTGATTTTGCAACAAGGAAGCCTGGTTGGAAAGCAACAATATCTTGTATTAGTTGTCCAAAGCCAACTTTATTAACTACCACTATCCTTTCTCCAACTGCCATTTCTTTGGGATGGACAAACACTATCGCATCAACTTCATGGCAGGTACTTGCTCAGCCCTGTGGCACAGCAGCTCCAACTGCTTTGAGTACTGGAATAACTACAACCTCTAATCCGTATATATTTTCAACATTGTTGCCTTTAACGTGTTATGATTTTTATGTAAGAAGTACATGTAGCGTTTCAGATTCTAGTACTTGGTCGGCTGTTAAAACAGCCACTACTCCCTTTACTTGCGGATATGTTTTTTATGATACAGGTGGAGCTACTGGAGATTATCAAAATAATGAAAGTACACAACCTACAACTATTTGCCCTGCAAATCCGGGACAAGTAGTTTCTGTTACTTTTAATTCTTTTAATACGGAAGCAACTTATGATTATTTATATATATATGATGGTTCTAGTATTACAGACCCTCTTATCAATAGATATTCAGGCACTACATCTCCAGGAATAATTACCTCTTCATCTGGTTGTTTGACTTTTAGATTTACCTCTGATGGTAGTACAGTTAAAGCTGGATGGAAGGCTACTTCCTCTTGTGTGGCTGCGCCAACATGTTTAAAACCAACCTCTATAACCGCAACTTCTGTTACGCCAAGCTCTGTTTCTTTAGGATGGGTTAATAGTGGAGTAGCGACTTCATTTCAAGTTCTTGCCTTGCCTTGTGGAACGGCAGCACCAACAGCAGCTAGTACAGGTTGGACAGCTACAACTTCTAATCCAACAATTATTACAGGATTAAATGCGCTTACCTGTTATGATTTTTATGTAAGAGGAAAATGCTCCGACTCAGATTTTAGTTCTTGGTCAGGCCCTCGAACTTTAACTACATTAGCTCCTGCAATGCCAACTTGTGTTACTAATCCTGCTGCTGGTAATACCTGCGCTCAAGCCGTTCCTATTTGTAATTTTAATGGATATTGTGGAAATACTTCTGCAAGTTATACCGCTAATTATTGGAGCGGATTGTTTGATGCGTTTTGTGGAAGTATTGAGAATAATTCTTTTTTATCTTTTGTTGCTTCTGCAAGTACAATTACTTTGAATTTTTGGGTAACAAGTTCAACTACTGGATCTGGAATTCAAATGATGGTATTTAGTGCTGCAAATTGCGCAGGCACTGTTACTGATTATGGTTGTTATTCTCCAGGATCAAATGGGGTTCCTTTTGGGGTTCCTACTGGGGTTTCCGTTTTAACGGCAACTGGATTAACACCTGGTAACACTTATTATTTGATGATTGATGGTTATGGTGGTGATGTATGTAATTATGTAATTGGAGCAGGTTCAGGAATTCTAACGCAACAAGTAGATGTTACAACACCCAATGCGAATATTTGTATAGGTCAATCAACTGTTTTAACTGCCACAGGAGGCAATAGTACTTTCACATGGACATGTGACCAACCTTCTGGCAGTGCTGGTTTAAGTGCTACTTCGGGCTCTTCAGTAACTTTTACGCCTACAACTGCAGGGACTTATACTTTTACCGCTACATCATCTGATTCTAATCCTGTTTGTCCACAATCTTTATTTGACACACAGACAATAACAGTACTTAATAATACACTACCAACATTTACAGAAGTGGCTCCGATTTGTTCGGGAGGGGCTTTATCGGCTTTGCCAACAACGTCTCTTAACGGAATAGCAGGAACATGGTCGCCACCGTTAAATAATACTGCAGCATCAACAATCTATACATTTACTCCTTCTCCAACTTCTGGGTATTGTACTCCAGCAATAATGACAATTAAGGTAAATCCAAATTTAACACCAACGTTTGATGATGTTCCTGCGATTTGTTTTGGAGAGACTTTATCGGCTTTGCCAACTTCTTCTACAAATTTGCCAACTGCAATAGTTGGAACATGGTTGCCACCGATAAATAGTACTGCTCCATCGACACTTTACACGTTTACTCCAACTACAGTTTGTACTGCAACAGCAACAATGACAATTGTAGTTAATCCAAAGGTAATACCATCATTCACAACAATTTCACCATTTTGTACTGGAGCAACTCCACCAGCATTGCTTCTAACTTCAAGCAATTTAATTAATGGAACTTGGAATCCAAGTACAATAAATAATACAGCTGACGCAACATATACTTTTACTCCAGACGATGGTCAATGTGCTTCTACAACAACTATGGATATTCAGGTTTTGAACACTTGTACTTTTAACACATTTGCATCGGCAGTGTGGCTGGACAATTGTGCAACAGCTGGTTTTTTTAATACAACTGGTTCTGGGGTTGATTTAATTGGTCTAGCAGGAAATGTTTTCCCAAATACAAATTTAGGGGTTTATACGCAAAATTCAGGAAAATTAAAATTCAGAGGTGGAGAAGTTAAAACTTTTAAAACGCCCACTTCAAATGTTTGCGGTGTTAATTTAAATTATAGAATTTATTTACAAGGAACATTGCCACTTCCTGGTTTTACAGGTTTACCTTTAAATACTTTAGTTGACAATTGTTCTTCAGGAACATTTCCTTCTGGAGGGCCTTGTAATCCAGGAGATCAAAAATGGCAAACAGTTAGTTCAACTACTCCATACCCAATTGATTTAACATCGTATCCTCCAGGAAATTATAAAATGGAAGTATATTATGATGTGTCTGGTTCAAATACTACTACTACAGGGCCTTGTCTTACTACAATTTATTTAAATAATGGTGGGGCGAATTATATTTCAACTTTCACAATTCAACAAACACCTCAATTTGCAGTTTCAAATCCAACACTTTGTAATGCTACTGACGGTAAAATAACAATATCTGGATTGGCTTCCAATGTAAGTTATATGGTTTCTTATAAAGATGATGGAACTCCAGTTGGACCAACAGCATTTACTTCAAGTGCATCAGGACAAATTATCATTTCTGGTTTAAATGCAGGAAGTTATACTGATTTTTTACTTGAATATAATAGTTGTAATTTTCCTTATGCATCAGTAGTATTGGTTAATCCAATAAGAACGCCAACGTTTGTTCAAGCTGGAGCAGTTTGTTCTGGAACATCGGTGTCTTTGCCGCCGACTTCTATTGAATTTATAACTGGAACTTGGTCAACACCAACGGTTAGTCCTCCTTCAACGACGTTTGATTTTAATCCAAATCCTAATCAGTGCGCGAATGCTGCATCAATGGTAGTTACAGTTAATCCATTACCAACGGTAACTGCGGTAAATGGTGGGAATACATATTGTGCAGGTGATGCAATCACTAACATTACAGTTGATGTAACAGGAACAGGAAACTGGACAGTAAATTATACATTAGATGGTACACCAATGAGTGCAACAGGAGCAAGTACACCAATTTCATTGGGTAACGCACTAGGAGTTTACGTTGTAACCAATGTAACTGATGCAAACTGTACAAATACAGCAAATGGCACACAAACAATAACAGTAACTCCATTACCAACGGTAACTGCGGTAAATGGTGGGAATACATATTGTGCAGGTGATGCAATCACTAACATTACAGTTGATGTAACAGGAACAGCAAACTGGACAGTTGATTATACATTAGATGGTACACCAATGAGTGCAACAGGAGCAAGTACACCAATTTCATTGGGTAACGCACTAGGAGTTTACGTTGTAACCAATGTAACTGATGCAAACTGTACAAATACAGCAAATGGCACACAAACAATAACAGTGACTCCTAATGTAACGCCAACGTTTGCTCCAGTAGCTGCAATTTGTTCAGGAACTCCATTGACTTTGCCAACTTCATCTATTGAATTAATTACAGGAACATGGTCGCCTGCGTTAGATAATACTGCAACAACAACTTATACATTTACACCAACAACTGGTCAATGTCCTACAACAGCATTAATGACGGTTACAGTAAATGATTTACCTGATTTTACAATTTCAAATGGTTGCGATGGAGTAAATTATGTGTTAAGTACAGTCGTTACAAACGGAGCTACTCCGTCCTATATTTGGTATGATGCTCTTCATCAACCTATTGGTATTTCATCTTCAATCACGATAACTGATGAAGCAGATTATAGTGTTGCGGTTTCAATAAATGGATGTAGTAAAGAAAAATCAATCACAGTTTCAAATTCATTTTGTTCAATTCCAAAGGGTATTTCACCTAATGGAGATGGTGATAATGACTTTTTTGATTTGAGTAATTTGAACGTTCAAAACCTTCAAATTTTCAACAGATACGGAATGGAAGTCTATTCAAAATCAGATTATAAAAAAGAATGGAACGGAAAAACCAATGGTGGTAAAGAATTGCCAGACGGAACCTATTACTATATTGTAAATTTCGTTACAGGGAAAACCAAAACAGGATGGGTTTATATTAATAAATAATTTTAGCTTTTAATAAATAAAAATGAAAAACACACTTTTACCTGCGCTTTTAATGTTACTAACATTTTTAGACGCCACCGCACAACAAGACCCACATTATACGCAATATATGTATAATATGAACGTGATAAATCCAGCTTATGCGGGATCAAAAGAGAATTTATCTTTTGGATTATTATATAGAAAACAATGGATTGAAATAGAAGATGCTCCAACGACCTTTTCATTATCAGGTTCAGCTCCTATCGGAAAAAACGTAGGTTTAGGATTGTCTGTAATTTCAGATAAAATTGGTCCTGTTCAAGAAAATAATGTGTACGGAGATTTCTCTTATACCTTAAATTTAGGTGGTGAACACCGATTGGCTTTAGGTTTAAAAGCAGGAGTTACGTTTCAAAAAATAGGATTATTTAGTCAAATAGGAGATGGATATGTTGTTGATTTAGGAGACCCTTCCTTTGCTGAAGATACCAATAGTTCAAATTTGAACATTGGAACAGGATTGTTTTATTATACCAATAAATATTATGTTTCCTTTTCGATTCCCAACATGCTAAAATCGGCACATTTAGATTATGATGGTGTAAAATACGGAACAGAAATCCAACATTATTTTTTAACGGGAGGTTATGTATTTGATTTGAATCCAAATTTGAAATTCAAACCGTTTGCCATGGTAAAATCAGCACTTAATGCGCCAACATCATTGGATGTTTCTGCGAATTTCTTGTATGTAGAAAAATTTGAAATGGGTGCGACTTACAGATTGCAAGATTCCTTTGGAGTAATGGTAAATTATGCAGTTTCGCCATCTTTGCGAATTGGATATGCTTACGATCACATCGTTTCTGATTTGAAAGTAACCACGCCATCATCACACGAAATCATCTTGTTATTTGACTTGAATTTCCCGAAAAAAGTATCTCAATCACCAAGATTTTTCTAACCTAAAGCTATCCTAATAATGAAAAAAATATATACAATAGTAAGTTTTGTTTTGGTGAGTTCTTTTCTTTCCGCACAAAACAAAGACACACAAAGTGCAGACAAACTGTTCAAAAAATTAGAGTTCATCGCTGCCTCAGAGGCGTATCTTAAATTAGTAGAGACCAAAAAAGCAACTGTTTACGTTTACGAACAATTGGCAGATTGTTATTACAACATTTACAATACTGCGGAAGCTGCAAAGTGGTATGCCAAAACATTAGAGGAGAAAAAAGACGCTGAACTTTATTATCGTTATGCGCAAATGCTTAAAGCAAATGGAAATTATGCGGAATCAAACAAGCAAATGCAAAAATTTGCAGCGTTGCAACCTAATGATTTAAGAGCAAAAGCATTCAATGAAAATCCAAATTACATTCCAAGATTATTAGACCAAACCAAATCGTTTGATTTAAAAGCTTTGGATATGAATTCTGATAAATCTGATTTTGGAGCGGTTTTACACGATAATACCGTTTATTTTACAAGTGCCAGAAATGCAAGTAAGAAAATGTATGGTTGGACAAAAGAGCCGTTTTTGGATATTTACAAAGCCGATTACAATGAAGACGGAACAATTACCAACAGTGTGCCTGTGAAAGAATTGAATTCTAAATTTCATGACGGATCGGTAACGATTAGTAAAGATGGAAACACAATGTATTTCACAAGTGATAGTTTCAGAGAAAACTCTTTTGAGAAAGACAAAGCAAACAAGTTGAAATTAGGAAGAAATAATATTTTCAAAGCAACATTTGAAAATGGAAAATGGAGTACTATTACTTCGTTACCTTTCAACAGCAGCGATTATTCAACAGGAAATCCAAGTTTAACAAAAGACGGAAAAACACTTTATTTCTCATCGAATATGCCAGGAAGTATTGGTGGTGTTGATATTTGGAAAGTATCGATTTCAGAAAATGGAAGTTTTGGCACACCAGAGAATTTAGGAAAAAAGGTTAACACAGAAGGAAATGAAAGTTTTCCTTTTATTACAAACGAGAATGTACTTTATTTTTCTTCGGATGCCAAACAAGGATTGGGAGGATTGGATGTTTATAGCATAGATTTAAAAGCAGGAACAGAAGCTAAAAACGTGGGAAAACCTGTGAATAGTGATAAAGACGATTTTTCATTTTCATTCAATGAAAACAAGAACTTTGGATTTGTAGCGAGTAACAGAAATGGAAATGATGATATTTTCGGACTGCTTCCAGTTTGTGGTTATGAGGTCAATACAATTGTAACCAATGCCAAAACAGGCGCTATTTTAGCAGATGCAAAAGTGTCTATTTTGGATGACAAAAACAATGTAATTACCACAGAACAATCCAATGAAAGAGGGGAAGTTTCGTACACAGTAGAATGCGAAAAAAATTACACCATTCAAGCATCAAAAGATGGTTTTGAAAGCAATTCATTTGCTGTTACAAAAAGTAATAACAAAGGCGGAAGCACAAAAGTTGACGCAGCATTGAAACCAATTGAAGAAATTATCACTGAAACTGAAGTAGTTTTAAATCCGATTTTCTTTGAATTTAATAAAAGTAATATCACCAAAGAAGGCGCTTTTGAGTTAGATAAATTAGTTCAAGTAATGAAAAGCAATGACAAGTTGGTAATCTTCGCTAAATCTCACACTGATAGCCGAGGAAGTGATAAATACAATATGATTTTATCAGACAATAGAGCTAAAGCAACGGTTCAATATGTAATTTCAAAAGGAATTGACGCTGCAAGGATATCTGGAAAAGGATATGGCGAAAGCGAGCCAAAAGTGGTTTGTGGTAAAGATTGCGCCGAAGAACAACACGCTCAAAACAGACGTTCCGAGTTTTTGATTGTGAAGTAAATTTTAGGATTATATCAATTAAAAGAAATGGACACGTTTAAATTGAACCCCCATTTCTTTTATTTAGAACATGTAAATAGAGCTTGACATTTTTGCCACAGATTACACGGAATTTATTTTTATTAAGGAAATTTACAAATAATCATACAAATTGTAATTATTTAATACTCCTATTTTTTTTCGTATAATTGAACATTATATTTTATATTATTAAATTTTTTATTGGCAATTTGGTGCAATAGGATTTTCTGTAACTAAATTATTGAAACTGTTGTTTCTTAAATATTTACATAACTTTTCTCCTTTAAAATTCATCTGAGTATTTCATTAGAAAACTCTTCAATGCTAAATTAGCAAAGAAGAAACCTAAATAAAAAGGATGAGCTCGATCAATATCAGGCTCATCCTTTTTTCACTTAAAGAAAATTTTATATAATACGAAGATTTACTTCACAATCAAAAACTCGGAACGTCTGTTTTGAGCGTGTTGTTCTTCGGTACAATCTTCACCGCAAACTACTTTTGGCTCGCTTTCGCCATATCCTTTTCCAGATATTCTTGATGCATCAATTCCTTTTGATTGTACATATTGAACCGTCGCTTTGGCTCTATTATCAGATAATATCATATTGTATTTATCACTTCCTCGGCTGTCTGTGTGTGATTTTGCGAAGATGACCAACTTGTCATTATTTTTCATTACTTGAACTAATTTATCTAACTCAAATGCGCCTTCTTTGGTAATATTACTTTTATTAAATTCAAAGTAAATTGGATTCAAAATCACTTCCGTTTCTGTAATAATTACATCAATTGGATTCAATGCTGCGTTAACTTTCGTGCTTCCGCCTTTGTTATTGCTTTTTGTAACTGCAAATGAATTGCTTTCAAAACCATCTTTTGATGCTTGAATGGTGTAGTTTTTTTCGCATTCTACCTTATACGAAACTTCTCCTTTTTCATTGGATTGTTCTGTGGTAATTACGTTGTTTTTATCATCCAAAATAGAAACTTTTGCGTCTGCTAAAATAGCTCCTGTTTTAACATTGGTTACAATTGTATTGACTTCATAATTGCAAACTGGAACTAGTCCGAAAATATCATCATTTCCATTTCTATTGCTCGCTACAAATCCAAAATTCTTATTTTCATTGAATGAAAATGAAAAATCGTCTTTATCACTATTAACAGGTTTACCAACATTTTTTGCTTCTGTTCCTGCTTTTAAATCTATGCTATAAACATCCATTCCTCCCAATCCCTGTTTGGCATCTGAAGAAAAATAAAGTACATTCTCGTCTGTAATAAAAGGGAAACTTTCATTTCCTTCTGTGTTAACCTTTTTTCCTAAATTCTCTGGTGTGCCAAAACTCCCGTTTTCTGAAACTGACACTTTCCAAATATCAACGCCACCAATACTTCCAGGCATATTCGATGAAAAGTAAAGTGTTTTTCCGTCTTTTGTTAAACTTGGATTTCCTGTTGAATAATCGCTGCTATTGAAAGGCAAGGAAGTAATAGCTCCCCATTTTCCATTTTCTTTTGTTGCTTTGAAAATATTATTTCTTCCTAATTTCAATTTATTGGCTTTGTCTTTCTCAAAGGAGTCTTCTCTGAAACTATCACTTGTGAAATACATTGTGTTTCCATCTTTACTAATCGTTACCGATCCGTCATGAAATTTAGAATTC
>OZ248381.1:0-20256 GCA_965234425.1 Flavobacterium neuenschwanderi (SeqCode) | reverse complement strand
GTTTTAAAACAAGAATTTTAGCAAAAATAACAGCATTAACTTTGGTTCAATATATCAATAAATTTATATTTGATAGACCAATAAATAATATTAAAAATCAAAAAATTTAATTACACCCAACGGGTTAATAAAAAATAATTTACATTAATTACTTACATCATAAACATCTAAAAACTCATCTTGCGATTGACTTCCTGTAGAAGGAATTGGTAATGTAATTCCACCTGGAAGAGAGTTTAATTGGTAATTAATCAATGTATTAGTATGAACCATACCGATATTTTTAGCATAATATTGATTTGAAACAACTACATCTTGAGGACTTAATATTGTTGCAGTTATAGGGAATCCGGATACCGAAACAGTAGTGGTTATTTTTGCATTTAAAATAGTTTTTACTCTTTTTACATCTGAATAGACTTGACCGTTTGAACTATAAGTAGGCAATGTTTCTATTGCAATAGATTTTAATGTATAATCAATAACTAACGGATAAGTTTGTACGGTTTGATTAATTGTACCAGTTACAGTTCCTAATTGTTGGTTGTTTGTAGCATTTTCATTAAAAATAACAAAATCAGTTACACTTAGATTTATTGGAACCCCTACACCGAAATCTAAAGCTAAAGTACCTGTTAATAATAAAGATCTATCCTCTTTTCGCAATCCATTTTTATTTAATGAATTTGAAAAGAAACCAATTGGTGCATTTTTGGTTTTAAATTTTTTATATGTTTTTGCATTAATTGTGGTGTCGTTTGAGATGTAAAGTGAATCTCTTAGTGTTTGAGCGTTTGTAGTTACATTATAAGTCCAATAATCACCAATAGCCATTGGTAAGTAATTTGTTTCAATTGTTCTAAAACTCAGTTGATTTCCATAAGCAGTGCCGAAACTATTAGTAGCATAAGCACGAACAAAATAAGTAGTTCCATTCACTAAGATTGAAAGATTACTTGTGAATGATGATGTTGTACCATCAATTGTTTTATTATCAGCTATTGTTGGATTTTCTAAAGTACTCCAACAAACTCCTTGAGCCGTAATTGTTGCTCCTCCGACATTTGTAATAGTACCACCTGAACTTGCTGAAGTTTCAGTAATAGTTATTATTTCAGAGGTTGTAACTGTTGGAGTTGATGAATTACCATTATCCCCATTAGAATCTGACGAACAAGAAAATAGAAATGAAAATGCTGCGAATAATGTAATTAATTTGAATTTCATAGTTTTAAATTTTATGCTAATGTAAGAAAACTATAACAATTGAATATATAAACCCTATTTTTTATTAAATCAAATTAAATCAGTGATTATTTTATATAAAAAAACCCGAACATTAGCTCGGGTTTAAATTGTGGGGAGAGCAGGATTCGAACCTGCGAAGTTCACACAGCAGATTTACAGTCTGCCCTCGTTGGCCGCTTGAGTATCTCCCCATAGGTTCAAGAATAGTAATCTATCCCTGTCAAGCGGTTGCAAATATAGCAACACTTTTCAGCTTTACAAACTTATTTAGAACTAAATTTTGACAGTATTTTTAACGTGTTGGTATTGAATTAAATAAAAAAATCTCCACGAGGGAGATTTTGTATTTTATGCATTTATAAACACTAAATAGCTGCTAAAAGTGCTGCAACTTTTGCTTTTAATTCTGCTCCACGCAAATCTTTTGCAACAATAGTTCCTTTTGCATCTAATATATAGGTTGATGGAATTGCATTTATTCCGTAAGTTACTGCAATTGGATCCTCAAAATCTTTCAAATTTGATACTTGATTCCAAGTCAATTTATCTTTTGCAATAGCTTCTTTCCATTTTTTTGCGTCTTTATCTAAAGATACGCTGATAATGTTCAACCCTTTAGAATGAAACTCATTATATAAAGCTACAACATTAGGATTTTCTGCACGACACGGATTACACCAAGATGCCCAAAAATCGATTATGGTAACTTTTCCTAAAGATTCTTTTAATGAAATTGATTTTCCTTCAGGATTTGGAGCAGAAAAATCAGGTGCAATAGTTCCAACTTCCGTTGTAGCTGCAACTGGTTTTGCTATTTTATCTAATTTAGATTGGATAGATTTACCTGGTTTGTATTTTTTTAATTCAGGGCTAAAACTTGCGAAAATCTTTTTAGCTCTTGCTAAATCTACACTTGGATCGTTTAACATACTGTCAACAATCAAAGCAGAAATTAAAGCTTTTGGATTAGCTTCTGCAAATTTCACATAAAAATCCATTCCAGCTTTTTGAAGCACTTGGTACTCTTTCATCAATTTATTGATTGTAATAGTATCTTTTGCTTCTTGTGCAGCTTTCATTTTTGCCATATTAGTATTTTGAAAAGCTGTCATTTTTTTCTGAGAATCTTTTTGAAATTTTACAACATCAACATTAAATTTTGAGAAAACATCGTTGTTAAATGTTCCAGAAAGTTTAGTTTTTTGAATACTGTCTTTATCTACAATTACCTCAATATCACCATTTTCAAGAATAAAAGGAACTTTACCTTGCAAAGCTTCAACCTGTAGCAACATTATTTCTGGCTCTTTTGCAGATCCTTTAATTGTAAATTTACCATCTTTAATTTTAACGGTATCAATTGGTTTCAACTGACCTGTTTCATCTTGTTTTTCAAGAATTACAGTTTTTCCATCTGCCACACCTTTTACAGTTCCAGAAATGATATATTCATTAACTCCTGCTTTATTACAAGAAAACAAAACTGCAGAAACAGTTAGTAACAATAATATTCTTTTCATTTTAATTTGTTTTTAATTTAAGAATGCAAAAGTATTTAAAAAAAGTTTTGATTTTTGCATTTTGAAACTTAATTTTTTGTTATAGTTTAATATTTAGTTATTTTAGTGTTGAAGGACATACAAAATGAGTCATCGGAACAGAAGTACTTCTTATGCCGCTAATGCCGTTTTCTACATTTATCAAATTGTGAAATCCACGAGATTTTAATATTGAAGCCATTATAACCGAACGATAACCACCTGCGCAATGCAAATAAAATTCTTCGTTTTTAGGAACTAAATCTAAATGGGAGTTTATAGTATCTAATGGAAGGTTTATAGCGTTCTCAATATGTTCCGCTTCAAATTCACTTGGTTTTCTTGCATCTACAACAATATTTTGAGCCGATAATTCTGATGCAAATTGTTCTGGCGTGATAGAATTTATACTATCCGTTTCAAAACCTGAATTTTTCCAAGCCGAAATTCCACCGTCAAGATACCCTAAAACATTGTCAAATCCCACTCTTGATAAGCGAGTAATTGTTTCCTGTTCCATTCCTTCTGGAGTAATTAAAAGTAAAGGTTGTTTGGTATTCATAATCAAGGAACCTACCCAAGGAGCAAAATTTCCTTGAATTCCAATAAATATAGAACGTGGAATATGACTTTTAACGAAATTATTTTCGTGACGGACATCTAAAATAACAGCATCAGTTTCATTTGCCAAAGCATTAAATTCAGCTGGTTTTAAAGGTTTTGATGATTTTTCAATAACCGAATCTAAACTTTCGTAACCTTGAATATTCATCATTACATTTTGAGGGAAATAGGCGGGAGGCAATCCTAATCCGTCCAAAACTTCGGCAGTAAATTCTTCACGAGTCATATTTGCCCGTAAAGCATAGTTCGTTTTCTTTTGGTTTCCTAAAGTATCCGTGGTTTCCTTGCTCATATTTTTTCCGCAAGCACTTCCCGCACCGTGACTTGGATACACGATTAAATCATCCGATAAAGGCATAATTTTATTGCGCAAAGAATCATATAAATAAGAAGCTAATTTTTCTTGCGTCAAATCTTTAACTAATGATTGTGCCAAATCGGGACGACCAACATCTCCAATAAATAAAGTATCTCCTGTGATTATTCCGTATTCTTTCCCGTTTTCATCGATAAGCAAATAACAAGTGCTTTCCATCGTGTGACCTGGAGTATGAATTGTCTTTATGGTATAATCGCCAACTTTAAACTCTTGGTTATCTGTTGCAACAATAGCATCAAATTCGGGTTTTGCTGTTGGTCCAAAAACAATTTGTCCCCCCGTTTTTTTAGCCAAATCTAGATGTCCCGAAACAAAATCAGCGTGGAAATGCGTTTCAAAAATATATTTAATTTTAGCATCATCTGCTAATGCCTTATCAATGTAAGGTTGCACCTCTCTTAATGGATCAAAAATAGCAACTTCGCCTTTATTTTCAATATAATAAGCAGCTTGTGCAATACAGCCTGTGTAAATTTGTTGAATTTTCATCGGATTAGAATTAGATAATTATTGTTATACAAAAGATTTAAATATTGAAATTAGAAAATAAGTTCTTTGGTTAAAATGAAAACAGCCATTATTAGAACAAACCATCCAAATATTTTTTTAAGGCTTTTTTCATTGAAAAACGTATTCAAATAAATCCCTACAAAGATACCAAACATTGCAACAGCAGCAAAGCGAAATAGGAAATTCCAATCAACATTTATGTTTTGAACATCACCAGAAAATCCTATTAATGAATTAATGGCAATAATAAATAATGAGGTTCCAATAGCTTTTTTTATTGGTAATTTAGCAAAATGAAACAAAGCTGGAATTATCAGAAATCCTCCGCCAGCACCTATAAGTCCTATTAAAATTCCTACGCAAAAAATCTGTACTATAATAAGGAATAAATTTTGTTCTTTTTCTATTGCATCTTTGTCGATTGTTTTTGGAGTTTTAAGCATTGAAATCGCCGCGAAAAACATTACAACTGCAAACAAAACCATCAATGAGACGTTTTTTGTTATTATAAATGTACTGTTTTCAAATAGCACTTCAGGAATTGAATGTACGATAAATTTCCGAGTGATATAAACAGAAATTAGAGAGGGTAATGCGAATAATAATCCAGTTTTTAAAACTATATTTCCTTTTTTAAAATTTATTAAAGTTCCAAATGAAGAGGTCATTCCAACGATAAATAAGGAATAGGAAGAAGCTATAATTGGATTCAGATGGATGATATAAACCAATACTGGAACGGTTAATATCGAACCTCCACCACCAGTTAATCCGAGTAAAATCCCAATTAAAATAGCACAAAAATATTCTATAATTTCATTCATAGTATTAGTAAAAAGTTATCAAATTTATGAAAATATAATTGTATTAATTAGAATCGTTAAAAATACTTTAACTAAAAATTATTATTCGTTTTTTTAGCATTTAATGTAAATTGTATTATTTTTATTTTTATGAAAAATGTATTTAGAAAAGGCTTTTATTTTAAGCAATTTGAAGCGCCATTTCAATCGCCATTTGATAAACTTTTTGAAGTATTTAAAGAGTTAATCACTCATACATCAGGCGATTTTGATGAGGCAATCGATTGGTTGCGGGAATTGGATAAAGAATACAAACTAACCGATTCAAGCTATACGATAGATGATTTTATCGAAGATTTAAAGAAAAAAGGGTACATTCGAGAAGAACTAAAAGAAGATGGTTCATCAGGTACTGGTATTACTGCCAAAACGGAACGGGCAATTCGCCAACAAGCCTTAGATCAAATTTTCGGAAATTTAAAGCGTTCTGGTAATGGAAATCACAAAACAAAACATACAGGAAATGGCGACGAACATACTGGGGAATTACGTGAATTTCATTTTGGAGATGGATTAGAACAAATTTCTTTGACCGAAAGTTTGCGAAATGCTCAAATTAATAATGGAGTTGAAGATTTTCAATTGACAGAAAAAGATTTGGTTGTGGAAGATACCCAATTCAAATCTCAAATGAGCACCGTTTTGATGATTGACATCAGTCATAGTATGATTCTTTATGGCGAAGACCGAATTACACCTGCTAAAAAAGTGGCAATGGCATTGGCGGAATTAATCACAACGAGATACCCAAAAGACACCTTAGATATTTTGGTTTTTGGAAATGATGCTTGGACAATTGCAATTCGTGATTTGCCGTATTTGAAAGTAGGTCCTTATCATACTAATACAGTTGCTGGTTTGCAATTAGCGATGGATTTACTACGGCGAAAGCGCAACACCAATAAGCAAATTTTTATGATTACCGATGGAAAACCGAGTTGTGTTCGTGAAAAAGATGGTGATTATTATATGAACAGCAACGGATTGGACGAATATATTGTAAATAAATGTTACAGTCAAGCGCAACAAGCCAGAAAATTACACATTCCAATAACGACTTTTATGATTGCAAATGATCCGTATTTACAAAAATTTGTCAATCGATTTACAGAAGAAAATCAAGGAAAAGCATTTTATACAGGATTAAAAGGGCTTGGAGAAATGATTTTTGAGGATTATGAAACGAATAGGAAAAAGAGAATTAAATAGAGTTTAAATACAAATTAAAGAGTACAATAATTTACCAATATGAAAATAGATACCATTAATACTTTAGGAGAATTAAAAGCTTCGGGTTACCAAAGCAAAAGTATAAAAGACGAATTACGAAATAATCTTAGGGAAAAAATAAAATCTGGGAAACCAGTATTTGAAGGTGTTCACGGGTTTGAAAATACCGTAATTCCAGAATTAGAACGAGCCATATTATCGCGCCACAATATCAATTTATTGGGACTTCGTGGTCAAGCCAAAACAAGATTGGCACGTTTGATGATTGAATTGTTAGATGAATTTATGCCAATTGTTGCAGGTTCAGAAATCAATGATGATCCATTGAAACCAATTTCTCGTTTTGCAAAAGATTTAATTGCAATTGAAGGCGATAAAACCCCAATTCAGTGGGTTCATAGAAGTGATAGATTCTTTGAAAAATTGGCTACACCCGATGTTACTGTGGCGGATTTGATTGGCGATGTAGATCCAATTAAAGCTGCAAATTTGAAATTATCGTATGCTGATGATCGCGTAATTCATTTTGGAATGATTCCAAGAGCCAATCGTTGCATATTTGTAATCAACGAATTACCTGATTTACAAGCCCGAATTCAAGTGGCATTATTCAATATTTTGCAAGAAGGCGACATTCAAATTCGTGGTTTCAAATTAAGAATGCCTTTGGATATGCAATTTGTATTTACTGCAAATCCAGAAGATTTCACCAATCGAGGAAGTATTGTTACGCCTTTGAAAGATAGAATTGGTTCACAAATTTTGACTCATTATCCTGAAACAATTAAAATTGCAAGAACAATTACCGAGCAAGAAGCCAAGTTGGATTTGCTTCAAAGCGATGCCGTTTATGTTCCTTCATTAGCCAAAGATTTATTAGAACAAATTAGTTTTGAAGCTCGTGAAAGTGAATATATTGACAATAAAAGCGGGGTGAGTGCGAGAATGAGTATCACTGCTTATGAGAATTTGTTGAGCACTGCCGAACGTCGTGCATTAAAATCTGGAGTTGATAAAACGACCGTTCGATTATCAGATTTTATGGGAATTATTCCTGCAATTACTGGTAAAGTTGAATTGGTTTATGAAGGAGAACAAGAAGGAGCAGCAGTTGTAGCACAGCATTTAATTGGTGATGCAATTCACACATTTTTCCCAGCGTATTTCCCGAAGATTGAAAAATTAGAAAAGCACGATGAAAAAACAGCCTATTCCGATTTAATAGAATGGTTTTTCTCGGAAAGTGGTTTCGAACTATTAGATGATTCAACTGATGAAGAATACAAATCTATATTAGATTCGATTGCGCCACTATCTATTTTAAAAAAAAAATACCAACCGCAACTTGCAAAAGAGGATGTTTATTTTATGAAGGAATTTATTTTATGGGCATTAGTAGAATATGATAAATTGAGTAAAGATAGAATTTCTCAAGGGTATCAATTCAGTGATATTTATGGAAATTACATCAATAAATTGTAATAAAAAAGGGGTTTAGACAATTATCTAAACCCCTTTTTTTATATAAAATAAAACTTAATCTTGGTTGATTGTTTTTCTCCAAGTAAAAGAATTAAGGATGTGTCTTTTTGCAAATCTTCCAGGAGAATCAGCATTTACCATTTTCACATAAGTTGCTTTTGGTACGCTAATGTACTCATATACACTACCGTTAGAAAAGTTTATGATCAAACGACCATCAACAAATTTATAATCTGAAATTGTTGCAGTTGAGATAGTTTCGGTGTATTCTGGTAAAAGTTGTTTTGTAGTTTCAGGATTGATGCTCACCAAAAAGTGGTAGGCTTCAATAATTTTTTTACTGTTTTCTTCCGCTTCTTTTAAACCCGCTTCATCACCTTGAAATTTATCAGGATGTGCCTCTTTCATCGCATTACGATAGATGGTTTTCAAATCTTTTAATTCTGCAGTTTTATCTACATTTAATAACTTTCTGTATTCAACTATTTTTTTCATAAATTGTATAACTCGTTGTCTTTTAGGATAAAAACATTTTATTTTGTTTTTAAAATCGACAAATTTTCTGCAAAGGTACATTTAAAAAAAACAATTCCAATTTTTTTTTGAATTTACGATATAATATTAAGTGTCTCATAATACGATATTAATGATTATATTTGTTCTATAATTTAATTCAAAATGATGAAATCCCCTGTATTCGTTATACTATTACTATGTAGTTTTTTTTCTTATAGTCAAGTTGTTATAAATGAAATTGACCCAGATACTGCATCTTCTGACGTAAAAGAATTTATTGAATTAAAATCAACAACCGCTAATTTTCCTTTAGATGGTTACGTTGTTGTTTTTTTTAATGCGGGAAGCACAAGTCCATTCTCAGGAATTTTAAGTTATTATGCAATTGATTTAGATGGATTGGTTACTGACGGAAACGGAATTATTTTACTTGGAAATCCTCAAGTTACCCCTGCGGCATCTTATATTTTTACTGGAAATACAATTCAAAATGGTCCCGATGTTGTAGCAATATATTTAGGTGATGCTTCTGATTTTCCAAATAACACAGAAGCAACACCAACAACGATATCAACAGTAACAACAGTAACAAATCTTAAAGACGCCCTTGCTTATAGTAAAGACGCTACAAAACCATCTGAATTAATGAGAATTTTTGGTTTAGGAACTGTTTGTTATAATGAAAATATAAACAGTTTAGCTTCGACGCAATCTATTCAAAGAAAAGAGGATGGAACCTATGAAGTAAAAACCCCAACTCCAAGAACTAATAACGATGGTTCAGGAATTACATACAATGGAATTGCTGTTAATTATTCTTCAAATGCAACTACTGAAGGTCAAAATTATACAATTACATTCACCACAGATTCACCGGTTCTTTCGGCATTAAATTTTGTTATAACCTTAAATAACGGAAGTTTTAATTCGTCAGATTATTCAGGAAATCTGAACATTTCTATTCCAGTTGGTTCAAATTCTAAATCTACGACTATTCAAATTATAAATGACGGAAATAATGAAGGTGATGAAACAATGCGAATTACAATTGGAACGGTTCCAAGTGATTATGTGATTTTGAATAATAATATTGCCATTAGAATTCATGATATTAATTTTTCGATTCAATCTTGGGGAACACCAATTTATCCAACTTACGGATTATGTCCAAGAGTAATTCCTACAGGATATTACAGTTCTTTAGAAGGGAAATCAGGGGCTGTTTTACGACAAGCAATTCAAGACATTATTGCAAACCCAAATATAGTTCGGGTTCACAATTATGGCGATGTTTATTCTGTTCTAAGAGAAGCCGATCAAAATCCTGAAAATAATGGTCAAGTTTGGATGATTTATGATGAACAGCCCATTTCTAAAATTGATTATCAAACAGACAATAGTATTGTAGGAAAATGGAATAGAGAGCACATTTATTGTCAATCAAGATTAGGACTTCCTGACACATTTATCCCAATCAGCATTCCAGATGGGATAAATAATTGGAGACTTACAACAGGTAATGATGATATTGAAGCCAGTCATAGCGACAATCATCACTTAAGAGCTGTTGGCGGACAAGAAAATAGTTCCCGTAATAATAGAAATTATGGCGTTGATTATAACGGACCTACAGGTTCTTTAGGAAGTTGGAATGGTGATGTAGCTCGCGCAGTTTTTTATATGTCGCTAAGATACAATGGATTGAATGTTGAAAATGGTGATCCAGACATTACGCCAACAGGACGTATAGGTGATTTAGCCACTTTATTAGCTTGGAATACTTCTGATACTGCTGATGATTTTGAAATGAACAGAAACAATATCATTTATAATTGGCAAATGAACAGAAATCCTTTCATTGATTACCCAACTTTGGTTGATTATGTTTTTGGGAACTTAACAACTTCTACTTGGTTTGCGCCACTTTCAACTGATAATTTCAGTGATAGTAAGGTTTCTATTTATCCTAATCCTACGACAAATCAAATTACTATTTCTGGTTTAAACCAAGAAAGTAGTATCGAGATTTTCTCTCTTTCGGGGATGAAGTTAATGAGTACTTCTTTTTCAGGAACAACGCAATTGGACTTGAATTTAGCTTCTGGAATGTATCTTGCTAAAATTTCATCGGATAATAAAACCACTACTAAAAAACTGATAATAAAATAATTATAAGTTGTTATTTATATAATAAATTCAACATTATTTATTGCCTATTAATTTCCTACATTTGAAAAATGGATAAAAAGTTTCAATTACCAGCAGGATTTTTCAAGAATACTTTTTGTGTTTTTAATGAAATTATAGCACCTGATATTGAAACCCGAAAATACGATTACGAAAGCAAGTCGGGGAGTTGCTACTATTTTACAAAAGTTGGAATGTATCGATTGTCCAATCATTGGGGACGATTAGCCAACAGCAAATGGAGATTAAAACCTTTAGAAATTGAAACTTCTTCAAAATACAAATGGGGATTTGCACCTTGGATTTCTTTTTATCCTGATAATGCTATTGATGAATTGTATTTTATTCAGCCTAACTTTTTGAATAATACGGTGAATTACCAACACAAAAACAGCCCTGATTTTGATGCTAAAGCCATACTTCGGACAAGTTTTGAAACTACAAAAAGAATAAAACAAATACGAAATTTACTCACTTTAACTTCTTGGGCAAAGTACTTTGAATATGAAGATTTACAGGAATTGAGAATAAAAATCAGTACTGAATTGGTTTATACCAATAAAACTTTAGACGAAATTAAACGCGAAATACAACAATTATAAAGAGCATATTATGAGCAGAAATACCGAAAAAAATATCAAAAAGCACAACGACAAACTTCATAAAGCACAGTCAAAAGTGAAAAGTGCCGAAATTGCTCGCAAAGAAAAATTAAAGCAAATCGTAAAAAAGTTCAACGCTGATGCATCTTCAAGCGAAAGTTAATTAGTATGAAAAACAATAAATTCGGGGATATTAAAAGCAGAGTACAGGAAATAATTGATTTTGTTGCCCTTAATAATTACGAAACCGCAAAAATAAAAATTAAGGAAGTTAGCGATTCATTGGATGAAATTTTGGATGTTTCCCCTTACGAAGATGACGTTATGGAAATTAGCAGGTATAAAATCTTACTCAATCAATTGCTACGGAAAATGAGTTTTGAAGAATGAATTATGAGTTATAAATTATAAATTATAAATGTTTTGCAGTA
Source organism: Flavobacterium neuenschwanderi (SeqCode) (assembly GCA_965234425.1). Taxonomy (GTDB): domain Bacteria; phylum Bacteroidota; class Bacteroidia; order Flavobacteriales; family Flavobacteriaceae; genus Flavobacterium; species Flavobacterium neuenschwanderi. The sequence goes on along the minus strand of OZ248381.1, from coordinate 8,646 downwards.
ACGTTAATACGTTCGGCATTTTACTATTTTTACTTTGAATCTTTGCCTCTTTGCACCTTAAAAAAAAAAGGCTACCCGATAAAGATAGCCTGTTTTATATAAAAAGCGAAAACTATTTCAAGCTTCCAACCATTTCTTCTGGTTTCACCCAAGCATCAAAATCTTCGGCGGTGACATATCCCAAACGAACGGATTCTTCTTTCAAAGTAGTTCCGTTTTTATGAGCAGTTTGTGCAATTTCAGCGGCTTTGTAATATCCGATTTTAGTATTTAAGGCAGTAACCAACATCAATGAGTTGTTAACCAATTCTTCAATTCTTTTGTAATTTGGTTCAATTCCTTGCGCACAATGTTCGTCAAATGACAGACACGCATCTCCCAATAATCGAGCAGATTGCAAGAAATTTGCAGCCATCAAAGGCTTGAAAACATTCAATTCATAATGTCCTTGCATGCCGCCAATTGAAATCGCAACATCGTTACCCATCACTTGCGCACAAACCATTGTTAAGGCTTCACATTGTGTTGGATTTACTTTTCCTGGCATAATTGAAGAACCCGGTTCGTTTTCAGGAATTAGGATTTCTCCAATACCAGATCGAGGTCCAGAAGCCAACATACGAACATCATTGGCAATTTTATTCAACGAAACCGCCACTTGTTTCAAAGCACCGTGCGTTTCTACGATGGCATCGTGAGCCGCCAAAGCTTCAAATTTATTTTCTGCCGTCACAAAAGGGTGACCCGTGAATTTTGCGATATATTCAGCTACTTTCACATCATATCCATCAGGCGTGTTCAATCCTGTTCCTACAGCAGTTCCACCTAAAGCCACTTCCGATAAATGTGCCAACGTGTTTTTTATTGCTTTTATTCCGTAATTCAATTGCGCCACATAACCAGAAATTTCTTGACCTAATGTAAGTGGCGTTGCATCCATAAGGTGAGTTCGACCAATTTTCACTACCGTATTATAGGCAACAGCTTTCGCTTGAAGCGTATCTCGCAATTTTTCAATTCCAGGAATCGTAACTTCAACTACCGCTTTATAGGCTGCGATGTGCATTCCAGTAGGGTAGGTGTCGTTGGAAGATTGTGACTTGTTTACATCGTCATTGGCTTTAATAAATTGCTCGCCTTCGCCAATTTTGAAACCTTTTAAAACCTGCGCACGGTTGGCAACTACTTCGTTCACATTCATATTACTTTGTGTTCCCGAACCTGTTTGCCAAATTACCAATGGAAATTCATCGGCTAATTTTCCTGCTAATATTTCGTCGCAAACGGTAGCAATAGCATCTCTTTTTTCTGTTGGAAGCACACCCAAATCGCAATTAGCGAAGGCTGCGGCTTTTTTTAAATAGGCAAATCCTTCAATAATTTCTTTTGGCATTGATGCCGAAGGACCAATTTTAAAGTTGTTTCGGGAACGTTCTGTTTGTGCGCCCCAATATTTATCTGCAGGAACTTGCACTTCACCCATGGTGTCTTTTTCGATTCTGAATTCCATTTTATTGTGTGTTTGTTATTTGTTTGAACGTCATTTTAGGTCTAGCCCAGATTGAGCCGGTATCCTTTTTGGGTTTGAAGCATGAAAACCCAAAAAGATAAAGGCGAAAGCTGGAAATAGCTCCAAAAAAATCTGAGCCAAAATTACGCATAAAAAACTATTTTATAAAAATTGATAGGGATTAATTGGTAGAAAAAAATATTAAACTTACATTTGTCATCATATTCAATAATTACGATAATCATGTTTGAATTTTCACAGTATTTAGGATTTTTACTTTTCTTAACCATTCTTACAATGGGATTTTGGTTAATGTTTTTCTTAATTGGTTTCGTTCAATATTGGATTGGCGGTGCTTTGTGGGAAATGTATAAAGAGAGAAAAGCTAAAAAGCAACAATCAGTATAATCTGATTTCTTTTAAAAAATAAAAAGCTGTCCAAAATGTATTTTTTGGACAGCTTTTTTGTTTGCAATTCTATAGATTTTTCTTTTTTATTTGGGCGCGACCCTTCGTAAAAACTTCGGGTCAGGTCGTTCGCTGCAATCTCTGTTCCACTTCGTTCCACAGAGGATTTCCGCTGCCACCCTTCGCGCGAACCCCGATTTATGATTTTCAATCAAATTAAAATAATGAATATTTTTTTATGAATCGAAACAAACGTATATAAGACAAAACAGGACAAAAACAGCAGAATAAAAACCAAATTTATAAAGAACAAAAGGATACTTTTTATAAATGATTTAATTTTGCTCTCTCCGTAAAATCTATAATGGGCTGGAAAAAAATAATAAAACATCCAACAATAAACAATAGTATTTCCAACAATATCTATCAAGTTTAAAAAGTCTGAATTGGGAAACAAATTGAATATAAAACTGACTAATGAAGTTAAAAATAAAATCAAAAGCAAAAACGAAAAATAATGCAGCGTAAAGATGCAGTTATCAAAATAATACCATTTTTTCTTATTGTGAAACAGCCATAAAAAGAAGGCGAAAAAGGGCATATATATAATGATTACTTTTGGAAAATTGTGCATTGCTGATTCTTTGGCTTTCTCGATTAATTCCTCCTTAGTATTATTCTTCGTGATAGTTATCATCTTTTTTTCTAACCAATATTCAAAAGAGTTTAATTTGTTTTTTGCAATGCCATATTTTTGTAATGAATCTAATTCCTTAACCGATTTATAATCTGCTAAAATAAAATCAGTAGTGTTACTTTCTTTAGCTTTCTTTAATTTTACTTTTTCTTTTTCAGACAATACATTTTTTTTAAGAAATTTATTAACCGCTTGTTGTTTTAAAGAATCTTTTTTTGTTAAAACAGTTTTAGAATTACTAAGATCTATTTGAAGATTTTTTTTATTTTTATCTCTCGTTACCTCTTTTTCTTTTATACTAAAATTTGCAGGGCCAATGTCGTTTGGCAGTATTGCTAATAAAAAAAAGGTCATAAAACTTATAAAAATGTACAAACGAATAGGTGCCAAATAAGACAATCGTTTGCCAGAAAGGTATTCTTTGGAAAGGGAAGCGGGTTTGAAAAGTAAGTTTTTTATGGTTTTCCAAAAAGCATTTTCGTAATGCGTTAAATCTTCAAAAAAATGAAAAAACAAATGAAGGAAAGTTTTTCGAGTTTCGCTATTTTCTTGTCCGCAGTTAGGGCAAAATTTGTTTTCGACAACATAACCACAGTTTAGACAAGTTTTATCTTTTCGAATTTGATTTTTTGACATTTGTATTTTTTAAACAAATATCTAATTATTTTCTGTAAAAAAGACTTAAAATTCATATTTTAAAAAACACAAAATTTTTAAAAAAAACAAACCCCAACAATTTCTTGTCAGGGCTTGTTTTTTATTGATTTAATTCAAATTAATTAGAATTTCAAATTCACTGTTAAATCGAAATCATCGTAGATTGCTTTGTCGCCTAAATTCTCAAAAAAGCTACCTGAACCATATTTAATATCGTATTTCGTTCTGTTGATTTTTACGTTTGCAGTTGCAGAATTTGCAGTTGTAGCAAGGTCAAAAGTTACAGGATTTGTAATTCCTTTTACAGTTAAATCTGCGGTAACTGTATAAACACCAGCGCTTTTTGCGACAACAGTTTTGAAAACTAATGTAGAGGTTGGGAATTTTTCAGTACCAAAAAAATCTTCCGATTTCAAGTGACCGTCTAATTTTTCTTTTCCTTGACCCGCTTTTAAGTCGGTTGTTGTCATAGAAGTCATATCAACGGTGAAACTTCCGCCCATAACATTTTTTCCTTTGAACATTAATGCACCTTCTTTAAGGTTTATAGTTCCTTCGTGTTGACCAGTTACTTTTTTACCAATCCAAGTAATTGAGCTTTTTGTTGCGTCAACTTTTTTCGTTTGTGCAGTTATTGTTGCTGTTCCGAAAGCTACTAATAATGCGATTGCAATTGTTTTTAAATTTTTCATTGTTTAATTGATTTTAGTTAATAATTATAGTGTTAAAAATAAATCCTCGTTTGATTTTCGAACTTTTTTGTTATGCTGAGTTGCATCTTCTTCGTGACGGTATCCCACTGTTGCAATTACGGCAGCATTTAGATTTAATGCGTCTAGTCCTAATATTTCATTGAATTTTTTAGCATCAAAACCTTCCATTGGAGTAACGTCAATTTTTAGTTCAGCGGCAGCATTAAGTAAATTTCCAAGTGCTAAATAGGTTTGTTTTGCTGTCCAAATTGCTTTCATATCAGCAGGAATTGGGTTTACAGCACCTTTCATATAATCGCCAAAACCTGTCAAGGCTTCTAATGGAATACCTCTAGTTTCGCTTGTGTTTTTTATGTACGCATCAATATCAGTATCGTTTACTACAGTTTGATTTGCAAAAACGATTAAGTGCGATGCGTCTACAATTTGTGTTTGTCCCCAAGCAAATGGCAATAATTTGGCTCTTAATTCTGGATTTTCAATGATAATTACTTTATAAAGTTGCAATCCAAAAGAAGAAGTACTCAAACGAATAGCTTCTTTTAGAAAATTTAAATCTTCAGTTGAGATTTTTTTGGTTGCATCGAATTTTTTTGTGGCATAACGCCAATTTTGATTTTCTAAGAATGTGCTCATTTGTTATATATTAATTATTGATTTCTAATTTTTTCTAAAAGGAAGTTCAATTGTTCCAATTCTGGATTTGATAAATTTTGAACTATTTTTTTTTCATAATCGATTACTTTTGGATCTAATTCTGTTAAAACCGACAATCCTTTTTCAGTAATTAAAACGTCTATTTTTCTTCTATTTGATTTACAAACGGTTCGTGTTACTAATTCTTTTAAAAGTAGTTTATCTACTAATCGTGTGGTATTACTGGTTTTAGCAAGCATTCGTTCTTGAATAACGCACATGTTCGCAGGATTTCCTTTTTGACCTCGTAATATTCGTAAAACATTATATTGTTCGCTTGACAAATCATACGACTTCAGGATTTCCGCTAAACGCTCGTGAATATCATTTTGAGTATATATGATATTGAGGACGACTTTTTGAGAAGGTTCCATTATTGCATTTGATTTTAAAACTTCTTCAATTTTCATAATTGTAGTTACAATATTTGTATGTACAAATGTAAACCTAATATTCGATTTTGAAACAATAGAATTGTTATTTTTATGTTAATTCTAAAACTTCCATTTATCTTTTTCAATTAAGACGATATTATGTAATTTTGTAAAAAATATAAATAGTTATGAATTTAGCACAAGAAGTTTGGGTTGACCAATTAGAAAATGACGAAAACGCATTTATTTTAGATGTAAGAACGGAAGACGAATGTAACGAAGGGATGATTCCTGAGGCGGTAAATATTGATATATATAAAGGTCAGGGATTCATTTATTTAATAGAAGAATTAGACAAGTCAAAAAACTATTATGTTTATTGCAGATCTGGAGCAAGGAGTGCACAAGCGTGTTCAATTATGAACCAATTGGGATTTGAAAATACCTATAATTTACTTGGCGGAATGTTGGAATGGAGTGGTGAAGTGGTTTAAATAAAGCAAATGGAATAATTTTGCGATTTTATATTGCTACAATTTTAGAATAACTTTCTTTTTTTTCTATTATTTTTAAAGCTACTAATTGGTCTTGAATTGAATTTAATTCTACTTCTGAAAGTTGTTTTTGTGACCATTTTGTAATGGATAACCATTCTTGAATATCTGCTACTTTTTGATGGTATTTATTTGCTAAAATACCGTCAATATTAGAAATTTCTTTAAAATTTGAAGTTTTAGCATTTATGATTTCTATTATTTTGGTTACAATTTCTGGATGTTTTTCAAGGATTTCATTGCGAGCTGCAATTACAAAACAAGGCCAAGGAGTTGGGCAATCACCAATTCTTCTAAAAATTCCTTTGTCAACTAATGGTTTAGTCATAAAACGTTCCCACATAAAATAATCAGCGGTTCCTTTGGAGAGTGCTTCAACAGCGCCATCAATCGTATTTATGATTTCAAATTGAAGATTTTCAGTTTTCCAACCTTGATTATTTGCATTTACATACGCCATCAATTGCGATCCCGAGCCCAATCTTGAAATGGCAACTTTTGTATTTTCTAAATCGGAAAGTGTTTTATATTTTGAATTTGCAGCAACATGAATTCCCCAAATCAAAGGAGATTCAACATATATTTGTACAATCTTGCTTTGATTTCCAGCAATTATATCCTTTATAATTCCTTCGGTTAAAATAACGGCAATATCCGTTTCGTCATTTCGGAGCATTTGACACAATTTTCCTGTTCCTTCTGGAACATCAGTCCATTGCAAGTCGATTTCATTTGCTTGAAATTCTCCGTTTTCGATGGATAAATGCCAAGGCAAATTAAAATGTTCTGGAACACCCGCAATTTTTATTGTTGTCATTTTTTTTTATTTTTCAACAACTTTTAATAGTTTGTTTGGATTCTCCATTTGCCACCATTTCCAGATTACGCTATCTTTATCCAAATAATTTTCCATGAATTTCATCCCTACTTTTTGTAAAATTTGATTTGAAGCTCCATTTTCCGAATGAGTATATGCGTTCAATATTTCAATTTTCATTTTTTTGAATCCGAAGTCTAACCAAAAAATCGAAGCCTCAGTTGCATATCCTTTGTTCCAAAACTTTTCATCTAATCTATAACCATAGTCGAAGAAATTTGTATTTCCATTCTCAATATGATCATTAACATATTTAATACCTGTCCAACCAATAAATTCACCTGTTTCCTTTAGGATAGTTGCAAATCGACCGATATTATTATCTACATATTGCTTTTGCACCATTTTAATAATTTCAATGGTTTCATCTTTTTTTTGGGTAGGTGATTGCCATAGATAGTTATGCACGTTTGGATTGTTATCCATTGCAAACATTGCATCAGCATCTTCAAGTTCTAAAGGTCTTAACAGTAATCTATCAGTTTCTAATAGTATATCCATTTAGGAAGTATTTTAAATATTTACTCTGTCAATTTATCCAAAGTATATGCGATTAATTCATCGACTGCTTTGTATGGATCTTCGCTAAATGTTCCCGTTGCACGGTTTGCAATAATTGCATTTAATGACAATGCATTGTGTCCCAATAGTTTTGAAAGTCCATATATTGCTGCGGTTTCCATTTCTAAATTGGTTATCCTATTAGCATAGAATTTGAAATTATCCATTTTAGAATTCAAATTTTCGTCTTGAATATTTAGACGTAAAATACGACCTTGAGGACCATAAAAACCTCCAGCAGTAGCTGTAATTCCTTTGTGAATTTTATCACTTTCTATAAGTTTATCTAACTTTTCGGAGCAAGAAATTATATATGGTTTTCCTTTTCGTAAATCCCAATTGGTGTGTTTTATGAAAGCATCTTCCATTTCTGAATTTGAAATTTCATCGATTAAATAGGAGCGGAGCATGTTGTCTAATCCCAACCCGAATTTTGCCATCACAAAGCTATCCACAGGAATATCTGCTTGCAAAGAACCTGAAGTGCCAATTCTAATGATGTTTAGAGAAGTTAATTCTACTTTTGGTTGTCTGGTTTCTAAATTAATATTTACCAAAGCATCCAATTCGTTCATTACAATATCAATATTATCAGGACCAATTCCTGTTGACATTACGGTAATTCGTTTGCCTTTTAAAGTCCCTGTTTGTGTTTTAAATTCTCTTTTTTGAGTTGAAAATTCAATATTATCAAAAAACTGAGTGATTTTTTCAACTCTATTTTGATCGCCAACGAAGATAATATCGTGGGAAATATGTTCTGGTTTTAAGTTTAAATGATAGACGCTTCCGTCTGGATTTAGAATTAATTCTGATGCTTGTATCATATTTTTTTGATGTTTAAGGTTTAAAGTTGTTCAAATGTACACTTTTTCTAACCTCCAACGCGTTTGACTTTAAAGCCTTTTTCTTTTAGAATTGTCATTATTTTATCACGATAATCTCCTTGTATTATGATTGAATCATCTTTGAAACTTCCGCCAACGCTTAATTTGGTTTTTAATTCTTTGGCTAAAATTTTAAAATCTTCATCTGTTCCAGTATATCCTTCAATAATGGTTGTGGGCTTCCCTTTTCGTTTTTCAAATTTGCAAATCATGGGTTCCTCTTGAATCCAAAGTTCTTTGTCTTCTATAACTTTTTCTTCTTCTGGAGAAGGTTCATGGTTTGGGAAAAGGTTTTTTAATTGGTCTTGTAAGTCCATTTATTGTGGTTAAATTATTTTGTCGTAATAGAAAAAAATAGATATTTTCATTTATCATTAAATCTATTTTGTTTCACAAAGTTATTGTTTTAATTTATTAATTTCAATATGTTTTCTAACTATTACTAATAATATCATTTATGCAATAATTTTGTTTGAAGCAGGATTTGCGCGAGGGATAGCAGCGAAAATCCTTTGTGGAACGAAGTGGAGCAAAGATTGCAGCGAATAGGTACTATCTTGAAAACCAAATTTATTTCACTTTTTTTTCATATTTTTGTTCAACTTATAGAAAGCACTTCGTCTTTAAAAATGATTTGTTTATCTGGTATAGCCTCAACTTGTTTGGGGCTATTTTTTTTTGCTGTGACATTTCCTAATATTGACGAAATATT
>OZ248380.1:0-21322 GCA_965234425.1 Flavobacterium neuenschwanderi (SeqCode) | reverse complement strand
TCGTAAAAACCTTTAGACTCAAATTCAGCGTTTTTGAAGTCTTTTGGAAGTATGTTTTTCTCATCTAAATAGATATAAAAACAATCATTTTTTGTTTGTAAATCACCCAATTCTTTGAAATCAACAATGTCAAAATGAGTTAATAACCCTTGGGGTAAAAAGGAAGAAGATATTGAAAAATCCATTTGCTTTTTTTATGCAAATCTATAACTTATCCCCAACTTTTTTATGTGAGCCGTTTTAATTTACTAATAGACTCGTAGTTAAATGGGAACCTTTTACAAAATCACTGTCAAAACGCGAATAATTTGTTTTCAAAACATAACTTGTTCCAGATTGTAAAAATGCTTCAAAATAATATTTTTTTGTAACTGTACTTGTAACTATTGTGTTTAAGTCAAAATTTGCCAAACCATTTGCGTCTGTTGTAACTTGTTTTATTATTGTTGGCATTGGTGCTGTTGTTGAAAAAGGTTGATCAAACATCATTACAATATAGTTAGGTTTAACAACGCCTGCTGGAGTTATAACTGTAAATTTTGCCCAAGTGCTAGTTGTTGATGAAGAACTTCCGCCTGTTTCAGTTGTACTTGAACTTTCGTCTTTTGAACAAGAAAATGTTAAAATTGTAACTAATGCTAAAATTGATGCTTTTAAAAAATTTGCTTTCATAAATTATATTTTTTGCGTACTTTATTTTATGCTTTTTTGGTTTAAAAAGTCATTTTTCGGTTTTTGGTTTTTTCCGCTTATTTCTCCAACCTTTTTTTTAATAGTTGACTTTGTTTCGGTTTTCTGTCGTTCGAAATTGTCTGCCAACTCATTTATACCAGCCATAAAATGGCTGTAATCTTCCCAAAAAGGGTTGGATTTGTGCCATAATAACCTCCGTTGTTTATTTTGCTAATGTATGATAACAATTATTGTTGTACGATTAAAATAAACGAAATGTTTTAATTATTGTTCCAAAATTGCATAAAAATTTCTTGTCAAATTTTTTAAATGTCATGAAACGGGTTTTTGATGTCACGAAAGAGGAATATAACATAATAATAGCCGAATTTTATGTAAAGATTGAAGCTTTCAACACCGCTCTCGCAAAAATCCTTTGGATGACTTGGACTTGTTGAATAGCAAACAATCTTAAATCTGAAATCTAAAATCATAATTATTAAATCGAGTTTCGCGCGAGGGATGGCAGCAGAAATCCTTTGTGGAACGAAGTGGAACAAAGATTGTAGCCTGACCGAGTTTTGTACAAATTGTCTCGTATCCTGAAATGTTCCAAACGAGGGCGCGCCCAAATAAAAAAGCTTCCAGAATAAACGGGAAGCTTTGTTAAATGTAGGTATTGAATTTTATTTCTCTTTAATATCTTTGTTTACTTTGGAAATATATTTGTCTAAAGCCATCGTCATAGAAGGAGCTTCAGGAGTTGGAGCCATAATATCAACTCGCAATCCGTGTTCCAAAGCCTCTTTTTGAGTGGTACTTCCAAATACCGCAATTCGAGTGTCTTTTTGTTCAAAATCAGGGAAGTTCATAAACAATGACTTTATTCCAGTTGGACTAAAAAATGCTAAAATATCGTAATATACATCTGCCAAATCGGACAAATCACTCATTACGGTTTTATAAAAAACAGCTTGAGTCCAATCTACTTTTAAATTATTCAAGATATTTGGCGCTTCTGCATTCAATTGATCCGAAGCTGGCAATAGAAATTTTTCGTCTTTGTATTTTTTCAACAAAGTAGTTAAATCGATAAAATCTTTTTGTCCCACATAAATTTTACGTTTTCTATAGACAACATATTTTTGTAAATAGAACGCCACCGCTTCAGATTGACAAAAATATTTCAATCCTTCAGGAACTTTATAACGCATTTCGTCAGCAACTCTAAAGAAGTGATCCACTGCGTTTTTACTTGTTAAAATTATTGCAGTAAAGTTATTTAAGTCTATTTTTTGAAGTCTAATTTCTTTCGCATTAACTCCTTCGACGTGAATAAAAGGTCTGAAATCAATTTTTACTTTATGTTTTTGTTGCAACTCAAAGTAAGGAGAATTCTCCACTTTAGGTTCAGGCTGTGACACCAAAATTGTTTTCACTTTCATATTTGACATTTTCTAATATGCTAATTTTTTGTAAACCAATAATACATAAAATAGTAGGGTGCTATTTCAAGTGCGCAAAGATACAAAATAAAATAAAACAACTTACCCATTAGAATATTTTGATAATTTTTTAATGAAACCAAGTAGGTGAAAAAGTTAATTATTAGAACAATAGCAATGAAACCAAGTAATAATTCTTTGGATATTGAATCAGAATAAAACAAAAAACAGTTAATCGGGAGTAAAAAAACACCAATATAAGTTCTGTAACTTACTTTTTGCAAGTTAAATTGCGCTACAAATTCTTCAATATCAAATGCAGTTGCAATTATTAATTCAATTAAATATCTGGATAAAATATAAAAAGTAAGGAAAGTGAAAATTTGAATATAAATGAGCCAATCCGTTTTGGAAACAATTCCAAATGTGTGGAGTGCCAACTGAATAAAAAACGAGAGGGAAATCAACTGAACCACAAATAATGAAACGGTAAACCAACTCGCCATTTGACTGGAATCGCGATAAACTTTTATGTATTTATCTGAAATGATAAGTCTTGAGAACTCGTTAAATCTGTTTTCAAACATCGATTTTGCTATTGCAATTAATACAAATGCGAATATAAATAAAGCGGTTGCCCAATCTTTATTTTCAACTATTCGAGGATGAAGTACGTTTCCAATCATATCGGTGCAAAATTACTAAATTTTTCAACGGTTTTATTTATTATGCAATTATTATGAATCATAAAACATAAAAAGTTTATTTTTGCATAGAAATTCACACAACAAATATGAGCAATAGCATTGTTATAATTCCTACCTATAACGAAATTGAAAACATTGAAAGCATCGTTAGAGCTGTGTTTTCATTGCATAAACCATTTCACATTCTTGTTGTTGATGATAATTCACCAGACAAAACGGCGGATAAAGTAATTGAACTTCAAAAGGAATTTGGAAGTCAATTATTTTTAGAAAAAAGAGAAAAGAAAGCAGGATTAGGAACGGCGTATGTGTTTGGTTTCAAATGGGCTTTGGCAAAAGAGTATGATTATATATTTGAAATGGATGCCGATTTTTCTCATAATCCTGCTGATTTAGAAAAATTATACGAAGCCTGTCATTTTGGTGGCGGCGAAATTGCAATTGGTTCAAGATATGTCACTGGCGTAAATGTTGTAAACTGGCCATTAAGTCGGGTTTTGATGTCTTATTTTGCATCGTATTATGTGAAGAAAATCACAGGAATGAAAATTCACGATGCAACCGCAGGATTTATGTGTTATAATAGAAAGGTTTTGGAAACTATAAATTTGGATAAAATTAAATTTATTGGCTATGCTTTTCAAATTGAAATGAAATACAGAGCCTATTGCAAAAAATTCAAAATTGTAGAAGTTCCAATTATTTTTACAGACCGAACCAAAGGCGAATCAAAAATGAGTAATTCTATCATTAAAGAAGCCGTTTTTGGAGTAATATCACTTAGAATAAGTAAGTTTTTTAATAGATTATAATCAAGAAAACAGATGAACAGGATTTTAATCAAAAATGCAAAAATTGTAAATGAAGGAACAATTTTTGTCGGCGACGTATTAATAGAAAACGAATTTATTGTTGAAATTGCGGAAAGTATAAGCGCAAAATCTTCCAATTGTAAAATAATTGACGCCGAAGGAAATTTCTTAATTCCTGGCGCAATTGACGATCAGGTCCATTTTAGAGAGCCTGGATTGACTCATAAAGGCGACATCGAATCGGAATCTCGGGCAGCTGTTGCGGGCGGAATAACTTCCTACATCGAGCAACCCAATACGGTTCCAAATGCCGTAACTCAAGAAATTTTAGAAGAAAAATATAAAATTGCAGCAGAGAAATCTTTTGCAAATTATTCTTTTATGATGGGCGCTACCAATGATAATTTGGCAGAAGTTTTAAAAACAAATCCCAAAAATGTTGCGGGAATAAAAATATTTTTAGGTTCGTCAACGGGAAATATGCTGGTTGATAACGAGGAAGTTTTAGAAAAAATATTTTCGAGTACGCCAATGTTAATTGCAGTTCATTGCGAAGATGAAACTACCATTAAAAACAATTTAGAAAAGTACAAAGCTGAATATGGCGAGGATATTCCTGTGAAATTTCATCACTTGATTCGAAGCGAGGAAGCGTGTTATATTTCTTCTTCAAAAGCAGTTGCTTTGGCAAAAAAAACGGGAGCAAGATTGCATATTTTCCATCTTTCGACAGCCAAAGAAATGGATTTATTTACGAATAAAATTCCATTGGAACAGAAGAAAATTACTGCCGAAGTTTGCATTCATCATTTGTGGTTTACCAATGAAGATTACGAAACGAAAGGGAATTTCATAAAATGGAATCCCGCTGTGAAAACAGAAAATGACAGAAAAGTACTTTGGGAAGCGTTGCTTGACGACCGAATTGATGTCATTGCAACCGACCACGCGCCACATACTTTAGAAGAAAAACAACAATCGTATTTGAAAGCGCCTTCTGGTGGACCATTAGTGCAACACGCTGTCGTAGCAATGTTTGAAGCTCATTTGCAAGGTAAAATTTCGGTGGAAAAAATCGTTGAGAAAATGGCACATAATCCTGCGAAAATCTTCAAAATTGAAAAACGAGGATTTATAAAAGTTGGATACTATGCCGATTTGGCAATTGTAAATTCTGGATTGCCTTGGAGCGTGAAAAAAGACAATATTTTTGCAAAATGTGGATGGTCGCCGTTTGAAGATTTTACGTTTAGATCAAGAATTACCCATACATTTGTAAACGGACAATTGGTATATCAAAACTTTAAAGTGAAAGATATTCGTTGTGGAAAAAGATTATTGTTTGACCGTTAAATAGTTATATATTTCAAATATGAAAAAATTAGCCACTTTATTTTTACTTTTTGCAATTCTAATAAGTTGTCAAAAACCTGCTGTTTCAAAACCTGATAATTTGATTGATGAAGAGGTTATGGTTGATATTATGTATGATGTTTCCGTTTTAGAAGCTATGAAATCTCAAAAAGCGTTTGTTTTGGAAGCAAATAAAATTAATCCAAATACCTATATTTATAAAAAGTATAAAATTGACAGCCTTCAGTTTGCCAATAGCGATAAATTCTACGCTTCGGACATAAAAAAATACAAAGAAATTTTTGACAAAGTCAATAAAAGAATGGAAGAAAAAATGGAGGGTTTAAAAAAAGCTACAAATTCAAAACGTGCGCCAGACGACAATTTGACTAAATAGTTTTTTCTAATTTTGATTGCAAAGCCACAATTTCGTTGATATATTCTTTGGTGTTTTTAAATTGAAATCCAAAAAAGCTTTTCACTTTTTCATTAGAATACAAACTGGTAGAATGACTTGAACGAGCTGAATCCTTTGATATTTTCCTTTTTTGATTAAACACTTCTGAAGTAATCCAGTTCAATCGCCAAGCAATTTCTGTAATCCATTTTGACGCATAAAATTTGGGTTTTTTAACTTTCAAAGCTTCTGCGATGGCGTTCAAAATGGTTTGATAGGAATAATTGTCTTCTATAATTACAAAGCGTTGTCCGTTATTATTTTCATTTTCTTCCAATTTGTTCATTGCCAAAATCAATAAAGTTACCACATCTGAAACGGCTACAAATCCAGTAAATCCTTTGGTGTAAAACGGTAACCCATTGGCAACAGCCGAAAAAAGCGCGCCACTTCCTTTGTTCCAAAAACCAGGTCCAAGAATAATTCCGGGATTTAAAACGGCAACTTTCAAGCCTTCTTGTTGTCCACGCCAAATTTCCATTTCGGCACCAAATTTTGAAATTGCGTAATCGCTATGCGGCTTTTCTGGGTTCCAGTCGGTTGCTTCGGAAATCCTAATTTCGTGTTCTTTCAAATCGCCCAAGGCGGCAATCGAACTTACAAAACATAGTTTTTTGACACCATTTGCAATAGAAAAATTTACAATATTAGCCGTTCCTTCAATGTTGGTTTTTCGTAGAAGTGCTTCGTCCTTTGGGTCAAATGAAATCAAAGCAGCGCAATGATATACCGAATCGACATTTGCGAAAGCGATTTCTAAAGAAGGAACATCGGTAATATCGGCTTGAATCCATTCAATTTTTTCGAATAAATTACCTTTTTCGTATAATTCAAAAAGGGATTTCGTTGCCATTTTAGAAGTTGAATTTCTAAAAATAGCCCGAATATTTTCGCCATTTTCAATTAATTGAAGTGCCAAATGAGAACCTACCAAACCTGTTGCGCCAGTAACTAATATCATACTACGAAAGTACGAAATAGGAAGTAGGAAACATATTTTTTTTCGATTAACCGAATAAACAAATCAACAAATCAACATTAAATTTTATCTTTGCCTAAATTGATTGAAAAATGAAGAATTTTATTGAAGAAGTGACTTGGAGAGGAATGCTTCACGATGTTATGCCAGGAACTGAAGAACATTTGATGGAACAAATGCGGGTTGCTTATGTGGGAATTGATCCAACTGCGGATTCATTGCATATTGGTCATTTAGTTGGCGTGATGTTATTGAAACATTTTCAATTATCTGGGCATAAACCGCTTGCATTAGTTGGCGGAGCTACCGGAATGATTGGTGATCCATCAGGAAAATCCAATGAAAGAAATTTACTTGACGAAACAACCTTGCGTCATAATCAAGAAGCTTTAAAAGGGCAATTGGGTCGTTTTTTAGATTTCACTTCAAATGCTTCAAACGCTGCAGAATTAGTGAATAATTACGATTGGATGAAGGATTTTTCGTTTCTTGATTTCATTCGAGATATTGGAAAACACATCACCGTAAATTATATGATGTCGAAAGATTCCGTAAAGAAACGTTTGTCTTCCGAAGCTTCTGAAGGGATGTCATTTACAGAGTTTACGTATCAATTGGTTCAAGGTTATGACTTTTTGCATTTATACAGAGAAAAACAGTGTACATTACAAATGGGAGGAAGCGACCAATGGGGAAACATCACCACTGGAACGGAATTAGTTCGTAGAATAGCAAGCGGGAAAGCCTATGCTTTGACGTGTCCGCTGATTACAAAAGCAGATGGAACCAAATTCGGAAAATCTGAAGGTGGAAATATTTGGTTGGATTCAGCGCGAACTTCACCGTATAAATTTTACCAATATTGGTTGAATACTTCTGATGTTGATGCTGAGAAATACATTAAGATTTTTACGTTTTTATCAAAAGAAGAAATTGAAATTCTAACTGAAAAACATAGAGAAGCACCACATTTGCGGTTGTTACAAAAACGTTTGGCAGAAGAAATTACAGTAATGGTTCATTCTGCATTAGATTTAGAAAATGCTATAAAAGCATCCAATATTCTGTTTGGAAATGCAACTGCTGAAGATTTGAAACAATTGGACGAAGCAACTTTCTTAGAAGTTTTTGACGGTGTTCCTCAAGCAAATATTTCCAAACAAGAAATAGAAACGGGAATAAATATCATTGATGTTTTGAACGAAAAAACTGGATTTTTTAAATCAAATGGTGAGGCAAGACGGGCTTTATCAGCCAATTCAATTTCAGTAAATAAAGAAAAAGTTACGGAAGAATTTGTGCTTACTAATGCAAATTTAATTAACAATCAGTTTGTGCTTTTGCAAAGCGGAAAGAAAAATTATTTTGTAATTCGAGTGGTTTAGTAGGGTAAATGTTTAATTGTTTAATCGGTTATTTCTTTAATCGGTTAACCTAAATTTCGTTTATCAGATTAAACAAATAATCGATTAACCGATTTCAAAAAAATATCCCAAAACTTAAAAGAGATTTTGGGATATTTTTTTTATTATTCAGAAAAATTAATTTCCATTTTGTTTGAAACAATAACTGCGTTTAGGAAATTTTTGTCAGACATAATGGCGTTAAATTGCGTTTCTGTAAGTTTAGTTTTAAATTCAGATTTCAATAAAATCAACGTAAGTTCTAAATAATGTTTTGTTTTTTCATCCAAATAAAATTCGTTTTGCCCATTGAGATAATATCTTTTTTTATCCCAATAAAGCACTTTTGAGATTAATTTTGTTTCCCTTCGATTAAGCTGAAACAAATCTTTCATAAGGATTTCATTTTGATTTTTTAATTTTTCGCTTTCGGGTTTATTGAATTCTGCAAGCATTGAATCAAGGTCCATATTCAAACGCTCTTTCAAGTATTTTTTAAGTTCTTCAGGGTTTCCTTTAAGATTTTTCAAGTTTTCTTCAAATCCTAAACCAACTATATTTCTGTATAAATTAAAAACAGTACCTGGATTTATCTGTTCTTCGCCTTGAAAAATTTTGTAAAATGGTTTATTCGACATTGAGCCAGTTTCGCTTGAAGTAATTCCATTTGGATTAAAAAAAAAGGAAACCTTTTCGGAACTTAAATTTTCGATTTCATAATTAATAATAAACTGCCTTTCCTCAGGAATTGAATCTTTGAAAACTATCGAATTGATTTTTAATTTTAAGGTTTGGCTTTGCAAAAATAAGGAGCTGATAAAAAGTAGAAGGCAGAAATATATATTTTTCACAAGTAAGGTTGTTTAAAATAAATAACGCTTAATAGTGACTATTATTACTTGTGAATAAACAATTTGTCATTTCGCATATTTGATTATTAAATTAAATTCTTAGCATAAAAAACCATAAAATTAAGTTTGAGTTTTTAATGCATCTCAAACCTTCAAAAAAAATTTAAACAACCTTCCCGTTTAACTAATTTGAAATAATTACATTTACAAAAAAAAGGTTATGGTTTTAAGTAGATTTTGGCTCGCAATATTTATTTCGTCTATTGTTTTCATTGTAATTAGTTTGTTTTCTGGCAACAGTTATACGCTTGATTTTATATTAAATGGCAAAAAAGACGATCCAATATTAATTTCAGAAAAATACCTAAATCAACTTCCAGTTTTCATTAAAGACAGCATCGAAAAAGCACCTGAAATGAAAATGGTTATCAATAATAACGACGCCAACCCCGACACTACTTATGTTTACAATAGTAAAACTGTAAAAATATTTAGTGGCGTTCAAAAATCAGATGGTTTATTGCCAACCTGCAAAAACAGTTTACTCGATTTAATACTTCCGTTAATAGCTTATTTAGCTTTCTTTTGTGGACTTATGGAACTGTTAATCCTTTCGGGAGCTGCAGAAATTTTAGCCAAAAAACTAAGTCCAGTTTTCACGAAAATTTTCCCTTCTGTTCCTAAAAACCACGAATCCATTTCTTATATGACTTTGAATTTTGCTGCCAATTTCTTGGGATTAGATTCAGCTGCAACGCCTTTTGGACTGAAAGCAATGGAAAGTTTACAAGAAATAAATCCCGATAAAGACAAAGCAAGCGATTCCCAAATAATGTTTATGTGTTTGCACGCAGCGGGACTCACCTTAATTCCAACTTCAATTATCGGTTACCGAGCGGCTGAAAATGCGAGCAATCCTGCCGATGTGATGTTGCCTTGCATTATTACCTCTTTCATAGGAACTATTGCGGCGTTTTTAATCGTTGGGATTCGACAAAAAATTAATTTTAAAAGTGCCGCATTAATTGTCGTTTTAGTAACTTTAATTGCTGCAATTGCTGGATTGTTGTTCTATGTGAACCACCTTGATTTAATCGGGAAAAACTTTTTTACTTCCAATCTTTCAGGGTTAATGTTGGTCGCAATTATTGCTTTCACCTTGATTTTTTCATTGGTTAAAGAAAATAAATTTACCGCAAAAAACACCACCGTTTTTGATACTTTTGTGGTTGGGGCTAACAATGGTTTGAAAACCGGAGTAATCATTTTTCCTTATGTTTTGGGAATGTTAGTTGCCATTTCCTTTTTTAGAAATAGCGGACTTTTTGAAATTATTAGCAATGGAATTTCCTTTGTATTTTCAAATGCGGGCGTGAGTAAAGAAATTACCGATTCTTTGCCAGTTGCAATGCTTAGGCCTTTTAGTTCGGGAGGTTCTCGAGGATTTATGATTGATTCAATGCGGAATTTTGGACCCGATTCTTTTACAGGAAGACTAAGTTGCATCTTTCAATGCAGTGCCGAAACCACGTTTTATGTAATTGCAGTTTATTTTGGATCTATAAAAATCAAAAATACCCGTTACACACTTGGCACAATGCTTTTGGTTGATTTAATTTGTGTAATAACTGCCATTTTAGTTGCGACTTGGTTTTTTTAAGCAGTATAATTTAGAGAAAAACCTACAAATTATCTGCTTGATACCATTCTGCAAAAGAAGTTTCCGTTTCTTGCAATTTTAATGAATGCAACTGAATTTGGTTTGGCAATCGGTTCTTGATTCGCTCTGCAAAATCAATCACCATATTTTCACTCGTAGGCTGATACTCTACCAAAATAACGTGGTGATCTCTGGATTTTAGTTCGCGAGCCAATTCAATATGAGGCGTATTTTTATTGAAAACCGTAGCGTGGTCAAACTGATCTACAATTTCTTCTTTAACAATTTTCTTCAAATCTGTAAAATCTATTACCATTCCAAATTTCACATTAGAAGCATCCGTAATCGGCTTCCCAATCACAGTTACCGATAATTTATAACTATGCCCATGAACATTCTTGCACTTCCCGTCATAACCATATAAAGCGTGACCCGTTTCAAAACTGAATTGTTTGGTAATTCTAATATTGCTCATTGTTAAAGTATTTGAATGCAAATTTACTAAATACAAGTCAGACTATTTCAAATTTTCAAATTGCTTTTTTTAGAATTAAAAAAATGTATATTTGCAGCAGATTGGGGGATTAGCTCATTTGGCTAGAGCGCTTGCCTGGCAGGCAAGAGGTGGTCGGTTCGAATCCGATATTCTCCACCAGTAATAAAGACAAACTTCCATTTAGAGTTTGTCTTTTTTTTTGGAGCAGAAGTTCATACTTTCATATCACTATTCCACCCGCCATTCGCTGTATCCACGCCCAAAAGCGTGGGATGCCGCTACTGTCTGGGCTAAGTTTGAACGTTTTCAAGACAGTATCATTTACGCTACAAATTAAATTCACTGAACTCCAATTAAAATAATAGAATAGCAAAGCAATCCCTCATGCGAACTTAATAGCATTAAAACCCATTTATATGAAATATAACATTACATTTGATTTTCTTTAAATATTTAAAAACCATTTAATTAACTATAATTTTTAAATTTTTTAAAAAAAACCATTCAAAAAAAAACGGGGTAGCTGAAAACCGAATAGAGTAAGCCCAAATAAAACATACCAAATGAAAACAAATTTTTTAATTATTTTATCAGCCCTTACTGCCCAAATTATTTATGGACAAAACACGGTGAAAATGACTGCAGAAAGCGGTTCCAAAAACAAAGATGTTTACGACTTAATGCTTTTTCAAGACATTTCTGTTGATTTATTAACTTTTGAAAGTCCCGAAATCAAAGGGAAATACTATAAAATAAATATAGAAGAATATAAAAACGGAAAAATAGTTGCTACTAAATGTTTGTTTGAAGGTAATAATTCAGAATATTACAAAATAGATTCGACAGTTACTTCATTTAAGTTTTTTTCTAAAACTGAAAATAACACATTGAAAACGTATCTAAAAGGGAAAAATTTTGGTAGCCGAAAAGTTCCCTTTGATTTAGAAAAAGGATATGAAAATTACGTTTCAAAAAATCTGCTTGGAAATAATAAATCTATAAATGTTCCGATAAATGGAGCATTCCCGATTTTAGCAATTATAACCGCTACAAAATATAAAGAAGGAACTGTTTCATATTCTAAAGTTGCGCAATCTGAAATCAGTCCTGAAAAATATTGGGAAGAATTTAAAATCCCACATTATTTCATTATAACAATGGAATTCAAATAGGAAATTAGCGTAAAATAAGTTGCTATTGAACTTTTAGAAAACAAAAAGGGCTGGATTAATATCCAGCCCTTTTTATATATGTAAACTACACTTTACTCTATTTCTGTAACACGCAAGGTGTTCACCATTCCTTTATTTGCAATTGGCATTGCAGCTAAATTAATCAACATATCGCCTTTGGTAACCAATCCTTTTTCGATTGCAATTCGGTTAATATTATCAATGGTAATTTAATAGCGGAACAATTATTTATTAATTATTTGTTAATGGTAATTTAACTTTTTGAGTGGTTAATAAATATAATTTCGCACTTTAATTTAAAATATTGTTTATGACTCCCTCATCAAAAACCTTAATTTACAGCTTAATGCTGCTTTCTTTTAGTTTCATATATTCTCAAAATTCAAGCTTAAAGGGCATTGTAATTGACGGAAAAACAGGGCAACCGATTCCGGGAGCTACATTATTATTGAAAGAAAATAAAAAAGTTCAAATTACTAATCAAGAAGGTAGTTTTATTTTTTCAAATATTGCAATTGGCAAATATATTTTAGAAGTTAGTGCAATTTCTTTTCAAACAAAAGAAATTACAGAAATTGAAGTTGTGGCAGATGATATTTTGAATCTAACTATATCTTTAGACGATAAAGAAAATGTGTTAGTAGAAGTTATTGTTACTTCAAGAGCAAAATTAGAATCTGTTAAGTCATTGCTTACAATGCAAAAAAACAGTGCAAATGTATCTGATGGAATATCTGCAGAAACAATCAAAAGAACACCAGATAAAAATACTTCGGATGTTTTAAAACGCATCAGTGGAGCTAGTGTTCAAGACAATAAGTTTGTTATTGTACGTGGATTAAATGACAGATACAACACTGCCTATTTAAACAATTCCCCACTACCGAGTTCTGAACCAGATAGAAAGGCATTTTCATTTGATATATTTCCATCAAATATGTTGGACAATCTTGTGATAACTAAAACTGCAACGCCAGATTTACCTGGAGAATTTGCAGGAGGAATTATTCAAATTAACACAAAATCAGTTCCAGATAAAAATTTTCAATCGTTGACAATTGGTTCGGGATACAACACAATAACTACAGGAAAAAATCAACTTACTTATAAAGGTAGTTCAACAGATTGGTTAGGATTTGATAATGGCGCAAGAAAAATACCTTCTACGATTCCTTCTACAGAAGTATTTAATGCTTTGACTTATCAGGAAAAAGCGGAAGTTGCTCAATCATTTGAATCAGATTTCAGTTTGACTAATAAAACGTTTACACCAAATACTTCTTTTCAATATTCTTTTGGTAATAGATATGAGATTGGAAAAAAAACAGTAGGATTTTTATTCTCTGTATCACATAGCATAACAAATAATTATAACGCTACTAACCGATACGATTGGGACAATTCTCAACAATCAGTTTCGTCAGAATTAACGGCTGATTTTTTAGACAAAAATTATAGTCAACAAGTTTTAACCGGTGCAATTGGAAATGCAAGTTTAAAATTTAACGAAAACCACTCCATTAATTTTAAAAATTTATTCAGCATTAATTCGAATGATTTGGTAGTGGATAGATATGGACGTCGAGACATTCCAGATCCAAGGGTAATTATTGGAAATGTAAGATGGTTTACAAGTAATAAAATATATTCAGGACAATTAAACGGAGACCACTTTTTCCCAACAACAAAAATTAAGGCAAATTGGAATGTTTTCTACAGCAATATTGACCGCTCAATTCCAAATTTGAGAAGAAATATTTATTCAATAGCCGATCCGACAAGTTCAAATCCAGACGATTTAATTGCCTACGCTTCAATAGCTGATAACAACGGTGGTGCGGATTATGGTGGTGGAATGTTTTTTTCTGAAAATAAAGAAAACATTTCAGGTGGTAAAGTTGACTTTTCAAGAAAAATAAATTTTAGCGATGATTTTTTAAATGAAATAAAAATTGGTGGATTATTTCAAAATAGAAATAGAGATTTTTCATCAAGACAATTGCAATACAATGCGTTATCACTTGGTGGAAGTTTTGACTACACGCTTTTAACTTTAAATGATGCAGAGATTTTTAATATTGCCAATATGGGCGTTATTTCTCCGGGTGTAAATGGATTTACGTTGTATGATGCGTCTAAATATACTGATACTTATTCAGCAGGGTCATCCTTAAATGCTGGTTATTTGATGTTTGATAACAGGTACAATAAGTTTAGATTAATTTGGGGTGTTCGTGCAGAAAATTTTAAGCAATCCCTAAGCACTCGTTTAGAAGTTGCTGATTATTTGAATTTAAAAAATGAACAAACTGACATTCTTCCATCAGCAAATTTGGTCTTTTCTGTAAACAAAACTCAAAATTTGAGACTTAGTTACTCTAAAACTGTCAATAGACCAGAATTTAGAGAGTTAGCCCCGTTTGGATTTTACGACTTTACAACACAATTTTTCACAAATGGAAATCCTGATTTAAAAATTGCTGAAATTCAAAACACTGATTTTCGTTATGAATATTATCCAGGAAAAGGTCAATTGTTTACAACCTCTTTGTTTTATAAGAAATTTGACAACCCAATTGAAATTAAACAATCAATAAATAACAAAACTATTAGTTATGAGAATGCTAAAAGCGCAACAAACTTTGGTTTAGAGTTAGAATTTAGAACAATGGCAAGTACATTATTCAACATCGATAATTCGACTATTTTAGATAACTTAACTTTATTTTCAAATTTAGCTATTATACGATCTAAAGTCGATGTTTCAAATTTGGCAGCATCAACAGACCTTGAAAAATCAAGACCGATGCAAGGACAATCACCTTATGTTTTTAATGCAGGTTTGCAATATATCGATAAGGAAAATGGACTAACATTTTCAACAAATATTAATAAAATTGGAAACAGGATAGCTTTCGCATCTAGCGAAGTAAAACCAGCTATTTGGGAAAAGACAAGAACTTTCTTAGACATGCAAATTACCAAATCATTATTGAAAAACAAGTTAGAATTGAAATTAAATATTCAAAATGTTTTAGCTCAAGATTTGGTTTTCTACCAAAACAATTATCGTAACACTGAAAGACATGACGCATTTAACAATTTGTTAAATGAAATTTTCACTGGAAATTACAATAATGAAGATGGTTATAGTCCAAAAGACGATGATATTATTTGGCTTACAAAATTTGGACGGACATTTTCATTATCTATGAGCTATAATTTTTAATAGTTCATTATTAGTAATTGAAAAACTGTTTAAAAACAGAATAAATATCATACATAATTAAATCTGAAGGAGATTAATATGATCAATTCAAATGATTTAAACGTGGATTTATTTCAAATAAAAAACCATGATTTTGACAACGATTTTATTTGGGGTTTAGCAGAAACAACTTTTCAAATTAAACAACCGATTAGTGATGGTATAATAAACACAACCATTTGTGATGGAATTTCCATAAAA
This sequence comes from Flavobacterium neuenschwanderi (SeqCode), assembly GCA_965234425.1. GTDB lineage: Bacteria > Bacteroidota > Bacteroidia > Flavobacteriales > Flavobacteriaceae > Flavobacterium > Flavobacterium neuenschwanderi. The sequence continues at coordinate 5,825 of OZ248380.1, read as the reverse complement.
AGCAATGAAAGTAGTCCTTTTCAGTTGAACTATAAAGAAGAAATCAATCGTATAAAACAATTAGGGATTTCTAATTTTCGGTTTTCATTGTCATGGTCTCGCATTATTCCAAACGGAATTGGCACAATTGATCAAGAAGGAATTGAATTTTATATAGACGTTATTGACACGTGTATTATTAATGGAATTGAACCATTTGTAACCCTATGCCATTGGGATCTACCTTTAGAATTAGAGAAAAAAGGCGGATGGATTAATAGAGAAATAATTAATTGGTTTGAAGAATATGTTTCCGTTTGTATTAATGCGTTTAGAAACAAAGTCAAGTATTGGATTGTATTAAATGAGCCTTCAGTAATAACAAGAGCCGAATATTATTTAGGAATTCAAAAGGCTAAAAAAAGAGGTGAAAATAATTTTTTACCAGCTTTGCATCACGCTTTACTTTGTCAAGCAATTGGATTTAAAAAGATTAAAAAAGAAATTTTCAATTCACAGGTTGGAACTACTTTTTTAAGCACCTATATTGTTCCAAAAACAACCTCTTATAAAGATGTATCAGCAGCAAATAGAGTTGATGCATTATTAAACAGAACATTTATTGAACCTTCTTTGGGTCTTGGCTACCCTATTGAAACTCTTCCGTTTTTAAAGGGAATCAAACGGTATGTTTTAGAGGGAGATGATACGTTGATTCTTGCGCAATTTGATTTTATTGGAATTCAAAATTATTCTCGGGAAGTTGTGGCACATAACATGTATGTTCCTTTTATAAATGCTGAAATTATTCCCTCTCAAAAAATAAATTCAAAAAACAGTAATATAATCTTCGAGACGCACCCTAAAACTATTTATCTAATGATAAAAAAATATAGTTTATATGAAGGTATAAAAAAAATAATTATTACAGAAAACGAAGTTTTAAATAAACCAAAAGTAAATCTAAAAGAAAGAAAAGATGATGACTTTAATTTCTATAAATCAAATTTAGAACAGGTTTTATTAGCAAAAAAAATTGGCGGGAAAATTGGCGGTTATTTTATTCAAACTTCATCGACTAACTCTGAATGGTTAGATTATATAAAAGTGATTTAATTTAACACATATAATTAATTATTTAACCTTAATTAATAATTACTAAATAAAGATAGACGTTAATTCTCAATAATTTTTCCCTTCTTTTTGTTAACAAATTCTTAATGATTGAACCAATTTGTAAATGATTTAATAACGTAAATATTTACTTTATATAAATTTTAATTCGTTGACAATTAATTATTTGAATATAAATTTGCCTCAAACAATTTAAAAAAACAACAATGAAAAAATTCTATTTAATTGCATTATTTGCATTAGTTTGCAATTTTGCAATGGCTCAAATTGAGCAAACGGCGTATCGTGGTGCATTTGCGCCAGCTCCCGCAGCAATGTGGACTGACACTTGGACCAATTGGGATCCACAAAATGAAGCGTATCCTGACAAATCACCTGCTGCTACAGATGTATCGCCAGCAAATTCGAACGTTGTGAATGTTACCACAGACATCACTGTGAACACAACATGGAAGGCTACTAAAACTTACTATTTGCGTAGTTTAATATACGTTAGAAACAACGCAACCTTAACTATCGAGCCAGGAACAGTAATTAAAGGGGCCACGACTTCTGCTGGAACTGCTTTGGTGATTACTAGAGGTTCAAAAATTAATGCTATTGGAACTGCTGCAGCTCCTATCGTGTTTACTTCATCAAAAACTGTTGGAAATAGACAATCAGGTGACTGGGGTGGACTAGTAATTTTAGGAAACGCTAGATTCAATCAAAATGGACAGGTAAACAATATTGAAGGTATTTCTCAAACTGTAAATACTGAATATGGTGGAGGCACTCGTACTGATGATAATGACAACTCTGGTACTTTGAAATATATTCGTATCGAGTTTGCAGGTTTCGTATTTTCACCAAACAATGAGCTAAACGGAATAACTTTTGGTGCCGTTGGTAAAGCAACAACAGTAGATTATATCCAAGTTTCTCATGCTTATGATGATTCATTCGAATGGTTTGGTGGTTCAGTTAATTGTAAACACCTAGTGGCTTACAGAGGTTTAGATGACGATTTTGATACTGACAATGGATACAAAGGAGTGGTGCAATTTGCTTTAGGAATTAAAGACCCAGCTTTTGCAGACAACCCTGCGGTATCTACATCAGAAGGTTTCGAATCGGACAACAATCCAGGAGGAACTGCATCTGTTGATGGTTTAGACAATACATCTGCAATTTTTTCTAACTGTACTTTGATAGGTCCAGCTAAACGTGTTGCACTGTTTGGTGGTAGTTATGCTACAGGTCACGCAAGAGCACTTAGATTGAGAAGAGAAACTCAATTGAAAGTTTTTAACTCCATTTTTATGGATTTCAAACAAAATTATTTATTTATTGACGGTTCTGGAACAGTTTCAAACGCTACTGTTGATTTTACTTTGAAATTCAAAAACAATATATTCGCTGGTCTATCTACTTCTGATTTTACTGCGTTTCCAAATGGACTTAGTGCTGCAGGAGTTGGAAATAACACTGTTGCAAATACTTGGATGACAAATTCTAATAATAGTACTTATGCTTCATCTACGGATATATTGATTCAACCTTACGGAGCTACTAATACCTATTCAAATTTAGATTATCGTCCAGGAACTTTAGCTTCTACAGGTGCAGATTTCACAGATTCTTCAATGGCTACTTTTTTATCAACTCCAATAGTGGTTGTTGGTACAACACCATTAGTTTCAAATGTTACTTACTGTAAAGGTAGTTTAGCATCACAGTTAACTGCTACGCTAACTACAACCGGCGTTTCTTTAAAATGGTATACAGCTGCAACAGGTGGAATTGCTTCTTCAACAGCGCCAATGGCATTGACTACAACAGTTGGGACAAAAGACTATTGGGTTTCTCAGGTAAATAGTTCTAACGTAGAAAGTGCTCGTGTAAAAATATCAGTTATTGTAAATGCATTACCAACTGAAGTTATTTCAACCATTACAGGTCAAGGTCCAATAACTATTCCTGCTGTTGACGCTACTCCTGCGGTGAGAGCGTCTGCAACTGCAGTTGGACCGTATATTGGTACTTCAACAGAATTCACTTATTCTGTAAATACTTTTGCTGATTCTTCACTTACCTATTTATGGAGTGTTCCAAACGGGGTAAATATCGTTTCAGGCCAAGGAACAAACACATTAACAGTAAATTATTTGAATATTGCTCCAGGAAATGCTACTTCAGTAGGTTCTATCAATGTTCAAGCAGTAAACACAAGTGGTTGTAAAACCTTAGCAAAAGTTTTAGCAATTACTAAAGCTTTACCAGCTGCTCCAAGTGCTATCAAAATGACTGATGCTTCTATGACAGTTCCAGTTTCTGGAGTTGCTACTGCTGTTACATCGTATGCTAAATATATGGGTTCTACAACTCCATTAACTTTAACGGCTACTGCTGTTGCTGCTGCATCTTCTTATGTATGGGAATTACCTGCAGGTGTATCTATTTCTTCAGGAACTGTTGGTTCTTCTTATGTTCGTTATTTTACAGCAGAACCATTCAACGCACCACTAACTTCTCAACCTGCTCCTGCAACAGGTTCTAAATTTTGGAAAGTAACGTACGTTCCAATTACTCAAACTATAGGAACTGGAACAACCGTTGTTACTACTTCTACAGCTACTCAACACATTATGGGTGCTGATTATACTTATACATTCACTATTACCGCAGGATCTACTGCAAATGTAAATGACTTATTTACATATAATGGAAATACCTATAAAGTATCAACAGCTTTGATTAGTACGGCTACATCTTTAGTTTGTAAACAAAACACGACTACAGCTTTAGGAACTTATCCAACTGCTCCATCAACAACAGTTAGTGGTACTTTAGTAAAAGTTTCTGATAGTAGTACAATTGCTTTCACCAAAATTGTAAAAGCAGGTTACGATGCTACAACTTCTCAAGCTTATGCTCCTTATGGTACTGTAATAACTAGTGATATAAATTCAATTTTAGTTAATTTTGCAGGCGTTACTTCTTCTTCAACTACAGCTTTATATTTAGGTGTAAAAGCTAAAAATGGAGTTGGCGTTTCAGTTACAAGTAATGTTGCAAACGTTGATGCAGTTGCTTCTGTAGCAACTCCAGCAAATGCTATCCCTGGATTATATGACAGAACATATTCTGAAGTATTCACGGTAATTAATCCTTCTACATTAACAAATGGTATTTCAGTTATTACTGCTGATGGTTATGTACTTAAAACTGCTAAATTATTAAAAATTTCGGCGGCTATTCCTCTTTCTCCAGCAGCATTAAAAATGACAAATGATGCAGTTTCAACTACTACTGCTGTAACTGCAATCAGTACTTTCGTTGGAACGCCTACATCTTTCAAATTAACTGCTACTCCATCATTGGCTGCTTCTTCTTACGAATGGGAATTGCCTTCAGGAGTTGTTAGAACAGATGGAAACGGAACAATCTCAGTTAGCAATCAAATCACTGTTAACTTCTCAGGTGTTGAAGCTGGAACTACTTATTTATATATAGGAGTAAAAGCTAAAAATAATATTGGAGTTTCAAACACGATTACAAATGGTACTTTATTGCCAGCAACTACTTCAACTGCAAGATTGTTGAAACTTACTGCTGCTGTACCAGTTGCTCCAACAACTTTAGTAATGACAAATCCAGCTATTAATGCAACTGCTGTTACTACAATAGGTGCTTTTATCGGAAGTACAACTCCATTAACACTTACTGCTGCTGCTTCATTATTAGCAACTTCTTACGAATGGGAATTGCCTACAGGCGTTAGTGCTGTAAATGGTTCTGATTTAACAAGTAGAACAATACAGGTAGAATTTTCTAACTTCCCTGCTACTGCTTCAACTTTCTATGTTGGTGTTAAAGCTAAAAATGGTGTAGGTGTTTCAGTTACTAGTAACGCTATATTAGTTCCAGCAACTTTTTCAACTGCAAAATTGTTGAAACTTACTGCTGCTTTACCAGCTGTTGTTGCAACTGTAGCTGGTCAAATTGCTTTGGTTAATTGTGGTCAAAGTTATGAATATATAATTACAGCTCCTGCAGGTGCAGCCTCATACTTGGTTACTGCTCCAGCTGGTTCTGTTATAACTTCATTGAACAATCAAAACAATGCAACAAACACATTAACTACTTCTGATTTAACTTTCTCTGTAGTTTATCCTGTAATTGTAACTACTGATAACAAATTAACAGTTAGATCAAACAATTTAGTTGGATCATGTGCAACATTTAAATCTTTGACATTAACTAGAGGTGCTGCTTGTCCTAGAATTGTTTCAAACAATACAATAGATGAAATGTCAAAAGTAACTGTTACTGAAATGTATCCAAATCCAACAAGTGATTCTTTCAATGTTGAATTGTCTTCTGCTAAAGCAAATGAGATTTCTGTAGCAGTTTATTCTTTTGATGGAATGGTTGTTAGTTCTAAAAACTTTCAATTATCTGAAGGAAACAATGTAATTAATGAAAACCTTTCTTCTCAAAGAAATGGAATTTACGTAGTTAGAATTGTTAATTCATCTACAGGTGAAGTAATTATCAAAAAGATAGTTAAACAATAATTATAACCCGTTGGGTGTAATTATTTAAAGTAAAAAAAATAGAATAAATATTGGTCAAGACACTGAAATTCAGTATCTTGAAGTCGCTAAACAAACCAATATTTATGTCAAATATAGTGAAAAATTATTTAAGAGTTTTAGAAGTTATAAGTT
>OZ248379.1:0-25758 GCA_965234425.1 Flavobacterium neuenschwanderi (SeqCode) | reverse complement strand
TTATAACTTCTAAAACTCTTAAATAATTTTTCACTATATTTGACATAAATATTGGTTTGTTTAGCGACTTCAAGATACTGAATTTCAGTGTCTTGACCAATATTTATTCTATTTTTTTTACTTTAAATAATTACACCCAACGGGTTATTTTTAAGTAATTTAAACAACGCTTCTTTAATAGATGGAACTATCTATTTATGGACACACAATACTGTACCATCAACTGAATTTCCAGATCCTTTTTATGGGGATTATACCTATAATTATACTCAAAGTGATTATGCTTCGTATAACAAGTTGGGTGGAACAGCAACTGCAGCTGCTGCATCAGGAGGAGCTCCACCAAATGGCTTTATAGCCGCAGGCATGTCATTTTTTACAAGATCATTGGCTGTTACTGGAAAAGCAATTTTCACAAATGCAATGCGGGTTACAAATGTTACAGATGAAAATACGCAATTTTTCAGAACTACAAATGCTGCATTTGCACCCAATCTTCCATTTGAAAGTCACCGTATTTGGTTGAATTTAACTAATACAACCGGAGCTTTTAGTCAAATATTAGTAGGATATTGCGAAGGTGCTACTATAAATATGGATCGTGATTTTGATGGTTCTCGTTTTGGTGGAAATGGGGTTAATTTCTATTCTATTATTCCTGAAGATATTCTCGGAATTCAAGGTCGTCCTTTACCATTTGATGTAAATGACCAAGTAGTTTTGGGGTATAATGCTACAAGCGCTGGGACATTTTCAATACGAATCGAAACCTTTGATGGACTTTTCAGCGATATAAATGTATTTATCGAAGACAAATTATTAAACGTGATTTTTGATATTAAAACAGCACCTTATGTATTTACAACGGCAACAGGAACTTTCAATGACCGTTTTGTATTGAGATATACAGATTCAGCCTTGGGAACAAGTTCCTATAATTTTGACAATTCTATAAAAGTATTTACGAATGACAAAGCAATCGTATATTCTTCAAATCAAGCTATTAAAAACATTGAAATATTTGATGTTTTAGGAAGAAAAATAGATTCTTATAAAAATGTAAATGCAAATCAAATCACGTTAAATCATTTAACCAAAACAATGAATGCCCTTTTTGTAAAAATCACATTAGAAAATGGTGCAATAGTTAACAAAAAAATTATTTTTTAGTAATAAAATAGTTGAAAGTCAAATGTCTTAAAGTCGAATGAATATAGAAAAAGACGAAGAGAGAAAAAGACGAAGAGAGAAAAAGACGAAGAGAGAAAAAGACGAAGAGATAATAGATTTTAAAATTCGTGAGATTTCGTGTAATTCGTGGCTAAAAAAAATAAAAATCAGCCACGGATTAAACTGATTAAACTGATTTTCACAGATTCATAATTCATAACTCATCATTATTTCCCCTTTGCGGTTAAAAAAAGATTAAAAGATAATAGACGAAGTGATAATAGACTTTAAAATTCGAGTTAATTCGTGTAATTCGTGGCTAAAAAAACTTTGTAAACTTTGCGTAAAACTTTGCGCCCTTTGCGGTTAAAAAAAGAAGAAGTAACAATTAAAATATAATAGATTTAAAAATTCTAAATAATTCGTGGCATTCGTGGCAAAAAACCTTTGCGACCTTTGCGTAAAACTTTGCGCTCTTTGCGGTTAAAAAAATCAGCCACGGATTAAACTGATTAAACTGATTTTCAAAGATTTATAACCATAACTTATAACTCATAATTATTTCCCCTTTGCGGTTAAAAAAAGATTAAAAGATAATAGACGAAGTGATAATAGGCTTTAAAATTCGAGTTAATTCGTGTAATTCGTGGCTAAAAAAACTTTGTAAACTTTGCGTAAAACTTTGCGCCCTTTGCGGTTAAAAAAAGAAGAAGTAACAATTAAAATATAATAGATTTAAAAATTCTAAATAATTCGTGGCATTCGTGGCAAAAAACCTTTGCGACCTTTGCGTAAAACTTTGCGCTCTTTGCGGTTAAAAAAATCAGCCACGGATTAAACGGATTGAACGGATTTTCACAGATTCAAAACCTACAACTTACAACCTACAACTTATAACTCATAATTCATAACTCATCTCTATTTTTCCGGTGGAAACTGAGCTAATATTTTAGATACAAATTCATTGATTCTGGCTTCTTTTTCGCTTCGAACTTTTGTTAAATAGCCTTCACCTTCACCCTGCCAAATAAGTTCTTTTTTCTTAGCATCAATTAAATCGATGAAAAGTGTACCTTCTGTGGATGATGTAACGTAGGTTTGACCTCCCCATAAATACGGATTCCAACCCCAGCCCCAACCGTATCCCCAACTGGTATTGAACTGATTCACATCAATTTGTTCTCTTTCTTTAGTAAAAATATTAACTAATAAATCAGGAGTTTCACTTTTTGCAAATCCTTTTTTGGACATTTCAACATCAATCGCTCTAAGAATTCTTTTTTTGTCTAAGTCGGAAATTTGAGCTTTGTCAACGCCACTTTTTTGAAAAGCATAGGTTTTATATTGACTGAAATTTACATTTTTATCGTAATCTGAATTGACTCTAACAGAGCTACAAGAACTCAAAATTAGGAGCATAAATACTGGAATAATTTTTATTGCTTTCATGATTATTTGAATTTATAAATTGAATACTAATTTGTTATTTCAACTAAAATAAAGAATCGTCAACAAGATTTGGAAGGGTAACTTTTAGTAATGGTTCGGCTTCCATTGCTCTTTTAATTGCGAAAATAGCTCCTTCATTTCGTGCCCAACTTCGTCTTGAAATTCCGTTGTTTACATCCCAGAAAAGCATTGATTGTAAACGCTTTGACGCCTCTTTACTTCCATCAAGAACCATACCAAATCCACCGTTAATTACTTCGCCCCAACCTACGCCACCGCCATTGTGAATAGACACCCAAGTGGCACCACGAAAGCTATCACCAATGACATTTTGTATCGCCATATCTGCCGTAAATCGGGAGCCATCATAGATATTTGAAGTTTCTCGATAAGGTGAATCAGTTCCAGAAACATCATGGTGATCTCGTCCTAAAATGATGGTTTCTATTTCTCCATTTGCAATTGCTTGGTTGAATGCTTCGGCAATTTTCACACGTCCTTCGGCATCTGCATATAAAATTCGAGCTTGAGAACCCACGACTAATTTATTTTCCTGAGCGCCTTTTATCCATTGGATATTGTCCGCCATTTGTTGCTGAATTTCTATTGGTGAATGTAGCATCATTTCCTCTAAAACTTGACAAGCAATGGCGTCGGTTTTAGCTAAATCTTCAGGTTTTCCCGAGGCGCAAACCCATCTAAAAGGACCAAATCCATAATCAAAACACATTGGACCCATAATATCTTGTACGTAACTCGAATATTTGAAATCAATTCCATTTTTCGCCATTACATCTGCACCAGCGCGAGAAGCTTCCAATAAAAAAGCATTTCCATAATCAAAGAAATAAGTTCCTTTTGCATTGTGTTTGTTGATTGCCGCCGCATGTCTTCGCAATGATTCTTGTACTTTTTCTTTGAATAATTTTGGGTTCTCTGCCATCATTTCATTGGCGTCTTCAAAGGAAATTCCTGCCGGATAATAACCGCCAGCCCAAGGATTGTGTAAGGAAGTTTGATCGCTTCCCAAATCAATATGAATGTTTTCTTCATCGAATTTTTCCCAAACTTCAACGCTGTTTCCAAGATAGGCAATGGAAACTATTTCTTTATTGGATTTCGCCGACGCCACTCTTTTGACCAATTCATCTAAATCTTCAATGATTTCATTTACCCAACCTTGATTGTGTCGAAGGTGCGTAATTTTTGGATTCATTTCTGCACAAACCGTAATACAACCCGAAATATTTCCTGCTTTTGGTTGCGCACCGCTCATTCCTCCCAAGCCAGAGGTTACAAATAAACCTCCAGAAGGACTTTTTTTAATTTTTCTAAAACCATTCAAAACTGTAATTGTAGTTCCGTGAACAATTCCTTGAGGTCCAATATACATGTAACTTCCTGCCGTCATTTGCCCGTATTGCGAAACGCCTAACGCATTAAATTTTTCCCAATCATCAGGTTTTGAGTAGTTTGGAATCACCATTCCGTTGGTAACAACCACTCGAGGCGCTTCTTTGTGAGAAGGAAATAATCCCATTGGATGCCCAGAATACATCGTCAATGTTTGTTCGTCAGTCATTTCAGATAAATACTTCATTGTCAGGCGGTATTGTGCCCAATTTTGAAAAACGGCACCATTTCCACCATAAGTAATTAATTCATGTGGATGTTGCGCCACGGCATAATCTAAATTATTTTGAATCATCAACATAATCGCTTTTGCTTGCTCACTTTTTCCTGGATATTCTGAAATTGGACGGGCATACATTTTATAATCGGGACGCAAACGGTACATATAAATCCTTCCGTACGTTTCTAATTCCTCGGAAAATTCCTTAACTAAAACTGCATGATCTTTAGGTTCAAAATATCGTAAAGCATTGCGAAGTGCTAACTTTTTCTCTTCTGCCGATAATATTTCTTTTCGTTTTGGAGCGTGATTAATTTCTGTTTCAAACCTTTTTGGTTGTGGCAAAACAGTTGGAATTCCTTCTTGTATTTGTTCTTGAAAAGTTCCACTTACAGTTATTGATGGAATTGAGCTGCTTGAAATAGTATCTTTCATTTTAGTATGTTTTCGAACCGAGGTTTGTATTATTCGTAATTTTTTCTAATTTTCCCTTTTGGGGTTAAAGAACCGTTGTAAGGACAATGCCGACAGCCGCTTTTGCAGCAATAGCCTCGCTTTAAATGGTGTTTTTCGGTAAAGCATTTATAACCTTCAGGCGTAATATAATAGTCCTCACCTTCAATTAATTTATCCTCATTATTGGTTTCCTTCATATCTACAAATTTATAAACTTTAAAGTGAAAGTAAAGTATAGTTACGAAATATTTAATAAAAGTTGATTTTGAAAAGTTGTTGGTTGTTGGTTGTTGGTTGTAAGTTATAGGTTATAGGTTATGAGTCTTTTGAAATCCGTATAATCAGTTTAATCCGTGGCTGATTTTTTTTAACCGCAAAGAACGCAAAGATTTACGCAAAGTTCACAAGGCAAATTAATTATAAGTTATGAATTATAAGTTATGAATTATAAGTTATAGGTTATAGGTTATAGGTTATAGGTTATGAGTCTGTGGAAATCCGTTTAATCCGTTTAATCCGTGGCTGATCTTTTTTTAACCGCAAAGATTTACGCAAAGATTTACGCAAAGTTCACAAGGCAAATTAATTATAAGTTATGAATTATAAATTATAAATGTGTGGAAATATCTTATTTTCATTTGACTTTAAGACATTTGACTTTCGACTTTTTTTTAAGTCTTTCATCTCTACATCTATTATCTTTTCGTCTTTTCTTTCGCCTTTCGACTATTTCGCCTTTTTCAAAATATATTTCATATAATTATTATGCAACAAGCTATTCACTTCTGGGAATTTCAATTGAATTTTGTTTTTTATTTTTCCAAATTCTGCTCTTTCATTTAAGATATGTGGGTTTTCGGAAATGTTTTTTATCGTAGTAAGAATTTGCTTTTCAAAGTAGCTAAACTTGAAATTGGTTTTATACTTCTTTATTATATCCAAACTGTTTTTCAAAACCAAATTGTGATTTTTTAATTCATAATGAATAACAACATTTAAAAACTCGGATTTTATAAAAGTATTCGGACGATCCGATAATTTATATTCATTTAAAATGATATTTATATATTTCAATCCAGCAGAAAAATCACCATTCGCACAATGAATTGAAGCAAACAAATAATACAAAGAAATCATATAATATGGCTCAATATTGTATTTAGCAACAACTATTGTTTCCTGAATTTTTCCTATAATTAGCAGGGCTTCATCCAACTTATCAAAATTCAATAAATGTTCCAATTCGGCTTGACTTGTATGAAGAAATATACGCTCATTGGCAACTTCGCTTTGCAAGTTTATCACTGTTTTAAAAGCTCTTAATGTATTCAAATCTTGATAAAAAAGCTGACTTTCATTTCGCTTTTTAATATCTATAATCCGAATGTAAACAGAGATGTAATCTAATGGGTTTTCAAATTTATAAATTTCATTTTCATCAAATAAAACTATTGCTTTCCGAAGGTATTCCAACTCGTTTATCTTATCATTTTTTACATGATAGTAATTGCAAAATATCAAATTATAATAAATGGTGGTGTGAATGGTTGCTTGATTGCTAAGTGAACCCAACGCTTCCGATTTTATGAGTTCCTCAAAATCAAACTCCACTGTTTTTTGGGCTACTTTACCTACACTGTTTTTATAAGAATAGCTTTTATAATACAAATCAGAAATTATTTTCGCCTCTTGTATCGAGTCAAAATAAATTCCCAATTTATCATTTACTTCAATAGCTTGCAACAAACCTTTGGAATACCCCAAACATTTTTTTTCCCAACTTAATAATTCCAACATTAAATACTGGCTTTCGTTCGCCAATTTAATCCTTTTAGTTTTTGAAATTAAATACAAACTCTCTTTATACAAACCTTTATAAAATAATATTTCTATGGAAATTAAGTTTTGCTTAATTTTTAAATCACAGGTTTTTTCAGAATGAAAGTCGTTCAGTCCTTTCATAATCATCTTTAACAGATAATTCAAATCCGAAGAAAGATAACTCGTAGCATACTTTTTCTCTTTTAACGCTTTACGAATACTTTCTTTATCAAAATTTTTGGAACCATCAATCAATTCAAAAAGCAAAACATATTTATTCTGACTTCCTATGGTATGTTGGTTGCAACTAATCTTGAAATACCGCTTTTCATTCATAGTCATTGACTTAATGACTTTGAATATTAATGTATCATTTCCCATAAATTATTATCTGAACAGCCAAAATTACACTTTATTATCAATTTAATAACGTATTAACCCATTATATTTGAAAACAATTTAGTAAACATTTTTTTTAAATAATCATTATTAATAAAGTCACTAATTTATAAAAATCCAAAAAATTGTAAACTATGAAATAAACATACACTTTCTTTCTGAATCTTTACGAAATAATTCAGACCAAATAACATAAATGAGCATCGAGCAGCTGACTAACTTGCTTGATAAAAAATTGAAAAAACCCCATTCTATTTTAGCCATTTACCAAATATTGACCGTTTATTCCTAAATATGCCCACTTATTACCTGGCTTTTTTTTAATAACACCTAATAACATACATTTATTTTAAGTTTTAAATTATGCTATTCACATTTTAAATACGATACAAATAAAAATTAAAATTTATGAAAGTCTTTTATTATACAATATGTTTACGATTTAAAACCATTACTTTTTTAAATCTAATAGTAATAGCAATGCTAATGGTCGGAACAAAAATTAATGCCGCAAAGAGTTTCTCTGCCTTGTTGGTTCTATTTTTATTTTTTTCTTTTCAAGGGAATGCCGCAACTTGGTATTCTAATAACGCAACTACAAATACAAATGCCAATTTAACAACAAGTTGGAGTTTAAATACTAATGGTACAGGTGGCAATCCTGGAGTATTAACAAATGCTGATACTTTTATAATTCAATTAGGTCATCAGTACCAATTAACTGCTACTTGGGCAGGAAATGCTTCTGGAATTATACAAATTAATTCTGGTGGTGCGCTCGATTTAAATGCAAAAACAATAACGGCTTTATCGCGATTTGATATTGCAGGAATAGGGGTTTCAAGCTCAGGAGCATTGTTTAATACTGCGGGAGCATACACAATAAATAAAGCTATTACTTTGACTGCTGCTGCAACAATAAAATCCTCAGGGACAGGATTATTAACTTTAAGTACTACTGTAACTAATAGTGGTTTTACCATAACTATTGATGGAGCACAAGCTACAACTATGACTGGTAATAACACTGGAACAGGTGGTTTAACTAAAAATGGCGCAGGAACATTAACGTTAAATACTGGAACAATTACCTATAGTGGAATTACTACTGTTAACGCTGGAATTTTGGCACCTGGAGCGGCTAATAAACTTTCCCCTAATAGCGGATTAGTTTTAGTGTCAGGAGGTACGGTAAATATTGTAAACTTTGCTCAAACCGTTTTGTCTATTTCTGATGGTGGGGTTACTGGAGGTATAATTACAGGAACAACTGGAACTTTAACTTTTGGTGACACAAATAACACTACCTATTCTGGAACCATTACAACTAGTACTGGTGGACTTACTAAAAATGGCACAGGAACTACTACTCTATCAGGAACCAACACATTCACAGGGACAACAACAATAAATGCAGGAACTATAAAATATGGAGCAAACAATGTTTTAAGCACAGGTGCTGTAACTATAATTGGCGGAACTTTAGATTTAGCAACTTTTACTGACAGCGTTGGAACCGTACAATTAACAAGTGGATTTATAACAAGTACAACAGGTGTTTTGACTGGTACTTCTTATGCTATGCAGGACGGTACTGTTTCTGCAATTTTAGCAGGTGCAGTGGCATTAACAAAAACTACAGCTGGAACTGTAACCATTTCGGGAACAAATACTTATACTGGAGTTACTTCTATAAATGCTGGTACGCTAAGTGTGGCAACTATAGGAAATGGTGGTGTAGCAGGAAATTTAGGTGCGGCAATTAATACTGCTACAAACTTAGTTTTAGGGGGCGGTACTTTACAATATACTGGAGCAACGGCTTCTACCAATAGAAGTTATACTCTTACTGCTTTAACAACATCTTCTATAGAAATTACAAACGCTGCTAATGCACTTACTTACACAGGAATTATTACTAGCACAGGAGCTTTAACAAAAATAGGAACCGGAACTCTAATATTGCAAGGAAATAATACTTATACAGGAGCTACAACTATTACGGCAGGAGAATTACGATTTAATCCAAGTACGACTTCAGCAACTTTTGCTTCTCCAATTATATTAAATGGAGGTACATTAAGCACCACTGGAATAATAGCAAATACTATAATTACAAGTTCAAGTACTCTAAAAGTAACCGATAACTCTACTATAGCTTTAGGCACAGGGATTCATAGTTTTAAATTTGCGGCAAGTAATGGAGTGGCTTGGACAGCCCTGAAAACCCTAACCATAACAGGCTGGACAGGTATAGCAGGTGTTAGTGGTACAAGTGGAAAATTATTTTCAGGTAGTGTTATAGGTGGTTTAACAGGCACTCAAACAGGACAAATCTCATTTACAGGATATACAGGAACAGCGGTAATGCTAAGTTCAGGAGAGTTTGTTCCTTACGTTGCTTGTGTAGCTCCAACGGCACAACCAACAAGTTTAGTATTTACAGCAGTAAACGGAACCGTATTATCAGGGAGTTTTACAGCGGCAAATCCTGCACCAAGCAAATACTTAGTGGTTAGAAGTACATCTGCAACAGCTCCATCGGCTGGCCCTAGTAATGGTACGGTTTATTCTGCGTTAGGCAATGTTGGTGTCGGTACCTTAGTTGTTCAGGCATCTGCAGCACTAAGTTTCTCAGATACAGGTTTAACTAAGGGAACTACTTATTACTATTATATCTATGCTTATAATGACAATTGTTCTGGCACCTCCCCTGCATACTTGACAACATCACCGTTAAGTGGCTATGTCACTACTTCTACTAAAAATACTTGGTATATAAATGACACGGTAGATGTTAATGATGTATTCACAACAGCAGCGGGTAACTCAGCTAATAATGGGTTATCCCCAAGTACACCAATAGATAAGCTATTTACTTTAATTGGGAGTATTTCTGGAGGTACCGCTTCAAGGATTACATCTGGAGATATAATTTATGTAGACAGTGGTACATATCTTTATTCGTCAGAATCCTATTTGGGATTTGATCTACCTGTAACCATACATGGCGCAGGTATTGACAAAACAATTTATAAATACACTGGTGCCGCAACTAACTATTTTGGAGAAATATCAAGTAGTAATGTAATATTTAATAATTTAAAATTTGTTGGCTGGGGAGGAAGTGGTGGTAGTGCTGGTTCTAACTGTCTAGATATAACAGCAAGTTCTGGAAATATAACAGGTATAGAATTAAACGGATGCTGGTTTGACAGCAATTGGAGCTCTGCTGGTAGTGGTGCTGTGGCAATTGTAACATTAAACCCATTATATGGTGTTACTGCAACATTTAACAATACAATTTATACTTGTAACGGAAGTGGTAGTTATGGTGGTGCTGTTGAAATTGGAATTTTTACTGATAGCTCAACAGCTGGAAAAAACCATAATATAACTTTTAATAAATGTTACTTTTATAAAAATTTAAGAGATCAAGATGGTGGAGCAATAGCAATTTATGGTTATAATAGCGTATCAGGTCCAACTGTTAATGTTAACAACTGTACATTTGACAATAATTTCCTTGATAGTACTTTTGGTGGAAGTGGTGGTGGGGCAATTTCTGTATATGGTGCTCACTTAAACGTTACAGGAAGTTGTTTTACAAGAAACTATGGTAAAAACACATCCGCTGTTGGTAGTGCAATTGTAGGAGCTAGAGATTCGGTCATAGACATTCAAAATTCAAGTTTCAACATTAATAATCCTAATGGTAATGCAACTCCTGCAGGTCTAAAAGGTCAAATTTGTATAAATACAGGCTTAAACAAAGCTACAACATCGTCAGGAGGTGGAAATAATGGTAAACTAACGGTTACAAAATGTTCCTTTGATGGGTCAGCAGCTACAGCGGGTGCTATCTATTTAAAAACTGGTGATTCTGTAACTACTTCTCAATGTACATTTTTAGCTACGGCGACACAATTGACAAATACTGGAACCGCATTCACTATTGCTGATTCAGGAAATCCAACTACATCAGGTACATTTACAAAAACAAACACTAACAATCCAACACAAACAAACAATGCAGTTTGTATGAGTCCATTGGCTAATGCTTGTACTACTGCTGCTCTAAATTGTACTTCAGGAAATGATGTGTTTCCTCCAGTTATAAATGAAACCTATTCTATAATATCTATTGATGGGGTTTGCAACTATATAGTACCTACTTTTACCGCAACTGATGCTTGTGATGGTTCTCCTACAGTTACTCAGTCTCCACTAGCGGGAACTATACTATTAGCAGGAACAACAACTCCAGTTATCATTACTGCCACCGATGCTTCAGGAAATTCATCTACTGCAACTGTAAATGTTACTACTCAAAGCTGTCCTGGTCCTTGCCCTACGCAAACCACTTGGGATGGAAGTGATTGGTCAAATAATGCTCCTACTACTTCAGTAAGGGTAATTTTAAATGGAAATTATAATTCTTTAACAAACGGCAATATTGATGCTTGTAACTTAATTATTAAATCAGGCGTAACCTTAACCATTCCAGATAATACTTATGTAAATGTAGTAAACTCAATTACTAATAATGGAGTTAACAATATTATAATAGCAACAAAAGGAAGTTTAATTCAAGTAAACTCAGGTTCAATAGGGAATAGCATTTCGGGCGGAGCTATAGATGTGCCAAATATTTCGTTAACCAAAACAACGGCAAATAAAATAAAATGGGATTATATATATTGGAGCAAACCACTTGCTACGGCAAGTCTTGTAAGATCAAATTTCAATACTGCTTTTGACCTCAAATATTATTGGGATCCTGCATATTGTACGCAAGGAATAAATAATGATTACTTAGGATGGCGAACACTATCGTTAGAACCAGTAGTAGGAACAGGATTTATTACCCGAGTGAAAACAGTTGCAGGAACAACTCCAACACCCATAACTGTAGCGTTTTCTGGCACGTCAAACAATGGAGATATTTCGGCTGTTGTAAAATATTATGATACAAACGACCAAGCATTTAGAAATTACACTTTTTTAGGAAATCCATATCCTGGTGCAATAAATTTCCAAGAATTTTATAATGATAATGCTACCAAAATATATGGAACGGTTTATCTTTGGACTTCTAAAACTCCTTACCCTGGAAGATATTATTATGAACTAGGTGATTTTGCTAGTTATAATTTAACAGGAGGTGTAGGTGTAGAGTTTGCATCTACACAAACTCCAAACGGAACGTATCCTAATGGTTATATCGCCTCGGGGCAGGGATTTATGGTGCGTACAAAAGTAAATGGTACGATAACATTCAAAAATTCACAACGAACAAAAGCAATTCCAAGTAACGATCAGTTTTTTAAAACGGTAATGCCTTTAGAGAAAGACAGGTATTGGTTGCGCATTAGCGATTCAAACAAAAGAACCTTTCAACAACTGATAGGGTATGTTCCTGAAGCCACCGCTGCTTTTGACGATGCGTATGATGGCGTGATTAGTTCCTCATCTTCGTTGCAATTTTACAGTATTTTGGAAAATCAGAATTTAGTGATTCAAGGAAAAGGCACATTTAATGTAAATGACACTATTACTTTGGGTTATAAAAAAACAAATGCGGTTTCAAATCAGTTAACGATTAGCATCGAAAATAAAGAAGGAATTTTTTCCTCTCGACAAAATATTTATGTGCACGATAAAGAATTGAATAGCTATGCCAATATTTCAGAAAGACCATATGACTTTATTGGTACAACAAACACCAATAATAGGTTTGAAATTGTATATCAATTGCCGCACGTAGCACCCGAACCAGAAATTGATTTAGATACCATTCTGATTTCAGTTTCAGAGGGATTGCTTACAATTTTTACTCCTGAACCTATTGTTTCAGTAGTGCTTTATGATATAACTGGGAAATTGGTATTTCAAAAAGCAACCACAAGAATGTTCACTACTTTAAGCACACCGATTTCTTTGAGTTCGGGAGTTTATATTGCGAAAGTAGTTTTGGAGAATAAAACAACATACACAAAAAAATTAATAAAAATATAATTATGAAAAATACAACCCATCAAAAAAGAAACGCAAATTTATTCCATTTAGGACTATTTTACGAAATTCCAATAGTCTCTGATTTTTAGAGATTTCAATCAAAACACAACCCTTTTCTATAATAATTAATTACAATACTATGGTATTTACAACTACAAAAAACAAAAAAACTACTTTCACGCGATTGCTTTGGGTTTTAGTTTGTATGTTCAGCATACAGCTCACTTTCTCAAAAAACATTTATGTCAATGACGGTTCATTAGCCAGAGATGTTTATACGACCGCAATTGGAAACAATGCCAATTCAGGTTTAACGCCAGCATTGCCGAAAGCGACTTTAAATGGTGCTTTAGCAATAGCTGCTGCGGGCGATACGATTTATATTGATACTGGAACTTGGACAAATACTGGAACTTATGTTGGGATAAATCACACCATAAATGTTGCCGTAACTATTATTGGCGCAGGCCCTGGAAATACTATTTTTAATGGAGGTGCTTCTATTAATAGATTTGCTTCAATCACTGAAAATAATGTGACCATCAAAAATATGATGCTGTTTAATTATTATCTACAAGCTTCAGATGGACAAGTAGTTACAATGATAGGAAGAACAGGGATTCTTTTTGAAAACGTAGTCGTAAAAGGAAACCAAGGTTCGCCAACTGCGGGAGTAAATTTTCTTTTAACAAATTCAACTGTAACTTTAAGAGCTTGTCTTTTCAGTTGTTCTGGTTGGAATGCCGATGGTGGTGGTGCCTTTAGAGCCGCTAATTCAACGGTATTAGTTGATTATTGTATCTTCAAAAATTCTAAAAACTTTGCCAATACAGGGCAAGGTGGTGCAATTGAATTATCGGGAGCAACCCCAAATGTAACAATTAGAAACACTGTTTTTGATGAATGTAGTGCCCAAATGGGTGGTGCCATTTTTCAAGGCGGAACTGGAATTAGTACCTTAACGGTCACCAATTCAAAATTCGTAAATAATTTTACCGCAGGAGATGGTTCTGATCCAGCTAATGGTGGTGGTGCCTTTGCAAGTAAAGCAGCTGCTGGGTCTATAAGTTCTTTTACAAACTGCGTATTCACGAACAATAAAGTCGATAGAGATGGAGATCAAAACGCCTCAAGTGATGGTGGTGCGATACTTTTTAGAAGTGCAAGTGGAACATTCGTTTTTAACAAATGTTCGTTTAGCAACATTTCAACTTCCTCTTACGACAAAGGTCAAGATTTTTATATTTCAAAAGGAACTTCACTAACAGGTACAATTTCTAATTGTACATTTAGTGCTTCTACAAATGCTAATGGCGGTTCAAAAGTTAATATTTATAATTTTAATTTAGCAGCAGCAGATTATTCTGTAACCAATTCCAATACTTGGACTAGAACAGGAACTGCACCTGCAATAACAGATGCTTTAGCTCCAGTTTGGGATCCTACTTTTAGTGCTCCCAACACGCCTACGCCAAATACTGCTAATTTAGTAGCGTGTGGAGTTGTAGCAAATTGTGCCACGGATACAAATCCACCATTAATTATTAAATGTGTAGATGACAAGACATTATATTGTCCAAATTCCTTACCCGATTATCGTGCAGAAGTTTCTGTTTTTGATGATTGTACCACAACCATCGTTCAATCTCCCTTGCCAGGTGTGGTTTTGACAGCTGGTCCTCATACTGTTACAATGACCGTTACCGATGCCAATGGAAATGCTTCATCGTGTGAATTTACTGTTACCGTAGCACCTACTCCTCTCGCAACAAATTTTGGAGATTTTGCTTCAGCTGTTAACATTACTACAAATGCCGTTTCTGAGTTTAAAAATACTTCTGGAGCAGGAGCAGATTTAATAGGTCCGGGAAATCCGGCAAGTTTCTCTGGAAATTTAGGAACATTTGTTTCCAGTTCTGGTTTATTAAAATTGACTGGAGCAGAAATTAAAACTTGGGAAAACGGTTTAGGAAATGTATGTGACTTTCCATTATTTTATTGGGTAGTTTACCCAACAGGAGCTCGTCCAGCAAATCCTACTTTTAACTCTTTTACACTTCCTCAAAAGGCAACTTGTAGTGGAGCAGTATTTACAGATGGCTTAGGTCCTTGTAATACTAATGACAAGAAATGGAGTATCGTTACGCAAGCAATAGACCTAACCGCTTATGCAAATGGCACCTACACTTTAGAAACGTACTACAGTTATACTGGTTCTGAAACTGGAGATTGTGTATTGGATGCAAAAACACAATATATAAATAATTCTTGCGGTAATTATACTGCAGATTTTACTTTATCAGCTGCTAGTTGCACCAATCCAGTAATTTCAGTTTGGCCATTAACCACACAAACTAATTGTTTGAATTCAACTGCAACACAAATATCCGTGACTGCAACTGGAACAGCTTTAACCTATCAATGGTATTCAAACACAACAAATAGTAATTCAGGTGGCGCTTTAATCTCTTTAGAAACAAATCCAACTTTCACTCCACCAAGCAATACAGTGGGGACATTATATTATTATTGTATCGTTTCAAGTGGGGCTTGTAGTGTTACAACAAGTACAAGTACAGTTGTTACAAATGCACAACCTACGCAACCTGCATTAGTGAACTGTTGGGATACGTTTACATTTAACACGACAACGTGTGCTTGGGTAAATAACAACACGCCACAACCTACGCAACCTGCATTAGTGAACTGTTGGGATACGTTTACATTTAACACGACAACGTGTGCTTGGGATGTAACAGGTACACAGCCAGTTCAACCAACATTAGCATGTTATGAGTCAGCAAATTTCAACACTACTTCATGTGCTTGGGATGTAACAGGAATACAACCAGCCGCTCCAATTGTTGGTGCAATAACACAACCAACTTGTGCTTTAGCAACTGGAAGTGTCGCTTTATCTGGATTGCCAGCAACTGGAACTTGGACAGTAAATACAATTCCTAGTGGATTTACAACTACAGGAATCGGATTGACAACTACTTTTAGTGGATTGCCTACAGGTACGTACTCTTTTACTGTAACTAATGATTTAGGTTGTACATCTAATCTTTCGCTTACTAATGCAACAATTAACATTCAGCCTGTAACTCCTACTGCTCCAATTGTTGGTGCAATAACACAACCAACTTGTGCTTTAGCAACTGGAAGTGTCGCTTTATCTGGATTGCCAGCAACTGGAACTTGGACAGTAACAGGTTCACCATCAGGAAGTGCTACAGGTACAGGAACGACGGGAACAGTTACAGGTTTGACAGCAGGTCAAACGTATACATTTACTGTAACTAACGCATCAGGTTGTACATCTTTTGCTTCAGCTAATGCAATAGTAAATACACAACCTATAACTCCTATTGCCCCTACTGGAGCTACTACACAAGCTTTTTGTGCTCTTGCAGTACCAACAGTAGCGAGTTTATCAGCAACTGGAACTGGAATTATTTGGTATGCAACAGCAACAAGTGCAATAGTACTTTCAAGCACTGATTTATTAATTTCAGGAAACTATTACGCTACACAAACTATCGGAATTTGCGAAAGCGATACCCGATTAATGGTAACCGTTGCGGTAACAGAAATTCCTAACGTAATACTATTTGAAGAATGTGATGGAACTGATTATACGATAACCGCAACTACATTAAATGCAGAAATTGGTTTGACGTATGAATGGTTTAACGCTATGAATATGTCTCAAAATATTGGAAGTTCTGTCTCTTTAGTAATTTCTGTTGAAGGAACTTATATTGTAAGAATTACTAAAAATGGATGTTCCGAAGATTTTTCAGTAATTGTTGACAATTCATATTGTGGAATACCAAATGGAATTTCACCAAATGACGACGACTTAAATGATAACTTTGATTTGAGTAATTTCAAAGTCAAAAACTTACAAATATTCAATAGATATGGAATGGAAATGTATCGCAAAGCCAATTATGTTAACGAATGGGCTGGTCAAACCAATGATGGTCAAGAATTACCCGATGGTACTTATTATTACATCATTGAATTTCAAAATAAATCTGTCAAAGTAGGATGGGTTTATAAAAACAGTGAATATTAATAATTCTTTAATAAGGTACAATACCACTAGTTATATAAAAATTAGTACAATTTAAATTGAACTAAATAATATGAACGGTGGTAATGTACCTAATTGAACTGATAAATAGTAACAATTGGTATAACTTCCAAAAACATAATAAAATGATAAAAAAAGTAGTTTTAATAACAGTAGTAATTGTGTTGAGTTGCATAAAAACTCAAGCACAACAAGATCCGCAATACACGCAGTATATGTACAATATGAGTATTCTAAATCCAGCGTATGCAGGTTCCAAAGATGCTTTATCCACAGGGCTTTTGTATAGAAAACAGTGGGTTAATATTCAAGGTGCTCCGTCCACTTTTACCTTTTTTGGTCATTCACCAATCGGTAAAAATGTTGGTCTAGGATTGTCTGTTATTTCAGATCAAATTGGACCAGTAAATGAACAAAATATTTATGGTGATTTTTCTTATACTATAAATCTTGGGGAAAAACACAAAATAGCATTTGGAATAAAAGCAGGAGCTACTTTTCATAAAGTAAATTTATTTAGCCAAGTTTATACTCACGTGCCTGATGCAAATGACCCAGCTTTTGCTGAAAATACAAACAGTTCATTCTTTAATATTGGTACAGGAATATTCTATTATACCGATAAATATTACATAGCTGCTTCTGTTCCCAATTTTATGAAAGCAAAATATTTAGATTTCGACGGACGTAAATTTGGTACCGAAGAAAAACATTACTTCATCACAGGTGGATATGTTTTTACAATAAATCCAAATTTCAAATTGAAACCTTTCGCAATGGCAAAATCATCTTTTAAATCACCCGTTTCAATTGATGCTTCTATGAATGCATTGCTAAATAACAAATTAGAATTTGGGATAACCTACCGATTAGAAGATTCCTTTGGAACTATGATAAATTTCGCAATTAATCCTAATCTCCGTATTGGATATGCTTATGATCATCTGATGTCTGATTTAAAAGTAAGTACCACTTCCTCACACGAAATTATATTATTATACGATATTAATTTTTCAAAAAAAGTATCAAGTTCTGCTCGATTCTTCTAATATAAAAACATAAAAAAAATGAAAAACACCTACCTTTCTTTAAGTTTTATAATTCTTAGCTCGGTTGTTTTTGGACAAAACAGAAAAACAGAAACCGCAGATAAATTATACAATCGTTACGAATATATAGATGCTTCAATAGAGTATTTAAAATTAGTGGACAAAGGAATGACTGACAACTACGTTTGTAAACAATTGGCAAACAGTTATTTCAATATTTTTAATACCGTAGAGGCTGCCAAATGGTATGCAAAAGTGGTTGAAGAAAATCAGGATGCAGAAACCTATTATCGCTATTCGCAAATGCTTAAAGCAAATGGAAATTATGCTGAAGCAGACGTGCAATTGGCAAAATTTGGAAGTTTAGCTCCTAATGACGAACGGGCAAAATCATTCAAAAAAGAACCCAATTATCTTAAGAATTTAAATGTTCAAGAAAAATTATTTGATATAAAAACGATTGACATCAATAGCGATAAATCTGATTTTGGTGCCGTTTTATCTAATGATAATTCATTGTATTTTGCATCTGCAAGAAATATGGAAAAAAAGAAATATGGTTGGAATGATGAACCGTTTCTTGATATTTATAAAGTAATTTACAATGAAGACAACACTTTTAGCGCAGCAGTTCCTGTTGATGAATTAAATTCAAAATACAACGATGGTCCTTTGGCGATTAGTGCCGATGGAGGAACCGTTTATTTTGCAAGTGAAAGTTTTAGAGAGAAATTATATGTAAAAGATGCCGCTAAAAAACTAAAATTTAGCAATATTAATTTATTTAAAGCTACAAAAACAGAAGGTAAATGGGGGAATATTCAACCTTTACCATTTAATAGTAAAGAGTTTTCTACGAGCAATCCGAGTTTGAGTAAAGATGGAAAAACCTTGTATTTTTCATCTAATATGCCAGGTTCAATTGGTGGTGTAGATATTTGGAAAGTAGCCATAAATGGAGATGATAATTATGGAACACCCGAAAATTTGGGCACCAAAATTAATACTGAAGGAAGAGAAAGTTTTCCTTTTATTAGTGACGATAACCGATTGTATTTTTCTTCTGATTCGCATAATGGTTTTGGAGGTTTAGATGTTTTTTATATTGATTTATCAAAAAACAAAGAAGTAATTAATGCTGGAAAACCCGTAAATTCAGAAAAAGATGATTTTGCATTTACTTATAATAACTCAAAAAAAGTAGGTTTTTTCTCAAGTAACAGAACTGGGCAAGATGATATTTATTTGGCTAATTTAATTTGTAATTTAAACATATCGACTTTAGTCATTGATGCTGTGACTGGAGCTGTAATTCCAGAATCAGAAATTATAGTTTTAGAAAACAATAAAATAGTTCTTAAAAATACTTCGAATTCAAAAGGACAATTCAATACTAAATTACCGTGTGATAAACTCTATATAATTCAAGTTTCCAAGCCTGGCTATGAAATACAAACACAAGAAATTGCGAAAACAAGTGTTCCTGAAGTGCCAGTTGTAATCAAATTAAAACCGGTGGAAGTGGTGGTTACAGAAAAAGAAGTTATTTTGCAAGATATTTATTTTGAATATGACAAAAGTAATGTAACGCTTCAAGGGGCAACGGAATTGGACAAATTGGTTAGGGTTATGAATAAAAAATCAGATTTAGTTATATTCATAAAAGCGCACACAGACAGTCGTGGAAGTGCGAAATACAATTTAGAATTATCAGATAGAAGAGCGAAATCGACGGTGCAATATGTAATCTCTCAAGGCATTGATAAAAGTAGAATTTCTGGAGTTGGAGTCGGAGAAAATGAACCTAAAATTAATTGTGTGAAATGTACCGAAGACGAACATTTGAAAAACAGACGTTCTGAGTTTTTAATAGTAAAATAAAAATATTTAAATCTTTATAAAAATCCTTATTTCTATGAAATAAGGATTTTTTTTATTACAAAAAATTGATATTTCATAAAAAAGGTACTTATTCTAACTTCCTACTATTTTTTTAAAAAAAATTAAATTAAATTATTTACTATCAAATAATTAAGATGTAATTTTTATTTAAAATATACTTATTATTTAAATCAGAAAAGCTATTTATTTATATTTTAATACTTTTTTTATTGGTAAAAAAAAATTAAATTTGGTGCAACTTTTTATTCTTACAAACCATAAAACATTAAAACAAACAGGTGAAAACCGTTTTACTTTATCTAATAAAGAGTAGTAACATCAAAAAAACTAATTCATAATATGAAGAATACCTACACAAAATCATTTCTATTTAGCTTAGTAGTTTTACTACTTTCTTACACTTCCTATTCACAACAAAACATATCAATAAGTCAGGGAGGAACGGTTTCGGTTAATGATGGAGATAATTTTTATGACGCTGGAGGTGTTGTCGGCAATGACACAAACACTAGTTACACTATTACTCTGACACCTGCTGTTGCTGGAGAAATGGTTTATCTTGATTTTACTTTGTTTAAAACTCACTATAGTGGAAATAATCTGGGAGATTTTGTAGAGATTTATGATGGTACAACTGTAGCAGCTAATCAATTAGCTAAAATCACAGGAGATTTCAGCACATCTCCAGCAAGTAGTGGATTGAGAGTTAATTCTATTAATGGAATAGCAGCGGTAACAAACCCTGGTATTTTTGCTGCATCAAATGCTACTGGTGCACTTACAATAAAATTTACAAATAATTATGCAACTACTGCTGTTGGTTTTGCAGCAATTATTAAAACATACAAACCTTTTTCAACTTCTGGAAGTAGTTTAAATATAACGGCAACCCCAAATTCAATTTGCCCTGGAGGTTCAAGTTTATTAAATGCAACAGGAGCTCTTTTTTCTTTACCTTTAAATAATGACTTTAATTTGGGAAATATCGGGACTGGTTGGGCAACATCAGTAACGGCTACATTTACAAATCCCACTTGCGCAACTACAGGTTTTGACGGAGTGGCACATTCATCAACTTATTTATGGATGTCAAATGTAGCATATCCAAGATCATTAGCTTCGAGTGGATTAGACGTAAGCAATGGCGGAACTATTTCTTTTGATTACCGACAAGCTGTTCAAGCTGGAGCGTCACCTTGCGAGGGACCAGATATAAATTTTAGTGGTAGTACTGCCGAAGGAGTTTATATTCAATACTCACTTAATGGTGGTACGACATGGATAACGTTTGATTATCTGTTTCCAAGAGATGATAATGAAAATAGTTTTGGCTCTTATTATCCTGGAACAGGTCGTTTTGTTGAATCTTGGAGAAATATTATTATTCCAATTCCAACAGCAGCTAAAACCAATAATACAAAATTTAGATGGCATCAAGAATTAGGCACGGGACCTACTTATGATAATTGGGGGTTAGATAACGTGGTGGTAGCTACCCCTAAAACATCTACATTAACTATAACAAATATGACCACCAATTCTATAATAGCTACAACTACAAGTGGAACAACTTCTATATCAGTATCGCCAATAGCAACAACTATTTATAGAGCAACAATTACTGACGGCATTACAACAAATACACAAGACATTACTGTAACTGTAAATAGCGGTGCAGCCACAACAATTGGTTATCCAACGAGTTCAACAACTTTAGCAACCACTGCTCCAGCAACACTTGTTACAACAATTACAGGTTCGCCTGCTACTGCGGGAACCTATACAGCAACTCCTGCTGGATTAAGTATTAGCAGTAATGGACAAATAACTCCAAGTACAAGTACACCAGGCACCTATACAGTTTCGGCTACAACAGCTTGTGGAACTACAACGGCAACGGTTGTGATTGCAGCTTCAACGTGTGCTTGTACTGATGGTGCTGGCGCATGTGGTGGTGCTCATTTTACGAATGCAACAACTGCCCAAACTGACTATAACAACGCAGCAAGTTTAGTAGCTGCACATACTTTTTCACCAGTTATAAGTTCACCTAATGGTACTGTTAAACAATTTTGTTGGGCTTATACCACAGGAGCTACTGAGACTTCCGTAGGTTTTGTAAATGCGATTAATTCTTTACATACCTTAAATGGTAGTGGGTGTACTTTTACTAGAACGTATCAAGTGGCACAAGTTGGAAGCTGTACAACTCCCCTTGCTAATACAGGTGCCACACCTTTCGGAAATGGTTTTACCTATACTGTATTACCTAACACTCAATATAACTTCTGTGTTACCATAACCGTAAATGATGCTACTTGCATCAGTATTAGCGATAATTTTGTTTGGATTTATAATAACAGCATAGTTACGGGATGTACTACTTGTGCAACTGCGACCTGCTCTGCCTCATCAATTACGGCTACAACAGCTGCTTTAGGACAAACAGGAATAACAACCGCGTTAAATACTGCTGGTGATCAATTGGGATTGACCCCTTTAACCGCAGGTCAATCTATTACTGTTTGTGTACCTGTTACTGTTGCTGTAGGTTCAACCGTTTTAGGATTTAAACAATTATCAAATGCCCCTACTACCGGCTTCCCACCTGCTCCTTATTGTGCTTCTAATTTTGCATATCAACTCAAAAGTTCTACATGCGGAGCAACTATTCTTCCATCAGTTACAAACGCTGCTGGAGTTGCAAGTGGATTTAACCCCGAATGGAATGGTTTATCACCTGGTAATTACGTGTTATGCTTCACTGTAACTGTATCTGGTACTTCTTGTAATGGTTTACCTGGTAACTATGATTTATATGGTATAGGTTATTACAATGTTGTTCCTGTAGTAGTGCCAATAACCTGTCAAGATTATCAAATTCAAATGTTTGATGATGTATCGTTGAATAATCCTATTACAAAAACAAATTTTCTTTGTTCGGATGCTAAAGTTTTTCTAGGTCCAAATGTTTGGCCTACTACGTTTGATGCTGGACTGCCTTACCCAGTAGTAAAAATCACATTGACGGCTACCATCGGCAATTTGAATTCATTACAAGTAATGAGATACAACTCAGCCAACCAACTTGTTGAAATACTACCCGTAACTCCTGGCAATGACGTTTTAAATTATTTTTTAAGACCATCAGGAGCTTATTATTCTCTTGATAAAACAAATCTCGGCACAGGTACTTATGCTTATACCATAATAGATATTATTTCTGGAAATATACTAACTTCTGGAAATTGGATAATTACAGGAGGTGTAGAATCTACAAAATCAATTTTAGTTTTCCCAAGCGGTAATGGATCTTATACTGGTGCAGGAGTTACAAATGGATTAATCCCAAATTTACCTGAAGATTTTACTGATGATAGAGGTTTAGGATATTTTGACCCCGCTGTTGCAGGAGTTGGTACACACACCATTACTTATACTTGGGATAATGGATTAACAGGAATCAACCATTGTTTTCTAACTCGAACAAAAAATGTTACCGTTACTGCACCAACTGTTAGTTATAGCTGGAATACCATTACTCCTACCGCAGCAAATTTATCTTGTTCAAATAACACCAACTATGGTATAAAAGCAGATCCTATTTCAGTAGTGGGTACTTACATAGAACCTGGATTTAAAATTGGTGATGGTGCAGGAATGATTACTTATAGTAATATACTTGTTAAAGAAGGGGCAGCAGGTAGTTTTGTTAGTGTTTTTCCTCAAATAACACTTACTTACTGTGTACCTAGTTACCAATATCAAATCCAACTTTCAGGTACGGATTTTGGAGTAGGAAGTATTGTTATCATTACTGACAATGCAACAGGTGCTGTTTTATATTCGGGTGTATTTAGCAGTGGGATGATTATTACTTTAGCTCCAAATACTATAAAAGGTTCTGCTGTTTTTTCTGGTCCTGGCATCACAAATGTTAAATTAGGTCAGGCAGCAACCTATATTGGTTCTGGTTATGGAATATTCAATCCATCCGTTGCAGGTCCCGGAACACATACTTTAACTTATACATGGGATAATGGCTATGGTTGTGCTGGTACAGCCACTAAAACAGTTACCGTTACTGGAGTTAGCGCAGGAACTGATGGTAGTACTACCGTTTGTGAAAACAGTGCGGCAGCAATCTCACTATCCAACTTAATTACTGGAGAAGCTGCAGGCGGAACTTGGACAAAATCTACTGGTTCTGGTGGAACTTTTGTTACTGGAACAGGAACTTTCACTCCTGCAATTGGGGCAACTACTTCAACATTCACTTATACTTTAGGTAGTGGTACATGTACTGATACTAGTATTGCTACTGTAACTATTAACCCCGTTTTAACACCAAGCATTAGTTGTGGTACTTCAACGATAAATTCTGTTCAATTTACTTGGCCAGCAGTTACAAATGCTACTGGCTATACTGTTTCCTATCAAATTGGGGCGGGTACATTTAATCCTGGGACACCCACTTTGACTGGAACTACTTATACCTTAGATGTTACAGGATTAACTTCAGGGGCAATTGTTACTATAAGAGTAACTCCTACTGGTCCTGCAGGAACTTGTTTTGGACAAAGCTCTATTGCTTGTCCAGCTGTTGTTTGTCCTACTATTTTAACTCCATCTGTAAGTCAATCACTTTGTATTAATGGGACTCCAACCCCAATATCTGTAAATACAACTTTTACAGCTGCAAATTCTATTAAATTTGTTTATTATAATGCACCACAATTGGGAACCGCTATGTACACTTTAGGAACGCTTTTAAGCAATGTAACACCTGCGGCTGGAGTAGCTTCATACACTTTACCTGCATTGGGAGCTGCTGGGTCTTTGCCTAATGTTGCTGCAATATATTATGTTTACGCTGTTGCAAATCCAACACCAACTGACCCAGGTTGCAGACCTTTTCAATTAATTCAAGTTACCGTAAATCCATTACACACCCTAACTCTTAGTTCCGCTGTTGCTACAGAAACACAAATAACTTGTGTTGGAACTGCCATTACTAACATTACCTACACTCTTGGTGGAGGTGCAACAAGTGCCACAGTAACAGGTTTACCTTTAGGAGTAACATTTTCGGTATCGGGAACAATCCTTACTATTTCAGGAACCCCAACTACATCTGCTGTTTTGCCATTTGGCTATACTATCACAACCTCTGGAAATACGTGTACTCCTTTCGCTACAGATAGTGGAACCATAACCGTAAATCCATTACACACCCTAACTCTTAGTTCCGCTGTTGCTACAGAAACACAAATAACTTGTGCTGGAACTGCCATTACTAACATTACCTACACTCTTGGTGGAGGTGCAACAGGTGCAACAGTAACAGGTTTGCCTTTAGGAGTAACATTCTTAGTATCGGGAACAATCCTTACTATTTCAGGAACCCCAACTACATCTGCTGTTTTGCCATTTGGCTATACTATCACAACCTCTGGAAATACGTGTACTCCTTTCGCTACAGATAGTGGAACGATTACCGTAAATCCATTACACACCCTAACTCTTAGTTCCGCTGTTGCTACAGAAACACAAACAACTTGTGCTGGAACTGCCATTACAGATATTACCTACACCCTTGGTGGAGGTGCAACAGGTGCAACAGTAACAGGTTTACCAACTGGAGTAACATTCTTAGTATCGGGAACAATCCTTACTATTTCAGGAAGTCCTACTGCATCTGCTGTTTTACCACTTAGCTATACTATCACAACCTCTGGAAATGGATGTACTGTCGCTAC